>JAWLHK010000003.1:28694-322847 GCA_041690355.1 bacterium | reverse complement strand
ATCCCGAACTCGGCAGTTAAGCCCCTCTGCGCCAATGGTACTTGTCACTATCGTGACCGGGAGAGTAGGTCGTCGCCGGGTCTTTTTGTGAAGGGCTCCAGCATTTTTGTGCTGGAGCCCTTTTTTCGTTTGCGGGCGGGCAACGCGCTCAGTCGTTCGACTGCGTGTTCCGGGGATCCACTCGCTCGTCCTTGGGCCGGTAAACCGAGCGAAAGGCGACGGCGCTTCCGAGCAGAAAGAGAAAGACGAGCGCACCGATCGTGATCGCGAAGCCCCAGGCCGGGCGGGTATCACCCCCGCCGCTGAGCAGCAGCACGACGCCAAGCAGCAGAATGCCCAGGCCAAGCCACGAGGCCAGGGCCGTAAGACGCACCGCACCCCTGTTGCTCCGGAACCGTCCGGGCGCACGATTCGATCCGGCCATGGTTTTCTCCTTTCTCCCAGTCTCGCGCGTCTCCTGGGGAATGACAGGCGCGACCGCTCGATACCGGGGCGAGCCGGCTAGAGGGCCCCGAGGGTCGTGACGGCGAAGAATCCCAGGAGCACGGCAATGCCCACGGCAATCTCGACCTCGCCGATCCCAAGTTCGCGGTTTCCGATCCGGACGCGGATCAAACGTCGCATGGCAGTCCTCCTCTGGCGGTTCGCGGTTGAAGCTGACTGAAAAGCATCCGCTCACGCCCATGCTAGGGCCGGTGAAGGGCAGAATGCAAGCGCCGCGCATACGGGGGTCCGATCGGGTGCCGCAGGGTTTGGGGCCCGCCCACTTGTTTCCTATACTGGAGGCAGAGAACGTTCGCCTGGAGGGGGGAGCCATGGCCATATCCGTCGGAATCATCTGCAATCAGATGATTCCCTACCGCATACCGGTGTTCAACGAACTCGCGGGCCTCGTCGATTTCCGCGTCGAGGTAATGTATCTGAGCCGCACCGAGAAGAATCGACAGTGGAGCGTCGAGGGCCGGCTCGAGCATCCGCACGTCCTGCTCCCCAGCGTGAGCACGTATGTGACCGGGCGCGACTGGCCCATCCACATCCATTGGGGGCTGCAGCGCGAGCTCGATCGCCTCAAGCCCGATGTGATCGTGACCATGGGCTACGACTCGCCTGGCTTCTGGCAGGGCGCGCGTTGGGCGGCCCGCAACGGCGCGGGGCGCGTGCTCTATTTCGGCAGCACTGCCCTGAGCAGCCGCAACCATGGTGGAGTCATCGGCGCGCTGCGGCGCCGCATCGTGCGCGAGACGGATGCGTTCTATACGTACGGGACCTGGTCGCGCGACTACCTGGTGTCGCTCGGCGCGCACTGGGAAGACATTTTCACGGGGACGAATACGGTCGACGTCGAACGCATCGCGGCCATGACCGACGCGGCCACGCCCATCGAACGCAAGGCCGAGCACGAACTTCTGTATGTGGGCCAGCTGATTCCGCGCAAGGGGGTCGACACTTTGATTCGTGGGCTCGCCCGGCTTCCCGAACGCAACTTCCGCCTGCATATCGTCGGGAGCGGGCCGCAGGAAGCGCAGCTGCGGCGCCTCGTATCGCATCACGGCCTGGAAGAACACATCCTCTTTCACGGCTTTCGCCAGAGCGAAGCGCTGGCGCCGTTTTTTGCCGGCTGCGATATCCTCGTCATGCCGTCACACCGCGAAGTCTGGGGGCTTGTCGTCAACGAAGCGCTGGCGGCCGGACTCTTCGTCGTCGCGGGGCAGAATGCCGGATGCGTTCCCGATCTGATCAATTACGGCGTCAACGGGCTCACCGTCGACACGACCGATCCGCAGCACATGGCCGACGTGCTCGCCCGGGCCATGGGGGCGGGACGCGACCGGGTCATGATTCGTTCGAGCATCCTGCACCACACCCCCGAGCGCACGGCCTGGACGCTGGCGCGCGCCATCATCCGGGCCGACCACCGCGCACGGCAGCGGGCACA
The DNA here is from genome assembly GCA_041690355.1 of bacterium. Lineage (GTDB taxonomy): Bacteria > J088 > JAWLBW01 > JAWLBW01 > JAWLBW01 > JAWLHK01. The sequence goes on along the minus strand of JAWLHK010000003.1, from coordinate 320,911 downwards.
GGCTCCGCAGTTCCGCGAAGCCGCTTAGGAAGTGTGCCGAGTCGCGCAACGGGGGGCGAGTAACGACGGAGGAGTAATCAGGCGTGAGCGAAGCGGCCGACGGCGCGCCCCGGCGTTCAGCGCCCGGCGCCGGCGTCCCTCAGCGTGCTCGATCGTCGTCGAGGATCGTCTCGCGCCGCTCCTGCGGATTCGGCGCCGGCGGTTCCTCGGGGTTCAGGGCGCCGGTGCCGCGCACGAGGTGCTCTCCATCGACATCGGTGGTACCGGTGACGCTTTCCGTCGGCCGGGGTGCCGCGCGAACCGGCATGGGCGCGCCGGCGCGGGAGCTGTCCCGCGAACCCTGGGGCTGCGTACGCTCCTTCTGGAAGAACCAGTAACCTGCTCCGCCGGTGAGCACGGCGAAAAGCAGGAGACCGCCGGTCACGAAGAGGCTCATCTCGAGAAGCTGCGGTACGTCGGTCGTCTCACTGTAAATCGCCGGCACGACGGCGACGGCGAAAACGAATGTCGCCGTAATCGTCAGCAGATATCCGATCCACCACAGTCCGCGGGCTGCATCTGCGCTCATTCGGTTCTCTCCAGGTTCGCCGTTCTGTCTCAGTCCATCCCGCGAACGGCGGTCGGGTTGTCATCGTCCCGGCCATAACGGCGGCCTGCCGTCGTTCTGCGGTCGGGTTCATGGGGATTCGGGCGTTCGGTACGTGCCTGGCGTGGGGTTGGCATGCTGGTCATGATCCGTCTCCTTTCCATCCGCTCCGTCCTCGCGTCCGATTCCGGCGGAGTGCGTGTCGAAAGCTTGAAACGAACGCCGAAGGGATCCGGAGGCGGAGCCTGCTTGCACCTACAGAGTATGCGAGACCGAAACGATCGTGGAGCGTAGGCGGCCGATGGGCGAGGGGCGAAGACGCGTCCCGGGCAGACGGAATGCGGGGGAGGGAGCGCGCGAGATCCTCGAGTCGCAGGGCCAGTCCGTAGAGCCCGAAGGGGATCGAAACCCCCAGCGCGATGAGCGGGGCAATTGCCTGCCGCATGCCGATGGCGAGGCACGCCGTCTGCAGGGCCACGCCGGCAAAGAAGAGGAGCCGGGTCGCCAGGCGCATGCGCCGGACCACCGCTCCCAACGGGCCCGGTTCAGGGTGCCTGTCGTCCCTCACCGCGGCCGACCTCGTCGCTGCCTGCCTCGCTGCTGCCGGGCCCGCCCGGCGTCCGCTCGATGGTTTCAACCCGCGGCGGTGGCGGGGGCGTGCTGAACGAAGTCTCCTCGCGCAGCGGCCGGACCCGCGTGGGCGCGTCGCGCGCCGGGAGCGCGTCCCGGGGCACCGATTGGCCCGTCTCGAAGCGCCCCCAGGCGGCGCCGCCGAGCATGAACGTCGCGAGAAACAGGGCGGCCGCGACGACGAGACTCACGATCACCCCGGCGAGACTCGCAAAATACATGGCGACGAGCACGCCGACGAACAGCGCGATCAGGCCCGCGCCGAAGGTCGCGTAGGCCGCGATTCGCCGCTTCTCGGTTCTCCGCTTCAAATCAGGTTCCATCCTCACCTCCCGGCATGCACGGGGCCATGGTAGCCGGAAACCGCGGGCCGGAACACGGCATGCCGTCACCGCCGGGGCGGGGGGTCAGACGGGGGGCTGGATTCCGACCCTCGCGTCCGTCTCCCCCGTTCTGCTCGTCGACGGCCCGTGCTATGATCGCCGAAGCTTCGCGCGACAGCTCCACGAGCCGTCGGCAGCGTGCGTTGACATCGGAGAGGGACCATGCAAGGGGCGCAGATCGAGCGGAAGGGCGAGCGACAGAGCGATCCGCAGAGCGAGCCGGTGACAAGCTTCAGAGAACGTGCGCAGGCGTTGGCGCGCGACCTGCCCGCGCAGCGACTCTGGATCGGCGGCCGGTGGAGCGAAGGGGACGGCGAGGCGCTCGCGGTCTGGAATCCGGCGACCGGCGAGCGGCTGACCGATGTGGCCGAGGCGACCGCCATCCAGGTTGACGAAGCGGTGCAGGCGGCCCAGGCCACACAGCCCCTCTGGCGGAACATGGAGGGGGCCGAGCGCGAGCGCATCCTCTGGCGCATCGCCGATCTCCTCGAACGCGACGCCCTCGATCTCGCCTGCCTCGAGTCGCTCAACAATGGGAAAACCGTGCGCGAAGCCCTGCAGGGGGATCTTCCCCCCGCCATCGACATCTTCCGCTACTACGCGGGGTGGACGCGCAAGATCGAGGGCGAGACCATCCCGGTATCAGGGCCGCACCTGTGCCTGACCCTGCGCGAACCCGCCGGCGTCGTCGGCGCTATCATTCCGTGGAACTATCCGCTGCTGATGGCGGCGTGGAAGCTCGCGCCGGCTCTCGCCGCCGGAAACGCCGTGGTACTCAAGCCGAGCGAGTATACGCCGCTGACCGCACTGCGGCTCGCCTCCATTCTTCAGGAGGCCGGCATTCCCGACGGCCTCGTCAACATAGTTCCCGGACGCGGCGCCACCACCGGCCATGCTCTCGCCCGGCATCACGGAGTCGACAAACTCGCCTTCACCGGATCGGTACGCACCGCGCGCAGCCTGCTTTATGCCTCGGCCGACTCGAATCTGAAGCCGCTGTCGCTCGAGCTCGGGGGCAAGTCGCCGAACATCATTTTTGCGGATGCTGACCTCGATTCCGCCTGCGAAGCGGCGTGGAAGGCGATCTTCGCGAACAAGGGCGAAATCTGCAACGCGGGGAGCCGCCTGCTCGTGCAGCGCGAAATCTACGACGACGTCCTCGCCCGGGTCGTTGCCCGCGCCCGCACGATGCGCGTCGGCGATCCCCTCGACGAGCGGACCGACATGGGCGCGCAGATCAGTGAACTGCAGCTGCGGCGGATTCAGCACTATGTGGATGCAGGGCTCAAAGAGGGGGCGCGCCTGTGCTGCGGCGGCGAGCGGCTGAGCGACGAAGAGCGCCGGAGGGGGAACTTCTATGCGCCGACGGTCTTCGCCGAGGTGACCAGCGACATGGCGATCGCGCAGGATGAAATCTTTGGCCCGGTGCTGGCTGTGCTCCCCTTCGCCGATGAGCAGGAGGCGATCGAGCTCGCCAATGACACGCTCTACGGGCTGGTCTCCGCGGTGTGGACGGGCAACACCGGTCGCGCGCTGCGCATGGCCCGGGCGATGCGGGCCGGTTCCGTCTGGATCAATCTGTGGAACGGTTTCGACAGCGGCGCCCCCTTCGGCGGCGTCAAGCATTCCGGCTTCGGACGCGACATGGGCCACCATGCGCTCGAACAGTACACGACGACCAAGGCGGTCTGGATTCACGAGGGCCGCTAGGGGGAAGGGAAAAAGGGTTCGCATGGGCAGATCGGTCGCCAGAATCGTACCGGGACAGGCCAGGGCGCCGGGGCAGGCGAAAATCGACGATGGAGAAATTCGCGCGTGGCTGGCCGAGCATCATGTCCGGCGCATCCGCCTCGGTGGATTCGACATCGACGGCATCCTGCGCGGCAAGATCGTGTCGACGGCAAAATTTCTCTCCGTACTCGAAGATGGATTCGGCTTCTGCGACGTCATCTTCGGCTGGGACAGCGCCGACACCCTCATCGACGGGCTCGAGTTCACCGGCTGGCACACCGGCTATCCGGATACGCTCGCCCGCATCGATCTCGATACGCGCCGCCTGCTCCCTTGGGACGAGGGGACCGCATTTTTCCTCGCCGACTTCTGGGACCCGAAGACGGGTGAGCCGCTTTCGGTCTGTCCGCGCCAGGTGCTCAAGCGCGTCCTCGGGCTCCTGCACAAGGAAGGCGCCACGGCGAAAGTCGGTTTCGAGTACGAGTTCTTTGTCTTCCGCGAGACGCCGCAGAGCCTGCGCGCGAAAGGATTCCGCAACCTCGAAACGCTCTCCCCCGGCATGTTCGGCTACAGTCTGCTTCGCGCGGGGGAACATGCGGAGTTCGTGAACCGGCTTTTCGATGAACTCGCCGGGGCCGGCATCGAGCTCGAAGGGCTGCACACCGAAACGGGTCCGGGGGTCTACGAAGCGGCCATCCGCTACGACGACGCCCTCGCCGCCGCCGACAAGGCGGCTCTCTTCAAGGCGTGCGTGAAGGAGCTTGCGCGCCGGCAGGGGCTGACGGCCTGCTTCATGGCGAAGTGGAATCCGGAGTTGCCCGGCTGTTCTGGCCATATCCACCTGAGCGTGTGGGACGCGGCCGTGCGCCGCAACCGGTTCCGCCAAGGGGCCGACGGTTCCGCCGATCTGGACCGGTTCGTCGGCGGCATGGTCGCCGGCATGCGCGACTATCTGGCCCTCGTGGCGCCGACGGTCAACTCTTACAAGCGTCTCGTCGAGAATACGTGGGCCCCGACGGCGGCCACGTGGGGTGAGGAGAACCGCACGACCGCCGTGCGCCTGATCCCTTCGGCGACGGCGTCGAGCCGCCTCGAGTTCCGCTTGCCGGGCGCCGATGCGAATCCGTATCTTGCGTTGGCCGCCGCCGTCGCCATGGGTATCGAGGGGTGGCGCGAGCGCCTGGAGCCGCCCGCACCCACGCGGGGGAGCGCCTACGGCAGTTCCGCCGTCCTCGAGTTCCCGCGCTCGCTCGCCGCCGCCGCCGAGCAGCTGCGTGCGAGCGAATCGGCTTGCGCCATGCTCGGCGACGCCTTCGTCGATCACTTCGCCGCCACGCGGCTCTGGGAGTGCCGGCAGTACGCGCGGTCGGTGACCGACTGGGAGCTGGCCCGCTATTTCGAATCGGCGTGAGAAGCCGAAAGGGGGCAGGGATGCTGACGTGGGAATCGATGACCGGGCGGTTCGCGTTTCCGACGCAGGTGCGCTTCGGCCCCGGCGTCCTGCGCACCGCGGCCTCCGAAGCGGCGGCGCTGGGGAAGCGCGCCCTCATCGTCACCGATCGCGGGGTGCGTGCCGCTGGAATCGCCGACGAGGTCGTGCGCGAACTGCAGCGCGCCGGGCTCGAGGCCGCCGTGTTCGACGGCGTCGAGCCGAACCCGACGGTCGGCAATGTCGTCGAGGGGTTGCAGGCCTATCAGGAGGCCGTGGCCGATCTGATCGTGGCCGTCGGCGGCGGCAGTCCGCTCGACGCCGCCAAGGGTATTCGCCTTCTGGTGAACCACGAGGCGCCGCTCGAGCGCTACGACGCCGCCGAAGGCGGGCGGAATGTGGTGCACCCGCTTCCGCCGATGATCGCCGTGCCGACGACGGCGGGTACGGGAAGCGAAGTCTCCCGCAGCGCGGTCATCGAGAATCCCGCCACGGGGCGCAAGATCATTCTTTTCGCGGGCAACCTGATTCCCAGCATGGCGGTCTGCGATCCGCTGCTCACGCTGCGCATGCCCGCATGGCTTACGGCGGCCACGGGGGCCGATGCGCTCACGCATGCCATCGAGGCCTACGTGGCCCGCGGATTCCACCCCGTCGCCGACGCCATTGCGCTGCAGGGGGTCCGCTACGGCTTCCGCCATCTGCGCACCGCCGTGCGCGAGCCCGACGACGTCGAGGCCCGGTCGTGGATGATGCTGGCTTCAATGATGGGGGCCATCGCCTTCCAGAAGGGGCTCGGCGCCTGCCATTCCATGGCGCACGCCATTTCGGCGGTCCACGGTCTGCACCACGGAACGGCCAACGCGCTCTGCCTGCCGGCGGTCGTCCGCTACAACGGCGCGGGTGACGCGGCGACGGCCGAGCGCCTGCGCGACCTGGGCCGCGCGGCCGGCGCTCCCGCCGGCGAGGACGCCGGTCATTGGTTCCACGCGGAACTGGAAGCGCTTTTCTCCGACATAGGCATGCCGGCGGATCTGGCCGCGGCAGGGATCGACGCACCGGATCTGGCGCGCCTCGTGGCCGGCGCCTGCGCCGACGGTTGCCATCCGGACAATCCGCGCCCGATGGGGGCCGGCGAGTTCGAGCAGCTCTTCCGCGAGATCGCCTGATGTGCAGAATGCTCGCGCTGTGGGGCGACCCGGACGCCGTCGCGGCGGTGCTCCACGGCGACCTTCCCGAAGAGTTCCAGCGCCGCTGCCGGCGGCACCGCAGCGGCTGGGGCGTCGGCTGGTACGAGGGGAATGCGCCGCGGGCCGAACACCGGCTGCGCTGGGTCGTTGAAGACGACGAGTTTCTTCGCCGGGTGCGCGCGCTGCGGTCCGGTTTCGTCCTCATCCACGTGCGCCGGGCGACGCGTGGACGCATCTGCCTCGAGAACCTGCAGCCGTTCACGCACGGGCCGTGGATGTTCGCGCACAACGGCACCATCGTGAATCCGGTCACGGCGTCCCTGCGCGATCGATTCCGCCCGGCGACCCGCGGGGACACCGACAGTGAAGTCTTCTTCCACGCCGCCCGCGCCGAGGTGGAAGCGGAGGGCGAGGGGGGGATGCTGCGGCTGACCAGCGGCATTGCCCGCGCGAACCCCACGGCACGCCTCAACTGTATCCTCTTTGACGGCGAACGTCTGATGGCCTATCGCCGGGGGCACGGACTCTTCCACTTCACGCTGCGTCTGGACGAGGCCGAGGTGGCCGGTTTCTGCTCGTATCCGCTCCGGCGCGGATGGACGGCCCTGCGCCGCGAAGAGCTCGCGCTGCTGACGGAACCGGGAAGGTCCCTCCTCCGCCTCGATGGGGCCGGGGCGGTGCTGGCCGCGACCCGGCAGCCGGTTCGCTGAGCGCCCGGAAGGCGTTCCGCTCGCACCCGTTCCGCGCCTGTGCTACGGTGATCCCCGGAGCATGTCTTGGAAATTCTGTCCCCCGAAATGCTGGCTGGTCTGCTGGCGGTCGGCCTCGTCGCCGGCGCGGTTGCCTCCATCGCCGGCTTCGGCATCGGCAGCCTGCTCACGCCGTTGGTCGCGCTTTCGCTTCCGACCGATCAGGCAGTGGCCCTGATCGCCATCCCCCACTTTCTCGGTACGGCGTTGCGGCTGTGGATGTGGCGCGCGCACATCGACCGGCAGGTTCTCAAAGGTTTCGGCCTCATGAGCGCCGCGGGCGGGCTGGTCGGCGCGCTGCTGCACGGCCCGTTCCCCCCCGGCGTCTTCACGGGCGTCTTCGCTGTACTGCTCCTGTTCGCCGGCGTCTCGGGCATTACGGGATGGTCCGACCGCTTCGTCTTCCGCGGGAAGGCGGCATGGGTTGCCGGCGGCCTGTCGGGACTCTTCGGCGGGCTGGTGGGGAACCAGGGGGGTATCCGCGCGGCCGCCATGCTTGGCCTGGGGGTCGGACGCGAAGCGTTCGTCGCCACCGCCACGGCCATCGCGCTCGCCGTCGATCTGGCGCGCCTCCCCGTTTACGCGGCAATCCACGGTTCCACGATGGTGAGCCACCCGCTCGCGATCGGAGCGGCGACGGCCGGTGTTGTCCTCGGCACGCTGGCCGGGGGGCCGCTCCTGCGCGGCATCCCCCGCCACCGGTTCCGCCAGGTGGTCTCGGTGCTTCTTCTTGCGCTCGGCGCGTGGATGCTGCTGCGCGGATTCAAATAGTCAGGTGGCAGATCGCAAATGGCAGATGCCAAACTTCACAGCCATCCACTGGCCGTTTCCACAGAGCCCTGAAGGGGCGAAAGCCATTTGCCCAGGGCAGGGCCCTGGGTAGCGGAAAGGTTCCCCCTTTTTCTTTTTGTCCTTCCCGCGAGCGGCGGTGAGCAGCGCCCCCTTGTGTATTCCAGGAGTAATTAGACCGCCGTCTGTACGGGCGCCTTGAGGGCCGCCCAGTCAATTTCGCCGTCATCCACGAGGTTTTCGAATTCCAGAATCCCCAGCTTTTCGTAGAGCGGGCGCACGGTCGCGGTGAGCAGGCCGACGCGCTTGAGGTTCGGAATGATCCGCGTGAAGAGCAGGTTCTGGAACTGGGCCATGATCGAGGCCTCGAGCACCTTGCGCCGCGCATCCTCGACGTCCCACCCGAAGTACTCGAAGACGTCGGTCGCGATCAGCCGCTCGCGCATGACGACGCAGGCCTCGTAGGCGAACATGGCACGCGCCTCGACTTCCTCGGGCGGCAGCGATTTCACGAACTCCTCCATGTAGGTCACGCCGAACGCTACATGCCGGGATTCGTCGCGCAGCACATATTCGATGATCGTCTTGAGCTGTGGGTCGTTGGAGATCAGCTTCTGCGTCTGGAAGGCAGCGAGGGCGAGTCCCTCGATGATGATCTGCATGCCGATGAACTTGAGGTCCCAGCGCGGATCGGTGAGCACCTTGTCGAGCAGCGCCTTCAGGTGCCGGTTGACCGGGTACATGAAGCGCACCTTCTCCATCAGGTACTTCGAGAAGACCTCCACGTGGCGGGCCTCGTCGAAGGTCTGCGACGAAGCGTAGAACTTCGCTTCAATCGTCGGCGCGCAGGACACGAGCTGCGAGGCGACGAGCAGGGCCCCCTGTTCGCCGTGCAGAAACTGCGACAGCATCCATGCGTGGATGTGCCAGCCGAACTCGAGTTTCTTCTCTTCGCTCAGCCTTTCATAGTAGTCCACGCCCACGAAGGGGTTGAAGCTGGGATCGCCCGGCGGCTCGCTGCGCGGATACGTGTAGCTCCAGTCGATGTCGACTTCGGCGTTCCAGTTGAGCTCCTTGCCCAGACGGTACAGGCGCCGGATCTTCTCGTCGGCCGTCGCATAATCCCAGGCGTAACTGCCGGTCAGCGGGGTCTGAAAGATTTCCGCGATCCGCTCGGCCTGCCGCGCGGCGGCGGGCGCGTCTTCGCGCATGAATTCGACGGTGCGGGGGGGATGATCGACGAATCGGACCGACATGGTGCCTCCTTGCCCGTCTGCCGGGGCCTGATGGGGAGATGGATTATCCTATCAAATGTACGTTTAGTTGTCATCGCCGATTCCAACGCCGTTTGCCCCGAACAGGGTCGACGCCATGGCGTGTCCGCGCTAGGGTAGGGAGAGGAGGCGTCGAAGGTTGGCGCCGTATCGCGATTTGTGCGTACCGGGGGCAGTATGGGGGGGCAACAGGATTGGGCCGTGGATGCAGGCGCGTCACTTCTCGAAGACGCCCTGTACGGTGCGGGGCTCGGCGTCTGGGAATGGATTCCGGGAACGGGGAGAGCGGGTTTCTGCGGGCGGGCCGCCTGGCTGCTCGGGTATCCCTCTGACAGAATGCTGGCGAGTCAGGAACAGTGGCTCGAACGTATCGTGCCCGAAGACCGCGAGCGCTTCCGGCGCGCGCTGCAGGCGCATCTTGCAGGCAGGCAGCCTCGCTTCCGCTGCGAGCATCGCGTTCGCCTGCCCGGGGGTGAAATCCGATGGCTGCGTGCGACCGGCGCCTCCATCCGCGGCCCCGACGGGCGGGTGAGGGCCGTGCGCGGGCTTCTGGCCGACATTCACGAGGATCAGACCGCGCGCGAGCAGCTCATGCGGGGTGCCTTTCGCGACGGTCTGACCGGCCTCGCCAACCGCGCGCTTTTTCTCGATCGCACCGAGCGCTGCATCCGGCGCTGGCGACGCAAACGGGTCCCCTTCGCCATCCTGTATGCCGATCTCGACGGCTTCAAGCCGGTGAACGATCGCTGGGGACATGAAACCGGCGATCGCGTGCTCGCCGAGATGGCGCGTCGCATCGAGGGCTCATTGCGCCCCGGCGACACGGTCGCGCGCCTCGGAGGAGACGAGTTCGCCATTCTGCTCGAGGATCTCACCGGCCCCGAAGACGCGGTTCGCGTCGCGGGGCGCGTGCAGGCAGCCATCGACCGGCCGCTGCGCATCGGCGCGACCACCGTGGCCCTTTCGGTCAGCCTGGGGATTGCGCACCAGAGCGGCGGCTACCAGTCGGCTGCGGAGCTGCTGCGCGACGCCGATGCGGCCATGTACCGGGCCAAGCGCGCCGACAAGGCCCGCTGTGTCGTCTTCGACGATCATGTCGGCGAGCGCATCGGGCGGCGTCTCGAGATGGAGACTGTGTTGCGCGACGCCCTGCGGGCCGATGCCGTCGCCTTCGATTTCCGGCCCGTGCTCCAGCTGCGCACCGGTATGATCGGAAACTGGCGCCTCGAGCCTGTTTTTCCGAAACTGGCGGAGGCGACCCCCGACAGCTGGGCGTCGGTCGTTGAGTCGGGTCCCTGGGGAATTCAGCTCGGCATGCGGCTGTTCGAACAGGCGTGCCGCACGGTCACGCGCTGGCCGCGGCTTGCCGGCAAGGATCGTGCGGTATCCGTGCGTCTCCCGCGCATCGTCTGGGAGGCGGGCGATGCGCCAGAGCGCATGGCGAATCTGGCGCGCGAGGCGGGGGCGCGACCCTCCGCCCTGGAGCTGCTCATCCCCGAGTTCCTCCTTATCCGGGGCGACTGGCACGAACTGCTTGATGCCGTCCGCAGAATCGGCTTCCGCATCGCGGTCGACGACTTCGGCAGCGGCCAGGCGAGCCTGCATCCGCTGCGTGCGCTGCCGGTCGACGGACTGACCATCGACCCGCAGCTCGTGTCCCGGCTGGGTACCGACAAGTATGCCGACGACATGGTGCGCATGATTCTGCAGCTCGGTCCCGTCTTACGCCGGCCCATCACGGCGCGCGGGGTGACGACGCAGGAGCAGCTGCGGTTGCTCGAGGAACTCGGCTGCGAAGAGGCCGAGATCAGCGACGCCGAGCTGGCGCGCGAGCGCATGCCGCGCCTCGCGGCGTGAACTTCCGCTGTCGCGGCCCTCACCCAGTGCATCTTGTGAAGCATGGCTCCCCGAGGGGAGCAAATGGCGAGCGATGTGCAAATCGGCCCGCTGTCGCGGCCCCCACCTGGTGCACCTTGTGAAGCATGGCTCCCCGAGGGGAGCAAGTGGCGAGCGATGTGCAAATCGGCCCGCTGTCGCGGCCCCCACCTGGTGCACTTTGTGAAGCATGGCTCCCCGAGGGGAGCAAGTGGCGAGCGATGTTGCAGGCCGGCCCGCTGGCGCGGCCCCCACCTGGTGCACCTTGTGAAGCATGGCTCCCCGAGGGGAGCAAACGGCGTGCCCTATCCAGGTCGTTCAAGTGGATCAGGACTGGTCGATGGTGTGAGCCGGTCTCTCGGTACAGAATTGCAGAATGGTGGCCAGCGTAGCGTGGAGTCTTGATTCCACGTCGTCGACAGAGATGTGAAGCGTCCGATAACCGTTTGCCAGAAGCCATTCGTCTCGAAGTCCGTCGTAATCTTTACGAAGATCGTGGACAGGTCCGTCGATCTCGATGACGGCGTTAACAGGGCGTTGAAATATCACGCGCGGCGCGTTAGGGCCGCCATGGCTTGCAGATGCAAGGCGTCCGCGTCGAAGGCATACCGGTGGTCTGTCGAGACGCGGCAACGCAGTAGATGCGGCCATGCCGGCCCTAACCCTTTCAGGGCACAGGGCTTTTTCTAGGCGGCTGCTTCGTTGCGCCTTCGTCGCCGATGCACCACATCGACTCCTTGTCGCGCCTTGCCGCCGCCTGAAAACGCACCATGTGCGCGCTCGCGGGAATATTTCAACACCCTGTTTAGTCGGGGGGCGAGGAAGTCGACGATGTACCGGCCGATCGGCTCCTGCTGTTTGAAGCCGATGCCGTTCAGGTTGCCACGCCGCAGCTTCTGCCAGAGCATTTTTTCGGTCGGGGTCGGGTTCCGGCGCATCTCCTGGGCCAGGAGGCGGACATAGCGTGGCGAAAATATCTCCTTGGTCATCGCCGCCGATTCTAACCCGGAACCCTCACTTTGCGAACCCTGGTGTCCGACGATTTTCTTGGCCGCTCAAAATTTGCTCCCCTCGGGGAGCCCTGGCGGCGTGAGTTCGCCGGGTGGGGGCCGCGCGAGCGGGCGCCTTACTCCTCCCCCGCCTCCTGCCGGCGCCGCTGGCGCCGGGCCCACGCGCGCACGCCGAGCAGCACGGCAATGACGGCCGCGAACAGCAACCACTCGGTGAGCGTATGATCAAGATCGATCCAGTCGGTCATGGAGAATCGGACGGCGGCTATCGGACTGTTCGGTCCTTCGGTCCTGGCTGCTCAGGAATCAAGAATCAGGAATCAGGAATCGCTCCCGTCGCTCGCGTACGCCTCGATCGGCAGACACGCGCAGATCAGATTCCGGTCGCCCAGGACCTGATTGATGCGGCCGACCGCCGGCCAGAACTTGTTCTCGCGCACCCACGCGGCCGGAAAAGCCGCCTGCTCACGCGAGTAGGGGCGGTTCCACGTCTCGCGCAGCACCTGCTCGGCCGTGTGCGGCGCCAGCTTCACGACGTTCCGCTCGCGATCCGCGCGGCCTTCCTCGATATCGCGGATCTCCTGGCGGATGGCGATCATGGCGTCGCAGAAGCGATCCAGTTCCGCCTTCGATTCGCTTTCGGTCGGCTCGACCATGAGCGTGCCCGGAACGGGGAAGGAGATCGTCGGCGCGTGATAGCCGTAGTCCATCAGGCGCTTGGCGATATCCTCGACTTCAATACCCGCGGTCTCCTTGAAGTGGCGCGTGTCGAAGATGCACTCGTGGGCGACCAGGTTATGCTTCCCTTTGTACAGCACGGGGTAGTGCGGGGCCAGGCGCGCCGCGATGTAGTTGGCGTTGAGGATGGCGACCTGGGTCGCCTTGCGCAGCCCCTCGCCCCCCATCATGCGCACGTACATCCACGAGATCGGCAAGATGCTCGCGCTTCCCCACGGGGCCGCCGAGACGGGACCGATGGCGTTCGGGCCGCCGATGGTCACGACGGGATGACCGGGAAGAAAGGGGACGAGATGCGCCGCCACGCCGATGGGGCCCATGCCCGGGCCGCCGCCGCCGTGCGGAATGCAGAAGGTCTTGTGCAGGTTCAGGTGGCAGACGTCGGGACCGAATTCCCCCGGGCGGATGAGACCGACCTGGGCGTTCATGTTCGCGCCGTCCATATAGACCTGCCCGCCGTGCTGGTGCACCACGGCGCAGACCTCCTCGATCGATTCCTCGAAGACGCCGTGGGTCGACGGATAGGTGACCATGAGCGCGGCCAGGTTTGCGGCATGCTCGGCCGCTTTCTTCTTGAGGTCGGCCACGTTGATGTTCCCCTGGTTGTCGCACTCGACGACCACGACCTTCATGCCGGCGAGCGCGGCGCTGGCCGGGTTCGTACCGTGGGCCGAGCTAGGGATGAGGCAGACGTTGCGTTCCGCTTCACCGCGGCTCTCGTGGTAACGGCGGATGACGAGCAGCCCCGCATATTCCCCTTGTGAGCCGGCGTTCGGCTGCAGCGAAATGCCGGCGAAACCGGTCACCTCCATGAGCATCTGCTCGAGCTGCTGCAGCATCTGGCGGTAGCCGTGGGTCTGCTCCGCGGGCGCGAAGGGATGGATACGGCCGAATTCCGGCCACGTAACCGGATACATCTCGGCCGTCGCGTTCAGCTTCATCGTGCAGGAGCCGAGCGGTATCATGCTCGTCGTGAGCGACAGGTCGCGGTTCTGCAGGCGGTGGATGTAGCGCAGCATCTCCATTTCGGAGTGGTAGCTGTTGAACACCGGATGCTCGAGGTACGCGGAACGGCGGGCATAGAAGGCCTCGGCGTCGAAGCCGACGTCCTCGGCCAGATCCTCGGGCGTGAAGTCGACCGTGCTGCCGGCCGCCTGCGCGAAGACTTCGAAGAGCGCGACGACGTCGGCGCGCGTCACCGCTTCATCGAGGGCGATGCCGACGTGGTGGCTGTCGAGGGCGCGCAGGTTCATGCGGCGCTCGGCGGCGAAGCGGAAGAGGGAATCCTGGTCAATCTTGCCCAGGTTCACGCGCAGGGTATCGAAGTACGGCGTGGCCGGCAGGTCGTAGCCCAGACGGCGCAGCCCCTTCTCGACGACGCGGGCCAGACTGTGGACGCGCTCGGCGATCTTCCGCAGCCCGTGCGGACCGTGATAGACGGCGTACATCGACGCGATGATGGCCAGCAGAACCTGGGCCGTGCAGATGTTGCTCGTCGCCTTGTCGCGGCGGATATGCTGCTCGCGCGTCTGCAGCGCCAGGCGGATGGCCGGCTTGTCGTCGACGTCGCGCGAGACGCCGACGATGCGCCCCGGAATGATGCGCTTGTGTTCGTCCTTCGTCGACATGTAGGCGGCGTGGGGTCCGCCGAAGCCGAGGGGCACGCCGAAACGCTGCGTGTTGCCCACCGCGATGTCGGCCCCGAGTTCCCCCGGCGGCGTGAGCACCGTGAGGCTCAGAATGTCGGCCGCCAGGACGACCAGCGCGCCGTGCTCGTGCGCCTTGTCGATGATGGCCCGGTAGTCCCAGATGACGCCGTCGGTGGCCGGGTACTGCAGCAGCACGCCGAAGACCGGCTTGTGGAAGTCGAAGGCCTCATGGTTCCCCACGATGACCTCGATTCCCAGCGCCCGGGCGCGCGTGCGCACGACTTCGATGGTCTGCGGGTGGCACGATTCCGAGACGAAGAAGGCGCGCGGGGAATCCTTCCGCTTCGCCTTGGCGGCCATGCACATCGTCATGGCTTCGGCGGCGGCGGTCCCTTCGTCGAGCAGCGAGGCGTTCGCAATGGGGAGGCCGGTCAGATCGATGATCATCGTCTGAAAGTTGAGCAGCGCCTCGAGGCGCCCCTGCGCGATCTCGGCCTGATAGGGCGTGTATTGCGTGTACCAGCCCGGATTCTCGAGGATGTTGCGCTGGATGACCGGCGGCACGACCGTGTCGTGATAGCCCATGCCGATGAAGGAGCGGAAAATCTGGTTGCGTTCCGCAATGCCCTTCAGTTCCGCGAGGGCCTCGAACTCGCTGCGCGGCGCTTCGAGGTCGAGCGGCGTGCGGCTGCGGATCCCCGCCGGCAGCGTGGCGTCCATGAGTTCGTCGAGCGTGCGGTAGCCGAGGGTGTCGAGCATCTCGCGCAGCTCGCTTTCGCGGGGCCCGAGGTGGCGGTCGACGAAACGATCGGTGGATTCGAAAAGACGCGTACGCTGACTCATGGATGACTCGCAGGAAAAAAATCGTAATTCAACAGGATGCCGGTGGGCGGTGCGGCCGTCAATGGCGGTGCGCCCGGCGCCGGAAGCCGCATCGGCACGGGGCGGATAAGAAAAACAGCGCAGGATCCGCGCCGACCGGAGCCGGGGCGAATGCTGCGCCGTGCGGAACAGGGGACGTGCCCTTATTCCTCTTCGTCAGAACCTTCTTCGCTGCTCTCGGCGATGTAGGCCGCGTAGGCTTCGGCCGTCATCAGGTCTTCGAGCTCGTCGGGATCGTCGACGGTGATCTTGACCATCCACGCCTCGACGTACGGGTCTTCGTTGATGACCTCGGGGCTGTCGGCGAGCGACTTGTTGATCTCCTTGACCGTTCCCGTGATCGGGGAGTAGAGATCGCTTACGGCCTTCACGCTTTCGACCGCGCCGAACGTGCCGCCCGCGTCGAGCGAGTCGCCTTCTTCGGGGAGATCGACGTAGACGACGTCGCCGAGCTTTTCAGCCGCGTATTCGGTGATGCCGACGGTCACTTCGTCGCCCTCGATGAGGGCCCATTCGTGTTCGCGCGTATACTTGAGATGCTTCGGAAAATCCATTTCCGGGATGCTCCTTTCTCGGAAGACCGGGGTACTTATCGGGCCGCTCGCCCAAGCGAGGGCTCAAGGGAACATTGTACAGGATCGGATTTCGGCTGTGTCAAGCCTTTCGAGGCTTGCGCCGGACGTTCGAGGGGACGAACGGCGGGCGCTGGACCACGGCCGGAAACCGTTTTCCGCGGATTTCGACGTCGAGCGCGTCCCCGTCCTGCAGGGAGCCGCGCTTCACGAGGGCCAGGCCGATGCCGGTCTGCAGCATGGGGCTCATGGTGCCGCTGGTGACGACGCCGAGCTGCTCGTCCCCCTTCCACACCGGGTAGCCGTCGCGCGGCACGCCCCGGCCCGTGAAGCGGAAGCCGACGATCTGGCGGGGGATGCCGGCCTCTTTCTGCTTGCGCAGAGCGTCGCGGCCCACGAAATCGTCGCCGTCGAGCTTGGTCACCCAGCCGAGGTTCGCCTCGAGGGGGGTGATTGTGGCCGAGAGCTCGTGGCCGTACAGGGAATAGCCGGCTTCGAGGCGCAGCGTGTCGCGGGCGCCGAGACCGATGGGCTCGAGCCCCTGGGGAGCGCCGGCCTCCATCACTTTGTTCCAGAGTTCCACCACGCGGTCGGCCGGCACGTAGAGCTCGAAGCCGTCTTCGCCGGTGTATCCCGTGCGGGCCAGCAATCCGCGGATCCCTGCCATCGTGGCCGGCTTGAAAGTGTAGTAGGCGATGTCGTCGAGCGCGACGTCGACGAGCGGCTGCAGAATCTGCTGGCTCAGGGGACCCTGCAGGGCGAGCTGCCCCCAGTCGTCCGAACGGTTCGTCAGCTCGGCCCCCTGCGGCGCGTGTTCGCAGAAGAAGGCGAAATCCTTGTCGATGTTGGCGGCGTTCACGACAAACAGGTATTCCGTCGGCGAAATGCGGTGCAGCAGCACGTCATCCACGGTTCCCCCGTCGGGCTGGCACACGGCGGAATAGATGATCTGGCCGTCTTCCTGCAGCAGGCCGACATCGTTGGTGATCAGATGCTGGCAGACGGCGGCCGCATTGGGCCCGGTCACCCAGATCTCGCCCATGTGGCTGACGTCGAACAGGCCCGCCTTTTCGCGCACGGCCTTGTGTTCCTGAATGACGCCGGCGTACTGCACGGGCATGTCCCACCCGGCAAAGCTGACCATGCGCGCCCCGGCCTTGCGGTGCGTCGCGTTCAACGGAGTTTTCTTATCGCTCATGATTCTTTCCGGATGGGTTCGGAGGCTGGGGAGCGCCGGCAGTCTGCACGTCTTTCGCGACGCCGAAGAGCAGTGCGATTTCGTCGCGGAAGAGCACGAGGTTCCCCGTCGCCGAGATGATGACGAAGATGAAGATGAAAGAGAGACGCACGATGCGGCGCGTGCCGTCTTCATGGTACTTGCGCAGCGCGAAGGGGAGGGCGACGATGAGAATGCCCATGAGCACCCCCTCGCCGATCAGCGACCAGCGGAACTTGGGGCTCTCGGTAATCGGCCGCAGCCGCTCGCGGATACCCTGCGGGCTGGCCATCGGCACGGCCAGCTTGCCGAGCCCGAGCGGATCCTCGTTCGCAGCCTTCGCTGCCTGCGCGCGCTCGGCGGCCAGTTCTGCCTGTGTCCGGCCCGAGCGCACCGTGTCGCCCAGCGCCGAGGTGCGCAGCACGCCGCGCTCCACCAGATAACGCACCTGGGCCTCGGTCAGCCGGCCCGCGCGCAGCCGCTCTTCAGCCTGGGCCTGGGTGAGCGCGGCCGCCTCGTCGAGTTCCTTCTGCGAGGCATAGGCGGCGATCCCGCCGGCGCCGAGGGCGGCCTCGCTCTGCACCCGGTCGGAGCGCGGCTCGAAGCGGGTCGCCTTGGCGCGGAATTCCAGCGGAACTGCGTCGAGGTTATTGGTGAAGTTGACGTTGCCGGCGGCGTCTTCATAGCGCCACATGCCGGCATCGGCGGCCACGAGGGCGCACAGCAGAAGCAGCGTCTTCATGCGTAGGCGCCCGCGTCAGAAACGCCGGCGGCCCGCAGCGCGGCCTGGAAGGTGTTCTCGAGCAGCATGGCGATGGTCATCGGCCCGACCCCGCCGGGGACGGGCGTGATGGCCGAGGCGACGGCGCTGGCGGAATCGTAATCGACGTCGCCGCAGAGTTTCCCCTGTTCGTCGCGGTTCATGCCCACGTCGATGATGACGGCGCCCGGCTTCAGCCAGTCTCCCTTGACCATGCGGGCGCGGCCCACGGCGGCGACCACGATGTCGGCGCCGCGCACGACGGCGGGCAGGTCGGGGGTGCGCGAGTGGCAGATGGTGACCGTGGCGTCGGCGCGCAGGAGCAGGAGGGCCATCGGCTTGCCGACGATGTTGCTGCGGCCGATGACGACGGCATGCTTACCGCGCGGGTCGCACTGCGCTTCCTCGAGCAGCTTCATGACGCCATGGGGCGTGCACGGAATGGGTCCCGGCAGGCCGGCCACGAGCTGCCCGAGGCTGGCGGGGAGCAGACCGTCGGCGTCCTTCTCGACGGCGATCCGCTGCAGCGCCTTCATTTCGTCGAGGTGCTTCGGCAGCGGCAGCTGCACGAGGTAGCTGTGAATGTCGGCGGCCGCGTTCATGCGGTCGATGGCGGCGTGCACGTCGTCCTGCGAGGCATTCTCGGGCAGGCGCAGCTCCTCGAAGTGGAACCCGGCGTCGCGGGAGGCGATCCCCTTGTTGCGCACGTAGACCTGGCTGGCCGGGTTGTCGCCCACGAGAATGACGCCGAGGCCCGGAAGGATTCCCTTGTCGTCGCGCAGCCGCGCGACCCGCTCGGCCATGCGGGTGCGAAGTCGCTGGGCCAGTGCCTTGCCGTCGAGAATCTGCGCCATATCCGTGCTCCCTGCGGGGTTCGGGAAGTAAAAAGGATCAGTATAACCGCACCGGGGGTTGGAGGCGAACGGAGGGGGGGTGTGGGGGCGCCTTGGTGGCCGGGGGCCGGGATGGTATTCAGACGGCCGCCCGCCAAGCGCATTGCTTTGGAGGGGGAGTGTTGGGTACGGTTGCAGTCTTTTGGAAACCGCAATAATATCTGTGACCGCTCTCCACGCCCCGAAACGAAGTCAGGGTCGCATTTCCTCCCGTGTAGCGATTGATATACAGTGATCGCAAGGGGAGAATCCATGGCAACGAAGACCGCAATGATTCATGCCCGAGTGGAGGCGAAGCTCAAGCGCAATGCTTAAAAGGTTTTTGAGCTGGGTATTTCGGCAACGGAAGCCATCCGCATATTTTACCGCCAGGTGGAACTGCACAAGGGCCTGCCGTTCGCCGTGCGGATTCCCAACGCGGTTACCGCCGATACGCTACGGAAATCCGCGGCTGGCGAAGACGTCCATGACGCCGAAGATATGGACGACCTCTTCAAGAAGCTGGGGATCTAGTTCCCGGTAAAAAAGCCGCTGTAGCGGTCAGGCCTCACGAGCCCCCGACCACCAGCTCCGGAATGCGCAGCGTGGGCTGGGCGTCGGTGACGGGGACCCCCTGGCCGTCTTTGCCGCAGGTGCCGATGGCGAAGCCGAGGTCGTTGCCGACCATGTCGACCATTTGCAGGACCTTGGGACCATTCCCCGTGAGCGTCGCGTTGCGCACGGGTTCGCCGATCTTCCCGTTCTCGATGCGATAGCCCTCGGTCACCTCGAAGACGAAGTCGCCGTTCACGGTGTTCACCTGGCCGCCCCCCATCTTCTTGACGAACAGGCCGTGGTCGGTCGCCTTGACGATATCGTCGGGGTTCATCGTGCCCCGGTCGATGTAGGTGTTCGTCATGCGCACGATGGGGCGGTGGCGGTAATTCTCGCGGCGGCCATTGCCGGTGCTCTGCACGCCGTCGCGCTGCGCCATGAGGCGATCGTACATGTAGGACTTGAGAATGCCGTTTTCGATGAGCACGTTGCGCTGGCTTGGCGTACCCTCGTCGTCATAGCCGAAAGAGCCGCGCCGGTTCGCCATCGTGCCGTCGTCCACGACGGTGATGAGCTCCGAGGCGACCTTCTGTCCGAGCTTTCCCTGGTAAACCGAAAGCCCCTGGCTGGCCAGATCGGCTTCGAGGCCGTGGCCGACCGCCTCGTGCACCATGGTTCCCCCTGCCTCCGAAGAGAGGACGACCGGCATGGTACCCGCCGGCGCCGCGGGGGAACGGAGGGCCTGCAGGGCGCGATCGGAGGCGATGCGCGCGACCTCTTCGGGGGAAACGCGGTCGAAGATTTCGAGCCCTTCCACGCCGCCCACCGGTTCGTATCCGGTCTGGATGCTCTTTTCGTCGGCGGCGGTGACGTGCGTGAAGAAGACCAGGCTCTGCTGTTCCTCTTCCGTCTGTTCCCCGCTCGAGGCGGCGAAGGCGAGCCGGCGGCGCTTGTCGCGGTAGGCGACCCGCACCTGCTTGACGAGATCGCTCGAGCCCCAGGCCTCGGCGTTGGCGCGTTCGAGAAGCTTGATCTTGTCGGCGAGCGGCGCGAGATACGGCGGCCGGGCAATCGGTGAGTGGACGCCGGGGCGCCCGGCCTGCAGCGCGCCCAGGTGCCCGTGCTGCCCGAGGCGTACCGCCGACGACATCTGTTCGGCCAGGGCGATCAGGCCGGCCTCGGTCAGATCGTTGGTATAGGCGTAAATCGTGCGCTGGTTGACGATGAGGCGCAGGCCTGCGCCGCGGTCGATGCCGGTGACGATGTCGTCGAGCTTGCCCGCTTCGTAGCCGAGAAAGGTGGAGTCGAGATCCTCGACGAAGAGATCGGCATATTCGCCCCCGTTGCGCAGCAGCCTGCGCAGGACGGATTTCGGATCGAACGGCAACTCATTCCACATGGACAGCCTCGCAGAAAAAGAATCCGCGACCGGTTGCGCCGACGAGAGGACAAGGAACCGGAGGCGCGGGAAACGCGGAACTCCTAGATTCTAACATGGGGCACGCCGCCGCCGCGCGGTCGTGCGCCTTTGTCGTGGCGGCGCGGGGTGCGGCGGTTCAGGGCAGGGGCGGCAGGATGTAGCGCTCTTCGATGGCCGTGCGCAGGACGCGGTAGCTCTCGCGCGCCGTGACGTCGGCGCGGGCCGCGAGAGCATCGGCCCGGGCGGCGAGCGGCTCGTCCTTGATGGCCTCGCGCAGCCAGCGCGCGTAATCGCCGTTGCGCAGGTGGTGCAGCCAGGTATCTTCGTCGACCCCCTCGCCGATCTGGCAGAAGAGCACCAGATTCTGCGCGCGCAGATTCAGCCGATCCCGCGGTCCGCGGAAGTAGAAGCTGCGGGCCCCCAGATCCCCTTCCGCGTATTTACGCAGGTGGCGCAAACGTTCGGTGTGCCCGGGAATCGTGCGCAGCTTCTGCAGCGGCTTCTGCATGCGGCGGCGCCAGACCACGAATTCTCCGCGCTGCGGCGGATCGCCGTGCCACTGTGGCGCGCGTTCGCCGACGGTCGCGGCGTAGCGGCCGAGAGTGTCCTGTGGATCGGGACCGACCGCGATGACGACGTGAACCTGCTCGAGAATCGTGCGCGCGACCTCGTCGGGATGCACCGTGAGCAGCAGCGTTTCGCCGAGCCTCTGCGGCATGGTCAGATGCGAAAGTCCCCAGACTGCGGGGAGGTAGTGGTGAACCTCGTCGAGCAGCAGCCAGTGCGGGCGTCCGGTACGGGCGCGCATGGCGAGCAGGTTGGGGAGCAGCTGCATGAAGTAGTCCGGCCGATCTGCAAAGGGAATGCCGAGCAGATTCGCGGCGACGTCGACCCGCGGGTTGCTCAGCGAACTGATCACTTCGTCGATGCCCGGCGCGCGGGCGCGGTTGCCGAGCGAGACGACTTCCTTGAGCGTGCCGTAATCTCCTTCGGGATCGACAATGCAGACCTGGTACGCAGCCTGCCGCAGGCGCTCGAGGATGCCCGTGGCGAAGGTCGACTTACCGGCCCCTGAGGGACCGGCGACGAGCACGTTCACGCCGTAGACCGGGAGGGTCTCTACGGCGCCGGATGCGTCGATGCCGAGCGGAATTTCGCGGTGGGGCATGTGCAGGGGCAGAGAGGCGAGGTCGCTGTCGGCGAGCGCCCCGGCCACTTCGATGGCGCCGTCACCCGCTTCTCCCTGCGTAACCCAGGCGGCCGCGGCCCGCAACGGTTTGACGGCGTTGGCGACGGCGATGCCGCATTCGCAGAAGCCCAGCAGGGAGTGATCGTTTTCGGAATCGCCGAGCCCGACGACTTCGTGCGGCGAGAGGCCGAGCTGCTGCAGTGCGACTCCGAGACCGCTTGCCTTGTTGGTGCCGGGCGGCAGAACCATGACGGCATTCCCGTTGAAAATGATCTGGAGCTCGAGCCCCATCTCCCAGATTGCATGCATGATCGTGTGTTCGTGCGGGCGGTGGGTGGCGACGATGACGGCCCCGGTCGACACTGGCGCGACGCCGCGTGCGCGCAACTCGGCGATGAAGGAGGCCGGCGGCGGGGAGGCGAGGGGAATCTCCTCGCCGGTTTCGGGGAGATAGAGGACGGCCCCGTTCTCGGCCACGACGCGGTCGAAGAGTCGGAGGGGGGCGAGGGCGCGCAGATCACTCATCTGCCGGCCGGTCACGAGCAGCAGGCGGCGTCCGGTCGCCTTGACCCGCTCGAGCGCGGCGACGACTCGATCGGGAATGCGTCCGCCGGTCGCCAGCGTGTCGTCGTAATCCGCTGCCAGGGCCATGTAGCGCAAGAGAGGACTCCTTCCGGTTCCCCTCAGGTTCCGGCGAAAACGGCGGATGGGGCAAGCGCGGCGGGCCGGATCCGGCGCGGCATCCCGCCCGCCGCTCGGGAGGAAAGCGGATTCCCAAGCCGCCTGGGGAAAAAGGGGTGGCCGTTTTCGCTTGCGGGGCGTCGACACTTGATATATTCTGATATTTGAATACTTGAAGGTCTTTGCGCGACGGGTCACCTTCCGGGTGGCCTTGCGGGAGCGAACGTGGCGGGAAACCAGGCGCGAAACTGGGCGCTCGACGAGGGCGTCACGCTGGAGCACGAGGCCGAGATCATGCGGATTCTCGGGCATCCGATCCGTCTGCGCATCGTCGCCGGGCTGCTCGCGTCCGATACCTGCGTGAAGGACATCGGGGAGTGTCTCGGGCTCGCGCAGGCCACTGTGTCGCAGCACTTGAGCCTGCTTCGCGCGCACGGGATCGTCCGCGGCGAGCGGGTGGGTACGACGGTGGTTTATCGCGTGGTCGACCCGTGGGTCGAGAAACTGGTGACGTGGATGCGTTCGCAGGGTGCGCGCGCCGAGGGGCACGGCCAGAAATCAGAGAAATCAGCGAAGAAGTGAATCAGGAAGGAGCATCTCATGGCTGGTGACAACATGCATACGTTTACGGACGGCAACTTTCAGCAGGAAGTTCTGCAGAGCGACCTGCCGGTGCTGGTCGACTTCTGGGCGCCGTGGTGCGGACCCTGCCGCATGGTCGGCCCGATCGTCGAAGAGCTGGCCGGTGAGTACAAGGGCAAGCTGAAGGTCGGCAAGATCAACACCGACGAGAACCCGGCTACCCCGGGCAGCTTCTCGATCCGCGGCATTCCGACGTTGATGATCTTCAAGGGGGGCAAGCTCGTCAACCAGCTCGTCGGCGCGGCCCCCAAGGGTCAGCTCAAGAGCTTCATCGAGCAGTCGATCGCCTGACTCCACCACCTCCTCCGGGCGGGATCGACCCGCCCGGTCCTCCTCCTCCAGCGCGGAGGAGGAAATGCCGCGCGCATGGTTTCCTCGATTGAGGTCCATGCGCGTTTTTTTGCGAAGAGTCCGTCTGAAGTGGGAGCAGGGACCTGACATGTCCCCCCGCCTCCTCCAACCCGCGCGTGGCCTGGGTTCCGCGGGACATGCGTCATGCACATGCGCGCGTGGTATGGAGGAGGCGGGGGAGATCCTCAGACGCGAGTGTCTCATGCGGAGGGGGCGGTGGCGGGGTTCGGATGCGGTGGCGGGGCCGGGATCGCGTGCACCCTCGCGCCGCCGTGGTATCCTTTGGGGATGCGCGTTCTATTCGTCTGCCTGGGGAACATCTGCCGCTCGCCGCTCGCCGAAGGGATCTTCCGGCGGCACGTGGAGCGGGCCGGCCTGCACGAACACATCCACATCGACAGCGCCGGCACCGGCAACTGGCATGTGGGCGAACCGCCCGACCGGCGGGCCCAGGCCTGCGCCCAAGGGTACGGGGTCGATATTACCGGTCTGCGCGCCCGCCAGTTCTCGGCCGAAGACTTTGATCGCTTCGATTACATTCTTGTCATGGACAACCAGAACCACGCGAATGTGCTGCGCCTGGCGCGCAACGACGCCCATCGCAACAAGGTTTCCATGATGCTGAGCCACGGTTCGCGGGGGCCTGTCGACGTGCCTGACCCGTACTTCGGCGGCGACGACGGATTCCACGCCGTCTTCGCCATGCTCGAGGAGGCCTGCGCCGGCCTGCTCGAAACCGTCCGCCGCGAGGCCGGTCGGTGAGTCCCCTGCCGCCTGCGCTCGAGCGCCGGCTGTCCGAGACCCTGGGGGGCCCTCCGAATTCCCTGCGCGCCGTCGGCGGCGGCGACGTCAGCGCCGAATGCGCCTGGACGTCCGCTTCCGGCGAACGCTTCTTCGTGAAGTGGAACGCCGAGGAGCCGCGCCTCTTCGCTGCCGAGGCCGAGGGGCTCGCGGCGCTCGCTGTGGCCTTCCGCGCACAGGGGGAAGCGGCGCAGTTCCTCACCGTTCCCGAGGTCGTCGCCAGCGGCGAAATGGACGGCACGGGTTTTCTCGTGCTCCGCTGGTTCGACGCCGTCACCCCTTCCGCCGCCGGATGGGGCGCGCTCGGGCGCGGGCTCGCCGCCCTGCATCGCGTGACGCAGGACGCCTTCGGATTCCGCGCCGACAACTTCATCGGCCGCCTGCCACAGACGAACGATCCCCTCGGCGACTGGACGGCCTTCTGGAGCGAGCGGCGCGTTCTGCCGATGCTCCGCCAGGCGGGCGCGCGCGTTCCCCCCGGGCTCGCGGATCGCATCCGCCGCCTGGTGGAATCCGATTCCGCAGCCGCGTTGCTGGCGGACTACCGCCCCGTGCCCGCCCTCCTGCACGGCGACCTCTGGTCGGGCAACGTCGCCTTCACGGCCCCGGAGCAGCCCATCGTCTTCGACCCCGCCGTCTACTATGGGGAACGCGAAGTCGAACTGGCGTTCACGGAACTCTTCGGCGGCTTTTCCGAGGAATTCTACGCGGGCTACGACGAGGTCTATCCCCGCGATCAGGGCTATGTGCGCCGCCGCCGCTACTGGCAGATCTATCCGCTGCTCGTGCACGTTGCGCTTTTCGACGGGAGCTACGTGCATTCCCTGCAGGCGGCCGTCGACGCTTCCGAGGCGGAGGCGCGGGCATGAGCGCGCGCATCCTCCGCTTCCGCGAATGCGGCCGGGTTTCCTACGAGCACGGCCTCGACCTGCAGCGCCGCGCGCACGACGAGGTCCGCGGGGGAAGCGCGCCGATCCTCCTCTCGCTCGAGCACGAACCGGTGTACACCCTGGGCCGCCGCGACGCCCCCGATCGCTTCAAGGAGCGCGACGAATCGATTCCGATCTTCAAGACCGACCGCGGCGGCGAAATCACCTTCCATGGGCCGGGGCAGGCCGTCGTCTATCTGATCCTTCCGCTCGACGCCTGGCGGCTTACTCTGCCAAATCTGGTGGAAGCGATCGAGCAGGCGATTATCGACGTCGCCGCGTCGTTCGGCCTGCTTGCGGAACGAAAGGAGGGGTGGCGCGGCGTTTTCGTCGGCGCGCAGAAGCTCGCGAGCATCGGCCTCGCCGTGCACCGGGATGTGACCATGCACGGCCTCGCCCTGAACGTCGACAACGATCTTGCCCCCTTCCACAAGATCCACCCCTGCGGCCTCCCCATCGAAATGTGCTCGCTGGCCACGCTCGGGGTCGCCGGCCCCGACCGTGCCGCCATCGGGCGGCAGCTGGGCGAGCGGCTCGCCGCGTTGCTTCGGGCGCAGCTCGAAATCGAGGCGGAGCCCGAGGCGTGACCGAGCTCCGCTTCGGCGCGGCCGTCGTCGGCGGCGGGGTGGTAGGCATGGCGGTTGCCCGGGCCCTGCAGCGGGGCGGCCTGGCCACGGTGCTCCTCGAGCGCAACGAGCGGCTCGGCCTCGAAACCACGAGCCGCAACTCCGAGGTCGTGCACGCGGGGCTCTTCTATCCGCCCGAAAGTCTGAAAACGCTGCTCTGTATCCGCGGCAACGCGCTGCTGCACGAATGGTGCGCGCGACGAAACGTCCCCTTCCGCCCGGTCGGCAAGTGGGTGGTCATCGGTGAAGGGGAAGGGGACCGTGGGGCGGCGGCGCTCGAGCGGCTGCACCGCCACGCGCGGGCCCTCGAGATCCCCGGGGTCGCATTCGCTTCCGCACAGGAGATCACCGCCCGCTTCCCCTGGCTGCGCATCGGCGGCGCCCTGGAGGTTCCCTCCTCGGCCATCGTTTCGGCGCACGACCTCGTCCGCTCCTTCGAGGCTGATTTCCTCGCCGCGGGGGGAACCGTGGCGCTGCGGCATCGGCTCGCGGCGGTCGAGCCTTCCGCTTCCGGCTACACGCTGACGGTGGAACTTCCGCAGGGGACCCATGTGGAAATCGGCGCCGATGCCGTCGTGAACGCCGCGGGGCTCGAGGCCGACCGGGTCGCCGCGCTCGCCGGCATCGACGTGGATGCGGTCGGCTACCGCCAGCATTTCTGGAAGGGGAATCTCTTCGAAGTTCCCCGGCTGCGCGGGAGGCTTCCGCACCTGATCTACCCGATCCCCCCCGCCGCGGGAACCCACCTCGGCGCGCATCTCGTCTGCGATCCGGCGGGAGGGGTGCGGCTGGGGCCCGATGCGCAACCCGCACCGCGCCTGCCGAATGGGGAATTCGACTACTCTGTGCATGCGGAGCGCGCGGCCGCCCTGCTCGCGGAGTCACGTCATTACGTTCCCGAGCTGACCGCGGGGGATCTCGTTCCCGCCTATGCGGGCATCCGGCCCAAGCTGGCGGCCGACGGCAGCTTCCGCGACTTCGTGGTGCGCCAGGAGACCGACCGCGGCCTCGCCGGCTGGATCAATCTGATCGGTATCGAGAGCCCGGGACTCACGGCAGCCCCGGCGATCGGCGAGGTGGTGGCGAAACTGCTGGGAGTGACGAGTCAGGCAATTGACGAGTTACGATTGACGATTGACGATTGACCGGAAAGTACCTTGTGCACAAGGGCCCTTGCTTTGTTGGCGCTCGGTGCTTGGCGCTTGGCGCTTCAGCCAGTGACGAGTCAGGCGATTGGCAATTGACGATTTACGATTGACGATTGACGATTGACCCGAAAGTACCTTGTGTACACAGGCCCTTGTTCGTTGGCGCTTCCGGAGGTTACTCCAGCACGGCAACCACGATCAGGACGACGAAGATCAGCATCAGCACGCTGCCGGCGACAATCATGAGCGGACTGCGCAGACTCGCGCGCTCATCGAGCGAACCGGCCAGCTCGCGCAGTTCCTGATTGCTCATCCCCGAGAGTCGGCGGCGAACCTCCTCGTCCGACACCGAGACGTTGGCCAGGCCGTCTCCAAGAATCGCCTGCTCGATGCGCAGGATGTTCTGCTGACGGCTCAGCCAGGCATCTTCGCGGGCCGGAGCGGCGGCCGGTTCGGACACGGAAAGCAGCGCGGCAAACAGCGGGCCCAGCATGCTTACCTCCAGACCCGGAGCACGAGCAGACCGAAGAGTACGAAGACGAGCAGGCCCAGTACCGAGGCGAGCGTCGAGGCCGGCCGGGTGAGCCCGATGTTGCGCGACAGGCGCTCGAGTTCGGCCGCCGACAGGGCGGCAATGGTCCGTTCGGCGTCGCCGCGGCTGTACCCGAGTGCAACGAGCCGGTGGGTCAGCGCGCGCTGCTGAACCCGCACGCGCCACCCGCTTTCAGCCCGCGCGGGCGGCGAGAAGGCGAGCGACAACAGCAACAGCAGCGACATGATGACGCCGGCCCCGAGCAGGCGCGAACCGTCCATACCTCCCCTTTCTCCCCATGCGGTCCTGTCCCCAGAATGGCACCCTCGAATCCCCGGTGCAATTTGGATTCGACTGCGCTCCGGCGACCGGACGGTTCTCTTGACAGGCGTGCGGATGGCATGCTACGGTGTGTTGACTGAATCATCATTCAGTATCCGTTTCAGTGTTCCCTTTTTACCTGTATGGGAGATTGCACACATGACGCCCAAAGAGATCTTCGAAAACGAGATCCCGAAGAACCTGGAAAGCAACAAGGACAAGGTTGCTTCCCTCAACGCGACCTAC
The DNA here is from genome assembly GCA_041690355.1 of bacterium. Lineage (GTDB taxonomy): Bacteria > J088 > JAWLBW01 > JAWLBW01 > JAWLBW01 > JAWLHK01. Next base: position 293,135 of record JAWLHK010000003.1, on the reverse strand, counting down.
AAGTTCAACGTTACCGGTGACAACGGCGGCGTGTGGCGCGTGAAGCTCGGTCCCGACGCGGCTGTCGAAGCCGGCGAAGGCGACGCGCAGTGCACGATCACGGTTGGCGACGAAGACTTCGTCAACATCGTGGGCGGCAAGCTGAACCCGCAGATGGCCTTCATGAGCGGCAAGCTCAAGGTCCAGGGCGACATGGGCCTCGCCATGAAGCTCGGCAACGTGCTGGGCGGCTGAGCTCCTCTCGACCGCAGATTCCGGGGCCCGGAAGGACATGTGCCTTTCGGGCCCTTTTTGTTCCGCGGGGCCGAATTGCCAAGAGAATCCAGGGGGTTAGCTTGCGTACTCGGTCTGGCGGCCTGTACAATGTATAGGCCTTGAGGGAGGGCCCTATATGTCCAGAGCACGTATCCTGCTGGTTGACGACGTGCGCAGCATCCTGGAACAGGAGCGCGAGATTCTCGCGGGCCTTGATTTGGAGATGCTGACCTGCGAGAACGGGACCGACGCGCTGAAGATGATTCTTCACGAGAAGCCGGACATCGTCCTCCTTGATCTGATGCTCCCGGGCATGAACGGCGACACCATCTGCAAGGTGATCAAGTCGCGCCCCGAGCTGGCGAACGTATCCGTCGTGATCGTGACCGCCCGTGACGACGAAAAGGAACTCCAGCGCTGCTTCGCCAGCGGTTGCGACGCCTATGTGACCAAGCCCATCGACCCTGCCGACCTCATACAGAAGGTCCAGATTCTGCTGGACGAGATCGAGGCCTAGGGCAGACGTCGGACGTCTGATTTCCGGAAAGGACCCTGGTCTACTCGCTCGGGGTGGCCTCCGCAGGGGTACCAGGTGCCGGCTGCTCGCCGACGCTCGCGGGAAGGACAAGAGGAAAAAGGGCAGACCCTTCCGCTACCCAGGGCGCTGCCCTGGGCAATTGGCCGTCGCCCCTTCAGGGCTCTGTGGAAACGGCCGGCAACTGGCGTTTCATCTGCAATCTGCCATTCGCAGCGTGCATGCTCCCCCCGGGGAGTCCTGACTCACAAGGCGCACGACGAGCGGGCCGCGAAGCGGGAGGTTTGGAAGCCCTTGCTTCGCCGACGTCCGGCGTCCGGCTAATCCCGCCCCGCCTCGGCCAGGTGCTCGAGGGCGAGGGGTATCACGTCCACCTGCGGCTTGTACTTGTCGAGGGGCACCGGAGAGGTGGCCAGGGCGCGGCCGAGCAGCATGTACTCTTCGGGCACGCTGGCGACCGAGTGCTGGCTGTTCAGGTCGGTGAACTCCTTGCTGAGCGCCGCCAGATTGTCCTGCAGGTGCGCCACCAGATCGTGGCCGTGCTTGAAGTGATCGAGCACGACGTCGGACATCTTGATGGCGTACTCCATCCACTTCGTCAGCGACTCGATCGTCTGCTGCCGCGTGCGGAATCCCAGGTTCCACAGGATCTCGGCGCCGGCCTGGGGATCCCGGTTCAGATAGGCCTGCACGAGCCCGATCGTCCCCTTGCGGAACTCGGGCTTGAGCTCCTTCACGCAGCCGAAGTCGAGCAGGACGAGCCGGTGGTCGGGGGTGATGAGAAAGTTGCCGGGGTGCGTATCCGACTGAAAGATTCCCTTGGCGACCATCGTGTAGAGCGCCATGTCGACGAAGGTCTCGTAGACCTTGTCGCGGTCTTCCTGATTGGCAGCCTCGAACCAGGGGAGGATGCGCGTCCCCTCGATGTACTCCATGCAGATCACGTGCGGCGTGCAGAGCCCCTCAATCGGCTCGGGAATGATGACGCTCTTCCACGTCGCGAACAGCTCGCGCATCTTGTTCTGGTAGTGCAGCTCGTTCACGTAGTCGAGCTCACGGTTGATGTAGCGGAACAGTTCCGCAATCATCGCCCGGTGATCGATGGTCGTGCGCAGTTCGGGAAAGTTCAGCTCGATGGCGCGCACGTACCAGGGGTGCATGACTTCGACGAGGGCGAGGTCCTTTGAGAAGAACCGTTCGATGCCGGGATACTGGCACTTGATGACGACCTCGCGCCCCCCCTTGAGCCTGGCCCGGTGCACCTGGGCGATGGAGGCGGCGGCCAGCGGTTTCTCCTCGACATCGTCGAAGCGGTCGCGCCAGTCAGCCCCCCAGGCCCGCTCGAGGGCGGCCTCGATGCGGGCGAAGGGGAGCGGTTCCACCTGATCCTGCATCTTCGCGAACTCGATCAGGTAGGCCGGCGGCAGAATGGCCTGCGTCGAGAGCCACTGGCCGAGTTTGATGTAGGCGCCGCGCAGGCGTCCGAAGGTCACGAACAGCCGGCGCGCCGACTGCTCGTGAACCCGGTTGAGGGCTTCGCGCCGCCCATCGCGCCCGACGCGATAATAGGTGACGCGCCGGTACCAGAGGTAGGCAAAAAGCACCAGGGCGATCTGGCCCACGGCATACAGCGTGCGAACGAAGCGATTGTTCATGAGGGACCAATACCACAGATGAGGCGGAAAAGAAGAGCAGGGGCGGCCGCGGCGCGCGCGGCGAATCAGCGTTCCCGCCGCCGCGTCTTGCCGGTGAGGGCGTTGGCGACGCGCAGCACGTAGCTGAAGTCCCCCTCGACCTTGACGCCCCCGGCCTTCAGGATCTGATCGACCGCGAGCGTCTTCCCCTGCAGACCGACAATGAAATCCACTGTCGTGTGCACGGTCGCCGTCGGCTTGCCGGCGGGAGCGTCGCCGAAGATGACGTCCACGGTCCGCTTATCCCCCAGGTCGTCGATGACCGAACGGATGCAGCCCTTCAGGGTCTGGATGTCGGGGAACTGGTAGGTGGGCGGAACCGGCGGCGGCTCGGGCAGCTCTTCGGGCGCATTCGAGCGGGCGGCGCGCACGAGCTCCGAGAAGTCTTCTTCCGTCAGGGAGACGCGGATGTCCCCCTCTTCCGGCTTCGCTCCGGCGCGGTGCTCCAGTTTGCCGCCGTGATAGCCGAAGAGCCACGTGCGCGAGCCCACGCTGACGGTCACCTTGTAGGGAACGTCGGGAAGCTTGCGTCCCGCCATGACCTGCTGATAGGTCGTCGGAATAAAGGAGTCGAAGAAATCGTCGGGATTCGTGGGGATCTTGATCATGGCGGAGACCTCTCGATGACGCGTTGAGCCAACATGATAGCACCCCGACCGCTCGGTAGGCCAGAGCGGACGGCGGAGACCGGACGCCGGACGTAAGACGCCGGACGTCGGCCAAGACCAACGAGAAACGAACAGCCGAACCGCTTCTACCCCATTCACGGATGGCTCGGGCATTGGCCAGCGGGCATTTGGCATTGCGGGCAGGTGCGCCCCCTTGCAAATCGCGGATCCGTGCGCATATTGGTCTCACAGGAGGAACTCGCGCATGCGATTCGATCGATTTACCGTGAAAGCTCAGCAGGCGGTTCAGGACGCCCTCGGCGTCGCCAATCGACAGGGCAACCCCGAGGTCGAAGTCGAGCACCTGATGGTGTCGCTGCTCACCGACAGCGAAGGGCTCGTGCGCCCCATCGTGCAGAAGGCCGGCCAGGATCCCGACGCCCTGCTGCAGCAGTTCAACGACGCTGTAAGCAAGCTGCCCCGCGTCTCCGGGGGCGCCTCGCCGAACCTGTCGGGGCGCCTCTCGCGCCTGTTCACGAAGGCCGAAGACGAGGCGAAGCAGCTCAAGGACGAGTACGTTTCCACCGAACACCTTCTGCTCGCCGCGCTCGACAGCGCGGGGGCCACGGCGGCGCTGTTCAAGCAGGCCGGGTTCGACCGCGCGAAGCTTCTCCAGACCCTGCAGCAGGTTCGCGGCAGTCAGCGCGTGACCGATCAGAACCCCGAAGACAAGTACCAGGCGCTCGAACGGTATGCCAAGGATCTGACGGCGCTCGCGAAGCGCGGCAAGCTGGATCCGGTCATCGGCCGCGATGAAGAGATCCGGCGTACCGTGCAGGTACTTTCGCGGCGCACGAAGAACAATCCCGTGCTCATCGGCGAACCGGGGGTCGGCAAGACCGCCATCGTCGAAGGGCTCGCCCGCCGCATCGTCGACGGCGACGTTCCCGAAGGACTGAAGAACAAGCGGATTCTCGCGCTCGACCTCGGTTCCATGGTCGCGGGCGCCAAGTATCGCGGGGAATTCGAGGATCGGCTGAAAGCAGTGCTCAAAGAGGTCACAGCCGCCGAAGGCGAAATCATCCTCTTCATCGACGAGCTGCACACCCTCGTCGGCGCCGGCGCGGCCGAAGGGGCCATGGACGCCTCGAACATGCTCAAGCCGGCCCTGGCGCGCGGCGAGCTGCACGCCATCGGCGCGACCACGCTCGACGAATACCGCAAGCATATCGAAAAGGATGCCGCGCTCGAACGCCGCTTTCAGCCGGTGCTCGTGCAGGAGCCGTCAGTCGAAGACACGGTGTCGATCCTGCGCGGCCTGAAAGAGCGCTACGAAGTGCACCACGGCGTGCGCATCACCGACTCCGCCATTGTGGCGGCGGCGAGCCTGTCGAACCGGTACATTACGGATCGCTTCCTCCCCGACAAGGCCATCGACCTCGTGGACGAAGCCGCCAGCCGCCTCCGCATCGAAATCGACTCCAAGCCGACGGCCCTGGACGAGATCGATCGGCGCACGACCCAGCTCGAAATCGAACGGCAGGCGCTGAAGAAAGAGAACGATCCGGCCTCGCGCGACCGTCTTGAAAAGATCGAGCGCGAAATGGCCGAGCTCAAGGAGAAGAGCCAGGCCTTCCGCGCCCGGTGGGAGCGCGAGAAGGAGCTCATTCAGAAGCTGCGCGGCGCCAAGGAGCAGCTCGAAGACGTGCGCAACCAGATGGCCGCCGCCGAGCGCAACTCCGATTACGATGCCGCCGCGAAGGTGAAGTACGGCACGCTTCCCGATCTGGAGAAGAGCCTCGCCGACGCACAGCGTGAAATCGAACAACTGCAGGAAGGGGGCGAGTCGCTGCTCAAGGAAGAAGTGACCGACGAAGAGATTGCGCGTGTCGTCTCCAAGTGGACCGGCATCCCCGTCTCCAAGATGCTCGAAGGTGAAAAGGAGAAGCTCATCCACATGGAAGACCGCCTGCGACTGCGGGTTGTCGGCCAGGACGAAGCGCTCACGGCCGTGGCGAGCGCCGTGCGCCGCAGCCGCGCAGGCCTGTCTGACCCGAACCGCCCGCTCGGCAGCTTCCTCTTTCTCGGACCCACGGGCGTGGGGAAAACCGAGACGGCCCGCGCGCTCGCCGAATTCCTCTTCGACGACGAGCAGGCCATGGTGCGCCTCGATATGAGCGAGTACATGGAGAAGCACACGGTGGCGCGGCTCATCGGCGCACCCCCGGGATACGTCGGCTTTGAAGAAGGGGGCCAGTTGACCGAGTCCGTGCGCCGGCGCCCCTATAGCGTCATCCTCTTCGACGAGGTCGAGAAGGCGCATCCGGATGTGTTCAACGTGCTGCTCCAGGTGCTCGACGACGGCCGCCTGACCGACGGACAGGGCCGGATGGTCGACTTCAAGAACACCGTCATCATCATGACGAGCAACCTCGGCAGCCACGCCATTACCGGCCAGACCGAAGACTACGAGGGAATGCGGACTGCGGTCATGGACGTGGTGCGCCAGCACTTCCGCCCCGAGTTCCTCAACCGCATCGACGACATCGTAATTTTCCGCGCCCTGGGGCGCGATCAGATTCACCACATCGTCGACATTCAGCTCCAGAGCCTTCGCAAGCGGCTCGCCGAGCGCAAGATCGATCTCGTGCTCTCGCCGGCGGCGAGCGAATGGCTGGGCAACCGCGGCTACGATCCGGTCTACGGCGCGCGTCCGCTCAAGCGGCTCATCCAGAAGGAAGTGCAGGACCCGCTGGCCCTGCGCATCCTCGACGGCGAGCTGGGCGACGGCACCGAACCGGTGACGGTCGAGGCGGATGTCGACGGCGAGCGCCTTTCGTTCCGCCGGGCGGAACGGAAGGCTGCGTAAGGGACCTCACCCTCGTCTGCGCACCTCACCCCCGTCGGCGCTGCCGGCGCCGTCGGCCCCTCTCCTTCGTAAGGAGAGGGGTAATTTGGAGAGGGATAAGAAGATGGATGTGCAGCGAGGCGTAGAGCGGATCGTCGCGGTACAGCGCGCATGGCGCCAGATTCCACCGGTCGAGCGCTTCTCGATCGGACGGAAACTGATGGCTTCCGGTGTTACCATGGATGACCGTAGATTATGCCCCCCATCCTCAGTTGCCAGAATCTGTCCAAGTCCTTCGGCGCCGCTCCGCTGTTCGAGGGGATTACGATCGCCGTCCAGGATGACGAGCGCCTGGGCCTCATCGGTCCGAACGGATCCGGCAAGTCGACCCTGCTGAAAATCCTCGCGGGGATCGAGACGAGCGACACCGGTGAGCGCGCCGTCGCCAAGGGGGCACGGCTGGCCTACCTTCCGCAGTCCGATCGCTTTGCGCCCGGCATCACCGCGCTGCAGGCGGTCATCGACGCGCAGCACGATCTGCCGCGCGAAGCGTTCGAAAAAGAATCCGAGGCGCGCGTGCTGCTCGGACGGGCGGGGTTCCAAGATCCGGAACAGAACGTCGATACCTTTTCCGGCGGATGGCGCAAACGCCTCGCCATCGTACGCGAGCTCGTCAAGAAGCCGGACTTGCTTCTGCTTGATGAACCGACGAACCATCTCGATCTGGAAGGCATCCTCTGGCTCGAAGAGTACCTGGTCGATTCCCGCCAGGCCTTCGTGGTCGTGACCCACGACCGCTACTTTCTCGAAAACGTCACGAGGCGCGTCGTGGAGCTCGACCGGAAGTATCCGCAGGGTTACTTCAGCGTTCCGGGCAATTACAGCGAGTTCCTCACGCGGCGCGAGGAGTTCTTCACGCAGCAGGCGGCCTACCAGGAAACGCTGGCGAACAAGGTGCGCGGCGAAATCGAGTGGCTGCGCCGCAAGGCGCCCGCGCGCACCCGCAAGGCGCAGGCGCGCATCGACGAGGCCGTGCGCCTGCAGGGCGAGCTGGCCGACATGCGCGGCCGCGCGGGCATCCGCCGCGATTCGGGCATCGCATTGTCCGGTTCCGATCGGAAGTCCAAGGATCTGCTCGTCGTCGAAGACGCGGCCCAGAGCCGAGGCGGACGCCGCCTGTTCGAGCACCTGACACTGACCCTCACGCCGGGCTTGCGGCTGGGGCTGCTCGGGCCCAACGGCAGCGGCAAGTCTACGTTTCTGCGCCTGCTGACCGGCCAGGATGCACCCGAAGCGGGTACGGTCGAGCGCGCCCCGGCCCTGCAGGTCGTGCTGTTCGACCAGAACCGCGCCCAGCTCAATCCGCAGGACACGTTGCGGACGGCGTTGGCGCCGGCCGGCGGCGAAGGGGTCGTCTATCGCGGCCAGGCCATCCACATCGCGGCGTGGGCGCGCCGCTTTCTGTTTGCGCCCGAGACCCTCGATCGTCGGGTGAGTACGTTCTCGGGGGGCGAGCAGGCGCGCATCCTCATGGCCCGCCTCATGCTGACGACGGCCGACGTGCTGCTGCTCGACGAACCGACGAACGATTTGGACATCCCGACGCTGGAGATTCTGGAAGAGAGCCTTCTGGAATTCCCCGGTGCGCTCGTTCTCGTGACGCACGATCGGTATCTGCTCGATCGGGTGTCGACGGCCGTGATGGGGCTCGACGGCCGCGGCGGCGCCGGGTTCTTCGCCGATTTCGCCCAGTGGCACGCCTGGGACGCCGCGCATCGCGCCGCCGCCGAGTCGTCGGCCGCCGAAAAGCGGAAGGGGCCTCCGGAGGCCACCCGAAGTGATGCCGCACCGGCGTCCGGCACGCCCGGTAAGGGTAAGAAGCTAAGCTACAAGGATCAGCTGGAGTGGGACGGCATGGAAATGCGCATCCTCGAAGCCGAAGAGAAGCTGTCGGCCTGCCGGGCGGCGCTCGAAGATCCGGCGAACGCGGCCAACGCCTCCCGACTGCAGGCGCTCATGGCCGACACCGACGCGGCCCAGGCCGAAGTCGATCGCCTGTACGCACGCTGGGCCGAGCTCGAGGCCAAGGTCGAGCGGTAGGGGCGCGCGCCCGTTGTCGCTCTTTTCTTGACATTGCAGGCACTCGGGTCCTATTCTCGGCGATAACCATTCGCTCGTGGGGTAGGATTTATGCCGCAATCCCTGTCGAAGGTCGTTACTCATCTCGTGTTCAGAACGAAGTACCGCAGACCGGTTCTTCGTGAGGAGTGGCAGCCACAGCTTTGGGAGTATGCGGGCGGAGTCCTGCACCGGTTGAGTTGCCAGCCGATAGCAATTGGAGGGATCGAGGATCATGTCCACCTCCTCTTCTCGCTCTCGCGAACCGTGACCATGGCTCATGTCGTATCCGAAACCAAGACGGCGACCTCGCGCTGGCTCAAGGAGCAGATGGGGATGCCCATGGATTTTCACTGGCAGCGGGGATATGGCGTTTTTGCGGTTCACGCAACGCAGGTTTCGAGAGTTGCCCGCTATATCCGTCGCCAGAAAGAGCATCACCGCCAAGATGGTTTCGAAGGGGAATATCGGGGGTTGCTGCAGGAGAACGGGTTGGAGTTCGACGAACGGTATGTATGGGATTGAAGGTTCGGTGGCCGCCGGCCCTTCAGGCCGGTTGCACGATGGGCCGACGCCACCAGCCCGGCCCTGCAGGCCGGGCTGATGGCGAACGGCGCCTTCAGCGCCTCCGACAACATGCACGGGCCCGTTCCGACGGCCATACACGGGGATCATGCGCGCATCCTTGGCATTCGGGCATCGATCGTTGACCATCGGGCACCGGGTCCCCGGCCATGGGCGGCCATCGGCCCTTCGGGCCATCGCCCGTGTTGGTGGCATCCACCGTCCTCATCGGGTAGCATGTGCCTATGATCCGCCCCACAACCGCCTCGTTGATCGCCGCGCTTCTGCTCGCCTGGCCCGCCGCCGCTTCGGCCGGAGCCATGATGCACTTCGTCGGGCCCAAGAGCATCTACGCGAAAGCCGGTCTGCAGAGCGGCGATGAAGTCGTTTCCATCGACGGCAAACCGGTCAAATCTACCGGTGACGTCGGCGCCCTGCTCAACGGCAGGGTCGGCAGCGGCAAGACCTACACGATGGAGGTCGTGCGCGGCGGCAAACCCTGGACCCTCACGTTCAAGTAGCGCTTGCACCCGGGAGCCGCGCCCTGTACCCTGTTGATTGACTCGTCAATCAACCTAGAGGCAACCAGGGGCCGATGGCAAGAACAGCTGCTGCCGACAAGCGCGAAATCATTCTCCAGGCTGCCGTCAAGGCGTTCGCCAAGCGCGGGTTTCACGGAACGCGCGTCTCCGACATCGCCACCGAGGCGGGCATCGCCTACGGCCTGATCTACCACTATTTCAAGAATAAGGACGAGATCCTGAATGCGATTTTCCGCGAGAAGTGGAATCTGTTTCTCGCCATACTGCGGAACATCGATCAGGACAACGGCGACCTGCAGACGAAGCTTCAGGCCATTGCCGGCTTTTTTATCGACAGTTACCGGCAGCTGCCTGAATTGATGGAAGTGCTCATTCTCGAGATCCTGCACAGCAGCCGTTTTCTCGAGAAGGAGAACCTGGCCCACTTTCAGGAAGCCTTCACGATCATGGAGGGGATTTTCCGTCGTGCCCAGAAAGACGGTATCCTCGCCAGAGAAGTCGACCCCTTTCTTTCGTCGCTCATCTTTCTGGGCTCCATCGAGACTGCCATTACCGCCCGCATCCTCAAGACGGTTCCGGCGACCTATCTGAACGAGCTCAAGGTCCAGCTGGTCAACCAGTTTCTCTACGGTATCGCCACGCAACGGCCGGCGGCGACCTGAGCCGCTGACGAGGCGAGCAGACCGCTGTGCGCTTGACTTCAAGGGCGGTGCTGCTAGGCTGATTAGTTGGTGGAGCGTCTCTCTCATGCCTGAACGTACCGTACTCATCATTGACGACGACGAATCGCTCTTGCGGATGCTTCGTACCGCATTCCAGCGCTACAAGTTCCGCGTTCTGCATGCCAGCGACGGGGCCCATGGGCTCGAGCTTGCCCGGCAGAATATCGGCAAGATCGATCTGGCCATGCTCTCGGTCGAGCTGCCGACCGGAAACGGTTTTCTCGTCTGCAAGGAGTTCAAACAGGATCCCGAGCTCAAGCCGATCCCGGTCATCCTCACCAGCCGCAAGGCCACCGACGCCGACTTCGAAAAGCACCGCAAACTCAAGGTGCGCGCCGACGACTACCTGCACAAGCCGTTTACCGACGAAGAGCTGTTTCAGAAGGTCGGCAACGTCATCGGCTTTGCGCTGAGCGCCGACGAATACACGCAGCTCGAAGCCAAGGTGCACGACTTTCTTGAGGAACGCGGCCGCCTCGAAGCCGAAATCCGGGAGAAAGCCGATCGGATTTCGCAGCTCGAGACCGAACTGGCGCAGCTGAAGAAGGAATCCAAGGCTGCCAAGGGCAAGTCCGACGAGGGCGACGAACTGCGTGCCACCGTTGAGCGCCTCGAGCGTGAACTCAAAGAGGCGGACGGCGACGCACAGAAGGCCCGGAGCGAGGCCGAGAAGGCCGCCGCCGCTCTCGACGAGGCGAATGCCGCCTTGAAGGATGCCAAGGCCGCCCACGCCGAAGCCGAAGCGGCCCATGCCGCGCAGCGCGATGAATTCGCCGAAGAACAGAAGGCGCACCGCGAACTTCTCGAAGAGCTTCGCCAGGAGCGCGAGCAGCTCAAGACCGAGCAGGATCGGCACCAGAAAACGAAGTCCACCCTCGATGAAACGCGCATCGAGTTGAAGGATCTCAAGGAGCGCGTCAAGGGGCTCGAGAAGGACCGCGAACGCTTCGCGGAACTGGAAAAGCGGTATGCCGAGCTCGAGGCCGAAAAGGAACGTCTCGATGCGAACGCGGCGGCCCTGCAGGCGACGGTCGGCGAACTCGAGCGAGCCGGCGGCGTAGCGGCCTCCGAGCTGCAGAGGCTCATCCTCGACTGGAAGGATCAGTCCGAGAAGGTCCCCGGGCTCGAACAGGACAAGTCGCGCCTCGAAGACGAGCTCGAAGCGGCCGTGGCCACGCAGACCGAACTGCGTCAGCGCCTCCGCGAACGCCTCCAGAAGGCCCTCGCCGAACTCGACTGATTCCCGGTGAGACGATTTTGTACAAGAGCGGCCCGCGGGCCGCTTTTTTGTGCGCCCATGTTCCGACTCTCTCGCCCGCTGCTCAAAGATTGTGCCGTCGACGTGCCCGTTTCCTGGGCGCTGCCTCTTTCGACAGCTTCGGCGGAAAACAAAATTGTCGCGGGATGTCGCCGCGTCCGGATGGCATTGCCCTTGCACAGGCCGGGGTCAAACCCGTTAAGGAGACCCCGTGACTCTCTCCAGGCATCCCGGCGCTACCGCTGCGCTCGTACTCCTGTCCCTCTTTTTCATTCCGCAACCCGCGTTCGCCGCCGAAATCGATTCCGGCGACACCGCGTTCGTGCTGATATCGAGTGCGCTCGTTCTCTTCATGACGCCCGGCCTGGCCTTCTTCTACGGCGGCCTCGTGCGCCGCAAGAACGTGCTCTCGACGATGATGCACAGCTTCGCCATGATGGGCGTCGTGTCGGTGCAGTGGGTGCTCATCGGCTACACGCTGGCGTTCGGGCCCGACGTCGGGCACTTCATCGGCGGACTCGACCATCTCGGGTTGCAGGGGGTCGGGCTGGTTCCTGACGAAGGGTCCACGATTCCGCCCCTGCTGTTCATGGTCTTCCAGGGCATGTTCGCCATCATCACGCCCGCGCTCATCTCAGGCGCGTATGCCGAGCGCATGAAGTTCAGCGCCATGCTGATCTTCAGTCTGCTCTGGTCGACGCTCGTCTATGCGCCGCTGGCTCACTGGGTGTGGGGCGGCGGCTGGCTGCACAGCATGGGGGCGCTCGACTTCGCGGGCGGCACGGTCGTTCACATCAGCTCGGCCATCTCGGCCGGCGCCGCGCTCCTCTTCGTCGGACGCCGCCGCGGATTTCCCCAGGAGGCGATCCTGCCGCACAACCTGACGCACACGGTGCTCGGGGTCGGCATTCTGTGGTTCGGCTGGTTCGGCTTCAACGCGGGGAGCGCACTGGCCGCCAACGGCACGGCAGTGCTCGCCTTCGTGACGACGAACGTGGCGGCGGGCGCGGGGGCGCTCGGATGGATGTTCACCGACTGGATCCGCCACGGAAAGCCGACCGTGCTCGGGCTCGTTTCGGGCGCGCTTGGCGGCCTGGTGGGCATCACCCCCGCCTGCGGATTCGTGAGCCCGCTGGGGGCCATCGCCATCGGCGCCATCGCCGGCGTCGCGTGCAACTACGCGGTCCACTTCCGCATGCGCCTCAAGCTCGACGACTCGCTCGACGTGCTCGGCGTGCACGGCGTGGGGGGCACGCTGGGCGCGATTCTCACCGGCGTGTTCGCGCTTCCGGAATTTCTCGTTCACGGTGAAGAGGTCTACACGCGCGGCTACCAGATCTGGGTCCAGTTCGTAAGCGTCATTGCAACGTACGGCTTCGGCTTCGTCATGAGCCTGGCCATCTTCTTCGTCGCCGACAAACTCGTGGGCGTGCGGGTCGATGCCGAAGACGAAGTGCAGGGGCTCGATCTGAGCCAGCACGGCGAACGCGCCTACGACGGCGTCTGAGACCAGCCGCACCCGGCCGGGCCCTGTGCTCAGGCCGGGTGCGCGCTTTCGCCGTCTGCCTGCCCGGTTGAAGCCACGGTCAGGATGTACGCGAAACCGGCCGAGACCGAGAAGAGCGATAGGAGTATCGTTCCCGAAATAACCCGGAGGTCGGAGCCGCGCAGTTGGATGGCCAGCAGAACCCCGGCCAGCCACAGCGCGGCCAGGTCGACGGCGATGGACGCCGCCGCCGGGGTCGCAAACAGGAGATCGAAATACGGACCCTCGTTCGATACCAGGTGCATGGTGCGCAACATCGTGGTCGCGACGAGGCCTGCCGCGAAGACTGACCGGGCGATGACCCGCGGCGGGCGTGCGATTCTGCCGGGCGCGGGTTTCCTCATGCGTGCCGTGAGGAAGACGGGGAACATGACGCTCACGGCGATGGTGGCTGAGCCGATCAGGTAGGCGGCGATGCCGCGGATGCGCTTGGCGCGCGCCTCCCGCACCATCCAGGGAAAGAGCAGGATGCACGCGAGCAGGATGTCGACGCTCACGGAGAGGTTGGCGGCGGTGGCCGCGTTGTCGGTCAGAAATGCGAGGCCGGGCCTGCCGCTCAGCATGTGGCGGATGTTGAAGGTCCACGTGCCGGCGAGGGCGAGCAGGGCGAGCGCCGAAAAGGAAATCTTCAAGGGCATGGTTGGTTGTACCATGCGCGCCCGTGCACGGCACGCATGGTAAAGACGCCCACGGTGTGATCGCGTCAGCCCGGTCCGCGCCGGACGCGCAGAACCTGGCGTGCCTCACCCCCCGAGTCATCGGTGACGAGCAGTTCGTGATCGCCGGGCTCCGGCGTCCACCACAGCCGCTCGTCTGCGCGGATGGTGCCGAGAAAGCGGCCGTCGACGAACCAGTGCAGACGGCCGCCCGGATGCTTCGTTTCGGCTTCGAGCGGTATCTCCTGCCGATCGGCCGGAATGCCGGGGAGGAGAAACGCGGTCTGGCTGGCAGTCGGCGACACGATGCGCGGACGCTCGGCGCCCGCGGTTGCGCAGAAGGGGGCCGCCGACGGCGCTTCGGGCATGCTCCGGCTCTGGTCTTTCATCCACCGGCTCACGCTGGCCGGCAGATTGAGAAAGGTGCGCGTCTCGTAGTCGCGCCCGGCGCGGCAGGACGGGCTCAGGGCGAGCCCGCTCTCGCGATCAACATCAAGCTTCGCGTGGTAGGGGCAGGGCTCGGTCGGCACCGCCGACTTGCGGGCCCAGGCCAGCTTCCGGTGCGGGCAGGCGGGAGTCGGAATCCGCCCCGAGAAACTGCACACCTCGACTCCGGTGAGGTCGGGGGGAGCCGGGTCGTGCGCAGGGGGCCGTGAGCCCTGCAGCCCTTCGAGCACATCGAAGAGCACGGGCGCGGCCGTATCCGCGCCTACGAGCGCCTTGCTCGGCGTCTGGTCCAGGTTCCCCATCCAGACGACCGCCGTGTGGCGTCCGGCCGAACCGGCCGACCAGGCATCGTGGTTGCCGAAGCTGGTACCGGTTTTCCAGTGGATGTCCGGCGGTGTGCCCCCCGCATCTCGCCGCGTGGGGAAATCGGGGCGGTCCCGTTTGGAGAGGGCCTGACGGGCGAGCCAGGCGGCGCCCGGAGACAGCAGGCGCGCCGGATCGGCCCGGTCGGCTGCGGCACGCCACGCCAGGCGCCTGAACGTGCCCCCCCGGGCCAGTCCTGCGTACAGATGGGCCACTTCGAGCGGCGTGATCTCGATGCCCCCCACGGCCGCCGACAGCCCGTAGTATCCGGGTTCGGCGTGCAGACTCGCGACCCCGGCCTGGTGCAGAAATCCGAGAAACGGCTCGACGCCGACCTGTTCGAGCAGGTTGACGAAGGGGATGTTCAGCGAAAATGCGAGGGCGTCTTCGAGGCGCACGAGTCCCTGAAATTCGCCGTCGTAGTTGCGCGGCGCGTAGCCGGGATAACGCACGGGAATGTCGGTGATGAGAGAATCGGCGATGGCGATGCCGCGGTCGATGGCGAGGGCGTAGATGAACGGTTTGAGCAGCGAGCCGGGCGAGCGCGGGACCGTGAAGCCGCCGATCTGGCCGCCGTGCGCTTCGTCCCAGAACTCGAAGTTCCCCACGAGCGCCTCGATCGTTCCCGCTTTCTGATCGGCGACCACGATGGCGATGTTGTGGATGCCGGCGTCGCGGGCACGCGCCCGGACCCGGGCCGCCATGGTCTCGGCGAGGAGCTGGACGTTGCGGTTCAAGGTCGTGTAGAGCGCGTTTGCCGAGGGGAGTTGCTCGCTCATCCAGCGCGCGGCATGCGGCGCGAGCCGGGGAAAAGCGCGCAGCGATTCCGGCACGTCGCGCACGCCATGTTCGGCGACTTCGGCAAAGCGGGCGTGGCCCGCCGGCGCCAGCCTGTCGGCCACGGCGCTTGCCGCCTCCTGCAGCCGCGCCCGGTTCCCTGGGCTGGGCGCCCGCAGGGTGGGCTGTTGCGGAACGGCCAGAAGAATGGCGATTTCACGCGAGCTGAGCGCCGAGGCGCGATGCCCGAAATAGGCCAGGGCGGCCGCTTCGACCCCCTCGACGTTCCGCCCGAAGGGGACGAACTGCAGGTAGTACTCGAGCAGGGTCCGCTTTGAAAAGCGCAATTCGAGCTGAACCGCCCGCGCGGCCTCGACGATCTTGGAGCGCAAGGTGCGCGGCCGCGGTTCGAGCACCCGCACGAGCTGCATCGTGAGCGTCGAGCCCCCTGAGACCACGTCGCCGGCGCGCAGGTTCGAAAGGGCGGCCCGGACGAGGGCGGCCGGATCGACGCCGGGATGCCAGAAGAAGCGGCGATCCTCGAAGGCGAGCAGTGCCGCGACGTAGGCCGGATCGACCTCGTCGAGCGGCACGTGAATACGCCAGCGGTCGTCGGGCGCAAGGTAGACATGCGCCGTCGTGCCGTCCTCGAAATAGACGACCTTCGACGGCGCCGTCTCCAGGCGCTCGGGCAGCGGCGCGAGCCAGGCCGCGAGCCACAGCGCGAGCAGCGTTGCGCAGGCCCCGGCGAAGCCGAGCGCGAGGCGCCGCCGCGTCAGTCGAGAAACGCCTGCCATGGACCCGCAATGCGCACGGCCGTGCCCGCCTCCCGCGCCCAGATACGGGGATCGTACATCGCCGTCGCCTCGACCGGCGGCACCGAGAATTCTCCCGCGGTGACCGCCCGCAGGGCATAGACGACGTCTACCGTCCCCCCCGGAGTGATGGCCCCGAAGACCTCGATGCGGTCGTCGCGGATGTTCATGTAGGCGGCGTCCCAGAGGTCGTCGCCGTTGATCCAGTTGACGCCCGAGCCGCGCCCCAGCCGCGGATTCTCGATTTCCCACCCGGCGGGAAACCGGTCGACCATGGCGATGTTCTCCAGACGCTCGCCTCGCGGATTGGTCACGCGCACGCGCACGTAGACGAGCTGCCCGAGCTTGACGCCGGTCTTCAGATCGAGCGTCTTCCCGTCGGCGTCGTGAAAAGTCCGGCTTACGCGCAGCCCTTCGCCGCCGACCTTCCACTGCCCGTTGGTGCGCACCCCCTCGCTGCTCAGGATGACGAAGATCCGTCCGTCCGACCGGTTCGGCAGCTTCAGCGTGAGGTCCTTGTACTCCGAGGCGCGGTAGAGGCCCCACGTCCGGTCAGTGGCCTTGCGTTCGGTACGCACCGGCGCAGCATTCTTTCCGTTCGCCGACAGCACCGGATCGCCCAGGTTCCTGGCCGATCCTTCGACCCACTTGCCCAGCGCGGTCACGCCCCAGACGATCTCCTGCGTGGTGTAATACCAGCTCGGCGAGCGGCTCAGCGCGTTGCCGACCACGTTGGCGAGCGCCTCGCCGGCCCCGTCGTTGCCGAACAGGTCGTGAAAGACGCTGAGAATGAACCCGCGGCGGCGGCGATCAGAGTAGAACGACCAGTCGTTGTAGCGCTCATCGGTCACGGCCGAAACGTCGGGATTCTTCAGATCCCGC
Organism: bacterium; assembly: GCA_041690355.1. Classification (GTDB taxonomy): domain Bacteria; phylum J088; class JAWLBW01; order JAWLBW01; family JAWLBW01; genus JAWLHK01. The sequence goes on along the minus strand of JAWLHK010000003.1, from coordinate 276,505 downwards.
TCGTACCTGCGATCGCCCGCCAGATACAGCGCGGCCTTGAGGGTGTAGAGCTTTTCACGGTCGGCCCCTCGGGTGGGATTGCCGATTTCGTCGATCATCTTCTGCACGCGCGCCTTGCGTCCGCGGCCGGTCACGGCGAGAACGTACTGAAGATAGTACTCGGCGGTCGCGAGCGTCTGCCCGTAATAGTACGAGTCGCGTCCTCCGCTGTTCTCGTTCAGGATCCGCTCCATGTACGAGAGGGCATCGTTGATGCGTTCCCGCGGGACGGCGTATCCGAGCCGCGAGGCTTCGAAGAGCGTGTGCGTCGCGTAGGCCGTACCCCAGAAGGTGGGGGTCTGCGCCCCCGGCCAGTACGAGAATCCGCCCGAAGGCGTCTGCATCGAGAGCAGCCGGTCGACGCCGTGCATGACCCGATCTTCGACCGACTGCGCCGCCGTCAAGGCGGGATCGACGTTGTGCAGCAGGTTCCCCACGAAAAGCAGCGGCCGCAGCGAAGATGTCGTCTGTTCGATGCAGCCGTAGGGATAGCGCACGATGTATTTGAGATGATCGAAGGTTTCGCCGTACGGGTTGGCGGTGACCCAGATCGTCGAGTTCTCCGTCGTCGGCACCCACCCCTGCAGCAGCGGCTTCAGGTTCAGCTCCTTGCCTTCGACTTCGATCCGCTGCACGATGCGCTCCATCGGTGCGGCGGGCAGAAAGGGAACGTCGAGTTCTTCATGGCTCTCCAGGTTCCCGGCCGAAGCCTTGACGCGGAACTTGGCGGCGCCGACGGTCTTCAGGGCGACCGCCTCGAAGACCACCGTGCCGCTCTTGCCGGCGGCGATGGCCACTTTCTTCGTGGCCGGGCCGCGCAGGTCGAGCGGCGGCACCGGGTCGCCGTCGGTGGTCAGGCCGGCCATCGGGAGCTCTTCGGCCTGGAGCGTGACGCTGACCGTCTGGTTCTTTCCCGTCAGGTTGGTCACGAACACCGGCACCTGAAAGCGATCGCCCGACGAGAGAAAGCGCGGGACGGTCGTCTGCAGCACGAGCGGATCGCGCACAGGCACGCTCGCCGCGGCGGAGCCCATGGTCTTCTCGCCGGCGGCAACAGCCATGACCCGCAGGTTCCCGCGGTACTGCGGCACCGCGAAGGTCACGGTCGCCTTGCCGTCGGCGGGCACCTCGACCAGTCCCGACCAGAGCGCGACCGGCTTGACCATCTGCACGCGGCCCGGATCGGCCGTGCCCGCGTCGCCGCCCGTTCCCTTCGAGGGACCCGAGGGAGGGAGCAGCAGCGTCCAGCCGACGGTTTCGAAGGTTTCGATGCCGAGCGCGCGCGCAGAGAAGATGGAGGGAAACGGGTTGGGATCCTTGAAGCGGGTCAGCGAAAGAATTCCTTCATCGACGGCGGCTACCGTGACCCACGTCTTTTCCTGCGACGGGCCGAGATCGAGCGCCACGCTGAGCTTCGCGTTCGGCCGGACTTCTTCGGGAACCTTGATGGCGATCGTGCGGCGGAACCCGTCGGGTTCGACGGCCACCGACTTGACCCCGAAGGCACGATCGGGAAGGAAGGCATCCTTCGATTCCGCATGCGGATCCTTGACCAGCAGGGCGCTGACGTAGACGTTGGGTACGAACTCATCGAGCTCGAAGCGCCATCGGCTTTCGCCCGGTTTGACGTCGAGCCATTCGCTTTTGAGGACGCCGTGGGTTTCGAGCGTCATGAGCATACGGCCGGCGAAGGGGACCCGAACGGTGACTTCGCTCTCGGCGCCGACCTTGACGTCGCCGTTCACCGACACCTGCAGCCAGGTCGGCTTCAGCGGCCGGGGCGTGCGGTCTTCGCGGCTCTCGCGGTACCAGCACCAGTAGCAGTCTTCGCCGTCGAGTTCGAGGTCGGTTCGCGTGTTGCCCGCGTAGGCGCGCACGAGAAATCCGGGCGAGTCTTCGAGCGCCGTGAGGTTGACTTTGAAGCGGCCGTTCTCGGCCTTGGCGGTCGTGCCCGAATCGCGCACCAGGCGCACGTGACGCGTGTAGCTGTTGCGCCCTTCGCCTTCATCCCACTCCCAGTTGTAGTCGTACTCGATGCGGGCGAGGTCCAGTTTCACTTCCATCGCTTTCTGGACGGGGCGGCCCTCCCAGTCGACGATGATCCCTTCTACGGTAAAGGGCTTGCCGGATTCGACCTTGCTCACGCCCGCCTGCAGGCCGACGTAGTATTTTTCGGGGTGGAGCAGGGCGCTGGTTTCGCCGACGGTCGTGCGGCCCGAGCCCGATTCGAAAACGGCGGCGCGGGCGCGAACTTTCACGGTTCCGCCGAGCCCCGACGCGCGCGCGATGTTGGGGCAGGTCATCACCGAGCGCCCTTCCTTGTCGAGCGAGCCGTCGACCGAGCCCAGGGCGACGCTCTTGAGCCCTCTCGGATCGGTCCACACCCCGTAGTGGAACTGCTTGTTTTCGGGCGGCGCGAAGAGGCCGGGTTCGGCTTCGCAGTTGAGTTCTACCCGGCTCCCCTCGGCAGAGCCGCCGAACAGATACCGGGCCTGCACGTCGATGGCGGGTGCGTCGGGCGCCTGCAGGGCTGCGAGCAGGGGGGCGGCCTCGACCTTCATTCGCTCGGGCACGAATTCTTCGACATTGAATGCGCCCTCGGTCAGCGTGCTGCCCCCGGCCGAGAGGCGCAGCTCGTAGCGGCCCGTGGGGGCGAAGACGGCGAACGGGATGTCGAGCGTCACGACCCCCGCGGCATTCGTGGTGAGCGTCGTTTCTTTCAGCACCCGCGCGCGCGGATCGGTCACCTTGAGCACGACGGGCAGCCCGGCCTGAGGCGCGCCGAAGTCTTCACCGCGCACGATGGCCGATACATGCGCCGTCTCGCCGGGCCGGTATACGCCGCGGTCGGGATACAGGTAGGCGCGGTAGGGGCGCTCGCTGAAGTACGATTCGCCCTGGACGAACTCCTTGCTGATCTCGGTCTTCAGCTCGTCGAACTTGAGGTACGTGAAGTCGTCACCTTTGGAGGCGACGATGGCGAACGGCGGCGTGTTGTCGGCATCGGGTGCCGGATACCGCAGGGTACATCCCTGCTTGCCGTCGGTCGTGCACCGGGCCACGCTCTGGCCGCTCGGCCGGATGAGCTTGATCTCGACCCCCGACTGGGGCTCGGCCGAGTGCATGTCGAGCGCCCAGACCCGTACTGCCCGGCCCGTCTCGGTGCCTCTGTCGGCCGCTTCGCGCTTGACGATCAGGTTGAGATCGGTCAAGAGAAGGCGGGCGCGATCGTTCTGGCCGCGTCCGTTCACCGAGAGTTCGTAGACCCCCGATTTGCGCTCGGGGAGCAGCGAACCGATGTCGATCCAGGAGGTCTTCTGCTGATCGGCCGGCGAGTCGACCGGGATGCTCGTCGAGAGAATGACGTTCGAGGTACGCTGATCGGCCGTCTCATCGTGGCCGCTCATCCAGAAAATCACATTGCTCTGGGGGACGTGACGCACCGTCAGGTTCAGGCTGTCGACGTTCAGATGCGTGACCGGCAGGTTGTTCCACGCATCGCGGGGCAGGTAGCGCCCCTTGGAAACGAAGGCGACCCGCGGCGAGCGGGGCGGCACCGAGAACGTGGTCTTGTAGTCGGCCGTGAGCGCGCCGCCGTCGAGGGTGCGCACCCCCGCATTGACCAGCATCGAGTAACTGCCGCGTTGAAAATCGCCGAAGATGCGGAACCCGCGGGGAACCGGCGCAATCGAGATCTTCACGGGGGGGTGGAAGTGAATACCCTCGGCCACGTCTTCTTCGCGTACCTGGCAGCGCGTGCTGTACTCGCGGTATTCGCGTTCTTCGTAATCCCACTGCCGGTGGCCTCGCGGGGCGGCGCCGTCGTCGCAGATGATCTCTACGTAGTGTCCGCTCGTCCCTTCCTGCCGCCGCGCGCTGAGGATCCGGACCGGTTCGGCCACCCGGAGCTCGACGGTGCGGTCGTCTTCGTCGGCGCGCACGCGGTCGTCGCCGCTCATCGGCATGCCCTGGGCGAGCTTGAAGGAGACGATCGTCCCCTGGCCGATCTTCGGGTTGCGCAGCGTCGCCGTGATCGTCATCGGGTCTTTCTGACGATAGGTGACCTCGCGAACCGTCGTCTCGGTCACCGCCCACGAGGCGTAGCGGGAGATGGTACGGGAGTCGACGGGACCCGAAAAGACAAGATCGACCTCGGCGCTCTTGCGCCGCAGGTCGATGGCGCGCTGCGAGAGCCGGCTCAGTCCGAAAGTGGGGGTGTGAAACTTGCGGGTCCACGTGCCCGCCTTTGCGGGACGGATGACCCCCGCATGGGTGGCGACCGACTCGAGCGTCACCGTGTATTCGGTGTCCATCGCGAAAGGTTCCGTCGGAGTGAACTCGAGGGCGGTCTGGCTCGTCCACACCAGTTTTCCCTCCACGGCCGGCGAGATCGTCAGGACGGTCTCCTTGGCGACCGGCTTGTTCACGTCGGCCGGGGCGATGGGGGCCTCCATGAAGTCCACCGTGATCTTTTCGGGCACGAGTCCCGAAAGGCCTACCGTCGAAATGAAGGGGTCGAGATTTTCGGCGGTGGGAACAACGGGGGCCGCGTTGTCACCGGTCCCGGAGACGGGGCTCTCGGCGCCCGCCGGCGCGGCGGGAGCATCGTCGGCGTCCTTGGAACAGGAAACCAGGAATGCCGTGGAAATGACGAGGGAGAGAGCGGTCAGGAACCGGAACGACTTCGGCATGGGGCCTCCGCAGGGAAATGCCTGAGCATATCACAGCGAAGGCGCGACCCGCCAAGAAAAACGCCTGGCCTACAGCGTCAATTGCAGCTCGCGCAGGTGCTTGATTTTGTCCCGCAGTTCGGCCGCGCGCTCGAACTCCATATCGGACGCCGCCTTGAGCATCTGCTTGCGCAGTTTCTCGATGTCCTTGTCGATCTGCGCCGCGCTTTCGTACTTCGGAGCCTCTTCGGCGGCGAGGGGGACCTCGCCATAGTCTGCCTTGTAGACTTCGAACAGGCCGTGGCTGGCGATGTTCTTGCGGATGGTCACCGGCGTGATGCCGTGTTCCTCGTTGTAGGCCATCTGGATGGCGCGGCGGCGCTCGGTCTCACGCATCGCCTTCTGCATCGAATCGGTCATCGTGTCGGCGTAGAGAACGACGCGTCCCGATGCGTTGCGGGCCGCGCGGCCGAAGGTCTGAATGAGCGCCGTCTCGCCGCGCAGGAACCCTTCCTTGTCCGCATCCAGAATGGCGACGAGGGAGACTTCGGGTATGTCCAGGCCTTCGCGCAGCAGATTGATCCCCACGAGAACGTCGAAGGTTCCCAGGCGCAGCTCGCGGATGATCTCGATGCGCTCGAGCGTCTCGATGTCTGCATGCAGGTACTTCACCCTGACCCCGGCCTCCTTGTAGAAGTCCGTGAGGTCCTCGGCCAGGCGCTTCGTGAGGGTCGTGACGAGTACGCGTTCCTTCCGCGCGACGACCGTCCGGATCTCCGCCAGCAGATCATCCACCTGGTTCCGCGCCGAACGAACCTCCACCACGGGGTCGATGAGGCCGGTCGGACGGATGATCTGTTCGACGACCACCCCGTTGCTCTTCGTGAGCTCGAATGGCGACGGCGTGGCGCTCACATAGACGACCTGATACGTACGCTCCTCGAATTCCTCGTAGTTGAGCGGGCGGTTGTCGAGGGCCGAGAGCAGGCGGAAGCCGTGCTCTACCAGCGTGGTCTTGCGCGAGCGGTCGCCGCGGTACATGCCGCGCACCTGGGGGAGGGTGACGTGGCTTTCGTCCACGAAGAGCAGAAAGTCCTTGGGGAAATAGTCGAGCAGCGTCGGGGGCGGCTCTCCCGGAGCGCGCCCGGTCAGGTGGCGCGAGTAGTTCTCGATCCCCGAGCAGTAGCCCATCTCTTCCATCATCTCGATGTCGTAGAGGGTGCGTTGCTCGAGCCGCTGGGCTTCGACCAGCCTGTTCTCTGCGCGGAAGTACTGGAGGCGCTCCCGCAGCTCCTCCTGGATGTTCGGGATGGCCCGCTTGAGGATGTCTTTCGTGGTCACCCAGTGCGTCGCGGGATAGATGGCAATCTTCTGCAGCTTCTCGACGACCTTGCCCGTCAGCGGATCGATGGCCGAAATCGATTCCACATCGTCACCCCAGAACTCGATGCGGATGGCGCGGTCGTCCATGCTCGCGGGAAAGACTTCGAGCACGTCGCCGCGCACGCGAAAGGTTCCGCGGTGGAAGTCCAGATCGTTCCGCTGATACTGAATGTCGACGAGCTTGCGCAGGATGGCGTCGCGGTTGTTGTCGCGCCCCATCTCGATGTACACGAGCATGTCGTGGTACGCCTCGGGCGAGCCGAGACCGTAGATGCAGGAGACCGATGAGACGATGATGACGTCGTTCCGCTCCAGCAGCGCGCTCGTGGCGGCGTGGCGCAGCTTGTCGATTTCTTCGTTGATGGAGCTGTCCTTCTCGATGAACGTGTCGGTCGAGGGGATGTAGGCTTCCGGTTGGTAGTAATCGTAGTAGCTGACGAAGTAGTGCACTTCGTTCTCGGGAAACAGCTCCTTGAATTCCGCGTAGAGCTGTGCGGCGAGCGTCTTGTTGTGCGCGAGGACGAGCGTCGGCTTGTTCACGGTCGCCACGACATTGGCCATCGTGAAGGTCTTGCCGCTGCCGGTGACCCCCAGCAGGGTCTGGTAGCGGTCGCCACGGTGCAGCCCCTCGACCAGTTCCTGGATCGCGCGGGGCTGATCGCCGCGGGGTTCGTACTCCGTGACCAGCTTGAAGGTGTGCCTGTCGTCGCTGTGCAATCTGGACATCCCTTTATTTTAGCAAGACCGTCGGTGGTGGCGCTTGTGGAGGGCGAGGGGCGGGAGTGGAGGGGGAGAGTGGGGGAGCGGGGGAGGGGGGGACGAGGCAAGGGCAGGATAAAAACAACCGCGCCGTGAACGCACGGAGTCCTTGTTTTGCCGGCGTCCGACGTCCGATGTCCGATGACCGGATTGCGTGGTAGGGTGGAGTCATGGCCGATCGCCTTCCCGTGCTCATCATCGGCGCCGGTGCGGCCGGGCTCGCCGCCGCGTTTCACCTGAAGGCCGCCGGCGTACCCGTCGTCGTCCTCGAGGCGCGTGGGCGGGTGGGGGGCCGCATTCACACGGTGCACGACCCGCTCTGGCCCGTGCCGGTCGAACTGGGGGCCGAGTTCATGCACGGCGAGCCGCCGGCCACGCTGCGCTATCTGGGGCTGTCGAACCTGCAGGCCATGGAGGTGCGGGGTACGTCGTGGGGAACGTATGAAGGAGCGCTCACGACGTTCGACGACGTCTGGCCGGCGGTCATGGACGTGCTGCTCCATCCCGGGCCGACCGACCGCCCGTTCGGTGAAGTGCTGGCCGAGGCCGAACGGCAGGGGCGCATCCGCGGCAAGGCGGCACAGCTCGCCGCCGGGTATGCCGAGGGATACAACGCCGCCCACCTGCACCGCGTGAGCGCGCATGCGCTGGCTCGGGACGAGCGGGCCGCCGAGGGGATCGACGGCGAGCGCAACTTCCGCTTCCCCGGCGGCTACGACCGGCTCCCCCTGGCTCTGGCCCGCGCGCTCGACCCCGCCCGCGGCGAGCTGCGACTGAATTCCATCGTGACGGCGGTCACGTGGCAACCGGGGCGCGTACGCTTCAAGGTGCGGATGCGCGGCGCGAGTCCGCTTGCCGACGTCGACGGCGCGCGCGCCGTGATCACGCTGCCGCTCGCCCTGTTGCAGGGGCCGCCCGACGACCGGGGGGCCGTTCGGTTCGAGCCCGAGCTTTCCGAAATGCGTGCCGCCGCCGACCGGCTGACCGTGGGCCCCGTCGTGCGGCTGCTCCTCCGCTTCCGCACGCCGTTCTGGCGTGACGTGCGCCTGCCCGGTGCGCCGCACGGCCTGCGCGACCTGGGTTTTTTTCACGGCGACGGCGTGCCCGTCCCGGTCTGGTGGACCACCGCGCCCCTGCAGACGCCGGTGCTCACGGGCTGGGCGGCCGGCTCGGCCGCCGACCGTCTGCGGGAGGCCGATACCCCGGCGCTGATCGAGGCGGGGCTTCACTCCCTGGCACAGCTGTTCGCCGTTTCGGCCGGCCGGCTGCGGGACGCGCTCGTCGCGGCCCATGCGAGCGACTGGCAGCATGATCCGTTCGCGCGCGGGGCCTACACCTACGTCCCGGTCGGCGGCCTCGACGCGCCGGCCGTGCTCGCGCGTTCCGTCGCCGACACGCTCTTCTTCGCGGGCGAGGCCACGCATACCGACGGGTTCATGGCCACCGTCCACGGCGCGCTCGAGACGGGCGAGCGGGCCGCGGCCGAGGTGCTCGCTTCTCTCGGCTGACCGGTTGGCCCTCTACGGCCCTGCGTGATACCCTGTAGGATTCTCCGCAGGCGCTCGCCTGCTCTACCGTTCAGAGGAGTACATCGATGGCTCGCAAGAAGATCGCATTGGTCGGTGCCGGTCAGATTGGCGGCACCATGGCGCTGCTCGCCGCGCAGAAGCAGCTGGGCGACGTGGTCGTGGTCGACATCGCCGAAGGGGTGCCGCAGGGCAAGTCGCTCGACATCATGGAAGGGCGCCCCATCATCCCCTCTTCCGTGACCCTGACCGGCACGAACAGCTATGACGACATGGCCGGCGCCGACGTCGTCATCGTGACCGCCGGTCTGCCGCGCAAGCCGGGCATGAGCCGCGACGACCTCATCGACGTCAACGCGAAGATCATCAAGGACGTGGCCGCCAACATCAAGGCCAAGGCCCCCAATGCCTTCGTCATCGTGGTGACCAATCCGCTCGACGCCATGGTCTACCTCATGAAGAAGGAGACCGGCTTTCCGGCCGAGCGCGTCATCGGCATGGCGGGCGTGCTCGACTCGGCCCGTTTCCGCTGCTTCGTGGCCATGGAAGCCGGCGTGAGCCCGGTCGACGTTGTCGCCATGGTGCTCGGCGGTCACGGCGACGACATGGTGCCCGTGCTGTCGGCCTGCAGCGTGGCCGGCGTGCCGCTCACCCGATTCCTCGCGAAGGACAAGATCGACGCCATCGTGGCCCGCACGCGCAAGGCCGGCGGCGAGATCGTCAACCTGCTCAAGACCGGCAGCGCCTTTTACAGCCCGGCCCTCTCGGCCATCGAAATGGCCGAATCGTATCTGCAGGACCAGAAGCGCGTGCTCCCCTGCGCGGCCTACCTGAACGGCGAGTACGGCGAGAAAGACATCTACGTGGGCGTGCCCGTCGTCATCGGCGAGAAGGGGGCCGAGCGGATCATCGAGCTCGACCTGACCGCCGACGAGAAGGCCGAGCTCGAGAAGTCGATGAAGGGGGTCAAGGAGCTGACCGCCATCATCAAGTCCAAGTACTGATTTCAAGAGCGCCGGGGCAACCCCCGGGCGTTTTTTCATGCGCTTTCAGCAACGGATTGAGATCCACGCTTCCCCTGAGACGATCTGGGGGCTGGTCGGCAGCGCAGACCGGTGGCCCGAGTGGTTTCCCGGCATGACCGGCTTCGACCTTCCTGACGGCCCCGACGCCGCCGGCCGGCGCAGGGTCATGAAAGCCGGCCCCCTGCCGCTGGCCGAGGTCATCAGTCACCACGAGCCACTGCGCCGATACGGCTATCAGGTCCGGAATCCGCTCGTGCGCCGGCATCAGGGCATGATCGAGCTCGAGCCGCTGCCCGGCGGACGTGTTCGGGTGACCTACTGGACCGAGATCGAGACGAAGCTCCCCATCGTGGGCAAGCTGGTGGGCGCCGGGGCCGCCGCCGCCGTAAACGCGGCCGTCGGACCCGCCCTGAAGAAGCTCAAACGCATCGCCGAACGCTGATCGTCAGGCCAGCGCGACCGCCAGGCTGCTCAGGAACATGAGTACCGCCACGGGAGCCCAGATGCGGCGCTCCCAGCGGCTCGGCGTGGCCAGATTGGCCACGACGGCCAGGGCGCTGAAGCCGACGGCGACCCAGACGAGCACCGCCGACCAGTTCTGCGGATCGGGATAGAGGCCGGCCCCGCTCAGTACCACCAAGGCCAGCAGGCCAAGCAGGACCATCTGGCCGAGCGCCGCGATGCGGTAGGCGTGTGGCAGCCGTCCGGGGTGGACGCCCCCCATGGCCACGGCCCCCCAGGGCGCCCCCAGCGCCAGGGCCAGCTGAAACAGGGCGACCAGACCCGCCAGCGCGGCGAAGAGCCACGCGGCGGTCAAAACGAGCGAAGGCGAGAGCGCCATTCTACGTCCGAAGTGCGCCGGTCAGTTACAGCCGACCGTGAAGGCCACGTCGCGGCGGCCGGCGCGGGCGGTATCCAGGGCCGCGCCATCGGCGCCGTCGACCGTCTCCAGGCGCACGACGTAAGAACCGTTCGACAGGTCGCGCAGCGGCCGGGCGGCATAGCGCTGGGGCGCGTCGCCGATGAAGTTGTTGCGGAATTCGCGGCGGAACACGTACCACGGGCTCACGGTCTTGGGCTGTGCGTTGGCCGGGTTGATCACCGTGCCGCACGCGCCGTGATAGAGCTGGTAGCGCCAGAACAGCCCGCTCGCGTCGGGAACCTGCGTAAGCTCGAGAAGCACCGGCTCGCCGCTGTTGAAGCGATCGCCGGCCGCCGGCGTGAGCACCCGGGGCTGGGGGAGCGCCGCGCGAGTTTCACGGCCGAAGGCGTGTACGACGCTGTGGTCGGTCCACGTGAAGCAGGGGGCGATGGTGCGGCAGGTGTTCACCTGCGCCCGCACCCGCCAGTAGTACACCCCTTCTCCGAGTGACGCCGAGGGGTTCGACTGGCCGGGAATCGTGGGCGTACCCGAGTTGTCGTCGCTCTGGAGCGCGGCCAGGCTCACGCTGGATGCGGTGGGCTCGAGGTTGAGCAGCTGGTCACGGAAGTCGGGATACATCGAGAGTTCGAAGACGTACTTGAAGGCGTCTTCCGAGTCATCCCAGTCGAAGGTCGGGCTCGGGTTGCTCGTAAAGAATCCCATGACGGGGGCGAGCGGCGCCGGCGAGGTCGTCTTTTCGACTTCCAGGATGACCGTCAGGTCGTTGAGCACCGTCTCGGCCACGTGCGTCACGTCTTCGGCGGCGCCGTTCGCGGCACTGAAATCGCTTGGCCGGCCGTTGCGGCCGATGAAGACGCCTTCGCCCCAGGTGTGCGAACTCGCCTGCAGGGCAACGCCTTCGCCCACGGCGACGGGCAGCCCATGTTCGCCGACACGGGCCAGGAGCCCGAACGAGCCGCTCGCGGGAATGTCGGCGCGCATGTTCGCTTCATCGACCCCCAGGGCTTCGTCGAGCTGCGACGGCGCCGGCTGGATGTGGACGCGCGTTCCGGGGCGCATGACGATGCCGGTGTTCAGCCACTGGATGTCCGACGGCAGAACGACCGTCTGGACACCCGCGGCGCCGGCCGCCTCCAGAGCAGGATCTTCCTCTTCGCGGCCGCAGGCCGCTGCGAGGAGCAGAAGGGCGGGTAATACGTAGCGCTTCATTATTCAACCGGAGTCATTTTGAACTTGAGATACTTGACCTGCTTCGTGGCCGAGCCGTCACCCGAGAAGATGAGGCGGAAGCGCAGATCAAGCGGCGGGTTGTCGAAGTTCAGGCGGTTGCCGATCCCGACCGGTTCGTCGAGGTCGACGCCGTCGGCGCGGAACTTGACGGTGACCCCGTCGAGCGGATCGGGCGTGGCCGCTTCGAGCGTAACCGAGCTCACCCGCTTGGCGCCGTTGATGTTCGTGGATACGAACTCGCCGGTGGTCTCCCAGGCGTCGACGTTCGACGGCAGCTCGAATACGCGGAAGCCGCCGTCACTGCGGGGCGCCCCGTTGTCGGTCTGATAGGTCGCGCCGTCGACGGCGAGAATGCGGTTCTGCGTTCCCGTCCCGGTCTGATTCAGGTCGATGTCGACGGCCGTGAAGTAGGTGTCGCTGAAGTCGCGCCCGGCAGCAAAGCCGCGCGAGTGCACCTGGAGGTTGGCCAGGTCGGTCAAGTCGAAGAGCACGATCCCCTGCTCGCGGATGGCGGCCACGGCGACGTTGGTCCCGGTCGCAACACGGATGGCTTCGACCGGCCCGCGGATGGCGAAATCGTCGGTCGTCGGCAGGGCCGCCGCGTCGACACCTGTGATGTTTCCGCTGTTGTCCACCCTTACGACCGCAACCTGCCCGGTCACCGGGTCGCTGTAGTATCCCATGCCGAGCAGCGCGTAGTTGTTCCCCCCCGTGGTCACCCACGACACGCTGTTGACCCTGCAGGGAACGCCAGTCGGGCAGGAGCCCCCGATGGTGGCGATGGTGGCCAGCGTGGCCTGGTTGAGAATCAGGAACTTCCCATTTTCGGTTCCGACCCCCAGCAGGCGTGCGAAGCTCGGCGTCGTGAACGTCGCCAGTGCAGTTGCGCGCGCCGAAAGGGCGGGGGGCGTGGTGCCGGCCTTCTGGGTCCCGTTCGTGACCTCATAGGCCCAGACCGTATGCTGACCACCCGTGTGCCGGGGGATGAAAGCCGTTTGCGAGAAGGTATCGACGACCGAGTCAGACTTCGGAAGTTCCTGGGGACCATAGAACTCGTCGGCGACGGCGTCGCCGACCTGCGCGAACTGCGTCTGGTTCGTGTGCGTCCAGGGGCGTGTGACGGCGCCGCCGTAGGTGAACGTCCAGCGGGCAATGCCCCCCTGGTTGTTGGCAGCCGTCCACGGCGTAATCAGGTTCACCCGGAAGGTGTTGTCGATGAAGGGCGACACCCCCAGAACCGGCCCGATGATCGTCCCCACCCCGCATCCGGCATTGAAGAAGAGATTCATCGGGAAACATTGCGACCAGAGCGCCCCGGTCAGGTTCGTACTGACGTACTCCCGCAGCTCTCCGTAGGCGCCACTGCCCATGGCGTAGTAGACGTGCAGGCCGCTGCCGCCGTTGACGGCCGCCCAGCGGGCCTCGAGACCCGTGGCGTAGTCATTGCGCGGAATGTTGGTGCCCCCCACGTAAGTCGGCCGCACGCGGCGCAGGCGCGCATAGCCCTTCGCCGTGCTCATCTCGACGGTCAGGTCGGTATCGCCGGCGTCCATCAAATTCGCCTGCGTGAAATTGTATTCCCGAAAGAACGGGGGGGCGGTCACGCCGAGCAGGAAGACCGCCGAGTGGATATCGGAGGTTTTCTCGGTACCCGCGCCGGGGTTCGAAACGGCGATGTACTTGAGCTCGTATTCCCCTTCCTGGTCAAAGTCGGAGATCACGCAGGGATCGCCCGGGCACTTCGTGCTCGTCGAGCCGTTGCGGGCCGGGTCGTCGCCGTTGGTCGTATACCAGATTTCATACGGGTCGTCTTCGTTGGCGGGGGCGGCGCGCAGCGTGACGTCGATGGCCGTCTCGGCAAAGAAGCCGCCCGACGGGTTCACGCCGACCGCCGGCTTGCCGCCGATGTGATAGACCAACTCCTGCGTCGGCGTCTCGACGTTGCCCGCCATGTCGACGGCGTAGAAGGTGACGAAGGCGCTGCGCGTGAGCGTCGTGCTCGCCTGCAGCAGCGCGTACTGCGTGGTGCCGTCGGGTTCGATGCGCTGCGGATCCGGAGTCGACCCGTCGGTTGTGTAATAGATCGTCGCCGATTCGTTCGTCTGCAGCGCAAGCGCGATGTTGCCCGCCGCCGGCGCCGCTTCGGGCGTCGGATCGGCCGTCGTGATGGGGGCCACCTTGTCGATCTGGTAAGTGCAGCTCTCGCGGGCGCTCACGTTGCCGGCTTCGTCGATGCCGATGAACTTGACCGTCGTGGTCCGGCTGAGCGAGAGCGCGACCGGCGCGGGGGCCTTCTGGGCGTTCACGTCTTCCGGATCGGGGTCGGTGCCGTCGGTGGTGTAGACGATGGTCGTCTTTTCCTTGCTGCTGCGCAGGCTGACTTCGACGTCCTGATTCGACAGGCGCGAGCCGGGTTCACAGGTGACCACCGGCGGCGGCGCGACGGTGTAGCAGGTTTCCTGCACGCTCCCCTGGCTGCCGTCGGCGCCGACGAGGTAATAGCGCAGGCAGGTCTTACCCGCCGTGCAGATCGGAATCTCGCGCACGGGCGCCGGCAGGCAATAGGTCGACGCCCGGCTGGGATCGGGGTCGGTGCCGTCGAGCGTCATGCACACGGTCGTCGCCGCCGGAACGTCGTCGGCCTCGGCGCAGGCCAGGCGCAGATCGACGTACAGACATCCGCCGCCGCTCGGATAGAGCGCGGTCGGATCCTTGCTGAAGGCCACATTGGGAATGCCGTCGCAGACCTGAGGTGGTTCGCTCGTGCAGGCGGCGAAAGGGGCGAAGGATGCCGCGGCGAGCGCTGCGGCGAGCAGGCGTTGACGCATGAACGATTACTCCCAGCGATTGCAGAGTGTCGAATTGGCGTAGGCGCACGGGTGCGCGTTGGCCTCGCGGAACTCGAATTCGAACAGCGTATCGAGCACCTTGGATTCAAAGCGGTGGAGCCGCGCGTTGTTTGGCAGCGAGACGCCGTTGCTGTTCGTCAGGTCGACCGTGGGGCGGTTCGGATCGACGATGAAGTGCACCAGGCCGCTGAAGGTCGGGTCCTGAAACATGAAGTAGTACGGATCGTAGAGACCGTCGGGCAGTTCGGTGAGGGCGCCGTTCGGGGGATCATCCTCGCGCGCAAGATCCGAAACGGGCCCGACGTCGGCGCCCGTGGGCCACTGGTGCGCGCGGTCGGCCTTGTTCCATTTCTTGTCTCCGGCTCCGATCGTGCGGCCCGAAGCATTGACGGTACCTACGTCCTTGAACCATTCGCTTTTTTCGCCCGGGTCGTGCACGCCGTTGTGGGGTTGCGCGTCGATGAAATCGAAAACGAAATTCCCCTCGACGCCGAGATCCTTGGTAATCCCGTACTTGCGGTCGTTCCAGTCGACCAGCCCGTCGCCGTCGTTGTCGCGACCGTCGTTCTCGTTGCAGATCGGGTTGCAGAATGGATCCAGGTTGTCGAAGGCCGGATCGAGCGGGTTCCAGGTCGTGTCCGACGGGTTGTCGGGATTGGTCGCCTTGCCGTAATGCGGTTCGTCTTTGTCGGCCAGCCAGTCGTACCCGAAGTCGTCGAAGGGTTCGTTCTCGAGAGAGAGAATGAACATCTTCTCGGCCTTGCTGTAGAGGGGCACGAGCTGGCGAAAGCTGTTCGGGGTGACGAAGAACTCGCTCAGGCGAACCTCGGGATAGGGGATGCCCAACGCCAGCATGCCGCTCGAGATGAAACGCGGCGCCAGCCCGGCCTCTTCGCCGATCTTGTCGAGCGGCAGGGCATCGGGCCCGCGCAGGTTATCCTGCAGGATACGCAGCACTTTCTGAATGACCTTGACGTCGGTCTGCGGGGCCTGGCGCTTCGGTGCACTCTGGCCCCAGGCGATGCGCGTCGTGCCGATGATTTCGCCGTCGTCGAAGGCCTGATTGCATTCCCCCAGATCGGCGCGCGTCCACTTCTCGTCGCACTTGCCGTTCAGGTTGCGATCTTCGTAGCTGCCGCCGGCCTCTTCGCAGCTCTGAAAGAAAGTCTCATTGTATTCAGCCGTGTCGCCCTTGAGCGACGGATTGATGTACTGCCCCTGGGGCATATAGCTGCAGCGGGCGGGGCAGACGGCGTCGAGCCCGCAGTCCCAGTAGCGGATCAGGTCGTTCGCCTGGTCGTGGGTCTCGCTGCGCACCCGGTCGAAGACGAGCACCGCGTTCTCGATCGCCTGGATGAAATGGTTCTGCGCAAGCTTCATCAGCCGCTTGCCTTCAGCGTCGGCAACCTCGGCGCCCGCATCGTCGACGGCGTCGGCAAAGGTGAAGAATTCCGGATCGGCCTCGAGGTTCGTGATGAGCCGGTTCTGAATCGTCGTCGAGTTTTCGCCGGGGGGCGTGTGCAGGCCGAACTCGATGGCCCCTTCGTTGGCGAGCATGATGCTCAGAAACCCGTCGAGGGCGTTCAGCATCGTGAGAATCATGCGCGCTTCGCCCTTGTCGTGACTTCCGTTCGCATACATGCGGATGGTGTCGTCCCCCTCGAGGTCGGGCGCATCCTTCATGACGAAGACCTCGAAGAGCCCCTGCACGAAGAACGCGAAATCATCGGGCGCCTTCTCGGTGATGACCAGGAAGTTGCGGCGGATGGGCTCGATTTCGTCTTCGACAATCGCCTGGACGTCTTCCTGGCTGAAGTTCAGACGGTCCATGTAGCGGGGGAAAAGGCTTTCGCCGAACAGGGCCGATTTGGCCAGCGCCGTGGCATAGGCGGCTTCGAAATCGCAGGCGTAATCGGCGAGGTAGGTGTCGAGGCAGGTGGCGGCGTCCTTGAGCTGCTGCTGACCCTCTTCGGTGTCGGCGCTCGTCAGGTTCTGCACGTCGCTGATCGATTTCTCGTAGCAGGACGGGCGATCGGGGCGCGCGATGTCGCGCACGGTGAGCTTCCACGCATGCGAGGCTACGACAACCTCCTGGGTGGAATCTTCGGTGGTCGTGTAGGTCACAGCCTCGGCCATGACATCGAATACGGCCTCCTGCTGGCCGTCGGGAATGTCGGTAGAACAGGCGACGAACAGATAATCGTTCGCGTAGCTGACCACCTTGTCGCCGAGCTTCCAGCGGACGTTGTACTGCTCGCCCTCTGCGCAGCCGGCATCCTCGGCGAAGAACGAAACGAATTCTCCGACGTTCGCCGTGTGCGCCGTTTTCTGCGTCGGCGCAAGGCTTACCAAACGCGGTTTGCATACGGCGGACGGGGCGGGGTCGTTGTCGCAGGCCGCAACGCTAAGGGCGGCCAGCAGCGTAAACACCGGGGCTACGGAGGTTTTCATGGTCGGCTCCCAGACCAGCGGAGTGGTTCGCGCCTTGGTAAACAGGCAGTTAGTAACAATACCACTTCGCCGGGAGGGGGTCAAGCCGTCGGGATGGTAAAAATTCCTGTAATTATCCGGACTTCGCCTTGTCGAGGCCGTCGATCCACGTGTGGATGACGTGCAGGAGCTGGCGCAGGTCGATGGGCTTTGTCAAACAGTGGTTGCAACCGGCGGCGAGCACCCGTTCGCGATCCTGTTCGCCGGCCAGCGCCGTCACGCCGATGACCGGGAGTTTGTTGGCCGGATAGATGCTGCGCAGGCGGCGCGTCGTCTCGAATCCGTCGATCTGCGGCATCATCATGTCCATGACGATGAGATCGGGCAGGCTGCGGCTCAGGAACTCGAGGCAATCGCGCCCGTCTTCGACGGCGTCGACGGCAAAGCCCTGTTCCACAAGCAGCTCGCGCAGCAGATCGCGGTTGTCGGCGTTGTCGTCGACGATGAGAATCCGTCCGGCGCCTGAACCCGTCTCGAAATACAGGTCGCTCCCCTGCCTTCGCTCGATCGGTTCGGCCCGGGGGGCCAGGCGGGGGACGGCGACTTCGAACCGGCTTCCGCGCCCCGGCTCACTGTCGAGGCGGATGCGGCCGCCCAGAACTTCGACGAGCCCCTTGGTGATCGACAGGCCGAGGCCCGTCCCCTCCTGGCGGGGCTGCAGGCGGTGAAACTCTTCGAAGACCCGCCCATGCTCGCTGCGCGGAATTCCGGGGCCGGTATCGGTGACGTCGCAGCGCAGGTCGAGTGGCGAACAGCGCACGCGCAGCCTGACCGAACCGCGCTCGGTGTATTTGATGGCGTTGGAGGTCAGATTCGAGACGACCTGCTGCAGCAGGTCGGGGTCGGTCACGAACTCCTCCGGACAGTCCGCATCGAGTTCGAGATCGAAGGCGAGCCCCTTGGCGTCGGCCATGGGGAGCATGGCCTCGGCAAAACCCTCGAAGAGTTCGCGCAGGTTGAATTCGCGCGGCACCGGCTGCATGCGCCCGTTCTCGATGCGCGACCAGTCCATCGCCGCCGTGATCAGCCTGAGCAGGGCCTGCCCGCTGCGCTCGATGATTTCGATCTGATGCACCTGCTCGGGGGGCAGGCGGCCGCGCGTGTGGATGCGCAGGATCTCGGCGTACCCCAGGATGGCCGTCAGCGGCGTGCGCAGCTCGTGGCTCAGGCGGGCGACGAACTCGGCGCCGGCACTGACCCGCTGCTCGCTGGCGGCCAGGTCGAGGGCCAGCCTTTCGAGACGCGCGCGGAGCTCATCGCGTTCCTGTTCGGCAGAAATCACTCAGAGAACCCTGGGAGAAGAGGGGGAACTCGGCCAGCCTATCAAAGGCGGAAGGAAATTTCCAGACGGAATTGCGTATCTGCTGTCTACATGTTGCCGAACAGGTAAGCCCGGGCCCTGTTGAAGCGCTGCGGTCTCCGGTGTACAATCCCACCTTTCTGCTCCGGCGCCTCGGCGCACTTCGCACCGGAGGGAGCCATGCCAGGCAAGCGCATTCACGTCTGGGTTTCGGGCCGGGTCCAGGGGGTCTTTTTCAGGCAGAGCGCGCGGGCCGAGGCCGAGCGCCTGGGCCTGCGGG
Organism: bacterium; assembly: GCA_041690355.1. Taxonomy (GTDB): domain Bacteria; phylum J088; class JAWLBW01; order JAWLBW01; family JAWLBW01; genus JAWLHK01. Next base: position 258,071 of record JAWLHK010000003.1, on the reverse strand, counting down.
GATGGGTGCGCAACCTGACAGACGGTCGCGTCGAGGGGGTGGCCGAAGGCGAGCCCGAGGCCGTCGACGCCTGGCTGGCGTGGTGTCGCCGGGGACCCGCGACCGCCCGCGTCGAGGCGGTGCGGGTCGAAGAAGAGGCACCGGGCCGGGAGCGCGGTTTTCAGGTCCGCTCCGATTCATGACCGAATTTTCTGGAAGGAGATCCAAGTGTCCATCATCGTTGACGTCAAAGGCAGGCAGGTATTCGATTCGCGCGGCAACCCCACGGTCGAGGTCGACGTGGTACTCGAAAGCGGTGTCGTCGGCCGCGCTGCCGTGCCCAGCGGCGCCAGCACGGGGGCCCACGAGGCGCTCGAGCTGCGCGACGGCGACAAGAAGAAGTTCCTGGGCAAGGGGGTCTCGCGCGCCGTGGCCAACGTCTGCGACGTCATCGCCCCCGAGCTCATCGGTCTCGAGGTCGTCGACCAGCTGGCCATCGATCGCCTGCTGCTCGATCTGGACGGCACGCCCAACAAGGCCAAACTCGGCGCCAACGCCATGCTCGGCGTTTCGCTGGCGGCCGCCCGCGCCGGAGCCGGCCTGCTGGGGCTGCCCCTCTATCGCTATCTGGGCGGGGTGCAGGCGCGCGTGCTGCCGGTGCCGATGCTGAACATCATCAATGGCGGCGCCCACGCCGACAACAACATCGACGTACAGGAGTTCATGATCATGCCGGTCGGCGCGAAAACGTTCGCCGACGGGATGCGCATGGCCGCCGAAATCTTCCAGACGCTGAAGAAGGTTCTGCACGATCAGGGGCTGAGCACCGCCGTCGGCGACGAAGGGGGCTTCGCGCCGAATCTCGATGGCTCCGAGGCCGCCCTTGAAACGATCAGCACCGCCATCAAGAAGGCGGGCTACAAGGTCGGCGCCGACGTCGTGTTCGCGCTCGACGTGGCGAGCACCGAGTTGTACGACGCGAAGAAGAAGACCTACGCCATCGAGGGCAAAGCGCTCACGGCGGCGAAGCTCGTCGACTACTATGAGAACCTGGTCGGCAAGTTCCCCATCGTCTCCATTGAAGACGGCTGCGCCGAAGACGACTGGGCCGGCTGGCGCGAACTGACGAACCGGCTCGGCGACCGGGTGCAGCTCGTGGGCGACGACCTCTTCGTCACGAATCCGGTGCGCCTGCAGAAGGGTATCCAAGAGGGGCTCGCCAACTCGATTCTCGTCAAGGTCAATCAGATCGGCACGCTGACCGAGACCATGGATGCGGTCGCCCTGGCGGGCCGCCACGGGTATACGGCCGTGATCTCGCACCGCAGCGGCGAGACCGAAGACGCCTTCATCGCCGACCTCGCCGTGGCCCTCAACGCCGGGCAGATCAAGACCGGCTCGATGAGCCGCAGCGACCGCCTCGCCAAGTACAACCAGCTGCTGCGCATCGAAGAGCAGCTGTCCGGCGGAGCGGTTTATCTCGGACGGCGCGCGCTTCGCGTCTGAGTGCGGCTGCGGTTGGAATCCAGCCCGCCCCCCGACCCGGGGGGCGGGTTTTCTGATTTATGGATGATCGCCGGTCGATTCGCTGCCTGCGAAGCGGTCGGCGGGAAAGAGGGAGTCGCCGCGCCGGAACTCTTCTTCGAGCCACTCCGTATAAGTGACGACCTGGTCGCGCCCGGCCCGTTTGGCCGCATACAGGGCGGCGTCGGCCGAGGCGAACAGTTCGGTCGGGGTCTGTCCGTCGCGTGGGAACTCGGCAATGCCGGCGCTGAAGGTAAGCGGTCCGGTACCCGACAGCTGTACTTCGCGTAAACTTGCGAGCAGGGTGAGAACCTTCTGCTCGGCGCCGGCGCGTCCGGTGTCGGGGAGGAGCATGACGAACTCTTCGCCCCCGTACCGCCCGATGGTGTCGGTTTCGCGGCTGCTGCGCCGAAGCATTTCGGCGACCGTGCACAGCACCTTGTCTCCAGCCAGGTGGCCGTGCGTGTCGTTGACGCGCTTGAAGTGATCGAGGTCGAAGAGAATGACCGAAAGCGGGCGGCCCAGGCGCTGATGGCGTTTGACTTCGAGCCGCAGCTGGCGCTTTACCGCGGCATGATTCTTCAATCGCGTGAGGCCGTCCTGATCCGCCTGGGTGCGCAGCTGGCGCATGCGACGGCGCAGACGCAGGTTCATGGCCGCGAGCGGCGCGAGCAGCTGGAGACCGCCACGGTCGGCTTCGGCGGGGTCGCCGCCGAGGGCGATGAGGGCCTGCGCGCGCGCTTCGTGACGCAGGGGGATCACGTAGTAGCGGTCGGTGTCGAACAGCCGGCAGAGGGCGTCGTCGAGTTCGGGAGGCTCGAGCAGGCGTTCGAACGGGGCGATGCGGCGCCGCGGCCGCTCTCCCAGCGGATCCGAGCCGATGCGCTCGCCGGGAATCCCGTGAACCTGGCGCACGACCAGCCCTTCCTTGCGCGCCACGATCAGGGCGGCCGGCACGCCGCCGCCGAGTTGCGAGGCCGTGCGCAGCAGCTCGGCCAGCGCGGCCTCTTCGTCGTCGGGGCTGAGCATGCGGCGGGTCTCTTCGAGCAGGGTCGAAAGTCTGCGGTTGGCGCGGCAGACCTCTTCGTCTCTGCGCCGCATCTCGACCAGCTGCTGCTGCAGGTCGCCCGCCTCTTCGGCAACGGAAGAAACGCGGCTGCGGCGGCGCACAAAGGCGGCCACGACCGCCCGCTTCTCTTCAGTGGAATAGTGTTCGAGCCCCAGGTTTTCGTCCAGGACGGGGCGGCTGTCGATCCCGATGCAGACCGGCCGGGGCACGCCCGCGGCGCTGGGCTCGGGGGCCTCGCGCAACTCGCGGCCGAACTGCTCGGCCTCGCGCACGTCGCCGATGAGCACGTAGTCCCACGGCTGCCCCGCGACGAGCCGCCGGGCCGCGTGCACGGTGGCCGCCGTGATCACGTTGCCCAGCGCGCCCAGATGTTCTGCCAGCCAGTCGCGGCGCGGCGCGCCGTCGACGACCAGGATGCGCATCCCCATGGTTCCCCCCCCCCGATGTTTCCCCCGTTGCTGATCTCATTCTAGAAGCGGCCGGCCGGGCAACGGCGGGAGGGCGCTTACCGCATGAGGGGGGGCTTGCAAACCGCCTGTAACTGGTGTAAGGCGCGCTTGACCGGCCCCCGCGCAGGCCAGTACAGTAATGGGATGCCTGCCCCCAAGAAAGTCTATATTCAGACCTTCGGCTGTCAGATGAACGAGTACGACACGCGCCTCATGGCGGGTCTGCTTGCCGAAGACGGATACGACCGCGTCGAAGATCCGGCGAGCGCCGACCTGATCCTGGTCAACACCTGCGCCATTCGGGACAAAGCCGAACAGAAGGTCTTCAGCCTGCTCGGGACCTACCGCGATCTGAAGCGCGAGCGCCCCGATGTCATGATCGGCGTCGGCGGCTGTGTCGCCCAGGAACACGGCGAGACCTTCCGCCGCCGGGTTCCGTTCGTCGACCTGGTGTTCGGCACGCAGAACGTCCGTAACATCCGTGAGCTCGTGGCCGAGGCCCGGGGCGCGCGGGGGCTCGTCGCCACCGAGTGGGCCCCGAACCGTGACGCCCGCTTCCGCGAGGGCGAACTGCAGACCCCGTACGGCACGGTCGACGGCATCAGCGCGTTCGTGACGATCGCCGAAGGGTGCGACCATTTCTGTTCCTACTGCATCGTTCCCTATACGCGGGGACGCGAGGCGAGCCGGACACCCGAGAACATTCTCGAGGAGACACGGGCCCTCGCCCGTCGCGGTGTCGTCGAGGTCACCTTGCTCGGGCAGAACGTCAACTCGTACGGCAAGAAGACCGATTTTACGTTCGACAAGCTGCTCGAGGCCGTCGCCTGCGTCGAGGGCATCCGGCGCGTGCGCTTCACGTCTTCGCATCCGCGCGACCTGACGCGCGAGCAGATCGAGTGCTACGGGCGCCTGCCCCAGCTCGCGCGGCATCTGCACCTGCCGGTCCAGAGCGGCTCCGATCGCATTCTGAAGCTGATGAACCGGCGTTATACCTTTGACGAGTACGTGGCCAAGATCGATCTGCTGCGCAGCATCGCCCCCGAGGCCGGCGTCACGACCGACCTGATTGTCGGCTACCCCGGCGAAACCGATGAAGACTTCCAGCGCACGCTGGATCTGATGGAACGGGTGCGCTTCACGCATCTGTTCGCCTTCAAATATTCGCCCCGGCCGGGAACCCGCGCCGCAGACCAGGGCGATCACGTTTCAGAAGCGGTCAAACACGAGCGCCTGCAGCGGGTGCTCAAGCGGCAGGAAGAGATCTGCCTCGACTATAACCGGGCTCTCGTCGGCAGAAGCCTCGAGGTTCTGGTTGAACGGCAGGAAGACGGCATCTGGCAGGGGCGAACGAGCTGCAACCGCATCGTCCACTTCAGCGGCGACAGCGCCCCAGGGCAGTTCGAGCGGGTGTCGATCATCCGCGCCTTCCCCAATTCCCTGCGGGGCGAACCGGGGGCGACTCCGCGCGAGGCGGTGGCATGAACGGCCTGCGCTTCGTGCCCGGCGAGTGGATTCAGACCGAAGACCTTCTCGGCGACGTGCGCATCGTCGCGCGGGACACCGAGGGTCGCCGCGCGACGCTGCCGGTTCCCGGCTCGCGCATGGCCGTCGAGGCGCTCCAGGCCGTCATCGGGCGGCTGAAGTGGAAGGTGGATCGGGTCGAAGTGCGCTCGATTCTGTCCTCGCGGGGGGGCGAAATCGTCCTGCGGCGCTGGCTGTTCAGGCGGCGCATCCGGGCGCATGCCGCCCTGGCCGTGGCTCTCGCGCTCGAGTGCAATGCGGCGGTCTGGCTCGACGAGCGGCTGTTCGGGACCGAAAGCTACGGCAGCGCCGAAACCGAGAGTGAGCGGGCGCCGGCCTCGCTTCGGGTCGTCCACTGATGCAACGCCCCCTGCTGCGCTGGGGACTCGTGGCCGTCTACGCGGCCTTCATCTTCTGGCTGAGCCACCAGTCGCATCCGCCCATCCCCCGTGACATGCCCGACAAGCTCGGGCACTGGATGCTGTTTGCCGGCTTCGGCTTTCTGCTGATGGCGGCTTTGACGAAAGAAGGCGCATCCACTACTATGGTTCGCGGGCTCACGGCCCTGATCCTGGGGACGATCTACGCTGCAACCGACGAGGTCCATCAGGCCTATGTGCCGGGCCGGTCGGTCGAACTTGCCGACTGGGTGGCAGACGTAGCGGGGTTAATTGCCGGGATCGCGCTGTATGGGGCAGCCGAACGCATTTATGGCCACCGGACGCATTCTCGCCGTCGACGATGATCGCTTTTTCCGCGAGTACTATACCGATGTGCTCACTGCAGAGGGCTATCAGGTCGACACGGTCGCCGACCCGGCAACCTGTCTGCAGCGCCTCGCCGAAAACGCCTACGACCTGGTGATTCTCGACCTCGTGCTCGAGAACGCTTCGGGCCTCGAACTTGCCCGACAGATCCGCAACGAAAACTCGGGGCTCGAGATCATGATCGCGACGCGCGTCGACGACATGGTCTCGATCAACCGTGCCCTCTCGCTGGGGATCAAGGAATACGTCATCAAGCCGATTCACGAGGCCGAGCTGCTGCAGACGGTCGCCGACGTGCTCGAGCGCCAGCGCATTTTTCTCGAGCATGGCAAGCTGCTTGCGCAGAGCGCCGAGTACTTCTACACCCTCTCGCTCTACAAGCGCGGCCTCGCCATTCTCGGCACGCTCGAGCTCGATGCTCTCGTCGACCTGATGCTTGACGGCTTCATGCAGGAGACCGAAGCGGCGGGCGCCATCGTCTGGCTCGCGGCCGCGGAGCAGACGGCCCAGTTCCGCGAAGCCGGACGCCGCGGGCTCATTGATACGGACGAGCCGGCCGAGTTCGGCTATTCCGACTACCGCAGCCACGACCAGCTGTTGCGCGAGCTGCCGTTTTTTCCCCACCGCGAGGGGGGCGGCCCGGGAGACCTCGACCGTTCCTGCGTGCACGTACCCCTCATTCGCGACAAGGAACTGCTGGGCATCCTGAAGCTCGTGCGCAACGTCGAAGGGCAGTTTCGCAACCGGGATCTGCGTACCCTGCGCATGCTCGGCGAATTTTCGGCCATCGCGCTGCAGAACGCCCTCGTCGTCCAGGACCTCAAACGGCGCACGGCGCGCGGCGAGAACGCAGTCCTTCCCCTGGAGCGTTTTCTCGAGATCGCAGAGCGCGAACGCGTCACGGCGCAGCGCTACAGCCGCAGTTTCTCGCTGGTGGAGTCGAATCTGCCGCTCTCGCCCGAGGATGCCGACGCCTTCTTCAAGGACTTTCTGCGCGAGACCGACGTCGTGACCCATGTCGGGGAGCGGCGCTTCCGGTTCTTTCTCCCTGAAACCGACGGCGTGGGGGCCCGCAGTTTCGGCCGGCGCCTCGTGACGTCGCTGCGCAGCCGGGGCGTGGCGCGCGAAGAGCTCGAAACGGTCACCCACGCGGCCTTCCCGGCCGACGGCGAGTCGCTGGAAGAACTGATCGCGACCCTGACGCGGCGGCGCGAAGCCTGGGATCGCAGTCCGGGACGGGTTCTCGAGAAGGACGACTTCTGGAGCATCTTCGACCGCCTTGTACGCTCGCCCGACGCTGCCGACATCGACAAGAATTTCTTTCTCGATGCCGTTCACTTCCTCTACACCGACATCCGGAGCGACGCCCGCAAACGCTCTGTGCTTTTTCTGGGTTTTCCCGAACTCAAGCGGCACGGGGCCTGGCTCGAAGAGCGGATTCTGGATCTGGGCAAGCAGGCGCGGCTCACCCTCTTCGGTGACGCGACGGATTTTACGCTGGATGCCGCGCACGAACACTGCGTTGCGATCCATGTGCCGGCCTTTCCGGGGGGCGAGCGCTATTTCGCCCTCTACCTGACCGGCGAGAGCGGATTCGTGGTCCTGTTCGAGAGAGGCGAAGGGGGCGTCGCGCGCGGCTTCGTGGCCGCCGACCCGTTTCTCGCCGATGCGCTCATCTTCGCGCTGCAGGAACAGTACTTTCTCCAGAGGCAGCTCTGATGGCCGCCAAGTATATTCTCATCGCCGACGCCGACCAGAAAACGGTCGTCCGCATCGAGGAGGCGCTCGAAGACCTCGACGTACACGTTTCGGTCGCGGCCGACGGCGCCCAGGCGCTCGAACGCGCTCTCAGCGTACGGCAGGACCTTTTCGTATTCGGCGAATCGCTGCCGGTGATCGATACTCCGAAGCTCGTCGAGATTCTGCGGAACAATCCGCGCACGGCCGGCGTGCCCATCGTGCTCGTGCGCGAGGGTGGGGGGGCGGCGAGCTTTGCCGATGCCGTGCTCGCCAAGCCGGTCGTCAAACAGCAGGCGGTCGACGCCGTGCTGCGGTTCGCCTTTCGCATCAGCGCCGTGGCCGAAGGGGGCGACCGGCTCGCCGGATCGCTCTCCGAAATCCCGATGGCCGACCTCCTGCAGCTCATCCGCGCCAATCGCCGCGAAGGGATGCTCGAGGTACAGGGAGAGCCTACGGGCACGCTCTGGATCCGCAAAGGAGAGGTCGTCGACGCGCGCGCCGGCAAGGCCGAAGGCATGAAGGCGTTTCTGCGCCTTCTCGAACGTGACAGCGGCCGCTTCGTATTCAAGTCGGCGCGCGTCGGCCGGGCCGAAGCCATCACGCTGCCGCTCGATGCACTGTTGCTTGAAGGGGCCCGCCAGCGTGACGAAGTCGACCGCCTCCGGGCCGACCGGCCGCTCAGCGGCCGGCTCGTGCTCCTGCGCGATCTGAGCGCCCTGCCGCAGGGGCTGCATCCGGTGCACCGCGAGATTCTGCTGCTGGTCGAGTTCTACGGCAGCCCCGAAGATATCGTCGAGAACGCACGCGTGCCCGACCTCGAGGCCCATCATGCGCTTCGTTCGCTGCTCGACGCGGGGCTCGTCGGATTGAGCGGCTCGAATCCGGTACTCGACGCGGGCCTGCGCATCGAGACGTCGCTGGCCGCCTTTCTGAAGCAGGCGGTCAGGCACACGCCGCGCCGGCCGCAGACGCTGCGGATTCCGGTATTCGTGAGCGCAGCCGAAGTCATCTCGGGCGTGCAGGGCGTCCTGCCGAATGCCGAGTGGCATCAGCACCAGGACCGCGTCCTGGGCAACCGCATCCTCTATCCCCTGGACGGCGACTTCACGCTCCAGCTCGATTTCTACCCGCCCGGCCGGTCTTACCTCGCGCTGGCCGACGTTCCGGTCGGCACGATCTGCGGCGGGCTCATCGTGGCTTCGGCCGCCGACGACAAGGAACTCGATTTTCTCAACGAAAGCGCGCGCTGGCTCACCGCGGCCGATCGCCCGGTCGAGTACGTCTTCTACGGCGACGCTCCGGCGCACGCCCATTGGGTGCGCAGCGCCTTCGGCGTAGCCTCGGAACGCGACGTTCACCAGGTGCAGCGCGGCAACTTCGCGACGCTGCCGCAGGCCGTGCGCGCCGTACTGACCCGGTTCGCCGTTTCGGCGGGCTGGTCGGTTGGCGTTCGTTGACGCCGCGCGCCCCTTTGTGCGACCATGACCCCTTTGTTCGGCCATGCGCGTCATCACAGGTGAGTTCCGAGGACGGCAGCTGCGGGCGCCGGCGGGGCTTGCCGTGCGCCCGACTGCAGACCGGGTCCGGCAGACCATGTTCGACCTGCTGGCCTTTCGCTGGTCTCCGGGCGACGCGCTCGACGTATTCGCAGGGAGCGGCGCCTTGGGGATCGAGGCCCTGAGCCGGGGCGCGCCGACGGCCGTGTTTCTCGAGAAGGATCCGGCTGCGCTGCGGGCGCTCGAGCAGAACCTGGATGCGCTCAAGTGCCGGCCGCGGACGCGCATCGTGCGGGGCGATTCGCGGTCGGGCCTGCGCACGCTGGCGGCCGAAGGGCGGCGGTTTTCGCTCGTGTTCGTCGATCCGCCCTACGCCGGACCGCTTCGCGACGAGGCGCTGGCGTTGCTCGAGCCGCTGCTTGAGCCGGGGGCGTTCGTCGTGGTCGAGACCGCGACGACCGAGCCGCCGCCGACGTCGCACGACCGCTGGGAGACCGTGACCACCCGAACCTTCGGCCGAACGATCGTTTATTTATACCGACATGTCTAACCGCGCCATTTATCCCGGGACTTTCGATCCGCTTACGATGGGCCATGTGAACATCATCGAGCGGGGTCTCGACGTTTTCGACGAGGTCGTCGTCGCGATTGCCCACAACACCTCGAAGCGCACGCTGTTCACCGAAGAAGAACGCCTGCGCCACCTGCATGCCGTCTTCGGCGCGAACCCGCGGGTGCGCATCGACCGGTTTCAGGGATTGCTCGTCGACTATGCCCGCAGCATCCAGGCGAACGTGGTCCTGCGCGGCATCCGAACCGTGTCCGACTACGAATACGAGTTCCAGATGGCGCTCGCCAACAAGCGCCTCTATCCGCAGATGGAAACCGTCTTCATGATGACCGACGCGGCGTGCAGCTATCTGAGCTCGACGATCATCAAGGAAATTGCCCGCTTCGGCGGCGACGTGACGGGAATGATTCCCCCGGTCATTGCCGAGGAACTTCGCAACAAGGTAGCCCAATCATGAGTACGCTTACGATTCAGATCTCCGATCGCGCCAACAGCATCAAGCCTTCGCCCACGCTCACGATTACCGCCAAGGCCGCGGCCCTGAAGGCGCAGGGCAAGGATGTCATCGGCTTTGGAGCCGGTGAACCCGACTTCGATACGCCCGAGGCGATCAAGCAGGCTGCGATCCGGGCCCTCGAAAAGGGCGAGACCAAGTATACGCCCGTCGCCGGCACGCCGGCCCTGAAGAACGCCATCATCGACAAGCTCAAGCGCGACAACGGCCTGACCTATACCGGCGACGAGATCATCGTCTCGTCAGGGGCGAAGCACTCGCTCTACAATCTCTTTCAGGCCGTGCTCAACCCGGGCAATGAAGTCATCATCCCGACCCCGTACTGGGTTTCGTACCCCGACATGGCCATCCTGGCGGGCGCCGCGCCGGTGTTCGTCGAGACCCGCGAGGCCGACGGCTTCAAGCTGCGCCCCGACGCGCTCGAGAAGGTGATTACCGAGCGCAGCCGACTGCTCGTGTTGAACAGCCCGTCGAACCCCACGGGGGCGGCCTATTCGACCGACGAACTGCGCGCCCTCGCCGACGTCGTGCGCAAGCATCCGCAGCTCATGGTCGTGAGCGACGAAATCTACGAGAAGCTGCTCTACGATAACTTCCCCTTTGCGACCATCGCCGCCGTCGACGACGAGATGAAGCGCCGCACCTTCGTGGTCAACGGGCTCAGCAAGGCCTACTCGATGACGGGCTGGCGACTCGGCTACACCGCCGGCGACAAGGCGGTCATCGCGGCGATGAACAAGATCCAGGGGCAGAGCACGTCGAACCCGACCTCGTTCGCCATGGCCGGCGCGGTCGAGGCGCTGAGCGGCAGCCAGGAGCCGGTCGACATGATGCGCGCCGAGTTCGCGAAACGGCGCGACTACATCGTCGAGCGTCTGAACGCCATTCCCGGCATCCGCTGTCCGAAGCCCGAGGGGGCGTTTTATGTGTTTCCGAACGTGAGCGGCCTGTTCGGCAGAAAAGCCGGCGACCGCGTCATCAAGGACGCCGATGCGCTCGCCGACTATCTGCTCGAAGAGTACCTGGTGGCGGTCGTGCCGGGCCCCGGATTCGGCGCTCCCGACTACGTGCGCCTCAGCTACGCGACGGGCATGGAGACGATTCGCAAGGGGCTCGACCGCATCGCCGAAGCGGTGGCCCGTCTGCAGTGAACTGAAACCTCGAGGTCTGGCATGGCTGGCTGGTGGGCCGCAACGGCCTTTGTCTACGCATTGCAGGGTACCGGAGCGGTCGAGCCGGTTACCGAACCGACCCTCGCCGTTCCGCAGGCGGCCTCCCCCGCCGAGGTGACCGGGCCCGCCGGCTTTGCCGCCTTCGTCACCGACGTGTCTCCCGTCGACGAGCTGGCCGAGCCCCCCGAGCCGCGGGGGCAGGAGGCGGCCCGCGCCGCCGGCGGACCCCAGGGGGGCGGCGGCGCCTCGTTCGTGTTCGGCTTTCTGTGGTCCGATCAGGCCGTGCTCGACAACCTGGCCCGCCAGCTCAACTTCGGCGCCGATGGATTTCCCGGCGGGCCGTTCGAGACCCAGGGCATTCACGCCTTCGGCTACATCGGCCGTAATTTCCGCGTCGGGGGCATGCTCGCCGAGGGCTCCAAGTCGATCATCGACGACTCGAGTGCGGTGTTTCTGCGCGAGGTCGACGTCACGGCTGCGCATATCGGGCTCACGCTCGAATACGTCTATCCGACGCGGCGGTGGGAGTTCTACGGCGGCGGCATGCTCGGCAGCGGCGAGTACGAGGTGCGCTACGCCCAGCAGGAGCTGCGGGTGCGCAACGAGCAGGCCGACTGGGACGACCTGGTCGGCGATCTCTCGGGTACGCCGCGCACGGCGACTTTCGCCAAGACCCTGCGTGTGAACTATCTGGCCGTGAACCCATGGGTAGGGGTCAAGTTCAAAGTGGTGCCCTGGTTCGGCATCGACGTATCGGCCGGCTATCTCTGGGGCAGGGCAGGAGCCGGCCGATGGGAGTTCGGCGACAGCGTGCGCCCGGTTACCGGATCGCCCGCCGTCGACGCTTCGGGGCCGACGCTACGCGCTGCGGCCTCGTTCGGGCTTTTTCCCCACTGATCTCTCCGGGCGGCCTGCGGGCCGCCCTCTTTTTTTGCCCGGCGGCCGCCCCCGGATTCCGCGGTTCGGCCCAGGGCCGGCCCCGCGGGACGCTTCCCGGCAACCGTTTGATATTCGGGGGGAATCTGAATACAATGTTGCAGCGTCGGACTACCCGGCAGGCAGCGCTGCGAGGGGCCGGGTCTGGCCCCCAGACGCGCTAATGCCGCCCTGATCAGGATTGGATCGCATGTCACGTATTCTCGTGGTTGGCTCGGTCGCGCTCGACAACGTCGAGACCCCCTTCGGCAAGGCCGATAACGTTCTGGGCGGCTCGGCCGTCTATTTCTCGGTGGCCGCCGGCTACTTCGCCTCGCCGTCGGTCGTCGCCGCCGTGGGGGCCGATTTTCCCGACGAGCACATCAAGCTGCTTCAGAAGCACAAGGTCGATACGGCCGGGCTCGTGTCCATCCCCGAAGGCAAGACCTTTCGCTGGTCGGGTGCCTACGGGTTCGATCTGAATACGGCCGAGACGCGCAAGACTGAACTGAACGTGCTCGGCGACTTCCGCCCGGTGATTCCGTCGGAATATGCCGAAATCGAGTACCTCTTTCTCGCCAATATCGATCCCGATCTGCAGCTCGACGTCCTGCGGCAGACGAAGCGGCCGCGCATCGTGGCCTGCGACACGATGAACTACTGGATCGAGACGAAGAAGGATTCGCTCACCGAGGTGCTCGGCGCCGTCGACCTCGTCTTCATGAACGAAGCCGAAGCGCGCGAATACACGGGTGAGTACAACCTGGTGCGCGCCGCCCGCAAGATACTCTCGCTGGGGCCGCGCTATGTCGCCGTCAAGCGGGGCGAATACGGAGCGCTCCTGTTCGGCGAGGGGTCGATCTTTTCGGCCCCCGCGTATCCTCTCGAAGACGTGTTCGACCCCACCGGGGCCGGCGATACGTTCGCCGGCGGCTTCATGGGCTACCTCGCCCACGCCGGCAGCTTTGAAGCCGGCACCCTGCGCAAAGCGGTCGCCTTCGGCAGCGTCATGGCCAGTTTCACGGTCGAAGACTTCAGCCTGCGCCGGCTCACCCGGCTTACCCATCCGGAGATTCAGGAGCGCATGCAGAGCTATCGCAAGATGCTCGAACTGGAGCCCAATCATGTTTGAACTGAGCCGGGGGATGGCGGCCGTTCCGCTCGATCCGGCGGGCCTGCTCGAGCTCTACAGCTCGGTAAATCAGCCGCAGATTGCCGCCGACACGCTCGATGCGCAGGAGGCGCGGGCCTACTTCGTGACCGGCCGCGGGCGGATGGGGATTGAAGCCTACATCTACCTGCACATGCTGAGCTCGAACGCGGCCCTGGTTTACCGGTGGATGGAGCCTATCGACAAGAGCGATTATCCGCTCGTGCAGGAACAGGGCGTGCAGTTTACGGAAAGCATGGGCTTCATGATGGAAGACCTGCAGATCCGCCGTGTCGACGACACGGTGCGCCGCAACACCCTCGCGGGCGTTCCGATCTTCTCGCCCCTGGCTCCGCGCGCGCGGCCGCAGCCCCAGGCGCAGCCTGCGTCGACCGATGCCGGCGCCGGCGCAGAAGTCGTTCTGCTCGACAACCAGCCCGGCGATCTGGAAATCGAAGACTCCATTCTCGAGCTGCGTCCCGATGCGCCGCCGACCCAGGTCGGGTACATTCAGGCGCCCGCGCCGCCCCCGCAGCCGCAATCGGCCGATCCGCTCGAAGATAAGAATTTCAAGGTTTTCCTCCGTCTACTTACCTCGGCCTAGGAGATTCGTTTTGCGCAAGAACATCCGCTTTCGCGCGGTTCCGCTTTTTCTTCTCGCCGTACTGACGGCCTGCGCGCACTCGCCCGAAACCAAGGGCGAAGCGGCGTTTTATACGAAACTGGGCATCTCGGCCCTGCTCTCCGACAACTGCACCGAGGCGCTTCGCTATCTGCTCGAAGCCGAAAAGCGCAATGCAGAAGACGCCGAACTGCAGAATGCCCTGGGGCTGGCATACTACTGCAAAGCAGAGTACGTGCTGGCCATCCGGGCCTACGAAAAAGCGGTTACGCTGAAACCCGATTTTTCTGAAGCGCACAATAACCTCGGCGCCGCCTATGCCGCCGCCGGACGGTTCGACGAGGCAGTGGCCGCCTTCGATCGGGCCATCGCCGATCTGCTCTATGCGACCCCCGAGCGCGCCTGGCTGAACCGCGGCGACGCATTTTCGGGGCGTTTCGATTCCGCCAATGCGCAGCAGAGCTACCAGAAGGCGGTCGCCATAGCGATGCCGAAGCCCGAGGCGCGCGATGTCGCCTGCATGGCCTACAACAAGATGGGCGTCGTGCACATGCGCGACAAGAAGTATGTCGAGGCCGTGCAGGCGCTCTCCAAAGCCGTCAAACTGTGCCCGAAGTTTGCCGAGCCGTACGCACAGCTCTCGAACGCCTACCTGCGCGTGGGCCAGCGCACGAACGCCATCAAGGCCTGCGAGCGCGTGAAGTCGATGGCGCCCGGCTCCCGCGACGCCGATCAGTGCAATTACATGCTCGAGCTGCTGAAGGGCAAGGAAGAGAAGAGGCGCTGAGTGGAAGGATTCGGGGCCTGGCTCAAACGCGAACGGGAAATGCGGGGGGTCTCGCTGCGCGAGGTTGCTCAGGCGACCCGTATCGGTATGCGGGCGCTCGAAGCCCTCGAAGAAGAGCGCTTTGAAGAGCTGGGCGCCGATATTTTCATCAAAGGGTTCCTGCGCAGCTATGCCCGCTACCTCGGCATCAACGCCGACGAAGTCGTGCTGCGCTATGAAGAGCATACGAATCACCAGTCAATGGCGCCCGATCTGCGCGAGGTGCGCGGCGAAAAGATGTACCTCATCGAAGGGCGGCAGCCCATTCGCAAAGTCATCTTCGCACTCGGCGCGGTGATTCTGCTTTCGCTGGCGGGCTGGGCCCTCTTTGCCGTGCGTTCGGGCGTGTCGGTTCAGACCGCTGCAACGCTGCCCGAGCCCGCCCCCCTGCCGCTTCCCGTGACGGAGGCCACCCTCGCCGTGACGGCGCCCGCCGAAACGGTTGAAATCGCGCCCGAACCCCCCGGCCCGCCGGCGCGCAAGCCGATGGAGCTCGAGGTGCAGGCCGACCAGGTCAGCTACGTAAAGATCGGGGTCGACGGCCGCGAACCCGAAGAGCGCATGATGCAGTCCGGAACCATCTGGCGGGTGCGCGGCGACGAACGCATCGAGTTGCTCACGGGTAACGCCGGGGGGGTGACGGTGATCTACGAGGGCCGTTCGCTCGGCAGATTCGGCGAACAGGGCCGCGTGCGCCGCAAGGTCTTCTCGCGCGAAGGGGCCCCGTCGCCGTGAAGCAGCTCCACCGCCAGTTGCAGATCATCCACAGCGGTTCGGTTACCGTCGCGCTCGGGGCGACGGCCGGACTTATCGTATGGGTGCTGCGGCTGTCCGAAGAAGAGCGCAATGTCGGCATCATGCTGGCGGTCGGCGCGTTCGTCTTCGGCGGCATCCTGCACGCACTGCTGCTTCGTCCGCTGCTTCCGCGCCAGGAGGTCATTGACCGCGACATTCTGCATGCCATCAACTCGCTGCGGGCGTTTCCCGTGCGGGCCGCCCAGCTTTCGTGGTTTTTATGGGTGGGGCTCGACGTCGTCGGGGTGCTGCTGTTTTACCTCTTCTTCGGGACGTGGACGGCTGACGACACCACCCTCTTTCTGTCCCTCGCGATTTTCATGGCGATTCTCTGCGGGGGCGGCATCGGTTTTCTGCTCCAGTTCTACTTCTACAAGAGCCGGATCAGGCCGCTGGCCCGCGAAGTCGCGCGGCAGGTCGTCGCGCAGGGGCATGGGCGCTACCTGTTCTCGACGCCGCTCTTTGGGCTGCGCAACAAGCTGGTAACCGCGGCGGGAACGCTCATCGGCAGTTCACTCGTCTTTTCCTGCCTCTTCGGATACACATTCATTGCCGAACGCACGCAGGCCGGGCTTCTCAGCCACGCCGAAAACGAGATGCGCCGTCTCGCGCCGCAGGTCGACCAGGCGCTTGCCGCGGGGGCAGCCGCGTCGGTGGGGCCCGTTCTCGCGCGTACGCAGCTCGGCTCGGGCGGACGCCTGTTTCTGCTCGACGTCGAAGGGCGCGACGTCCTCAACCTGAACACCGCGAACCTGCCCTTGAATACGCTCGAGGGGGCGACGGCGGTGAACTGGCGCAGCCCGTGGCTGGCGCGCAAAATGGCCGTCGGCAACGGGCAGTATTCGCTGCTGGCGATTTATCCCTGGCGCATGTCGGAGAACGCCATGCACGAGGCGGGCAATGCCTACCTCGGCCTGTTTCTGATTGCGATGCTGACCATTCTCGCGGTCGCGACGTTCACGGCCCGCGAAATTGCCAATCTGCTGCGTGAGCTGGTGCGAAAGTCGCAGCGCATGGCGAGAGGCGACCTCAGCCAGAGCGCCGAGATCCTGATCGAAGACGAAATCGGCGAATTTTCTGCTGAACTGGAAACCGTGCGGGGATTTCTGCGCGGCGTCGCCGCCGACCTGGACACGGCCAGCGCTGAGATCGATGTGGTCTCGCAGCGCCTGCTGGTGGCGGCGCAGAAGATCGAAGAAACGTCGGTAGAGCAGTCGGCGCGCGTTCACCGCGGGCTGCAGTCGGTCGAGAGCATGACCGGCGGGCTGCAGAAGATCGCGCGGGCCGGCGACGCCCTGAATGTGCAGTCGGCCGAAGGATCGTCGGCGATTCTTCAGCTCGATCGCACCGTACGTTACGTCGATGATTCGACCGACCGGGTCATGCAGCTGCTCAACAGCGTCGTCTCGGGACTCGAGCACAACCAGCGCGTCTCGGAGCTGATCTTCGCCAACCTGAGCGATCTGCTCCGATCGACAGAGGTTCTCACGCGCAACATTCGCAAATTTTCAGACTCCATCCGGCGCAACGGCGAACGCGTTTCGGGCACGCGCAACATTTCGACGCGCATGCTCGAATCGAGCCGTGAAGGGCTCGACATGACGGGCCAGACCGTCAACAGCATTGCGCTCATCGAAGACTCGGTCGAGCGCACGTCGCACGCGCTGCAGGATCTGATCGACAAGCTCAACTCGGTCGGCAAGCTCATCGGCGTCATCGACGAGGTCGCCGACGACACCAAGCTGCTCAGCCTCAACGCCGCCATCATTGCGGCGCAGGCGGGCGAGAACGGCCTCAGCTTCGCCGTGGTCGCCGAGAAGATCAAGACGCTGGCCGATCGCACCAATACGGCGACCGGACAGATCATCTCCATGATCCGCTCCGTGAGCGAGAGCAGCCTGCAGCTCTCGTCGGGTGTCGACGAAGTTCGCGCCAGCGTCGAAGAAACGCGTCACGCCTCGACCTCATCGGGCGAACACCTGGCCTCGATCATCGGACTGGCCGAAAACGGGGCGCGCGGCATGACGCGGGTCGCCGAGGCATCGCAGGAGCAGGTTACACTCAGCGAGGGCATCGAGCAGCAGGGGCTCGAACTCGCCCGGCTGATTGAGCAGGTGCACGGCGACGTCCGGAGCCGGCTGGCCCGCGCCAAGGAAGTCGAGACGCGCATGCAGCGGGTCAAGGGGGGGGCGCTGGCGGTCAAGTCGCTTGCGCGCGCCCAGGCCGAGGGGGGACGCGTGCTCTCGGGTGACATCGAACAGGTCGAAACCATGATCGCTCATCTGGCCCGCATTCTCGGCGAACAGCAGGAACAGGTGCTCGCCATCGGGCGGGCCATGAAGACGATCGAACACGGCTCGGATGCGAACAAGAGCATGACGGCACGCCTGCGGCGTGACGTCGAAGCCCTGCGCGCCGAGGCCCAGTCCTTTCACCGATTCGTGGAGCGGTTCAGGCTGGCATGAACTTTCTCTTCCGGAGCTTCGGCGGCTGGGTGGGCATACGGCTGCGCTTGCGCCTGACGACCGCCTACAGCCTGACTTCGATCGGAGCGGTGGCGCTGCTCTCGTGGATGATCCTGCCGGTCGTCTCGCTGCACCAGTCGGAGTGGACGACGGCGCTGCGGTACCTCACCGCGATTCTGGCGATCGACTTCTTCGGACAGATGCTCTACAACGAGCGCATCCTGCGTCCGGTGACCCGCTTTCTGTACCAGGCCGGCATGGGGCAGGTCGACGCCGAGGCGCTGAACGAGGCGACGCAGAACTATGTGAGCCTGCCGCGACGGATGGCCGGCGTCAGTTTTCTCTTCTGGATTCTTTCGCTGGTCGCCTTCGCGATCGGCCTCTATCTCTCACTGAAGATTTCGCCGGTCAAGCTGGCCTTTCTGCTGGCGACCGGGGGCGTGGCGGCTTTCATCGTGCTGATTTTCCAGTTCAGCCTGTTTCGCCTGCTCATGCAGCCGGTCGGGCGCACGCTGGTGCAGCACATTCCGGCCGGCCAGGAGCTGCCCGAGGGATTCCGCATCAGCGCCCGGGTGCGTCTGCTGGTCACCATGGTTCTGCTGGTCATGGGCGCGCTTACGTTGTCGGGGCTCATGGGCTATGGGCAGCTGCTGCGCGTTTCTGGCGAGCAGGCCGGTATTCAGGCGTCGGCGGTGCTCGCTAATCTGGTGCCCGATCTCCCGGCCGATTCGTCGGCCTGGCCCGACTATCTGCGCGAACGGCAGCGGTACCTCAACTTTTCGCTGGCCATCTGGGAGTCGGGTCCGAATCGCGTCATCGGCGCGCTGCCGATGTCGCTCGAGCGCATCGTACCGGCCCTTACCAGCGTGAGCGGTGAGTTTGAAGATCGGCAGACACTCGATCGAATCGCCTTTCGGGCCGTTCCGGGCGGCTACGCCATCGCGACCGTCCCCGCCATGGTCTATCTCAGCGGCAGCCTGGCCATCGTCTGGGTGACGCTGTTGATTCTCTTCTTTGCCTTCGGGACGTCGGTCGCCATTTTCGACATGGCCACCCGGGACATCATCGGCCCGTTCTCGGCCCTCCGCGGCTGGGTTCGCGACCTGGCGACCGGATCGCTGCGGGAGCCCCCGGTCATCATCACCGAAGACGAGCTGAGCCTCTTCGATGGCGCCCTGCACGAAATGGAGGGGGGGCTGCGCAGCATGTTCCGCGACATGAAGACCAGTCTGGAGCATGGCAAGCGCTTTCGCGCTGAAATCGGCGCCGGCATGCAGGAGATCCGGGCCCGCTCGGCCGAGCAGGAGAAGAGCGTCGAGCTCGCCTTCACGAGCGTCAGCGGCCTGAACGGGGCCCTGCGCGACATCGAAGAAAACGCCGGTGTCATCGTCCGGTCGACCGGCGAGAGCCAGAGCACCGTCAGCCAGCTCGAAAACTATCTCGACGACATCCGGCAGGAGCTCGTCGAGCTGCTGGATGTCATCCGCGCCGGAAACCGGCTCATCGATCTGATGTATCAGAACGTCGAAGGTTCGTCGAACGGCGTCAACGACTTGTACGAGGGGGTCATCAGGCTGCGCTCCTCGGTCGCGCGGGTGCGCGAGGCATTCACGGTGCTCGATAACGAAGTCAAGTCGGTGGCCCGCAGCAGTGAGCACGCGAGCGAGCGGGCGGTGGCGTCCAATGAGGCGGTCAAGCGCATTGCCGCGGGGGTCACGGTCGTCAGCACCGGCACCGAGAATCTGTTTGCCGAACTGCAGAACTTCCGCGAAGGGGTCGTGCGCATCGGCGGGGTGGTCGACGTCATTACCGAGGTAACCGAGCAGACGGCCCTGCTGGCCTTCAACGCCGCCATCCTCGCGGCGCAGTCAGGTGACGAGCATGCGAAGGACTTTGCCGTCGTCGGCGACGAAATCAAGGACCTGGCCGAGCGCACCGAGTCGAACACGAAGGACGTCGGCGTGCTCATGCATCGCATCCGCGAGCACACCCACCGGTCGCTCGAAGAGATTCGCGTCGCTCTGGGGCGCATGCAGCAGGGCCAGCTGCTGACGGGCATGGCGGTCGAGTCGGTCGAGTCCATCCGCGAGCAGGCGTCGCTGAACGAGCGCAATGCGCGGACGATCAGCGAAGGAATTTTCTACCAGAACAACAACATCGCGCAGATTCTCGGCGACGTGAGCGACGAACTCAAGCGGCTCGAGAACCTGCGCCAGTTCACCCAGGACAGCACGCGCGACATGGGCGAACTGCGCCAGGGCCTCGATCAGCTGCAGCGCATGCTGCAGACCGTGCAGAACACCACCGGCGACCAGGGTGAGAGTACGCGCGGGCTGGGTGGGTCGCTGGCGCGCATGGCCGATGGTATCGCGGCCATCCGCCGCGACCTGCGCACGCTGTCGGCCGGATCGACGGGGGTCGTCGATTTCATGGGCGAGATCCGGGCGTCCACGGTGCACAACCGCGATCTAGCGACTGAAATCGACGCCCAGCTTCAGCGCATCGACGCCCTGCTCGAGCGCGTCGAAGAAAAACTGACGCGGGTCTCGGTCTCCTGACGTGGAGCGGTGGGAGACCGAGGCGGTCGTGATCACCCACCGCGCGCTGGGTGAAAGTGATCTCATCGTCGACCTTCTGACCCGCGACCAGGGGCGCATGAGCGGTGTCGCCCGCGGTGCGCGGGCGAGCCGCAAGCGCTACGGGGGCCGGCTGCAGAAACTCGTCTGCCTCGACGTGCGGCTCACGCAGCGCACGGCCGGCGCCATCGCCCGTCTCGAAGACGTGCGCATCCGCGAGTGGTTTCCCGGCCTCCTGGGCGACCTGGCCCGTCTGGGCATGGCCGAGGGGCTGCTCGAACTTGCCGCCCGGTTTGCCGTGGCCGGCGATGAGGGGCGGGAATCCTTCGACTGGCTTCTGGCGTCCTGGCGGGTCATCCAGGAGGGGGAGCTGAACCGGGCCGGCTTCGACCTGGCCCTGCTCGCCTTTCTGCGCCATCACGGCATGCTGGCCCCTTTTGCGGCCTGCATCGGCTGCGGCAACCGCCCCGGGCAGGGCTGGTTCGTGGCCGCCGAGGGAGGAGTATTCTGCCCCGACTGCCGCAGAGGGGGGGTTGCCGTCAGCCGGCAGACCCTGGAGGCGCTTGCAGGGCTGCCCGATGCCGTGCGCCCTGAAGATATTCCGGGCGCCGCAAGGCGGGTGGTTCGCGAAGAGCTGCGCCAACTGGTCCGCGAGGCGCTCCGCCACCACGCCGGAGGTGAACTCCGTGCCGTCCGGGTCTGGGATGAAATGCAGGTAACGGACCAAAATCAAACAGAATTCTGAAATTGACTTACCCGGACGCGTGTGTTAAAAATGTATGACTTTTGGCGTCCGCAGAGTCAGCGCCCATAGGATACACGTGTCGCGCAAGCTGCTCCTTTCCCTGCTTTTTTTGTCGCTGTCTCCGCTTCCCGCGCAGGCGCAGTTGAACCGTCAGGCCCGGCCGACGGCCCCGGCACCCTCGGTGCAGGAAGCGCCCGCGCCCGCAGCCGACGAGGGGGCGACTTTCTCGTCGGATGAAACGCCGTCTGAGGCGTCATCGCCCGAGCAGGACTCTGCGTCGCCGGCGCCCGCCGAGACCCCGGCTGCAAGCCAGGAGCAGGCGGATGCAGTCGAGACTTCCGGGGCCGAAACGCCTTCGGCTGCCGCCGACGAGCCGCCCGCCGCCACGTTTTCGAGCGGGTCGGGCCCTGCCGCCGACGCGAACGCGCAGCCCGCCCCGCAGCCTTCGACTCCGCCCGCCCCGGCGCAGCAGGATGAAGCCCCCGCCGCGACTTTCGGCAGCGACACCGCACCCCAGACCGCTCCGGCGCCGTCGAGCGGCGAGCAGGCAGAACAGGTGACGACCTTCGGCAGCGCAGATGCGACGGAACCGGAGGCGCCGGCACCTTCGACCGCCGACACCTTCCGTCTTGAAACCGGCCAGCTGGTCATCAACAAGCGTGCCGGCTCCGAAAACGGCCTCACTCTGTCCGGCTTTACGGGCGTGTTCCGCACGGTTTCGGGACGCACGGGCATCCGGAACGGGATGCGTTTCGGCTCGCACCTCGGTTTCTATTATCTGGGCGACGAGTGGGATAACGCCGACCATACGCGCCTCGATATCCGCGGGCACCTGATCTACAACGTCCTTGACAACCTCGAGGTCCACCTCGACGGCTTCGGCACCGCGCACCGCATCACCCCGAACGCCACCGGGCTCGAGCCGGAATTCATTCAGACGCTCGGCGATCTGTCGCTGGGCGGCAAGTACGTCCATCCGATCAACGAGTACCTCTCGACCGGCGGGCTTCTCGACATCAAGATGTACACCCGCGTGCGGACGCTGGGCACGCGCCTCGGAACGTTCAGCCTGCTGCCGATGGGCATGCTGACCTTCGACGCCCGCGAACAGCCCAAGCTGCAGTGGCCGCTCGTCGCCCATCTGAACCTCGGGTTCTTCTGGGACAACGGCTACAAGGCGCTGCTTGCCGGAGACGGGGCCAACCTGGACTTCGACGCCGAACTCACCGCCAGCCGCATCAATGCCTTGAATGTGCGCGCCGGCGATCAGTTCATCCTGAATTTCGCGCTCGAATTTCCGCAGGACGCCTACACCGTTTTCCTCGAATACACAACCGAACAGGAAATCAACAACAAGGTAGGCAACGGCCTCTACAAGGAAGGCTGGAGTTCGAGCGCGCAGCGTTTCACGCCAGGCGTTCGCTGGAACTTCATCGACCGGATGGTGCTCGATTTCGCCGTCGACCTTTCGTACGGACTGACCGGCGAGTACATCGCGGCCCGGCGTGCTGCCCGCTCCACCAATCCGTACCAGCTCTGGTTCGGGCTCAGCTACAGTCACGACCCTGACTCGCAGAAGATCGTCGACACGCGCGGCTTCGTGAAGGGGATCGTCGTCGACGCCGAAACCGGCGAGCCGCTGGGCGGAGCGATTATCCAGTATCCCGACTTCGACGTGACGCGCCAGGTTACTCAGGACGAGCAGGGCGAGTTCACCAGCCACCCGCTGCTGGCGGGGCAGGCGCGCATCCGCGTGGTCAAGGAGCAGTACGAGCCGGTTGTGATCGCGCCGACCGTCCTGAGCCAGGAAGTCATCACCGAAAAGATCCTGCTGCGCAAGATTGACGAGGGCGGTCAGCTCGTCGGCGCTCTCGTGGGTAACGTGCTCGACTCGGCCGCCAAGCCGGTCGGGGCGACGCTTACCTTTCTCGACCAGGACATCGCCGGTACCCGCAGCAATCCTGCCGACGGCAGCTTCGTGAAGATTCTCCCGCCCGGCGAATACAAGGTGCAGGTCGAAGCCG
Organism: bacterium; assembly: GCA_041690355.1. Lineage (GTDB taxonomy): Bacteria > J088 > JAWLBW01 > JAWLBW01 > JAWLBW01 > JAWLHK01. The sequence goes on along the minus strand of JAWLHK010000003.1, from coordinate 235,148 downwards.
AAGGGTTTGACGCGAAAGTCTTTCTCGTTCCGATTCAGGCCCGGCGCAAGACCCGCGTCGTCTTTGAGCTACCTTCGGTGGGCATGAGCACCGTCGGGGCGCTTGCCGGGCGACTGCTCGCTCCCGACGGCAAGCCCGTCGCCGGCGTAATCTCCTTTCCCGAAGCCGACCTGCGCGAGCTTATCGCCAACCCCGAGACCGGCGAGTTCTATGCGTCGCTCCCGCCGGGACGCTACAAGATCGAAGTGGCCGCCGAGGGCTACGGCAACCGGAACTACCTGATTCCCATCGAAGCCGGAAAGAAAACGCAGGTCGACATCCAGCTCGCCCCGACGAACGCGGTCGGCGCCATTGCCGGACGGCTGCTCGGACCCGACGGAACGCCCCTGGCGGGCGGCGTCGTCCAGTTCCTCGACGAAAAGATCGGCACCCTCGCGGTAGATCCGTCGACCGGCAACTTCTACAAAGTCGTCCCCGTCGGCACCTACGATGTGCGGCTGAGCGCCAAAGGCTTTGCAGAAAAGATCGTCAAGGTGCAGATTCTCGAGCGCAAGAAAACGGTGCAGGACTTCACCCTCGAGCCCGAAGGGGGGGCCGGCAGCGCCCTGGTGCGCCTCGAGGGGAGCCGGTTCCTGCTCGCGCGTCCGGTCTCGATTGATCGCAGCGCCCGTGAACTCTCGGCCGAGCAGCGCGAACTTCTCGATGCGCTCGCCGCGGTGCTCGCCCAGCGCAAGGACCTCAAGGTCAGTGTTCGCGCCTACACCGACGACGAGGGCCCGGCGGCGGGTAATCTGCGCCTGACGCAGGAGCAGGCCGAACTGGTCGTCCGGTATCTGGTCTCGAAGGGGATCGCCGCCGAACGCCTCACGGCCGTGGGCGCCGGCGAAGAGAAGCCGCTCGTGCCGAACACGACCCCGGATAACCGCGCGAAGAACCGGCGGGTTGAGTTTACCACCCGCTGAACCGGCGGGACCGAGCGATTATGTTTCCGGGCGGAGCAGGTCTCCGCCCGCTTTTTTTCTGATGGATGGCATGCAGTTTCAAGGACACAACGCCTATATCGCGGGGCCCGGGCTCATCGACGACGTCAATGCCGCGCTCCTGCTGGGGCGCCCGCTGCTTCTGAAGGGAGAACCGGGGACGGGCAAGACCGTGCTCGCCGCGCGCATCGCCGAGTCGCTGGGGATGCCGTTGTACGAGTGGAACGTGAAGAGCACGTCGAAGGCGCAGGACGGCCTGTACGTGTACGATACCGTGCAACGCTTGAACGACGCCCGCTTCGGCGAGGGGGACGTTCGCGACATCCGGCGCTACATCCGCATGGGGCCGCTGGGCCTGGCCCTGCAGTCGGAGCAGCGGGTCGTTCTTCTGATTGATGAGATCGACAAGGCCGACCTCGAGTTCCCGAACGATCTGCTCTACGAACTGGACCGCATGCGCTTTCGCGTCACCGAAACGGGTGACGAAATCGAGGCGCGCGTGCGCCCGATGGTCGTCGTGACCAGCAACAGCGAAAAAGAACTTCCCGACGCCTTTCTCAGGCGCTGCGTCTTTCACTTTCTCGCCTTTCCCGATCGCGACGCGATGGCGCGCATCGTGCGCGTGCACTTTCCCGATCTCGCCGAGGCCATGCTGACGGCTGCCCTCGAGCGCTTCTATGCCGTTCGCGAGATGAACCTGCGCAAGAAGCCCGCCACGAGCGAACTCATCGACTGGCTGCGCATCCTCATGCACAAGGGAATTGAACCGGGCGACCTTCACGGCGGCATCCCCAACCTGGGTGCGCTGCTCAAGACGTCGCCCGATCTGGAACTCGCCCTCCGGCAACTCCAGCCGCCGGCCGGCTGACCATGTTCCTCGGCTTCTTCTTCGCCCTGCGCGGGCGCGGGATTGCCGTCGGTCCTACCGAGTGGCTCGGCGTGTGCGAGGTGCTTCGGCACCATCCGCGCCCTTCGCTCGACGTGCTTTACTCCACCGCGCGCGCCCTGTGCGTCAAGCACGAGACGCTGTACGACCGCTACGACGAAGCCTTTGCCGACGCCTTCGGCGACGCAGGTTTGGCGCCCGCTCGCGCCGCCACCGATACGGAGCGGTTTCTCCAGGGCCTGACCGACTTTTCGGGCGACTCGCTGCGGGCTCTGGGCATCGAACTGCCCCCCGAACTTCTCGCCATGCTCTACGAGCACCGCGACGCCGTCCTGCGCATGGTCGCCGAGGCCGAGCGCGATATCGAGGGCCCCATCCGCACAGAGGGAGAAGGGGGGCGGGAGTCGGCGCTGCTCGTCGCGCGCAAGCGCAGGTTTCGCAACTACCGCTCCGACGTCGTGCTCGACACCCGCAGCCTGCGGGTGGCGCTCGGCCGCCTGCGCCGCATGCTCCCCGACGGTCCGGCCGATGAGCTGGATCTGGAGGCCACCATCCGCGAGACATCGCGCAACGGGGGCGAAATCGATCTCGTGTTCCGACGCCCGAAGCGTAACCGGGTGCGCCTCGTTCTGCTCATGGATGCGGGCGGCACCATGACGCCGCACGCCACGCTGGTCAACCGGTTGTTCTCGGCTGTGGCCGGGCAGGTGCGGGATCTGCGCGCCTACTACTTTCACAACTGCCCGTACCAGCAGGTCTACGCCGACATCGAGCGCCGGGTTCCGGTCGAGACCGAAGAACTGCTGCGCCTGGGCGAAGATCACTGGCTCGTCGCGGTTGGCGACGCGCACATGAATCCGCGTGAGCTGCTCTGGCCCAAGGGGGCCATCGAGGGGCCGGCGAATGCAGACCCCGGTGTGATCTGGCTGCAGCGCCTGCAGACGGCCTTCTCCCGTTCGGTCTGGCTGAACCCGGTTCTCGGCGCCGAACGCCTGCTTTCGGGGCAGAGCGCCCAGATTGTGGGGAATATTTTTGCGATGTATCCGCTTTCGCTCGACGGGCTCGACCAGGCCATGCGCCATCTGACGCAAGGCGGCAGGCCGGGCCGCCGCGCCTCAGCCGCTTGAGGGGGTGCGTAGACCGCCGATGGCGCCCAGAAGACTTGCGCTTACGGGGCTGCCCCAGGTTTCGCGGATCTTCCCGCCTTCGACCCGGTACCATCCGACACCCCAGATCGATACGGCCCGGTTGGTCGGCTCCACCCCCATAAACGTTCCGCGATGGGTGCCGTTGAAGATATAGCGTACGACGACCTTGTTGCGTTCGCTTACCACCTCGCGGATTTCAAAGCGGTAGTCGGGAAAGCCCTGTTGAAGAAGCTCGAACGACTGCACGAGCTGCGGCAGGCTAACGGTCTCGCCCCCGGCCACGGCGTTATGCTGAATGACCCAAGGCGAGTAAAACCGCTCGGCCTGGACGAAGCGCTTTTCGTTCAGGGTGTCGTTGAACATGGCGCGAACGAGGCGTTCGTTTGCCTGTTCGCGGTCAGCCGCCTGGCCCAGCGCTTCGGGGGCCACCGCCGGCAGCAGCAGAACCATGAGAATCAGGGGCAGGGTCCGGCGCATGAAGCCAGCATGAGCCCTGTCGGATAAAACTGCCAAGAGCCGGCGGCGGATTAGCCGGCGGTGGACAAGGGGCGTGGCGGGAGCGAAGAAATCGGGTAGGCTGTATCCATGAGAATCGGCGTCATCTCCGACACGCATGGTGTATTGGCTCCCGCCGTGTTCGACGTTTTCGACGGTGTCGATCACATCCTGCACGCCGGCGACATCGGCGACGCCGACATCCTGCTCGAGCTGCGCGCGCTCGCACCGGTGACGGCCGTGGCCGGGAACATCGATGGTTTCCGCTGCGGAGACGCAGGCGAATTTGCCCGGGTTACGCTCGGCGGCCTGCAATTCTTTCTCACTCACATTCTCGACAGGCCCTGGCGCCTTCGCCCCGAGGTTGCCGGCGCCCTGCGCGAGCAACCGGCGGATGTCGTGGTGTTCGGCCACTCGCACCTGCCGCACAACGAACAGCGCGGCGAGACGTGGTTCTTCAATCCGGCGAGCGCCGGACCGCGGCGCTTCGACTATCCGGCGGCGGTCGGCCTGTTCGAGCAGGCCCCCTCGGGGCTCTGGACGGCGCGGCATGTGGGGCTCGACGAGCGCTCGCGCGACGTTCTGGCTTCAGGCCGGCACATGAACCAGCTCAGCCGGCTGTCGCAGTAGCAGGGCGTTTCAGTGTTCCCCCGAGCGTCCGCAAGGCGCGTTTTCAGGCGGCTGCAGGGCGCGTCGTGGCGTCGTCGGAAGGGGAGGGTCAGCGGGGAGCCAGCGCGCGCAGGTCGACCTGCAGGGTGACTTCCTGCTCGCCCGAAGGGGTCAGAAACGCCAGGGTGAGTTCGAGCGTGGTCGGACCCGTGACCTTCGACTCGACGATTCCTTTCAGCTCGAGCGTCGGCGGGGCCGTACGGTCCTCTGCCCCGAGCAAGACGTTTTCCTGCTCTCCTTCGTCGAGTTCCTCTTCAATCTCGAGGGCCGTCTCGGCATCCGGGTCTTCGAGCTCGACTTCCATTTCGAGCTCATCATCATCGGCGGCAATGGGGCTTTCGAGGGCGGCGTCGCTCTCGAGCATGCCGGGGTCTGGTGCGTTAACGCCCGCCTTGCCTGCAGCCTCTTCGATTTTCGTGATGTTCTGCGTATCGCGCAGAGATTGCAGGACGAGCTTGGAGATCCGGGTCAGGGTATCGAGCACCCCTTTGCCAAGTCCGGCCGAGGCTTCGGTATATGGGAGTCCGAAGCTGTTGAGTTTCGCCTCGAGCTCCTCGATCGGCATGGCGTTCGGAAGGTCGCGCTTATTGTACTGGATGATGACCGGCAGCGTACGGATGTTCTTGCCATGATGCTGCAGGTTCTGCTCGAGGTTGCGCAGGCTCTCGAGGTTGTCGGCCAGGTGCGCGGGATCGCTGTCGGCGACGAACACGACGCCGTCGACATTCTTGAGGACGAGCTTGCGGGTCGCGTTGTAGAAGACCTGGCCGGGTACGGTATAGATCTGAAAGCGGGTCTTGAGTCCGCGGATTTCGCCGAGCTCGACCGGCAGGAAGTCGAAGAAGAGCGTCCGGTCGGTCTGCGTGGCCAGCGTCATCAGCTTGCCCCTGTGCTCGGGACGCAGCTTGGTGTGGATGTGCTGGATGTTGGTGGTCTTACCCGAGAGGCCCGGACCGTAATAAACGATCTTGGCGTTGATCTCTTTTTTCTTATAATTGAGCAGCGCCATGGGCTCTCACTTCCTTTTCGCCTTCGCGTTCATCAGTCGTTTGGCAGCGGTCGAGACCGCACCGGAGACCCCCTTGCTCTTGGTCAGCTTTGCAATTTCGGCGTCGCTGAGGGTCGGCAGAAGCTTCATGGCGATGGCCGGCGGGGTCTTCGAATTGTGCACGAGTCCCGACCGGATCGCATAGAGAGACATCCACTGCGAGTTCGCTGCGATGATCCGGAGCAGATCTTCACTGGCGCTCTTGGAGTTGGCGACGGCCACGACTTCGCCGTCGGAAATGCGCGGATTCTTGAGGACACTGCCCGAAACCAGCTTGTTCGCATCCTTGATCAGGATGCTGCGTGCTTCTTTATTCCCCTTGAGGGCGAGCTTGATCTTGCCCGAGACCTTCATATCGATGATGGTCTTGTAGAGGCTGTTCTTCTTGGCCTCTTCGACCGGGGCTGCGGGCGCGTCGTCGGGTTTCTCTTCCAGCAGTTCCCGGGCGAGCTCTTCGGGACTGAGGGCCTCGACTTCGGCGACGCCGCCGGCGGGAGCGACGGCAAGGGCCGCGGCGAAATCGGCAGCCAGGGTGTCGGCTGCCTCCTGCGGTGCTTCCTGGCCCGGGTCGAGAATGCGTGCGGCGTAGTCGTTCAGAAAGAATTCCTCGAGGCGTCGCTTGGTCGCGAACGACACGTGCGGGTTCTCGAGCATGGCCTCAGCAATGGGCGCATGGTTCATCATACGCGCCTGGTTGCCGGCGAGAATGTCGAGTACCTTGTCGTCTTTTTCGGCGGTTGCGACGTGAACGAGGGTCTCGTCGGCGACGGCACGGTTGAGCAGCAGGGCTTCTTTCGCTTTCGCCGTCAGCGGGCAGCGGGCGATGCGGTCGAGAATCGAGCCGTCCGAAATCGACGGGATGGCAGCCAGAAACATGCTCTCGGGAAGGCCCTGCAGGCTCTGGGCCGCGGCCTGGGCCACGGAGGGGGCCTCGTCTTCGCTCAGGAGAACCTGTACCTGCAGCAGCTCGACCGGCGCCAGGGGGGCGAGGCCGCGGGCGGCCATCATGCGCGCCGGCTCGGGGGCAGGGACGAGAAACTTGCGGGCCTCGGCCGAGAGCGGTAAATCGTTGCGAAGGGGCAGCATCAGCGCACCTGTCTCACTTTGACGTCAAGTCCTGAAGCGGTAAGCAGTCCGGCGGCGCGGTCGGCTGCCGACTGCGCGGGATAAGAGCCGGCCTCGATTTCCCAGGCCGGGATGAATGCGGTCGTCGGCTCGAGCCGTGCGCCGAGGCCGATGCGACCCGCGAGCGCGAGCACCTGGGCTGCATCGTCGGCCGAATAGGTGCCGAGATCGAAAGCGAAGGTGTCGTCTGCGGCCGGCGTCTCGCGAAAAGGGAGCTTGGCCTGATTCGCCTTGTGCCGGGTCTCTTCCAGATCGGCCGCGGCGACCGGCGCCGAAGACACGACCTTGTACACATTGGCGCGGGCCCGCGTTTCGTTGACTCGCGCCTCGATCCGGCTTTCGGCAAGCATACGCTTGATGCGCTCGACTTCGCCTGCGTTCACGAGGGTGGGAAAGGCGAGCACCCAGAGCTCAGACGGTTCGACAGGCTTCGAAGCCGTCTGCACAGGCGCTTCCTGCGGTACCGGGTTCGCGGCCGCCGGCGACGGAGTCTGTTCGGTCGGCCGGGTGACGGCAGCCGCCGTCACGGGGGCCGTCATGGCCTCGGCCAGGGCAGCATCGGTGGCCGCCGCGGTGAACGTCGTGGGCAGAGGAGCGTCGTCGTGAGTGCCCGTGTCCGAAAGCGCGCCGGCGGTGGTTAGCGCGGGCACGCTCTCGACTGCGCCCGGGCGCAACAGAAAGTACCATGCGCCGCCAGCGCCGCCGCCCAGCAGGAGAAACACCGCCGCGACCGCCGCGACCAGTCCGGCCCGGCCGCGCGCGCCGTCGTCGGCCCGAGCGGGGGCTTCGGGTACCGGTTGGTAGCCGCCGTGGAAGAAATCGTCCTTGAGAAGTTCGTCAATGAGTCGCATGGTCGTGACGCCGCGCCGGCAACGGTAAAGCTTACCGTTCCGGAACGCCAAAAGTCAAACAGGTCCCGGTAGTTAACGCTCTTTCCGATTCCGCTCGTAGAGCAGGCGAAGGCCATCCAGGGTGAGGTATTCGTCAATCTCGTCGACGACGTCGGACTCGCGGGCGATAAGCGTCGAAAGGCCCCCGGTGGCGATGACGCGCGGAGGGGTCTTGAACTCCCGTTTCAGCCGCCGCACGATGCCTTCGACCAGACCGGCGTAACCGAAAATGATACCCGCCTGCATGCTCTGCACCGTCGTCTTGCCGATGACCGACTTCGGCCGCACGAGTTCGACGCGCGGGAGCTTCGAGGCGTTCTTGAAGAGCGCCTCCATGGAGATCCCCATGCCGGGGGCGATGACGCCGCCCAGGTATTCGCCGTCGCCGCTCACGCAGTCGAAGGTAGTGGCCGTTCCGAAGTCGACGATGATCAGATCACCGCCGTAGCGCTCGGCCGCGGCCACGGCATTGACGATGCGATCGGCGCCGACCTCTTTCGGGTTGTCGTAGAGAATGGCGATGCCCGTCTTGACGCCCGGTCCGACGGTCAGCGGCTTCTGGTCGAAGTACGTCTGGCAGACACGCTCGAGCACGCCGGTCAGGGGCGGCACGACGCTGCTGATGGCCGTTCCTTCGATGGCGCGGTGATCGAGTCCGGCCATGGCCACGAGGTGGCGAATCATGCTGCCGTATTCATCGACGGTGCCTTCGGCCCGCGTGGTCAGGCGCCAGTGATGTTCGAGCCGCTCGCCGCGGTAGACGCCGAGGACCGTGTTCGTATTGCCGATGTCGATGACCAGCAGAGTCGTTTCGCTCATTTCTTCACCGTCACTTCGCCGGCGAGAATCCGTTCGAGTCCCCCGGCGGTTTCAAGCAGAAGCAGTCCTTCTTCATCCAGGCCGCGCACCACGCCTTCGCGCTCCTGATCGGCAAAGGCGAGTGTCACGCGCCGTCCGCTCAGAGCACAGGCCGCATTCCATTCGTCGCGCAGGGGGGCGAAGCCCGTCGATTCGAACGCGGGGAGAAGCGTCTCGAGCGCCGCGGCCATGGCCAGCAGCACGTCCTCGACCGTAGCCTCAGAGCCGGCGTCACGCAGGCTGGTCGCCCGGACGCGTACCTCGGGCGGCAGATCGGCGGGAAGGGCGCCGACGTTGACGCCGATACCGGCCACGACAGCTCCGAGCCGCTCGCCCTGAAACTGGGCTTCGCAGAGGATCCCGGCTACTTTTCGGCCCGATACGAGGAGATCATTGGGCCACTTGACCTGTACGTCGGGTACCAGCGGCGCAAGTGCGCGGCGCACAGCCAGAGCGACCACGAGGCTGGTCTGAGCCACCCGGGCCGGGGGAACGGCGGGGCGCAGCACGCAGGAGGCATACAGATTGAGTTCCGGCGGCGAACTCCAGGTTCTGCCGAGGCGTCCGCGGCCGGCGCGTTGAGCGCCCGCGACGAACCAGGAATACGGCTGCGCGCCGGCCGACGCTTCGGCGGCCGCCCAGGTGTTGGTGGAGTCGACTTCGGACTGCCACTCCAGCGAGGCATGCAGGCTCATGGCCTGCATGCGGCCGCGTACGCGCGCGATATCCAGCGACGACGACATACTCAGGCCGGCACGGGGTGGAACTTGAGGTTGATGTCGGCGGCCGGAGCCGAATGGGTGAGCCGGCCGACGCTGATGAAGTCGACCCCCGTTTCGGCAATCGCGCGCACGGTGGTCAGGTCGACGCCGCCGCTCGCTTCCAGCGGCGTCCGGCCGTCCACGCGGCGCACGGTTTCGCGCAGGTCGGCGAGGCTCATGTTGTCGAGCAGCAGCATGTCGGCGCCAGCCGCGAGTGCTCGTTCGGCCTCGTCGGGCGACGACACCTCGACCTCGATGCGCAGCCCGTGCGGACGTCGCTCGACGGCGCGCCGCAGCGCCTCTTCCAACCCCCCGCCCAGGGCGAGGTGGTTGTCCTTGAGCAGAATGCCGTCGTCGAGCCCATGCCGGTGGTTGACTCCGCCGCCGGCGAGCACCGCCTCTTTTTCGAGACGGCGCAGGCCGGGGAGGGTCTTGCGCGTGTCGAGGATGCGCGCGCGAGTGCCAGCGACCGCGTCGACGTATGTGCGCGTGAGCGTGGCGACACCGCACAGGTGCTGGAGCAGGTTGAGGGCGAGGCGCTCACCGGCGAGCAGCGGGGCCGCCGGCCCCTCGACCCGGGCAACGGGCGTGCCGGCTTCAAGACGATCGCCAACTGTACAGGCGGCCTCAAAGACGATGCGGTCATCGAGCAGCGCGAATACGCGGGCCGCAATGTCGAGGCCGGCCACGACGAGCGGAGTCTTGGCGAGAAGGGTGCCCCGCGCGCGCGCGCCCGCGGCGAGGCTGACCCGGGTGGTCACGTCGCCGCGCCCGAGGTCCTCGGCCAGCCACCGCCGGAGAGTTTCGTCGAGGTCGTAGCTCATGCGCGCAGCGTCTCGAGGCCCTGGCGCAGCCGGGCCCCTTTTTCTTCGAGCTCCTGAAGCCGCGCTTTTTCCTTGGCGACCACCGCCTCGGGCGCTTTGTTGATGAACTCCGGGTTCGTCAGCTTGCGCGACACTTTTTCTGCCTCGGCCGCCACCTTGCCGAGTTCCTTTTCGAGGCGCTTGATTTCTTCATCGATGTCGATGAGACCGGCCAGGGGTACGAAGACGTCAATGCCCGCGGTCACCGCCTTGGCCGCTTTGGGAACCACTTCGCCGGCGTCGAGATCGAGAGACTCGATGCGCCCCAGGTCGGTCAACAGTTTCCGGTTCGACTCCACGACCGCGCGCCGCTCGGGTTGGCGGAAGTGCAGACGCACGTCCAGGCGCGCGCCCGGGCTCAGGTTGTTTTCGCCTCGGATGTTACGTACCGCCTTGATGATGTCGAGGACCGTCTCCATGGCCTCTTCGGCCGGCGCGTCGCGGCGCCCCGCATCGGGCGCGGGGTAGGCGGCCCGGGCCAGCGAGCCGCCGCGATCGCCCGGCAGGTGATGCCAGAGTTCTTCGGTGAGAAACGGCATGAAGGGGTGCAGCAGGCGATAGGTGGTGTCGAAAACCTCGGTCAGGGTCGCGCGGGTGCGCGCCTTGGCCGCCTCGTCGTCGCCGTAGAGTACCGGCTTCGAGAGTTCGAGGTACCAGTCGCAGAGTTCGTTCCAGATGAACTGATAGGCGCGTGCGGCGGCATCATTGAAGCGGTACTCGTCGAGCGCGCGACGGACGTCTTCGGCCGCCCGGTCGAGCCGGCTCAGAATCCACCGATCGGCGACGGCCGGCCCGGCGGGGGCGGTGTCGCCGCTCCCGGCCTGAACATGCTGCAGGGCGAATTTCGTCGCGTTCCACAGCTTGTTGGCGAACGCCTTGTATCCCTCAATCCGCTCCGGCGAGAGCTTGATGTCGCGCCCCTGCGCCGCCATGGCGGTGAGCGTGAAGCGCAGCGGATCGGCTCCGTACTTTTCGATCATGGACAGCGGATCGATGACGTTGCCTTTGCTCTTGCTCATCTTCTGCCCTTCGGCATCGCGGACGAGCGCATGGATATACACGTCGCGGAAGGGGACCTCTTTCTGGAAGTGAAGGCCCATCATCATCATGCGGGCAACCCAGAAGAAGAGAATGTCGAACCCCGTCACCAGCAGGCTCGTCGGGTAGTACTTCGCCAGTTCGGGCGTGCTGCCGGGCCAGCCCATGGTCGTGAACGGCCAGAGGGCGCTCGAAAACCAGGTGTCGAGCACGTCCGGGTCCTCAGCGACGCCGCCGCCGCAGTAGGGGCAGGCCGAGAGGGGCGCCTCGGAGGCCAGCCTGCGTTCCGGATCGCCGGTCTGCGGATCGTCAGATCCGGCCTGGCGGTTGCAATCCACGCAGCGGTAGGCGGGAATGCGATGGCCCCACCAGAGCTGGCGCGAGATACACCAGTCCTTGATATTCTCCATCCAGGCGTAGTAGGAGTTTTTCCACTGCTCGGGCACGATGCGCGTCTGGCCCTCGCGCACGGCGCGGATGGCGCGGCCAGCCAGCGAGCCGGCTTCTTCGGGCGGGCCGACCTTCACGAACCACTGGGGCGACAGAAACGGCTCAACGTTCGTCTTGCAGCGGTAGCACTGCCCGACGGCATGGGCGTGGTCTTCGATTTTTTCGAGCAGGCCGGCCGCTTCAAGGTCGGCGATGAGCTGCTGGCGCGCGGCGTAGCGCTCGAGTCCGTCATACCGGGCGCGCACGTCGGCGTCCGGCACCGTCGCGGCGTCGAGCGCCATGCGCGCCTCGGCCGTCAGCACGTTGCGCCGAGCCAGGTTGTGGCGGGCGCCGACATCGTAGTCGTTGAAGTCGTGCGCGGGCGTGATCTTGACGACGCCGCTGCCGAAATTCATGTCGACGTAGGTGTCGGCGATGACGGGAATCGAACGGCCCGTCAGCGGCAACACGACTTCACGCCCGATGAGCCGGGTATAGCGCTCGTCGTCCGGATGCACGGCCACCGCCGAATCACCGAAGAGCGTTTCGGGACGGGTGGTCGCGACGCTCACCGCGCCCTCGCCGTTGGCCAGCGGATAGCGCAGGTGATAGAGCTTGCCCGCGCTGTCTTCGTGCTCGACTTCGATGTCGCTCAGGGCCGTGAGGCAGCGCGGACACCAGTTGATGAGCCGGGTGCCGCGGTAGATGAGCCCGTCGCGGTACAGCTCGACGAACACGCGGCGCACCGCGCGCGAAAGCCCTTCGTCCATCGTGAAGCGCTCGCGCGACCAGTCGCAGCTGGCGCCGAGGCGCTTGAGCTGGCGGATGATGGCGCCGCCGCTTTCTTCCTTCCACTGCCAGACCCGTTCGAGAAAAGCGTCGCGCCCGAGCGACTCTTTCGTGACGTTGCCGGCGGCCAGCTGCCGCTCGACCACGTTCTGGGTCGCAATGCCGGCGTGGTCCATCCCGGGCACCCAGAGCACGTTGTCGCCGCGCATCCGGTGATACCGCACCATGACGTCCTGCAGCGTGTTGTTCAGCGCGTGGCCGATGTGCAGGACTCCCGTCACGTTAGGCGGAGGAATCACGATACTGAAGGGTTCGCCCTGTGCCTCGGGGTCGGCCCGGAACAGGTCGCCGGCGGCCCATTCATCGGCCCACTGCGGTTCAAAGGAGCCGGGCTCGTAGGCCCCGGCAAGATCGCCGAGCTTTCTCTGCATCGCTGCTTCCGTAGTGCGAAGAAAAAAATAGAGAGGCGGGGACGGATGTTCGTCCCCGCCTGAAGTCCGGTCGCCGGGGCTCAGCCGTTGCGTACTTTGCCGAGCAGCTCGGTGAGCACACGTTCCATCGTGCCGGTCAGCGCCTGGGAGACGACGCGTTCAACCATCTCGGGCGCCGCCTTCTGAACGGCGCTGGCAAGCCGGTGCTCGATGGCCTCGACCGTCTTGGCCGCGGCGGGCTGGAGCAGCGATTCGTCAGCCAGCAGCGTGCGCAGGCGCGAATCGAGGTCCTCGGCGAAGCGGTTGAGGCGCGCCTCGAGCAGCTTCTCGACCTCGGCCATCGAGACCGTGGAGACACCGGCCGGCTGCACCGCGACCGAAGCCGGCGGAGCGGGTTCGGCGGGCGGTTCTGCGGCCATGTCGTCATCGAGCCCGTAGAGGGTGTCGACGTCGGCGGGGGTGCCGCCGAGTTCCTCATCCGCAGGCGCGCTGTCCCAGTCGCTGCTCCCGGACGCGGGTTCTCCGGCCGACATCAATTCGGTCGGGTCGTCGGCTGCGCTCTCTTCCATCAGCTCTTCAGCCTCCGGCTCAGCCGGCTGTGCGAGATCGAGGGCCGGTTCGTCGAGCGGTGCGGGCAGATCGTCAAAGTCGGTGCTCTCGGTTGAGAGCTCCTCGACCTCTTCCATGGCGACCGGGAGGTCGTCGTCGGCTGAGAGAGGTACCGGGAGGTCAGACCCGGCGTCGGCGTCGAGCGGCATCGGCAAATCGTCAGCCGTCGGCTCCATTTCCTGGGGGTCCTCTTCGAGCGTTTCCGGGAGCGCTTCGGGCTCGGCCGACGCGGGAAGATCGTCGTCCATCGCGAACGATTCTTCCTGCACCGGCGCAGGCAGGTCCTCGGCATCGGCCGGGGCCGCGACCGCCGCCGGGCCGTTGCTGCCGGCCATGAAATCGTTGAAGTCGTTGACGTTCCAGTCGCCTGCCGCCGAGGCTGCAGGAGGCGTCGCCGCTTCGGCCGCGTCCTCGTCTGCCGCGTCGAAAGACTGGGGCTCCGGCTCATCGAAGGCTTCGCCCATGGGTTCGTCAAACGGTTCGGGCACCGGCTCGTCGAAGGGAGAGGGCTCGGGCGAGACGGCCTCAGGCTCTTCGAGGGGCTCGTCGATCGCCACCGGTTCTGCCGGCGCGTCGTCGAGGCTGACATCGGCAAAGCTGGTTTCTTCAGGGTCGGAGGAGACGTGCGAGAAGTCTTCTACCGGCTCGACCGGCTCCATGGACTCCATGGGCTCCATGGGCTCCAGCGTGTCTAGCGGCTCGATGGCATCGACAGGCTCGAGCTCTTCCATCGGCTCCACGGGTTCGACCGGATCGAGGCCAGCGTCATCGGCGACGAGTGTTTCGGCCGGCGCATCGTCGAAGGAGTCGGCGGTGCCGGCCGCGCTCGCCTCGGCGGCAACAATGAGCTCGTTCACCTTATCGATGAGCGACTGGCTCTCGAAGGGTTTCGTGATATGCCCCTCGGCGCCGACGCGAGTGGCCATGTCTTCGTCGAACGTCTCGAAGGTGCCGGTCAGCAGCAGTACCGGAATGTGCTTGAGCTCCGGGGTGTTCTTGACGGTATAGCAGACTTCGTAGCCGTCTTTTCCCGGCATGACGACGTCGGCGATGATCAGATCGGGAATGACCTCGCGCGCTTTGGCGACACAGTCGTCGCCGTTGTCGACGACGGTCAACTCGAAGTCTTCGTTCGCGAAGGTGAGCCCGATGACCTTCTGAATGGTGATGCTGTCATCGGCGAGCAGGATTTTCTTCGGCATTCATTCCTCCGGAAGCATTCCGGCAAGCCGGCGCTCCAATACGTCTGTATCAAACCATCGGCCGTGCCGGCCGTCTTCCAGTACGACCGGCTCTCCGTGTGCGGCACCGGCGGCTGCGGTCTTCTGCACTCCCAGTACCAGAGAGACGCGCAGCCCAAGTTCTTCCGTTCCGCCCCGCAGCAGGATGACAACCCTGCCGCTCCGTGTGAATTCCTGCGGCATCCAGACGGCGATCAGGCCGTCGGCTGCCGGCAGGAGCCCTTCAAGCCCGGGAACAGGCAGCGAAAAGTCATGCAGCCCCTCGTCGTCGGTGATCCGCACGACCCGGTCGAGCGGTATCACCCAGGTTTCTCCCGCGTCGAGCGCCAGCACGTTCATGCGCGCATCGCCTGCGGTCGAAGGCAGAAGACGAGATCGCCTTCGTGCAGAAACGCCTCGCGAACGCACGGGTGAATGCGCGCCAGGGCATCGGGCACCCGCAACAACGCGGCGGGCTGCCGAATCGACGACCAGGCATCGCACACCATCGCCAGACGCGGCGCATCGAGAAGCACCATGCTCGCGCCGGCGGCCGGCTGCGAATCGATACCCGGCGGCGACCAAACGGGCCACCGGTCGCCTTGCCACTCGAACGCGCCCTCGCGTTCGGCCGCGTGCGCCGTGCCCGGATCGAGCACCGCGACGCCGGCGACGCGGCCCATCGGCAGCGCAAACCGGTGTCTTCCGATGCCGACTACAAGAAACCGTCCGTCGTGTTCCAGCATTTCGCCTGCAAATTGCCACATTATTCTAGTCGCATGTCTACCTTTCGTCAATATTCCAAGGGGTTAGCTTTCAAGGCCCCCTGCGGCACGGCCCGCCGGCGCGCCCCGAAGCCGGCGCGACGGTCTCCCGTCTCGCGCTGCAGCGGCCGCCGAGGGGGTCGCGCTTGACACTCTTCAGAGCCGCAGGCATCATGTTCTATTCTTCTTTAGCCGCCCTCGGTAGCCCGGTATGATCAATCCCTACATTGCCATCCTGCTGGTCTTCGTCATCGTTCTGGCGCTTGCGTTCGCGATGATCGGACTCGTTTCCTACCTCGGCCCGAAAGTGCTGACCAAGGTCAAGCTCGAGCCGTTCGAAACGGGGTCTGAGCCGCTGACGCCGGTCAAACGGCGCATGCATGTCAAGTTCTACCTGATTGCTGCGCTGTTCATCATGTTCGACATCGAAGTCGTCTTTCTCTATCCCTGGGCGGTGCACTACCGCGAACTCGGCATGCTCGGCTTTCTGGCCGCTTCGCTGTTTCTTTTCGTGCTGACCGCGGGGCTGGTCTACGAGTGGAAAAAAGGAGCGCTGGAATGGATTTGAATTCCACGACGCCGCAGGTGCCGGGCGCCGGCGCGGTGCGGCCCGGCCAGGAAGCGGTTGCGGTCACGACCAAGCTCGATGCGGCGATCGGCTGGGCGCGCAAGTATTCGCTGTTCAACTACCCCTTCGTGACCGCCTGCTGCGGCATGGAGTACATGGCGACCAGCAGCGGCCATTACGATACTGATCGCTTCGGCGCCGCGCTGCCGCGTTTTTCGCCGCGCCAGGCCGACCTGCTCATGGTCGTGGGCACGATCGTGCACAAGCAGGCTCCGATTCTGCAGCGAATCTACGAACAGATGTGCGAGCCGAAGTGGGTGATTTCGTTCGGCGCCTGCGCGACTTCGGGCGGCTTCTACCGTAACTACTCGGTCGTGCAGGGGATCGACAAGATCATTCCCGTCGACGTCTACATCCCCGGATGCCCGCCGCGTCCTGAGACCGTGCTTGACGCGCTGCTGATGCTTCAGGAAAAAATTCAGAGACAGCCCCAGAAGATTTGAGAATCATGGCCGATACGCTTGAACGCCTTCGTGCGCGGTTCGGAGACGACATTCTGTTCACCCACTCGTTTGCGGGGGACGATACGGCCCTCGTCAAGCGCGACGCCCTGCTGGCGGTCGCCGGCTTTCTGAAGAGCGAGCTCGGTTTCGAGATGCTCATGGACGAGACGGTCGTCGACCACCTCTACATGACACCCGGCGACGACGTTTTCCCCGGCGAGGGGCGCTTCGAGTTCGTCGCGCATCTGTATTCGCTGTCGCGCAACCTGCGCGTGCGTATCAAGGCCCGTGCGCCCGAGAACGACGCCCGTTTTTCGTCGCTGTACGGACTCTGGAAGGCCGCCAACTTCATGGAGCGCGAAATTTACGACATGTACGGCGTCGTGCTCGAGGGGCACCCCGACATGCGCCGGATTCTTCTCTATGACGAATTCGAAGGGCACCCCCTGCGCAAGGATTATCCCTACACGCGTGAGCAGCCGCTGATCGCCATGCGGCCCCGCGAGGAGGAAGAGCAATGAGTTCTCCCCAGTCCGTCGACAAGGCACGCCTGCCGGCCGAGCCTTCGCTTCCGGCCGAGCCGGGGTTCGAAGAAGAACGCGAGCTGCGCAGCGAGAACATGATTCTCAACGTCGGCCCGAGCCATCCGGCCATGCATGGCACCATCAAGATGGTGCTCGAACTCTCGGGCGAGACGATCGTGCGCAGCGATGTGCACGTCGGGTACCTGCATCGCGGCTTCGAAAAGGAATGTGAGGCCGGCTCGTACTTCAAGTGTTTTCCCTACGTGGACCGGCTGAACTACCTGAGCCCGATGATCAACAACGTCGCCTATGCCGGCGTGGTCGAAAAGGCGCTCGGCGTCGAGGTTACCGAACGCTGCCAGTGGATCCGGGTGCTCATCTCCGAAATCAGTCGCCTCTCCGATCACCTGACCTGCATCGGCGCGTCAGCGATGGAACTGGGCGCCATGTCGGCGTTTCTTTACTTCATCAAGGCGCGCGAATACGTGTGGGAGCTGCACGAAGCTCTTTCGGGCGCGCGCCTGACGGTCAGCTACTGCCGCATCGGGGGCCTCTCGCGCGACCTGCCCGAAGGATTCGAAGCGCAGTGCCGCGCGGCGCTCGTCAAGGTTCGTGAAGTTCTGGTCGAGGGCCAGAAGCTGCTGGCGAAAAACCGCATCTATTTCGATCGGATGCGTGGCGTAGGCGTCATGCAGGCCGACGAAGCGATCAGCTACGGGTTCACCGGGCCGATGCTGCGCGCCTCGGGGATCAACTACGACGTGCGCAAGGCGAATCCGTACCTGGTCTACGACCAGATTGACTTCGACGTTCCGCTCGGCGAGCACGGCGACAACTACGATCGTTTCTATGTGCGCATGCTTGAGATGGAGCAGAGCGTGCGTATCATCGAGCAGTGCCTCGACCGTATGCCCGAGGGTCCGGTCAATCTCTATGATCCGCGCTTCATGCTCCCGCCCAAAGACGAGGTGTACAACACCATCGAAGGGCTGGTCAATCACTTCAAGCTCGTCATGCACGGCATCCAGATTCCCAAGGGCGAGGTCTACTTCGCCGTCGAGGGGGGCAATGGCGAGTTGGGCTTCTACCTCGTCAGCGACGGCACAGGAAAGCCGTACAAGCTGCGCTGCCGTCCGCCGTCCTTCATCATGATGGGCGGCATGAGCCGCATGCTCGAAGGGCACACCATGGCCGACGTCGTTCCGACGTTCGGCATGATCAACATGATTGGCGGCGAATGCGATCGGTAATCGACCATGAACGTTCTTGAATTTTCAGAAGCCCGCAAGGCTGAAATCGCCGACCTCGTCACCAAGTATCCGAACAAGCAGGCCGTACTGCTTCCGGCCCTGCACCTGGCGCAGGCCGAATTCGGATACGTGAGCGACGAAGTCATCCACCTGGTGGCGAAGACGCTCGACGTCGCTCCGTCGCTGGTGCAGGAAGTCGCGACCTTTTACTCGCTCTACAACCGTAAGCCGGTGGGCGACTACATCATTCAGGTCTGCCAGACGCTTTCCTGTGCCCTGCGCGGCGCCGAGAGCGTCATTCGCTACCTCGAAGGCAAACTGAACGTGCACCTGGGTGAAACCACGGCCGACGGCAAGTTCACGCTCGTCGCCGTAGAGTGCCTGGCTTCGTGCGGCACCGCGCCGATGTTCCAGGTCACGGCCCGCGACTACTCGCTCAACGCCTATTACGAAAACCTGACGGAGAAGCGCATCGACGAGATTCTCGACGAGCTGCGCAAGCGTCCGGTTCGGCAGGCGGCGCAGATGACGCCGCTCACCACGCATTCTCTCGGGGGCCACTGATGGCTGACGCACCCAGGATTCTGCTCGATTTTCTCGACGACGACCGGTCGTGGACGCTGGAGAGCTACCGCAAGCGCGGCGGCTACAAGGCGCTCGAGAAAGCGTTGAAGATGGAACCCGTCCAGATCATGGAGGAGGTGAAGGCTTCGGGGCTACGCGGTCGCGGGGGCGCCGGTTTTCCGACCGGCATGAAGTGGAGCTTTCTGGCCAAGAACGACCGTCCCAAGTATCTCGTCTGCAACGCCGACGAAGGCGAACCGGGTACGTTCAAGGATAGGCTGCTTCTCGAGCGGGATCCGCACAAGCTCATCGAAGGCATGATCATCAGCGCCTTCTCGCTGGGGTCGAAGAAGAGCTACGTTTATCTGCGTCACGAGTTCGAGCTGGGTTTCCAGCGCATGGAGCAGGCGGTCAACGAAGCCGAAGCCGCCGGCCTATTGGGCGACAACATCCTGGGCACCGGGTTCAGCCACCACCTGGTGAACCACCGCGGCGCCGGCGCCTACATCTGCGGCGAAGAAACCGGGCTCATCGAAAGTTTGGAAGGCAAGAAGGGGCAGCCGCGCAACAAGCCGCCTTTTCCGGCCATCCAGGGTGTTTTCAACGATCCGACCGTCGTCAACAACGTCGAGTCGCTGGCCGTCGTGCCATGGCTCATCAACAACGGCGGCGCCGCCTACAAAGCGGTCGGCACCGAGAAGAGCCCCGGCACCAAGCTCTTTTCGGTCTCGGGCCACGTGAAAAAGCCCGGCGTCTACGAAGTACCCCTCGGCTATCCGCTGATGGATCTTATCGACAAGGAGTGCGGGGGCATGCTCGACGGCATGTCGCTGAAGTGCTGTATCCCCGGCGGTTCGTCGGTGCCGGTGCTCACGGCCGAAGAGTGCGCCCGGGCCAACCTGGATTACGAAAGCATGAACGCGCTCGGCACCTTTCTCGGTTCGGGCGGCGTCATCGTCATCGGCGAGGGAACCTGCGTGGTCGACATGCTGGCCAACCTCTCGCGCTTCTACGCACACGAAAGCTGCGGACAGTGCACCCCCTGCCGCGACGGCACGAACTGGATCCACAAAGTCGTCGATCGTATTGAAAAGGGGGGCGGCCGCCGGCAGGATCTGGCCGACCTGCTCGACCTTTCAGACAACATCATGGGCAAGACGATCTGCGCCTTGGGCGACGCCGCGGCGATGCCCGTCATTGCCTTCATCCAGAAGTACCGGCATGAATTCGAAGAGCACATCGAAAAGGGGCGCTGCCCCTATAAGCCGGAATATGCTGTCGCGCATGCGGCTGCAGGGCGCTGAGTGAGGTTACAGAGCCTATGCCCACGTTAACCATCGACGGAAAACAGGTTACGGTCGAAGCCGGCACGACGGTCATCAAGGCCGCGCACGGCGCGGGAATCGACGTTCCCTTCTACTGCTGGCATCCGGGGCTTTCGATTGCCGGTAACTGCCGCATGTGCCTGGTTGAAATCGAGAAGATGCCGAAGCTGCAGATTGCCTGCAACACGGTATGTTCCGACAACATGGTCGTGCACACGCAGAGCGACAAGGTCAAGAAGGCGCGCCAGGGTGTGCAGGAATTCCTGTTCGCCAATCATCCGCTGGATTGCCCGGTCTGCGATCAGGCCGGCGAGTGCAAGCTGCAGGATTACTACATGCAGTACGACCTCAAGCCCAGCCGCATGGTCGATCGCAAGACCCGCCGCGTGAAGGCGCTGCCCATCGGGCCATACGTGGTTTACGATGCCGAACGCTGCATCGCCTGCTCGCGCTGCGTGCGCTTCTGCGACGAGATCAGCGGCAGCAAGGAACTCGGCATCTTTGAACGCGGCGACAACTATTACGTCGGGCTCGCGGCCGGCACCGAGCTGAACAACCCCTATTCCATCAACGTGGCCGACATCTGCCCGGTGGGCGCGCTGACGAACCGCGACTTCCGCTTCAAGATGCGCGCCTGGTACCTCACCGACCACGAGAGCGTCTGTACCGGGTGCTCGCGGGGCTGTTCGACGAAGTTGTCGGAGAACGGGAACACGATCTACCGGACGCTCCCCCGCGACAACGAGCAGGTCAACCAGTACTGGATGTGCGACGACGGGCGCTTCGTGTTCAAACGCGAGCTGGGCCCGAACCGCCTGCTCGCCCCGTCGACCCGCAAGGGGGCCGACGTGCGTGAGACCGGCTGGGACGACGCGCTCGACGCGCTCTATGCGGCGCTGCGCCGGACCGTGAACGAACACGGCGCCGACGCGATCGCGGCCGTGGGCTCCAACCAGGGTTCGAACGAAGAGATCCACCTCTTCTCGCGCCTGTTTCGCGACGCCATCGGCACGCGCATGGTAGCAGGCAAGTCCGACATCGGCAGCGAGGGCTATCAGGTGGTCGAAGACGAGATCCTGATCAAGGCCGATAAGAATCCGAACACGACCGGCCTGCGCGTCTTCGGCAACCTCGACACCGATGCGTCGGCACTCGTGAAGGCCATTGAGGGGGGCAAGGTCAAGGTGCTCGTCGTCTGGGGGCGGGGATTCGACCGGGTGCTCGGCGATCGCGCGCCCGCCCTGCTCGAGAAGGTCGAACTGGTCGTGCACATCGGAGCGCATGAGCCCGCGCACCGGGCCGACCTCGTGCTTCCGACCACCGTCTGGGCCGAGAAAGAGGGCACCTTCACGAACTTCGCCGGCGTCGTGCAGCACTTCGGCCGCGCGGTGCGTGCCCGCGGCGACGTGCGCGACGAAGTCGACGTGTTTGCCGAGCTGCTGCGGCGCTTCGGCGCGGCGGCGCCTGCAGGAGCCGAGGCCGCCTTCCAGGAGGCTGCACAGAAGATTCCGGGACTCGCGGGACTCGACTTCCGCGGCCTGGGCGAAACCGGCGTCAAGATTGAATCCGTTCCCGTTCTCGCGAGCTGAGGTGTAGCTGTGGATCCCGTTTTACTGGCCGCGACCCTCGTCAAAATCGGCCTCGTGATCTTTCTCATCCTCAACCTGGGTGGTCTCATGACCTGGGTCGAGCGAAAGCAGAGCGCGGTCATGCAGGACCGCGTCGGCGCCAACCGCGCGAGCATTCGCATTTTCGGCCGCGAGATTCGCGCGCTCGGACTGCTGCACGGGATCACCGATGGCGTGAAGATGATTCTCAAAGAGGACTTCCGCCCCGCGGGCGCCAACAAGTTCCTCTTCAATCTCGCACCCTATCTGGCGCTGGTGCCGGCCCTGATGGTCGTGGCCGTGATACCGTTCGGGCCCCCGATCACGCTGTTCGACCGCGAGATTCCCCTGCAGATCGCCGAGCTCGACGCCGGTCTGCTTTTCGTCTTCGCGATTGCCGGCGCCGGCATCTACAGCGCCATCATCGGCGGCTGGGCAAGCAACAACAAGTACGCCCTGCTGGGTGCCCTGCGCGCCTCGAATCAGCTCATCGCTTACGAAGTCGCGCTCGGCTTCAGCGTCATCGGCCTGCTCATGGTCTTCGGCACGGCCAGCCTGAGCCGCATCATCGACCAGCAGGGGGGCGAGCTGCTCTTCGGCTTTCTCCCCCCCTGGGGCATTTTCTTTCAGCCGCTCGGATTCATCCTTTTCTTCACGGCGGCCATGGCCGAGACCAAGCGCGTCCCCTTCGACGTTCCCGAGGGCGAGAGCGAAATCATCGGCTACAACGTCGAGTACTCGGGCATGAAGTTCGGCGTGTTCCTGCTCGCCGAGTTCATCGAGACGCTCATCCTGGCCGCCATGATCGCCATTCTGTTCTTCGGCGGCTGGCAGTTTCCATGGCTTACCGACGGCGGATTCGTGTTTCCGGGCGGGGCGAGCGTCGCCCTCGGCGCGGTGCCGGTCTTTCTGCTGCGCATGGGCGCCTTCGCGTTCAAGGTCGTGGCCTTCGTCTGGCTGCTCATGGCCATCCGCTGGACGCTGCCGCGGTTCCGCTACGACCAGGTCATGGCTCTCGGGTGGAAGATTCTTCTGCCGCTGGCCATCGCCAACACTCTACTTACGGCCTTCTTCGTTCTGGTGTAACCATGGGTCACGGACACGATCACGACGCTCACGGACACGGCGGCCACGGGCACGCGCCGGCCGCATCGCAGCCGCCCAGGCCCGACTGGAAGTTTCTCGATCTCGAAAACCCGACCGAGCTCGGGTTCTGGGAAAAACTCTACCTGCCCGAAATCGTCAAGGGACTGGCGATCACGGGTGGCCACTTCTTTCGGAACATGGCCAAGTGGGTCACGGGCAAGAAGGGCGCGGTTACCTACCAGTACCCTGAAGAAGTGCGCCCCGTTTCGCCGAGGTCGCGCGGCAAGCACGTGCTCATGCAGCGCGAAGACGGCTCGCCGCGCTGCGTGGCCTGTTACATGTGCGCTCAGGCCTGCCCGGCGGAATGCATTCACATCGTCGCCGGCGAGCACCCCGATCCGGCCGTCGAAAAATACCCGGTGCGCTTCGACATCGACGTCTCGCGCTGCATCTTCTGCGGCATGTGCGAAGAGGCCTGCCCGAAGGACGCCATCCGGCTGACCACCGATTACCATCTTGCGCTCTACGACCGCCGAAAGATCTACGACAAGGAATTTCTCCTGACGTGGAACCAGCAGCAGGCGGCGGCCGACGAGATGCCGAAGCTGGCTTCTTTTGCCAAGCCGGAGGGCGACAAGAAATGAGCCTGGTGAGTTTTTTCATTTACCTGTTCGGCGCCGTGGCCATCGTCGGCGCCTTGGGCATGCTGGTGCAGCGCAACCCGATTACGGCGTCGCTGAGCCTGGCCGTGACCTTCATTGCGCTCGCCGGCATCTTCGCCGCGCTCGATGCGCACTTTCTCGCGTTGATTCAGCTCATCGTGTACACCGGGCTTATCCAGGTGCTCATCATCTACACGATCATGCTCATGGACATCGGCGAAGAAGACATCAAGCGGCGCTTCAACGTCGCCCGCGGCATCGGCGTGCTCGCCGGCGGTCTTCTGCTCGTCCAGATGGTCATGGCCACGCTGCGCGGCGCGTCGATCAAGCCGATGCCGGTCGGCGAGACCTACGGCAACATGGCCGGCGTCGCCGAGGTGCTCTTCGGGCGCTACCTGCTCCCCTTCGAAGTCGTAGCGATTCTGCTGCTGGCCGGCATGGTCGCCGCCGTCTGGCTGGCCCGTCCGGCCGGAAAGCCGCGCAAGGGCAAGTCGGCGGTCAGCGAACACCCGACGCCGCTCGACACCGAAAGTTCTGTTCACCCCCGTCTGATCAAGCGCTGAGAAATTATGGTACCTTTGCCTCATCTCATCGCGCTGAGCGCGATTCTGTTCGCGATTGGAGCGCTCGGTGTTCTGACCCGGCGCAACATCATCGTGCTGCTCATGAGCGTCGAGCTCATGTTGAACGCCGTGAATCTCGCCTTCATCACGTTCAGCCGCTACAGCGGCGACATGGAAGGGCAGGGGTTCGTATTCATTATCATGACCGTCGCCGCCGCCGAGGTTGCCGTCGGGCTCGCCATCATCGTGAGCCTGTTCCGCCGCCGTGAGTCGGTGAACAGCGACGACTACACGATTCTCAAGTGGTAGCCGGATGAATTCCATTCCCGTTTCATCACTCTGGCTGATTCCCTTCTTCCCGCTTCTGGGCGCGCTCTTCAACGGGCTGCTCGGCAAGCGGCTCCCGAAGACGGTGGTCAGCATCGTGGGGCCCGGCGTTCTGCTGGCCTCGTTCGTCACCGTGGCCGTTCACGTGTGGCTGCTGTCGGGTTTCGACGAGCAGAGCCGCCGGTTCGTCGACGTCGTGTATACGTGGCTGGGGGTTTTCGGGCTGCAGATCGACGTCTCGTTCGTTCTCGACCCGCTCAGCTCGGTCATGGCCCTGATCATCACCGGCATCGGGTTCTTCATCCACTTGTATTCGATCGGGTACATGCGGGAGGACGAAAGTTACTACCGCTACTTCGCCTACCTGAACCTGTTCGTGTTCTCCATGCTTCTCCTCGTGCTCGGGGGGAACATGATTCTCATGTTCGTCGGCTGGGAAGGGGTGGGGCTCTGCTCGTACCTGCTCATCGGCTTCTGGTTCAAGGACAACGCCAACGCCGACGCCGGCAAGAAGGCGTTCATCGTGAACCGCGTGGGCGATTTCGGGTTTCTGCTCGGCACGTTCCTGATCTTCTACATCTTTCGCACCTTCGACTTCGACGGCATTCAGGCGATCGCGCTCAACTACGGTACGCGCATCCCGAGCTGGGTCTTCTTCGCCATCGCGATGCTGCTCTTCATCGGCGCCACGGGTAAGAGCGCGCAGATCCCGCTCTATGTCTGGCTGCCCGACGCCATGGCCGGCCCGACGCCCGTCTCGGCCCTCATCCACGCCGCGACCATGGTCACGGCCGGCGTCTACATGATCGCGCGCCTGAACTTCATCTTCGCCTCGTCGCCGACCGCCCTCGGCATCATCGCCTGGGTCGGTGCGCTGACGGCGCTCTTCGCTGCGACGATCGGCCTCGTACAGCGCGACATCAAGAAGGTGCTTGCCTACTCGACCGTGAGCCAGCTCGGCTTCATGTTCGTCGCGATGGGGGTCGGCGCCTGGACGGCCGGCATTTTCCATCTCATGACGCACGCCTTCTTCAAGGCCACCCTCTTTCTGGGCTCCGGCTCGGTCATTCACGCCATGGGGGGCGAGCAGGACATCCGGCGCATGGGCGGCCTGCGCAAATGGATGCCGATCACGTATGTGACCTTCGTGGTCGCGACCCTGGCCATCGCCGGTATCCCCCCGTTTTCGGGATTCTTCTCGAAGGACGAAATCCTCTTCCGCGCCTACGGTTCGGGGCTTGGCGGAACCGCGCTGTGGGCGGTCGTCAGCGCCGCGGCGCTGTGCACGGCCTTCTACATGACCCGCCTGGTCATCCTGACGTTTCTGGGCGACTGCCGCGCCGACGAGCACACGAAGTCGCACCTGCACGAGAGCCCCTGGACGATCACCGTGCCCCTGATCGTGCTCGCGTTCTTCTCGCTGGTCGGCGGCTATTTCAACGTGCCCGAGGGGATGACCCACTTCGTGCCGACGCTGGCGTTCACGTTCTTCGCCCCCATCGAGTTCCTGCACCACTGGCTGGCCCCCGTGCTCATCACCGATCCGGGTACTCTGCGGCCGGGCGCCACGGCGATGGAAGGCGCGCTGATCCTGACCTCGGTGATTGTCGCGCTCGTCGGCATCGGCTCTGCCTGGTTCCTCTACGCCGTACGTCCGCGGATGGCCGAGCGTCTGGCCGGTTTCGGGCGCGGCATCCCGCATCGTGTCCTGCTCGACAAGTACTACGTGGATGAGATCTACAGCTACGGGATCGTCAAGCCGATCTATTACACGTCGCTGTACTTCCTGTGGCGCTTTGTCGACGTCATCGCCATCGACGGTCTCGTCAACGGGGCTGCCAAGGCGACGCAGTTTCTGGCCCAGGTCGGCCGGCGCTTTCAGACCGGCGACGTGCAGGCCTACGCGGTTTCACTCATCGTGGGCACGCTGCTCACGATCGGGTACTTCATTTACGGATGGTGGAGCTGAACATGACCGAGTTTCCGTTGCTCACCGTCGTCACCTTTCTGCCCGTGCTGGGCGCGCTCGTTCTGCTGTTCGTTCAGCGGGAGCAGGAAGCGTTGCTCAAAGGGGGCGCCATCGTAGCCTCGCTGCTGACCTTCGCAGCCTCGCTCCCCCTGTTCTTCGGCGCGCGCGGTGCCGACTTCTCCTATGTCGACCGGGCCGACTGGATTGACGCCTGGGGAATCAACTACCACGTGGGGGTCGACGGCATCTCGATGCTGCTGGTCGTGCTGACGACCTTCATGACGCCGATCGTCTTTCTGGGGGCGTGGAACGCCATCGAGAAGCGGGTCAAGGAGTTCGTCATCCTGCTGCTCGTGCTCGAGACGGCCATGATCGGCGCTTTCGTCTCGCTGAACCTGTTCCTTTTCTACATGTTCTGGGAAGCGATGCTCATCCCCATGTACCTCATCATCGGGGTCTGGGGGGGCGAGCGCAGGCTGTATGCCACGATGAAGTTCTTCATCTACACGATGGTCGGCAGCCTGCTCATGCTGGTGGCCATCCTGTACATGGCGACCCAGCATGCCGCGCAGTTCGGCTACATGACGTTCGAGTACGGCGAACTCTTCCGCCTGAACTTCCCGCTCCAGACGCAGCTCTGGCTCTTTGCGGCCTTCGCGCTGGCTTTCGCCGTCAAGGTGCCGCTTTTTCCCGTGCATACGTGGCTTCCCGACGCGCACGTCGAAGCGCCGACGCCGGGTTCGGTCATCCTGGCGGCCATCCTGCTGAAGATGGGCACCTACGGATTCATCCGTTTCGCCATGCCCTATTTTCCCGACGCCGTACAGGCGGCCGCGCCGGTCATGATGGTGCTGGCGGTCATCGGCATCATCTACGGCGCGCTCGTGGCCATGGTGCAGCCCGACATGAAGAAACTCGTGGCCTATTCGTCGGTGAGCCACCTCGGATTTGTCATGCTGGGCCTCTTCTCGCTGAATGAAGAAGCGGTGAGCGGCGCCGTCCTGCAGATGGTCAACCACGGCTTCTCGACCGGCGCCCTCTTTCTTGCCATCGGCGTCATCTACGAGCGCCGCCATACGCGCCTGATCAAGGACTTCGGCGGTCTGGCAGGCCAGATTCCGGTCTTCGCAGTCGTTTTTCTCATTATCACGATGAGCTCGATCGGGCTGCCCGGTCTGAACGGATTCGTGGGTGAATTCCTGATTCTCCTGGGATCCTTCAAGAATGCCGCCGCCACCTTCCAGCGCACGGGTTCGCTGACGCACTTCCTGATTCCGGTTCTGGCGACGAGCGGCGTCATTCTGGCCGCCGTCTACATGCTGTGGATGTACCAGCGCGTCATGTTCGGGCCGAACAAGAACCCGAAGAATCAGGGCATGAAAGACATGAACCTGCGCGAGCTGGTCGTCATGGCGCCGCTCATCGTGGGCATCTTCTGGATCGGCCTCGCTCCGAATCCGCTCATGCAGCGCATGGACGGCGCCGTGCGCAAAGTCGTCCAGCAGTCGACCGGCAAGAGCCGCATGCGGGCCGAGGTCGAACCGCCGGCCAGAGTCCTCGCCGCTGAGCGCATGCAGCCGGCGCAGGGAGGGAAAGTCCAATGAATCCTGCCGACCTGAATCTGAACTTCGCCGCGCTGGCCCCCGCCGCCATCCTGGTAAGCATGGCGATCATCGTCATGCTGGTCGACGCGTTTACCGACGAAGAGACCGAGAGCCCCTTCACGTGGCTGACGATGCTCGGGGTCGGCGCCGCGGGGCTCGCCGCCATGGCGTTGTCTTCGGCCACCCGCACGGGATTCTCGGGCATGCTGACCCATGATGCCCTGGCGGCCTTCGGCGAGGTCATCGTCTGCGCGGCTGCGCTCGTGACGCTGCTGACCGGCCATCGCGACCTGGCGAACCACCGCATGCGCAAAGGGGAATTCTACGTCCTCTTTCTGGCCTCGCTCAGCGGCATGGCCCTGATGATGAGCGCGAGTGACCTGGTCATGCTGTTTCTCGGACTCGAGCTCATGTCGATTCCGGTCTACGCCCTGGCCGGGTTCAACCGCGCCAGCGCCCGCAGCGGCGAGAGCGCTTTCAAATATTTCATTCTCGGCGCCTTCGCGTCGGCCCTGCTGCTCTACGGTTCTGCGCTGCTCTACGGCGCCACGGGGAGCACGGAGTATTCGGTCATCAAGGCCGTGCTTGCCGAGCAGGGTCTGACGGGCAGCCTCTACCTGTCGCTCGGACTCGTGCTGGTGCTGGCCGCGCTCGCCTTCAAAGTCAGCGCCGTTCCCTTTCACATGTGGACCCCCGACGTCTACGAAGGCGCGCCGGTCACGGTGACGAGCTTCATGAGCGCCGCCGTCAAGGCGACCGCCTTCATCGCCCTCGCCCGGCTGCTCTCGTTCACGTTTGCCGATGCCTCGGACGTCATCTATCCGCTGCTGTGGACCCTCGCCGCCGTGACCATGGTCGTCGGCAATGTACTCGCGGTCGTGCAGAGCAACCTGAAGCGCATGCTGGCCTATTCGAGCATCGCCCACGCCGGGTACCTGCTCGTGGCCCTGGCGACGGGATCGGAGGGCGCAATCTCGGCCATGCTCTTCTACCTGCTGGTCTATGCCCTCTCGAACGCCGGCGCATTCGCCGTGATGGCCGCCATCAGCCGCAAGGGCGAAGACGCCGAGGCCATCGAGAGCTGGTCGGGGCTTGCTTCGCGGCACCCGGTGCTCGCGGCGGCCATGGCCCTGTTCATGGTCAGCCTGGCCGGAATTCCCCCGACGGCCGGATTCGTGGGCAAGTTCTTCATCTTCAAGGAGGCCATCGATCGCGGGCTCGTGAATCTTGCCGTCGTCGGCATGATCGCGTCTGCCATCGGCGTGTACTACTACCTGCGCGTTCTGGTCGCCATGTACATGCGCGAAGGGATCGCCGGCGAGCGCCCCGTTCTGGCCGGTGTTCCGGTTCAGGTCGGCGTCGCGCTGTGCTCGGTCGGGGTCGTCGTCTTCGGGGTGCTTCCGGGACGGCTGCTCGAGATTGCGACCCGCAGCATCGTGGGCCTCTTCTAGGTTTGCATCGGTTCACACGAACAGGCCCGCCGGCAACGGCGGGCCTGTTTGTTTTCGCGCTGCGGAGCGTCGGATGGGGACGCGGAAGTTGATGGAACGCGCCCCCGCATGCTACACTATTTGATTAATTTTTCGCCGCTCGCACGGCGTGCAGCACCGGTGAGCGGAGCGTGTCAAACCCAACTGCTCGCTTCGTTTCTTGTCTCAGGGAGTTTTCCCCCATGCCTCTTAAAAATTATCTCTTGGCCCCCGGGCCGACGGCTGTCCCCGCCGAGGCGCTTCTCGCCATGGCGCAGCCCATGATTCACCACCGTACCCCGCAGTTCTCGGCGATCTTTGCCGAAGCGGCCGAGAACCTGAAGTACGTCTTCCAGACCAAGCAGGACGTGCTCATCCTCGCGGCTTCGGGCACCGGCGCCATGGAGGCCTCGGTCACGAACTGCCTGAAGAAGGGTGAGAAGGCCATTGTCGTCAACGGCGGCAAGTTCGGCGAGCGCTGGGGCAAGATCTGCAAGGCCTACGGCATCGAGACCATCGAGATCAAGGTCGAGTGGGGCAAGGCGGTCGAGCCGGCCGCCATCGAAAAGGCCCTGAAGGAAAACGACAATGTCGGCGCCGTGCTCATGCAGGCATCCGAGACGTCGACGACGGCCAAGCATCCCGTCGAAGCGATCGCCAAGCTGACGCGCGACACGTCGACGCTGCTCGTCGTCGACGGCATCACGGGCGTCGGCGTCATGCCGCTGCCGATGGATGACTGGGGCATCGACATTCTGCTGTCGGGCAGCCAGAAGGCGTTCATGCTGCCGCCGGGGCTCGCATTCATCGCGCTGAGCGACAAGGCGTGGAAGAAGCAGGCCGAGGGCGATCTGCCGAAGTTCTATTTCAACCTCGCCACCGAGCGCAAGAACCTCGCCGACAAGACGACGGCCTGGACGCCCGCGGTTTCGCTGATCATCGGGCTGAACGAAGTGCTCAAGATGTTCAAGAAAGAAGGCCTCGAGAACGCCTTCAGCCGTCAGGCGCTGCTCGGCAAGGCCGTGCGCGAGGCTTTCAAGGCGCAGGGGCTGAAGCTCGTCGCTCCCGATGCGCCCGCCGATTCGGCGACGGGTATCTTCGTCCCCGAGGGGGTCGAAGGGGGCAAGGTGGTCAAGTATCTGCGCGACCAGATGGGCGTCACGCTCGCCGGCGGTCAGGATCACCTCAAGGGCAAGATTATCCGCGTCGCGCACCTCGGCTACTACGAGCCGTTCGACATCATCATCGCCATCTCGGCCATCGAAATGGCCCTCGTGAAGTTCGGCGCCAGCATCGAGCTGGGCAAGGGGGTCGCGGTGGCGCAGCAGATTCTGAACGATTATTTCCCGGCCGCCAAGTAAGGCGCCAGGGCGCCATGCCGGGATTCGTCCCGCATGGCGCTTCTCAATTCTTTCTACGGTTCGCATCATGTCATTCAAAGTTCTCGTCAGTGACTCCCTCGCCAAGGAAGGGGTCGAAATCCTGAAGAAGGCGCCCGGCATCGAAGTCGATGTGAAGACTGGCCTCAAGCCCGATGAACTCAAGGCGATCATCGGCCAGTACGACGGCCTCGCCGTGCGTTCGGCCACCAACGTCACCGCCGATGTCATCGCGATTGCCGAAAAGATGAAGGTCATCGGCCGCGCCGGCATCGGCGTCGACAACATTGATGTCCCCGCCGCGAGCGCCAAGGGTATCGTGGTCATGAACACCCCGGGCGGCAATACGACGACCACCGCCGAACATACCGTGGCCATGATGATGAGCCTGGCGCGGTGGATTCCGCAGGCGACGTCGACCACCAAGGGCGGCAAGTGGGAGAAGAAGAAGTTCATGGGCTCTGAGCTCTTCAACAAGACGCTCGGCGTCGTCGGCCTGGGCAACATCGGCTCGATCGTGGCCGATCGCGCACTGGGCCTGAAGATGCACGTCCTCGCCTTCGACCCGTTCGTGACCCAGGAGAAGGCGCAGGCCATGGGGATCGAGCTCGCGACGCTGGACCAGATCTGGGAGCGCGCCGACTTTATCACCGTGCACACGCCGCTCACCGACAAGACGCGCGGCTTGCTGAACAAGGACACCTTCGCGAAGATGAAGAAGGGCGTGCGCATCATCAACTGCGCGCGCGGCGGCATCGTCGACGAAAAGGATCTCTACGACGCCATCAAGGAAGGCAAGGTTGCGGGCGCCGCGTTCGACGTCTTCGTCGAAGAACCCGTGCCCGCCGATCACCCGCTGCTGACGCTCGACGAAGTCATCGTGACGCCGCACCTCGGCGCGAGCACCGACGAAGCGCAGGTGAACGTCTCGATCGCCATTGCCGAGCAGATTGTCGAGTATCTCACGAGCGGCGGCATTCGCAATGCCGTCAACGTGCCGAGCGTCTCTCCCGAAGCGTTGCCCACGCTGCAGCCGTATCTGCGCCTGGCCGAGAGCATGGGCGCCATGCAGGCGCAGCTCGCGCAGGGTAACCTCAAGAAGGTTACGGTCGAGTATGCGGGCGACGTCGTCAACCTCGGGGTCGCCCCGATCACGGTCGCCTTTCAGAAAGGCTTCTTCGACGCCATCACCGAAGGCGTAAACTACGTTAACGCCCCGGTCATGGCCAGAGAACGCGGCATCGAGATTCTCGAGAGCAAGCACAGCAAGGCCGAAGACTTCGCGTCGACGATCACGCTGCGCACGACCACCGACAAGGGCGAACACGTTCTGGTCGGCGCCCTGTTCGGCAAGAACGACGTGCGCATCGTGCGTATCGACGAATTCCTCGTCGAAATCGTACCGACGGGCACCGTGGTCCTCTTCGAGAACGAGGACGTGCCCGGGGTCATCGGCAACGTCGGTACGGCCATGGCCAAGCACGGCATCAACATCGTGCAGATGTACGTCGGCCGTACGCCGAGCCAGAGCGGAACCGCGATGAGCGTCGTTCTGCTCGAAAAGCCGCTGACTGAAGAGCAGGTGAAGGAGCTGGGCAGCCTGCCCGCCATCATCGGCGTGCGCCAGGCGGTGCTCGGGAAGTAAGTTGAACGGCCCCCGCCACGCCGGGGGCCTTTTTGCATGGTGTCCATGAACTACCTGCCCAAAGGGTTCCGCGACTACGCATACGAACGTGCCGATGCGCTGCACGAAGCTTCGCAGCGCGTCGCCGAAGTCTATGCGCGGTGGGGATTTCGCCGCTTCGTGCCGTCGCTCGTCGAAGATGCCGAGACCTTTGCGCGTGGCGCCGATACGCAGCTGTTGCGGCAGAGTTTTCGCTTCGCCGATCGCTCGGGCGAGATGCTGGCCCTGCGCGCCGACATGACGCTGCAGGCGGCGCGCGTCATGGCCGGCGAACTGGCCGCGGTGCCGCCGCCGTTGAGACTCTTCTACGTCGATCGCGTACTGCGCAACGTCGAGGACGGGCGTGGCGCCTTGCGCGAGGTCTGGCAGGCAGGCGCCGAGCTGGCGGGTGCGCCCGGCCCCGAAGCCGATGCCGAAATCATCGCCGTGACGCTCGAAGCCCTGTCGGCGCTCGGAGCGGCAGACCTGCAGGTCGATCTCGGACACGCCGGATTTCTCAAGGGGATCCTTGCCCGGTGGCACCTCGACGAGTCCGCTTCCCGGGCCGTTCTCAACGCATTCGAGCGTAAAGACGTGCGCCTGCTCGACGATCTGCGGCAACAGGGTATTCTCGACGACCGGGCGCACGGCGAGGCCCGTGTCATGGCTGAGGCGTTCGGGCTTGAATCGCCCGACGCCGTCGACGCACTCGGGGTCGAACTGGATGCCAAGGCGCTGCGCGAGCTGCGCGGCATCGTGCAGGTGCTCGGCGAGTACGGGGTCCGTGTGCGGGTGACCTTCGATCCGGGCGAGGTCGGCGGTTTCGCCTATTACTCGGGTTTCTTCTTTCACGTCTACGCGCCCGGCCTGCGCCAGCCGCTGGCTGCCGGGGGGCGCTACGACGGCCTGCTCAAGGACTACGGTCGCGATCTGCCGGCGGTCGGCTGCGCCATCGACCTGGCCGCCGCGTTGCCGATGGTGGCGTCGGTTGCGCCGCCCCGTATTCACATCGTCAATCTGCGCGGCGAGCGCGGCGAGGCCCTGCGGATCGCGCAGGAGCTTCGAGCGCTCGGTTGCGCCGTCAGCCGCGACATCGTGCGGCGCCCGTGGAGCGAGTCGCTGGAGTTCGCGCGCCGAACGGGCATCCGCATCGTGCTCATTCTCGAGGCCGACGGTACGATGCGCGCCCTCGAGCCCGACGGGGGCGCCGAGCTGCCCTTCGCGGAGCTGCGCGACCTTGCCGGTTTCCGCTAGCGCCCGGTTCGAGGCTGGCCATCGGGCAGTGGCCATGGAACATCGGGCATTGGTAGAGTGTGAGCGATGAGACAATACCTCGACCTCCTGCAGACAATCCTTGATCACGGCAAGGATCGCGAAGACCGCACAGGCACCGGCACGCGGGGAATCTTCGGGCACCAGATGCGCTTCGATCTGCGCGAAGGCTTCCCCCTGCTGACGACCAAGAAGCTGCATCTGCGCTCGATCATCCACGAACTGCTCTGGTTTCTGCGCGGCGAGACCCACGTGGCTTCGCTGCAGGCCGTGGGTGTGACCATCTGGGACGAATGGGCGACGGCAGAGCAGGCCGCGCGCTTCGGGCGCCAGGCGGGAGATCTCGGTCCGGTCTACGGCCACCAGTGGCGCAATTTCGGGGCGACCCGGAACCCGGACGGAACCTACCGCAGCGACGGCGTTGATCAGATCCGCAATCTACTAGATCAGATCCGGACCAATCCGAACAGCCGCCGGCTGCTCGTGACCGGCTGGAATCCGCTCGAGGCCGACCAGGTCGCGCTTCCGCCCTGTCATACACTCTTTCAGTTCTATGTGCAGGACGGGGAACTGAGCTGTCAGCTGTATCAACGCAGCGCCGACGTTTTTCTCGGCGTTCCCTTCAACATCGCGAGCTACGCGCTGCTGACGCTCATGGTCGCCCAGGTTTCGGACTTGAAGCCCGGTGACTTCGTGCACACGCTCGGCGACGCGCACCTGTATCGCAACCATCTGGAACAGGCGCGTCTGCAGCTCACACGCGATCCGCGCCCGGTTCCGCAAATGCGCTTGAATCCTGCGGTCAAGGATCTGTTCGCCTTCCGCTTCGAAGACTTTACGCTCGAAGGTTACGATCCGCATCCCCACATCAAGGCCGAGGTCTCTGTCTGATGAAGCTGCGACGCGCCATCATCATCGACGTCGAGCATGAGGGAGACTCCTTGCGCTCGGTCAGTACGATGGAAGACGACTATCACGCGATGCGCCTCGAGCTGGCGATCGATCTGAAGGGGCTGGTCATTACCGAGGCGCGTGCCGAGATGTCGCGCCATCCTTACACGGTATGCCCGGGGGCGACGGCTTCCATCGGTGCGCTCGTGGGGGTCAGATTCGGCCTGAAGGTCAAACGCGCCTATCGCGAGGCCATTGCCCGCGAATCCGGCTGCACGCACATCGGGGAGCTTGCCGACAACACCTTCGATTACCTCGTGCAGAAGGTCTTCTGGGACGGACTCGGACAGGAGGTTCCCGACCGCCAGGCATGGGAAAAGATGATGTTCTCGTTTCTGAACGAAAAGAACACCTGTCACGCCTTCAACGCGACGCGGAATTTTTTTCCGGGCATCGACGACTTTCTCCCGCAGCACCCGCAGGCCGAGAAGGAGAAGCCGTGAGCCGCGAGCCGCTTGCCATCGTCGTCGCCATGACGCGCGAGGGGGTCATCGGCCGCGACGGGGGGCTCCCCTGGCACATCCCCGAAGACCTGAAGCACTACAAGGCAGAAACAACCGGCCATGCCATGATCATGGGGCGCAAGACCTATGATTCCATCGGTCGTCCGCTTCCCAACCGGCGCTCCATCGTCATCACGCGCAATCGGGCGCTGCAGATACCGGGTGTCGACATGGCCCCCGATCTGGAGACCGCCGTCCGCATGGCCCGCGACGGGGGCGACGACGAGCCGCGGGTCGTCGGCGGCGCCGCGATCTTTGCCGAAGCGCTCCCACTGGCCACCCGCCTGATTCTCACGGTCATCGACGACGCCATTCCGGGCGATACCCGCTTTCCCGCCTGGGACGAGGCCGAATGGCGCGAGGTCAAGCGTCACCCGGGCGCCGATCCGCGCGTCACCTACCGCTGGCTCGAGCGGATCGAGGCCTGAGTCGGCTGCACTCGATTATCCGGGGGCGCGCTTCACCCTTTGGTGAGCTGCCGTTCGACCGCCTTCGAATAGAATCGCTTGCGTATCGTGCCGAAGTAGGCCGAGGGACTGAAGCGCTTGAGCCTCCAGAGCAGCCGGGCGTCACGCTGCGGGATGGCATAGAGGCGGCCCGCCTCCAGGGATGCCAGTGTATCGGCCGCTACCTGATCGGCGCTGACCGTGCTGCGGTTGAACAGGTTCTGCGCGATGACCCGCTGGCGAGCACCAGGCGAGCGAAAGGTCTCCATCAGGTTCGTCTTGAAGAACGAAGGGCACGCGACCGTAACATTGACCCCGGCGGGCCCGAGTTCCCCGTACAGAGTCTCCGACAGCGAAATGACACCGGCTTTGGTCATGCTGTAGGCGCCCATCTCGGGGAGGGAGACGAACCCCGCAGCGGCTGCGACATTCAGAATGAATCCGCATTTCTGCTCACGGAAGCGCGGGACGAAGACGTGGCACCCGTGAATCACCCCCCACAGATTGATGCCCACGATCCATTGCCAGTCTGCCATGGCGAGCTCTCCGATGCACCCGGCCGCCGCCACGCCGGCATTGTTGACCACGATGTCGGCTCCGCCCCAGAGGGAATCGATCCGGTCGGCCGCGGCTTCAACTTCGGTCAGCCGGCTGACGTCGCAGCGGAAGGCGACTGCGGCGCCGCCTGCCGCCTCGACGAGACGGACCGTCGCTTCGGCCGCATCGGCATTCACGTCGGCTACGAGAATGCGGCCCTGGCGCCGGGCGAGCGCGAGCGCGAGGGCGCGGCCGAATCCGCTTCCGGCGCCGGTGATGACGGCACGGGGGTGTCGGGGAAAGCTCATCCGGTTATCTCCTCTTCGAGAGTCATGGTGGTGCGCGGAAAGCGGCGGATGTAGTCGGGGCCGAAAGCAAGGGCGGGCGTGGTGCAGCCGGGCGCCACTTCGCCGCGCTGCAGCCGACGGACGATGTCGACCGTGGTCTGGGCCGTCAGGGACGTGGTTTCCATGGTCGTGACGCTTCCCGCGATGCTGCGCCCGGCCTCATTTTCGACGCGACCCCACACCCATGCGCCCCCCGCCTTCTGCGCGGCAGGACCGCCGCCCGTGACGAAGACGTCGATAAGTTTCTGAACGGCCCGCAACACGGCTTCGTTACGGAGAACGCGTAGAGCCGGCCTGCCCGCCCGAATCAGGCGGATCGCCGGACGGGGGGTGGCCATGTAGATCTCAATATCGGGAATGCCGGTCGACCACCAGGCCGTGGAAAGATCGCCCCACGGAATCGTCATCGCCCAGGCGTCTCGGTGGGGGAAGGGGATTCTGGCATACCGCCACGCCGCCGGCACCCGCAGGAGCATGCCGTCGCGGCGGATCCATCCTCCATCGGCCGCCCCCTCGATCGCGGTCTTGATCGAGCCCGGCCCCGGCTCGCCTTCGATGGCGATGGCAAGCTGCAGACGCCGGGCGTCAGGAAGCGCCTGGTGCAGAGCGGCCGCGAGGCAATCCGACGGCACGACGTCGAAGCCTGCGCCGGGAAACAGCACGATCCCCTTGCCGACGGCGGCCTCGTGCCGGCGGCGTACCGCTTCGAATATGGCGACCTCGCCGGTGATGTCGACGTAGTTCGTTCCGGCAAGAAGGCATGCGTCGAGCGCCGGTGCACTGGTGGCTGAGAAGGGGCCCGCGGCAAGGAGAAGGGTGCCGATGCCTCTCAGATTCATCGGAATCGCCGATGCGTCGTCGAGCGTAAAGATGCGGAACTCGAGGCCATGCCGCTTTGCCAGCGGCTCGATGGCCTCTCGGCGGCGACCGGCCAGCACAGGCGTTTCACCGGCCGCAACCGCATGTTCGAGGATCGTTCGTCCCGTGTGCCCGTTGGCGCCATAGAGCATCCAGTGATTGCCAGGCATGTGCACCCGTTCTCCTTCGCGAGCTGCGGCGGGTTCAGTTCAGGTTCATCATCTTGGCGATGATTTCGTTCATGATCTCTGTCGTGCCCCCGCCGATGGGAAGCAGGCGGACATCACGCGAGAGACGCTCGACGAGGCTTTCGCGCATGTAGCCCATGCCGCCGAATATCTGCACGGCGTCATAACATACTTTCTGCGCAACATCGCACGTGAAATTCTTCGCCATCGAGACTTCCTTCACGATGTATTGCCCCTTGCGCACTCGATCGGCGACCGAGTAGGTCATGGCCTGCGCGGCGGTCACGAGGGTCGCCATGGCGGCGAGCTTGTGCCGCGTTACCTGGAACCCGGTGAGCTGCCGCCCGAAAGCATGGCGTTCGCCGGCGTAGCGAATCGACTCCTGAAGGGCGAGGTCGGCGCTGGCGGTTGCGATGACCGAAATGGAGATCCGTTCACCCTGAAAGTTCTGCATGAGGGCCACGAATCCGGAGCCTTCATCACCCAGGCGATTCTCAAGCGGAACGCGTACGTTTTCGAAGACCAGTTCGGCGGTATCTGAGGCCCACCAGCCGGTTTTCCGGAGCGCTCTCCCGACAGAAAATCCGGGCGCTCCCCTATCGACCACGAAGAAGGTCAGCCCTCCGTGCGGATCGGCGCCGGTGCGCGCCAGTACGGTCACCTGGTCGGCACGGGCGCCGGATGTAATGAACATCTTCGAGCCGGTGAGGACGTAACTGTCGCCGTCACGCACGGCGCGAGTGCGGATTCCGGCTACGTCGCTGCCGGTGCCGGGTTCGGTCACGGCCAGGGCTGCGATCTTCTTGCCTCGCAGAACGGGCGGAACGAACCGGCGTTTCTGTTCGTCGTTGCCGAGCATCAGGATCGGGGGCAGGGCGATACCAAGGGAGTTGAGCCCGATGAAGGTGCCCGTGCTGCCACCCGCAAGAAGAGCTTCGGCCATGACGATGCCGTGAAAAAGGTCGCCGTCGCCGCCGCCCCACTCCGAGGGGAAAAGCACGCCGAGGAGGCCGGCCTCTCCTGCTTTCGCGTAGAGGTCACGCGGAAATTCGTGCGCTTCTTCCCACAGCGATGCGAAGGGCCGGATTTCGCGCTCGGCGAAGCGCCGGCACGTCTCGCGAAAGGCGCGATGACCATCGTCGAGGTAGGGCTCGATCACGGTTCTTTCTCCATCGATTTCTGGTAGGAGCGAAGCAGCACGGCATCAGACGCCTCGCACAGTGCGCGCATCGCCTTGTCGGCCGCGTGGGCGTTGCCCGCAACGAGATGCCTGACGACACGCTCCATCTGGGCGACGTAATCGTCGGGGAGGATGGTCAGCGCGGGGGTCGCTGCCGCGCCGTCGGCGATGACACGGTAGATGGAGTTGAAGAGCGCCGTATAGACGAGGCTTCCGGTACTGCGGACGAGAAGTTCGAGAACGCGCCGATCTCCCTCGGTCCGTTCTGCTTCGGGTGTGCCGGGCAGCAGTCCCCGCAGAAGGGTGCGGATCTCGAGAACGGTTTCGTCGGAGAGATTGCCGGCCGCCCTGCGCACGATCTGGGAGGCGAGCATGCGGCGAAGTTCAAGCAGGTCGAGTACGATACCGGCGATGTCGGCCGTCGGTTGCGGCTTGGCGAGCAGATAACCGATGAGCTCGATACTCGGGTGCCGTCGAAAGTCGACGACGCGCACCCCTTCGCCCTGGCGCGCCGTGAGAAAGCCCTGCGTCTCGAGGATACGCACCGCTTCGCGCAGGGTGTTGCGGTTGGTGGCGTATTCCAGTGCGAGCGCAGACTCGGTCGGGAGCAGGCTTCCGACGGGGTAGACGCCGGCGAGAATGCGGGAGCGCAGGTCGTCTGCGATCAGGCGGTTGAAAGTCTGTTTCTGCGGCGGTGCCGGCATGGCCATGAGACCTCTTGTCAGAAGTGAGGAGAGTCTACCGCATATTTAGTCCTTTAACAAGTTGGGCGCTGCGGTTCAAGACAAAATCTTGGACCGGGGCGGTGCCGTAACCCGAGCCGGCGTGCGAGCGGGGCGCTGCAGATCGGGTTGGCGCCGCCCAGCGACCGTTCGGACTTCGCGTTTGGCGCGTATTGGCTTGAACTGGAGAAACCACGCGAAGACGTGTGGCCCATTTTCTCAGCTTGGATGTCTACCCAAGTCACAATCGGAAAACCTTCAAGGAGAGCGACTGATGAAATTCCAGATGACACTCGCCGCGGCGGGTCTTGCCGCCCTGATCGGCGCCCCGGCGTTCGCGCAACAGAGCCAACAGCCGGCCCAGGAGCAGGTGCAGCAGGGGCTCGACCAGGCGCAGCAGGCAGAGCAGCAGGCGCAGGAAGCCGAACAGCAGGCCCAGGAAGCGGCGCAGCAGGCCGAACAGGCCGGTCAGCAGGCCGAGCAGGCGCAGGGGCTCGAGCAGCAGACGCAGGAGGCTCAGCAGCAGGCCCAGCAGGCCGAGCAGCAGGCCCAAGAGGCCGAGCAGCAGGCCCAGGAGGCGCAGCAGCAGCTCGAACAGGCGCAGCAGCCGCAGGAACAAGAACAGCAGCAGGCCCAGCAGCAGCCGCAGCAGGGCGAGCAGCTGACGGTCGGACCGTCGACCGTGCGGCAGATTCAGCAGGCGCTGAATCAGCAGGGCTACGACTCGGGTCCGGTTGACGGCATCTTCGGTCAGCAGACCGAGGGGGCGCTGCGCGAGTTCCAGCAGGCGCAGGGTCTTCAGGCGACCGGTCAGGTGGATCAGCAGTCGCTGGCGGCGCTTGGCGTCGAAGCACAAGGGCAGCAGCCGCAGCAGGTTCAGCCTGAAGCGCAGCCGCAGCCCGAGATGCAGCCGCAGCCCGAGCCGCAACCCGAGGCGGCCCAGCCCGAGCCACAGACGATGTAATCGACTCTCCCCGGCCGGGACCTTGTTCCGGCCGGGGAGAACCAGACGGGAGATCAACGATGAACGTAAAAGCATGGAGAGTGAAGTGGGGGCTGGCTGCCGTGCTCCCTGCGCTCGTCTTCACGGGCGGGGTCGCCGCGGCCGACGCTCACGGAGGCAAGGCCGAAGGCGGCCTTGAAACCGATTCCACAGGGGAGCCCGCCGAGACCGTCGTGCCGCAGGCTGAGCAGCCGCAGGGACAGTCGCCGGGGCAACCGGAGCCCGAAGCGCAGGCGCAGCCGCCGGCAAAAACGGCCGTCCCTCAGGGGCAACAGGAGCAGCGCCCGGGCACGCTGGCGCCAGCGGATTTGTCGGATACGACCGTTCGCCAGCTCCAGGAAGCGCTCACCCAGCGGGGCTACTATGAAGGAGAAATCGACGGGATATACGGCAGCCGGACCAGCGAGGCATTTCTCCGGTGGAAGGCGGATAACGGCATGATTGCCGACGAGAAGGTTACGGCCCAGGTGGTCAAAGAACTGGGCCTGTCGCCTGGCGGCGTAACTCCGCCAAACGCGCCTCAGATGCAGGGGACGAGGCCGCCGTCGCAGGAGCAATCGCCCGATACGTCACCGCAGCAGCCCCGGAGCCAGCCCGAGCAGGAACCGGTGCGGTAGCCGGCACATCAGGACCCAGACAGGAATCGAGGGCGCATCCTGACCGGGGTGCGCCCTTTCTTCTGGAGTGCGTCGCGCCCGAGGACACTCCTCCTTTACACTGATGCCCGGGTGTGGAACACTATATCCGCATAGACGGATGAACGCCGCGATTCCCATCCTGGGCCACCTGACCTCGCTTGCCGACGCGACCCGCTGCCGGCTGTTGCGCCTGCTTACCGGACGTGAGCTCGCGGTGGCCGACCTGTGCGCGGTCGTGCAGCTCCCGCAGTCGACGGTCAGCCGCCATCTCAAGGTGCTGGTCGACGACGGTTGGGTGCGTTCGCGTCCC
Organism: bacterium; assembly: GCA_041690355.1. Taxonomy (GTDB): domain Bacteria; phylum J088; class JAWLBW01; order JAWLBW01; family JAWLBW01; genus JAWLHK01. The sequence continues at coordinate 194,127 of JAWLHK010000003.1, read as the reverse complement.
GACGGCACGAGCCGGCTCTACTCGCCGGTGCCTCTCGACGCAGGCAGCGAGCGCGAACGCCTCTGGGCGCTTCTGCTGGACTCGCTCGCCGACAGCGGCGCGGCCCTTGAAGACGAGCGCCGTCTCGCCTCGCTGCTCGAGAGCCGCCAGACCTTGACGCAGCGCTACTTCGCCTCGGCGGCCGACGGTTGGGACCGCGTGCGCGACGAGCTGTTCGGGCGCAGGTTTCATCTCGCGGCGCTTCCGGCGCTTCTCGACGAAGACCTTGTCGTCGGCGACCTCGGGTGCGGTACCGGTCAGGCCTCGCTGCTGCTGGCGCCGTACGTGCGCCGCATCGTGGCCGTCGACGAGTCACCCGAGATGCTCGAGGCGGCCCGCAGCCGGCTGCGCGAATGGGAGAACGTCGAGGTGCGGCCCGGGCGGCTCGAAGAGCTTCCGCTGCGGCGGGCCTCGCTCGATCTTGCGCTGCTGTTTCTCGTGCTGCACCACGTCGCCGATCCCGAGGCCGCTCTGGCCGAGGTGGCCCGGGTGACCCGGCCGGGGGGCAAGGTGCTGATGGTCGACATGCTCCCCCACGCGCGCGAGGCCTTTCGCCTGGAGATGGGGCACGTCTGGCTCGGTTTCTCGCGGGAGCGCATCGAGCAGCTTCTGCGATCCGCAGGATTTGTACGCATCCGCTGGCAGGAGCTGCCGGCCGATGCCGAGGCAAAGGGCCCCGCGCTCTTTGTCGCCACCGCCGTTCAACAAGGAGCTAGAAAACGATGAGCGTATCCACGTCCGAACATCCCTTCGAGCAGGCCCGCAAGGCCGGCCGTCTCCCCCACAAGGTCGCCGACCTGACACTTGCTGAATTCGGCCGCAAGGAGATCCGCCTGGCCGAGCAGGAAATGCCCGGCCTGATGGCCCTGCGCGCGCGCCACGCCGGCAAGAAGCCGCTCGACGGCGCCCGCGTCATGGGCAGCCTGCACATGACCATCCAGACGGCCGTTCTCATCGAGACGCTGGCCGAGCTGGGCGCCGACGTGCGCTGGGTCTCCTGCAACATCTTTTCGACCCAGGACCATGCCGCGGCGGCCGTGGTCGTCGGCCGCCCCGAGACCGGCGGAACGGTGGAGAATCCGCGCGGCATTCCCGTTTACGCGTGGAAGGGTGAGACGCTCCCCGAGTACTGGTGGTGCACGCGTGAAGCGCTGATCTGGCCCGACGGCAAGGGCCCTGATCTGATCGTCGACGACGGCGGCGACGCCACGTTGCTCGTGCACAAGGGGCTCGAGTACGAAAAGGCCGGCGCCATTCCCGCCTTCGACGCCGAAAACGAACCCGAAGAGTGGGGCGTCATTCTCGACCTGATCCGCAAGGAAGCCAAGGAAAACCCGGGCGTCTGGGGACGTATCTCGCCGGCGATCCAGGGCGTCTCCGAAGAGACGACCACCGGCGTGCACCGGCTCTACGAGATGATGAAGAACGGCACGCTGCTGTTTCCCGCCATCAACGTGAACGACTCGGTCACCAAGAGCAAGTTCGACAACATCTACGGTTGCCGCCACTCGGTGGTCGACGGCATCAACCGCGCGACCGACGTCATGCTCGGCGGCAAGGTCGCCGTCGTAGCCGGCTACGGCGAAGTCGGCAAGGGCTGCGCCCAGGCACTTCGCGGGCAGGGCTGCCGCGTCATCGTAACCGAGATTGACCCCATCTGTGCGCTGCAGGCCGCGATGGAAGGGTACGAGGTCAAGACGCTTGAAGACGTCGTTTCGACCGCCGACATCTTCGTCACCACGACGGGTAACTTCGACATCATCACGGCAGAGCATATGTCGAAGATGAAGGACAAGGCCATCGTGGGGAACATCGGTCACTTCGATAACGAAATCGACATGGCCGGCCTCAAGAAGATCAAGGGGATCGAGCGGATCAACATCAAGCCGCAGTATGACGAATGGCGTTTTCCCGACGGGCACAGCGTCATGATCCTCGCCGAAGGGCGCCTGCTCAACCTCGGCTGCGCCACCGGCCACCCCAGCTTCGTCATGTCGGCGTCGTTCACGAACCAGGTGCTTGCGCAGCTTGACCTCTGGGCGAACAAGGGCAAGTACGAGAAGAAGGTGTTCATGCTGCCGAAGCATCTCGACGAAGAGGTCGCCCGGCTGCACCTCGACCACCTGGGCGTCAAGCTGACGAAGCTCACGCCGAAGCAGGCCGAGTACATCGGCGTGCCGATCGAAGGCCCGTACAAGCCCGAGCACTACCGGTACTAGGCGGACGTCGGACGCCGGACTTCGGCGTTAACTCAGCATGCGGAAGTCATGGCACCGGTCTCCTGCGGACCGGTGCCTTTTTTCGTTTATGCTGGAAGAATGCAGTCTCGCAACGACGGATTCGCGCCGCTGGAGCGCAAGGATGGTTACCTGCGTATCGAAGACCACGGCCTGATCGGCGACGGCGAGACCGCCGCCCTCGTGGGGCGCGACGGGGCGGTGAGCTGGCTGTGCGCGCCGAACTTCGAATCCGCGCCGCTGCTCGCCGGGCTGCTCGACCGCGAACGGGGCGGGCGTTTCGAACTCGCACTCGAAGGCTGCACCGAGTCGCGTCAGTACTATGACGCAGACACGGCCGTTCTGCATACCGAGCTTCGCGGCAACGATGCGCTCGTACGCATTACCGATTGCATGCCGGTCGCCGAGGGCATCAATTTCACAGAAGAGGTCCACTCGGCGCGCGGCGAACTCGTGCGGCGGGTACGCGTGCTCGCGGGGCGTGCACGCGTGCGCATGACGCTGCGGCCGTGGGATCGGCATCGGGTCGAGCGCCATGCCGACGGGCTGTGGATTCGCGACGGGTCGTTCGTCGTGCGCCTCTGGTGTAACCGGTCGCTGAGCGGGGATCAGGCGGCCTTCGACCTTCGCGAAGGCGAACAGGTCGATTTCGTGCTCTCGTGGAATCAGGGGGGGCGCATGCTCCCGCCGCCTCCGGCCGACAAGCTGATCGAGCAGACGGCGGACGTGTGGAAGCGCTGGATCACCTGCTTCCACTACGAGGGCCCGATGCCCGATGCCGTGCGGCGGTCGGCCCTCACGTTGAAGCTGCTCGACTACGTGCCCAGCGGAGCCATCGTCGCATCGCCGACGTCGTCTCTCCCCGAGCACCTTGCGGCCGAGCGCAACTGGGATTACCGCTACACATGGATCCGCGATGCCGCCTTCTCGGTGTACGCCTTCCGCAGGATCGGCCTTGAAGAAGAGGCGCGCGGCTTTCTCGCCTGGGTGCTCGATATTGCGCGCGCTACCAAGGGGCCCCGTGTCGTCTATCGTCTGGACGGAAGCCTGCCCCTGCCCGAGGTCATCGAAGAGGCACTCGGCGGATACCGGGGCGTGGGTCCCGTGCGCTGGGGAAATCGAGCCGCCGGACAGCTGCAGCACGACGTCTATGGCGAGATCATCGATTGCGCCTACCAGTGGGCGCGCCACGGCGACGGTCTGGATGCCGAACTGTGGTCGCATCTGCGGCATTACGCCGATCGTGCACTCGAGGTCTGGCGTGAGCCCGATGCGAGCATCTGGGAGGTGCGGTGCAAGGCGGGCACGTTCACCTACTCGGCAGGTCTGTGTCAGGTCGCGGTGGACCGCGCCGCCAGGCTTGCCCGCCAGTTCGGGCTCGCCGGAAACGTCGAGGGCTGGGAGCGGGCGGCTGAAAAAATCAGGAACAGCATTCTTGATGAAGCTTGGAACGAGAAGGTCGGCGCGCTGACGCAGAGCTTCGGCGGCCGTGCCGTCGACGCCTCGGTTCTCGCCCTCCCGATCCGCCGTGTGATTCCCCCCGACCACCCGAAGATGGTCGCCACCGTCGAGGCCATCCGGCAGCGGTTGCATGCCGGCGGGGGGCTCTACTACCGCTACCTTCCGCAGGAGTCTCCCGATGGCGTCAACGGCGAAGAAGGGGCCTTTCTGCTGATCAGTTTCTGGATGGCCGACATTCTCGCCTACCAGGGGCGGCTCGACGAGGCCGAGGCCCTCTTTGAGCGTCTCTGCCGGCGCGCGAACCCGCTCGGACTTCTGCCCGAAGAGATCGATCCGGCGAGCGGCGAGTTCCGCGGAAACTTTCCGCAGGCGCTCAGCCATGTGGGCATGATCGCGACCGGCTTTCACCTCAACCGCCTGCACCGCCGGCGCGGAGGACCACCCCCGCATAACCATCGCTTCTGATACTGACCGCATGAGCTCCGTCGGGAGGCCGGCTGGGCGCTCGGTGTGCGGGGCCCCAGGGTCGCAGGGGACCGCACAGGGTGATGGACTGAGCGAAGGGAGCATGCGCAATGTTGGCCGAAAGTGATATCCGCTTCGTGCGCGAAGCAGCCGCCTATCTGGAATCGCCGCCGCCGCTTCTACGCCTGACCGAAAGCCTCTCGCAGAAGGCGGGCGGCCTGTTGCGCGGCATCCCGCTCTCGGTACGCATGATGAGCCGGCGGGCCTTGCTGAGTGTCGGCGAGCAGGCCATGGCGGGCGTTCCTCGCGCGCGCGCATCCGGCACCGAACCGGGGCCACGGGCCCACGTCGCCGCCTCGCTGCTCTCGGGCGGGGCAGGGGGGCCGTTCGGCTGGTCAGGCCTGCTTCTCGAACTGCCGCTCTCGACGGCCATCCTGCTGCGCTCGATTGCCGACATCGCCGCCGCGACAGGGGCCGATCTGCGCGATCGGAACGTACGGCGCGAGTGTCTCGCCGTCTTCGGCTACGGGGCCGCAGAGGAGGGTGCCGAACCCGCCCCGAGCCCGTACGTCACGCTACGCATGGGACTGACGGCGCTCCTGAACGAAGGGGGCAGGGAGCTGGCCGGCGGACGATTGCCTCGTGTGTGGCAGGAGCTTGCTTCGGGGGCTCCGGCATTGACCTCTGCGGCCGAGAAACTCGGCGCACGCTACAATCTCGAATCCGCCGGAAGGATTCTCGCGAAATTCATCCCCTACGCGGGCGCTTTGGCTGCCGCGTGGGTGAATGCGGCCTTCGCCGCGCATTTCAACCGGGTCGCCCGCTACCATTTCGGCCTGCGCCGGCTCGAGCAGGAGCACGGCTCCGATGAAGTCCGGCGCGTGTACGACGCCGCCATGGCCTGATCGGGTTCAGGACGACGCCGCGCCGGCCTCGGGTTCGGGGGGCCGGAGCGGATCTTCCCGTACGGGCTGCCTTTCGACGCGGATGCCGTCTTCGATGCGTTCGTCGGGATGGGCGACGACCTCGTCGCCGCGTTGCAGCCCGTCGAGAATCTGCGTGCGCAGGCCGTTCTGCATCCCGACGGTCACCGGATGCAGCTCGGCGCGCCCCGAACGGACGAGAAAAACCGCGTGCCCGTCCTGGTGGGGAAAAACGGCGTTGCGCGGGATCTGGAGCACCTCGTCGTCGGCCCAGAGAACGAAGTCGGCCACGACCCGGAAGTTGTCGCCGAGGCTCGACCAGGTCTCGCTGGGCGAAGCAAGACTGACGATGGCCCGCACCCGCTGCTCCTCGACCCCGAGGGCCGAGATCTTGGTGAACGCCTGCGGTTCGACATGGTTCACCTCGCCGCGCAGAACCTCTTCGCCGCCCCAGGCCCGGATACGCACGGGCATGCCGGGCTTGATGCGCACCGCTTCGTCGGACAGCAACTCGACGACCACTTCGAGATCGCCGGGATCGCCGATGACGAGCAGAGGCTGGCCCGGCTGCACGGGCCCCTCGCTCTTCTGCTCGATGGCGAGAACGGCGCCGTCGACGGGCGATTCGAGCGCGACCCGGGGCGCGCTTCCGGAGGGCGCCTGACCGGCGTAATCGAGGGCCGTTCGGGCGGCTTCGACCTGCTTTTCGGCCGCGCGCACCGCCTGCTGTGCGGCGGCGACGGCGGCCTGGGCCTGCTCGGCGGCGGTCCGGTTCTGCTCCAGGGCCTGTTCCGCAAGAATCTCCTGGGCGTAGAGCCGCTCGGCGCGCCGCAATTCGCTCTCGGCCAGCGCCGCCGCCGCCCGCGCCGAGACAAGGCGCTCCTGTTCTCCGCGCAGGGCCGCACGGGCCGCCTCGACCTGCGCTTCGGTCTGTGCGCGGCCGGCCGGATCCAGCACGCCCGCGCGGGGCGGCCGGAGCGTGACGACGGTCTGCCCTTGCCGCACGAAATCGCCGGGATCGAGCGTGACCCGATCGGCATAGCCCATGATTGGCGATCGGATGATGTAGCGCTCCTGGATCCGGGTCTGGCCTTCTTCTTCAATCGTCACGACGAGCGGCCCGACCGTAGCCGTCGCGATATCGACCGGTATGGGCTTGGGCCAGAAGCCGTAGACGAGTGCCCCCAGGACGAGCAAGCCCACGCCGAGATAGAGCAGTCTTCTTCGAGTGACAGGTTTCACGTGCTCACTCCCTGGTTTTCAGGACGCCGATGAGATCAAGATGGTCCAGCTTTCTGCGCACGAAGAGCGCCGACAGAGTCGAGGCAGCGAGTACGATCGCCCCCGCCGTCGCATAGGTTTCGGTCTCGATGTAGAGCGGTATGCGAAACAGCTCGGTCTGCGTGTTGTCGATCATCAGAAAGGCGAGCCCGCGCCCGAGCAGAAACCCGAGGGGGATGGCCACGAGCGTGAGCAGCGCGAGCTGGCCGAGCAGAATGTATGAGATTTCTCCGCGCGTGTAGCCGAGAACGCGCAGGCTCGCCAGTTCGCGGCTGCGCTCGGCGAGGGCGATGCGGGCGCTGTTGTAGATGACGCCGAAGGCGATGGCCGAGGCGAACACCGACGCGAAGACGACGAAAATCAGAATCTGTTCGCCGACCGATTCGTTGAAGTTGCGCAGCGCTGCCTCGGTATCCTGAACGCCGGCGACCCAGGGCATGTCTTCGAGGCGCGCATTCACGGCGGCGCTTTTTCCGGGATCGATGGCCATGAGCAGTCCGTTCAGGGCCTCGCCCTCGTCGACGAGACGGTTCAGCTGATCGAGCGCCATGTAGCCCGACGACCCGAGGTACTGCTCGATGACGCCGGCCACGGGAAATTCGCGTACGGCCTGACTCCCCTGCATGACCTCGACGGTGACGACGTCGCCCGGCTCGACGCCGAGCAGGCCGGCCACGTAGTCGTTCAGGAGCAGGCCTTCCGGGGGAATCGGTACGACACGGAAATCGGCGTCGACGAGCCGGCGCAGGCGGGCGCCGGGGCGGTATCCTTCAATTTGCGTCCGGTAGCTGACGTTACCGCGGCGCAGCGTGACGGCCGCGCTGCGGAAAGGTTCGGCGTAGGCGACGCCGTCGATGCTCTGCGCTTCATACAGGGCGCTCCGGGAGACGGGGCGCGAGAAGAGGACCGTCATGTCGTCGCTGCGCGCGAAGCGGAACTCGATGTCGACGGCCCGGCGAATGGCGTCGACGAAGAAGGTGCCGAAGATGATGACCGCGCAGGCGGCTGCAATGCCGGCGACGGAGAACAGCGCCTTGGCGGGGCGCCGCTCGAGGTCGCGCAGAATCATGCGCGTGGGCTGGCTCATGAAGCGCTGAATGCCAAGCCGCTCGAGCAGTGACGCCCTGAACGTCGGTGGCGTCTCGGGCCGCATGGCCTGGGCGGGCGGCAAGGTTACGCCCCGCCGAACGGCACGCACCGTGCCGATGGCGGCCGCGGCGGCCGTGATGCCGGCGGCCGTGAAGACCGTGGCCGGGCTCAGCACGTAATGGAGATAGGGAAACCGGTAGAAGCCCATGTAAAGGTCGCTGAGCAGCTTGCCGAGATAGATGCCGAGCCCGATTCCGCCTGCAATCCCGAAGAGAACGATGGCAACGACCAGTTTCGCGTACAGGTACCCGACTTCACGGTTGGAGTAGCCGAAGGCCTTGAGCGTGGCGATCTGCTCGCGCTCGGTGCCCACGAGCCGCGTGATGACGACGTTGAGCAGAAAGGCGGCGACGGCCAGAAAGATGATGGGAACCATGCCCGCGATCTGCTCGAGCTGGCGGAACTCTTCGTTGAGAAACCGGTTCGACATCTGGTCTTCGCGACCGTACGCGCCGAGGCCGCCGTACCGGTCGAGCAGCAGGTCGAGCCGCTCGATGACGTCCTGCTCACGCGCGCCGGCGGCGAGCGTCAGCGAGACTTCGTTCCACGCGCCTTCCATATCGAGCGCCGTCGCAAGCGCGGTGCGCGGCGTCCAGAGGAGCGCAAAACGTTCCTCATCGGGAAAGGTGGCCCCCCCGCCGAGCTGATAGATGTAATCGGGGGCCAGGCCGATACCGGCGATCCGGAAGGATTCCTTGCGGCCGTTCACGACGGCGTCGAGCATGTCGCCGGGGGCGAGCGCGTGCGCCTCGGCAAAGGCGTCGCTGACGAGAACCTCGTCGGCGCTTCGCGGCAGGCGTCCCGCGCGCACGTACAGCTGATTGAGTGCGGGCTGCCCCTCGTCGGGAATGGACAGAAGCAGACCCATGACGGGGTCGGCAAAGTCGGGCAGATCGATGCGGGTCTGGCCCGAGATGCGCGTCTGCACGTCGTCGACGCCGGCGAGGCGGGCGATTTCGTCGGCGAGGGATTCGGGTGCCCGGGTCACGTTCGCGAAGACCTCGGCAAACCGGTATTCCGCATAGAACGTTTCGCGGGTGTAGCGCAGCGACTCCAGCGTGCTCAGCGACATGATGAACGTGGCGATGCCCGCGGCGATGACGAGCGCGATGGCGAAGGCCTGGCCTCGCAGGGTCCACAGGTCGCGCACCAGTTTGTGGTTGAGCGCCCGCATGCTTACCAGCGCAGCTCCTCGGGGGGCGTTTTTTCGGCGTTGAGCTCCTCGCCGGCGATCTGCCCGTCGCGCAGGTGCACGACGCGGTCGGCCATGCGCGCGATGTCGGAGTTGTGCGTGATGACGACCGTCGCAGTCCCCAGTTCCTGATTCACCTTGGCCAGCGCGGCCAGCACGAGAATTCCCGTGGCCATGTCCAGGGCGCCGGTGGGCTCGTCGCAGAGCAGCACGGCCGGGCGCTTGGCGATGGCCCGTGCGATGGCCACCCGCTGCTGCTCGCCGCCCGAGAGCTGGGTCGGAAAGTGATCGAGCCGGTCGCCCAGCCCCACCAGGCGCAGCGCCTCCTCGGGCGCCATGGGATGCTCGGAGATCTCAGTCACGGCTGCGACGTTCTCGCGCGCCGTAAGGCTCGGGATCAGATTGTAGAACTGAAAGACGAAACCGACGTGATGGCGTCGGTACTCGGTGAGCGCGCGCTCGTCTGCCTCGGTCAGGTCGATGGCATGATAGCGGACGTGTCCGCGGGTCGCCGTGTCGAGCCCCCCCAGAATGTTGAGCAGGGTCGACTTGCCGCTCCCCGAGGCGCCGAGAAGAACGACGAATTCCCCTTCGAAGAGGCGGAAGTCGACGCCGCGCAGGGCGGTGACCTTCACTTCGCCCATTTCATAGACTTTTTCAAGCCGGCGCGCCTCGAAAACCAGGGCGCGCTCGGGCCCCCGCCGCGACGGTGCGACCGGCGTCTGTGTTGCGCTTTCCATCTCAGGAATTCCCCCCTCCAGACTAGCGCGGCGGGGAAGGTGCTGCGATGGTTCCCGGCTGCGGCAAGGAGGTCCGGCGTGCGGTCGCCGGCGTAGCGGGCGCCAGGCTGAATCTGGCGGCGCGCGGGGCTCAGGGGCGCGGCGCTTGGCGGCGGATGCGGGAATGGACGGCCGCCAGCAGGGCCGCGGCCGTGAGTGCGGTCGCGAGGAGCGGAAGCTGAAGCTGGCGAAAGGCCTCGAGCTGTCCGCCGCGGGCGAGGGCGTCGGTGATCCCCTTCAGGGCCAGGAAGTTGTGCAGGAGAATCGTGCCCCAGACGTCACGGACGAGAAAGAAGAAGGCGCCCGTCACGAGACCGATCAGCGAGAGCAGGCCGACCATCGCCCACGTATCGAACGGCGGACTGTGGGCGAAATGGTAGGCGCCGAAGGCCGCGGCCGAAACCAGCCACGCTGCTGCGAGGGCCGATTTGCGAAGACCGGTACGAGAAGCGGCATGGACGACGGCGCCGCCGAGCGCCGCCCAGCAGACGAGCACCTCGGCGGTGGAGACCACCCAGGCCTGCGCGAAGGCATGGACGAGCACGGCGGGATGCAGGCTCGCGGGGCGCAGAAGCAGGAACAACGCAGCGCCCAGACAGAACCCCGCCAGCGCCGTCCGAAGCGTGCGCGCCCGCGGCGCAAATCCCCATGTCTCTGGACTTGGCGTGCGGCGCACCCGATGGCGGATCAGGAACCCGGCGCCGAGAATACCGACGATCAGATTCGCGACGACGGCGTAGGCAAGCCTGGCGCCCGCCGCGTCAGGGCGCAGCAGCGTCTGCATGCGCCCCTCGAGCAGCCAGGTTGCGAGCGTCCATACCGCGTAGAGCAGCAGCGCCCCGCCAAGGGTTCGAACGCGGTCAGAACTCCCCCCGGCAACCGCCATGCGGCCTCCCCCGGGACGACGTCGCAGACTTACGGCCGGGCCGTTTTTTCGCTGCCGTCCTTGTCGCTCTTCACGACCATGGTTTCGCCGTCGGCGGCCAGCACGTAATCGACAAGGATGTTGACGCTCTCGTCGACGAGCGGCTTGGCCAGGTCCTTGATAGACTTCGGCGCGTCGTCTTCACCTTCAGCCTTGTCTTCGAAAAGGTCTGAAATCCGGATGACGTCGCCGTTCTTCTTTTTGGACAGGCGCTTGCGGATGTCGTCGAAGTCGTCGTCGGCGGCGACCCGGTCCTGCGAGGTCGTGGCCAGCGTCTGCAGCACCTCGCGCTGCACGGGGCTCCACCGCGCGGCCCCCTTCTCGGCGTTGGCGTCGGCCGAGAGAAATTGCTTGATGGACTGCGCCGGCAGGTGGTGATCGAGCTTGCTCTCGCCCACTTCTTCTTCGTTGAAGAGCGAGGGGAGGCGCACGTCCGAGGCGACCCCCTGCTGCTGCGTGGATTTGCCGTTGGCCACGAAGAACATGCCCGTGGTCACCTTGATTGCCCCCATGCCCGGCGGCAGGTCGAGCACGCTCTGCACGGTTCCCTTGCCGAAGGTCTGATCGCTGCCGACGATAAGGGCGCGATCGTATGCCTTCAGGGTTCCGGCCAGGATTTCGGAGGCCGATGCGCTCAGGCGGCTGATGAGCACGACGAGCGGGCCCGTGTAGACGGTTTCGGGGTCTTCGTCGGCCAGGACTTCGACGTTGCCGCGGAAGTCCTTCGTGGCCACGACGGCCCCCTTGCGCAGGAAGAGCCCGGAGATCTTCACGGCGTTCTGCAGCAGACCGCCGCCGTTGCGCGAGAGGTCGAGCACGATGCCGTCGACCTTCTCCTTTTTTGCTTCGACGAGAAGATTCTTCACGTCGACATAGGCGTTACGCCCCTGTTCGCCGAAGCCGCCGTAGAAGGAGGGGAGGTCGATGATGCCGACCTTGATCTCCCGGTCGCCCGCCTTGCGCGTTTCGTAGCGGATGCTGGCTGCCTGGTCTTTGACGTCAATTTTATCGCGCACGATGGTGACATCGAAGGTCTCCGGCTTTTCGCCCGTGTCGCGCAGGATCGAGAGGGTCACCTTCGTCCCCTTCTTGCCGCGGATCATCTGGACGACGTCGTTGAGCTCCATGTCGATGACCGACACGGCGGCCTCGCCTTCTTGGCCGACGGCGACGATCTTGTCCTGGGGCTGCAGCTTGCCTGATTTCTCGGCGCCGCCGCCGGGGATGAGCCCTTCGATGAAGGTGAAGCCGTCCTTGGAGCTCAGGGTGGCCCCGATACCCTCGAGGGAGAGGCGCATGGAGATCTGGAAGTTCTCGAGCTGGGCCTGCGAGAGATAGGAGGAGTGCGGATCCAGGGCCCGGGCGAAGGCTTCGAGGAAGCTCTCGAGTGTGCTCTGGTAGGTCACTTCCTGGGCGCGCTTGGTCGCCAGCTCGTAACGGTGAATGAGCTGTTTGCGGGCTTCGGCGGGCTCGACCTTGGTCAGCTCCAGGTTCGCCATCTGGAAGTGGATGAGCTTGCGCGTGATCTCCTTGCGTTCCTCATCCGTGGCCGGATAGGAGCGTTTATCGGGATCGACGGTCAGCGAGACCGAGCGGTCGACCTTGAACTTGTCGGTCAGAACTTCGCGGGCATAGGCCTCGTTGGCCTGGGCGCGCTTGAGCATGCGCGCGGGAATCTCTTCGAGCGCCTCGCACTCGCCGGCCTTCATGGTCTTGAAGGTCTTCAACAGTTCTTTCTCGAGCTCGACGACCTCGGCCTGCAGCAGCAGCGACTTGCTCGGGTCGAGCATCTTGATGAACTGCTGCACGGTGCGGCGCTCCAGATCGGGATCGAGCGTCTTGTACTGATAGTGGACGTCGAGAAACCGGTCGAGCAGCACCGGGACCGTCTTGCACTGGAGGGCGGCCGGTTCGGCCCGGCGCGAGGAACCCAGGAACACGAACAGGCCGACGACGGCCACGACGGCGACGAAGAACGAGGAGCGGAAGCGGAACTTCATGAATTGCCTGTGTTTTTGGTCGGCAGCATGCCTTTTATCCGTTCCCTCTATTATACCGGAACCTCACTCCCGAGGCATCCGGTGCGGCGGAAATCCTCAGTGTTCATGGCCATGCATCAGCGATTCGAACAGATCGCGCGTAAACTGGCGCCGATTCGGATCGTCTGCAGGCAACGGACTGCCCGGCGCGCGGCCCGGCGGCGCCTCCTGGATTTCTCCCTGGGGCCCCGGTGCATCGAAGCGGCCGTTTTCGTCGCGGTCGAGAAATACGGCGTTGGTGAAGGCGAACGGTAACTCGTCGCGCGACAGAATCAGGGGGAACAGGTCGTGGTTGGAACCGGCCGCCGGGTTGTCGCGGGCAACGGCTGTGAACCAGGCGTCGCGGGCGGGGGCGGCCACGAAGGTCCACGTCACCGACTTGGCTCCGCCGGCGCGAACGAAGTCTCCCTCGGTCACCATCCTTGCGTACTGGGCCGTCGGGTACTCGCGCACGGCGCTTCCGGCCCGAGAAGCCACGTCGGGGGTGTTCGAGAAAACCTCCAGGGTGTCGATGGTGATCCACTCGGGCATCACGGCACGCACTTCGACCGTGACCGGATGGGAGGTCCCCAGCGTATCTCCGAGACGAGCCGTGCGGCCGTCGTGTGCGAGCAGCCGCAGCTCGACATGCGGTCCGTTGCCGCCGATGACCCGCCCGGCCTGCATGGCGCGGGCGAAGCGCTCGGGGGTCACGCCAGCGGAAGTGTCAAAGGTATCGCCGACCTGCACCAGACTGCGCGGATTGCCGGCCGAGGACGCATACCAGTTATGCGTGTCGCTGACGGCGACGCCCACTTTGTTCAAGCCCAGATTGAGCAACGCGAACAGGTCATTCAGCCCGACGGGAACATCGCCATAGCCGTTGTAGACCTCGAAGGCGTCGAAGTCGCTGCTGAAGAGTCCCCCGCTCCGGTCGACGGCATCGGGGGCCATCCGGAAGTTGGCCGGATCGGCGTCAGCTTCGAGCGTTCCGGTATCCAGGCGGATGGCCTCGAAGTACCCCATGATCGGCGTGCGCGCGTGATTGATCTGGACCACGGGCCGGTCGATGGAACCTTTGGCGCGCAGGTCGGCGAACATCGTCGCCGGCGGGCGCAGCCGGCCGCCCACGCCCTCGAACGGATCGTAGGCGCCTCCGCGCGGCAGGTCAGACCCGTAGCGGAGCGGAAAGGCATTGAAGTGTCCCAGGTCGAAAAACGTCAGTTCCGTTCCGGCAATGCCGGTGACGTACGCTTCCATCCCGAGCGCGGCGATGACCGGGCCCAGTTCAGACACGTAGTCGTGGTCGGTCGCGACCAGAATTTCGACACCCTCTGCGGCAAAGGTCAGCACGCGGTCGTTCTGCGGCACGGGCGAATCGAAACTGCGCACGGTGTGCACGTGCGTGTCGGCCCCGATCCACCCGGGTTCGTCGACGACGCGGTCGATCGTCGCCGCGACGACACGTTCCTCGCCGGGCTGCAGCGTCACCGCCGTCACGTAGCGTGAGAAGGCCGGCCCGCGCGTGATGATCAGTTCGTAGTCGCCGGCCGGCACGCGCAGCGCCTCGCGGCGCCACTCGCCGCGCTTGGCCATGACGCTGACGAGGTCTTCGTGGTCGACCATGGCCTGCGTCTGCAGATCGGGCGGCCAACCATCGAACGAGACGTCGTTGAAGATGGCCGACGGTTTCTGTGGGCACGGTCCGGCGCAGACCAGCGACACCTTGGCCGGCATGGGCAGCTGCCCGCTGCCGAGCCGCGGATCGTGGCCGCGGATCGCGAAGCGCAGCGCCGCCGGCGGCTCGAGGTCGAAATCGACGCGCGCCTCGGTATCCGCCTGCAAGGCGATCGATTGGGGCGGCGGAGCCACTCCCCCGCGCGGATCGGCGTGCACCTGATAGGACCCGGCGCGGACGCGACCGGAATAGCGGCCCTCGGCGTCGGCGTTCAGGATCGTTTCCAGCCGCCCCTGTTCGTCGAGCAAGGCCACCCGGCTTCCGGCAAACGGAGCGCCGCCGGCGCGAACGCTTCCCGAGATCTTTGCCGTAGCCGTCTCGCCGGCCGCCGCGTTGAGGCTCGTACGCAGTCCATCGAAATCGGCATACACGTGAATGTCGCGGGCCACCTGCACGCTGCCGCCCGCGGGCAGGCGGAAAATGCCCGGCGCGGGTGCGGCGAGATCGAATCCGAAGAGGCTGCCGGTAAGAAATCCGAGCGCGTCATCGGTACCGTGCACGATCAGGCCGATGTGCGAATAGAGGAGGCTCGCGGCCTGGGCGAGGGGCGTGACGGCGTAGCCCGCCGTTTCGCCGCGGAACCCGAGGGTCTGCAGGCGGCTGTCGAGCGAGCCGAGATTGAAGCCGCCGAGCAGGCCGCGCTCGCCTTCGGCCGGCCGGGCCGTGTTGAACCGGTGTACATTGCCGCCCGCCTCGATCATGTCGGTCAGCGTCGTATACTGCGTGCGGCCCTCGGGGTTGCAGATGGCCGTGTGCATCTCGATGTGCGATTCCCCGCTGCGCAGCACGTAATACTGCGAGGCGTTCAGCTGGATGCTGCCGTCGGTGGGCCAGGGCACGTTCAGGCCCAGGCGGGGGTCACCGCCGGTGAGGCTGGCCGAGAGGGTTGAAAGAGTGCCTTCGAGATTGAGCCAGTCGGCCAGGTGAAGCGGACCGTAAGCGCCGACGACCAGCACGCCGTCGCGTCCGTCGCGCAGGAGCTCGAATTCCTGCACGTCGATCGACCAGGCGAGTCCGACGAGCGAGCCGATTTCGCCCAGGTAGTCATGCCAGACGCCGTCTTCGCGCTGAATGTCGGCGCTGACGATCGTGCCGCCGTAGCTGTTGAGCGCCCATTTGCGTCCGGGCCTGCGAACGATCGCCCGGATGCGCTCGTTGGCCATCAGAAAGTCGCCGTCCTGGGCATCGAAGACCGCGCCGACGTCGTTCCCGAGGAACTTCCAATCGGCCACGGACTCAATCGGCTCCCACCGTACGGGCTGCCCGGCATCGCCCTCGAGCGCCGCGAACGACGTCGCTAACGCTTCGGGCAGGCACCGTTCGCCGGACGGAGCCGGCGAGGGTGCGGCAGAGCAGGTAGAAAGAGCCAGGCCAAGCACAGCGCAGAGGCCGGCGGTGAGAAGTGGAGAGCGACGGAGGGCTTCGCGCACGGCAGGCAAACGGGGGATTTTCATCCGAGGATTATGCCATGGCGTGCCCCAGGGGTCCAAAGCGCCGGCGGGGCAGGGGGTATGTTGCTGAGGAGCCTGGTGACACGGAGCTTGGGAAATGGCACGACGGCCAAGTGGGACAGAGTTTGTCCAGCAGGCCCGGTATTGTCGAAAAGGTGAGGTTCGAGCCCCCGCTCGTGACGCTATATACGAAAATACGTATACTGGAGACAGCATGAAGCCGGTCATCTGGGTGGGTTCATCCCGAAAGGATGTTCGAAGGTTTCCGGCGTCCGTACGTGGTGAGATCGGGCAGGCGCTCTTTGTGGCGCAGCTTGGTGATCGTGACCCGGCAGTGAAGACGCTGAAAGGTTTCGGCGGTGGATCGGTGCTGGAGGTTGTTACGAATCAGGAGGGCGATACGTGGCGCATGGTATATACGATTCGCTTTGAAGACGCCATTTACGTGTTGCACGCCTTCCAGAAAAAATCCAAGCGCGGATCCGTAACTCCCCAAAGGGAGCTGGAAATCATCCGGGCACGACTCGCAGAGGTCGAACGCCGTCGCAGGAGCTCTAAATGAAGCGCAAACAAGGCTCATCTGTTACCCGCATGTCTCGCGGGACCGGCAATGTTTTCCGGGATCTGGGTCTGGCGCACCCCGAAGAGGAACTTCTTCGCGCTGAACTGGTCTTCCGCATTTACCGAATCATCAAGGACCGAGGGCTCACCCAGACTGAGGCCGGTAAGATTCTCGGCATTCGCCAGCCCCATGTATCAGAGTTGATGCGAAACCGAGGAGCCTCATTTTCCGTGGAGCGCCTCTTCGATTTTCTGACTGCTCTTGGTCAGGACGTTGAAATACGGGTCAAACCGGCTGGGAGGAAATCGCAGGGGAAGGTCTCGGTGCTCGCCATCTGACCCTTTTGATTTCAAACCTTTGGGTTCCACTCTGGGTCCACCTTTTGGGGACGGCAGAGTGGCTTTTCGAGGCGGCAGCCGGCCGCCAAGTCCTGTACAGGATCAAAAAAAGCCCCCCGTCCATCCGGACGGGGGGCTTCCTCATTTTCCCCGGGGAACCTTGCGGGCGCTCAGCGCTGCAGGTTCTCGAAGATTGCGGCCGCGCCCATGCCGCCGCCGATGCACATGCTGACGACGCCGTATTTGGCCTTGCGGTCGCGCATCTCGTAGGTGAGCTGCGTGGTCAGCTTGGCGCCCGTGCAGCCGAGGGGGTGGCCCAGGGCGATGGCGCCGCCGTTCACGTTGACCTTGTCGAAGTCGAGCCCCAGCTTCTTGCCCGAGTAGAGAAACTGGCTGGCGAACGCTTCGTTGATCTCGAACAGGTCGATGTCTTCGACCTTGAGACCGGCCTGCTTGAGCGCCTTCGGAATGGCCAGGGCGGGCCCGATGCCCATTTCGTCGGGGTGGCAGCCGGCGACGGCGAAGGTCACGAAGCGCATGAGCGGCTTCAGCCCGTCCTTCTCCGCACGCTCGCGGCTCATGAGCAGCACGGCGGCGGCGCCGTCGGACATCTGGCTGGCGTTGCCGGCCGTGACCGAACCCGTGGTCGAGAAGGCGGGCTTCAGCTTGCCGAGCACTTCCTTCGTCGTCCCCTCACGCGGGCCTTCGTCGGTGTCGAAGGTGTAGGTCTTCATCTGGCCGTCGACGAACTGCCAGGCTTCGACCGGCACGATCTGCTCCTTGAACCGGCCCGCCTTGATGGCCGCGGCGGCGCGGGCGTGTGAGGTCACGGCCCACTCGTCCTGCTCGTCGCGGCTGATGCCGTAGCGGTTGGCCACGTTCTCGGCCGTGTGCCCCATGCCGATGTAGGCGTCGGGGAAGGTTTCGGCCAGGTCGGGGTTCGGGACGATCTTGTTGCCGCCCATCGGCACCATGGTCATCGACTCGGCGCCGGCGCCGATGCCGACCTCGATTTCGCCGACCTGAATGCGGTTGGCGATGATGGCGATCGACTGGATGCCCGACGAACAGAACCGGTTCACGGTGCTGGCAGGAATGTCTTGGGGCAGGCCGCCGGCGAAGACGGCGATGCGGCCGACGTTCATTCCCTGTTCCGCCTCGGGCATGGCGCAGCCCATCTGCAGATCTTCGATGATCGTCGGGTCGATGCCCGCGCGCTGTACGACGTCGGCGAGCACGACCCCGCCGAGGGTATCGGGACGCACGTTCACGAGCGCCCCCTTCTTGGCCTTGCCGACCGCGGTGCGGTTTGCGGCAACGATGACTGCTTCTTTCATAAGAATCCTTCTGAATAAAATTGGTCTCGAGTACTTGCCTGATCCCCCACTCTCCCCCTCCCCCCCTCTCCCCCTCCGCAGTGCGAACCGGGGGCTGGCTGTGGGGAGCAGAAGAATCCGAGAATCAATTCCGCAGCGGCTTGTTCTTCATGAGCATGTGCTGGATGCGATCGAGCGTCTTCTGCTCCTTGAGCAGCGTCAGGAACGCAGTGCGCTCGAGGTCGAGCACGAACTGTTCATCCACCCCGGTGTTCTCGGGCACCTTGCCGCCGGTGAGGATCTTCGCCAGCTGCTTCGCGATGAAGATGTCGTACTCGCTCGCGAAACCGCTCTTGAGCAGGCCGTCGGCGCCGATGAGCAGGGCCCCGTAGGCACCGCCGCCACCGAGGGTGATCTTGAACGGCTTCGGCGCGCGATAGCCGGCCTGGTGCAGGGCGAGCACCTGCTGCTTGGCTTCGTAGATGACGTGGTCGCGGTTCAGTACGACCTTCGCTTCCCACGGGCGGAAGAAACCGCTGTCGATCGCCTCCTTGCCGCTCGTGGCCACCTTGGCCATGGCGATGGTCTCGAACGCCTTCTGCGCGGTGGGCAGCGGCATGGTCTGCACGCCGTCGGGGTTGCCCTCCTGCAGCTTGACGAGCATGTCCTTGCAGCCGCCGCCCGCGGGGATCAGGCCGACCCCCACTTCCACCAGGCCGACGTAGGATTCGCCGGCGAGCACGGTGTAGTTGCAGTGCATGGCGATTTCGCAGCCGCCGCCGAGGGCCAGGCCGCCCACGGCCGCGACGACGGGGATGTTCGAGTAGCGCAGGCGCATCGTGCACTGCTGGAACTCGTGGACCATCGTGTTCAGGTCATCCCACTGGCCGTTCTGGGCCTGCATGAAGACCATGAGCAGGTTCGCGCCGGCCGAGAACGCATCCGCATGGTTGCCGATGACGATCCCCTTCCAGCCGTCCTTCTCAGCGATGTCCATCGCGTCGTTGAGCGCGGTGACGATGTCGGCGTCGACGGCGTTCATCTTGGTGTGGAACTCCACGAGCAGCACGCCGTCGCCGGCGTCGAAGATGGTCGCGCCCGAGTTCTGCTTGACGACCTTGCCGGCCTTGCGCAGCTCTTCGGTGCGGATGTCGCGCGGATCGGCGTCGACCTTCGCGTAGGCCCCCTTGACGAGGTCATAGGCGTAGAGGCCGTCGTCGCGCTTCTGGTAGAACGAGGTCACGCCGGCGGCGAGCATCTTCTTGACGTTGGCGGGAACCTCGAGGCCGTCTTTCTCCATGCGGGCGACGCTGGCTTCGACGCCGATGGCGTCCCAGGTCTCGAAGGGGCCCATCTCCCAGTTGTAGCCCCAGCGCATGGCGCGGTCGATTTCGACGATGCTGTCGGAGATTTCGGGAATCAGGTACGCGCTGTAGATCAGGGTCTTGGCCGTCCCCTTCCACGCAAACAGGGCGCCCGGGTCGGTGCCGTCCATGATGACGGCCTTCACGCGCGCGCGCACGTCCTCGATCCCCTTGGCCGCGTCGACCGAGGGGAACGTGGGCTTCGAAAGCGGAACGTATTCGCCCGTCTTCCAGTCGAGCACGAGGCGGTTCTTGCCGTCCTTCTTGTAGAAGCCGCCCTTGGTCTTGTTGCCGAGCTGCTTCTTCTCGACCATCGTGTTGATGAAGTCGGGCACCAGGAAGGTGTCGCGGTACGGATCGCCTTCGATGGCGGCGTACGTGTTCTTGGCGACGTGGTGCAGCGTGTCGAGACCGACGAGGTCCGCAGTCTTGAAGACGGCCGACTTCGGACGGCCCGTGGCCTTGCCGAACACGGCGTCGACTTCTTCGATGCTCAGCCCTTCTTCGACCATCTGGCGCACGAGGGCGATCATGCCCCACGCGCCGATGCGGTTCGCGATGAAGTTCGGCGTGTTCTTGGCGAACACGATCCCCTTGCCGAGTTCGTTGCGGCCGAATTCCGCGATGAAGTCGAGAACGGCCGGGTCGGTGTCCTTCGCGGGAATCAGCTCGAGCAGCTTCATGTAGCGCGGCGGGTTGAAGAAGTGCGTGCCCAGCCAGCGCTTGCGGAACTCGAGGGGCAGCCCTTCGACGATGGCGTCGACGTCGATACCGCTCGTATTGCTGGTGACGATCGTGTGGGCGCCGGCCTTTTCGGCGACCTTCTTGATCAGGCTCTGCTTGATGCCCAGGTTCTCGACGACGACCTCGATGACCCAGTCGCACTCGGCGAGCTTGTCCAGGTGATCGTCGAAGTTGCCCGGGATGACCAGGTCGGCGTCCTTCGGGCTGTAGAAGGCGGCCGGCTTGGCCTTGAGGGCGGCGGCCAGGTTGCTCTTCGCGATCTGGCTGCGGTCGCCGCCGGCCGGCAGGTCCTTCGGGACGATGTCGAGCAGGTAGGTGCGAACGCCGGCGCCGGCCAGCAGGGCGGCGATGCCGGATCCCATCACGCCGGAGCCGAGCACGGCCGCGGTCTTGATCTCACGATGCTGCATGAACTTCCTCTGGGTTTGTGAAAAAGGGATTCAGTAGGGGAGGATAATGTGAATGAATCGTCATTCATTATACGCAGGTTCCACGAGGAAAGTCCCGAAGAAACGCTAACCATTCGAAAAGATTATGGATTATTGCGGCGGGTGCGCGCCTGCCAGATGCGGGGCCCCTGGCTTTGCAGAGCCTGCTGCTCGCGCAGGGTGACGATGAACTCGACCAGGGCGTCCAGATCTTCGTCGGAAATCTGCTCGTCCCTGAAGGCGGGCATCTCGCCGACGCCGTTACGCACCTGGTAGCGGATGATCGACTCGGGGAGCGGGCGCAGCAGCGAGAAGCCGACCCCGCTCCCGCCCCAGGGGTGGCAGCGGTGGCAGTTCTCCATGAAGACGGTGCGCCCAAGCTCAAGCTGTTCGGTCTGCATGGGGGGAATTTCGCGAACGAGCTCTGTGTTCGTTCGCGAGGGGCAGGCCGTAAGCGCGACGATAAGCATCAAAGACGCAAGCACGCCGGTCTTCTTCATGGGTCCTCCGCCGCCTCGACGATCCAGAGTACGCCGCTACCCGGGTGCGGGATCGGCGTCTTTCCCTCAACCTGCACGATGCCGAAGTCGACGACGTAGAGCCGCCGCCCATCGCGGCTGAACCTGACGTCGACCGGACGCTCGAGCCCGTCGGTCTCGAGCCACGAGGCGGGTGCGGGCTGTTTACCCTTGTTCAGCATGAAGTCGACGATGGTGCCGTCGGCGGGGGTGACGCGCACGACCTTGAATCCGACCGGCGAAAGCACCTTGCCGACCGCGGGGGCCAGGTCGCCGAACTGGGCGACGAAGACGGCCCCCGGATCTCCGAATGGACCGCCGGGTGAGACGTCGAGCCCGTTGCTCGACGAGTGGACGGCGAAAGTGACGACCGGCTTCGGCGGCGCCGCCGGGGGGGCAGCGAGCAGCAACTTTGGCGGCGGATGATCCGGCGCGGAGTAGGCGGAGGAGTTTACCGCCACGCCCCCGGCGAAATCGGGCCACCCGAACCAGACAGGAGC
This sequence comes from bacterium, assembly GCA_041690355.1. Taxonomy (GTDB): domain Bacteria; phylum J088; class JAWLBW01; order JAWLBW01; family JAWLBW01; genus JAWLHK01. Next base: position 172,699 of record JAWLHK010000003.1, on the reverse strand, counting down.
GCGGCGCACGTCCACAGCCCAGAGATAGTCTCCGGCTCCCCAGATCGGCCGGCTGCCCCGCACATCGTAGCCGTTGTCGGTGATGAAGAGCGTGCCGTCGGCGGCGAAGGCGAGCCCGAAGGGGTTGCGAAAGCCCCAGGCCACGAGCTCCAGGGGGCCGTCGGGGTAGCGAAAGCGCATGACGCTGCCGCTGCATGGCAGCCGGCCGGCGGCAGTCTGCCCGGTCACGGCGGCCTGGCCGAAAGGAAGAAAGGGTCCCGTGACAGCTTCGTCGTCGGGATCTTCGCTGAGGGGATTCGGCGTCCGGTAGTTCACGTCGCGAAGCGGGATGTCGCGGCAGGCGATGTCATGTAGTTTGGGATGGCGTTTCAGCCAGCCGTAATCATAATTATCCAACCCGACGACGCCGGAATTCGTAATCGTCCCCTGCCCGAAGTAAATGTAGCCGTCTGCGGCGGGAATCGGGCGGGCCGTGAAATGATCGCCGAGACTGGGCAGGCCGTCGACAAGAATGCGGATGCGCCGGTCGAAGCCCACGTGCAGAATCTTACCCGGGTTGCCTCCGGCAGAGACGAGCAGGCCGCCATCATGAACGCTGGCGCCGGTCCATGGTGCGTTATCCGGACTTCCGGCGGCGACAGGCGTGAGGCGTCCGTCGCCCTCGACGCGCAGAACGCGGGGGGTGGTCCACGTCTCGCCGTAGGAATAACCCGCCTCGACTATATAGACGCGATCCTGCTCGTCGGTCACCACGGCGGTCGGAAAGGTGAGCCCTGTCGCACCCACGCGAACGCGCAGCCCTTCGGGAACCACGATGGCGGCGGCGTCCGGGGCCCGTTCAGGCGGCGCGTCGGTCTGCCCGCCGCCGCGGCTCGGGGCGATCCGGTAGCATCCGCCCGGCCAAAGGACGCCGAGGAGCAGAAAGGCGGCAAACAGAAGGCGTGCGTTGACCGGCATCCCCCAATGCTAAGGCGTCGGCGGGGCGCCGTCAATGGGGCGGGGGCCGGGCAGCGCGGCGGGCGCAGCGAAGCCTACAGCCCGCGCGGGAACGGTTCCCACCGGTCGACGATCTTCCCGCCGCGCAGGACGAGGATGCTGGCGAACTGCAGCATCGCATCCCCCTGCTTCGGATGGTAGAAGACGAAGTCTCCCACCGTGAGCGGCAGCGCGTTGGAGCCGTTCAGCATGTTCTGGTTGGGGAAGAGATTCTCGTTCGGGGCGCTCGTCGTGAGGGAATTCGGTTGCGCGCCCGCGGGCCAGACGACCGATTCGCTCCACGCGCCGCCGTAGACATAGAAGGTGCGCCGCCAGTTCGGGTTCCACCACGCGGCCAGCCCGGCCACCGGCTCGAGAAAGGGAACACCGAAGCCGGGGATCTCCTTGAGCACCGGCGCGGCGATGAACATGGCCGGCACATGCTTTGCGAGCGTGTAATCGTCGAAGGCGGCCGGCTTGACCACGCAGGACCCCATGGCCAGGTCGTTGAGCGGATGCGCCGCGGTATAGAGACGATAGGTGCGGCTCCCCGCGCCGTTCAGGGTGACGGCGCCGGTGAACCAGTCGGGATACCGTTCCGTGCCGTATTCCACGAACTGCCGGTAGGCGGATACGAGATCTTCGAACGCCTTCTGCACGGCCTCTTCCTTCGCGCCGACGAGAACGGGGACGTGCGTGAGGTGGCCGTCGTAGCCCATGGTTCCGCTGAAGCGCAGGCGCTCGGGCGACTTCGCGATTCCCGCGAGAAGGGCCTCGAGCTCCTCGACGTTCCGGGCGCCGCCACGATGGAGGCCGACGTCGATCTCGAGGTTCACGCGGAACTGCTGGCCGAGTTCTTCGGCAAGCGCGCGGTATTCCGCCATCCGCTGCGGCGTATCGATGAGCCACTGCACGCGCGCCGAGGCGTCGCTGCGGGCCGCGGTGGCCAGATTCGCGTAGAAGGCGCGGGCGGCCGCGACCGGCATCGGCTTGCCCAGGAGGAAATCGGTGTCCGGCGGGAGTTCGCGGAAGAGCAGGGAGAGGTGCGGCTCGTGAAAGCTCATGATGCGCCGCGTGCCCGTCTTCTCCATGACGTAGCGGATCAGGGGAAGGGAAGGAAGCGACTTGTCGACGATGCGGTAGTGGCGCGGCGGCGCGATGTGCGCGCGGATGGCCTCCAGATTGCGGTCGACACGATCGAGATCGATGAGGATGACCGGTCCGCCGACGTCTCGGCTCTTCAGTTCCGCATTGACCGCGGCAAACCAGGCGTCCTGGTCTGCCTTCGGCGCCAGCGCCTTGTCGGCGGGGCGCAAGGCGAACGCCAGGATTGCCGCCGATACGGCGAGCACGAGAAATCCGAGGGCCACGCGCTTCATCTCCTCTCCTTCGCTTCACGCCCGGCAACCGAGGGCGCTCCGGGATCATATCGGCGGGAATGCCCGATGTCCAATGGGCATTAATTCTGGAAACGGATCTGCTGGCGACCGTACGCCCTGAGGAGCCGGACTTCCGCCAATTCGGATTGCCATCGGCGCCCCAGGCAAGTGGGAGTATCATGCCGGCGTCTCGAAGGGCCAGCACCGCGTGGGTACCGGGTTCAAAGGCCGGGTGCACATCGGTTCACGAACCTGCGGGCCCTTGCCGGGCACCGCGTCTGGCCGCCGCTCGGAGCGCGTCCCAATCGCCCCGGATGAGTGCTTCTTTTTTTGCTCGGGTCCACTTCTTCACTCTGCGCTCCATGACCAGCGCCTTCTCTCGGGTGGGGAACGCTTGCTGATAGACGAGTCTCACGGGTTGGCGCCGCCGTGTGTACTCGCAGCCGTGGAAAAGCTTGTGCTGTGCTTTACGAATGGTCAGCGCATCGGTCTGTCCCGTATACAGCGAGCCGTCGCCACAGAGGAGGATGTAGAGATAGGACATCCGATTCGGATAGCACGCTTTCCGCAGGCGGACAAGGGGGGTGCGGGTGCACCCGGTGCTCAGAGCCCCAGGGCAAACAGGCTCTCGAGTACGTGCTGACTGATCTGCTGGCGCTTCGACGAGCTCAGCGCGAACGGTGTCCCGGCTCTCGAGCACGTGCTGACGGATGTGCTGGGGCACTGCCGCAAGGGAAACAGGCTCTCGAGTATGTGCTGACGGATCTGCTGGCGCTTCGACGAGCTCAGCGCGAACGGACCCGGGTGATCATCGATAGCCCGAAGCGGAAGCAGAACCGGTATCGGGGGAGAGCGATGGTACGGGATTCCCGGGGCAAACTGGTATGATGACCGCTGAAAAGGAAAACCGCATGCTTTCCCGACGATTCAGCGCCACGCCGCTCGCTGCCCTCCTGTTCTTTGTCGCCGCCTGCACCGAAGACCCCGAGCCACGTGAAGTGCCCGGCGTACAGGTGCGCATGGACTTCACGCGCAGCAGCAGTTTCTACGCTGCGCCGTTCCCCAGCGACGACCTGCGAACGGAAAGCGGCGGCGTCGACCTGAGCGGATTCCCCAACCCCGACAAGGTAGCCTTTCTCGAGACGACCCTCGACGTCATTCGCAAGGACGCGCGCGGATTCGGCGTCGCCTCGGCCGTCTTCTTTTCGCTCACGGGGACGCCGGACCTGAAGCAACTCCCGGACGTCTTCACGAGTACGGATGCCGATATGCCGGTGTTCCTCATCGGCATCTCCGAGGATTCCCCCGATTACCTGCAGCGGTATCCGGTCGACGTCAGCTTCACGGCCGATGGGGGACCGTTCGGCGCCGAAAATCTTCTTTCCGTGCTCCCGCTGCAGGGGGTTCCGCTGCGGCCGGCCGTGCGCTACGCCACCGTGGTGCTGCGCGCGCTCGGTGACGCCAGGGGGAACCCGCTCGGCGTCTCGCGCTCGATGCGCGATCTGGCACGCGGCCGGACGCCCGGCGGTCTCGCTCCCGAAACGGCGGCGGAATACCGGGATGCCCTGCGCGCCCTTGCCGAAGCGGGAGTTCCGGCGGACTCCATCGCGGGGCTCGCGGTGTTCACCACCGACGACCCGACGGCGCAGCTGGCCACATTCCGCGACGCCGCGCTGGCGCTGCCGCGCCCCGCGCCCGAGCAGGCGTTCACGAAGCGGGAGACCTTTGCGGAATTCTGCGTCTACGACACGACCATCCAGATGCCGGTGTACCAGGCCGGTATCCCGCCGTTTACCGACAGCGGCGGCGACTGGCAGACCGATTCCAGCGGGAAGCCGGTTCTTCAGGGATACGAAGAGGCGAACCTCGTCGTCACGGTTCCCCGCGCCGCCATGCCGGCCGAGGGGTATCCCACGGCGGTCTTCATCCGCACGGGGGGCGGCGGCGAGCGTCCCCTGGTCGACCGCGGCGTACGCGACGCCGAGGGTAACGTGCTCGTTCCGGGAACCGGGCCGGCGCAGGAACTGGCCCGGGCCGGCTTCGCGGGCGTGAGCGTCGATGGTCCCCACGGCGGGCGGCGCAACGTGACCGGCGGCGACGAGCAGGTGCTCATGTTCAACTTTCTCAACCCGCGGGCGATGCGCGACAACGTGCGCCAGTCGGCGCTGGAAATCGGGCTGCTGGCCCACATCCTGCCGGCCCTGCGCATCGATACCTCCGATTGTCCGGATGCGCCCGCCGGGGAGATCCGCTTCGATGCCGACCGGCTGGCGCTCATGGGGCACTCGATGGGGGCCACGATAGCGCAGCCCGTGCTCGCGATGGAGCCGGCGTACGGCGCGGCTATCCTCAGCGGTTCGGGGGCAAGCTGGCTCGAGAACATCATCTACAAGAAGAAGCCGCTCGACGTGCGCGCCTTCGCCGACCTGATGCTCAAGTACCCGAGCTATCAGCGCACGCTGCACCGGCACGACCCGGCGGTGAGCCTCGTACAGTGGGCCGGTGATCCTTCGGACGCGCCGGCCTACAACCGGCAGATCAACGGCATTCACGTGCTCATGCTTCAGGGGATCGTCGACCACTACATTCTCCCGCCCATCGCGAACGCGGGGAGCCTCTCGCTCGGCCTCGATCTGGCGGGCGGATCCGTCGATGCGGCGACGGCGGAGCTGGCGGAGTTCCGCCCGCTGGCGCCGCTGCTGCCGCTCGTGGGCGCGGGCGAGGCGGCCTATCCGGTCAAGGGGAACCGGGACGGCGCAACAGTCGTCGTCGTGCAGCACCGGGAAGACGGGGTGGAGGATGGGCACGAAGTCATGTTCCAGCTCGAGGGTCCCAAGCGCCAATACAGTTGCTTCCTCGAGACCTTTGCGAAGACCGGGATGCCCACCGTACCGGATCCGGCGGCGACGGCATGCCCGTAAGGGCACCTCACCCCCGTCGGCGCGCTGGCGCCGTCGGCCCCTCTCCTTCGTAAGGAGAGGGGAAGTGTTCGCTACGGGTTGTCCGGGTCCTTTCCGACAAATCGTCAATCGTCAATCGTAGATTGTCAATTGCCCGGATTCGTCACTCGTAACTCGTAACTCGTCACTCTTAACGGGCTTCGGCCTGTAACGCCGCTTCGAGGTGCGGGTAGAGAAAGCGGAATCCCTCCCGTTCTGCCGCGTTCGGGAGGGCCTTCGCGCTCTGCAGCGCGGCATCGACCGCACCTTCGCCGAGGGCGGCGCGCATGGCGAGACGGGGGACGCGGAACAGGGTCGGGCGCCGCACGACGTGGCCGAGCACCTTCGTGAAGACCAGGTTCGTGACCGGATGCGGCGCCGAACCGTTGTAGGCCGGCGCCAGCCCCTCGGTGGCCGCGTGCAGGTAGAGACGGCAGAGGTCATCGATGTGAATCCAGGGCATCCAGAACTGCCCGTTGCCCAACGGCCCGCCGAGCCCGAGACGGAACGGCGGGAGAATCTGCTTCAGCATCCCGCCGCCGCGGCCGAGCACGATGCCCGTCCGGATGACGGCAGTGCGCACCCCGAGAGGCTCTGCCTTACGCGCCTCGTCTTCCCAGCGGCGACAGACCTCGGCGAGAAATCCCTGGCCCGAGGGTGACGCTTCGGTCAAGGTTTCGTCACCCCGGTCGCCGTAGTACCCGACGGCGGAACTGGACACGAGGACGCGCGGCCGCGGATCGACGTGCGCCATCGCCTCGACCAGCGCCCGCGTGCCGAACACGCGGCTCTCGAGCACCTTCTTCTTGTGCCCCTCGGTAAACCGGCCGATGACCGGCTCGCCGGCGAGATTGATGACCGCGTCGACCCCATGCAGCGCGGCGACAGGGAAGGGGGTCTCGTGGTCGGGCCAGCCGAAGGCCTCGCGCACCCCCGGCAGGGCCCCGGCGCGCACCGGATTGCGGGAGAGGACGTAGATTTCGTCGCCGCGCTCCCGCAGCATGCCGAGCAGCCGTTTCCCGATGAACCCCGTCGCCCCTGTGATGAGATAGCGCATGGTCATTTCCGCCGCTGGTACGTGAAGAAGGCGGCAGCGCCTTACCGTGCGCACCGCCTTACGGATCGCCTCATTGTACTCTGCCCCGCGGCGGAGGGGAGCCGTGGACGGACGCGAATGTCGCTTTTTTCTTGTCCTTTTCCGCCATGCCGTGCTAGGTTCGCCGCATGCCCGCCTCGCTCCGTGCGTTCGGCGCCTTCGCGCTCGGGATTCTCTTTTCCGCCATAGACGAATCCGTTTCGGCTGCCGCCGGGGGAATCGCGCTGTTCATCGCCCTTGCGCTGCGTCCGCGCCCGCGACGTCAACGCTGGCTTCTCGCGGCCGCCTTTTTCGTCTCGGGGCTCGCGGCCGGCTTTCTGGCGGCCCCGCGGGCGCCTGCGCCGTCGACGGTGGAACAGCTCGGGAGCGAAGAGCGCGAGCTGCTCGTGCTCATCGCGACCTTTCCGCGGGAATACCCGTTCGGCATCGTGGCCGAAGGAGGCCTGCTGGCCTGGCGCCAGGGGCAGGACTGGCGCCGCATCGACACGGGCGTCGATCTGCGCTTCGAGGGGGACGCGGAGGGCGCGCCGCCCTACGGCGCCACGGTACGCATCCGCGCACGGCTGCACCCCTTTCGCACGCTGGGGATTGCCGGGGAGTACGATCGGGTGGCGCGCCGCAATGCCGAAGGGGTGTTTCTGCAGGGGCGGGTGCGGGAAGGGGACTGGGTGATCGTGCGGCCTCCGGGAGCGCTCGCAGAGGGGCTCGCGCGGGTCCGCGGGCGCATCTTCGCCGCGGCCGGGCGTCTGTCTCCCGCGCACGGCGGACTCTTCGCCGCCCTGGCCGTCGGCGCGCAGTATCGGCTCCCCGACGCGGTGCGCGCGCAGTGGCGCGACGCCGGCGTCGTGCACCTGGTGGCCATCAGCGGACTGCACCTCGGGATCCTGTTTCTGCTCCTGCGCGGCGGGTGGCGGTTCGTCCTTTCGCGCTCGCCCTGGCTCCTGCAGCGCATTCCCGTCGCGCGCCTGAGCGGCGTGCTGGCGATTCCGCTTCTCGTGCTCTATGCACTGCTTACGGGCGCGCAGCCGCCGGTGTTGCGGGCCCTGGCGATGGTCTCGGTCACGCTGGTGCTGCGCATGTTCGGCCCGACCGTGGGCGGCATGGCGAGCCTGGGCTGGGCCGGCCTGCTGATGCTGGCGGCCGACCCGTGGCTGGTATTCTCGCCGTCGTTCCAGCTCAGTTTCGCGGCCGTGTTCGCGGCCATCGCGTGGTCGGCCGCGCTGCCGGCGGAATTGGAGGCGAAGCGTTTCGCGCATGCGAAGCGGTATCTGACCGCCGCCCTGGCCGGGTCGCTGGTGTCGACGCTGTGGACGCTGCCGCTCACCACCTTTCACTTTGCGCAGGCTTCTCTCGTCGGCGTCCCGGCGAATCTGCCCCTCATTCCGTACGTCTCGGTCCTGCTTACGCCGCTGACGTTCCTGTACGCCCTGGTCACCGCCGCGTGGCCCGCGTTACCGCTCCCCTGGTTCCTCTATGAAGCCGCCGCCGGAGTCGCCCTGCGGCTTGCCGCGTGGTTCGCGGCGGTCCCCGGCGCGGCCCTGCGCCTGCAGATCGATACGGTGGAATTCTTTCTGCTGCTCGCGCTTCTGGTCGCCGCCACCGTGGCCCGGAAAACGGGATCGCGCCGCCGGAAGCGGCTCGCCTGGGGCGCCTGCGGCCTGGCCCTGCTGCTCGCGGGGGGCCACGAGTGGCTGCGCCGTCGCGCCTGGCAGGACGATCTGCGCATCGACGTTCTCTCGGTGGGGCAGGGGGATGCGGTGCTCGTTTCGAGCCGCGGTCGCCACATGCTCATCGACACGGGGGGCGGATGGAAAGCGGGTGAAATCTTTACGCGCACGTTGCAGCCCTACTTCCGCGCCAAGCGGATCTTCACGCTGGACCGGCTCGTTCTCACGCACCCGCATCTCGACCACGTGGGCGGTGCTGCGCAGCTCCTGCATGCCATACCGGTGGGTGAACTCGTCGTCGCCGGACGGGACGGCTACGCCGGCGGCCACGAAGCGGTCTTCGCGGCGGCCCGAACCCATGCGGTTCCCGTTGCGGAGTGGGTCGCCGGCCGGCAACTGGTCTGGCAGGGGGTGCACATCGCGGTGGAGCACCCCGACCCCGCATTTCTCCATGACCGCGAACCGAACAACCGGTCGCTCGTTCTGCGGCTCGTCGATGGCGCCGGGGCGTGCGCGCTGTTGAGCGGCGATGCCGAGGCCGAGGCCGAACGTGCGCTGATCCGAAGGGGGGCGCTCCCCTGCGCGCTCCTGAAAGCCGGACACCACGGCTCGCGTACGAGTTCGACCCTTGAGCTGCTGCGGGCCGTCCGTCCCCGCGATGCGCTCATTTCAGTCGGGTTTCAGAACCGCTTCCGCCATCCCCATCCCGAGACGCTCGCGCGGCTTGCGGTACATGGGGTCCGCATTCACCGCACCGACGAGCGGGGTACCCTGACCGCGCGGGCGCGGCGGGGCCGCTGGCGCATCCGCGGATGGGCGGAGGACACCCCGTGGCTCGCGCTGCGGGAGCTCGCCGAGACGGCGGGATTCTTCGAGCCGGACACGCCCCCGCCCGAACGTTCCGCGGCAGACCGCCCGCCCTGAACGCCGGGTGAAAACCGAGTGTTTCCGCCCAGATGACCGGAACAATCGGGTTTCATGTTGAGTGAATTGGTAGCCTATGCTACGCTGAAGGCAATGATGACCTTCGGCAAAAAAACCGAGTACGGACTCAAGGCGCTCTATTATCTTGCCTTCGTGAAAGAGGGTGCGCGGGCCTCGGTTTCGGAGCTCGGCGGCCAGATCCGCGTTCCCCACCGCTTTCTCGAGCAGATTCTGCTCAAGTTGAAACGCGGCGGGATCCTTCTGTCGCAGCGCGGCATCGAAGGCGGATACCGGCTCGCGCGCCCGCCCGAAGAGATCACCCTGCTCGACGTTCTGCGCATTCTTGACGAGAAGCACTTCGGCCAGGACGATCAACACACGCGCCCGGCCGATGTCGACGCCCCGACCCGCTATCTGAACAACGTCTACGACCGGGTCGAGTCGACCGTCGGCTCAATCAGCCTGGCCGACCTGCTCGACGCGCCTCTCAAGCAGATGCTCGATCGGGATCGCAACCGTTCCTTCATCTACCAGATTTGAACATGCTCGAAACACGCCGCCCCGCTCGCTTCGAAGAGATCACGCAGGCCATCGGGCAGACGCCCCTGGTCAAGCTGAACTATCTGGTCGGCAAGGCTTCGGCCGACGTCTATGTCAAACTCGAAAGCGCCAATCCGGCCGGTTCGGTCAAAGATCGCATCTGCCTGGCCATGATCGAAGACGCCGAGAAGCGCGGCCTGCTCAAGCCGGGCGACGCCGTCGTCGAGCCCACGAGCGGCAATACCGGCATCGGGCTCGCGCTCGTCTGCGCCGTCAAGAAGTACCGGCTCATTCTCACGATGCCCGAGAGCATGAGCGTCGAGCGCCGCAGCCTGCTGCGAGCCTACGGGGCAGAGCTGATGCTCACCCCGCGCGAGGAGGGCATGGAGGGGGCTATCCGCCTGGCGCGCGAGCTGCAGCAGAAGAGCGGCTACTTCATGCCGATGCAGTTCGAGAATCCGGCCAACCCCGCCGCCCACAAGCGTTCGACGGGTCCCGAGATCATCGCGCAGATGGAAGGGCGCAGCATCGACGCGTTCGTCGCCGGCGTCGGCACGGGGGGCACGATTTCGGGCGTCGGTGAAGCGCTGCGCGAGGCCGGCCACGCGACGAAGCTGATCGCCGTCGAACCGCTGCGCAGCCCGGTGCTCTCCGAAGGGCGCGCCGGCCCGCACGGCATCCAGGGGATCGGCGCCGGCTTCGTGCCGGGCAACCTGAATCGCGCGCTGATTGACGATATCATGAAGGTCGACGACGACGAAGCGACCGCCATGAAGAAGCGGCTCGCGCTCGAAGAAGGGCTGTTTGTCGGCGTTTCGTCGGGCGCCAACGTATACGCCGCCCTGAAGGTGGCCGCCTCGCTGGGGGCCGGACGCAACGTGGTCACCGTGCTCTGCGACACGGGCGAGCGCTATCTGTCGATCGACAAGTAATTGAAGTAGGAAGAGCGGCGGGAATCCCGCCCGTGCCGGCGCGACCGGCAGGATATTGCGACAGCAAGAGGTTTTTCATGTTCGTGACCGGTTTGAAGTGCAAGGAGTGTGGCCAGGAGTATCCGAAGGCCCCGTTGCACGTCTGTGAGTTCTGCTTCGGTCCCCTCGAAGTTCAATACGATTACGACGGCATTACGAAGGCGATCAGCCGCAGCGTGGTCGAATCGCGATCGCAGAGCCTGTGGCGCTACCGCGAGCTGCTCCCCGTCGACGGCGAGCCGGTCACCGGGCACTACTCGGGCATGACGCCCCTCGTGCGGGCCAACCGGCTGGCCGCCGAGCTGGGGGTCAGGGAGCTCTACATCAAGGACGACTCGGTCAACCACCCGACCTTCTCGTACAAGGACCGCGTCGTCTCGGTCGCCGTCTCGAAGGCCAAGGAGTTCGGCTTCGACACCGTCTCCTGCGCGAGCACGGGCAACCTGGCCAACTCGGTGAGCGCCCACGCGGCCCGCAGCGGCATGCGCTGCTTCATCTTCATTCCCTCGAACCTCGAGCAGGGCAAGGTCATCGGTTCGACCATCTACGATCCGCACGCCGTCGCCATCGAGGGTAACTACGACGAAGTCAACCGCCTCTGCACCGAAATCGCCGAGCGGTACAAGTGGGCCTTCGTGAACATCAATCTGCGCCCCTTTTACACCGAGGGGGCCAAGACCTACGGGTTCGAGATCGCCGAGCAGCTCGGCTGGCGCGTGCCGCAGCATATCGTGGTGCCGACCGCCGGGGGCACGATTCTCCCCAAGATCGCCAAGGGTTTCCGCGAGATGATGCAGGTCGGCCTGATCCCCGAGCAGCCCTTCAAGATCTATTCGGCCCAGGCGGCCGGCAGCGCTCCGGTCGTGAACGCCATCCATGAGGGGAGCGACCTCATCCGGCCGGTCAAGCCGCAGACGATCGCCAAGAGCATCGCCATCGGCAATCCGGCCGACGGCTACTACGTCATGCAGGACGTGCGGCAGACGGGCGGCTGGGGCGAGAAGGCGACCGACGACGAAATCGTCGACGCCATTCAGCTGCTCGCGCGCACCGAGGGGATTTTCACCGAACCGGCCGGGGGCACGACGCTCGCCGTCGCCATCAAGCTCATTCAGCAGGGGCGCATCCCCAAGGACGAGTCGATCGTCGTCAGCGTGACCGGTAACGGCTACAAGACCCTCGAGGCGGTCACCGGGCGCCTGAAACAGCCCCGCGTCATCAATCCGAAGCTGACCGAATTCGAAGCGCTGTACGCCGAAATCGGCAAAGAGCCCGCCCGCACCTGAGGCGAAGCCGATCCGTTTTTCGTTAACTACTACCAGTCCTGGAGTGATAGCCATGGCCGTTACCGTTCGCATCCCGACCCCCCTTCGCAAGCTGACCTCGAACCAGGAAGAGGTCCAGGTCGAAGGCGCCACCGTCGCCGAAGTCCTGAAGAACCTCGAAGCCGCGCATCCCGGCATCGGTGACCGCCTGCAGGATGGCGAGGGCGCGCTGCGCAAGTTCGTGAACATCTACGTGAACGACGAAGACATCCGCTTCCTGCAGAACACGTCGACCGCCGTCAAGGATGGCGACGAGCTCAGCATCATTCCCGCCATTGCCGGCGGTCGCTGAGGAAATCGGGTTTCCGGGGAGAGTCATGGACGCGCTCGCTCGAGCCATGCCGATGATGGAATTCCGCCGCCGTTTTGCCGACGTCGACGCCGCCATCGCCGGCACCGTCCTGCGCATGGTCGGCAACACGCCGCTCGTGCGTCTGCGCCATATCGCCCCCGATCTTCCCGAGCGTGTCGAGGTCTGGCTGAAGCTCGAGGGCATGAACCCCGGCGGCTCGGTAAAGGATCGTCCCGCGCTGCAGATGGTGCGCGATGCCATCGCAGACGGCCGGTTCACCGACGGTAAGGTGCTGCTCGACTCGACCAGCGGCAACACGGGCATCGCCTATGCCCTCATCGGGGCCGTGCTCGGATTTCCGGTCGAACTCTGCATGCCCGGCAACGTCAGCGTCGAGCGCAAGAAGATTCTGAGCAACTACGGCGCGCGCATCATCTTCACCGATCCCATGGAGGGATCGGACGGCGCCATCCTGAAGAGCCGCGAGATTCTGCACAACGAGCCGGAGAAGTACTTCAAGCCCGATCAGTACAACAACCCCTCGAACCCCAAGGCGCACCTGGCCACGGCGCGCGAAATCTTCGAGCAGACGGGCGGCCGCATCACGCACTTCGTCGCCTCGATCGGAACGGGGGGCACCGTCATGGGTACGGGAGAGGGGCTGCGCCGGCTCAATCCGGAAGTCAGGGTTTTCGCTTGCGAGCCCGACAACCCTTTTCACGGTCTTGAAGGGCTCAAGCATATGGAGAGCTCCATCGTGCCGGGCATTTATCATGAGGATCGGCTCGACGGCAAGATTCCGGTCGAGACCGAGGCCGCCTACGAGATGACCCGCCGGCTGGCCCGCGAAGAGGGGATCTTCGTTGGCCAGAGTTCGGGCGCGGCCGCTGTGGCGGCGCTCGAGCTGGCCCGCGGCCTCGACGAAGGGGTCGTCGTCGCCGTCATGCCCGACCGAGGTGACAAGTACATGTCGACCCGTACCTGGGAATTCGAAGAAGGAAAAACCGTCCGATGATGCTGCACATTCCCGGCCAGGCCCTGGCCACCGTTTTCCGCCACGTCGCTTCGACCTTTCCCGCCGAGGGCTGCGGCCTCCTGCTGGGCTCGTGGAAGGGGCTCGATCCGGTCGTCGACGAAGTGGTGCTCGCCGAGAACACGCAGGCCGGCACGCGCACCGACTATTTCGAGATCGATCCGAAGCAGTACAACCAGGTCGAGAAGAGCCTGCGCGGTACCGGGCGTCAGATCCTCGGGTTCTACCACTCGCACCCCAACCACCCCGACGTGCCCTCCTACACCGATCTCGGCTTCGCCAAGGGCTGGCCGGGCTTTCTGTGGATGATCGTGCAGGTGCTCGACGGGGTCGCCGTCACGCAGCAGACCTACGTGCTGACCGAAGACGAATCGAGCTTCATGCGCATCGAGACGCAGGTCGCGCGCATCGAGCCCCCCGAGGCCAAGCGCGCCGATTACGACCGGATGCAGCTCGAAATCGAAGAGGCCACCCAGGGGCGCCGCCGCGCCGCCGGCGATCGGATCCGCCGCAAGGTCTATCTGACCTTCGACCGGGAAGGGATCAAGCGTCCTCTGGTCTGGGAGATGGCCCGCAAGTTCGACGTCGTGACCAACATCCGCTCGGCCACCGTTTCGGGTGACATCGCCCTCGTCGGCCTCGGCCTCGAGTCGACCCGCGAAGAGATCGACCGGGCGCTCGCCTGGCTCGAATCGCAGGGGGTGCGGGTCGAGCCGATCGAGCTGGGGATTGTCGAGTAGCGGGAGGCGCCTGTTGAACGCCGCCGAGCGCCCCCTCTCGCTTCAGCACGTGCTCGCGCTGGACGCCGATCAGTCGGTGCTGCCGCAGGTGCGGGCGGCGCTCGACGGCATTGCCGACGGCGAAACGCTTGAGCTGGTCGCCGGCAGAGAAGCCACGTTCCGCGACGAGGAGCTCGAACGCTTCTGCCGCCTGGCCGGACTTGAAGTCAAACGCACCGAAGAGCCCACCCGCGTCCGCATCTCCAAGAACGTGCGCCCCGAAGCGCCCGAGCTGCTGCTCGCCATCCGCGGCGTTTCGAAGACCTTCACGCGCGGGCCCCGGCAGGTTACCTTCGCGCTCGAGAACGTCTCCCTGAACATTCACGCCGGTGAGTTCGTCGCCTTCGTCGGGCCGTCCGGATGCGGAAAAACGACGCTGCTGAACGTTCTGGCGGGCCTGGAGACTGCCGACGCGGGCGAGGCCCTGCACCACGGTAGACCGATTCGCGGCGCGAGCACGCAGCGCTTCGTCATGTTTCAGGAGGCGGCCCTTTTTCCCTGGCTCACGGTCAGGGGGAACGTGGAATTCGGCCTCAAGCTGCACGGCGTTTCCCGCCCGCAGCGCAGAGAGCGCGCCTTGCACTACCTGCGCATGGTGCACCTGTCGAGTTTTGCCGAGAGCTACGTGCACGAACTCTCGGGGGGCATGCGCCAGCGGGCTGCGCTGGCCCGCGCGCTCGCCATGGAGCCCGAGATCCTGCTGCTCGACGAGCCCTTCGGCGCGCTCGACGCCCAGACCCGCGACCTGCTGCACGACGAACTCCAGAAAATCTGGCTGGCGACCAAGAAGACGATCATCCTCGTGACGCACTCGGTGCAGGAGGCCTCGCGCCTCGCCGACCGCGTGATCGTCTTCGGCGCGCGCCCCGGACGCATCAAGCGCGAGTTCCGCATCCACGCCCTGCGGCCGCGCGACCCGCTGAGCCCGTTGCTGCACGACGTCGAGACGGCGATTCTACGTGAGCTTCAGGATGAGGTCAATAAGATCGCCCGCGACGAAATGGACCAGGACTGGCGCGGCCCCGAAGCGGCCGAGGTCGATCCCGAAGACAACCTGGGGGCCGATATCTGATGATCCGCAAGGGATTCACCGTCTGGTTCACCGGCCTGTCGGGCTCCGGAAAGTCCACCTTGAGCGCCGAGCTGGTGCGTCGGCTCGCCGACCGGGGCGAACGCAAGGTCGAGGTGCTCGACGGCGACGCCGTGCGTACGCACCTGAGCCGGGGGCTCGGTTTCTCGCGTGAAGACCGCGAGACCAATGTCCTGCGAATCGGGTTTGTCTGCGACCTGCTCGCCCGCAACGAGGTCATCGCCATTGCGGCGGCCATCAGCCCCTATCGCACGCTGCGCGCCGAGGTGCGCGCCATGCACCTCGACGGCAACTTTCTCGAGGTCTATGCAGCGGCGGGACTCGATGCAGTCTCAGCGCGCGACGTGAAGGGGCTGTACCGGAAAGCGATGGCCGGAGAAATACCGCACTTCACGGGGGTCAGCGATCCCTACGAGGCCCCCGAAGCGCCCGAGGTGATCGTAAACTCCGACGGTCGCGACTCCGTCGCCCTCGGGGCGACCAAGATCATCCGCGCGGCAGAACTGCTTGGGTACCTGGAGCCGTCGCGGGCCGGGCTCGAACCGCTGACACCCGAACAGGAACAGGAAATCCGCGACGTGCTTCTGCGAGCCCGGCGCACATTGGTGGAGGAATGACGATGTCGACGATGATTCTCGATCTGCCGGCCGGCAAGGGTCGGTATCTGACCGGCGAAGCAGCCGAAGCGCTGCGCGCGCGCGCGGTCTTTCTCAAGAAACTCGCCCTGCGGCCCGAAGAGGCGGCCGTGCTCGCCATGATCGGCGCCGGGTGCCTGGGGCTGCGCGGCTTCATGGGACGCGAGGAGTACGATCGCGTGGTCGAAGGGGCGGCGCCCGAATTGCCGCGGATGCCCATTGTCCTGCGCCTGACCGACGAGCGGGTATGCAACGTGCAGATTGCCGATGACGTAACCCTCGTGACCCCCGACGGACGCGACGTAGGCGTGCTCCGCGTGACCGATAAGTGGATCCCCTTCAAGCCGAAAGAGGCCCGGCGCATTTTCGGTACCGACGACGCGGCGCATGCCGGCGTCCAGGCGCTGCTCGCGGCCGGGCACGTTTACCTCGGGGGCGAGGTCGAGCTCTTCGACGCCGTGGCTCCCTGAAGCGTGGGTTTCCGGAGCGTGCTCACCGGTTGCGATCGGTTTCCTGCTCCAGATCTTCGGCATGCCGTCGCCCGCCCGGGGCGGGTTCGTGGGCCGCTTCGGCATGAACCGGCCGCTTGCGGCGCAGGCGGCGCCTCGGTTGCGGCGGCTTGCCGTGGATCCACTGCTGATCGATGGAGCGCCGCCGCTGCGACGCGAGCATGGCGCCGCGCAGAAAGGGCGAAAGAAACAGCAGGCCCGCGATCACGAGCGTCACGAAGAGAATCGTTGCGCTGCGGGCCAGGGCACCGATCAGCACGCCGATGCCGAGCACGGCGAGGGCAGCCGCAACGGCGGCGACCGTCCACTCGTCGTAGCCGGCGTGTTTGACCGAACGCGGATCCTGCGGCCTTCCCCCCGGGGCGTGCCGGGCGTCGTGCCGGGCCATGCCTAGCTCTCCCGTCCGTCGCCGCGCAAGTCGTCGTCACTTTCATCGACGACGATGAAGAGCTGCTCGTCGCTCAGTTCGTCGTCGTACTCCCCGAGATCCATCGGATACCCGAAGAGCTGCTCGGTCGAGCGTTCCGAGAGCGGAAAACTGGATTGCCGCTTTGCGCTGCGCCGATCCTGCAGCCAGGCGCCGGCCGCAAGCCCCAGCCCCATGCCGCCCGCCACTCCGAGCAGCGCGGCCGCCCTCACGCGCGACGACTCGGCCCAGCCCTCGCGACTGTCGCCCAACTGCGGCGACACGGTTCCTTCTGTCGTTGCCATGTTGACCTCCCTCGCGGTCACCATACTCCCGCGCTGCGCCGCATGCGGCTCCGGGCGAACGGGATGCGCAGCCCCGCCCGGCGGCGCCTCTCCGGCATCTGCGGCGGCGCAACGGGCCTCGCTTCGCTTCTGCGATCAGTCGAGGAATTCGGAGAGCATCCGCGCGAGCGCTTCGGGCTGATCCCAGTGCACGTTGTGTCCGGCATCGGGTACGGTGCGGCGCGAGAGTGCGCCGATGTGCGCATAGCGGTCGGCCAGGGCCTCGAAGGTGAACGGCCCGGCGTCGCCGTGAACGGCGAGCACGGGGGCGCGCACTCCTTTCCAGAACGGAACGAAGGTGTCGTCCATGTAGGGGAGGGGATTGGGGCGGCGGTGCGCCGGATCGAAGGTCCAGGTAAATCCGCCGTCGACCTTCCGGCTCGCGTGTTCGGCCAGGTGCAGTGCGCGCCCGTCGGTCAGGCGTTCGCTGGTCTCCTGCAGGCGCGCCGCGACCTCGTCGAGCGAGGCCATGACGCGCGGGTGGCGCCGTTCTCCGCCGAGCACCGCTTCGACCCACGTGGCGGTGCGTCGCGGGAGCTCGTCGGGGCTGCGCGCGGGGGGGCCGAAGCCTTCGACGAGCACGAGCCTGCGCACGGCGTCGGGATAGAGCGCAGCCCACTGGGTGGCCACGTTGCCCCCCATGCTGTGACCGACGATCGCGATTTCGCGCAGCCTAAGGTGGCGGACGAGCGCGCTCACGTCGAGCTGATATTCGGGAAAGTGATAGACGCCGTCGGGGGCCCAAGCAGAGCGGCCGAAGCCGCGGAAGTCGAGGGCAATCGCGAAATATCGATCGGCGAGAAGATCGAGCGTGAAATCCCAGGACCGCGCCTGGTCGGCAAAGCCGTGCAGGAACAGGACGGCCGGTCGGGCGGAGTCGCCTCGAACGACGGCCTGCAGGCGGATGCCGGCGGCGTCAAAATCGATGATCTGCATGGCGTGTCGGGGGCCGAATCGGGGCCGGATGCGGAAACGGGCGCTCCGCAGAGCGCCCGTTCAGGTACCGGTCAGGCCCGCTTCTCGAGCGGCACGAAGGGGCGCAGCGTCGCGCCGGTGTAGATCTGGCGCGGACGGTTGATGCGCATGTTGCTCTCGCGCATTTCTTTCCAGTGGGCGATCCAGCCAGGCATGCGGCCGAGGGCGAACATGACGGTGAACATGTTCGTGGGCAGCCCCATGGCGCGGTAGATGATGCCGCTGTAGAAATCGACGTTCGGATACAGCTTGCGCTCGACGAAGAAGGGATCTTCGAGCGCCACCTGCTCGAGCTCCTTGGCGATGTCGAGCATCGGATCCTGGATACCGAGTTTCGTGAGCACTTCGTCGGCGGCTTTCTTGAGAATACGCGCGCGTGGATCGAAATTCTTGTAGACGCGGTGGCCGAAGCCGAAGAGGCGGAACGGGTCGTTCCTGTCCTTGGCTTTCGCAATGTATTTCTTGTAGTCGCCGCCGTCCTTGTGGATCATCTCGAGCATCTCGATGACCTCCTGGTTGGCGCCGCCGTGCAGGGGGCCCCAGAGCGCGCAGATGCCGGCCGCGATCGACGCGTACAGGTTGGCCCCCGAGCTGCCGACCATGCGCACGGTCGAGGTGCTGCAGTTCTGCTCGTGGTCGGCGTGCAGGATGAGCAGCAGGTTGAGCGCGTTTTCGAGCACCGGATCGACTTCGAACGGCTCGGCCGGCACGGCGTACATCATGCGCAGGAAGTTGGCCGGATAGCTCAGATCGTTGCGGGGATAGATGAAGGGCTGGCCGATCGACTTCTTGTACGAGAAGGCGGCGATCGTCTTCGCCTTGGCCATCAGGCGGATGATGTTCAGATTGACGTCTTCTTCAGACTCGGGATAGTAGGTCGACATCGAGGCGATCATGGCCGAAAGAATGGCCATCGGGTGCGCCGTCGGGGGAAAACCCTCGAAGAACTTCTTCATGTCTTCATGAATGAGCGTGTGGTACGTCATCAGGTGACGCCACTCGGCCAGCTGCTTCTCGTTCGGCAGCTCACCGTAAATCAAAAGCCAGGCGACTTCGGTGAAGCGCGTGTTCAGCGCGAGCTCCTCGATGTCGTAGCCACGGTAGCGCAGAATTCCCTTCTCGCCGTCGATGAAGGTGATGGCGCTCTGGCACGAGCCCGTGTTGCCGTACCCGGGGTCGAGCGTGATCGCGCCGGAGTCGCCACGCAGCTTTTCGATGTCGATGCCGACTTCACCCTCGGTTCCCACCACGACCGGAAGCGTAACTTCCTTTCCGTCAATCGTGAGTTTTGCTTGCATGAAAAAATCCCTTTTGGAATGAGAGGGAGCCCAAGGACCGCAATGCCGGGAGGCACGCTTCGGGCAGAATATTACGTTGTAACGCTCCGGGGCCGAAAACGCAAGTCAGAACGGCTGCTTTCGCGTGTCAGGGGCCGTCGTCGATCGGCCACGGAAACGGTTGTACCACGCCTCTCCCCAGTGCATAGTGAGACCAGAGAAAGTAGCCGACCTGCATCCGGGCGGGCTCCAGGATGGCCGGGTCCTTCGGCAGGAGGAGAAACGAGTGGTTGGCCGGCTCGACCTGCACCAGGGCCCGGGTCGACTGATGCCGGCCTTCGGGACGATGGGGTGCCGTGGCGCGCGTCAGTCCGGCAACCGGCCGATAGACCGGTTCTATCTGAACGGCCCCCAGCGCCCGGGCGAAGCGTTCGGTCGACTCGTTGGGAACGACGGCGTCGTCGACCGCTTCCTGCAGCAGGAGATCGAGCCGGCGCCCGCGCAGCGCATCGGTGTAGGCGAGCGGATCGGCCGCCTCGGCGACCGTCTGTACGAGTGCCACGTTCAACGTGGCGATGTCGCCCGGCAGCGGCAGCGCGTAGTCGCCCGCGCCGTCGTCCACGGTCTCGAGCATCCCCACGCTGCTGCCGAGCAGGGTATTGAAGACGGCGACTTCGACGTCGGGGCTGACGGAAACCAGCAGCGCAGCCACGATACTCCCGAGGCTGATGGCGACGACGGCGGGGTGCTCGGCATCGAAATCGACCGCGCCGTCGGCGTTGAAGTCGAACAGGGGCGCATGCGCCCGCTGCAAGGCGAGCTTGAGCTGGTAGAGATCGAGCGCCGAAGCGCGCAGGTTGTCACGGAGCGTTTCGGGGTCGCCGGCGAAAAATCCCCACGGCGTCGATTCGCCGCATACATATTCCGAGACCTGAACCGATCGCCGGCTGCCGTGTTCGACGTGATCAATGGCCGCGACCGCGAAGCCGTATCCCGAAAGCGTATCGGCGATACTGAAAATCGTCTCCTTGCAGGCGCGCAACGGGTGGCTGAAGAGCACGAGGGGAACCCGCCCCCCGAGGTTTACCGGCCCGGTGACGCGAGCGCTCATGTGCGGGAGCGTCAGGATGTAGCCGAGCCGCCGGCGTTCATGTTCCCGCAAGGTGTCGTCCCGGAGCGCCCCGTCGTGACGCAACTCTGCCGTCTCGATCTCGCCGATCACGACCCGGCCTATCCGCTCGAGCGGGGCCCACGGGCGCGAACCGTAGCGCAACCCGTCGATGAGCGGCGGGGCGTCGCCGAAGAGGTCGGGATTCGGCTCGCCGGCCGTGGTCAGGGCCGCATAGGGCCGGGCGTTCAAGACCCGTGGCGTGGCGCTTCTGTCGAGCAGTGAGGCCGCATCGGCAAGAAGGTTGCGGCTCTGCTGGGTGCGAAAGGGTACGAGCACGGTGCGCCGGTTGCTGTCGAGCCGTGCGCGGATACGGGTGGGGAGCCGTCGCGAGCCGGGCCATTCGCCGGTAACGACGTGGGGGCCCTCGGTATCGCAGGGTGCCTTTCCGGAGACGCTGATTTCGAACCAGTAGTCGTGCCCGGCCTTCAAGGGATGCACCGGCAGGATTCCCGCGATGTCGCGGGCGTCGTTGCGGAAGGACTCGGCTGCGACCGGCGTGCCGCTGACACCGTCATAGAGATTGAACCGGAGCGGCCCGACGGTCCCGAACCAGGCGGCTGCAAAAGAGCGGTTCACGAACAGGGGCCCGGTCGTGCTGAAGCCGTCGACGCGCTCGAATGCGCTTTCGAAGATGGCTGCCGGCCTGTATGGAGCCGGAATCCTGCCCCGCAGGCCTGTACCCGACTCGTCTGCCGTCAGAAAGTCGGGATGGGGAAACACGGTGAGCCCGGGGGCGAGCGCCGGAGCCCGGCAGACATCCGCGCAGGCGGTCAGTGCGGTAAACAGGGCAAGCAGGAAGAAGAATCGGGCCATGCGGTCTCTGAAAATGCCGCCGCGCGTGTTCGGTGCCGTTTTGCTCCCGCCGCGTGGGAGCAGGGGTATAATAACTCGCATGGCCGACGTAAAGATTTATACTACATCGTACTGTCCCTACTGCACCAGAGCGAAAGAGTTCCTGAAGGCTCGCGGGGTAACCTTTCAGGAGGTCGACGTCAGCGGCGATCACGACGCACGCATGCGCCTTGTCGAGATCACCCGGATGCGCACGGTTCCGCAGATTTTCATCAACGATCAACCCATCGGCGGATACGACGACATGGTCGCGCTCGATCGAGCCGGAAAACTGACGCCGTTACTGGCCGCCGGGTAGGCGCCGGGCAACCCGTGGTCCCGCTCCGTGTTCCAGCATCCGTCCGGGCGCATCCGGTTGCCCTGGGATCCGGGTCGGGGTAACGTTGGGGGAAAAGAGGCGGATTCCAGGTGAAGACAGTCCGTCATGCGCGGTCGCGGCTCCTGGATCGGTCTGCTGTCGTGTGCGCTGCGATATTGGTGCGAGATACATGGCGAAGCGGCCTTCTTAGTGAGGGGCCGCTTGTCAAGCGGATTCGCGCCGTTTCTTGGGTGCGTCGTTTTTGGCCGGATTCGTTTGCGGGCGCAGTTTGGGTGTGTCTATAATGTATCCCGCTTCTGCGCCATTCCCAGGGCGCTTCCGGGCGCGCCGGGGCAGGAGAAACAGCAGTTTACCAGCTGAGGATGAATGCTTTTCCGTAACGAAAAATCCCGCTCGCGCGGCAATCTGGTACCCGTTCTTCCCCTGCGGGACATCATCGTGTTTCCGCATATGGTGGTTCCCCTTTTCGTCGGCCGCGAAAAGTCGATTGCGGCCCTCGAAGAGGCCATGAACAACGAGAAGGATATCTTTCTCGCCGCGCAGAAGAACGCCAAGACGAACAACCCGGGGGTCGACGACATCTACCGGGTCGGTACGCTGGGCCAGATTCTGCAGCTGCTGCGCCTGCCCGACGGCATGGTCAAGGTCTTGGTCGAAGGCCGCCAGCGATACCGGATTGCCGATTTCGCTACACAGGATCCCTTCTTCACGGCCGAACTCGAAGCCGTGCACGAAACGACGAGCCGGTCGCAGAGCGAGATTGAGGCCATCGTCCGCAGCGTCAACGGCTCGTTCGAAAGCTACGTGAAGCTCAATAAGAAGGTACCGCCCGAGATGCTCGTGAGCGTCAGCGCCATTGACGATCCGGGCCGCCTGGCCGATACGGTGGCCGCGCACCTCGAGCTCAAGCTCGAAGACAAGCAGGCACTGCTCGAAGTCGCCGACCCGGGAGAGCGTCTCGAAGAGGTGTTTCGCTACCTGCAGGGCGAAGTCGAGATTCTCGAAATCGAGAAGCGCATCCGCGGCCGCGTCAAGAAGCAGATGGAGCGCACGCAGCGCGAGTACTATCTGAACGAGCAGATGCGCGCCATTCAGAAGGAGCTCGGCCAGGCCGACGAGAGCAAGAACGAGCTCTCGGAGCTGGAGGACCGTCTCAAGAAGAAGGACATGCCCAAGGAGGCACGGGACAAGGCGCAGAAAGAGCTCAAGAAGCTGCGCATGATGAGCCCGATGTCTGCCGAGGCGACGGTCGTGCGCAACTACATCGACTGGATTCTCGATCTGCCGTGGAACGAGAAGACGCCCGAAAAGATTGAAATCGACGACGTCGAGCGAATCCTCGACGAAGACCACTACGGCCTCGAAAAGCCCAAACAGCGCATCACGGAATATCTGGCCGTGCTCAAGCTGGTCGAGCGGATTCAGGGCCCGGTGCTCTGCCTGGTCGGTCCCCCGGGGGTCGGCAAGACCTCGCTGGCGAAGAGCATCGCCCGCGCCCTCGGACGCAATTTCGTGCGCGTGTCGCTTGGCGGCGTGCGCGACGAGGCCGAGATCCGCGGGCATCGGCGCACCTACATCGGCGCGCTTCCCGGCAAAGTCATCCAGAGCGTCAAGAAGGCCGGCAGCAGCAATCCGGTCTTCCTGCTCGACGAGATCGACAAGATGAGCAGCGACTTCCGTGGCGACCCGGCGAGCGCCATGCTCGAGGTGCTCGATCCCGAGCAGAACGCGAACTTCAACGATCACTATCTGGATCTGGATTACAACATCTCCGACGTCATGTTCATCACGACGGCCAACAACCTCTACCAGATTCCGGGGCCGCTGCGCGACCGCATGGAGGTCATCCGCATCGAGGGGTATACGGAGCTGGAGAAGCTCAACATCGCCAAGCGCCATCTCGTGCCGAAGGTTCTCAAGAACCACGGCCTCGAGGGCAAGAGCGTGAACATCAGCGACAGCGCCATCCTCGAGGTCGTCCGCCACTATACGCGTGAGAGCGGCGTGCGCAATCTCGAGCGCGAGCTGGCCGGCATCTGCCGCAAGATTGCGCGTGACATCGTGAAGAGCAACCGCACGCGCGCGGTGCGCGTCACCGGCAACGCGGTCGAGAAGTACCTGGGGCCCATCAAGTTCCGCACCGACAAGGCGGCCGAGAAGGACGTCGTCGGCGTGACGCAGGGGCTCGCCTGGACCGAGTTCGGCGGCGACATGCTGCTCATCGAGGTCTCGGTGACGAGCGGCAAGGGCAAGTTGACCCTGACCGGAAAACTCGGCGAGGTCATGCAGGAGAGCGCGCAGGCGGCCATGAGCTACGTACGCTCGCTTTCTGCACAGCTCGGCCTGCATGCCGACTACTTCCAGAACCATGATCTGCACGTGCACGTGCCCGAAGGGGCGATTCCCAAAGACGGACCGAGCGCGGGAATAACACTGGCCACGGCCATCACGAGTGCGTTGACGGGCATTCCCGTCAAGCGTTCGGTCGCCATGACCGGTGAGATCACGCTGCGCGGCCGCGTGCTGCCCATCGGCGGACTCAAGGAAAAGCTCCTGGCCGCGCACCGGGCGGGCATCACGGAAGTGCTGATTCCAAAGGACAACGAAAAAGATCTGCGCGATGTGCCCCAGGTCGTCAAGGACGAGCTGCAGGTTACGATCGTTGAAGAGATGGAAGAAGTCCTTCGCCACGCGCTCGTGAGGCCCGTCGGCAATGCGAAGCCTGAGACGCCGACGCCGACCGAGGTTCCCGACGTCGAAGCGTCCCAGCAGCCGGCGCCGCCGTTCAACTGAACGGCGGTCGCTCGGGCTGTTTTCTCTTGACACAGCGACCGCAGGTTGATAAAGTTAATTCTTTTACCGGATTTCGAATCTCGTTGGGTGAATCCTTGAACCGTCTTGAACTGGTTGCCGCCATCGCCGAAAAAGCGAACCTCGATCGCCCCGCCGCAGAGCGAGCTCTGGCTGCGTTCACGGAGATCGTGAGCGCGACCCTGCAGAAGGGCGACAAGGTGACGATCGTCGGCTTCGGCAGTTTTGAAACCTCGCAGCGCGCGGCGCGCGAAGGGATCAATCCGGCGACGCGGGAAAAGATCTCGATTCCCGCTTCGCGCCAGCCGAAGTTCAAACCGGGCAAGCAGCTCAAGGAAGCCGTACAGAAGGTCTGAACTTCTGGGCGAATAGCTCAGCTGGTAGAGCACCGCCCTTACAAGGCGGGGGTCACAGGTTCGAGCCCTGTTTCGCCCACCAGATACCGAAATCAGACGTAAAGAATAGGGGTCGTAGCTCAGTTGGTTAGAGCGCCGGCCTGTCACGCCGGAGGCCGCGGGTTCGAGCCCCGTCGACCCCGCCACTATTCAATACGCATCCGCCTGCGGTTTCGCAGGCGGATTTTTTTTTGGTTCGGGAACAATGCGATACATGCTCGATGTAACCTTGATTCGCCATGGCCAGTCGGTCAGCAATACTCAGAAGCGATTCGGCAGCCAGGCCGACATTCCCCTCAGCCCGGTAGGACGCCTGCAGGCGGCGCTTACGGGCGATGCGCTGGCCCCGCTTGGCGTGACCCGCATTCTGAGCTCCGACCTCGTGCGTGCCGCCGACACGGCCCGGGCCATCGGCGAACGCACGGGGGCGCCGGTCGAGGTCCGGCCGGAGCTGCGCGAACGGGATGTCGGCGTGCTGACCGGGTTGACCTTCGAAGAGGCGCGCCGGCAGCACCCGCGTGTCTTCGCCGATCTGCACAGCGGTGACCCGCGGCGGGTCATCGGCGGGGGCGAGAGTTATTTCGACGTCGCGCGCCGCGTCGACCGCTTGTTGCGCCCGATCTTCGCCCAAGAGCGCGGGCACGTCGTCGTGGTCGGCCACATGATGGTGCTGCAGCACCTGCTGCGCATGGCCGTGGGGGCAGACGAATCGAACCTCAAGCGGGTGGTCAGCTTCGGCATCAAGAACGCGGCGCTGCACCGGCTGCGTTACGATCACGGCCGCAGGCACTGGCATGTTCTCGGCCTGAACGAAGCGTGGCACCTGCGCAGCGTCGAAGCCGACGACAGTCTCACGCCCGAATAGCTTCTGCAAGGGGCCTGCGCCGCCAATCCCGCGCGGCTGCTGCGGTGCCGGCGCCCCCCGTCTGGTAGACTGAGATCATGTCCGGCGACCTTGTCACCATCGCGACCTACGAATCGAGCGTGCAGGCGAACCTTGCCCGTGGGCGACTTGAAGCCGAAGGGATCGAAGCGCTGCTTCTCGACGAGAATGTGCACCGCATGTTCGGCGGGGTTTACGGGCGGGTACGCCTCGCCGTGGCGCCCGAGGACGTCGAAGAGGCCGAGGCCATCCTCGGTCTGGGCGAGCACGCCGGTTCTGCGCAGGAATCGGTCGATTTTGAGCGCGAAGCCGAGACGGCGAGGGCAGACGACGCGGAAATTCACCCGCAGTCCAACGCCGGCCTTCTGGTGCTCGGCGTCCTCGTTCTCGTGGTCATCCTCGGCGTCTTCGGCCTGGGGCGCTGCCTTTAGCGCCGGCGCGCGCTTCCTGTTATCCGACTCCTGACAGGGAAGGTCCGCAGCTGTTCTGGCGGCCCCTCGTCCTTGCCCGTCCTTGCTTCTCAGGAATCAGGAATCAAGAATCAGGAATCAGGAATCAGGAATCAGGAATGGAAACGGGGCCGCTGCCTTGGCCGCGGCCCCGTTTCCCGTTATTCCGGATTGATCCCGCTCAGCTCGCGCGTGATGATGCGGCGCTGAATCTGGCCCGTGCCTTCGAAGATGTCGTAAATCTTCTGGTCGCGGTACCACTTTTCGACCGGATGCTTGCGCGTCCAGCCTTCTTCGCCGAGAATCGAGACCGCGTTCGAGGTCACGAACTCGGCCGTCTTGGCGGCATGCGCCTTGGCCATCGAGGCGTACGTCACGTTCGCGATCCCCTGGTCTGACATCCACGCCGATTTTCGCACGAGCGCGCGGCTCGATTCGATCGACATGGCCATCTCGGCGATCAGGAAGCCGACGTTCTGGTAGGCGATGAGCGGCTTCCCGCGATACTCGGTGTTCTTCGCGTACTCGAGAATGTACTCGTAGGCCGCACGGGCAATGCCGACCGCCTGGGCGCCCACGATGGGGCGCGTCGAGTCGAGCATGGCCTTGGTGCCCTTGAGCCCCTTCTTGGCGAGCTCTTCGCCCCCGAGCATCATCGACTTGTGCACGCGGCAATCTTCGAAGTGCACCTGGGCGGTCTCCGAAGCGCGGATGCCGAGCTTCACTTCCTTCTTGCCGGGGATGAGTCCCGGCGTGCCGCGCCCCACGACGAACCCGCGCACGCCAGCGCGCCCCAGTGACTTGTCCGTCTGCGCCCACACGACATAGACCGCCGCGCTCTTGCCGTTGGTGATCCACTGCTTCGAGCCGTTAAGGACGTAGTGATCGCCGTCCTTACGCGCCGTGGTCGACAGCGACGAGATGTCGCTCCCCGTCGGCGGCTCGCTGAGGGCCATGGCGGCGATCTTCACGTGGCCGTGCTCGTCCTTGCCGGTCATGCACTCCTTGAAGAACTCTTTCTGCTCGGGCGTGCCCATCTGGGCGACCGGCGTCGCGGCCAGGCCCGAGCCGGTGAGCGCGAGGCTGAGCCCGGCGCACCCCCAGGACATTTCTTCGGCGCCGATGACCGAGATGCGGGTCGTGAAGCGCTCTTTCTTCTTCGTGTCGCCCCCTTCTTCGGCCTGCTGGAGCTCTTTCGGCCCGCCCCCCTGCGCGGCGTCGAGCAGCGCGGTCTGGCTCAGACCGAACATCTGGGCCTTCTCCATGAGCTCCCACGGCATCGTCTCTTCGCGGTCATGCTTCTCGGCGATCGGCCGCATTTCCGATTCCGCAAAGAAGTGCATCATCTGCTGAACGTTGCGTTCGACTTCGGACAGTTCGAGAATTCCTTCACTCATGGCGCTACCTTACGCAATCTGCTGGTCGATGAGGATGTCGAGGATGTCGCGGCCGTAGAGGACCTCGACAGGGCGGGCGTCGCGGAAGTATTTTTCCACGGGGTAGTCGCTCACGAAGCCGTAGCCGCCGAGCACCTGCACCGCGTCGATGGTGGCGCGGATGATGGTCCTGGCGACGTGGTTCTTGGCTTTACGGATGTCGTCGGAGATCTTCTCGCCGGCGTCGAGGCGGGCGGCCAGCTGCTGCACGAGCAAGCGGGCCGCGTCGACGCCGGTCTGATTTTCTTCGATCATCTGGCCGATGGCCTGAAACTTACCGATCGGCCGGTCGAACTGAATGCGCTCTCCTGCATACTGTCGGGCGAACTCCACCGCCGCCTGGCCGATGCCGACCCCGCGGGCGGCGACGCTCAGGCGGGCGCCGTCGAGAAACTTCTGCCAGAGCGCGTCGGCGGCTTCGCCGCGGGCGACCACGCTGTCACCGGCAAGGCTGACGTCGGCCAGTTTGACGTCGGCGACGTCGCAGGCGCGCCATCCGGTGTTCGACACCGGCGTCAGTTCTGCCTTGTCGGGGCGGTCGGCAACGACAATGACCGTGCCCGCGTCGCCGGTGGCGCGAACGAGCCAGAAGGGGGCGCTTTGCGCCAGAAGAACGGCGGTTTCGGCGCCGTTCAGTACGACCTTGCCCCCTGCTTCGCGGGCCCCGATGCCGCCGCGGTTGCCGAGCACGGCGGCCCGTGCGTAGCCGGCCTTCACGAAGGCGGGAAACCAGCGGTCCTGCGCAGCCTTGTCGGCGCCGAGAAGAAGCAGGGCCAGGTCGACGCCGCTTTCCAGCTGATGCGCGATGCCGGCGCAGCCCCAGCCGAGAATTTCGTCGCGCAGAATGCGATTCAGGTTCGAGAACGACCCTTCGAGATAGCCTTCGTACTCTGCCGGGACGGCGTCGAGCGGAAGGCCGAGCGAAGCGGCGGCGTCGAAGAGTTTGGCATCGAGCTTCTGCTCTTCAAGATCGATGGGGCCGGCTACCGGGCGGATGTCGTTCGCCGCGAATCGCCGGACGCTTTCGACCAGAGCTTTCTGCTCGTCGTCGAGGCGGAAATCCATGTTTCTCTCGTCTGTAACAGGGGTATTAAATGAACGGTCATTCAGCCTATCGGAGGGCAAGGCGCACTGTCAAGTGACGAGTTACGAGTGACGAGTTACGAGTGACGAACCCAAGCGATTGACAATTTACGATTGACGGACGCGTTATCCGAAAGGACCTGTTGCAGGGGGACCTTGTTTCGTTGGCGCCAGGTGCTTGGCGCTCTGTGCGTTCTCCGACGACGAGTGACGCGCTACTCGACCCGCCGCCGCCACATGAAGTAGCCGGCCCCGAAGAACAGGCATCCGCCCGCGGCGATGTTCAGTGCGCCCAGGCCCCAGGCGCTGAAGGCGAAGGTTGCTACGAAGCCCCCCAGCAGAAAGCCGGTAAACAGTGTGGTGAGCAGAGACAGCTTCCACGGTTCGACCCGACGTTCGCGCAGCCAGTGGCCGAGCAGGATGCCGATGTCGGTCACGATGCCCGTCACGTGGGTCGTGCGGATGACGAGCCCGTAGTAGCTGCTCGCCATGGCATTCTGCACCCCGCAGGCGCAGGCGGCGAGCGGCACGCCCAGGCTGTGCCCGCGCTGAATGAGCACGGCCGCCGCGGCCAGAAGCGCCCCCTCGAGCATGAGGGCGACGCCATAGCGGCGACCCGGCCGCAGGTCGGCGGAACCAATGATGAGTCCCGATAAGGTCGCCCCGGTCAGAAATCCGAAGACAATTCCGGCCAGGAGCAATAGATCGGAAAGGTCGGCCACGGCAAAGTCGATGCCGATGCGCGACACCGCGCCGGTCATGTGGCTGACGGGTACGTGAAAAAAGTGCAGGACGAGCACGTTCACGTAGCCTGCGGTTCCCGCAAGCGCGGCGGCGCCGGCAAAGACCCAGCGCCGTTCGCCGGGGGGCATCGGAGCGGGGAGATGGCGGGAGTAGGGCATCCAGACGAAGGTGGCAGCGCGGCAACATGCCGCGGTACTTGCTACATGGTCGCACGGACGGCCCCCGCAAGAAAATCGAAAAACGAAAAACGAAAAACGCGAAGGGAAGGAGGGAAGGACGGAAACCCCGCTGTCTCGCTCCTTCGTGGCGCACGCCGCACGAAGTGCTACCCTGATTACCCATGGCTACCTACGCAATCGGAGACCTCCAGGGATGCTGGGAACCGTTCCGGGCTCTGCTTCGGCGTATCGACTTCAATCCGGCGCGCGACCGGCTGTGGCTGGCGGGCGATCTCGTGAACCGGGGCCCGGGTTCCCTGGAGATACTGCGCTGGGTGACCGAGCACCAGGATGCCGTGACGGCCGTTCTCGGCAACCACGACCTGCACCTGCTTGCTGTGGCCGAGGGGGTTGAGCCGCTCAAGCGCAGCGATACCTTCGACGCGCTGCTCGAGGCCTCCGATCGCGACGCACTGCTGACGTGGCTCCGTGCGCGGCCGCTCGTGGTACGCGATGAGCAGTTTCTCATGGTGCACGCCGGCCTGCTGCCGCAGTGGACGACCGACGATGCCGTGCGCCTGGCCGGCGAAGTCGAAACGGTGTTGCAGGGGAGCGGCCGGGCCAATTACCTGCGCGGCATGCGGGGTAATCTGCCCGACGCCTGGCGAGAAGAGCTGTCGGGAATCGAGCGACTGCGCGTGCTGACAAACGCCTTCACGCGGCTGCGCTTCTGCACGAAGGACGGGCGCATGGAGTTCGCGCACAACGAGGGGCCCGAGGAACGTCCGGCCGGATTTCTCCCCTGGTTCGACGCGCCGCAGCGGGCGAGCGCCGGCGTTACGATCGTCTGCGGTCACTGGGCGGCATTGGGGCTGCACATGCGGCCGAATCTGCTGGCGCTCGACAGCGGCTGCGTCTGGGGCAATGCGCTCACGGCGGTGCGCCTCGAAGACCGCACAGTCTACCAGGTGCCCTGTCGAACCAGTGACGAGTGACGTGACGAGTGACGAGTGACGAGTAACGATTGCCAGCAAAGACCTGGGCACTGTTGTCCTCACGCTCAGCGCTTAGCGCTTAGTGCTTAGCGCTTTGCGCTCAGTGTGCTGCATTGCGCCGCGATGCCTGCCGGTCCCGCTCAGGAATCAAGAATTGAGAATCAGGAATTCAAGCCCTCACTCCACCTGCATCCGCACCGGCGGCAGGCTTTGCAGATAGATCCAGATGGCATGCAGATCGGCATCCGTCATGTTCCGGTAGAAGATCCACGGCATGAGCGGATGCATCTTCTCACCGTGGCCGCGGGTGCCCCGCGAGAAGGGGATTCCTTCACGCATGGCCCGGAAGAAGTCCACTTCGGTCGCCTTGCCCATCCCCGTGTCGGCGTCGGGCGTCAGGTTGGGCACGACGACGTCGAAACGGGGCGAGGCGATGCGCACGCCCCCCGCCATCCAGCGGCTGCGATCCGGCCGACCGTCGACCTGCGGTGTGTGGCAGTCGCCGCAGCCGGCGATCGTGGCCAGATATTCTCCCCGTGAACGGGTGTCGGTAACGGCCATGGGGGCCGGGGGGAGACCGGTAATATCGGCCAGGGCCGTTTCGGGGAGCATGAGGTGCGGCGGGAGTGTGCGGTTCTCCTTCGCAGGAATCGTGCGCAGAAAGGCCACCAGGGCGCTGGCGTCGTCTTCGGTCAGTTGCCGGTAGTTCAGGTACGGCATGAGCGGAAACTGGGGCTGGTCGTTCCGCCCGATCCCCTGGCGTACGGAACGGAGGATCTCCGTGTCGCTCCAGGCCCCGATCCCCGTCTCTTCGTGTTGCGTGATGTTCGGCGGCTGCAGGCGTCCGGGGATGGCCTGGCCCTGAATCATGAATTCGCCGTCGTACACGGCGCCCCCCGCATACTCTGCTCCGGGGATGACCGGCCCCCCCTCTTCGCCGAAGTCGCGCTCGCTGTGGCAGTCGAGACAACCCGTGACGGCCTCGGCGAGATAGCGTCCGCGTTCGACGCGCGTTTCTTCGGGGGTCGCAGCCTGCGGCGTGGGGGGCGCCACCTCGCGTTTCGAGGGGCAGGCGGCGAGCAGCAGAAAGAGGGCGGGCAGGACCCGGAGGCGCGGCATGAAGAACTCCAAGAGGGCGTAGGGCTGATCCGAAGGTATCGCGGTCCGGCCGAGGCGTCAACCCCGCACGGGCAGGATCTGCGGCAGGATTTCGATGGTGACGGGGAGCCGGCCGGGGGCCTCGCCGTCGATGTCGAGCAGCACGGTGTCGTGGCTGCGGGCTTCAATCCGCCGGGCGCGCTTGTGCTGAACGCCCGGCAGGTCGAGGTGGGTGCCGCGATAGATACGGGGCAGGTGGCGCAGTATCTGGCCGCGCGAGAGATTGCCGAAGATGACGACGTCGAACCACCCGTCTTCCAGCGCGGCGCCGGGGGCGAAGCACATGCCGCCCCCCGCATAGCAGCCGTTGGCGACGATGACGAGACGCACGGCCTGGTTCGAAAACGGCTCGTCGTCGCAGCGCAGAAGGACGCGGGGATTCCGGTAGGTGGCGAGCGTTTGAAGCGTGGCCAGCAGAAACGCGCCCTTGCCGCCCAGAATGCGTCCGGCTCGGCTTGCGTTCACGCGGCGATCGACTTCGCCGCTCATGCCGAAGCTCGTGAGGTTGTTGAAGTAGCGCAGGCGCGGCGCACCGGCGTGATCGACGAACGCCATGCGCCCGACGTCGATACGGCGCACCCGCGGCGAGGCAAGCGCGCGCAGGTCGGCCTCGAGCGAGCGGGAACCGGTGAGCGATTTGCGGAAGTCGTTACCGGTTCCGCGCATGACGACCGAGAGCACCGAGTCGGGATTGACGGGGCGGTCGTCTTCAATCAGTCCGTTCACGACCTCGTTGATCGTGCCGTCGCCGCCGACGGCGATGACTTCCCGGAATCCGTCGCGGGCGGCTTCGCGCGCCAGGCGGCCGGCATCTTCGGGGCCGGCGGTGAAGCGGACCTGCGGAGGCGTCGTCGCGCCGGCGAGGGCGTGAATGATGCGCTGTTCGAGCTTCGCCCAGTGACGTCCGGTGCGTCCGCCGTCGCTGCGGGGGTTCACGATGATGACCGCCGGGCCGCGGGGTGCCGTCGATGCGGGGCTCACGCGGCGGCGCTCCGGGCCGCGGCCTTCTTCGCCGCCAGGCGCTCGCGGTACCCGGGCGAGTAGGAGCCGAAGATGCCATCGAGGTATCCGAGAAAGCCGCTGTAGTTGCCGCGGAAGCGGGCGTGGTGGAAGTCGTGATACTCCACGCCGCCGTAGCCGGGCACGAGGTGCGACGGGTTCCACGGAAAGCTGTATCCCGAGTGCCCCTCGGCCGCCTCCCACTGGCGCAAGGCGATCCAGATCCACACCGTGACGACGTGGGCGCCGAGCAGCACCGGGCCGAGCAGGGCCAGGGTCCCCGTCAGAATGAATTCCACTGGATGCATGTAGTGCGCTGTCACCGCCCAGGGGATGAAGACCCGATGGTGCACAGCGTGAACTCTGCGGTAAAGGCGGGGGTGATGCAGGGTGCGGTGCATCCAGTAGTAAAGAAAATCGTCGAGGTAGAGAAAGAAGACCACCTGGAGCGCGATGATGTACCACGGGGGGAGGGGACCGGCGTGAATCCCGGTCTGGCGCAGCAGCGGCCAGACGAGAACGGTAAGCGCGGTCATGGCCAGGTTGTTCTCCAGCCAGTAGCGGATGGACGGGCCGATGATGCGCCGGGCGTCACCGATGCGCTCCTGGATTCGGTAGGGCTCTGCCCAGGCGGGGCGGCGCCAGGCGATCCACGTCATCGGGGTCGCGAACAGCACGAAGGCCCCCATGCTGACCAGCGTCGTGGCGAGGGGGAACAGCAGGAAAAGCTCTTCGCGGTAGATGGCGAGCCAGGATTCCAAAGACACGCGCCGTCCGGGGTGAAAAAAAGGTCATTCTACCACGCCGCCCCCGGCTTGCAGACAGCGTCTGGCCGGCGCATGATCCAGGATGAACCATGGCGGCAAAACAGCGCGCGCAGGGGGAGTCGGCCGTCGGTCGCAGGCAGCGACTCGGCGAGTGGGGCGAACGGGTCGCACGGGGCGACCTGGAAGCGCGGGGCTATGTCGTTCGGGATGCGCGGTGGCGCTGCCGGTACGGCGAAATCGATCTGGTCGCCGTTTCGCCCGAGGGGGTAGTCTGCTTCGTCGAGGTACGAGCCAGCCGATCGGTACGCTTCGGCGGCGCGCTCGCGAGTCTCACCGGTCGCAAACGCAGGCGCATGGCCGAGCTGGCCGCACGCTATCTGCAGGAGCACGCACTGGATGCTCCGGCCCGCTGCGACCTCTTTCTGCTCCAATATGACGGGTCGGCCTGGCACACGGAGTACATTCCGTCGGCGCTCGACGCCCAGGGCGCGCCGCTCTGAGATTTCCTTGTCTCGCGCCACACCGGCGTGCCTCGCGCCGGCTACACCCGGCAATCGTCGCGTCGGTGCCCGCCCGCGGTCGGCCCCGATGCCAACGGCGGTTCGGGGGATTGACGCACGCTTGCGCAGCGAGTCAATTCCTGCTTGACTGTACATCCGGGCGCTCGATAAACGGGCGTCCGCAAAGAGTTTTCGGGGTGAGGCAGAGGTAGGTCCACGGAGAGGGAGCGGGGAGCTGCATCCCTCTCTGTGTGCGGTTGGGACTGTCAGGGCGGTCGTCGTTCGACGCATTCTGCGGTTGTACCCATTTCTGCGTTTCCCCGTCAACAAACCGGGTCTCCGACATGCAGTGGGTACACTCTGCGCACCGGCACGCACTTGCCGTCGTTGCGCTTCTCCTTCTCCTGACCGCCTGCGCGCCGGTGCGCGCGATTCCGCAGCCGCCGGTCTTTCACCAGATGCAGCAACGCCCGCTCGAGGCGTTTCCGCTCGCCGCGACTGAGCAGTCGCTGCGGCTGGCGCTCCGGCAGCACGGCGGCGTCTGGCAGGCGCGCCTCGAAGCCCCGCTGCTGTGCAATGTTTCGCTCGTCGAATCCCAGACGGGGTTCCGCGTCATCCGGCGCGAGCTGTCGCGCACCGACGAGATCCTGAAGTGGAGCGGCTATGCCGGTGCGGGGCTCACGGCCGGGCTGGTGGGTATCGGCATGGCTCGGGGGCGCGACGTCGGCCGCGGCCTGTCTATCCTGGCGCTCTACGGCATCCCGCTCGGCGGCCTCGGCGCCTACGAATGGTGGCGCTCGAGGCCGGTCACCGAGCCTGTGGCGGGCGATCCGCAGCTGGTGCGGCGCATTCAGCCCTGCGGCCGCGGCCGCGATGAAATCGACCTGCAGCTGGCCTGGGAACCATCCGACGTTGCCCCCGCGACGGTGACGGAGCCGGCGCGCTTCGCGTTCACGGTCGGATCGCAGTGGCGCGCGGTCGAGCTGAGTGCGTTGCCGAAGTCGGCGGCATCGCGCCCGGTGGTGCTGCCGGTGTCGGCCGGGACGTCGGCGTGGTTTGCGACGCTCCCGCATACCTTCGGTGCGGGAGATGCGTTGGCCGAACCTGAAGCGCCCGCTCCGGTAACCGGGGCGTCGTTTTCTACGGCGGTGACCGGTGCGGAGACCTATCCGGCGGCGGTGAGCGGCGGGCTTGAGGCAGCTGCGGCGGCCTCGACCGAGCCGACGGCGGCTTCGGCCTTGCCGGCGGGAGGGGAGTAGTCATGCGCGGGCAGAAATTCAACGGGTTGAAGCGGATGCGTATCTTTGGACGGGTCGTTCTGTTGTCCTTCGTGATGGGGAGCGTTGCCGGCTGCGGCGAGAATCCCTGGGATCCCTTCTCCTATGCGTTCGGCACCGACCCTGAAGGGACGCTTGCGGGTCAGACGCTGCGCCTGGATGCGCTCAGCCGCGAGGCGGCGACCGGAGGAGACGAGGTGGAAATTACCGGCCGCGGTCTCGGCCGCGAAGGTACCGTCGTCGTCGGCGACGTGCCCCTCGAGACGACGCGCTGGGGCCAGACGCGCATCACGGCCCGGATTCCGGATTCCCTTCCGGCCGGGGCGTACACGCTGGCGGTACGCCGGGGCGCGCGGACGAGCAATACACTTCCGTTGCGGATCGTGCCGTCCTTGCGGAATATCGACAGGAGCACCGCGGTGGCCGGCGAGGCCGTTGCCGTATCGGGAACGAACCTCGGCACGGCAGGCGAGCTGCGTCTTGGCAGCCACGTCGTGGAGACCGAGGCCTGGGACAATGCCGCGGTCCGCTTCGTGGTTCAGCCGACGCTGACGGCCGGCTCGTACTCGGTCTCGGTTTCCTCCGGCGGCGAAGAGGGCGGCGGGGTCGCCCTCGCGGTGCGTCCGGTCGTTCAGACCGTCGCGCCGGAACGCGGACCCGCCGGAACCCCGGTGACGCTGACCGGTACCGGTTTCGGCGGTACGCAGGGCGACTCGCGCCTGCTCGTCGGAGGCGTGGCGGCCACGATCGTAGCCTGGACTCCGACGTCGATCACCTTCGTCGTCCCCGGAAGCCTCACCGTCGGCACGGCCGACGTTTCGCTTACCGTGGGCAACCAGGTCGCGCAGCCGGCCTCGTTCGTCGTCGAGCACCCGGCCCCGGTGGTGTCGCGACTGCTCCCGGCGAACGGCCCGACGGGGACGGTCGTCGTCGTCGACGGCCTGAACTTCCAGGCCGCGCAGGGGAGCTCTGTGCTCCTGTTCGGTGGTGCGAGCCTGGCCCCGATCAGCTGGTCGGCGGCCGCCGTCACCTTCCGCATTCCCGCCGGCACGCCTGCCGGACCACAATCCGTCGCCGTGCGGGTCGCCGGAAAGACGAGCAACAGCCTTACCTTTACGGTCGATGCGCGCCCGGCGCCTGCCATTACGATGCTCGTTCCCGACACCGCGTTCGGCGGCACGCGCGTGGTTGCCGTGGGCTCGCATTTTGGCCCGGCTGAACTGAACGGCGCCGTGACCGTGGCCGGCCTCGCTGCGGTCGTGGTTTCGTGGAGCGAAACGAGCGTCGTTTTCGATCTTCCCGCCGCCGTGACGGCCGGCACGCAGCCCGTCGTGCTCCGCGTCGACGGTCAGACGAGCGCGCCCGCCGCTCTGCGCGTCCGGCCGACGCTCTCGCAGCTGTCGCCGGCCGCCATCACGGCCGGCACGTCGGTCGTGCTGCGCGGCGCCGGGTTCGGCGCGGCCCAGGGCAGCGTTCTTCTCGGCGGCATTCCGGCGACGGTCGAAACGTGGAGTGCGTCCGAGGTGCGCGTCACGACGCCGGGCGCGCTGACACCCGGCGAATATGACGTCCTGCTCGAAGCGGGCGGGCAGACCAGCAATTCGCTTGCCTTGACCGTCGTGGCTCCGGGAACCGTGGCGGTGACCGAAGTGCTGCCTGCGACCGCCATGGTCGGCGCGCCCGTCCGCATTCGTGGTCTCGAGTTCGGCGCGCGGGCTGCGGGCGACGAGGTGTATTTTGATACGCTGACGGCGCCGGTCGACGCGTGGACCGACACCGAAATCGCCGCGCGCGTGCCCGCGCTGCCCACCGGAACGGTTCCCCTTGCCGTCGAAGTGGCGGGCGTGC
Organism: bacterium; assembly: GCA_041690355.1. Classification (GTDB taxonomy): domain Bacteria; phylum J088; class JAWLBW01; order JAWLBW01; family JAWLBW01; genus JAWLHK01. Next base: position 135,698 of record JAWLHK010000003.1, on the reverse strand, counting down.
GCTCGGGTACGGTTCCGTTCACGGTCACGTCGCCGACCTCGCCCTGGATCGATTCCCTTTCGCCCGCCGCCGGAACGGCAGGCACCCTCGTAACGGCGACCGGATGGAACTTCGGCGCCGATCAGGGGAGCTCGCTGCTGCTCGTCGGCGGCGCGACCGTCGACGTCATCGAGTGGGCTGCCGACCGCATCCGCTTCGTCATGCCCGAGCGCACGGCCGGCCGCATTGCGGTTCTCGTGCGTGTCGGCGCCGAGAACGGCAATACGGTTGAGTTCGGCCTCGTGCCGCACCTGCGCGCCGTCACGCCCGCCCGGGGGAGCGTGGCGCAGACCGTCGCCGTGACGGGTAGCGGATTCGACGTTGCGCAGGGGGGCCACGTTCTCCGGCTCGGAACGCTCGGTCTCACGGCCGATCTGTGGTCTTCCGATGCCATCGGCTGGACGCTGCCGGTCGATCCGGACGGCGGACGGTACCCGCTCGGTGTCGTCGTGAACGGCCAGGCGTCGAACGCGCTGGACTTCGCCGTGGTTCCCCTCGTGACCGCTCTCTCGGAGGTTCGCGGCCCGTGGGGGTCGCGCATCACCCTGTCGGGCGCGCATTTCGGCGCCGCCGAGGGATCAAGCACCGTGACGGTCGGCGGCGTGCCGGCCGTCCCCGTCTCGTGGTCGAGCACGGCCGTTGAGCTTGATATTCCGGCGGGTCTTGCGGCCGGGCCGCAGGAGGTCGTCGTCACGGTCGGCGGCGAGGCGAGCGCGCCGGTCTTCTTCTCTGTGTCGCCGTGGATTGCCACGTTGGCGCCCGCGGGCGGCGTGTTCGGGACACGCATCGCCGTGGGCGGCACCGCGTTCGGCGCCACGCAGGCGACCAGTCTGCTCAGCGTCGGCGGTCTGGCCGTCGCGCCGGTCACGTGGACCGCCACGCAGATCGATTTCCGCATTCCCGATGGAATTCCGGCGGGCTTTGTCGACGTTGCCGTCACGGTCGCCGGTGAAGCCAGCAATACGCTGGTTCTGGCCGTGCAGCCTTCCATCGATGCCCTGACGCCGTCGGTGGCCTGGCCGGGCGACGTGTTCTCGGTCGTCGGCCACCATTTCGGCGCCTCCGGTACCGCCCGGATCGGCGGAATTTCGGCCGCCATCGAATCGTGGACCGACACGGCGGTGACGGTGCGCGTACCCGGAACGTTGAGCGCCGGCGCGCACGACGTCATGCTCGAGGTCAACGGGCAGTTCTCGAACGCCGTGCCGCTGAACGTGATCACGTCGACGGCGCCCGCATTGTTCATGGTCGATCCGGCGAGCGGCGCGGCCGGTACCGTCGTCAATCTGCTCGGCGCCGGCTTCGGCGGCGACGCGGCGGCGGGCCAGGTCGCGATCGGCGGCGTCCCGGCCGCAGAGCTCGCGTGGATGACGTCGGCCATCGCCGTCACGGTTCCCGCGCTGCCTGCAGGCACCTACGACGTGCAGGTCGACGTGGCGGGCCAACTCAGCAATAGCCAGACCTTCACGGTTACGACCGCGACCTCGCCGCGCATTCTTTCTTTCGCTCCGGTTGCCGGGTCGGCCGGTGCCGAGATTGTCATCCGCGGCGAACGGTTCGGCTCGCCGGCCGGCGGCAGCCTCACGCTCGGCGGCATGGCGATCACGCCGACGACGTGGACCGACGCAGAGATCGTCTTCACGCTGCCGGCTTCGGTTCCCGCAGGTATCCGTGTGTTGAGCGTCACGGCCGGCGGCGAAGCGAGCAACACGGTGAACTTCACCGTACGCCCGCGCATCGATGCGATTTCGCCGAATTCCGGAGTCGCGGCTGACATCGTCATGCTCGGCGGGGTGAACTTCGGTCCGGCGGCGGGCGGGAGCGTGGTGCGCCTCGGGGGCGTGACGGTGACGCCGGCGAGCTGGAGCGAGTCGCTGATCACGTTCTCCGTACCGGGTTCCGTCGCGCAAGGCTCCGTGCTCGTCGAGGTCACCGTCGGCGGGCAGACATCGAATGCCGTTTCGTTCACGGTTACGACGGCGCCGGCGCCGGCCGTGCAGTCTGTCGGGCCCCTCGTGGCCACCGGGGGCACGCCGGTGCTCGTTCTCGGCGAGCGCTTCGGGACAGAGCAGGGGAGTTCTACGCTCACGCTGGGAGGCACCCCGGTCGCCGCGGATTCGTGGACCAACACGGCGGTTCAGTTCACGGTGCCCGATGATGCGGAGCCGGGCGAAACCCTGGTCGCGATCACGGTGGCCGGGAACACGGCTGCCGGCGCCCTGACCGTGGTTCCGACCGCGCTTGAGGCCGTTCCCGCGGGCGGTCCGGAAGGGACCCGCGTCACCCTGCGGGGGACGAATTTCGGTGCCGCCGCCGCCGCGCTGATCCTGGGTCCGCTCCAGATCGCGCCGGCGAGCTGGTCGGCCGAAGCAATCGAGTTCGACGTGCCGGCGGGTCTTGCGCCGGGCACCTATGCCCTGGCGGTGACCGCGGGCGGACAGCCGTCGAACAGCATCGAGTTCGTGGTGACTGGGCCGGGAGCTCCGGCGCTCTTTGCGCTTTCACCTGTCTCGGGCATGATCGGCGAGGCGGTCGTCGCAACGGGCGTCGGCCTCGGATCGGGCGGCACGTTGACGGTCGGAGGCCTTGCGGCATCGACAACGGCCTGGGCAGACGACGCGGTCACCTTCGCCATCCCGGCCGGGCTGCTGCCTGGCAGTCACGCCGTCATCGCCACGGTGGGCGGCGTCGCTTCGAACGAACTTCTGCTTGCCGTCACCACGCCGACTTCGCCGTACGTCGCCACGCTGACGCCGACGTCCGGCAGCGAGGGGACCCTCGTGACCGTGACCGGCACCAACTTCGGCGCGTCGTCCTTGGATGCGTCGATCACGCTGGGCGCGTATTCGCCGCCGGTCGAGAGCTGGAGCGATACCGGCTTCACGTTCCGCATTCCGGCCGGCATGGAAGCGGGCGTGCATGCGCTGACGGTCGTTCTGAACGGCGAAAGCAGCAATGCGGAATTCTTTACGGTGCGTCCGCGGGTCGATGCTCTGACGCCGGATGCGGGTATCATCGGCACCGTCTTTACGCTGACCGGCGTGCACTTCGGCGCCGCGCAGGGCTCGTCGACACTCACTGTCGGCGGCCGTGCAGCCGTCATTCACGCCTGGTTCTCCACGGCGATTACCGCCGAGGTCCCCGCGGGCCTGCCGCTCGGCGCGGCGGATGTGCTCCTGACCGTCGCCGGTCAGCCGGCCAACGTGCGGGCGATGAACCTCACGCAATTCCCGCCGCCGGAGATCGCCCAGGTGACCCCCGGTGCGGCGACGGCCGGCGATTCGATCGCGCTCGACGGCCTTTACTTCGGGGCGGCGACGCAGGCGAGCCTCGCGCTCGGCGGTATTCCCCTCGCTGCCGACACCTGGAGCCCTACGCGGATCGAGTTCACGCTTCCCGCCACGATTCCGGCCGGCGTGCATCCCTTGACGCTGGTCGTCGAAGGGGTGAGCGCGAATCCGGTCACCCTTGCCGTGGTTCCGACTGTGACGTCGCTTTCGGCCTCCAGCGGTTCTTTCGGCGACGTCCTCGTCATGCAGGGGAGCAACTTCGGCGCGACGCAGGGTTCGAGCGCCATTCGTCTGGATGGCCTGTCGCTGACGCCCGATGCATGGAGCGACACGGAGATTCGCTACACGATCACGGCGCTCGACCGCGGCGGTCTTTACGACCTGACGGTCACCGTCGGCGGCTTCGCGACAGTGGCGCAACCGTTCACCATCGTCCCCGTCTTCGCCGCCGATGTCAGCGCCGGCGTGGCCGGCACGAGCGTCCACCTGACGGGCGGCGGCTTCGGCGTCCTGCAGGGTGACGGCGTCGTCGCCATCGGCGGACAGGTTCTGGGCGTCGATACGTGGAGCGCCACCGACATCGACTTCACGCTCCCCGCCACGCTTGCGGCCGGCGCGCAGACGCTGCAGGTCACGATCGGCGGCGTGGCGGGCACTGCCCTGCCGTTCACGGTGCACCCGGATCTGCGCCTGCTCGTTCCCGATCCGGCGACGGGCGGCGACCTCGTGCAGGTGAGCGTGACCGGCTTCGGGCCGTCGGCTTCGGCGGGCGCGCTCTACGTCGACGGCATCGCCATGACGCCGGCCTCGTGGTCGCCGGTGGAATATCGGTTCGCGCTCCCCGGCTCGGTTCCGGGCGGCGCGCGTTCGGTGACGGCCGCCGTGAACGGCGTCGAGACCCTCGCGCCGCTGACCTTCACGGTACGGCCGGTCGTGCAATCGGTCGCGCCGGCCTCGGGCTCGGCCGGCACCGTCGTTACCTTGAGCGGAACCGGATTCGGCCCGCAGGGGACCAGCACGTTGACGCTCGGCGGCCGCTCGATCACCCCCTCGACGTGGACCCACGACACCATCGTCTTTACGGTGCCCGCCGATGTGGCGGGCGGCCTGCACAGCCTCGAGCTGACGGTCGACGGAGAGGCCGCCGATCCGGCCTCTTTCGCGGTAGACCCCGTACTCTCTTCGGTGTCGCCGGCAAGCGGGCCCGGCGGAACGCCGATCACGTTGAACGGCACGAACTTCGGGGCGAGCGCGAGCGGCGGCATCGTCCTCTTCGGCGCGACTCCGGTGACCACGTCGTCGTGGTCGGACACGGCCATCGCGCTCGAAATCCCGAACGACCTCCCGGGCGGCACCTATGCCGTGCGCGTCGTGGTCGGCGGGCGCACTTCAGGATCGCAGTCGTTTGTCGTCGGTCCGACGATCGCGACGCTGACCCCCACGAACGGCACAGGCGGAACGGCCGTGACGATGACCGGCGCGAACTTCGGCGGGGTTGCGGCGCAGCTGCGGATCGGCAATGCGCTGGTGCCGGCCGATGCCTGGCAGAACGATCGCATCGACTTCACGGTGCCGAACGACGTCACGGCCGGGACGCATGCCGTCGGCGTCACAGTCGGCGGCGAAGACAGCAACGCGGTTTTCTTCGCGGTGCGTCCGTCGCTGACGGCGCTCGACGCGCTCACGGCGACCGCCGGCAACGCGCTGTCGCTTTCGGGCACGAACCTCGGCGACGGGCAGGGAGCCAGCCTGCTCTCGGTGGCCGGGGTTTCCCTCGCGGCGGGGGCGTGGGGCCAGACCGCCATCGGTTTTACGCTCCCCTCGGAGGTAACCGCCGGTACGCAGCCGGTCTTCGTCGTCGTGGGGGGCGAGAACAGCAACGGACTGAACCTCACGGTGCAGCCGTCGATTCTCGCCCTGACCCCGGTGAGCGGAGGCGGCGGCACGGTCGTGAGCGTTCAGGCCAGTAACCTGGGACTTTCGCAGGAAACATCCTCCGTCACCCTTGGCGGCGCATCAATCGCTCCATCCGGATGGACGCATGATGGCTTCTCGATCACTCTTCCTGACTCACTGGCGGGCGGATCGCATAGCCTCGCCGTCACCGTCGGCGGCCAGGTGACGACGGCCACCTTTACGGTGACGCCCGCAATCGACTCGGTTTCTCCGGCGGCCGCTACGGCGGGCACGCTCGTCACCGTTACCGGTCGTAATTTCGGCGCTTCGCACGGTGCGAGCACGCTGCGGGTCGGCGGCACGGCGTTGGCCTCGGCCACCTGGACCGATACGCAGATCACCTTCGTGGTACCGCCTGCGCTCGCGGCCGCCGTGACCGAAGTCGCGGTCGTCGTCGGCGGTGTTGCAAGCAACGCCGTCCCCTTCACCATCGATCCGTGGCTGTCGACGGTCTCGCCCGCGCAGGGGAGCGGCGGTGATGCCGTCGGCGTCTCGGCGACCGGCCTCGGGGCGGCACAGGGTTCGAGCGTCGCGCTCCTGGGCGGGGTGTCGCTCGCGATCGACACGTGGACGCACACCGGCTTCACCTGGACGGTCGCCGACGATGCCGCGCCGGGCCTGCAGACCCTCTCCGTTACGGTGAACGGCCGCACGGGCAACACGCTCGGCTTCCGCGTCCTTCCGGAGATGCTTGCTCTGGCGCCTGTCGCCGCGACGAGCGGCACGACCGTGCGCGTCACCGGAACGAACTTCGGCAGCGGCGTCGTGCGCATCGACGGCGTGGCCGTTCCGGCCGCTTCCTGGTCGGCCACCGAGGTTACCTTCGTGCTGTCGTCGGCCCTCGCCGGGGGAACGCACGTGGTCGATATCGTCTCGGGCGGTGAGACCTCGAATGCCCTGACGCTGACCGTCGCGCCGTACATTGCGTCCCTGTCGCCGGCGGCCGGTGCCGGTGGGGCGTCGGTGACGCTTACGGGCGGCGGCTTCGGTGCCGTGCAGGGTAGCAGTGTGCTTTCCGTCGGGCCCGTTCAGCTGACCGCCGATTCCTGGAGCGACACCGCGGTGAGCTTCACGATTCCCCCCACACTCGGGGCCGGCGTGCACGACGTGCGGCTCACGGTCGGCGGCGAGACCAGCAATGCCCGCACGCTGGGCGTGAATCCGCGCATCGATTCCCTCTCGCCTGCGAACGGCCTGGCCGGCGCGACGGTCACGCTCACGGGCGCCGGTTTCGGCGCGGTCCAGGGGGCAGGCGTCGTGCACTTCGGCGCCGCAACGGCGCCGGTCACCGCCTGGTATCCGACGGAAATTACCTTCACGGTTCCGGCCGGCGTCGGCGCGGGCGTGTTCGCCCTTTCGGTGGAAGCGGCCGCCCGCACCAGCAACGCCGTCTTCTTCACGCTGTCGCCGGTTCTGGCGACGGTGAATCCGCGTGTGGCGACCGGCGGCGATACGGTAACGGCCTCGGGCTCCAGCTTCGGCAGCAGCGGTTCGCTCACGCTCTCGGGAACCGCGGCGACGGTCGATCAATGGTTCGATACGGCGGTCACGTTCACTGTCGACGCAAGTCTCACGGGCGGCATCCATGACGTGCGTCTTATCGTCGGCGGCCAGGCCACCGATCCGATCACGATCGCCGTGCGCCCGACGGTTGTCTCTCTGGCCCCCGCCTTCGGTTCGGCCGGCACGACGGTGACCCTCACGGGCACCAATTTCGGTGCCGTCGAAGGGAGCAGCACCGTCACGGTGGGGGGAGTCGCAGTCATCCCGGATTCGTGGTCGGCCTCGGCCATCGAATTCACCGTGCCGGCCACGCTGGCCGCCGGCGCCCATCCGGTCGTCGTCACCGTCGGCGCCATTGCCTCGTCTCCGGTCGCCTTCACGGTGCAGCCCCGCATCGACGCCGTCAGTCCCGCAACGGGCACCGGCGGCGCGAGCGTGACGCTCACGGGTGTCAATTTCGGTGCCGCGCAGGGGGCCAGCTCCCTGCACGTCAACGGCGTCGCCGTCGCGGCAGACGCGTGGGATCACACGTCCATCGACTTCACGCTCCCCGATGCGGTGACCGCGGGGGCGACGACGATTTCCCTTCTCGTCGGTGGACAGGCCAGCAACGCCGTACCGTTCACGATCGATCCGTCGCTCGTCTCGGCGGCGCCGTCGACCGGCAGCGGCGGAACCGTGGTTACCCTCGCCGGCTCGAATCTGGGCGACACGCCGGGAGCCAGCCGGCTCGTGATGGGCGGCTTCGAAATTGCGCCGGATGCCTGGAGTGCGACCGCGATTCAGTTCACCGTCCCCGATTCCGTGACGGCGGGAACGCACGCGATATCAGTCGTCGTGGGCGGCCGGACGAGCAACGCCCTGTCCCTCGCCGTCACGCCGGCCCTGAACGCCCTCACCCCCACGAGCGGCAGCGCGGCGACGACTGTGTCGGTGAGCGGAACCAACTTCGGCGCCGTGCAGGATGCCGGCTTTCTCACGATCGGCGGCACTCCGGTGGCGGCCGACCTCTGGTCGAGCACGCTGCTGCAGTTCGACGTGCCGGTCACGACTCCGGGCGGCGTCCATGCCGTGCAGGCGGTCATTGCCGGCGTAGCCAGCAATGCCCTGTCGTTTACGGTCAGCCCGGTCGTCGTCTCGCACAGCCCGGTGACCGGCTCGGCCGGCACTCTCGTGACCCTGACCGGAACGAACTTCGGCGCCTCGGCGGGTTCCCTCACGCTGGGTGCAACCGCGCTCGGCGCAACTTCGTGGACGCACGACGAAATCACCTTCCAGGTTCCGTCGGGCTTGGCCGCGGGGGTGTACGATATCGTCGTGACCGTCGGCGGTCAGGCCAGCGCCGCCGTTTCGTTCGCGGTCGAACCGTTCCTGGCCTCACTCTCGCCGTCGAGCGGCACGGCCGCGACGGTCATCTCGCTGAGCGGCACGAACTTCGGCGCCGGCGGTTCCGTCACGCTTGGCGGTGTTGCCCATACGCCCACTTCGTGGACGTCGACGTCGGCCACGGTCGAGCTGCTGCCAACCGTTTCTCCGGGCGCCGTGCAGGTCGCCCTCTCGTCGGGCGGCCGCACGAGCAATGCCCGGACGTTCACGGCCGAGCCGCACGCCGACGGCGTGGCGCCGGTCGTCTCGGGAAGCGGAACGATCGTCACGCTGGCCGGGTCCAACTTCGGAGCCGCGCAGGGAGTGTCGGAGCTGCTCTTCGCCGGGCTTCCGGCGACGGTCGCGACCTGGAGCGCGACGTCGGTTGGCTTCATCGTGCCCACGGTCGCCAACGGCACCTACAGCGTCGCCGTTCTGGCGGGCGGGCTCCTCAGCAACGCCGTCACGATGACCGTCGATACGGTGCCGCCCCCCTTCATCGCTTCCCTCAGCCGCGGTTCCGGTCCTGTCGCGGTCATTGTGACCGTCAGCGGAAGCGAGTTCGGCGCGACCCAGGGAACGTCTTCGGTCACCGTCGGCGGTCTACCCGCGACGGTGCTCGGCTGGAGCGACTCGGCCGTCGTCATCACGATTCCGACCGCTCTTGCGCCCGGTTCGCACGACGTTGTCGTCACGCGGCAGGGGCTTGCCTCCAATGCGGTAGCTTTCTCGGTCACCGACGACTTCAGCCTGCTGGCAGCCGATACGCTCGACTGCGATCCGGTCGACGGCCATGTCGACGTCTACCGGCTGACCCTCACGCGCACCGCCCTCGACGCGAGCTTCGACGGCTATGTTCTGAACGGGCGCGGGGCCGTAACGGCGCGCTGGTTCGTGGCCGGGCACCTCAACGCGCGCATCCTTCACGGAACCGCCGTTCCCTCGGCATGCGGCCTCGATACGGCCGATGACGCGGTGCTTTATCTGGCGTTCGATCCGTCCACGACGCCCGATACCGGCGAGACGCCCGAGCTGACCGCCTCGGCCGCCCTGCTCACCGATACGGGCGGGGTTCGCCTGTACGGCGACTCGGGCAACGCCGGGGCGCTCGACATCGCAGAATCCGACGCGGCCGGCCCCTTCGTGCATGCCGCCGCGGCGACCGAAGACGACGACGTCGCGGGTGAGCCGGGCGCGGGAGCAGGCGATACGCTGCGCATCCGCTTCTCCGAAGGCACCCTCGCCCCCGACCTGGCGGGCATCGATCTGAACACGGTCTTTCAGCTTGGAAACGGCCATGTCTTCGGCGGCAGCGCAGAGATCCGCGCGGTCACGTGGAGTACCGTCGATTCTCCCAACGATCGACTCATCATCACCTTCGAGACGGGCAGCCACACGGTGGCCGTCGGCGATCCGATTCAGCTCGTCGGCGTCGACATCCTCGATCCGGGCGGCAATGCTGCGGCGGCGCCGGCTGACGTGCCCGTGCCGGCGACCATCACCGGAACGTTCCACAGCGGGCCCATCGGCCCGGTCGTCGTAAGCGCAGACTATTACGACATCGACGGCAACGGACTTCTCGACCATGTGCGGGTTCAGTTCGACAAGCCGGTCGACGATGCGAGCTTCCCCGGCTACCTCGGCGACGATCAGCTCAACGGCGTGACCACGCTCTGGCAGATTGCCGGGTACGCGAACGTGCGCCTCGATACGCTCGATACCGTCGACGGCCTCGGCGGCGAGAATGACCAGGTTCTCTGGCTCGCGTTCGGCGAGGGGCTTTACTACGATACGGGCAACCGCCCCGACCTCACCGCGACGGCCGGGCAGGTCGGCCTGCGCGATCTCTCCGGTTGCTATCTGAACGCCGATAATCAGGGCGCCGGATGCATGGACGCTTCACGCAGCCGTCTGAACGGCTCCGACGTCGTCGAGGGCGACATGGCGCCGCCGGTCATGGTGCGGGCCAGCAGCCGTGTCGACAACGACCGGATCTTCGTCCTGTTCTCCGAACCCGTCTGGGGCGCTACGGGAGAACCGGCCTGCGGCGCCGGGGGTGAACTGGTACCGGGCGATTTCGTCTATCACGACAACGCCTCGGGCGGCGCCACTGCCATTTTGCTCCTGGGGACCGATGACTGCGCGGCGACCGACGGGCTCGTCGAGCTGCGCACCGACTCACAGCTGCTCGTGCAGGACATGAACTTCGACGCCATCCAGGTTTCGGCCGGCAACCGCATCTTCGATGCCGCCGGAAACGCCATGGCCGCGGCCGAGATGCAGGTCATCGTCAACGCCACGGCCCCGTATCTGCTTGCCTCCAGCTCCTTTCACACCGGGGGCCGCTATTACCTGCGGGTCGTCTACTCCGAGCCGGTGCAGCCGTCGATGGCCATGGCCCCTGCGAATTACGCGATTGCCGAAGATCCTGCGACCGGCTGCGTGAACCTCTCGCCCGCGCCCGTCACGATCGCCCAGGTGGCGACCAACGTCTACGACCTGGAGACCGCGGCCCAGTGCGGCGCCGACACCGTGCCTTCGACCTACTACCGCATCACGGTTTCCAACGTTCGCGATCAGGATGAGAACGAACCGGTTGGAGCGCCTGCGTTCACCACGACGCTCGGAACGGCGGCGGTCGATACCACCCAGCCGCGTCTGCTCGAGGCGGTTTCGATCTCTCCGACGACGGTGCGGCTGACGTTCAGCGAACCGATGCGTCAGGGCGACGTCGATGGCAGCGCCGAGTGTCTCTCCGGCTTCACCGCGGCGCGCCAGTGCACGGCAGACGTCGATGCCCTGGCCGGAACGCAGCTCAAGTACTCGATTTCACCCTCACTGGGCGACATCGTATCGGTCGAGAAGACGGCGAATCCGTCGGTCTATCTACTCACGCATGCGGCGGCGCAGGCGGGCGTGTTCTACCGCGTGACCGTCTATGCCTCGAACGCTGTGGCCGGCATTCCGCTCGACGTCGCGGGCAACCGCCTGCGTGGCGTGCCGGAGAACCAGGCAAGTTTCCGCGGTCGTGGAAGCCTGATCTCGAACCTCGAAGACGGGCCGCTGTTCGTCGATCCCTTCGCCGACAACACGACGAACAATTTCGCCTTCACGTACGCGAACCGCGTGTACCTCGGTCCCAACAGGGTGAACAACGGCGCATTCCGCTTCGAGGCCGATGGGGCCAATCCGGTTGGCGTGACCTTCATGGGCCCCGCCGCGCCGGCGACGTGCCCCTATGCGCCCTCGTTCGGCATCGATGGGGCGCTCAGCTGCGCCACCGCCTGGGGGCCGAACCAGGAAACCGGTCTCGTCGGTTTCAACTCGGGCCTTCCGAACATCGGCGGAACCGAATATGAGATCCTCATGGTCGGTCCGATCAAGGATAACGTCAGCCATGTCTACTTCACGCAGGACGTCGACACCCAGCTCAACTGGAGCGCCTGCGCCATCGGGGGCCTGACGGGCGGTCAGAACACCACGAGCGCGCAGACGGTGTATGCCTACGGCGCGAATCTTTACGTGGGTATCTCGTCTGCCCACGGAACCCAGGCGCCGTACCTGTCCAAGATTCCGCTCGGCGCCGCTGGTGGCGTGGTCTCGTGCGGCGCGGGGACAGAGCTGATTGCCCGCGATATCGACTATCTCGGTAAGAGCGGCACGATCTCCAACCCCGAGCGCAACACGACCGGCATGGTCGGCATCGACAGCATGCTGTACGTCCCGGCCGCAAGCGGGCTGGTCGCGGCCGATGCCTTTTTCATCGCCAATAACGGCGGGCTCGCCTTCTCCAACGGTGAACCTGCGGCGGCGGCGAGTTTCGGAATCGTGCTCTCGCAGGCGGGCTTCGGTGCGGTGTCGGCCTCCACCGCCGACGACACGACGCTGGTCATCGACAGCCTCGATAAGATCAGCCCGGGGCGCAAGGGGCATCCGCGCATGTTCGTGTGGCAGAACACCCTGTTTCTCGTGCGCAACGTCGGTACGGCGGGCGCGACGTCGACGAGCGCCGGTGGCGAGCTGTGGAAGTGCTCGAGCGCGTGCACGCAGGGAGCCTCCTGGTCGCGGGTGTTTACGACGAGCGCCGCCGGATCCGACGCCGGGCTCGAATCCATGCGCAACATCGCCGTGTCGCTGCTCGAGGTCAACCAGGGCTACCTGTACGTCGGGTTCGACAACATGCAGGATGGTGCGCGCATTTACCGGACGGCGGTCGTGCCCGGCGCCCCGGCCGATTTCACTGAAGTCGGACGCATCGCGACGGCCGGTTGTTCAAACCACTCCGGCGACACCGGCGCCCTGGGCGGTCAGTGCCGTGCCTTTCAGTTCCTGTCGAGCGCCGCGATCGCCAAGGATCTGAACGGCTATCTTTACGCCACGGTGGGTTGTACACTGAGCACCGAATCCTATGACAACGGCGCCGCCAACGGCGTCTGCGACAGCGACGGCCTCAACGGCACCTTCACGCCGCCGTCGATGTCGGTCATCGTACAGAAGGACTGAACCGTATGCGCAGGGCGGCAGTGTTCCGGAAAACGGCGGTTCGGGCGGCGGCGCTCAGTCTGGCGCTGCTCGCAGGCGGGTGTACGCGCGGTTGCGGCGCTACGCCGACGGCTCCGGTCACGGGGATGCGGGTCGCGGTCTCCGATGCCGAAAACCGGCCGGTGCAGAGCCGCGTCTCCATCTTTCCTGCCGCCGCGCCCGAAACGGGATATGCGAGACCGGTGACGGCCGTCTGGGCGCCGGCTGCGACCGACGGCGTGCTCGTCGTACTGCCGCCGGGCGCCTATCGCGTTCGCGCCCAGGGTACGGGCGACAGCTTTCTCGAGACCGAGGCCACCGTGCGGGAAGGGGAGCTCACCGGCGTCCGGCTCGGGTTCGGCTCGCTTGTGCTGGAGGGTACCGCCCTTCGGGATTCCGGGCGCGTCCGCATCCGCCAGTTCGGGCCGGGTGTAGAAAGAATCGTGGTGACCCGCAGGCTGCGCCCGGCTGAAACGGCCCGCCTTGCACTGGGCGAAGGCAGCTATCGTATTTCATGGTTGCCGGACCGGCTGGCCGACGAGGACGCCAATTGGACGCCGGTTGCCGAATTTCAGTTGCGCCAGGGCCATACCGAAGTCGTGCACGTCGGAAGGTAACAATCCGGCGGGCCGCGGTGTTCGGCGTGTCGGGGGAAGGTCGACGAGTAAGGTCGCGCCCTGCCGCGGTTCGCTCTCGACACGCCACTCCCGGTCGTCACCCCCGTCTGCAAACAAGGCCCGGCGCGCGGATACGTCCCGTGGCTGTGCCCGCGAAGGTCATTCTTCGGGGCCGGGATGCGGTTCGTCGCGTCCCTGTTCGTCGCGCTGCCACCACATCTTGTGCGTCGCGCCGAAGGAAATGTCGGCTTCTTCGCTCCCCTGCTCGCGCAGGCTTTCCGAAGCGTGCCCGAGGCCGATGAGCATGCCCAGCATATCCCACTGCATCCACGTCTCGGTCGATTTGCCGTCTTCGAAGCGGTCGATCTGAATGCCTGAAACCTCGACGGCGCGCCCCGTGGGCGCGTGGCCGAACCAGCGCTCGGTATTTTTCCCGCGCAGCACCCAGCGGGTCACGACCCGATCGCCTGCTTCGAGGCAGTCTTCGACACTGATCCGCAGATCGGGAAAGGCGGCGCGGTACAGAGAAACGAGACGCTTCATTCCCTCGGCGCCACGCGTGACCCAGGCGTGATCGGGGTCGTGCGTGACATGCGGGCCCGCGAAGCAGTCGTCTGCGGCAGTCATGTCACCCTTGTTCCAGACATCCTCGAAGAAATGACGCATGATTTCGACCGGTTCCATTGAACGCACTCCTCGGGTTCGCAGCGGTTCTTCTGGAAGGATAGGAGGCGCCGACGCAGCGCACGAGCCCCGGGGGCCGCACCCACGGCGCAGCGCGGACGAGCGGCCGGCGGGCGAGCCCGGGACAATATGCCCTGCGGATCCGAGTCGTGCGTTCAAGCCCGCCCGTTCAGGGTCGCGACACGTCGTAACGTGTCGGATGGCGCGGGCTCGGCGGCAAGCGCCTCATGGCCGACAGGTGTTTCGCGATGCGCAAGAATGATCTCAGCTTGGGAACGAGCCGGAGGGAAGGGCGAGACCGCCGTCGAGACGGTTTTGGAACGGTTCTTCGCGAGCAGACCCCGCACGCACACCAGGAGCCGTACTCCTGTTCTGGTTGACCTGTTCGGGCGCCCTCTCCGTTCTCCCGCGGAGAGGGCGCAATGTTCGGGATTTCTCCGCACCGCAGCGCACCGTTCGGTTTCGGTCCGTTCCGCCGTATTTGGGATTGTCCGGCGCGTCGGCCATAATGTATTCCTTTGAGGAGTGACCGCATGAGTGAGCTGATTCAGACCGAACGCCATGGGCGTGTGCTCGTGGTGCGCATGCACCGGCCCGAGAAGAAGAACGCCCTGACCCTGGCCATGTATGCCGACCTGGACGCCGCCCTGCGTGGCGCCGATGCCGACGAGCAGATACGGGCGGTCGTGCTGGCCGGCGTCCCTGGCTGCTTCACGAGCGGCAACGACATCAGCGATTTCATTCAGAATCCTCCGTCCGACGAGAAAAGCCCCGTGGCCCGCTTTCTCGACGCGCTCGTGAATTTCGAGAAGCCGCTGCTCGCCGCGGTCGACGGCATCGCCATCGGCGTAGGCACGACGATGCTGCTGCACTGCGATCTCGTCTATGCCGGCGCGGGGACCCGCTTGCAGATGCCGTTCGTGAACCTGGCCCTCTGTCCCGAAGCCGGATCGAGCCTGCTGCTCCCGCGCATGATGGGGCACGCCAAGGCCGCCGAGCTGCTGCTCTTCGGCGAGCCGTTCACCCCCGAGGTGGCGCGCGAAGTGGGTATCGTCAACGAGGTCGTCGCCGCGGGGCAGGCCGAGCAGCGTGCAATCGAGCGCGCCTCGGTGCTGGCGGCCAAGGCGCCCGGGGCCGTGCGGATTTCGAAGCGGCTGCTCAAGGCGGCCAACCGCGACGAGCTTACCCGCGTCATGCAGGCCGAGTTCCGGGAGTTCGCCGGCCTTCTGCGCGGACCCGAAGCCATGGAGGCGCTCGGCGCGTTCATGGAGAAGCGGGCCCCCGATTTCTCGAAGTTTTCCTGACGGGCGACGCATGCTCGCGAAGCTGCGGCGTGACGCATCGATCGTCATCCTGACCGGCGCCGGGATCTCGGCGGAATCGGGGATCCAGACGTTTCGCGGGGCGGGGGGGCTGTGGGAAGGGGTGCGGGTCGAAGACGTCGCTTCTCCGGAAGCCTTCCGCCGCAATCCCGCACTCGTTCAGCGCTTCTACAATGAGCGCCGCCGCGCCCTGGTGACTGATGCCGCGATTCGGCCGAACGCAGCCCACGCGGCGCTCGCCAGGCTCGAGCAGGCCTGGGAGGGAGAGTACCTGCTCGTCACGCAGAACGTCGATGATCTGCACGAGCGGGCGGGGAGCCGCCGTCTGATCCACATGCACGGCGAACTCCGCAAAGTCCGCTGCGAGATATCGGCCCAGGTGTTCGACCGCGACGACGAGGTCACTGCGGACTCCCGCTGCTCATGCTGCGGCCGGACGGGTACGCTGCGGCCGCACGTCGTCTGGTTCGGCGAGATGCCGCTCGAGATGGATCGGATTTATGCGGCCCTGGGACGGGCCCGCCTGTTTCTCTCCATCGGCACCTCGGGAAACGTGTATCCGGCGGCTGGTTTCGTCGACGCCGCCCGGGCCGTGGGCGCCCTCACGGCCGAGCTGAACCTGGAGCCGTCGCGCAACGCGGACACCTTCACGGAGGGGCGCTACGGCCCCGCATCCGAAGTCGTGCCCGCCCTCGTCGAGACCCTGCTGGGGGGCTGACGGCCTTCTGGACGCGCGGCCGCCGTGCTATCGTGCACGGAGTGGCTGCGCGCGTACCCTGCAACGCGGCTCGTGCCGTCCGGCGGCGAGGGCCCATGCCGGGCGCCGTTCTCGGCGTCCTGGCCGCCGTGTTTCTCTGCGCGACACCCGGTACCGCTCTGGCCGACGCGGCCTGGTCGCTCACGATCGCCCCGGTCGTGACCGGTTCGGGGACGCATCTTTCGGCGACCGGAGACTACCGCAAGGGGCTGAACGTGGTTTCGCTCGGGATGCGCGGGCGCATCGACCGTACGGGCACGCTTCTGCCGCATGCGCCCGGTTTTCTCCTGGCCTACCAGCGCGATCTGGGGACGGGAGACTGGTTCATGTTCGTGCGCCCCGAGTATCAGGGCGAGGTCTTTTCGAATCGTGAGCGCATTCACGAACTCACGCTTTCGTACGGACTCGCCTGGCGCTTCGCCGGGCGGTGGACGCTCGGGAATGCCCTTGGCTACGGCTTCGCGTGGGAGGAATACCGGACCGGAGACTACCGCCTGAACCTCTTCGACCTGACGGGTATCCTTCAAGTGCTCGTCCGCTATACGTGGGAGTAGATCATGCGTCGGGCGCTCATCCGGCACACCCTCGCTTTGTTCATCGGCGCGTCGGGATGCTCCAGCGGTGCCGCAGCACCGGTGGAGGTCATCGGCCACGCGGGCGCCGGGTTGAACGGCCCGGAGGTTCGCCTTCCCCCCAATTCCCTCCCGGCCATCCGTTGGGCCGTCGAAGGGCAGGCGGCCGACGGCGTCGAGGTCGACATCCAGCGCAGCGCCGACGGCGTTTTCTTTCTCTATCACGACTCCGAACTGGAGACCGGCACCGACTGTCGCGGCTGCATCGGCGAAATGACCGCGGCGCAGCTGGCGAAATGCCGGCATCGGACCGAGCTGCTGGCCATCGGCGGCCCCGAAAAACTTCTGAGCCTGGCCGAAGTGCTGGCGCTGTATGCGGATGCCCCCCGGCCGCCGCGGTTCTTTCTCGACGTGAAGTATTATCCCTGGTGCGGGCCCGACGACTGGACCCGGGTCACCGCCGAGTCCCTCGCCGAAGAACTCACGCGCAGACCGGCGCGGATACCCGTCGCGGTACAGAGCGCGCAGGCGGGCCTGCTGAACCGGATGAGTGCCGGCGGAGAATCGGCGCAGCGGATTCTGCGCGGGCAGACGGTGGCCGACGTGCGCGACGATGCCCTGCGCGCGGGAGCGGATGGGGTGCTGCTTCCGCTTTCGCACGTCACCCCACGCGGTGCGGCGGCCGTCCGCGAGGCGGGCCTGCTGCTCTATGTTTACGACGTGACGACACTGGCCGAAGCCGACGCGGCGTTTGCGCTGCGCCCGGCGGGGATTCAGACCGACGACGTGCGCCTGCTGCGGGCCCTGGTTCCCGCGGACTGAGGGCGAAACCTAGCGGTTCATCATGGCCGTGCCGGCCATCTCGAAGTACTGGCGCATCTTCGCGCGCATCGGTTCGGCGATGCCGACCTCGTCGATGGCCTCGAGCATGTCGCCGACCCAGGCGTCGCGTTCGACCTGACCGATGGCGTAGGGAAAGTGGCGCATGCGCAGCCGCGGATGTCCGCGCTGGTCCGTATAGAACGTCGGTCCCCCGAAGTACTGCATGAGAAAGAGAGCCTGGTGCTCCTTGCCCGGTTCCAGATCGGGGGGAAACAGGTGGCGGATGCGCGCATCCTGCTCCACGCGGCGGTAAAAGGCGTCGACGAGGCGGCGAAAGGTCTCGGCGCCGCCGACGGCATCGAAAACCGAAACAGTGGTCTCCATGGGGCAACTCCGGCGGGAAACAACAGGGTAGCACATTCCGCAGCCGCGAACGGGCGCCGCCGCCTGCTGCAGGAGCCCCCGGGAATCTGGTACAAAGGAATCATGGCATCGATTGTGAAAACCATGGCCCTCATGCTGATGCCCGGCTTGTTCGGGCTCGCCGCCTGCAATCCAGCGCCCGCCCCTTCGGCATCTGCGCTGCGTGCCGGGAGCGCGGCCCCCGTGCGCGACGTCGGAGAACCGGCCGAGATGGCCCGGTACGAGGTGCAGGGTGACACCGTGATGGTCAACAATACCATCTGCGCCTACAGCCGATCGCCGATCGGCACCGAGCTGCTCGGGCAATACCAGAGCCGCGTGCGCTACGAGGGACCCATCGCGGCCTTTCGCGGGAAGACGCTCGTCTTCAATCAGTGCTGCCCCATGTGCGTCGACGCCTTCGGCGAGAAGTGGGAGGCCGAACGCGACCAGATCATGAAGTTTCACGGCTTGATCTGAGTTCCGCGCGCGTCAGCCCTGCCCGCGGCAGCCGGCCAGGTCGGTGACCAGATCCGCGACGGCCTTCTGCGCACGATCGCGCTCCCAGGCGAGGTAGGCCCGGTCGGCCGCCGCCTCGGGCCCCTGCTCGGTGAAGAGGGGCGTGCCGAACTTGACGCCGAGCCGCGCGGGCAGGGGGAGGAACGGAAGGTAGCCGAGCGATAGCCCCCACGGCAGGCTGACGACGATGGGAAAATTGTGCACGCCGAACAGCTTCTCGAGGCCGATGCGTCGCGCGATCGGGCGGCCGCGGCTCAGGACGACCCACGTGCCCTGGCCCCCCACGGCGCCGACCGGCAGGAGCGGAACCCCCGTTTCGACGGCGAGGCGCACGAAGCCGGTGCGGCCGGCAAAATCGACCCGGTTGCGCTCCCGCCAAGGGCGTGTCACGTCCCACTCGCCCCCCGGAAAGACCATGAAGGCGTGACCGGCCTCGAGGATGCGCCGGGCGACCTTGCGATGCCCCTCGACGCCCCCCAGCTGCATGAGAAACCGGTTCCAGTACGGCGCCTCGAACAGCATGCGGTGGCCGAGCCCGAAGAGCGGCCGCGTGAACTGCGTGTGCTCGTAGAAGGCCTTGGCCATGAGCACGAGGTCGGGCGAGAGGATGCCGCCCCCGTGCACGCCGACGAGGATGAAGGGCCCTTTGGGGATGTTTTCCATCCCTTCGGCGTGGGCGCGGAAGTAGTACCGGTAGACGGGGTCGAGCGCGACCGTAATGGCGCGGATGAGCTTCGGATTCCACCGATCGAGCGCGCAGGGGTCGACGTAGGCGTGTCCTTTGCGCAGCACCTGGTGCCACCCGCGGCGGATGGCGGTTCCGGTCGGCGAATCATAGGGCATGTTTCACTCTGGGTGCGCGTGAATCTGCGCCGCAATGACGGCCCCCCGGCGACCAGGGGCCTGCCCCGTGGCTTGGCGACGCCGGGGTCCGTCTCCTACAATGACCGGGATGACTCTGCCACGCCCCGACGATACCCCGCCGCGCATCCTGCTCGTCACCCTCAACGCCCGCTATTCGCATGCGAGTTTCGGGCTGCGCTGCCTGCGCGCGAACCTGGGCCCCTTCCGCGAGGGCGCCCTCCTGCGGGAGTTCACAATACACCAGCCTCGCGGCGAAATCGTCGAGGCAATTCTGGCCGACGAGCCTGACCTGGTGGGCTTCGGCGTCTACATCTGGAACGTTGCCGAAACCACCGAAATCGTGCGCACGCTGCGGGTATTGCGGCCCGACCTTACGATCGTGATCGGCGGGCCCGAGGTCTCCTATGAATATGAGGAGACCGGGATTTTCGCGGCCTGCGATCACCTGGTGCGCGGTGAGGGAGATATCGCTTTTCGCGAACTGGTGGCCGAGCTGGCCGCCGGCGGCACGCCCCCCAAGGTCATCGAGGCGCAGCTCCCCGACGTGTCGGCGCTCGCGCTGCCCTACGCGGAATATACGGACGAGGATCTGGCCCGGCGCATCGTATACGTCGAGGCCTCGCGCGGCTGCCCGTTCCGCTGCGAATTCTGTCTGTCGTCGCTTGAAATACCGGTCCGCGCTTTTCCGCTCGATTCCTTCCTGGCCTCGCTGCAGCAGCTGCTCGACCGGGGGGCGCGCGGCCTCAAGTTCGTCGACCGGACGTTCAACCTCAATGTGAAGTTCAGCCTGGCCATTCTCGAGTTTCTTCTGGCGCGGTACCGCGAGGGGCTCGAGCTGCACTTCGAAATGATTCCCGACCGGCTGCCCACCGAGCTGCGTGACGTCATCCGCCGCTTTCCGCCCGGCGCCGTGCAATTCGAAGTCGGCGTGCAGACGCTGACCGACGAGGTCAGCCACCGGATTTCACGGCGCCAGAACGTCGCGCGCATGGAAGAGAACCTGCGCTTTCTGCGCGAAGAGACCGGGGTGCACGTGCACGCGGATCTGATTCTCGGGCTGCCGGGGGAGACCCTCGAGTCGATGGCCGATTCCTTCGATCGGCTGTACCGCATGCGCCCCGGCGAAATTCAGGTGGGTATCCTCAAGCGCCTGCGCGGCACCCCCATCGAGCGCCACAGCGAAGTGTGGGAGATGCGCTACAGCCCGTATCCGCCCTACGAGATCCTGGCGTCGAAGACGCTCCCTTTTCCGTTGCTGCAGCGGCTCAAGCGCTTCGCACGTTACTTCGATCTCTTCTACAACAAGGGGAACTTCGTCGAATCGATGCAGGCGCTGATGGAGCCGGTCGTCGCGGGTGAGGGGCCGGCGGGCAAAGCCGGGAGCCCCTTCGGGAACTTTCTGGCCTTCTCCGACTGGGTGTGGAAGGAGACCGCCCAGACGCACGAAATCGCGCTGGCCCGCCAGTACCGGCTCGTCTTCGGTTTTCTGCACGGCGTCCTCGATATCCCCGAGGAAGTTGCGGCCGAGCGCCTGCTGCGGGATTGGGACCGCTGGCAGGTTCGCAAGGAGCGCCCCGAATTTCTCAAGCCCTGGGTTGCGAGCCTGCATCCGCCCGCCGCGCCGATCGGCGGGGCACGCTGGGGCCACTGAACGGGCGGCTCCCCTTGCGTCGCTCATGCTTCGCGTTCAGGATGGTGCGGCATGGATGCGTCGCGGAACAACGATGTGCGCCCGGCCGCCGGCGATCCCCCCGCGCGGGGCGACACTGCCGACAGACCCGGCGCGCGCCGGGCCGGTGGCGCCGAGGCGGGCCCGCCTGCCCCCGTCGAGCTCGAGAGCATCTGGGTGCAGGCGGGCGGCTACCGGATTCATGCCTGGCGGGGCGGCGAGGCGGTGCGCAGCCGGCCAACGGTCATCCTTCTGCACGGTCTTCTCGACGCCGGCCGGTATCTCCTGCCGCTCGGCCGGGTGCTGGCGCGAGACTACCGCGTCTGGATTCCCGAGCTGCCGGGCTTCGGTCGCAGCCGCCGGTTCGGAACGCCGCTCGATACCGAAGAGCTTGCCGACGCGCTCGACCAGTGGATGGAGGCCCTTTCGCTCGAAAAAACCGCCTTCTTCGCCACCGGCCATGGGTGCTGCGTGGCGGTCGAACTCGCCGTCGAGAAGCCGAACCGGGTCCAACGGCTCGTGCTGCAGGGCCTTTCTGCGCAGACCGAAGACTCGGGCCTGCGCAAGTTGGGGCGCTGGGTGAGCGACTCGGTGCGCGAGCCGTCGTCGACGGCCATGCGCCTGATGCTCGACTCGCTGCAGACACGGCTCCGGCCCTCACGGCGCACGCTCCTGCGCGACGCCGCCATGACCCCCATCGACGAGCGGCTTCCTGACGTCTGTCAGGCGACCCTCGTGCTGCGCGGCGCCCGTGATCCGGTCGTGACCGAGGCCTGGGCCGAAGAGATTGCCGGTCTGCTGCCGCGCGGGCGCCTGGCCGTCATCCCCGGAGCGGCGCACGTGCCGACGTTGACGCACGCCGAGGACATCGGCGCGACGATTCGCGCTTTTCTCAGCGAGGGTGGGCTGTTCCGCCGCTGGCGGCGCGGCGCCTGAGCTGTCCTGGCCTGCGCTCAGTTCGGGCCGGCCGCGCCGGCGTCGCTCCCGGGCTTCGTCTCGCCGGCGCCCGGCATCCAGCTTGGATAGACGATGGTGACGAGCGGGGAGCCGGGATCCGCGAGTGCGTGAACCGTCATGCCCGCCGGAGAGAAGGCGTAGATCCACGCTTCGCCGTCGCCCTGCATGATGATGCTGCGCTCGATCGCCGCATACCATGCATCGCCAAGCGCGGCGTGACCGATGCGACCGCGCGGCTCGAGAACGTCCGGGGGCGCGACCGCATAAACGTAGAGCCACTGTTCTTCGCGGCTCCAGTCTGCGCTCCACCCGTAGACGGGAAACGCGAAGACCCCCAGATCCGCGTCGAAGGTGAATGCATGGTGAGATCCCTGAACTGCGCTCAGCGTCATGCCGTTCTCGACGCCGATCACGGCCTCGGCCGTCGTGACCGGCGCCGCGAGGTCGGTTACGTCGTAGATCTGGAGGTTGACCGCCGTCACCGGCTCGCCCATCGCCGGCGCGTCCATGCCGACGCCGAGCAGGTGGTCGGCGGCCACGGGATGCAGGTAGTCCGTATAGCCGGGCATCTCAAGTTCGCCCACCAACCGGGGCCGTTGCGGATCGGAGAGGTCGAACGTGAAGAATGGGTCGAAGAGCAGCGCCTGATGGTAGGTAGAGACGAAGCCGCGGTCGCCGAGAAACCGGCTGCTGAAAATCGTCTCGTCCGGCGCGAACCCGTAGACGGCTCCGGCGGTTGCGAGATCGCCGTTCTCGCGGGGGCCCAGCACGACGAGGTGGTTTGCTGCGGCGTCGGTGAGGGCGACGCGGAGGTATCCTTCGTGCTCGCTCATCTGAAAGGGTGACGAAATCCATCCGGGTGCGGTGCCGGCGCCCGCGTAGTCGGGACGCCCATGGTCGTCGAGCGTGAATTTCTGGATGGTGGTCTCCCAGCCGGCGTCCGGATTCCCCATATCCCATACGGCCGGTTCGGCAGCCGCACCCCACCACCATTGCCGGTTTGTGTAGGCGGAGTACAGGGAACGCCCACGCGCGTAGAGTACGCCGCCGTCGGCCAGCAGCAGGCCTGAGCGCAGCGGCTCGTCATCTTCTTCGAGCGAGATCGAGACGATACCGAAGACCCCGCCGGTGCCGGGCACGTTCGGCAGCCAGAGCCCTTCGGGGCGCTCGACCATCAAGGCTTCTTCGCCGGTCAGACTGTCGCGCATGAGCGGAAGCCAGTCACGATAGCGCGTTGCGGCGACCGCCTCGTACACGGCGGTGCGCAACCGCTCGACTTCGGCGGCCGACGGGGTGCCCGCCGCATCCTCGAAAGCGGGCGTCAAGGGGGCCATGACGTCGGGAAGCCCGAGGTGGCGCCCGCCGGTGACGATCAGCCGCCCCTCGATGAGCCGCGCGTCCTGATACCAGACTTCCAGATCCACGGTGCGCACGGGGAGCGGGTGCGCAGGATCCGACACATCGTACAGTCGGATGCGGGTTGCCGGCGCAAACGGGCGGGGGGCGATCAACGTGGTCATGGCCACGACACCATCGCCTCCGGAGCTGCCGCCGATCTCCACGTCGACGGTCGCGCCGTCGTCGACCACGGCGTATTCCCACGGCGCCTGGCCGATGACCGCCAGTCGATCGCCGTGCAGCATGAGGGCCATGGGCCAGCCGTCGGCGCCGGAGTCGTCGCCGAGCGTCGCCAGGCGCGCCGCCTGTTCGGGCGGCCAGGTGCGCAGTACTTCGACCCGCCCGCCTGCGATGGCGAACGTGACGTCACCGCTCGTCTTGACGGTGTCGGGTTCGTCGATGCCGACCTCCTGGACGTTCGTCCCCGTGAAGCGGTCGGGCTGATCCGCAGAGCCTTCTGCCGGTCCCCCGGCCGAATCCTCGACCGCGCCCCGGTCGCCCCCGAAGGTGGGCTCTCCGAAACCAACCGTGTTGCGCAGCAGACGTTCCACCGTGTGTTCGGCGAGAAAGGCGGCGAACCGCCCGCAGTCACCGGCGCGCGCAAAGCGCGGCACCCTGGTCGCGCCGTCGAAGGCAAACTCCGACGGGGCGCAGACGTGCCCCCGGGCTCCGAAAGTCGTATCGACTTCGGCCGGCGGCGTCGGGTCGCACGCGGCCATCGCCCCTGCCAGAACTGCAATGCCGAACCACCGCTGCCGTCGCATCGTAAACCCCCTGGCCGGAGACCGGCTCCAACGGAATGTCATACGATACCACGCCCCCCGACCGGTCGAAAGAGGTCATCCGGATGGGCGGCGTCGCGCCGCCGGAGTACAATCAATGCCTGGAGTGCCGATGAAACGTATCCTCTACCTCTTACCGGGGCTGCTGGTGTTTGCCAACTGTTATCCCCTGATTCACGACATCACGACCGACGTGGATCATCCGCCG
This sequence comes from bacterium, assembly GCA_041690355.1. Classification (GTDB taxonomy): domain Bacteria; phylum J088; class JAWLBW01; order JAWLBW01; family JAWLBW01; genus JAWLHK01. The sequence goes on along the minus strand of JAWLHK010000003.1, from coordinate 111,451 downwards.
CAATTCGTCGCACTCCTTGCCGCCCGCGGTGACGCACCGAACCCGCCGGAGTATGACGGCCCGGAAACCGCGGCCCGTCAGCAGAAGGCCTATCCCGACCTGAAGCCGCTTTACCTGAACGCGGCGACCACGGTGGTTTTTCCGGCGGCCCGCCGTTCTGCCGAGGCCATGGGTTGGCAGATTGTGGCCGCGGTCGAGGCCGAGGGGCGCATCGAGGCGGTGGCCACGACCCGTTTGTTCCGCTTCAAGGACGACGTGGTCGTGCGCGTCCGCAGCGAAGGCGAGGGGAGCCGCGTCGACGTGCGCTCGAAGAGCCGGGTCGGGAAAAGCGATCTGGGGGCGAACGCGAAACGTATCCTGTTGTACCTTGACGAACTGCGCCGTCGCATCGGTGAACCATGAAACGGCTCTCGGCGATGTCGCTTGCGCTCACCCTTGCCGCTGTGGCGACAGGCTTGTTGGCCGCCTGGGGGAGCCGGTTCGGCTGGTGGCATTTCCGCACGGCCTTTAACCTGCTCGGCGGCGTGTTCGTCGTCGCGGCGGTGGGTGCCGCGCTCGGCCTGGTCTCGCTCGTCCTTCGCCGCGGGAGGCGGGCGCCTGCAATTCTTGCCGTCGCCGTTGGTGCGGGGCTGGCGGGCTATCTCCTGCAGCTCAAACACACCGCAGGGTCGGTGCCGCGCATCCATGACATCAGCACCGACCTCGAAGACCCGCCCGCCTTCGTCGACATCGCGGCGCTGCGCGCGTCGGCGCCCAATCCGGTTACCTGGGCCGGCGCCGAGGTGGCGGCCCTGCAGCGCGCGGCCTATCCCGATCTGCGCCCCGTCGTTCTGCCGCTTTCTCCCGAGGGTGCCATGCGCCGGGTTCGCGCGGCGGCCGCCGACCTGGGCTGGGAGGTCGTGTCGGCCGTTGCGGCCGAAAGGGACGCTCCGGGGCGGTTCGAGGCCACGGATACGACCTTGTTCTTCGGCTTCCGGGACGACATCGTCGTGCGGCTCCAGGTCGCCGACGGGGGCACGCGCATCGACGTGCGCTCGAAGTCGCGGGTCGGCCAGAGTGATCTGGGCAAGAACGCGGCCCGCATCCGCGCCTTTCTCGATCGGATCCGCTGAGCCCTCAAGCGGCCTTGCGGCGGACGGTTTCGATGTGCACGGCCCCTTCCTGCGGCTGAATCGCTTCGCCGTGCCGGCGCGCCCACGCCTGCGTATACTCTGCGCCGTAGAAGAAGATCTGCGCCGAATAGTAGATCCAGACGAGCAGTACGACCAGTGATCCGGCGGCCCCGTAGGCGCTCGACATGCTGCTGCGGCCCAGGTAGAGCCCGAGCAGGAACTTGCCGATCACGAACAGGACCGCCGTTACCGCGGCGCCGATCCAGACGTCGCGCCAGTGCACCCGCGCGTCGGGAAGCACTTTGAAGAGCACGGCGAAGAGGGCCGTCATGATTGCGAACGATGCGACCTGATTGACGATCTGCCACAAGCCGACGCCGCCGGGCAGGGGCGGATCGACGAGGTCCGACATGGCTGACAGGGCGGCGCTCAAGGCGAGAAAGGCAAGCAGGAGCAGCCCGATGAACAGAACGATGCCCATCGAGGTCAGGCGCTTCTTTACGAAGCGTTTCGCGCCGCCGCCTGCCGGGCCCACCTCCCAGATCGTATTCATGGCCCCCTGAAGCTGGGCGAACAGCCCCGATGCGCCGAAGAGCAGCATGCCGATGCCGACGAGGGTGGCCACCAGCCCGCTGCCCCCTTGCCCGGCGCTCGCGATCATGGTCTCGAGAGCCGAGGCCGCCTCAGGCCCCAGGTTTCCCTCGAGCTGCGCCATGAGTTCGCCCTGGGCGGCGCGCTCGCCGAAGATCAGCCCGGCGACGCCGATGGCGATGATGAGCATCGGCGCCAGCGAAAAGACGGCGTAGTAGGCCAGGGCGGCCCCCAGACGCGAGGCCTGGTCTTCACGCCAGTCCTTGAAAGCCTGGCCTGCTATTCTCAAAGGCTGCGGCAGATTCATGCTTTACTCTGTTGCGGTCGCCCCCGCAGGCGACGGCGGCGTAAGAGGGTAGTCTCGCCGACGACGACCGGTTGGCCGTGAAAGCGGGCGACGATGACCGAAGCCGCGACGCCGTAGAGAAAGCCGGCGACCACATCGGCCAGGTAATGATGCTGCAGGTAGATGGCCGAGAAGGCGACCAGGACCGTGAAGCCGAAAGTCGACAGCGTCCAGCGCGGCCCCATCCCCCAGACGGCGCCGACGACGATCAGCGGAAAGGAGACATGCAGCGACGGCATGGCCCCGAATACGTTGGCGCTGCGGCTGTAGAATCCGGCAAAGTAGTCCCAGCCGGTCAGGGCATCGAAGCGCGCCGCGCCGGCTGCACTCGGCAGCGCGGCCGGATCGGCCGGCCCCAGTCCGTAGTCGGCCACATACCATGGAGGGGCGGCCGGATACGCCAGGTAGGTGGCCATTCCCATGAGACTCACCAGGAACAATGACCAGGTCAGGCGCGACATGCGCACCGGATCGATGAAGTAGAGCACGAAGGCCATCGCGATCGGCACCCAGAGATAGATGATGTAGGCGAGGCCGGTAACGAAATCGAGCGTCGCGTTCGTACGCTCGGCCAGGAGCTCGGCTGGGATGCGCAGTCCGTCGGCCGTTTCGATGCCGAACCACCGCTGCTCGAGCTCGTAGAGTTCAGAGACCCGGATGGACCCGCGATAGATTTCGAGGAACTTGAAGTACTCGTAGGCGACCCCCGCGAGCCACATCGGCAGCAGCAGCAGGGCAAGCTGCCGCCCGCGGCGGCCCGAAAAGGCAATCGCCACCCAGAGGCCGTTGCCGGCCAGATGTTCCCAGCGCAGGCCGATGGCCCAGGCCGTGACGCCGAGGTGCAGCAGGGCAGAAGCGGCGATGGCAAGACGCGCGGGGTCGTGGAGATGGCGTGACTTCATGAGTCCCCCTCAGTCTCATGATAGGGGGAAGCCGGGCAGTTCCGAACCCTGGCCGCCTAAACCGGCGCGGGGGGCTTGCCTGTGTTGCACGAACGTGCCGGTACGTTAGAATGGTTCCCTGATTTACCGGTCACCCCGCGGAGCACGTATGTCCTCTTCTCCCGGGCGGACGGAGCCCCCCCGGCCCGCCGCCGAAAGCCGTCTGGCCCGATTGGGCGATCTGCTGCAGCGCATTGCCGCACGAACGGTTCCCGATCCGTTCATTCTCGCGCTGGGGCTCACCGTGCTCGTTTTCGCGCTGGCGGCGCTGCGCACCGGTGCCGCGCCCGAGGCCGACGGGAGGGGAATCTTCTGGCCGCTCATGCTCGGCTGGTTCGAAGGGTTCTCGGGGGCGGGGGGGCTGGCCTTTGCCCTGCAGATGAGTCTCATTCTGGTCACCGGACATGCGCTGGCGCTGAGCCCTCCGGTTCAGGCGCTCATTGCCAGGGTGGCCCGGCTGCCGCGGGGGCCCGCCTCGGCATCGACCCTTGTGGCACTGTTTTCCTGCCTTGCGGCGACCCTGCACTGGGGTCTTGGGGCCATCGCGGGCGCCTTGCTTGCCCGCGAGGTCGCCAGGCATGGGCTCCGCAACGGCACGCCGATGCACTACCCGCTGCTCGGCGCGGCCGCCTACGCGGGTTTCGCCGTCTGGCACGGCGGCCTGAGCGGCAGCGCGCCCCTCAAGGCGGCCGAGGCGGGCAACTTTGCAGAACCGCTGGTCGGGTTGATTCCGCTCTCGCAGACGCTCTTTTCTTCGCTGAACGTCGTCATTACCGGCTCGCTGCTCGTCACGATTCCGTTCCTTTTCTACCTGCTCACGCCACGCAGCGCCGCGGCCTGTATTCTGCCGGATGCCGGCCGGCTCGGTAAGGAGACCCCGGCCATGCCGCCGGCCGCGCAGGACAGCCTGATCGCGCGTCTGCAGACGAACCCCTGGGGCGGCCGCGCGGTCGGCGCGCTGGGGCTTACGGTGCTTCTGGCGGCCGTGTTCACCGGACGGCTCGCGCTGGACCTGCCCTCGGTCATTCTCTTCTTTCTGTTTCTCGGGATTCTGCTCGTGGGCTCGCTCGGGCGTTACGTCGATCGGATTGCCGAGGGGGCGGGCGGTGCGGGCGCCATCATTCTCCAGTTCCCCTTCTACTTCGGGATACTCGGCGTCATGCGGGCCGGCGGCCTCATCGAATGGATCAGCGAGGGGCTGATTGCGATCTCGACCGCCGACACGTTTCCGGTGCTCGCCTTCTGGTCGGCCGGCCTCGTGAACCTGTTCGTGCCCTCGGGCGGCGGGCAATGGGCCGTGCAGGCGAACATTCTGCTCGGGGCGGGCAAGAGCCTGGGCGTTGAGCCGGCGAGCGTCGTCATGGCCTTTTCCTACGGCGACGCGTGGACGAATCTGCTCCAGCCGTTCTGGGCGCTGCCGCTGCTCGGGATCATGGGGTTGCAGGCGCGCGACATCATCGCCTACACGGCGATCGTCTGCGTCCTGATGGGTATTCAGGTGTCGGGACTGCTCTATCTCATGGGGTGAAGACATGGACCAGGTTGCGTTGACGAGTCGCTGGATCGCCGCCGTCCGGGCGCGCGAAACCGAACGGGAAGACCGGCTGTTCGAGGATCCCCTGGCCGCCCAGCTGGCGGGACCCGAGGGCTTCGCCTATCTTGACCGCATGGTTCGCGATCAACCTGACGGCCGGCCCGACGTGCATCTGGCCTACCTGGTCCACCGCACCCGGCACTTCGACGATCTGCTGCATGCGGCTGCCCACGAAGCCGGCATCCGTCAGATCGTCATCCTCGCATCGGGCATGGATGCGCGGGCCTTTCGCATGCCGTGGCCCGAGGGAACGACCGTTTTTGAGGTCGACGTCCCCGAAGTTCATGCCGTGAAATCGCGGCTTCTGGCCGAGGTGCGCGCCGAGCCCCGGTGCGCCCGGGTGACGCTGGCCATGGATCTCAGGGAGGCGTGGACCCCCGCGCTGCGCCAGCTCGGGTTCGACCCGCGCATCCCCACGGCGTGGCTCATCGAAGGGCTCTTCATGTACCTCGACACGCAGGCCGCCGATGCGCTCACCGAGACGGTCTCGTCGCTCTCGGCGCCCGGCAGCCGACTGGTGCTTGACCTTTTCAATGCAGAATTTCTCCAGTCGCCCAGGGTAAGCGCGCTGGTGCAGTACATGGCGGGGCAGGGGGCCGCCTGGCGCCACGGCGTCGATGAACCCGAGCAGTGGCTCGCCGGGTTCGGCTGGCGGGCAGAGGCGGTGCAGCCGGGCGAATTGCCGTTCGGACGGTGGCCCCTGCGGGTGGCTCCGCGCTCGCGGCCGGGCATCCCCCGGTCGTTTTTCGTGCATGCGAAACGGTGACACGGCTGTTAAGGATTTGACCGTACTTCCCCGGGCGCTATAATAACGGGGAGGACATTTTAAATGTCCGGTTAATTCCGCGTCCGGGTTCTTCGGGGGCCTGCCCCGCAAACCGGTCTGGAAGTGCGCCAGGTGACGTGTTGACCGCAAAAAATGAAGCCGTGGTAGCCCAGTACGAGTCGGTACGCGACCTGAATCATACGCGGCAGATCCTGCTTGACGCCGGCGCCGACGTGTTCGCCGAGAAGGGCCTTGCCGGCACCCGCATCGACGATCTGGTGGTGCGATCGGGCGGGGTCAACCGCAGCATGATCTACTACATCTTCTCGAGCAAGCACGGCCTTTACCAGGCGGTGCTGCGGCACATTCTCGAGCAGTCGCGCGAACGCATGCTCGAGCTGCTGATGCCCCGGCTGCAATCGTCGGATCGGGTGGGCGACGGCCGCCTTCTGCTCACGGTCATCAACACGTTGCACGACATCTATGTCCGCAATCCCCAATGGGCGCGGCTGCTTCTGCGCGAGACCCTCGACGGGGGGGCCGATCTGCGGGCCGTCATCGAATCGATTCCCGACTTCTGGCTCACGAAGCAGGCGGCCGTGAAGCTTCTCGAGCGCGGACGTGATGAGTTCGGGCTGCCGATCGGCGATCCGCATTCCTTCGTCTTTCTCATCCAGATGCTCACCATGTTCCCCCCCGTGGCCGCCCCGGTCCTCGACGTCATTCTGCCGCCGGACGAGGACGATCATGACATGCTGCAGCCCGAGAACTGGAAGTCGTTCATGGCCCAGTTCGTTTCGCTTTTCATGACGCCCGCCCGCAAGGCGCCCGAAGAGGCGTGACCCGCGCGTTCGCACTGGTTCTGGCGCTGGTGGCGGCCGCGGCCTGCGGTGATCCGGACGTCGACCGGGCGGGGCCGCGTTTCTCAGGCAGCTACGCGGCGACCTTTGCCGGCGGAGAAGGGCGCGTCGAGATTCTGGAGACGGCGGCGGGCGAGCTTCTGGGCACGCTGAATGTCGCCGAGCCGATCTGGTCGTTTTCCGGCGAGTGGACTTCTGCCGAGGAATTCGTGCTCGTACTCCTGCCGTCCCGCGATGAGGAGCTGCTGCTCGCTACCCTCGCGTTGCAGAAACCCGCGACTCAGGCGACCGAAAGCGCTCCGGCGGCGTGGTATCCCCTGCATGCAGCTGATAAAATTACCTTTGCGGGCCGCGTAAATTCAGGGCGCAGTGCGGCCGAGGGGACGGTCTCGTCGGTGTTCACGACGGAGGCGACCCGTTTTTCGCTGCGCCGGATTCCCTGACCCTCTCGTTTGTGGACGGCGATGTTCTCGATGCGTTTTCTGCCGGCCCTGCTGGCGACCGTTCTTCTCAGCGCCTGTGCACGCCCCGCCGACACCCGGAGTGAGACTCCCGCGAACGTCGGCGAAACCCTGGGCGGCCGCTGGTCGGTGCGCTATGAAACTGAACCCGCGCCCATCCCGCTGAACGAACCCTTCCGCATGCGCATCGAGGTGAAACCCGCCGACGGGAGCCCGTTTCCCGCCGACGGCACCGTGGCCGTAGACGCCGTCATGCCGACGCACAGCCATGGCATGAACGTCGTGCCGCGCACGTTTGCCGAGGGCGACGGACGCTTCCGCGTCGAAGGCATGCAGCTGCACATGGCCGGCGACTGGGAGCTGCTCCTCGACGTCCGCGCGGGCGAGACCGTGCAGCGCGCCACCTTTCCCCTCCGGCTCGAGCCATGAAGCTCTCGCGGGCGAGGTTGGCCAAGGCCCCCTTCGCGACCGTTCTGTTCGCACTCATGGGTTCGGCCGCGGCCTGCATGAACGGCGAGGGGGGCCCCGCCGCGCACTTGGGGCCGCAGATCGGCCACCAGTTTCACGAGAGCGAAATGCGGCGTATCGTCTCGATGTCGCCCGTGCCCCCGCCTCCGCCCGACGAAACGAACCGTGTGGCTGACGATCCGCGGGCCGCGGCGTTCGGGCGCACGCTGTTCTTCGATCCGCTGCTCTCTCCCTCGGGCCGGTTTGCATGCTCGACCTGCCACGATCCCGAGCGGGGATGGGGCGACGGGCTCGCTCTCTCGCAGGCGGCGGGAATCACGGATCGGCACGCGCCGACGCTGTGGAACGTGGCCTGGAACCGCTGGTATTTCTGGGACGGCCGCGCTGACAGCCTCTGGTCGCAGGCCGTGCAGCCTATCGAAAGCCCCGCCGAGATGGCCAGCGACCGGCTCTTCGTGGCCCATGCGGTGGCGCGCCGCGCCGAGCTGCGCAATGCGTACGTCGACCTGTTCGGCCCGCTCCCGCCGCTCGAAGACGGGGCGCGGTTTCCGCCACGCGGCCGTCCGGTCGCCACCGATTCGTCAGACCCCCTGCACCAGGCATGGACGGGGATGAACGAAGCCGATCGCGACGCGGTCAACCGCGTGCTGACGAACGTGACGAAAGCAATCGCCGCCTTCGAGCGCACGATCGTCTCGACCCGTTCGCGCTTTGATATTTTCGTAGAGGGTGTCCGCAATCAGGATCCCAAGGGGATGGCCGCGCTCTCGGCCGCCGAGAGGCACGGTCTGCGCATTTTCGTCGGACGCGGCAACTGCTTTCTCTGCCACTCGGGCCCGAACCTGACCGACCGTGAATTTCACAATCTGGGCCTCGCCTCGGCCGTTTCGGACACCGCACGGCATGCCGGCGTCAGCCGCCTCCGGGGCGACGAGTTCAACGCCCGCGGCCGTTACAGCGACGACACGACCGGCCCGGTAGCCAGAAGACTGCTCTATCTCGCGCAGAACGAAGAGCAGCTCGGTCAGATGAAGACCCCCACGCTGCGCAATGTCGCGCGCACGGCCCCGTACATGCACGACGGGCGTTTTGCGAGCCTTGAAGATGTTGTGCGCTTCTATAGCGACCTGCCGGGCACGGCGCCGGCCGGTCACCGCGAGGAGCTGCTGGTATCCCTGGGCCTTACCGACAAGGAGCAGGCCGATCTGGTAGCTTTTCTGCGCGCGCTCACCGACGAATCGGCCAACCGTTCACTCGTTCCCTGATTCCGCGTCGCGACCGCGCGCAAGGGAAGCGGGCCTCCCGGCTTTCGAGAGGCCCGTTTCGTTTCGGGCGGAGACCGGAACGCCGGTCGCGATCAGCGGGCCGCCAGAAAGGCGGGCGAGTCGGCATAGCGCGACGTGTGGTGGCGCTCGTCGCCGCAGATCGTGTTGAGCACGTGCATGCGCTTGAAATACAGGCCGATGTCATGTTCGTCGGTCACGCCGATGCCGCCGTGCAGCTGAATCGACTGCTGGCTCACCTGTTTGCCGCCGGTGGCCAGTTGCACCTTCGCGGCCGAGACCGCCTGGGCGCGCACGTGAGGCTCGGCGTTGTCGACCTCGATGGCGGCCAGGATGGCCATGGACCTGCAGAGCTCGGTTTCGACGAACATGTCGACTGCGCGGTGCTGCAGACCCTGGAAGGCGCCGATGAAGACGCCGAACTGCTTGCGCGTCTTCAGATATTCCACCGTCATGTCAAGCATCGTCTGCGCGATGCCGTACCCCTCGCAGACCGCCGCGGCGGCGCCGTAATCGAGCACCCGCTCGAGCACGGGGCAGGCTTCGCCCTCGGCGCCGAGGAGGGCTTCGGCACCGACGGCCACGTTCTCGAGGCGGATGAGCCCGTAGTGGTGGCCGTCCATCCCCTTGACCGCGCGGCGGTGCAGGCCGGCGGCGTCGCCGTCGACGACGAACAGCGAAATGCCCTTGCTCTCACCAGGGGCGCCGCCGGTGCGGGCGGCGACGACGAGCGTATCGGCGGCGTGGCCGTTCAGAACGAAGATCTTCTCGCCGCTCAGCTTCCATCCGGCGCCGTCGCGGTTGGCCCGCGTGGCAATCCATTGCGGAGAATAGCGGGTTTCGCGCTCGATGTGGGCCAAGGCCAGCGAGCGTTCGCCGGCGACGAGCGGTTCGAGCCAGCGGCGCTGCTGTTCGGCGTTGCCGGCAAAGCTGATCGGCAGGCCGCCGAGAACGACCGAGCCGATGACCGGTTCGGGAACCAGCTGGGTGCCCATGGCTTCGAGCAGCAGCATCATGTCGACGAACGTGCCGCCGATCCCCCCGACTTCTTCGGGAAACGGGATGCCGAGCCAGCCCTGCTCGCCCATGCGCTTCCACATGGCGGGTTCCCAGCCGCGCTCGTCCTTGCGCAGGGCGCGCAGGCGCGAAACCGGAGATTCCTTACGGACGAACTGGCGGATCGATTCCGCCAGCATCTGCTGATCCTGAGTCAATTCGAAATTCATGGCGCGTCCTTGCTCAGCCGGGCAGGCCGAGAATCCACTTGGCGATGATGTTTTTCTGGATTTCGCTGCTGCCGCCGTAGATAGTCGTGGCCCGCAGGTAATTGAAATTCGACGGCACCATGTGCTGCGGCGCGGGGATGACGTCGTCGTCGTTGAACCAGCTGATCGAGTTGTAGGCCATCAGCTCCATGCCGAGCTCGTAGCTCTGCTGGAAGAGTTCGGAGCCGCGCAGCTTCAGAATCGACGACTCGGGCCCGGGCGCCTTGCCGTGCTGCGAGGCCGCGACCGTGCGCAGCTGGGCCATGAGGGCGGCCCGCTGGCGGATTTCGAGGGCGGCGATGCGGTTGCGGAAACCAGGTTCGTCGATCAGCCGGTGGTCGCCCACGCGGGTTGCGGCGGCCTGCTCCTTGAGCCAGCGAATCATGCGCCCCGTTTCGTTGATCCCCGAGATGGCGAACCGTTCGTATCCGAGCAGCGCCTTGGCGACTGTCCATCCCTGGTGCAGCTCGCCCACCAGGTTTTCCATCGGCACGCGGGCATCCTCGAAGTAGGTATCGCAGAAGCTCGGCAGGCCGCCGGTGGTCAGAAAGGGAACGACCTTGACGCCCGGAGTGTTCTTGATATCGATGAGCACGAAGCTGATACCGGCCTGCTTCTTGGCCGACGGGTCGGTGCGAACGAGGCAGAAGATCCAGTCGGCGTACTGTCCGTGCGACGTCCAGGTCTTCTGGCCGTTGATGACGAAGTGATCGCCGTCGATCTCTGCCTTCGTCTGCAGGGCGGCCAGGTCCGAGCCGGCGTTCGGCTCGCTGTATCCCTGGCACCAGTATTCATCGCCGGAGAGGATCTTCGGCAGAAAGCGCTGCTTCTGTTCGTCGCTGCCGAACTGGATCAGCAGGGGACCGATCATGTAGATGGCAAACGGGGGGATCGTCGGCGCATTCGCGCGGACGAGTTCTTCCTGGAAAATCGACTGCCGGGCGACGTCCCAGCCGGTGCCGCCGTATTCCTTGGGCCAGTGTGGGGCGATCCATCCTTTTTCATGGAGGATGCGGTGCCACTGCATCGTTTCGGCGTGTTCGAAGTAGCCGCCCGTCTCAGCCTTGCGTCGAATCTCGGGGGGCATGGCGCCTGTGATCCAGGCGCGCACCTCTTCGCGAAAGGCAACTTCTTCGGGCGTATATGAAAGATCCATCGGTCAGGTCTCCCCATCGCAGATAAGCGCCGGCGGTTCCGGCAGAGAAAAAAGAATCATACCACGCAGCGCTCGGCTCGACGATCGCCGCGATCAGGGCTTCGGCTGCAGACTTCTTCGGTATGTTTCGAGAACACCCTTGAAGTAGAGGCGCGGTGAAAGCCGCTTCATGCGCCAGAGCTTCTTGCCGTCGGCCTGCGGTATTACGTACAAGTCATTGCGCTCGAGCCCTGCGAGCCCCTCGGCGGCGATCTCGGCTGCGGTCGCCCGGGCATGCTTGAACATCGTTTCGGCAAACTTACGCTGGCGCGGCGTTGCCGAGCGGAACGAGTCCATCAGATTCGTGGGAAAGAAGGTCGGGCAGAGGGCCGTCGCATGGATGCCGAACGGCTGCAGCTCGGTATGCAGGGTTTCGGTCAGCGCGATGACGGCCGCTTTCGTGACGTTGTAGGCGGCCATTTCGGGCAGTGATGCGAGCCCGGCGGCCGAGGCGACGTTGAGGATGAACCCGCTGCGCTGCGCCTTCATGCGCGGCACGAAGACGTGACAGCCGTGAATCACCCCCCACTGGTTGATGCGCACGACCCAGGCCCAGTCTTCGAGCGAAAACTCGCCTACATTTCCGCCGGCGCCGACGCCGGCATTGTTGATGAGGATGTCGGTGCCCCCCCACAGGGCGTCAACCTGCCGGGCGAGCGCCTCGACCTGGGCCGGTTCGGTCACGTCGGTCTGGATGGCCTCGGCCGTAGCGCCGCGGGCGCGCACCAGACCGGCGGTTTCATCGGCCCGTTCGCGCCGGATGTCGGCGACGAGAACCCGCGCCCCGCGGTCGGCGAGCGCGAGGCAGAACTCGCGGCCGAGACCGCTGCCGCCGCCCGTCACGACGGCCCGGGGTGAAGAGGGAAAACGCATGGCAAAGCTCACGGCAGAAACAGATACGCTAACAGAGACGCCGGTTGGGGGGCAAGCGTCAAAGATGGCGGGCGAGGGGGTTATCCGCTGGAATGAGGAGGTGCAACTGGATTCCTCTTATCGGCGCAGGCCTCGTCGCACCGGACTCCGGGTGCTGCTCGTACTTCTCCTCCTGCTCGTTGCGATTCGGCTGGCGCTCCCCTGGGTAGTCCAGAACCGCCTCGAAGCCGCTCTGGCTGCCGACGGACGGTACGTGGCTGCGGTCGACGACGTCGACCTCAAGCTTTGGCGCGGCGCCTATCAGGTCGAGGGGATCCGCATCCGGCACGCCGGCGCCCCGGAGGGAGAGCCTGACTGGGTGCGTATCCGCAGTCTCGATCTTTCGCTGGCATGGGGCAGTCTTTTCCGGGGGACCGTCGTCGCCGAAGCCGCGTTGCGGCAGCCCGTACTGCATCTTCGCCCCGAGGCTGAGGAGGCCGAGGAGGCCGCCGATGAACGACACTGGATGGAACGGCTCCAGACCTTTCTTCCCTTCCGTCTCGATCGGATCGCCGTACATGAGGGGACGCTCGAATGGGCGGGGCGCGCCGACACCACCGTGTCGATCACCGACATCGAGGCTGTCGCCCGCAATGTCGCCAACTCCCGGCAACTGGCGAGCGCACAGCCGGCCGTGCTCGAACTCCGGGGCAAGGTCATGGAGTCGGGCAGTCTGCGCGTGAATGCGACCATGAATCCGTTTTCGGCGGCCCCCACTTTTTCGCTCGATCTGCGCGCGACCGATCTGGCGCTTGCTGAGCTGAGCCCTTTTCTGCGCGGGTTCGGCAACCTGGATGTCGAGGGGGGGACGCTGGACCTGTTCGGCCAGGTCGAGTCGGCCGATGGGGCCTACGGCGGTTTCGTGCGCCCGGTATTCGAAGACGTGCGCGCATTCCGGCTGCGCGAGGACGCCCCGGCCGGGCGCCTGCAGCGCTGGCTCGAGCAGCGGGGACTCCGTCTTCCCGAAATCTCGACGCCCGAACGCGCCCGCGCCGCAAGAATCGAAGTCGCCGGCCGCTTCGAACAGCCCTATCCCGGACTGACCGAAGCGATGGCCACGGTGGCCATCGAGACAATTACCCGTGCCCTGGTCGGCGGCCTGGAGCGCGAGGTCAGGCGGGCGCTGGAAGAGGCGACGTAACCGGATCAGGCCGGCTCGCGCGGGTCGCGCGCCGGTTCGGTCTCTTCCTCGCGCAGGCGGCGCGGCTGCTCTCCCGTCAAGCGGGGACTGAGCGAAACCCGATCGAACTGGAGGCGTTCGGCGTTGAAGTTGAGAACGATGGCGAGCGCGCGCCGTGACGCCTTGAGGTAACTCTGCGCCTCGAGCCGGTGTACGGCCGGATCGCCGGTGCAGCGAACGAGCACGACGATCCTGTCGTCGACGAGCAGATCGGCCCGGAAGCGCCCGACCTCGCGTCCTTTGAACATGACCGTGAGTTCGGCGCGCGGCTCGAAAGAGAGCCGGCGCAGGGACAGCTCGCGTTCGAGCGCGTTGCGGTACAGATCTTCGGCCAGGCCGGCCCCGAGGTAGTTGTGGACCTCGATGGCCGAGCCGATCACGTCATAGGCGAGATCGCGGCTTTCGTCGCGGTCGCGGTTGTCAGTACGAAAGTCCTGGCGTGCGTCCTGATCCATGAACGGCCTGTCTTCTGAGGCGGGGGGCTTCATGCGTTCCCGTCTCCTGCGGAAAAAGATGGCACATTATACCTAACCGGAGCGCTCGGTCAAGCAGGTTGCAACGGAAAAACCGGAGCGCGGGGCGATAACCCGGCGGAGCTCGCTTCACCGCCCCTCCCGCCGCGCGGCGCATTCGACACGAATCGGGCGCCCTGCTAAGATACAGGTCGGATCCCGCCCCTTACGCCCTGATTGCCTGTCGATATGCCGCCGAAGAAGACATCCGCCGCTCGCAAGGGGCGCAGCGCAGAGCCCCCGGGGCTTGCCCCGACGTATGCCAGCGGGCGCCGGATTGCCCGTCTGACGGCGGCGCTGCTCACCCAGCCGGCCGGGGCGAGTGTCGAGTCCCTGGCCGATCAGCTCGGGGTGAGCCAGAAGAGCTTCGAGCGGTATCTGAACGCGATCGCCGAGGAGTTTCCGGGACAGATCGATCGCGAGGGCACGGGCGCGCAGCGGCGCATCCGGTTCCGGCGCGAAGACGGTTCGGTGTCGCAGCTTGGCCTCTTTCCCTTTGCGGCGGCCTTCTTCGCCGGCCAGTTTCTCAACTGGGTGCAGGGTACGCGCCTTCAGGATGAGTTCGCGCACACGCTCAAGCGGCTCGAAGCGCGGCTCACGCAGAAAAACGATCTGCCCCTCAATCATCTTGCAAACAAGTTCACCTTCTTCCCGCGCGCGCCGAAGGATCTCCGACTGCACCGCACGGCGCTCGACACCATCGTTGAGGCGCTGATCGGCGAGTGGGAGCTCGACATCCGCTATGTCGACGCGCAGGGCAAGGAGAAGCGCTACCCGGCCTTTCAGCCGTTGACGCTCGCCGCGTATCAGGAGGCGCTGTATCTGATCGGGCAGAAGCGGGGGGGCAAGCACCGGTTCACGCTGGCGGTCGACCGTATCCGTGGCGTCGAGCGCACCGACGACCATTTTTCCTATCCCGACGACTATGATCCGAACCGCTTCCGGCGTGACGCGTTCGGCCTGTTCCAGGGCACGCCGCAGGCCGTCGAGCTTCGGTTCGTGCCCGAACTGGCCGACTGGGTGCGCAGCCGCCGCTGGCACGCTTCGCAGCGGGTGGCCGTTGATCCCGACGGCTCCCTGCGCTTGAGCCTTCGCGCGTCGTTCGACGCCGACCTGGTGAGCTGGATTCTCGGATTCGGTCCGGGCGTCGAAGTGCTTGCGCCCGACGAGCTGCGCGCCAGGGTTGCCGCTCAGCACCGCGCGGCTATCGAACGTTATCCGGGTTGAGTTGAACCTTTCTGCACCCTCTCCGGGTACTTTTCGACCCCGGAGGCGGTTCGTTTCATCGATCTCTGGTGCATGAATTCCCTTCTACTGCCACGCGCAGACGGGCTGGCATAGAGCTTGCTCACTTCCGGAGCGCCCTTGAACAATTCTCCGGAGTGCGGTCCCATGCGGCAATCCTGCCGGTCTTTTCTGTTCGTGCTTGCCTGTGCATCGCTGCCCCTCTTCGCGTGCGGCAGCCCCGATGATTCCGAGCGGTCTGCGTCGCCGCGCGAAACGCGTCTGCCGGTCTTCGACTTGTCTTCGGGAATCGTACCGATCATTCCCGGCGCCGACGGACGTGCTGAGGTCCGCATTCCGGCCGGCGACGTCATGCTGGCCTTTTTTCCGCTGGCCGACGCGGCCGGTTCCTACAGCCTGCGGGTCACGGGCACCGCATGGGTGGCCGATGCGGTGACGGCGAGCGCCGTGCTGGCGCGTAAAAGCGTTAAGAAAACCGCGACCCGGCCCGACGCGTCGGTGGCGGGCGAGGCCTGGACTGGGGCGGCCGAGCTGCCGGCTACGCGCGCGTTTCAAGTTCCTGCCGGACGTAACCGGCCCGGGAACGTCACCGTGCAGGCGACCAAGGTCCTCGAAAGCCGGTTCGCGGTGCTCTATGCCGAGCGCCGCAACGGCATCGTCGACGAAATGGCGCGCCCGCTGCTCGACCAGTTCGACAGCACAATCTTTCCGAAGTCGACCGAGCTGTTCGGGGCCGTGCCCGACGTGGATGAGAACGGACGCGTCATTCTGCTCATGACCGAGCGGGTCAATCGGTTCAGCGACGACGAGAACGCCTTCACCGGCGGATTCTTCGCCTCCAAGGATCTGGCCGGAACCGCGGGGAGCAATCGTGCCGACATGCTCTATCTCTATCTTCCGCTGCCGAAGGAGGAGGGGGGCGTCTACGAGCATCCCGACGACTATCTGGCCCTGCTGGGCGAGGTCATCGTCCATGAGCTGCAGCACATGATCAGCTGGCACAACCGGCGTCTCGCGGGGGCCGACACGTCGGAGGAGTCCTGGCTCAACGAAGGGCTGAGTCACTGGGCCGAAGAGTACTTCGGCTACACACGCAGCAACCGGATTCGCGCCCGCTACTTTCTCGAATCGCCCGGTTCGACGCCACTGGTGGGCAGGGGCGGAACCCTTGCCGAACGGGGCGCCGCATATCTTTTCGTGAAGTACCTCGTCGACAGCCATCGCGGTGAGCCCGACTTTCTCCGACGCCTCGTGCGCAGCGATGCCCGCGGCGTCGCGAACGTCGAACGGGCGACCGGAAAGGCTTTCGCGGATCTGCTGCGCGAGTGGACGCAGAACATCTTTGCACGATACGCCAGAACGCTGCGGATGGAGACGCTGCCGCCGAACTTCGAACTCGACGTCAAGGCGGCCCGCTCGGCGCCGGTCTTCATCAAGGCGACGGGGCCCGCCCGCCTCTTTCTGCAGACGAGCCCCGATGGGGATTTTCAGGGGGTAGGCCAGCCGCTGGCAACGCCGGTTGCCGCGACGACGGGTGAGAGCTGAGGCCTGTGCGGGCAGGCTCAGGGAAACAGGGCGTGCATCCCGATCGCGAAGGCGAGCATGCCCCCGTCGTAGCGGCCCGTCAGGGCCGGGTCGAACGATGAACCGCCAAGCGCCGCACGCCACTGAAGCCCCGCGTCGGCGCTCAGCCGGCCGTAGGTGAACCGGCCGCCCACCGCGGCGGCGAGTGTGTCGGTTTCGGGGAAAAGGGGCGAACGCGCATCGGCCCCCGTCGCCGCGGGCTCCCAGGCGAGACCGCTCAGTACGCCCCATTGTTCGTTCGCGGCCCATGCGCCGCCGAGGCGTGCGGCAAGCGTGTTGCGGAATCCGGTGTCGATGGGCAGGATGCCACGCGGGCGCGATTCTGCCAGGCGGATGTCGACGTCTTCGGCCGCGCCGTGGCCGATCCACTCCACCTCGGCCGCAATCTTCCACGAAGAACCGACGAGCCATGCGCCCCCGGCCTGCAGGCGCGCGGGGAAACGGAGGCTGGCCGTCGCCGCCTGGTCAGGAAAAAGGCCGGCCAGCGAGGCCGAGGGGAGGTCGAAATCGGCCGTGCCGCGCACGTCGGCGGCGGCTCCCGACACGAGGTGCAGGCCGATGCGCACGTCTTGACGCGGCTTCCACAGGACCCCCCCGTCGACGGACACCGATTGGCCGTCGAGCGCGATCGCATAGGGAACGTCGTCGCTGCGATCGGCCAGGTTGCCGCGCACGGTGCGCTCGATGCCCAGCCAGTGCTGGGCAACGCGAAACCCCGCGCCGACCTGCAGGGTGTCAGAGATCTTCCACGCCAAGGCAGGATGAAGGGCCATGGTGCGCAGCGAGAACGCGGTGCCGGCGTTGCGCCCCGCCCACCGATCAGGCCATTCGAACGCGATGCCGTGCGGATCGTAGGCGGCGATCCCGATGACGAGGGGAACATCGGGTATGGGGTGCGCCGCGAACAGATACGGGGCAGAGGCACCGTGCGACTCGGTCGCTATGCTCTGTCCCGTCCGCAGCTCTCCATTTCCGTCGGCGCGCACGATCGATTCCGCTGCGGTGAACCGGTGCGATCCGGCGCCGGTGCGCAGGCCTGCGCTCACGGTCGTGAATTCGACCCCGCCGAGGGATGCCGGGTTGTCTGGGAGCGCGTCTGCTGCGCCGTCCTCGGCGACGCGGGCTCCCGCCATGCCGAGGGCCGCCGCCGACGGCGATTCTCCTGCCAGACCGGCGGCGTGGGCCGCGGGTGTGAACACGAGGCCGGCCAGGAGGGCCGGCATGAGCGCCCGCCTTATCATTCGAGTACGTCGCCGTCGGTTTCGAGATAGGTGGCCAGCTGCCCCTGCATGGCCGTACGGGCCGCCGCAAGGTGCCCCTGCGGATCGTCGGTGTCGCCGAGCGCGATCAGCAGACCGTGAAAAGCCTCGTCGCCGAAGAGTACCCGGCTGGGTCCGGCGCCGGCGTACACCGGGCCGAAGCGCTCGGGGATGCCGGCGAGATCCGCGACCAGCGCGGCGCCGAAGTCGCCGACGACCGTGTCGGCTTCGATTTCCTGAAGCAGGACGGGGCGGCCACGAAGGCGCGGTGCGAAGAGCGCGGGCTCGGCCGGATCGAGCGCTGCTTGCAGCATGGGAAGCAGCCGGTGCGCCGCGTCCTCGGCGCCGGCAAGCCCCGGCGCGAGCAGGGCGGGGCGCCATGGGGTAGAGGCGTCGAGCATGCGCGCCAGCGAAGCGCCCGGGCCATGCAGGGCAGCTGCGCCGATGCGCGGCTCGGCGGCGAGCAGAGATATTCCCACGCTCGCACCCAGGCCCACGCCGGCAAACCGGACGTCTGACAGGTCGCCGCCGGCGTGGAACCGGTTGAGCGAGCCGCGTTGCGCCGTTTCGACGGCCGCGATGAAATCGAGCGCCGTCTGGCGCAGGGCGTCCCGCAGCAGGAGAGGACTGGCGGCGGTGGGGAAGCCTTCGCCGGAGGCGATGCGTTCTTCCTGCGGCGTCTTGCCGTCGCAGGGGCCGATCGGATCGAAGTCGTTTTCCCCGGCGGAATTCACGGATGCGCGCAATCCATGCGCGGGCAGTTCGAGCGCCAGGGAGGCCATACCCCGGGAGGCGAGCACGTTGGCGAGGCCGGTGAGCGCGTCCAGGGCGCAGCCGCCGAAGTCGTGCGCCAGCAGGACGACCGGAACGGGGCCGGCGGTTACCGCCGGCGGATAGGCGAGATAGAACGGCCGCTCCACGACCGTCCCGCTTTCCGGTGCGCCGTCTCGGCGCGCGCCCGTGAAGAGCGCGAGCGAACGGATGCGTCCGCGTATGACGGTGTGGACGTAGCCGTGCTTGCGGTCGTCGCCGAAGCGGGCGAACAGCTCCCCGACGGCGGCCGGGGTGTCCAGAACGGAATCGAGCGTGACGCCGCCGCTCTCGGCGTGGGCGACGGTCTGCGCGCGTGCGGCGTCCATTGTCGCGACGGAGGCGCCGTTGCCCGTCGCAAACTGCCAGACTGCCGCAACGTGGGCTTCGACGTCACGCGCTTCCGGAGCGCCGGGGGACGTATGCCGAAACCGAGCCAGGTCTTCGCGCGCCAGGCGCTGGAGCGCCGCCGCGGTGGCATCCGAGCCATACCAGGCTCTGCGAACCGACCGGCGCAGGGATTCGGCCAGCGACGCCATCGCGGGCGAGTAGCCTTCGAACAGCAGGATTTCGCTCTGCACGCGGCCGCGATCGATGAGCGGGGCCTCGCCGCGGAGCAGGCGGAAAAGGATGTCCTCTTCGACGGGCCGGCGATCCAGGTCAAGAATGGATTTCGTCGCGAGCACCGTATAGCGGGCCGCCGGAGCGAGGGGCGCCATGGGATGCAGGCGGAAATGCCGGGCGTCGACCGTTTCGACGGTGAAGGTGACCGGCAGCGCCGCGGCGTCGAGTACGACCAGATTGATGCCCGGGGCGAGCGTTTCAGAAGAGACGGGGCGGCTGAACGAGAACGTGATGACCGGGAGCGATCCGCTGCCGTCGGCTGCAGCCACGATCGGGTGTGTGGCCGGAAACCCGGCAAGCTCGCCCGCGGGGCCCGGCATGTTGGGCCACGGCAGTTCAACCGGCTCGGTCAACGCATAGCGAAGGACGGTGGGCTCGACCGTGAGCGTAGCGGCGTCACGTGCGTCGCATGCGGCGACTATGAAAAGGCTCGAGATGACGAGCGCCTGCAGGCGTTTCATGATGAGTTGCCTCCCCGGTTCCCCAGTGCAATACTGTAGTCGCCGACCCCTTGAAATGCAAATCGGCAACCGCTTCAGGCGACGCTGAACCGGTCGTCGCGGCGCAGCACGCGCCCTTCGTCGCACAGCTTGGCCAGATGGGCGCGCACCACGATCTCGGCCAGCGGGTGCAGATACTCGGGGGTATCGGCGTAATTGCGCCGGACGATGGCCGCCGGATCGCCGAGGCCCGCTTCGAGCGCCTCGAGCACCTGATGCTCGCGCATCCGGCGGTGCACGAGAAATTCTTCGATCTTCAAAAGCGGATCGGATTGCAGGGGGCCGTGACCGGGGGCGAGAAAACGATGCCCGGCGGCCAGCAGGCGCTCGAGCGATGCCATGTAGAGCGCCATGTCGCCGTGGGGCGGTCCCACCCAGGTCGAGCCTTCGCCCAGCACCATGTCGCCCGTCACGAGCCCGCCGCATTCGCGGATGTGGAAACAGCGGTGTCCCGGCGTGTGTCCGGGCGTCAGCAGCACGTCGATCTGCTGTGCGCCGATGACGAGGGGCTCTTCGCTCCGAAAGGCGTGCGTGTCGGCGGGCAGGGGAAACTCGGCGACGGAGAAATCCTCTGCGGGGAGCCAGATCTCGGCATCACACCACTCGCGCAGTCGGCGCGCACCCCCGGCATGGTCGGGATGCAGGTGGGTGAGCAGTACATGGCGCGGACGGTGGGGGAGCATCCCGGTGAGGGCTTCGAACGATTCGTCGGTGTCCCAACCGGCATCGAAGAGGATGCCCCCTTCGGTGTCGAGCCAGAATACATTGACCCGCTCGCCCCGCTTCAGGGTCGAACCGGGGAGATTCAGGCGGGTCAGGCCGGCGTGGGATTCGCGCATCGGTGGGCTACAATCAATCGGGTAAACGTCATGGTAACAGAAGACCATCCGACCGCCTCGCTGGCCCGGTCGCTGTTCAGACTCGTCCTGTCGATGGCCGACCCGCGCGCCGCGGTAGCCGATGCCCTGGCAGACCGGCCGAAGCAGCCGTTTCTCGTTCTGGGGGGCGGTAAAGCCGCACGGGCCATGGGGCTGGGGGCGCTCGATCGGTTCCCGGACGGCCTGCACGGCGCGTTGGCCGCTCCCGGAGGGCACGCATCGCCCCAGGGCGCCATCCGGCTGCTTGCCGCCGGGCATCCGCTGCCGGATGCCGGGTCGCTGGCCGTGGTCGATGCACAGGAGCGACTGCTCGCGCAATCGACCGACCCGGTGCTCTTTCTACTGAGCGGAGGGGCGTCGGCCATGCTCGGGGCACCGGTGGCGGGCCTGTCGTTGGAGGATCTGCGCGGACTCTCCCGTGCGCTTCTCGCAGGCGGGCTCGACATCCATGCCATGAATACCCTTCGGCGCCACGTGCTGCGCTGGGGCGGAGGGAAATTCGCGCAACGGGCACGACGGGCGATCGAGACGCTGATCGTGAGCGACGTGCTCGACGACGATCCCGCTGCCATCGGCTCCGGGCCGACGGTGCCCGAGCCCTCCGGATTCGCGGAGGCGCTTGCCGTCGCGGATGCCCTCGACCGCGTCCATCCGCTCCCCCCGGCGGTCCTGCGCCATCTGCGGGCAGGCGTGCGCGGCGAGATTCCGCCCAATCCGGCCGCCGCCGATCAGGCGTTCGCCCGCACGCAGTGGCGTATCGTACTCTCCAATCGCACCGTGGTTCTGGAACTGTCCGATGCGCTCGGCGAGTTGGGGCCGGGGCTTCTGCCGCCGCGCGTGGGGGATGTGGAGGTCGTGGCCGCAGACTGGGCAGAACGAATCCGTGCGAGCGACAGCCCCTCGGTCTTCATCGCCGGCGGCGAGCCCACGGTGCGCCTCGCGGGGGAGGGGATCGGAGGACGCAACCAGCACCTCGCCCTTTCGGTCGCGGCGCGGCTCGCCACTGTCGACGACTGGCTTTTCCTCAGCATCGCGACCGACGGAATGGACGGAAACTCACACGCGGCCGGCGGGTGGACCGATGCCGCGAGCGCCCGCCGGGATGCGGCCGGCATTGCACGCCACCTGGCGCGGTTCGACTCTGGAACGTGGTGTGCTGAACATGGCCGAACCTTTCCGGGCGGTCCGACCGGGAGCAACGTCGCCGATATCCACATCGCTATCCGAGGCGTGCGCGCGTTGGGCGATCGGATTCTGAAGCGGGCGGCTGGCTTTCAGGAATCGAACCAGAGCGTGCGGTCTTCGGCCCGGTAGAGCCCGTCGCCGGCTGGAAGGAAGCGCTGAATGCGCTCGAGGCGTCCCAGGTAGAGGTGCATCGTCACCCCCAGCTCCCTCCCCGGGTTGTACATGCGGTGCACCTGCTCGATGCCCTCCGGCAGAATGAGGCTTGGGCGCCCGGGCTCCATCGGCCGGTGCTCGCTTCGAACGGCGCGAAAATGGGAACCCTCCGGGCGCAGCTCGATTTTCTCTTCGACCACGCTTCCGCGCAGGGCGCCGACCATGCCGGCGAGCCCCTGGTGGTTGTGGATGGGACTGTCGGCACCCGGACGCCAGAACGCGAGCACCAGCTGATGCGGGTGCGCGGGGTCCGAAAGCAGATAGCGGGCGTAGGGATTTGCCGACCGGCTTTCGTATGCATCGAGGTCGACGCCGGGAGAAGCGAGCAGCGCCGTAAACAGAGTCTCGGAGGCCGAAAGAATCCGCGTGGCCGGCGCTCCGGAACGCATCTGGCCGGCAATCGCGCGGTCGAAGGCAAGGAGCGGCGACGGGTGGTCGTCGATGGAAATCATCACTTCATAGAATACCACGCGCCGCACGCCGGAGTGGTCAGCGAGGAGCCGGAACGCTAAACTGTTGCCATGGGTTCCATGCTCGTCATCCGCCGGCGGCCTGCCGCGGCGCTCACACAGGCGCAGGGCCGCGCGCTCGCCGAAGTTCTGCGCTGGACGCCTGAAGCGGTGTCGGGGTCTCTCGCCGGCGACGGCTGGGCCTGGATGCCCTCGCGGGATGCGGCCGCCGGCGCAGGGCTGCTCGACCGCCTGGCCGACCTCGGCATGCAGGCCGGCATCGTGTCGACGCAGGACGCCGTCGATGTCGAGTCGTTGGCCGCCTACGTCCGTGTGAGCCTGACCGACACGGACGGATTTCTGCTCGAGGGTGACGGCGAGCCGCTGCGCCTTGGTAAGGAGGAGGCCGGCGGCATCACACTGCTCGGCGTGCGTTGGGACGGCACCGAAGTCCGGCCGTACACGCGGTTCGCGAAAAAGCCGGGAGTCGTTCTGTGGGGCACGAAAGGCCCGCTGGGGGTCGTCTGGCTGCGCGACGGCGAGCAGCGCTCGGGCATGAGCGCCCCCGAGCTCGCCTCGTTTCTCGATCAGTGCGTCCGAACGCATGCCCTGCGGCTGGTCGACGACAGCTACCGGCCCGACGATCTCCCCGCCGTCGGCGCCCGGCTGCGCAAGGCCTGGGAGCGGGTCGGCGGCCAGCCCGAGGACGCGAAAATGCTTGCCCATGCCGTGATGCTGCGGTCGCTCGAGCGAAGCGGCAGGTTGCGCACGCAGGAGATGCGCCTCCCCGACGTCAATGCTCCCGTGCGCACGTATGCGGTCGTCAAACGGCAGTTTCGCCTGCCCGACCTGGTTCGCCTGCTTGCCTGGGGTACGGCGATCGGCGCGGGGATCGGTTTTGCGGCGGCTCCGACTTCCGACGTGGTAACGACCCTCGGCATCGGCGCGTCGCTGTCTGCCATGGCCCACGGCCTGCGAAGCTTCAACCAGTGGCTGCGGCTGCGCACCCGGCCGGTCTCCCGCGTGCGGGCCATGGCGATGGGGCCCGTGCACCTCGAAGGGGAATTCAAGGCGGCGATGCTGCTCGTAAGTCCCATGCGCGGCCTGCGCTGCATTCACTATGTGACCCGCCATCAGAAGAAGTACCGCGTGCACCACCGCGGCCGCGTCAGCGATACGCGCTGGCGCACGGTCTCGACGAACGTCTCGCCGCTGCTCCCCTTCTACATTGAAGACGGCACGGGACGCGTGCTCGTCGACGTGCGTGCCGCCGAATGGCACGGCATGGAAACGTTCGTACACAACATCGGCTCGGACGAACGCATGATTGAGTCCGTCGTCGCCGATGGCGTGCATGGCGCCGTTTACGGTCTCGCGCAGGTAGATACGCAGTCGCCGGCCATCGAGGCGGTGAAAGACGGCCTGCAGACCCAGTTTCTCACCGATGCGGCGGCGCGT
The DNA here is from genome assembly GCA_041690355.1 of bacterium. Classification (GTDB taxonomy): domain Bacteria; phylum J088; class JAWLBW01; order JAWLBW01; family JAWLBW01; genus JAWLHK01. The sequence goes on along the minus strand of JAWLHK010000003.1, from coordinate 87,760 downwards.
TTCGATCTGAACCGCGACGGGGTCTTCGACTCTACCGAGCAGCTGCTCGCCCGCCGCACCCTGGACGAGCAGTTGCGGACCGATCGGGCAAATCTGTCCATGAACAAGGACGTCGTGGTCGAGGGCACCCGTGACGAGCCGCTCATCATCTCGAGCCGCCGCGGTATCCATGTCCACTGGAAGACCATCGCGGCCGCCGCGGGCTGGATCGCCGTCGCGTTTTTCTATATGCTGGGCACGTTTCCCTATCGTACCGAAATGGAACTTCTCTTTCGCGCTCTGGCGAGGTAACTCTTGGTCGCTGCCGCTCAGTTCTGGATCTCGGGGCTCGTCATCATGCTCGTCGGCGGGCTGGGCCTCGTCATCTTCAATACGCTCGTACGCTTGCGAAACGAAGTGGGCCGGGCCTGGGCCAACGTCGACGTCGTTCTGCAGCAGCGCCATAACGAAGTCGGCAATCTGGTGGCGGCGGTGCGCGACTACATGGCCTACGAAAAAGAGCTTCTGCTCGAAATCACGCGGGCCCGGACACGGCTGGCCGACGCCCGGTCGGTTCGCGAGAAGGCGCGTGAGGACGCGCGCCTCGAGTCTGGGCTGACGCGCCTGTTTGCGACCGTCGAAAATTACCCCGATCTCAAGTCGAACCACCTCGTGCGCGATCTCATGCGCCGCATCAGCGAGCTCGAAGAGCTGCTGGCCGATCGGCGCGAGATGTACAACCACGCGGTCACGCGCCACAACACGCTGATTGCCGTCGTGCCGGTCAACCTGATCTCAGGACCGCTCGGTTTCAAGGACGAGCCGCTCTTCAAGGCCGAAGAGGACGCGCGCCGCCGGCCCGATGTGGCGCTGAAGCCGTAATCCGTTCAGGCGGTTTCTTCGAGCAGAGCGAGAAATTCCGCTTCGGTCAGGATGGGCACGCCGAGGCTGCGGGCTTTCTCGAGCTTGCTGCCGGAATCTTCTCCCGCAACCACGTAGGATGTTTTCTTGCTCACGCTCCCCGAGGCGCGGCCGCCGTGCTTTTCGACCATGGCCTCGGCCACGTCGCGCTTCAGGGTGGGGAGCGTTCCGGTAAAAACGAAGGTCTTGCCGGCCAGCCGGTCGCTGGCGGGCGCATCGGCGTAGACGATTTCGACGCCCGCTTCGAGAAGGCGCCGGATGAAGTCCCGGTTGTTCTCGTCGGTGAAGTAGGTGTGAATGGCGCGTGCGATTTCAGGGCCGATTTCGTGGACCGAAAGGAGGTCCGCTTCCGTCGCGGCCTGCAGCTGATCGAGGGTGCCGAAGCGGCGCGCAAGCAGCCCCGCCGTGTGGTCGCCGACATTGCGGATGCCCAGCGCGTAGATGAAGCGGTCGAACGGTACCGTCCGGCTTCCCTGGATGGCTGCGACCATGTTCGCCGCGCTCCTGGGTCCCATGCGCTCCATCTGGAGGATGTCGTCGACGGTCAGCCCGAAGAGTCCGGCCGCGTCTTCGATCAGTCTCAATTCCAGCAGGCGCGCCGCCTGTTTCTCGCCGATCCCTTCCATGTTGAAGGCGGCTTTCGACACGAAGTGGATGATGCTCTCGAGGCGCTGCGCCGGGCAGCGGCTTCGGTTCGGGCAGCGAACGATGGCCCCTTCGCGCACCAGCGTGTCTGCGCAGGCCGGACACTGCTCGGGAAGCCGGTAGGGTACGGCATCGGGCGGACGCTTCTCGAGCACGACCCGGACGACCGAGGGGATCACGTCGCCCGCGCGTTCGATGATGACGGTGTCGCCTTCGCGGATGTCCTTGCGCTCGATCTCGTCCTGGTTGTGCAGCGTCGCCCGGGTGACCGTGACGCCGCCGACCTGTACGGGTTCAAAGACCGCGCCCGGGGTGACCGCGCCGGTTCGTCCGACCGAGGGAACGATGCGCAGCAGCTTCGTGGTCGCCTGCCGCGGCGCGAACTTGTAGGCGAGCATGAAGCGCGGGGTGCGGCTGGTGTAGCCGAGGTCGCGCTGGAGGTCGAAGCGGTCGACCTTGATGACGATGCCGTCGATCTCGTAGTCGAGCTCGTCGCGCATCGCCTCGATTTCATGGTGGTAGGCGATGGCCTCGTCGATGCCGTGCACCGTCTTCGTATGGGGGTTGAGCTTGAGCCCCCACTGCCGGAAGTGGTCGAATACTTCGGATTGCGAGCGCAGTTCGATCCCCTCGACGGCGCCCACGCCGTAGAAGTTCACATCGAGGGGGCGCTCTGCGGTGATCCGGGGATCCAGCTGGCGCACGGCGCCGGCCGCCGCATTGCGCGGATTGGCGAATACCTGCTCGCCGGCCTCTTCGCGCGCCCGGTTCATCCGCTGGAAATCGGAGCGCTTCATGTAGACTTCACAGCGGGCTTCGAGGACGGCGGGCGGTTCGCCGCGCAGGTTGAACTGGACGGCGGGAATCGTGCGCAGATTGGGGGTGATGTCTTCGCCTTCTTCGCCGTTACCGCGGGTGGCGCCGCGCAGAAATTCACCGTTCTCATAGGTGAGGCTGGCCGACAGGCCATCCATCTTGAGTTCGACTGTGTACCCGAGTTCGGCGTCAGGGGGCATGGCCAGGCTCCGCTTGATGCGCGCGTCGAACTCGCGGGCCTCGTCTTCGCTGAAGGCGTCCTGGATGCTGAGCATGGGCACGCGGTGGCGCACCTTCGAGAACGCCCGCGACGGCTCGGCCCCGACGCGCCGGGTGGGCGAGAGGGGACTCTGAAGCTCAGGGTGGGCCTGCTCGAGGGCGGCCAGTTCGCGGAAGAGGACATCGTATTCCGCATCGCTGATCGACGGCGCATCCTGCACGTAGTACCGGTAGTTGTGCTCGTCGAGCTGCCTGCGCAGCGAGGCGATGCGGTCAGCGGCGTTCTTCTGGGGATCGTTGCCCGTGTCAGCCATTCTCTCCATACCCTCGAAGCATGACCTTACATTATATCCCGTATCGTTTGCAGGGGCTGTCGGGCCGCCGATAGAATGTTGAACGAACCTTTGCCGGGCGCTTGTGACCAGGGAACATCCACCATTACCGCCGGACGAGCGGCGGCGCCGTCGCGTCGAATACGTCGTCATCGCCGTCGCCGCCGTCGCGCTCATCGCTCTCGGCCTGCTCGAGCGTAATCTGTACCGCTTCTCGGTCGACGTCAAGCTGCCGGCGAACCTGCTCGTGTTTACGCTCATCAACGTAAACCTCCTGCTTCTGTTGCTGCTGCTGTTCTTTCTGCTGCGCAACATCATCAAGCTGGTCATCGAGCGGCGTTCGCGCATTCTCTGGAGCCGGCTGCGCACCCGGCTCGTGCTGGCCTTCACTCTGTTTTCGCTCTTTCCGACGGCGCTGCTCTTCTTTCTGACGACAGGGCTTGTGAAGCGCAGCGTCGAAGAGTGGTTCAGCGGGCAGGTCAATCACTCCATGCGCCGTTCGGTCGAGGTGGTCGAGACGTACTACGACGAAAGCCAATCGCGCGCGCTCCACTTCGCGCGGCAGGCGGCTGAGCGTCTTGAGGCCGAAGGGCTCGTCGAGGGGACCGACGCCGACACCCTCTCGCTGCGGCTCGAGGAGATGCGGCGCAGCTTCGCCCTCTGGGGGCTCGAATTGTACCGTCCGAACTTCGAATTGCAGGCCGCCGCCGTTGCCGAAGGCGTTCCCGTCGATATCACGCGCTTCGCGTTCCCCTTTACCAGGCACCTGCCGGCCGACGAGCCGTTCGATTCGCCGACCCTCATCGAGACCTTCGCCGGCCAGGACCTCGCGCGTGCCTACACGCCGATCGTCTCGGGGCTCGACGGGCAGACGCCGATCGCTTACGTGGTGGCCGACATTGCCGTGCCGGCGAATCTGCTCGAGAAGATGGCCGCCGTGAGTGCGACATATGAGGAATATCTGCGCATCCGCAGTCTGCAGAGTCCCCTGAAGACCAGCTTCATCTTCACGCTGATCATGGTCTTCACCATGGTCATCCTGATCGCCACGTGGGTCGGCATGTTCCTGGCAAAGGGGATCTCGGAGCCGATTCAGGAGCTCGCGCGCGCCACGCACGAGCTCTCCCGGGGGAATTTCGCGGTGCGCGTGCCCCCCGCCGGCGACGACGAGATCGGGTCGGTCATCGACTCCTTCAACATGATGACGGCCGAGCTCGACGGCAACAAGCGGCAGATCGAGAACGCCAACGCCGAACTGCAGGCGCGCAACGTACAGCTCGAGGCCGCCCGCCAGTACATGGAGACATTGCTGGCATCGGTGGCCGCCGGGGTCGTTTCTGTCGACGGTGAGGGCCGGATTACGACCATCAACGTCATCGCCGCCGAGTTCCTGGGCCTGCCCCCCGATGCCGCCATCGGCCGACGGTACACCGAGCTCCTCGACCCGGCGACCCTCGAGCGCGTGCAGGAGCTCATGAGCGCGCTTCGCACCGGGATGCGCAGCGTGCAGCGGCAGTGGGTTCTTACGCGGGACGAAGAAGTGAAGACGCTGCTCGTCAACCTGACGGCTCTGCGTTCCGTGGGCGGAGCGTTGCAGGGGGTCGTGCTCGTTTTTGACGATCTGACCGAGCTGGTACGCGCACAGCGCGCGGCTGCATGGCGAGAGGTCGCGCGCCGCATCGCACATGAGATCAAGAATCCCCTCACGCCCATTCAGCTCTCTGCGCAGCGCCTGCGCAAGCGGTATCTGAATCGCTTCGAGGCCGAAGACAAGGTCTTCGACGAGTGCACGCGGGTCATCATCGAGCAGGTCGAGACGATGAAGACCCTTGTGAACGAATTCTCCCAGTTCGCCCGCATGCCGCAGGCGCAGCCCGTGCCGAACGATCTGAACGCCATCGCGGCCGAGGTCACGACCCTGTACAAGCAGGCCCATCCGCAGCTCGACCTGCGCTTCCACGAAGACGGCTCGCTTCCGCTCGTCGAACTCGATCGGGAGCAGGTACGGCGCGTGGTTCTGAACCTGCTCGACAATGCGGTGGCGGCCGTGGGCAAAGGCGGCAGGATTTCGCTGCGCACCCGCTATGACCGGCCGTTGCAGATCGCCGTTCTCGAGGTGGCCGATGACGGCCCCGGAATTCCGGTCGAAGATCGGCAACGGGTCTTCGAACCCTACTTCACGACCAAGGAAGGGGGAACCGGGCTGGGACTTTCGATCGTGAAGAAGATCATGGAGGATCACCAGGGATACATCCGCGTGCTCAGCAATGTGCCGCGCGGGTCGGTTTTCGTGCTGGAATTCCCCATTGCCGAGCACGGCATGCGCGATATCGTGCAGCCCTCGTAGGCAAGGTACAATAACGCCATGACAGCGCGCATTCTCATCGTAGACGACGAAGCCGCAATCCGGAGCACCCTGAGTGGTGCGCTCGAGGACGAAGGTTTCACCGTCGACTCCTGCGGCACCGGGGCCGAAGCCCTCGAGCGTCTGCAGCGCGGACGGTGGGATCTCGTGCTGCTCGACGTCTGGATGCCCGGCATGGACGGCCTCGAAGCCCTGAGCCGCATCATGCGGGAACATCCGGCGCAGCGGGTCGTCATGATGAGCGGCCATGGCACGATCGAAACCGCCGTCAGGGCCACGAAGCTCGGCGCCTACGATTTCGTCGAGAAACCGTTGCATCTCGATCGGCTCACGATCGTGATCCGCAATGTGCTCGAGGCGCGGCGGCTGAGCGAAGAGAACCGGGCGCTGCGCGAGGCGGTGACCGAACAATGGAATCTGATCGGCGAAACGCCGGTTATCCGTCAGCTGCGCGACATGGTAGCGCGCGCGGCGGCGAGCAATGCCTCGGTGCTCATCACGGGCGAGAACGGAACCGGCAAGGAGATGGTTGCGCGCGCGCTGCACCGCATGAGTCCGCGGGCGGGCAAGCCGTTCGTGGCGGTGAACTGCGCGGCCATTCCCGAGGAACTGATTGAGTCGGAGCTGTTCGGCCACGAAAAGGGTGCCTTCACGGGCGCCATCGCCCAGAAGCCGGGGCGTTTCGATCAGGCCGACGGGGGGACGCTCTTTCTCGACGAGATCGGCGACATGAGCCTGAAGACGCAGGCTAAGGTGCTGCGCATCCTTCAGGAGCAGCAGTTCGAGCGGGTCGGCGGCAACAAGTCGATCAAGGTGGATGTGCGCATCGTCGCCGCCACGAACAAGGATCTGCAGAAGGCGATTGCCGACGGCGCGTTTCGCGAAGACCTCTTTTACCGTGTCAACGTCATCCCTTTCCACATCCCGCCGCTGCGCGAGCGCCGGGACGATATCCCCCGCTTCGTGCACTACTTCACGACCCGCTATGCCATCGAGGCCGGACAGCCCGAGAAGGCGTTCACGCCCGAAGCGATCGAGTCGTTGCGCGGGTACCACTGGCCGGGTAACGTGCGCGAGCTGCGCAACGTCATCGAGCGTCTCATGGTGCTGGGCCCCGATGTCATCGACGCCATCGATCTTCCGCCGGAGGTCCGCACGGCTACCCGCCGCCGAAGCAAAGGGGACACCAGCCTGCAGGAGGCGCGCGAAGAATTCGAACGGGAATTTCTCGTGGAGAAGCTGCACGAGCACGACCACAACATCTCGCGCACTGCCGAGGCCATCAATATGAGCCGCGAAAACCTCTCGCGCCGCTTGAAAGCGCTCGGGATCACGGTCCAGAAACGCTGACCGGATCAGCGTCCCGACGCGGTTGCGAACCGATCGGCCGCGCGGATCGCCTCGCGCATGCTGGTCGCGTCTGCCTTGCCCGTTCCCGCGATGTCGTAGGCGGTCCCGTGATCGGGGCTCGTGCGGATGATGGGGAGTCCGAGCGTAATATTGACGCCGTCGCGGAAATGCAGGAGCTTGAGGGGAATCAGGCCCTGGTCATGATACATGGCGATGACCGCGTCGACCTGCGCCGGATCGTAGCGCCCGAAGAAGCCGTCGGCCGGATACGGCCCTGAAACCGCCCAGCCCCGCCGCCGCGCTCGCCGGATGGCGGGAGTGATGATCTTCCGCTCCTCCAAACCGAACAGGCCCCCTTCGCCGGCGTGGGGATTGAGGCCGAGAACCGCAATTCGCGGATCCTCCATTCCGAACCATTGCCGAAGCGCATCCCGCGTCAGAACAATCTTCTCGAGAATTCCCGCCGTGGTGAGGACGGAAGAAACCCGGGCAAGCGGAACGTGGATGCTCGCCAGAACCACGCGCAGACGGCCCCCGGCCAGCATCATGGCGTGCGATTTCGCTCCGGTTCGCGCGGCGAGAAACTCGGTATGCCCGGGGTATTCGAAGCCCACCTTCGCCAGTTGTCCCTTGTGAATCGGCGCCGTCACCAGGGCTGCACCGATTCCTCGAGAGACGATGTCGACGGCCCCCTCGAGATGGGCGAGGGTAGAGCGCGCGCCCGGCAGTGAAGGGGTGCCGGGGCGTACCTGCGCTTCCGGTAGATCCGTCAGGTGGATCGCGTACATGCCTCCGGAAGAATCCGGCGGCGGAAAACCTTCCCGCACGCGGTTGCGCTGGCTGAGCGCGCGCGCCGTCCGCGTCAGCACACCCCGGTCACCATAGAGAAGAACCGGCCGCTTCAGGCGCAGGCTGCTCAGGGCCCGGAGCGTGATTTCGGGCCCGATGCCCGACGGGTCGCCGACGGAAATGACGAGTGGCTTCACGCGGTCATTGAATCCGAGCGGCCGAGGCTTCGCAAGCGGAATGTCAAGGGGGGCGCGCGGCTGCGACTTCGCCCCCTTGCATTCTGGAGGGTCGCCTTGACAAAACGGCAAGTGTGTCGGCTAATGGAGAGAAGCCGGGCGCCGTGTATCCGATCTGCTTTGCACGCGGCGCTGTCTACGGCACGAAACATAGGGCGGTACGGCATGAAGCCGGTACCGGGGGATGACGCTTACAAGCGGGGGATGCTATGCACAAGGCGAGGGGCCTGGGGTTACTCCTGGCGGGGTGGGTTCTCTGGATGGCGGGAGCGGCCCAGGCGGCCGAAATTCCGTCCGGCATCCAGGAATACTTCGTTCTCGGGAACGAAGAGAATATGTATCGCAGCTTCGAGGCGGTCGCCGCCGCTGAGGGCAAGCCGCTCAACCCTGCCACACGGGGAATGGAAAGCGTCATCACTCTTGCGGCTTCACTCGACCGCCAGGTGATCGTATACGACCATTGGGAAGATGGCTTTGACGACGATCCGATCAATCAGCCGGGCCCCACGACGCAACGCTTCGAGCTGCGCCGCGGTGAGCCCCTGACCCTCCAGAGCACAGAAGAAACGGCTGCCTGGGTTCCGATCGGCCCGCGTGGCACGGCCATTCGGTATGACGGCGGCGATCGCATTCTGTCGATCGGCGGCCCGGTGAGTGCCGTGCATCTGATGTGGCCGCTGAAGACCATCGAAATCGGCGATTCCTGGGAATTGCGGCCGGTGAAGGCGCTCGAAACCGCACTGTATTACACCATCCCGGTCGGCGTCGATTCCTATACGGAGACAGGGGGCGACGCAGGGTCCTATGCGGCATTCAAGTACGTCTTCATCGAGGTGCAGGCCCTCGAAGACAATACGCAGATTACGGTCGGTAATGGTCAGGATCCCGACGCGATCATCGTTCTCGATCGGGGTGAAAGCTACTCGTCGATGGGTTACATCAACGGGCAGGCAGCCGCGGGAACGCAGCGCACCATATATGAAGGGTCGACCATCGTAGCCAATAACCCCGTACAGCTTGGCATGCACACGTACGGCTCCGGCGCGTATCAGAGCCGCTTCTACAACAGCGTCCCGGACTCCATCTACGGCACCGATTACGTCACGCAGACACGCGGAACCTCGGCGGCCCCGACCCAACTCTACCTCTTCAACCCCTGGGGCCGCCCAATCGAGGTCACGGCATACGACGCTATGAGCCTCGGGGGAACTGAATTTCAGATCCCCCCGGGAAAAAGTGTCGCGTACTCGGATGTGGTAGGCCATTATCTGCCGCAGGGTAGTGGTGCGCGACTCATGAGCGACGAGCCGTTCTACGCACTCGCCGCCTATGATACGGACCGTGATTTCGACTGGGGCTACACGCTGGTGCCCTCCTACTATCTGGGCACGGAGATGCCTGTTCCGTACGCCCCGGGAAACCGGGCAGGGAGCAACAACAACGCCATTTGGGTCTCCGCAATCCAGCAGGAGACCAAGGTCCGGTTCGATCTCAATGGTGACGGCATATGGGACCTCGTTGACATGACCCGAGACGGCAGCGCCGATCCCGCGGACGGGCCGTCGGGCGACCCCTATTACCTGGTCGATGTGCTGCACCCGATCATGGCCTTTGACCATGCCGATCAGGACATGACAGGCGCCCGGGTGGTTGCCGATAAACCGATCTCACTGGCCTACGGCCAGTATGACGACAATTCAAACGAGCGCTCGGGAAGTCCGGACTGGGGGTATACCTTGCTACCCGTGATTCGTCCCTGGCTCGACGTGGTCTATTCGCTCCGGCTCGACGCCGATACCCGCTCGGTGCCCAGCGCCGGCGGCGACATTCATACGGTGTTTACGGCAACAGCGCATGCCGGTGACATCGGGTCTCCTGGGCTTGAAATCGAGCTTCCGCCAGGCGTCTCCGTCGCCCCCGGCTCGGCCACTCTGCATCTTCCCGGCGGAGTGACACACGAGGTCAATCCGGTGATCGACGGTGCCATCATTTCGATCGACGTATCTCAGTATCTTCCTGTCCTGCTCCATGATGACAGTTGGCAAGTTGAACTTGCCCTGCGTGTCGATGGCAGCTTGCCGCGCGGAGAATTCAGCGTGCGCGCGGTTGCCACGGGCCTTTGGCACGGGGTCGAATTGCGACCCGAGAGCTCCATGCGGCTCTCCAAAGGGGCCCTGCATCTCGCGAAGTACAGCAATGCGACCACCTCCGTTCCGGGTTCGACCGTGCGGTGGTATCTCGTGCTCACGAACATCGACCCCTCGCCCGTGACCGATGCGGTCATCGAAGACATGGTGCCGCCGGATGTCCGTTTCGTAGAAGGCAGCTGCGGCAGCTGTGAGTACGATGTCATCGCCCGCACCCTGCGCTGGAACGTCGGCGCCGTGCTCCCGGGAGAGATGGTCTCGGTGTCGTTCGACACCATCGTCAAGAACGGGATCGATTCGACCGTGGTTTCCAACGAGGGGCTCGCCTGGGACAACGCAGGAAACTCGGCACGTTCAAACGTAGTCGAGATTTCCATCGCGGCGCCGCGGCTCTGGCTAGAAAAATCGGTCTCCGTGGCGAACGTGCACTCCGGCGACATCGTCCGGTATACGCTGCGCTTCGGAAATGCCGGTTCGGCCACCGCCCACGGGCTGAGCCTGCGCGACTATCTTCCTTCCGGAATTTCCTATGTGCCCGGATCGATGGTCTTCGCCGGAAACGGAGGCGCGGTGCCGCTTGCCGACGGTTCGAACGATGACGGTGGCGAAATTGAAGGCGAATACGTCGGGGCCGAGCGGCTGCTGAAGCTCTCGTTTCAAGAGCTGAAACCAGGAGAAACCTTCTCCCTCCAGTTCGACGCCCAGGTGGACTTTGGCCTGCCCGACGGTACGCGGATCATCAATGCTGCGACCCTCTGGGCAGGCAATTCCATTCTTCGCCGGGCTCGCGGTGCGGTGATCGAAATCGGAAACGGCGATGCCGATTGTGACGGCCTGACCGACGCCGAAGAGCTGAACATGGGCACCGACCCGTACGACCCTGACACCGATGGCGACGGTCTCCCCGACGGGCTTGAATTGGGAAAGACGGCTGCCAATACGAACAGCTCGTGCGCACTGTTCGCCGAAGACAGCGATCCGGCCTCGACCACGAATCCAGTGAGCAACGACACCGACGGTGACGGCCTGGCCGACGGCAGCGAGGATGCGAACCTGAACGGGCGGGTCGATGCCGGCGAAACCGATCCCACTCGGGTCGACAGCGACGGCGACGGACTCAGCGATCCGGATGAGCTTGCTCGGGGAACCGATCCGCTCAACCCGGATACCGACAGTGACGGTCTGCAGGATGGCAATGAAGTCCAGCGCGGCACCAATCCACTCCTCGCCGATACGGATGGCGATGGCCTGAATGACGGCGCCGAAGTGAACCAGTATGGAACCGATCCGCTGAATCCGGATACGGATGCCGACGGACTCAACGATTACCTCGAGGCCGTGCTCGGCTCCTATGGCAACGGTAAGACCGATCCGCTGAATGCGGATACTGATGGCGACGGCCTGGCCGATGGCGTCGAGGACGCAAACGCAAACGGTGCCGTCGACGCCGGAGAGACCGACCCGACGCTGGCCGATACCGATGGCGACGGAATCCCTGATGGCGAAGACCCGTATCCGACGAATCCTGACGGCGATGGCGACGGACTCAACGACGCTGAAGAAGGCGAGCTGGGAACTGACCCGACGAATCCCGACACGGACGGTGACGGCCTCTCGGACGGGGATGAGATCGCAAACGGCACCGATCCGCTGAACCCCGACACCGACGGCGACGGCCTTCTCGATGGTGAAGAGGTCTATGTCTATGGTACTGACCCGTTGAATCCCGATACCGACGGCGACGGTCTGCTCGACGGCGCCGAAGTTCATACGTGGGGAACGAACCCGCTGGCCTCCGACAGCGACGGCGACGGCCTGGGAGACTACCTTGAGGTCATCGTCGGCAGCTACGGGAACGGCAAGACCGATCCGCTGAATGCCGATACCGACGGCGACGGCCTGAGCGATGGAGCGGAGGATGCCGACGCCAATGGCAGCCGCGATGCCGGCGAAACGGATCCGACGATGGCCGATACCGACGGCGACGGAATTCCTGACGGCGAGGATCCGTATCCGACGAACCCCGACGGAGACGGCGACGGCCTCACTGATGGTGAAGAAGTAGACCTCGGTACCGACCCGGAAAATCCTGATACGGATGGGGACGGACTCTCGGACGGAGACGAAATCGTCAACGGCACCGATCCGCTGAATCCGGATACCGATCTGGACGGCTTGCTCGACGGCATCGAGGTCAACAGCAACTACGGCGGCGGTCGCAAAACCGACCCGCTGAACCCCGACAGCGACGGCGACGGGTTGTGGGACGGTCTGGAAGACGCATCCCTCGATGGCCGCCGCGATCCGGGCGAAACCGATCCGACGGATGCCGACACGGACGACGATGGATTGTCCGACGGACACGAGGTGACCATGCGGTACGAAGGTAATCTCTTCACGAACCCGCTGAACCCCGACACCGATGGTGACGGGCTGCGCGACGGCGAAGAAGATGCCAATGCCGACGGCATCATCGGGGCGGCCGAAACCCATCCTGTCAAAGCCGATACCGACGGTGACCGGCTGAGCGACGGGTTGGAGCTCACCAGCTGCTATACCGACTGCCGCAAGACCGATCCGCGTAACATCGACACCGATGGCGACGGGCTCTTCGACTCCACCGAAGACCGCAACCGTAACGGGCGCCTGGATGCGGGTGAAACCGACCCGACGCTCGCCGATACCGACGGCGACGGTATCCCCGACGGCGAAGATGGAAACCCGCTGCAGAGCGACCACACGGGTACCATCGGCATCGATACCGACCGCGGCGGCGTCGCCGATGACCTGGAACGGGATGCGGGTACCGATCCCTTCGATGGCGACGACGACTACCTCGCGGCCGAGCGGGTCCGGGTGCAAGGCGGCGGCGGCTGCAACACCGCCGGGGCGGATGCTGGATCGGTAATTCCGGTGCTGGGCGCGCTCGGGCTGCTCCTGCTGCGGCGGCGCCGCGGCGTGGCGGCCCTGGCGGCGGCGGCCGTTCTCGTGACGACGGCCGGCGCGGCTCGCGCGCAGGATGCCAAGGTCGACCCGCAGACCTTTCATCCGACACCCGACGGCCAGGGTCTGACCGTGCTCGAAGGGGCCGCCTCGCTCGAGGCCGGCACCCCCTCGGCCGCGGCCTACTTCGACTACGCACACGACCCCCTCGTCGCCGAGGGGGTCTCGGGGACCGAATACGACGTCGTCGGACGAATCGTCGGCGGGCATCTGACGGGGGCCTACGGCATTCTGGAAGCGCTTGCCGTGGGCGCCTACGTCCCGTTTCGCCTGAACCAGGACGCGCTGCGCGGCAACGCGCAGAGCGCGGGCCTGGGAGACATGAGCCTCTGGGCCAAGGGGCGCCTTCTCACCGAACAGGGTGGCCCCTTCTCGCTGGCGCTCGTCGGCGCCCTCAAGTTTCCCTCGGGCAAGGCCGAGGCGTTCATGGGCGACGACGCCTGGACCGGTCAACTCACGGCGGCCTTCGGGCGCCACGTCGGGCCGGTCGCGCTGCTCGGCAACCTGGGATATAAAGTGCGCAGCCAGTCGGTCGAGTACGTCAACCTGGACTTCCGCGATGAAATCCTCTACGGCATCGGCGCGGGCATTCCCGAGAACACCCGCTTCTACTCGCTCGAGTTCTTCGGGACGACGCCGGCTGCCGACGTCTTTGCTTCGGCCGAATCGCCGCTCGAAGTACTGCTCAGCATGCACCAGCGCTTTGCCGGGCCTTTCCGGGCCGAGTTCGGTCTGGGCCGCGGCCTCACCAATGGCTACGGCAGCCCCGCCTTTCGCGCCTTTGCCGGCGTGCGGTGGACGCCTGAGATGCAGCCGGCGCGGGTCGTCGACACCGACACCGACGGCGACGGTCTTGCCGACGCGGTCGATAGGTGCCCCGCCGAGGCCGAAGACAGGGACGGCTATGCCGACGACGACGGGTGCCCCGAGCTGGACAACGACGCCGATGGTCTGGCCGATACTTCAGACGAGTGCCCGCTCGAGGCCGAAGATCAGGACGGATTCCAGGACGGCGACGGATGTCCGGATGAGCGCTTCCTGTCGGCCAACGAGTTTCTCGTCATCGATCGGGAAAAGAAGCCGATCGCCGGCGCCGTGGTCGAGGTGCTGGAAGCCGGCAAAGCCGTAACCACCGGGACGACGGATGCCCGGGGCACCTTCCGCGTCCGGCTGGCGACGGGCACCTATGTGCTGCGGGCTTCGGCTCCGGAGCACGGCGAAGCGCAACACGCCATCGTGCTCGCCAAGCCGGCGCACCGGTGGCAGGTGCCACTTCTTGCGAAGGCGGTTGAGGGATTTCTCTCGGTCACGGTACGCGACGCCGAGGGTAAACTGCTCGACGCCCATGTCGTCATCCGGCCTGAAAATCTCAAGCTCGCGGTCAGCGGGAAGCAACCGTTGGCCGAAGCGACCTTGAAGCCGGGGCGCTACCGGGTCGTGGCGGTGGCCGAGGGTTACGAGACTGCGGCGACTGAAGTTTCCATTCGCGCCGGGCGCCAGGTGTCGGCCGGCATGGTTCTGGCGCGCATTCCGCCCAAGGTCGAGGCCAAGGCGCCCGTCCGGGTCGAGATGACCCGCGAAAAGATCGTGATCCGCGATCAGGTTCATTTCGCCAGCGGCAAGGCGACGATCAAATTCGACAGTTACCCGCTGCTCGACGAAATTGCCAACGTCATCCGCGAGAACCCGCAGGTCGCAAAGGTGCGCATCGAGGGGCACACCGACAACGTCGGTCGTTCTGCCGTGAACCGCAAGTTGAGCGAGAAGCGGGCGATGGCCGTGCGCGACTACCTGGTTGCGAAGGGGATTGACGGGCGCCGCCTCGAATACGTCGGGCTGGGCGACGTCCAGCCGATCGCGCCCAACGACACCGCCGAAGGACGCGCGACGAACCGGCGCGTCGAGTTCGTGATTACGGAGAACCAGGTCGCGGCCCAGTAAATCACGGGACGTTTTCTTAGACGGGTCCGGCGTCTGAAGAGCGCCGGACCCTTTCTGCGTTCAGACGGGAACGCCCATCTCCCGCAGCTTGCGGTAGAGCCGGGTCCGGCTGATGCCGAGGATTGCGGCTGCCTTGGACTTGTTTCCGCCGCAGCGCTCGATGGCGGCGTCGATCAGATCGCGCTCGGCCTGCTCGAGGGTCGGGAGGCTCTCATATGCCAGCGAAGGGGTCGCACCGTTGCCCTGCGTCCGCATGGGTTCGGCGGCACCGGCGTGAAACCGGTCTCCCAGATCGTCGACGTCGATCGAGTCGCCGGCCCCGAGGGCGATGAGCCCCTCGACCATGTTTTCGAGTTCGCGCACGTTACCCGGCCAGGCATACCGCTCGAGCACCTGAATGGCCCCTTTGGTGAACAGGCGCTTGCGCCCGTCGCCGTGCTTCTTGAGAAAGAAGTGCAGCAGAAGCGGGATGTCGTCGATGCGCTCGCGCAGGGCCGGCACCTCGATGGTCACGACGCTGAGGCGATAGAAGAGGTCCTGGCGGAACGAGCCGTCGCGCATCATGTCTGAAAGCGGACGGTTCGTGGCGGCGATGACGCGCACGTTGACCGGGTACTCGTTCGTGTCGCCGACCGGACGCACCCGCCGGTCCTGCAGAACGCGCAGAAGCTTGACCTGAAGGTCGAGCGGCAGATCGCCGATTTCATCGAGGAAAATGGTGCCCCCGTCGGCGGCGCGGAACATCCCCTGGTTGTCGGCGGCGGCCCCCGTGAAGGCCCCCTTCTTGTGTCCGAAGAGTTCCGACTCGATCAGGTCGCGGGGCAGGGCGCCGCAGTTTACCGGGATGAACGGCTTGTTCGCCCGGCTGCTGCCATAGTGGATGGCCTGGGCTACCAGATCCTTACCGGTTCCGTTCTCGCCCGTGATGAGCACGGTCGCGTCGTTCGAGGCGGTGGCGCGGATGCGCTGAAAGACCCCCTGCATCGACTTGCTGTTGCCGATGATGTTCGCCGGCGAGTACTTGTCCTGGAGCGCGTTGCGCAGACGGACGACTTCGCCGCGCAGGTTCTTCACCTCGAAGGCGCGGTCGACGCTGGCGATCAGCTGTTCGCGGGTGAACGGCTTGGTAATGTAGTCGGTGGCGCCGATCTTGAGGGCGGCAACCGCGTCCTGAATGGAGCCGAAGCCGGTCATCATGATGACGGGAAGATCGGGGCGGCGCTTCTTCACCTGCTTGAGCAGCTCGTCTCCTTCCATGCCGGGCATGCGTACGTCGGTGAGCACGACGTCGGGAGACTCCTCGGCGATGACTTCAAGCGCGACGGCCCCGCTCTGCGCGGTTCGCACCTGATAACCTTGCTTTTCAAGCAGACGACGACACGTGTCTGCCATGTCCACGTCGTCGTCAACGACCAGGACGAGGGCTTGCTGCATGCGGTGAGCTCCCTGAGGGAAGAGTGTGAACGGCACACGCGTGCGGCAGGGTCAGCACGAACGAGGTTCCCTCGGGCCCGGTGGCGGCCAGCTCGAGATTACCCCCGTGCTCCTGCGCGATGCGTCGCGAAATATAAAGCCCGAGTCCCGTCCCATCGCCCACGGCCTTGGTCGTGAAGAAGGGATCGAAGATATTGTTTTCCTGACCTTCGGGAATGCCCTGGCCCGTGTCGGACAGCGTGACGCGCACGGTGCCGGGGGTGCACTCGCTGCCGATGCGCAGCGTGCCCCCGTCGGGCATGGCGTCACGGGCGTTCGAGAACAGGTGCATGAAAAGCTGGTGCAGCATCGAATGGTTGCCGAAGATACGGCAATCCCGGCAGCGCAGGTTCTGTTCGACCTGTACGCCCTGGTTTTCGAGCGGCTTGGCCAGCAGGTCCGTAACTTCACCGATGATGTCGGTCAGGCTGCAGCTCTCGTGAACCTCAGTGTTGCCGGGTTGGCTGAAACGCAGCAGCTGCCGGATGACATCCCGGCACTGGTTCACCTGACGGATGATCTTCTGGATGTCGCGCTGTGCGTCGGCACTCTGCGTATCGTCAAGGAGCATCTCGGCCGTGAGCAGGATGGAGCCCAGGGGAGTGTTCAACTGGTGCGCAATCCCCCCGGCGAGGCGGCCCATGCTGGCGAGTTTTTCAGCCTGTACCAGCTGGGAGAAGAGGCGGCGGTACTCCGATGCATCGCGCAGCGCGCAGAGCACGAACTTCTCTCCCCCCTCATCGACGCCGAGCAGCGACGACTGCGTGAAGAGGCGCGCGCCGTCAACCAGTTTCCACTCGAGGGCCTGCTGCACGATTCCATCTCCCGAGGCCGCCCGCCGCCATGCCTCGTCGAAGAGTGCAACGCCGGTGGGCCATACGGCAAGGCGAACGTTCGTCGCCGAACCGAAACAACGCCGCGCCGCCTGATTGGCCTCGACGATGAGACCGTCGGGCCGGCAGACGAGCAGCGGATCCGGATGAAGGGCGACGACCGCACCGAAAAGTCGATTTCCTGCACGGGCATCCATGGCCCGGTGTCTGTGCCGGTATCATGCCAGCACGCAGGAATCTGTCTTCGTCATCCCGAATAGTGTGCCATATCGTTACATGTGTCTCAATTCGGCCAGGCGTCAACCGGGAAATCCGATCCAGAGAAACAGAATGCCCGAAAGGAGCATGACGCTCCCCGCACCCACGCGAAACCAGGCGCTCAGGTCCCGGAGATGTCCGGCCAGCGACGCAATGCCGACGAGCGCCGGCACGGTGCCGAGGCCGAACGCCGCCAGCGTGAACGCGCCGCGAAGCGGATCGCCCGTCGCGAAGGCATAGGTGGCGGCGCCGTAGATGAGGCCGCAGGGGAGAAATCCGAGAAGAAGTCCGAACTGAAAAGCGGCAGGCCATCCGGCGCGCCCGGCGAAGCGGCTCGCCCGGGCCGAAATGCGCCAGAAGGGGAGGCGGCGTTCCAGATTCAGCGGCGTGGCGCCCAGCAGCAGAGCAATGCCCGTCAGCACGAGCACGATGGACCCCATGATCTGCGCGAGCGACTGCAACATGCGCATCTGATCGCCAAGCAGATCGACCATCGACCCCGCGGCGCCGGCGAATGCCCCGATGCCGGTATAGGTGACCAGCCGGCCCGCGTGGTAAGCTGCCGTGCGTTTGCGACGCAGCGTCCGGTCGGGCGATGTCGCCGACACCCCCACGGCGAAGCCTCCACACATGGCTCCGCAATGCGAGACGCTGCCGAAGAGACCGATCAGGAATGCGGCGAAGAGCCCCAGGTCAGTCGATATCATAGCGGCGTTCGACCACCGTCGTTCCCTTGGGGTCCGAGAGGCGCAGCTGAAGAACCCATTCGCCGCTCATGGTGAAGACCAGGATGCCCTTGAATCGTCCATTTCCTTGCGGCTCCAGTGTGGTCGGGGCCACATGCATGGGCATGGCGGGCATGTCGATATGCGCCTGCGCGGCAGCCACGTTTTCCGGCGCGACCACGGTGATCTCGACCGGTTCGAGTTTCTTCGGGCGTCCCGCAAGGCGAATCTCGACTTCATCGCCGGCCTCGGTCGTGACCGCCGTCTGCGACCCGGAGCCCGCCTGCGGTGCCGAGCCGGCCCGGGGTTCGCACCCGCCAAGCAATGCGACCACGAAGGCGAGGTTACGCGCGTGCAACCGCCAGATCATAGCGTACTCCCGGTTTGGCGATTTCGATCGGTACGTCTTCGAGGCGCGTGCGAATGGCCTGCAACAGCGCGCTCATGGCCTTGGGCTCACCATGGTTGAGAAACAGGCGTTCGGGGGGCTTTCGCTCGGCGATCCAGTTGATGAGCCCCTCCTGATCGGCATGGGCCGAAAACGCCGTCAGATTGGCGATTTCGAGACGCGGTTCGATCAGCTGGCCGAAAATCTTGATGGCCGATTCTCCGTCGAGCAGTCGTCTTCCGCGCGTGCCGGGGGCCTGATAGCCGCCGAGGATCAGGGCGTCGTTCGGCCGGTCGGCCCGGGCCATGAGGTGATGCAGAATCCGCCCGCCGTCGAGCATCCCCGATGCCGAGACGATGATGGCCGGTCCGTTGACCAGATTCAGGGCTTTGGATTCGTTGGCGTCATGAATCACCTTCGTGTGTCGGCAGGCCGACTCGAGCAGGCGCAGTCCGGCTTCGCTCAACTCGTCCCGGCAGGCATGCGTAATGCGAAGCGCAGAGGCCGCCATGGGGCTGTCGAGATAGACGGGGACGCGCGGCAGTCCGTCGGCGGCGAAGATCTCTTCGAGCGACGCCAGAATCTCCTGCGCGCGCCCGACCGCGAACGCCGGTATCAAGGCGGTACCCCCGCGCCGCAGCACCGGCTTCAAGGCCGTGCGCAACTCTTCGGAAGGGCTGAACACCGGGTGCCTCCGATCGCCGTAGGTGCTTTCCATGACGATCACGTCGGCCTCGGGCCGGTGCGAGGGCTCGCCGAACAGGATGTGCGTCGCGCCGCGCCCGATATCGCCCGAGAAGAGGACGCTCGGCATGACGGCGTCTTCGTCCCGGATGAGAATATGCGCGGAACCGATGATGTGTTCGGCCGGATGAAAGGTGATATGGAGGTTTCCCACCCGTGCCTCCCGGTCAAAAGGGACCGGATGGAGAAGGCGTAGCACTTCTTCGACTTCGGCGATCGTATAGAGGGGCAGGGCAGGTTGGTGTTTCGACCAGCCGCGCTTATTGCGGTATCCGGCCTCTTCTTCCTGAAGTTTCCCGGCGTCGCGCAGCATGATCTCCAGAAGCTCTGCGGTGCCTTCGGTGCAGTAGATGGGACCGCGGAATCCCTGTTTCCCGGCGAGCGGCAGCGAGCCGCTGTGATCGAGGTGCGCGTGGGTAATCAGAATGGCGTCGAGCTGGTTCAGATCGAAGCCCATGGGGGCCCAGTTCTGGCGTCGCAGAGAAGTCATCCCCTGAAACATCCCGCAGTCGACGAGAACGCGGTTCGTGCCGGAAGACAGCAGCGTCTTGCTGCCGGTAACGGTTCCGGCGGCGCCGTAGAATCTGAGCCAGGGGGATGTCGTCATTTCGTGCACTCCTTCGGTCATATTGTACCGGGACGCTACAACTGCGTCGGCCTGTATGCCGGGAAATCTTCCGCTCTCTACCGGTCGCAAGATCCGTTCCGCCCGAAACGGGAGGGAAGGGAGCCTGTATTACGACCTCCGATACCGCAGGGGCTTGCTCCGACGAGCGGAATTCCGTACATTCACGGGTATGCCAACCGCGATACCATGGGCCACGGCCGACGAAGCCGTATCCGTCGTCCGTTCGGGCATGCGGGTCTTCGTTCACGGCGCGGCGGCGACGCCCCATGTCCTGATCGATGCGCTCATGCGGCGCGCGCCCGAACTCGAGAAGGTCGAGATCACCCATCTGCACACCGAGGGGGACGCGCCATACGTACGGCCGGAGTTTCAGGGACACTTCCGGCTGAATGCCCTGTTTCTGGGACCGAATACGCGGGAAGCGGTCAATGCCGGGCGTGCCGACTACATGCCGGTTTTCCTGAGCGAAATTCCGCTCCTGTTCCGCCAGGGCGTCTTGCCGATTGACGTCGCCCTGCTCAGCGTGAGCCCGCCCGATGCCCATGGATACGTCAGCCTGGGGACGAGCGTCGACTGTGCGCTCGCGGCGGCCGAAACCGCAAAATATCTCGTCGGCTTCGTGAACCGGCGGATGCCGAGGACGTTGGGGAATTCCTTCGTTCACGTCTCCCGGTTCACTTCGCTGGTCGATGGCGACAGTCCGCTGCCGACGGCGCACGTCAAGCCCATTTCCGACGTCGAACGGCGGATCGGGAAGTATGTCGCCGAACTCGTGCGCGACGGCGACACGCTGCAGATGGGCATCGGCGGCATCCCCAACGCCGTGCTCGAGGCCCTGCGCGACCACCGGGATCTCGGTATTCATACCGAGATGTTCTCCGACGGCGTGGTCGATCTGGTGGAACGAGGGGTGGTCACGGGGGCCCGCAAGACCTACCACCCGCGTAAGATCGTCACGAGCTTCGTGGTGGGCAGCCAGACACTGTATGATTTCGTCCACGACAACCCGATGGTCGAGTTTCATCCGTCGAACTGGGTCAACGACGGCGACATCATCCGGCGCAACGCGAACATGGTGGCCATCAACTCGGCCATCGAAGTCGACGTCACCGGCCAGGTCGTGAGCGATTCGATCGGCAGCCGCGTTTTTTCGGGGATTGGCGGGCAGATGGATTTCATGCGGGGTGCCGCCCTGTCGCCAGGCGGGCGGCCGATCATCGCGCTGCCGTCTACGGCCAGGGACCAGAGCCGCATCGTCTGTTGCCTGCAGCCGGGGGGCGGCGTCGTGACGACCCGCGGGCACGTCCATTTCGTGGTGACGGAGTACGGCGTGGCCGAACTTCATGGAAAAAATCTTCGGCAGCGCGCCGCGGCCCTCATCGCCGTGGCGCATCCCGCCCACCGGGAGTCTCTGCGTGCGGGACTGCATGCCTATCAGCGCGCGACAGGAGAGTCCTGATGTTGGTCAGCGAGGTCATGAACCGCACCGTCGTCACCGTGCGCGCCGATGCGCCGGTGTCCGACGCCGTCTTCCTTTTCCGCAAACATGGGTTTCGCCACCTGCCCGTTCTCGAAGGGCGGCGCCTGGTGGGCATCGTCTCGGACAGGGATGTCCTGCGCTGGCTGTCACCGCGCATCGGAACCGATGACGAACGCGAAGGAGACTACGAGCCGCTGCATTTCCCGTTGGAAGACGTCATGACTCGCGCGGCCCTCACGGCGCGCGAGGCCGAGCCGCTGGCCGAGGTCATCGACCGGATGCTGGCTGCCCACGTGAGTGCCGTGCCTGTCGTGGATGAGGACGGGAACCTTCTCGGCATCGTCTCCATGGTCGATCTGGCCCGCCTGCTGCGCAGTCGATTGACGACCGGCGTTTGACCTTCCGGGTGTATCGTTAGGATACACTGCGCACGGCATCGCCCGTCATTCCGCTACAGCGCCGGGGCGAAAATGCCCGGCATTCGTCGCTTTGGCACGCTTCGTGCTCCCGGGTGCGGGCAGCATGAGCTCCCTGACGCTGACAGCGAATTCTTCGTTCCCGGCCTCCACGCATTCTCGTGTCTGCCTTCATTGCGGCTCGGCCATGCCGCGTTCTTTCAGCGAAGCCGATTTCTGCTGCGGCGGCTGCGCGGCGGCTTGGGAGATTCTTCACGCCAACGGCCTCGACTCCTACTACGCGCTTCTCGCTTCGGGCGACGAGAAGCCCGTTCCCGTTACGCCGTCGGGGGTCGATTTCGGGTATCTGGACGACCCGGCGTTCCGGGCCGCGCAGGCGCGCCACGACGGGCGCACGATGGACTTCTACCTCGAAGGGGTGCATTGCGCCGCGTGTGTCTGGCTGGTCGAGAAGCTTCCCTCCATGGTTCCCGGCGTCGACGATGCGCGCCTGGATCTCGGCCGCGCGCGCGCCACGGTGCGCCTGGGCGAGGCCGGATCATTCGCGCAGGTCGCCGCGCAGCTCGATCGTCTCGGCTACCGGCCGCACGCCGTGCGCGAAGACGAGGCGGCGCGGCTGCAGCAGGCCGAAAACCGCCGTCTGCTGATGCGCATCGGCGTCGCGGCGACGGTGACCATGAACCTCATGCTTCTGGCCATCGCCCTGTATGCGGGCGTCGCCGGCGAGCTGGCGGATATCTTCACGTACCTGAGTGCGATTCTGTTTCTACCGGTGCTGTTCTACAGCGCGGTTCCGTTTTATCGCAGTGCCTGGGGCGCGGCGCGCAGCCTGAAGATGTCGATCGACGTGCCGGTCGTGCTGGGCATCGCCATCGGCGCTGCGGTGAGCTACTGGAACCTGCTTGCGCCGGCCACGCGTGAGCACGTCTACTTTGACTCCCTGGCGACGCTCGTCTTTCTGCTGCTCGGCAGCCGCTACCTGATGCGGCGCGCGCAGGAATCAGCCCTGGCGCGGGCGGGGGTGCTGCACAACATGCTGCCCGCCTCGGTGCGGCGCTGGTCGGCCGATGCCGGCGGCTTTGTCAGCGTTCCGGTCGAGTCGGTGCGGCGCGGCGACCGGGTCGAGGTCAGGGTGGGCGAAGTCTTTCCGGTCGACGGCCGCATCGTGGCCGGGCGCACGCGGATCAACGCTGCCGTGCTCACCGGCGAAAGCCGCCTGCAGGAAGCGGGCGAGAACACGCCTGTGTTCAGCGGAACGGTCAACGAAGGGGCGGCCGTCGAAGTCGAGGTGCTCGCTTCGGGGGCCGAGACGCGCGTCGGGCAGATCGTGGCCATGGTCGAAGAAGCGCAGCACAGGCGCCCCCGCACGGCGGCCGTCGCCGATCGGATTGCAGGCTGGTTCACCCTCGCGGTGCTGGTCGTCGGCGCCGCCACATTTCTCTTCTGGATTCCCTCGGGCGCAGACCGGGCGCTCAACCACGTCATGGCGCTCTTCATCGTCACCTGCCCCTGTGCGCTGGCGATGTCGGCCCCCGTTGCGATGCTCGTGAGCATGGGCCGCGCCGCGCGCCTGGGCATGATCATCAAAGGGCCCGACGTCTTCGAGAAGCTGGCCGCGGCCCGCACGCTGTACCTCGACAAGACGGGAACGTTGACCCAGGGGGCCTACCGGGTTCTGCGCTGGGAATTCAGCGAGCCGGACGAGGAGCCGCGCCTTCGCCGTATTGCGTATGAGCTCGAACGGCGGTCGAACCATCCGGTAGCCCGGGCGCTGCTCGAAGATCTGCTTGCCCCGGGCTCGCCGCCGATGGGCGCGCCCGTGCCCGTCACCGGCGCCGGAGAGCGGATTGGGGAAGGGGTGTATGGCGAGGTCGACGGCGTCTGCTACGCCCTGCGGCGCGATGACGCGGCCGGCACAGACGGCGCCGTCGAGAGCGGCGTCGCGCTCCTGGCAGACGAACGTGTGGTGGCGCGCATTCGCCTCGGCGACCGGCTGCGCGACGATGCGGGCGCGATGATCGAGCGCTTGCGCGAAGCCGGCATGCGGCCCCGCATTCTTTCGGGTGACTCGGCGGCGTACGTGGCGGCCATTGCCGGGCAGGTGGGGATCGTCGCCGAGGATCGGCTTGCCGGAGAGACGCCCGAGTCGAAGCAGGCGCGCCTTGCGGCCGATGCCGGGTCAGTCATGGTCGGCGACGGGGCCAACGACAGCGGCGCCCTGGCCACCGCGGCCGTCGGGATCGCCGTGCACGGCGGCATGGAAATCAGCCTGCGGGCGGCCGATGTCTTTCTGACCCGCCCCGGGCTCGCAGGCATCGCCACGCTGGTGCGCGGTTCGCGCGAGACGATGCAGGTCATCCGGCGCAACCTTCTCTTTTCGCTCGTTTACAACCTGATCGGGGCGGGGCTGGCCGTTGCCGGCATCATGAGCCCGCTGGGGGCCGCCGTGCTCATGCCCCTCAGCTCCTTCACCATCCTCGGATCATCCGTACTTGGCGCGAGGTCATTCCGATGAACGTACTCTATTTCATCCTTCCGATTTCTCTCTTGTTCGCGCTGGGGGTCATCGTCGTCTTCATCGTCTCGACGCTGTCGGGTCAGTGGGACGACCTTGAGACGCCGGCGCACCGCATGCTGATCGACGACGAACACGAACCGACTGGAGAACGCACATGAGTCAAGCCGTTCAGGGCACGCTCGACGTCAAAACGGTTCCGCACAAGGCGGAGACGTTTACCTACGACGATCGGGTGGTCAAGAAGTTCATTCTCGCCACGATGGTCTGGGGCCTGGTGGCGTTTCTTCTCGGCGTCACCATCGCCTCGCAGCTTGCCGACTGGCGGCTGAACCTGGGGATCTCGTGGCTGACCTTCGGCCGCCTGCGGCCGCTGCACACGAACGCCGCCATCTTCGCCTTCGCCGGCAACGCCATCTTCGCGGCCATCTACTACTCGACCCAGCGGCTCGTGAAGGCGCGCACATTCTCGGAGACGCTCAGCTCCATTCACTTCTGGGGATGGCAGCTGATCATCGTGGCGGCCGCCGTCACCCTGCCGCTGGGGATCACGACCAGCAAGGAGTATGCGGAACTGGAGTGGCCCATCGACCTCGCCATCACGGCGGTCTGGGTCGTCTTTGCCGTCAACTTCTTCGGAACGCTGGCCCGGCGGCGTGAGAAGCACATCTACGTCGCCGTCTGGTTCTACATCGCGACCATTCTGACCGTGGCCCTGCTGCACGTCATCAACTCGCTGGCCATTCCGGTCGGGCTCTTCAAGTCCTACTCGATTTTCGGCGGCGCGCAGGACGCCCTGGTGCAGTGGTGGTACGGCCACAATGCGGTGGCCTTCTTTCTCACGACGCCGTTTCTCGGTCTGATGTACTACTTCGTGCCCAAGGCGGTCGGCCGTCCGGTCTATTCGTACCGGCTGTCGATCATTCATTTCTGGGCGCTCGTCTTCATGTACATCTGGGCCGGTCCGCACCATCTGCTCTACACCGCGCTCCCCGAATGGGCGCAGACGACCGGCATGGTCTTCAGCGTCATGCTCTGGGCGCCCAGCTGGGGCGGCATGGTGAACGGTCTGCTCACGCTGCGCGGCGCCTGGCACCGCGTGCGCACAGAACCGATTCTGAAGTTCTTTGTCGCCGGGCTGACCTTCTACGGCATGTCGACGTTCGAAGGCCCGCTCCTCTCCATCAAATCAGTCAGCTCGCTGGGGCACTACACCGACTGGATCATCGGCCACGTGCACGGCGGCGCGCTGGGGTGGAACGGCTTCATGACCTTCGGCATGCTCTACTACCTGGTGCCGAAGCTGTGGAACCGTGAAATCTACAGTAACCGTCTCTCGAACATCCACTTCTGGCTCGGCACGCTGGGCATCGTCTTCTACATGATGTCGATGTGGGCCTCGGGCATCACCCAGGGGCTCATGTGGCGGGCGCTCGACGAATCGGGACGCCTCGTCTATCCGGATTTCGTCGAGACCGTCATCAAGATCGTCCCCCTGTACTGGGTGCGCATGATCGGGGGCCTGATGTATCTGACCGGCGCCTGCGTCGGCGTCTGGAACCTGTACAAGACCATCCGCCTGGCGCCGAAGCAGGAGAAGGTCGAGACCGCCACGGCCGCCCCCCGCAGCAGCTGGCGGCCTGAACCGGGCGCCGGCGCGCATCGCCGCCTCGAAGGGATGACCACCGTGTTCAGCGTGCTCACCTTCATCGCCATCGTCGTCGGCGGCGCGGTCGAGATCCTGCCCTCGGTACTCTCGCCCAAGACCTTCCACGGCGTTTCAGACAACACGGTTACCGTGCTCCCCTACAGCCCGCTCGAACTCGAGGGGCGCGACATCTACATCCGCGAGGGCTGCTACACCTGCCACTCCCAGATGATTCGCCCGATGGAGTCGGAGTACCTGCGCTACGGGGCCGCGTCGCTGGCCGAAGAGTCGATGTACGATCACCCGTTCCAATGGGGATCGAAGCGTACCGGGCCCGACATCGCGCGCCTGGGCGGCAAGTATCCCGACCTGTGGCACTACCGGCACATGGAGGACCCGCGTCAGGTCACTCCGCGGTCGATCATGCCGTCATACCCGTGGATGCTGAAGGATGAGCTCGATCTGAGCGATATCACCGCCAAGCTCGCGGCGATGCAGGCCATCGGGGTCCCGTACACCGATGCCGACGTGGCCGGCGCCGTCGAGTCGGCTCGCGCCCAGGCGCAGACGATTGCCCAGGGGCTCGTCTCGCAGGGGGTGCAGGCGGGCGTTGAAAACAAGGAGATTGTCGCTCTGATCGCTTATCTGCAGCGGCTGGGCCGCGACTATCAGGCCTCGGCCGACAACCAGGCCGCCTCGAGGGAGAAAATCCGATGATCAGCCAGTACGCATCGCAGTTCGCCGACGTTCCGGTTGCCAGCGCATTTCTCGTGCTCTTTCTCGTGATCTTCACGGGCATCATCGCATGGGTTCTGCGCCGGGGGAGCCAACAGCAATATGCGCAGATCGCTGCGCTTCCGCTCGATGGAGAGTCGCATCATGAGTAAGGAAAAAAATCCGCAGCAGGATGAGAAACTGCTCGATCACGACTACGACGGCATTCAGGAGCTCGATAATCCGCTGCCGCGCTGGTGGATCTACGGCTTCTACCTGACAATCATCTTCTCGGTCCTGTACGTTGGGTACTATGAATTCGGCCCCGGGCAGTCGCTGCAGCAGGTCTACGAAGCCAGGGTCGGCGCCATCGAAGAAAAGCGGGCTGCAGAAAAGCAGGGGGGCTTCGACGATGCCGTTCTACTCGCCGCGGCGAAGGACCATGCCGCCGTGGCCACGGGGGGCGAGGTCTACGCGACCCGCTGCGCCGCCTGTCACGGCGCGGTGGGTGAGGGACTCATCGGGCCCAACCTGACCGACGAGTTCTGGCTGCACGGCGGGTCACCCGGCGCAATTGCGAAAACGATTCGCGACGGTGTCGGCGACAAGGGGATGCCCGCCTGGGGCGACTCCATCACGCCCGACGAGCTGAAGGCGGCGGTCGGCTTCATTCTCACGCTGCAGGGGACGAACCCGCCCAACGCGAAGGAACCGCAGGGCGAGTCGTATAAACCACAGGGAACCTGAGGCCTTTCGAGCAGTACCATGGCCGTCAAGAACACGTTCGAGCTACCCGAAGACCGGCTGGCGAGCACCGACGAAACGGGGCGCCGGGTTTACATGCACCCCGCCGAGGTGAACGGTCCGTGGCGCAACCGGCGCACGGCCATCTACTCGGTGCTGCTGGTCGTCTTTCTCGTTCTGCCCTGGCTCGAGGTCGCCGGGCATCAGGCGGTGCTGCTCGACCTGCCGCGCCGCCGGTTCGCCATCTTCGGCCTCACGTTCTGGGCGCACGACGCACCGATGCTCGTGTTCGTACTGCTGGCCCTGGTGCTCGGGCTCCTGTTCGTGACGTCGCTGTGGGGGCGCATCTGGTGCGGCTGGGGGTGTCCGCAGACGGTGTTCATCGACATGGTCTACCGGCGCATCGAGGGGTGGATCGAGGGGAATGCGCATGAGCGGCGCAAGCTCGATGCGGCCCCCCTCTCGCTGCGCAAGGTCGGGTTGCGCGCGGCGAAGTGGGCCGCCTTTACCGCCGTCACGCTCGTCATCACGCACAGCTTTCTGGCGTACTTCGTCGGCACTGATCGCCTGGCCGAAATGATCCGGTCGTCGCCGGCCGAAAATCCCGGCACGTTCGTGTTCATGCTGGCGGCGACCGGGCTCATTCTGTTCGACTTCGGCTGGTTCCGCGAACAGTTCTGCATCGTGGCCTGCCCCTACGGCCGGCTCCAGTCGGTTCTGATGGACGACCGGTCGCTGGGGGTGGTTTACGACGAGAAACGGGGCGAGCCGCGCAAGGCGCGCGACGTGCCCCCCGAGCAGCAGGGCGACTGCGTCAGCTGTTACCGCTGCGTGCAGGTCTGCCCGACGGGGGTCGACATCCGGCGCGGCCTGCAGATGGAGTGCGTGGCCTGTACGGCCTGCATCGACGCCTGCGACGACATCATGGGCAAGCTGAGCAAGCCCAAAGGGCTCATCCGCTACGATTCCATCGTCGGCGAGGAGCAGGGAAAACGCCGCTGGAGCGCCCGCAGCATGGTCTATGCCGCGCTGCTCGTCGTCGTTCTCGGCGGTTTTTCATACACGGTCATGAACCGGAAGCCGTATAATGTTTCCGTGGTGCGCCCTTCGTCGGCCTATACGCTGACGCAGGGGGGTGAAGTCGTGAACCATTTCCGGCTGCACGTGGCCAACCATACCTTTGCCGATGCCGACCTGCGCTTCGAGCTCGACGGAGCGGGAAGCGAGTTCAACGTCGTGACGGCCAGGGTTCCGTTTCCCGTCGTGGCGGGCCAGTCGGCGCAGGCAGACATCTTTATCCGCTTTCCCGCCGGGGCCGTGCCCGGGGGCAAGCGCGAAGTCGAACTGCTCGTGGTGGACGGCCGCAACGAAACGGTCCGGCAGCCCATTCGGCTGCTGGGGCCGGAACGTTAACATCGGAGGCCTTCATGTTCCGCACGCTGCTCATTCCTTTCGACCTCTCCGAACCGGCGATCTCGGCCCTGCGCTGCGCGCAGACGCTGGC
This sequence comes from bacterium, assembly GCA_041690355.1. Taxonomy (GTDB): domain Bacteria; phylum J088; class JAWLBW01; order JAWLBW01; family JAWLBW01; genus JAWLHK01. The sequence goes on along the minus strand of JAWLHK010000003.1, from coordinate 58,947 downwards.
CGACCGCGCGGATGCCGCGCTGGTCGTGCTGCACGGCATGATCCCGCCGCTCGTCAGCATGTCGACGCCAACGTTCACCCCCGACGAGGTGGTGCGCGCGCTGCACGAGCACCTGGAGCAGCGCATTCAGGACATGCTTGCGCAGCGGGGGATCGACGGGCGCGTGACGATTCGCAACGCGCCCGTGCAGGAGTGGATCGACGACGTGGCCAAGGCGTATGCGGAACCGATGGTGCTCCTGAGCCGCCACGGCTACAGCGGTAAGGCAGAGGGCATCGGCTCGAACGCGCGGCGCATTCTCAAGGCCGCTGACGTGCCGGTCTGGCTGCATCCGGGCGTACCCGGAGGCGCTGAAATCCGGCATATCGTCGCCGCCGTGGGCTTCGACGACAAGCAGGATGAGCTCGTCCGGCGCGCCGCCGAGTTCGCCCGGGCGTGGAGTCTGCCCCTCAAGCTGGTCTACGTCGTCGATACGATGGCCCAGGTGGGCTACTTCGGAGAAATCGGCTGGGTCGGGGCCGATCGCGCGCAGGACGCCTTCATCGACGAAATGCGCAGGCGCATGGACGCGCTCGCCGCCCGGGTGGCGGGCGAGGGGATCGATGCGAAGGGCGAAGTGCTGCTCGGCTCGGTTCCGCGCAAGCTGGCCGATGCGGCGGCCGAGCCGGGGACGCTGCTGGTCGTCGGCAAGCACTCGCGCAGCGGGCTCGTGCGCTTTCTCGTCGGGTCGACCCCCGAGGACTTGACCCGCACGTACGCCGGCAGTCTGCTCGTGGTTCCCTGAGCTGAACTCAGGTCGGGACCTTTTCGCCGGGTCCCTCTTGCTCGAAATTGGCGATCCGGTAGGATTTCAGCTTGTAGAGCAGGGCGCGGTGCGAGATCTCGAGCAGCCGCGCCGCATGCGTGCGGTTGCCGTTCGTCTTCTCGAGCGCGCGCCGGATCAGAGTCTGCTCGATGACCTCGGTCGCGCGCTTGATCGAGAGTTCGTCTGCGGCCAGCAGCGGCGTCGCGCCTGACGACTGGTGCAGCTGCGGCGGCAGGTCGGCCGGCTCTACCTGCCCGCCCTCGGCCAGGACGACAGCGCGCTCGATGCAGTTTTCGAGTTCTCTGACGTTTCCGGGCCAGCCATAGTCTGCCAGCAGGCGCCGGGCCGCGGGGGCGAAACCCGACATCGTCTTTCCCGCACGTTCTGCATGCCGGGCCAGAAACAGGTCGGCCAGCGACGCGATGTCTTCGGGGCGCTCGCGCAGCGGCGGCAGATGCAGGTGGATGACGTTGAGGCGGTAGAACAGATCTTCGCGGAAACGGCCGTCGGTCACGTCCTGACGCAGATCGCGATTCGTGGCCGCGATGACGCGCACGTCAACCGGCTCCTGCCGGTTGCTCCCGACGCGGCGCACCTCACCCTCCTGCAGCACCCGCAGAAGCTTGACCTGGAGGTTGAGGGGAAGGTCGGCGATTTCGTCGAGAAACAGCGTTCCCCCGTCGGCCTCGTGAAAGAGGCCGCGCTTGTCCTGGACCGCCCCGGTAAAGGCGCCGCGCACGTGACCGAAGAGTTCGCTTTCGAGCAGTTCTTCGGGAATGGCGCCGCAGTTCACGGCGATGAAGGCGGTCGCCTTGCGGCCCGAGTGACGATGAATCGTGCGCGCGAGCACTTCCTTGCCGGTACCGCTCTCGCCGGTGACGAGCACGGTCGTCTTGTAGGCCGAAACCTTGCGGGCGGTTTCGAAGATTTCGACCATGCGCGCGTTACGGGCTGCCAGGTCGTCGGCGGGGGCCGCGCGGCGGATTTCTGTCTGCAGGCGGGCGTTCTCGACGAGCAGGGTGGCGCGCTCTTCGATCTTGCGCAGGGTGAGCACGATCTCGTCCTGGTTGAAGGGCTTCGAGATGTAATCGTAGGCTCCGAGCTTCATGCACTGGATGGCCGTCTCGACCGACCCGTAGGCGCTCATCATGACCACCGTAGGGGCGGCCGACAGATTGCGCAGCTCGCGCAGAAAGGCGAGCCCGTCCATCCCCTTCATGCGCACATCGCAGAGCACCACGTCGGGGGGCTTGGCCGCGATGACCTTGAGCCCCTCTTCGGCGCCGCCCACCGAGGCGACGTCGTAGCCCTCCTTCTTGAGAAGGATCGAGAGCATGTGGCGCAGGCTCTCTTCGTCGTCGATGATGAGAATCGAGCGCAGTTTCATGTCGAGGTCACCCGAACGACTTCTTCAAAGGAGGTCTGGCCGTCGAGCAGCTTGCGGATGGCGGCGGCGCGCAGGGTCTGCATGCCGTTTTTCGTTGCGGCCTTGCGGATGGCGTCCGAGTCGGCGCCTTCGGCGACGAGCTGCCGGATCGACTCGTCGACGGAAATGATTTCGAAGACCCCCGAGCGGCCGCGATACCCGGTTCCCCTGCACTCGGGGCAGCCCTTGCCGTAGTGAATGGGGATGTTCGTGCGCTGGCCGGGGTTGATCTTGAGTGCGAGCAGCTCTTCGGGTGCCATGTCGCGCACTTCGTCACAGGCCGAACAGATCTTGCGCACCAGGCGCTGGGCCATGATGCCGACGAGCACGCTCGAGATGAGAAACGGTTCGACGCCGAGGTCGCGCAGGCGCGAAACGGCGCTCGGGGCGTCATTGGTGTGCAGCGTCGAGAGCACCAGATGGCCGGTGAGGGCGGCCTGCACCGCGTGGGCGGCCGTTTCACGGTCGCGGATTTCGCCGACCATGATGACGTCGGGGTCCTGCCGGAGCACCGATCGCAGTACGGTATCGAAGGTGATGCCGATGGCGGGCTGAACGGCGATCTGGTTGAAATCCTCGTAGATGTTTTCGATGGGGTCTTCGATCGTCACCAGGTTCAGTTCGGGCGACGCGAGCGTGCGCAGGGCGGTGTAGAGCGTGGTGCTCTTACCGCTACCCGTAGGGCCGGTGACGAGGATCATGCCGTGCGGCCGATCGATCCAGCTTTCGAACTGCTGCAGCTCGGCCTGAAGGAAACCGAGGTTCTGCAGGTCCTGTGATACGAGTTCGGGATCGAAGATGCGGATGACCATCTTCTCGCCGAAAGCGACGGGCAGACAGGAGACGCGAAGCTCGATTTCGCGCCCCTTGAACTCGGTCTTGATGCGGCCGTCCTGGGGGCGGCGCTTTTCGGCGATGTCCATGCGGCTCAGCATCTTGAGACGACTGACGATGGGCGCATGCACGACGCGGGGCATCTGGTTCACGGTGTGAAGCACGCCGTCGATACGGAAGCGCACGAAGCTCTTGTCGCGCTTGGGTTCGATGTGGATGTCGGAGGCGCGCTGATCGTAGGCGTAACGAAGCAGATAGTCGACCGCGTTGACGACGTGCTTGTCGCTGGCTTCGAGCTCCTGGTCGGGCCTCAGGCGCACGAACTGTTCGAGGTTGCCGAGGTCGACGACGCTCGGGGTGATGTTCTTGGCGGCGGCCGTGATGGAGCTGCGCAGGCCGTAGAACTCGGTGATGATCTTGGAGATGTCGGTGAAGCTCGAGACGACCACCTCGACAGAGATTCCGGCGGCGATGCCGAAATGCTCGAGGCCGATGTAGTCGAACGGGTCGGCGGTGGCGACGACGATGCGGTCTTCGAGGCGGCGCAGGGGAATGATGGCATGCCGCTGCGCGAAGGGTTTCGGAACCGTGCGCGTGATCAGGTCGGGGTCGAGCTTCAACGGATCGATCTTTTCAAAGGCATGGCCGGCATCGTCGGCGATGGCCCTGAAGATCATGTCTTCGGTGAGCGGCCGTTCGTCGGGCGTGTGAAAGTCGAAGGAGAGCACGACGTCGACCGGGTGCACGGCCGAATCGTTGGGACGGCGAAGGCCCTGCGCGCCGTCACGGCGCTCCTTGAGAATGCGGCTGCGCGCCACGGCCTCCTTGACCTGGATTTCGCGGGCATCGTTTTCAGAGAGCAGGTGGGAGCGCTTGAGGATCTCGAGGACGTAGGGGACGGTCATCGAGCGGTCGGTCAGGGGGCGCGTCATGGTTAACCTTTTTGCGAGGTTTGCGCAAGGGGCGACATGGGGTCCGCAATTCCTGCGGTATTAGTGTAGGGTTGGCGGCCCGTCGCTGTCAAACGCTGTTTCAGGGTACTCGCCATCGCGCCGCGGCCATGTTACGATCATGCCCTCATGATGGCGCAACGCTCACTTCTCCTCCTGATGCTCTGCCTGGCCGTTCCGGCCTGCGGCCAGCATACGAGTACGGAGCTCATCGACGAGCCCTGCGTGAGCGACAGCGACTGTCAGAAGGGGCAGGCCTGCGTCGTGCTGAACGACCCGTCACCCGGGGATACGGCGCTCTCGTCGGGGAGTGTCGCCGAGGGGGACAAGACCTGCCAGATTCCCTGCCGCAGCGACGTGGAATGTCCCGACGGCTACACCTGCAGCGCAACGGGCGACGAGGCCGGCGGCTACTGCCGCCCCGCCGACGAATCGCGCTGACCTCGGTCCGGTACCTGCGTGTCCCTCGAGTTGTTGACCTGGATATTCGCGTTTTTGTTCGGCAGCGCCATCGGCAGCTTTCTCAATGTCGTGATCTACCGGCTGCCGCTCGGGCTCTCCATCGTTCACCCGCCGAGCCATTGCCCCCACTGCAAGATTCCTCTGCGCTGGTACTGGAACATTCCGGTCTTCGGATGGCTGGCCCTGCTGGGCCGCTGCCGTAACTGCGGGGCGCCCATTGCCTTTCGCTATCCCTTTGTCGAGCTGCTGACCGGTCTGCTCGGCCTCGGCATCGTGTACCAGTACGGCGTGACGCCGTGGGCGATCTTCATGTTCGTATTTGCCTGCGCGCTCGTGGTCGTCGCTTTCATCGACATCGACCACATGATCATTCCGGATTCCATCTCGCTGCCCGGCATTCCCCTCGGGCTGATTGGTCAGGTGCTGCTGCCGGAGGGAAATCCTCTGCAGGCCGTCATCGCCGTCCTGGTCGGCGGCGGCGGACTATACCTGCTCGCCTGGGTGCACCACAGGGTGCGCGGCGTCGAAGGGATGGGGGGCGGCGACATCAAGCTGCTGGCCATGATCGGGGCCTTCAGCGAACCGCTGGCCATTCTGCAGACCATTCTCGTCGGGTCGCTTCTGGGGAGCGTCATCGGTATCGGGTATCTCGCCCTCTCGAAGAAGGGCAAGGAGACGCGCATACCGTTCGGACCCTTTCTCTCGCTGGGGGCGCTTACCTGGGTGCTCTGGCCCGACGTCTTCGCTGCCGTGCTTACCGGCGACGCGCTCCTGTTTCCCTGAGCATTGCTGCCCGGGGGCCGGGGGGGGGGCAAGTGGCGTCCCGTCGAGCGCTCTGCTACCGTTTTGGCGTATGCGTTTTGCTGCTGCCGTTCTGCTGACCGCCCTTTCGTACGGCGCTCCGGCCCGCGCCGAGGTTTCCTTCGGACCTGCGGTTACTGCCGCGGCGGCTCCCGCGACCGCGCCCGTTCAGGACGCGCCGGCGGCGCCCCTGCCTGTGACGGGGGCCGTTTCTCCCGCCACCACTTCGACAATCCTAGACGTGCCCGCGGCGCCGGTGACGGGAGCGGCCGAGGCGCCGCGGTTCTCCTTCGTCGACCCGGCACGCTCGCAGCTGTTCACAGCGCCGACGGCCTACACGCTCGACGAGGGGGCTTCGCGCGTCAGTCTTACCGAACTCCTGGTTTTCCAGTACAACTACGGCGTGACCGACGACCTGCAGTTCGGCATCAATACCGTCTACCTCGTGCTGACGTCGGTCGATCTGAAGTGGCGCTTCTACGCGGGCGAGAATTTCTCGGCGGCGGTACTCGGCGGCGTGGCGTTCATGCCCTTCAACATCGATTTTCTATCGGGTTACGGCCGGCTTGCGGGGACGTGGTCGTACGATCGCCTCGACGTGAATCTCGTCGTTTCCGATGTCTACTCCGCAGACAGCGGCACGGTCGATAACCTGGTGGCGGTTTCGGGCGGACTGGGCTGGCGCGCCGGCGAACGCACGCGCTTTCTCGTTGAGTACGACACCTTCCGCTTCACGACCGGGGGCGAGCCCGTGAACGTGATCTTCTGGGGAGCGCGATTTCTCTGGCCGAATTTTTCCGTCACGCCCGGGTACCTCACCCCCCTCGAGGGGGAGTCGCTGCGCGAAGGGCTGGTCGGCATTCCCTACCTCGACATCTCCTATTCCTTCTGAGCCATGAAACCGGTTGCCACCCTCATCGTCATGCTCCTGCTTCTGGCTCCGGTTCCGGCGCGGGCGGTCGACGACCCCGTGCGCACTGCGCTGTTCACGACCCCGACCGCCGAGACGACCGGCGACGATGCGTTGCGCGTTTCGAACACGCTCATCGGCTACACGCAGTTCAACTACGGACTCACCGACGACCTGCAGCTGGGCATTCAGAATCTACTGATCGCCTTCACGGGCTTCGATTTCAAGTACCGGTTTCTCGAGGGTGAACACTGGCAGGCGGCCGTCGTGGTCGGGGGGACGGTCAACACGTTCAACGCCGTGCAGCACACGGCCTACGCGCGGCCGGTGGTTTCGTGGCAATCGGGACGCACCCGGTTGAGCTTCGGCGCCTCGGCGTTTTACCTGGGGAAAGAAGTCAACGAGGAGATCGCCCCGACCCGTGAGTGCGCGCCGGACGAAGATCCGAAAACCGCACGCTCACGCTGCGGATATTACGAGTACCGTGAGTACTACGACAACGGCCTGGTCGCCAACGGCTGGATCGGCGTCGAGTACCGGATCGGCGAACGGGTCAAGCTCCTCGGGGAATTCAACGGGATGTGGGATCCCGACCAATACCTGAGCGTGCGCAAAGGCTGGGCGCATCACACGCTCGGGGCCAGGTTCTTCGGCCGGAATGCGGCCGTCGACGTCGGCCTCTGGCTTCCCACCAACCGGTCGCTCGTTTCCGAGACAATTCTCGGGATACCGGTCTTTTCCTTTTCCTACACCTTCGAATAACCGCTATTCGCGTGGCGTGAGCGTCAGCGTCAGCCGTTCGCCGGCTGCGGCGCGCCAGCGCACGACCACCGTGTCGTCGTCGCGCGACACCTCTTCGGCGTCGCCGGCCTCAACCGTGAGCGTCCCCGGGGCATGGGGCGGGCGCAGCACCAACGTGCGTTCGCCGGCGGCCGCCGCCGTCAGCGCCACCGCGGTTCCGTCCGGGCCTGATGCGACCGCGTACGCACTGGTGCGCAACAGGTAGTTGGCCGTGCCCGCCGGCGGCGCCAGCGTGAGCCCCGCGGGTTCGGCGCGCAGGCCCCAGGTCTGCAGGGTCGCAAAGAGGGGCAGGGCATGCTGATTCGAGTTCAGCACGGGGAAGTCGGTCATCGGCGTCGCCAGGTGGATGAACGTTTCGCCGGGCCGTTCGGCGTACCATGCGTTGAACGAGTCGGGGCCGCTCCAGATGCCGTACCAGAGATCGGGATAGACTTCGGCATGCCGACGCATGCTGTTGGCGACGAGCGACTTCCACGCCCTGCCGCTCCCGAGGCGCGCGTAGGCGGCCGTCAGCAGCCCGTTCATCGCGTGCCAGGTGCCGCCGTTCACGTCCCATCCCGGTTCGAGAAACGCGTTCGCCTCGTCGGGCGGATAGACGATGATCTGACCGATGGGCGACGGATCTTCCAGATCCCGCTCGATAGCCCGGAGCAGGGCGGCACGGCGGTCGGGGGGAACGATGTCGGCCAGGAGGGCGAAGATCTGGGGCTCGAGAAAGAACTGATCGACGCCAATGGGCTCGTCGACGTCGCCATAGCCGCGCAGATACCACTCGCCCTGCCAGGTCTCGAGAAAGGCTTCGGCCTGGGCCGTGGCGAATACCCGCGCCGTCGCCGCCAGCGCCGCGTCGGCGGTCGTGACCGCGGTGGCAAAGCGGGGGAGCACGAACGCGGCCATGGCGGCGTTCAGGCCCGACTCGCCGTGTTCTTCGGCGACTTCACGATCCGAGGCGCGCAGAATGACGCCGTCGCTCCAGTCGCCCTGGCGCAGGCGGATGAGTCCGTGCGCGCCCGTGCCGACGACGTTCTGCAGATGGACCAGGGCCATGCGCGCATGGTCGAGCACGGTCGTCGACGAAGTCTCGGCTTCTCCGTGGTAAGGCACCCGCTCGGCGAGAAAGGCGTCGTCGCCGGTCGCGAGCAGATACTCGGAGATGCCCCACAGGAGAAACAGGTCGAGGTCCGAGGGATACTCGTGAATGCCCACTCCGGTGAGCTCTCCGTACCCGGTGGCGGCGTACATGATGTCGCCCGACGGCTTCGTGATGCGCATGATGTAGCGCAGGTTCTCGCGCGCCAGGTCGGGGCGGAAGTAGATGGTGGGGAGGAGTGCGAGCACATGATCGCGCGGGGCGCCGTTGATTCCCTGGAGGTAGCCGTAGGCCGAGCCCTGGTTGAAGACGTGGGCGCCATGGTAGCTGTCGAGCATCGAGGTGGCCACCAGCATTCCCGCATGCCACGCGGTCTCGCGCGCCAGCCACGGTTCGCCGTTTAGGCGGAAGACGACGCCGTTCTCTTCGAGTGACCGGCCGTGCTCCTGCCACGCGGGCGTGACGTCGGTGAGCGATTCCTCGACGGGCGGCATGTGCGGATACCGGTAGCCGAAGGCGGCCGGAAGCGTCAGCGACCCGCCCGGCTCGAGCGTTACGTTCCACCGCAGCGTCATGCGCAGCGGCGTCTGGTAAAGGCTCGGGGCTTCGACCTGTTCGACCCAGGCGCCGCCAACCCTCGGGCGCGCCGCTTCGTCCCACTGCACGGCATCGGCCGCCAGACTCCCCTGCGCCTTGCCGCTCAGGTCGGCGAGATAGACGTCGGGGTATACGTACGTGAACCCCGACGGGCCGGGCGGCTGCGCGACCTTCGGGGGAAAGGTGAGCGTAAGCGTGCGCCGGGCGGCGTCCCAGCCGCCCCGGACCGCGAAATTCTGGTTGAAGCGCTCGCGGGTCTTGGTAAGCCCGCTGCCGGCCAGACCGAGAAACCTTTGTTCGGGAAGAACGTCCCAGGTCTCCAGGTAGGTGAACGTGCGCGTCTCGTCCGAGGCGTTGTGCAGGCGGGTTTCCGTGCGCAGGGCGCCGCCGTCGCCCGCCGGAGCCCACGTGCGGCGCACGACCGAGATACCGTCCTGCTCGGCGGTCACCTCGCCTCCGTCGAGCGTGAAGGTGCGCGTGCGCACGGCTTCGTTGCGCCAGGCGAGGGTCGACCAGGGTTTTTTGCCGGGTTCGGCCACGACGCCGATGCCGCCCCCCCAGCGACCCGCCTCCGGATCGATGCGGTTCAGCGAGAGCATGCCTCGATCGGGGGCAAGCAGTTCGACGCTGCCGGTGTTGTAGAAGAACGCCGTGAAGCGGTCGTTACCGAACCCCGACCAGTGCAGGCGCCGATCCTCCATCCCCGAATGCTCGTAGAGCGCCCGCGGGTCCGTTTCGTGCCGCAGCGTGTAGCGGTAGGCGGGAAGTCCACGCGCATCATTCGTCCACACGCCGAAGGAACCGCTCCCTGAACGATCGTCACAGTAGCGCGCGGTCTGCACGAGACGGAGCAGCGGGTCGGATTCGAGCTCGTCTTGGCGGCAGACGGCCGGGTCATGAGAAGGGGCCGTGCAGGCCGCGGCGGCGACCAGGCCGATCCGGAAAAAGTGGCGCAGATACATGGCTACAGCTTACCGGGGCGACCGCCCGGTGCGCCATTCGGCGTGGGGGCGGCGGCACCTCCGTCAGCGCATGCGTGGGGCGCCGAAAAAGACCAAGCGGGCCGAAGCCCGCTTGGTCAGTGCATGGAGGAGAAACGTTCGGTCACACGGATTCAGCCGGGTGATGCGGATGGTGCGTGTCGTGATGGTGTCCGATTTCGCTCGTATCCACCTTCTTCTTGATGGTGAAGCGATCCATCCAGATGTAGACGACGGGCACGACGACGAGCGATAGAAAGGTACTCGTGATGACGCCGCCGATGACCGCTACCGCCATGGGCGAGCGGAACTCGGAACCGGGGGCGTCGAGAACGGCCGTCGGAAGCATGCCCAGCACGATGGCGGCGCTCGTCATGAGAATCGGTCGCAACCGGGTCGGCCCCGCTTCCATGAGCGCTTCGACGACGCCCATGCCCCGATCCTGAAGCTGAATCGTATAGTCGATGAGCAGAATCGAGTTCTTGGTCACCAGGCCCATGAGCAGAATGACGCCGATCATGGCCGCCATGCCCAGGTTCTGACCGGCCAGAAAGAGCGTGACGAACGCGCCGACGATGGCCAGGGGCAGGGCGATCATGATTGTGAACGGATGGATGAAACTCTCGAACTGGCTGGCGAGTACGAAGTAAATGAAAATGACGGCGAGCAGCAGGGCCAGTCCAAGGTTTTCGAAGGACTCGGCCATGCGTTCGGCCATGCCCCCGATGACGATCTGGTAGCCGGCGGGCAGCTCCATGCCGGCAATGATGGCGTTCACGTCATTGACGATGTCGCCGAGCGAGCGGTCGCCGATGTAGACACCGAGGGAGATCTGCCGCTGACGATTCTCGCGCTCGACGGTCGCCGGGCCGCTGCCAGGGACGATCTCGGCGAACTCGTTCACCTTGACCGAGCGCCCCTGCGACGAGGGTACCGAAAGGTTCGCGAGCAGCATGGCATTGTTGCGCTGCTCGGGCGACAGACGTACGCGTACGTCGTATTCGTCTTCGCCGACGCGCAGTTTGTTCGTCGTGTCTCCTTCGACGGCGGCGCGCAGACTCATACCGACCTCGGCGATGTTGACGCCGAGCGCCGCGGCGCTGTCGCGATTGATCCGTACCTGGTACTCAGGCTTGCCCGGCACGAAACTGCTCGTGACGTCACGGATACCCGCGACTTTCTGGAGGGACGCGGTCAGTTGGCCGGTGATGTCAGCCAGCCGATCGTAGTCCTGACCGCGTACATAGAGCTGAATGGGCGCTTCGGTCGCCCCCTCGACGAAGGCCGGGTCGGCGACCGTAAAGCGCACGCCGGCCAGCGAAGCGAGCCGCTTGCGAACATCGTCCTTCAAGTCCTGGAAGGTCGCATCGCGCTCGCTCTTGTCTGTGGCGAGTACGCGGATGGTCGCTTTGTTCGCCTCGAGAGTCGTGCCCGATTCAGAGGGCGAACCGACAAGCGAATAGAGGTGCACGATGTCCTTATTCCGCTGGATGAGCGTCTCGGCTTTGCGCGTCACGGCATCGGTTTCCTGCAGGCTCGCGTCGGCCGGAAGTTCGAGAAAAACCGTGAACTGACCGCGGTCCTCGACCGGAGCGAACTCCTTGCCCATGATTCCTGCGACGAACAGGCTGCCGAAGAACATGGCCGTCGCCACGCCCACGACCGTGAACTTGTGCGCGAGGCTCCATTCAAGAATCCGGCGGTACGAGTCGTCCAACGCCTGGAAGCCGCGGTGAAAGCGACCGAAAAACCAGTGCTGCATGGCCCGTTCGTGATCGCCCGGCTTGACCTTCTTCACGAGGCGCGCCGAGAGCATGGGGTCGATGGTAAAGGCGACGAAGGTCGATACGGCTACCGCAGCGGCCACCGTGATGCCGAACTGCTTGAAGAACTGACCGACCATCCCCTTCATGAAGGCGACGGGTACGAAGACGGCGATGACCGTCGCCGAAGTCGCCAGCACGGCGAGCGCGATTTCACTCGTGCCGTCGCTGGCCGCCGTGACCGGATCCTTGCCCATCTCCAGATGGCGGAAGATGTTTTCGCGGACGACCACGGCGTCGTCGATGAGTATCCCGATGGCCAGACTGAGCCCCAGCAGCGACATCATGTTGAGGGTGAAGTCCATCAGGTACATGACGAAGAAGGTCATGACCACCGAGGTCGGCAGCGCGAGCGACGTGATGAGGGTCGAGCGCCAGTCGAGCATGAAGATGAAGATGATGAGGATCGCCATCAGACCGCCGAAGACGATGTGCTCTTCGACACTGGCGGCGTTCGACTTGATGAAGACGGACTGATCGAGGATTTCCGTAAAGACGATCCCTTCGGGTAGCTCCTTCTCGAGTTTCGCGAGCCGGGTCTTGATGCGTTCGACGACCGCGACCGTGTTTTCGCCGGAGTTCTTCTGAATGCCCAGCGAGACCGATTCGACGCCATCGGTCCGGGTAATGAGGCGCTTTTCTTCGAAGCCGTCGACCACGGTGCCGATGTCCTGCACGCGAATGGTCGAACCATTCATGCTGAGCAGCGGCGCATTGGCAATCTCGTCGACCGAGCGGAACTGGCCCATCGTGCGCACGGAAATCTCGGTGCGGCCGTCATCCAGGCGGCCCGCGGGCACGTTCAGGTTCTGCGCCGCCAGAAGGCGGGTGACCGCCGTCGGGGTGAGACCCAGGGCGAGAAGCTTGGAACCGTCGAGGTTGATCTGGATTTCGCGTACCTCGCCGCCCTGAACCAGGACGCTGCCGACCCCGGGCACCTGCTCGAGCGCAGGTTTGACGAGATCATCGACGATCTTCCGCGTCTCATAGGCGCTCTGATTCGAGCGCACCGTGTAGGTAATGATCGCCTGCTGCGAGGGGTCGACGCGGGAGATGATCGGCTCGTCGATGTCGGCCGGAAGGTTCCGTCGGATCGAGGCGATTTTGTCGCGCACGTCGACGGCGGCCATCTTCACGTCGGTCTCCATCTTGAACATGATGACGACGGTGCCGAAGGAGTCGCGGGAGAAGCTCTTCAGAATGTCGACGCCATTGATTGAGGCGACGGCATCCTCGATCGGCTTGGTCACCAGCTGCTCGACCTCCTCGGGGCTCGCACCGGGGTAGGGGACGTTGATGACGACGACGGGAAAGCTGATGTCGGGAAAGAGATCGACGCCGAGAAAGCGATAGCCGATGCCTCCGAGCACCATCATCGCCAGGGCGATCATGGTGGTGAAGACGGGGCGTCGAATGGCTACGTCACTGAGGGTCATGAACGGCTTCCTTGATTCGAGGGCTTACTGACCGACAGCGGTCGACTCGGCGTCGGCGGCGGCCGCCTGGCGCACGTTGATCCGGTCGCCGTCGCTCAGCCGGTGCTGGCCGGCGACGATGAGGGCCTCGCCGGTCGCGGCCCCTTTGGCAATGACGGCCACCCGCTCGTCGGCAAAGGCGATCTGGACGCTGCGCTTGCGGGCGACGTTGCCGTCGGCAACGAAAATCGTCCGCTCCTCCCCGTTGCGCAGGACTGCCGGGGCGGGAACGGCGATGGCGTTTTCAAGGCGGCCGATCTCGACCGCGCCGTTGGCGAACATGTGCGGAAGCAGCCGGTGGTCGGGATTATCGATTTCAACCTCGACGGTCGCGCGCCGGGTGACGGGGTCGAGCGTCGGTGCGATGCGGGCGATCCTACCCGTGAATTTCTCATCGGGATAGCCGTCGACGCTCACGGCGACCGGCATCCCCTTCTTCACGAAGCGGAACTGAGCGGCGTCGACGCCGGCCGTGAACTTGACCGTATCGGACTTCTGCACCTGGAAGGCGGGTTGGCCGGGGCCGACGAGCTGGCCCAGGCTGATGGTCTTCTTGGTGACGACCCCGTCGATGGGGCTGCGTATGGTGCTGTTGGCCAGCGATTCGCGGGCCAGGGCAAGGGCGGCGTCGGCCTGTTTGAACTGGGCGTGGGCGGCGTCGCGGCGCAGACGCATGGCGTCGAGCTGGCTGTCGCTGACGGCGCCGGCTTCCTGAAGCTTTTCGCCGCGGGCATATTCGTCCCGGGCGTTTTCGTAGGCGACCCGCGCAGCGTCGGCGCCGGCCTCGGCCTGCTGCACCTGCAGCTCTGTCTCGCGGTGCTCGATCACGGCCAGCGCGGCGCCCTTCTTGACCGCATCGCCCAAATCGGCGCGAATCGACTCAATGCGGCCGCCCACCTTGGGGGCGACGTCGACTTCGAGTTCCGGCTTGACGTTACCGGTGAGAATGATGAGCCGCGGCACGTCGCGGGTCGCGATGGTGGCGGTCTCGACCGTAAACACCTTCTCCTCGACCGCGGCCGGGCGGGCGTTGTTGCGGGCCTGGACGACCCGGAAGACGAAGAGTCCGGCGACCGCCAGAACCGAAACGATAAGGACGATTTTTTTCATGGATCAACCCTCTGCGGCTTCGCCGCCGATGATGCGTTCGCGCAGCAGCCCGACCGCGCGCAGGTAATTGAGCGTATCGAGGCGCAGATTGAGCTGTTCGCGAAGGAAATTGATTTCGGCCCCCAGCAGCGCCTGATTGGCGTCGATCACGTCGAGGCTGGTCGCCAGACCGTTTTCGAAGCTGACGCGGGCGATGGCGTAGTTTTCCTGCGCCAGTTGCCGCTGCTGTTCGGCGACCGTCAGGTTGCGACGGGTCACATCGAGATTCGACCTGGTGGTCTGCACGTCGAGCCGGACCTCGTTCTTCTTGGCTTCGAGCATGACCTCGGCCTGCCGGATGCGCGACCAGCTTTCCTGCAGGTCGAAGACACGCGTCCCCGCCTGGATGATGGGCACGTTCAGAACGAGCATGACCGTCCAATTGTCGGCGGCCCCGAAGGCGCCGGGGTCGGTGTTCTTCTGGTATTGGCCGTTGGCGACGAGGCTGGGGGCGAACTTCATCCAGTTGGCCGTGCGCCCCGAGCGGGCCATCTCGAGCTGCTCGGCCGTCGCCTGCAGGTCGGCGCGGTTCGAAAGCGCGGCATCGGTCGGATTCTCGGGGAATTCGTAGGTGATCTGTTGCGCGACGAGCTCTTCGGGAGCCTGCAGGGTGCCGATCTCAGCCACGCCGAGCAGATTGGCAAGCGCAGCGCGCGCGTTGCGGTGATCGTTGTCGGAGCGCAGCAGGGCCGCTTCGGCGCGGGTCAGCTCGATCTGGGCCTGCAGCACGCCGAGGCGCGGGATCTGGCCGACCTCGAAGCGGGTCTGGGCCGCCGCCAGGTGCTCGCGCAGGTTTGCGAAGCTCTGGCGGTTGAGCGCCGTGAACTGCTCGGCGGCCACCGTGTTGAAATAGAGGCTGGCGACGTTGTAGAGCACGGTCTCCTGGGCGCTTTCGACGTTGGCCCGCGCCATGCGGATCGAGTCGTTGGCGGCCGAGAGCGCCGGAAAGAACTGACCGACGAAAATCGGCTGCGTGCCGTTCAGCGAAACGGCCTGCGACGTGCCCGGCCGCACGACAATGTCCTGAAATGACGGCTGGCTGAACACGCAGGCGGGACCCGATACGATCGGGGTCGGCTGGGTGACGGCGCCGGGCGTACAGCCGCCGGGACCCGCCTGGCTGATCAGAACGGGCTGGCGCGGGTCGTTGACCGGAAGCTGCGCCGTGACCTCGTTGTTCCAGCTGTGCGAGGCCTGGGCCGAAACGGTGGGTCCCATGATCGACCATGCCTTGCGGCGCTGGATGTAGGCCTGATCGACCCCTTCGCGCGCGGCGCGCAGGTTGTAGTTGTTGGCGAGAGCCACCCTGAAGGCTTCTTCGAGGGTGAGCGTCTGTGCGCCCGCCCGGGCAGGGGCGGCCAGAAGCGCGAGCGACAGGATGACGAGAGGGAACATGCGCATGGGTCAGACTCCGCGAGTGCTGATGCCGGAAAAAAGGTAGGTCAGGAGAACCTCGACGGACTCGCCGAGCGTTCGGTTCGAAAAGCCGAGCAGGTGCCGCATGCTCGAGCCGGAGATCAACTGAAAGAGAAAAAAGGCCGCTTCGTCGGGGTCGACCTCGGGCCGGACGAAACCGCCAGCCTGCCCCTCGCGAATCACGTCGGCGAAGATGGACAGAAGCTGCAGGTGCAGCTGCACCGTGCAGTCTTCCTGATTGTCGGCCTGCGGCAGGTAACGCCGATCGGCCATGAGCGCCCTGAAGAAAGCCTGGTTCGTCTCGAACTGCTGCAGCTGCAGGCGGATGAGCGCGCGCAGCCGTTCGGGGAAGGGGAGTTCGGGGGGCTGCGCCACCGAAAGGCGGGCGATGATCTGGCGGAACGTGTCGGTGACGGTCGCCTGAATCAAATCGTCTTTGTTCTTGAAGTAAAGGTAAATGGTCCCCTTCGAGATGTTCGCCAGTTCGGCGACGCGCTCGATGGTAAGGGCGGCGAACCCCTCCTGTGCGATGACGCGCCGCGTAGCGTCCGTGATTCCGTCTTCACGGTACTGCTTGAGAACGTCTTCTTTGCTGGGAACCTGGGCCATGGCAATGTGACTGAATGTTTAGTCAGTTCACTGAACGTACGTTCAGCGGCAAAGGACAAGGGTACCCCTCGCCGGAAAACCTGTCAAGGCGATTGCAGGAGGCAGTGCCCGAAATGACGCAGAAAGGCGAACCCGGCCCATGCGGGCGAGTGGCAGGCAATGGCAACGAGGGAAAACGTCAGGCGGCGGCGCGAAGTTCTGCGGCGGCCGGGCGGCGTGTGATCAGGACCCGATGGGCGTCGGGGAAGTCCCGGAGAAAGGCATCGAGAGCCGTCGAAGGAAGCGTGGCATCCAGGACGGCGGGTACCTCGACCGACAGCCTCAGCAGGCGCTCGTGGAGCTGCAGTGAGAACCCCTGCCGGGCAAAATACCCGAGCACCGTCACGTACAGAGGGGTACGCATATCGGCCCCTTTCCGGGGGGTACGCGGGACGATCAGGCGAACATGAACCTGAAGCTCGTTATCCACAGCGGCGACCTCCTGTGCTTTTCAGTCTAACAGCTGTGGCAACTTTGGCAATAAGTTTCTCATATGCACTGCGTCATAAATGACGCGCCGCGTAGCGCAAACCCGCATCAGAAGCGGGGCTGCGGGTCTCGGGGTCAGCGCAGTTTGTTTTGACCTCCCGGTCCGCGTCTGATACCCTGTTTGACATTCCTCTTCCTCATTCACCCAGTACCATGTGGGGGGCGCATGTTCAAAGTAGGTGACCTGGCAGTTTATCCGGCCCAGGGGGTCGGCAAGGTTGATGCCATCGAGGGCAAGCTCGTGGCCGGCCATCACGTCAAATTCTACGTCCTTCGCATTCTCGGCAAAGACACCACGATTCGCATCCCCACGACGAACGCCAAGCAGGTCGGCCTGCGCAAGCTGATCGCCGAAGACGAAGTCCCCCGCGTCTTCGATATCCTCAAGAAGAAGCCCGACGGCCGGATTCCCGACCACCAGACGTGGAACAAGCGGTTCCGCGATTACAACACGAAGCTCAAGAGCGGCTCGGTCTTCGACATCGCCGAAGTGCTTCGCGACCTCTTTCTGCTCAAGACCGACAAGGAGCTTTCTTTCGGCGAGCGCAAGCTGCTCGACACGGCGCTGACGCTGCTCACGAAGGAGCTCTCGATCGTGCTTGAATCCGCTGAAAACAGCGTCGAGCACCAGCTGCGAGGCATGCTGACCGGCGGCAACTGATTTTTCTTCGTTTTTCTCCTCTCGATTCCCCTGTCTGCATCCTTGTTGCAGGCAGGGGTTTCGTTTTTCGAGACGCCCATGCCCGAGCTTCCCGAAGTCGAAACCATCGTCCGCGACGTGCGGCCCCACGTGACCGGACGCCGCATCCGCGGCTTGCGCTACTGGAACTGGGAGCGTACCTTCGCGACCCATCCTCCGGCAGAGCTTGACGCTGCGCTGGCCGGCCGCCGCATCGAGGGGGTCGGCCGGCGGGCCAAGCGAATCCTGTTCCGCCTCGACGACGAGCGGCTGCTCGTGATGTCGCTGCGGATGACCGGGCAGCTCACTTTCCGGGCGAAGCCGTTGGCGCCCACGGCGTTCACGCGGTTCATCCTGGCGCTCGATCGGGGCGAGGTCCGCTTCGACGACGCACGCAAGTTCGGGCGGGTCTGGCTCTATACCCCCGCAGAGTGGGCGGCTGAGTCGGCGAAGCTCGGTCCCGAGCCGCTCGAGATGAGCGAAGAGGAGTTCGTGCGCCACCTCTCGTTGCGCAAAGGGATGCTCAAGGCGCTCCTCCTCGATCAGAAGTTCCTCGCCGGCGTGGGGAACATCTATGCGGATGAAGCCCTGTGGCGCGCGGGCCTGCACCCCCGGAAACGGGCCGAGACGCTGCGGCGCCCCGAGAAGGAGCGCCTGTACGAAGCGGTGCGCCATGTACTTGAAGCGGGCATCCGCAACCGCGGCACGAGCATCGACGACTATGTCGGCGGGACGGGCGAGCAGGGGAGCCACCAGAGCTTTCTCGAAGCCTACGGCCGGACAGGAGAGCCGTGCCGCCGCTGCGGTGCGGAGATACGCCGCATCGTTAGTGGCCAGCGCGGAACCCACTACTGTCCGAAGTGCCAGCCGGCGCCGCGCGGCAGGGGCTGAGCGCAACTCCGCCATCAGAGCGGTCGCCTGAGCACGCCTGCGCCACGGTTTGAACCGAGCGCTCCGGTCGTTTACCCTGTGAAGATCCCCCTTGCGTGAGTTCCGTCATGAAGAAGACTTCGTCCTTCCGCCCTTCCTGGACCGAGCGGCCCCCTGCGGCGGGAACTTTCCGCGCCGTTGCCAAATACGGGGCGCCCGACCGCTTCAAGCACCCCAGCGATCACTGGGTGGCCATGATGCGCGAGGAGTTCGGCATGTCCGAGGCCGACTTCCGCACGAAGGTCGACGAGGGGAACGAGCCGGTGGTTCTCAACCGCCCGCCGGCCCTCAAGGCGGAACAGATTGAGGCGTTGCGCCGCATCGTGGGTCCCGAGAACGTGGCGACCGATGACTACAGCCGCGTGAAGTTCGCCTCGGGCGCGACGGCCGAAGAGGTGCTCGAACTTCGGAAGGGAATCGTCCGCGAGGTCGCCGACGTGGTCGTGCATCCGCGCGACAAGGACGACGTGCGCCGGATCGTGGAGTACTGCCACGGCGAGCGGATTCCGATCACGGTCTTCAGCGGCGGCTCTTCCGTCAACTTCGGGCTCCGGCCCTGCAAAGGAGGGGTCTCGCTCGTGCTGAGCACGCACATGAACCGGCTGCTCGAGATCAACGAGACGAATCAGACGGCGCGCGTGCAGCCGGGGATGTTCGGCCCGGCCTATGAGGACGCCCTGAACCATGCCCCCGAGCGCTTCGGGACAGAGCGCCGCTATACCTGCGGCCACTTCCCCCAGTCCTTCGAATACTCGACCGTGGGCGGATGGGTCGTTACCCTCGGATCGGGGCAGGCCTCCACCTACTACGGGGATGCCAAGGACCTCGTGTTCAGCCAGGAATACGTTACGCCGGCCGGCAGCTTCAAGACCGTCGCGGTCCCGGCCACGGCCACCGGTCCCAAGGTCGGCGACATGATGATCGGCTCCGAGGGGACGTTCGGTATCCTCGTGGAGGTCACGCTTCGAATCTATCGTCATTTACCGATGAATCGAGAGCGCTTCGGATTCATGTTCCCTTCCTGGGAAGCCGCCGTCGATGCGAGCCGCGAAATCATGCAGGGGGAATTCGGAAGGCCCGCCGTGTTCCGCATCTCCGATCCGGAAGAGACCGATCGCGGCCTCAAACTCTACGGGGTTCCCGCCGTGGCCGACCGGTTTCTCAAGCTTCGCGGCTACGCGCCGATGAAGCGCTGCCTGTGCATCGGCACGGCCGAAGGCGATCGGGATTACACGCGCCTCGTCGCGCGCAAGATCAAAGAGGTCGCGAAACGCCACGGCGCGCTCTCGCTTGGCAGTTACGCGGCCCGCAAGTGGGAGCCGACGCGCTACACCGAGCCGTTCATGCGTGAGGACCTGAACGACTACGGAATCCTCATCGACACGCTCGAAGCGGGGGTCTCCTGGGACAACCTGCACCGGCTGCACCAGGGCGTGCGCGCGTTCGTCAAGCAGCGGCCCCAGACCATGTGCATGACCCACGCCTCGCACTTCTACCCGCAGGGGACGAATCTCTACTTCATTTTCATTGCCCGCATGGAGCTCGACGAGTACGTGAACTTCCAGAACGGCATCATCGAGCAGATCGTGAAGCATGGCGGCACGCTCAGCCACCACCATGGCGTCGGGCGCATGCTGGCGCCGTGGATGGAGGCGCACCTTGGTCCCGAGCAGATGGCCGTGCTGCGCGCGCTCAAACGCCACTTCGATCCGCACGGCATCATGAATCCGGGCGGCCAGCTCGGGCTCGACGAGATTCCGCCCCGGCGCTGACGCGCTGCGCCGATTGCAGATGACAATTTGCAGATGGCAGAGCAGTGCGCGGCGTTTCTGGGCATGGGCTCCTCGATTCCACCATCATGGCTATCATTTCGGTGAGGCCCCGAATCTGTTAAGATCGTCCCTTTGAGAAGCGCCATGTCGAAGACCGCCGATACCCCGATGATGCAGCATTACGCCGAGGTGAAGCGGCAGTTTCCCGACGCCATTCTCTTCTACCGGGTCGGCGACTTCTTCGAGATGTTCGGCGACGATGCGGTGCAGGCGAGCAAAGAGCTCGAGATCACGCTGACGTCGCGCGACAAGGGGCAGACCGCCCTGGCCGGCGTTCCTCACCACTCCGCTTCCTCCTACATTTCGCGCCTCGTCGCCAAGGGGTTCAAGGTCGCCATCTGCGATCAGGTCGAAGATCCGAAGCTCGCCAAGGGGCTCGTCAAGCGCGAGGTGACCCGGGTGATTACCCCCGGCGTCACGATCGACGAGGATCTTCTTGCGCTGCGCGACCGGGCCCTGCTCGTCGGCGTGACGAGTGGTGACGGGCGCTATGGCCTCTCGGCCGTCGATTTTTCCACCGGCGAATTCCGCGCGACCGAGCTGGAGACCGAAGACGCCCTGCGTGAGGAGCTGCTGCGCATCGACCCGGCCGAAATCGTCGTTCCCGGCGCGGGCGATAAGCCGCGCGACAAGCTCCTGGCCGACGCCGTGCGCCGCTGGATGCCCAAGCTGACGCTGCGCATCGTGCTTCCCGTCACGGAGCCGCTCGAGCAGGCGCTGGCCCGGCACGGCGGGGAGAACGCCGAGGTGCACCTGCCCCCGGCGGCGGCCGGCGCGCGCGAAGCGGCCCAGACGGTGCTCGCGTACCTGGAAGAGACCCAGCGCGGGGTGCGCATGCCGCACCTGCGCCGCGTCGACTTCTATGCGCTCGACGACGCCCTGCTCATCGATCCGAGCACGAAGCGGAATCTGGAGATTCTGCGGAACCTGCAGGACGGCAAGCGCGCCGGCTCGCTCTTCGACGTACTCGATCGCACCCAGACGGCCATGGGCAGCCGGCGCATCCGCATGTGGCTCGATTATCCGCTCATCGACCGCGAATCCGTCGAAGCGCGGCTGTCGGCCGTCGACGAGCTGCGGACCAAGGGATTCGACCGGGACGAGCTGCGCGCCGCCCTCAAGGCGGTTCCCGATCTGGAGCGGATGAACGGGCGCATCGTCATGGGCAACGCCACGCCGCGCGACCTGGCGCTGCTGCGTGACGGGCTGGCCGTGCTCCCCGGCGTGCGCGAACGGCTGCACCGCTTCGAGAGTCCGCTGCTGCGCGCGCTGGCAGAACGGCTCGACCTGCTCGACGACGTACTGACCGTGTTCCGTCAGGCGCTTGTGGATTCGCCCCCGCTCACGCAGCGCGAGGGGGGGATCGTGCGCGACGGATTCCGCCCCGATCTCGACGAACTGCGCATCCTGTCGCGCGACGGCAAGGGGGCCATCGCGAAGATGGAGGCCGAAGAGAAGTCGCGCACGGGCATCACCTCCCTGAAAGTCGGCTACAACAAGGTCTTCGGCTACTACCTCGAGATCACGAACACCAACAAGCATCTCGTTCCCGACGACTACATCCGCAAGCAGACGCTCACCAATGCCGAACGCTACATCACGCCGGCGCTGAAGGAGTGGGAGCAGAAGGTTCTGCACGCCGAAGAGCGCCAGTGCGAGCTCGAGTATCAGGTGTTTCTCGACCTGCGCGCCCACGCGGCCGTGCAGAGCGAGCGGCTCGAGCGCACCGCCGCCAGCATTGCGACCCTCGATGCGCTCGCCTCGCTGGCCCAGGTGGCCGAAGAAGGGCGCTACGTGCGCCCGCGCATGGTCGACACGCCGGTCATGCGGGTCAAGCAGGCCCGCCACCCGGTGGTCGAGCGGAACTCACGCGAACGCTTCGTGCCCAACGACGTGCTGCTCGACGCCGACGACCGGCAGCTGCTGCTGATTACGGGGCCGAACATGGCGGGTAAATCCACCTACATGCGCACGGCGGCCCTGCTCGTCATCATGGCGCAGATCGGCAGCTTCGTGCCCGCCGACGAGGCTGAGATCGGCATTGTCGACCGCCTGTTCACCCGCGTCGGCGCCAGCGACAACCTGATGGCCGGGCAGAGCACGTTCATGGTCGAGATGACCGAGACGAGCCACATCCTGCGCACGGCGACGAGCCGCAGTCTGATCGTGCTGGATGAAATCGGCCGCGGCACGAGCACGTTCGACGGTATCAGTATCGCGTGGGCGGTGGCGGAGTACATCCATGACCGCCTCGGGGCGCGCACGCTTTTCGCGACGCACTACCACGAACTGGCGGATCTTCCGCTCACGAAGCCGCGCGTGCACAACGCGACCGTCGAGGTGCGCGAGTGGAATGACGAAGTCATTTTCCTCCGTCGGATCATTGACGGCGCCGCCAGCCACAGCTACGGGATCCAATGCGGCCGTCTGGCAGGCCTTCCCGGAGAAGTCGTCGAGCGCGCCCGCGAAGTGCTGACGAACCTCGAGCGCGACGAGCTGAATGAAGTGGGGCTCCCCAAGCTGGCTCGCTCGCGCAAGAATCCGCCCGTCCCCTCGGCGCAGCTGGGGTTGTTTGCGCCTCCAGCCCCGCCTGCGTCAGTTCCATCCGTGGTCGAAGAACGCCTGGCCGCGCTCGACGTGAATCAGCTGACGCCCATCGAAGCGCTGAACAAGCTGGCAGAACTCAAGAAGATGCTCGAGTAGTTGTCTCGCCGACTGGGGAGACTGGGCGGACGGGGGAGAGGAAGCAAGGACTTCTGTTCCGCAAGTCATCTGGTGCAGCCTCAGACGGTGGTGACCTGCAATTCCGCCGCTTCCTGCGGTGCGCCTTCGGCGGCCGTGAGCGGGCGCTTCGACCAGTACCAGCCCAGCGCGAGCCCGGCGATGATGTGCCAGATGCCCCACCAGGCGGCGACGATGGCCATGCCGCCGTTCCCCTCGAAGAAATTGAAGACGAGCACGAGCCCGAGACCGGAGTTGTGGATGCCGGTCTCGATGGAGACGGCGCGGGCGTCGTACTTGCTGAGGCGCACGGCGCGGGCGGCGAAATAGCCCGCCGCGAACGCCGCCGTGTTCTCGATGAAGACGGCGACCAGGGCGAAACCGATGTAGTCGAGAAAGTGGCGGAAGTTCGCCTGCAGGGCGGCCGCGACGAAGAGCGCGAAGAACACGAGGCTCAATTTCTGCATCGGTTTGCGCAGCCGGTCGGCCCAGGCGGGCTTGCGGGCCGCGACGAGCATGCCTGCCACGAGAGGCAGCGCGAGGATGAGGCCGATGGTCACGAACATGTCCACCGGATCGAGACTCACGGTGCGCAGGAGCGGCGCGGTCTTCGGGTTGAGCGACGCCCAGAGCGTCAGGTTGAGCGGCGTGACGAGGATGGCCAGGGCCGTCGACAGGGCCGTCGCGCTGATGGAGAGCGGCACGTTCGACTTCGCGAAGTGGGCGAGAAAGTTCGACATGTTGCCGCTTGGGCACGCGGCGACCAGAATCATCCCCAGCGCGATGCTCGGCACCGGATCGATGACCAGCGTCAGCAGGAAGGCGATGGCCGGCACGATGAGAATCTGCGTGCCCACCGCCACGAGCGGTCCCTTCGGCGATCGTGCGATATTCACGAAGTCGCGCGGTCGGATGTCCAGCGCGATGCCGAACATGATGAGCGCGAGCACGATGTTGAGGGCAAAGAGCCCCTCGGGGCTGAAGTTCAGTCGAAGCTGGTCGATGTCTGGAGTCATGGCGCCAATTATCCTCTATTCCCCTCGAGCTCGGCAACCGGCGGTTCGGCTTCCCGGCCGCTGTATCCGCGCAGGGTTCGCATCCACGCGGCGTTGATCAGGGCGGCGGTCGCCAGAATGGCCCCGCAGGCCCAGGCGGCGCGCCGCACATCCATGGCGTGCATGAGCACTCCGGCCAGGAGTCCGGAAGTCGCCGGCATGACCTGCGAGATGATCGTGTACATGGCGAGCACCCGGCCGCGCACGGCCTCTTCGACGTTCGCCTGGATGCCTGCGACGATGAGCCCGATGGCAATGCCGCCGATGATGCCGATGGCGGCGAGCAGGGCGACGGCGGGCAGGGCGCTCTGCATGGAACCGAGGACCGCGAAAAGAACGCCTGCGATTCCCGTTGCGAGAAAGATCGTCCGTCCGTTATGCAAGCGCGCGGCGATGGCGATGCAGAGCACGCCGCCCACGATGAGCGAGGGGGCGAGGGCGCCCAGAAACGCGCCGCGTTCCATCTCCGAAAGCCCCAGCTCGAACCGGGCGAGCCGCGGGAGCAGGACCTGCATCGGACCCATCAGCATGTAGCCGACGATGGCCGACAGCAGTAACTGGGTAATCAGCGGGCTGCCGCCTGCCGCTCGCAGCCCCTCGGCGACCTCGGCCAGCACGGGTTTCCGCGGCCGGAGGGTGGGGCGTACGTTCATGCCCAGCACGAGCAGCGAGGCGGTGGCGAACAAGGTGGCGGCGGCGACGAACGCGAGGGGCCAGCCGCTCAGCTGGCGTGCGGCCGAGATGGAAAGCGGACCCAGGCCGAAGCCGAGCATGACGAGCAGATTGAAGACGAGCGAGGCCGGCTTGAGTTCCGCGGGGCTTACGATCTGGCCGAGCACGGTCATGCGCGCCGGCGAGACGAACGACCAGCCGACTCCCGCCAGGCCGGCCGCGGTGAGGACGAACGGCGCGCGCGAAGCGGCTTCCGGAACGGTCAGATGTCCGAGCAGCAGAACGCCGGCGGCGAGGATGAACATCGCCTGCGCCCCGTGAATGATGTGCACCGACGACTTCCGGTCGCATAGAACCCCCGCGTACCAGCCGAGCACGAGCGGCGGACCGAAGCAGAGCGCGAAGCCGATGCCGGCCAGGAGGTCGGATTTCAGGACCTCCTGCGAGTAGATGATGACGGAGTAGTTGACGATGTGCCCGCCGGTGAAGGCGAACAGGCACGAGAGAAAAAAGGACCAGTAACGTCGAATCATGGGGTGGTTCGCACGATGCGGATGAGGGTCGGCTGGCCGTCTTCGATGTGCCAGCTGGGGAAGTTGGAGTTCGAGGTATACAGCGTACCGTCCTCGTCGACTTCCACGTCGCGGGTGAACGTGGTCCGCCGCGGCAGGGGGACAGCCGTCCAGGTTTCGCGCGTGATGTCGAATCCGTACAGGGCGTCGGACTGATTGCCGTTCACCCACACGATGTGGCGGCGCTTATCCACGTTGAGCGCATAGGGGGTTTCGCTTCCCGCCGGCGTGACGGGAAGCGGATAAACGGTGAACGATTCCGCATCGACATCGTACTTCGCGATGGCCGACTCGGCGAACGCCGTAATCCACGGGTTCCCCTTGGCGTCGACGCGCAGGCGGCGGGGCCCGACGAACGGCGTGGGGATCATCGTGATTTCGCCGGTCTCCGGACGGATGCGGCCGATCTCCTGCGTGTGCAGCCGGCTGAACCAGACGGTGTCGTCGCGGCCGATGTCAATGCCGTAGGGCAGGGGGGTGCCCGTACTCTGCCAGTCGATGGCGAGCCAGTTCGGAAGCGGAATCCCCCAGTTGATCAGGCGGAAGACGATGTGCATGTACGCCGTCAGCACCTTCTCCTTGAAGCTGCGGGCCGGCAGATCGTAGAGCGTGAACTTGCCCGTGCCGCGATCGAACATGGCGACCTGGTTCGAGAGGGCAAGCGTGAACCAGACGCGGTCGCGGCTGTCGACCCGGATCGTGTGCGGATAAAAGCCCGCGTCCATCTCATGCAGCGTGAAGGCCTTCGTTTCGGGGTCGAATTCCACCAGCCGGCGCTGCGCCGAGGGCGTGATGAAGATGTGGCCGTCGTGTTGCGACTCGGCCAGCGAGTGCGCATTCGAGGTGCTGTCGTGCCGGGGAAAATCGCCGAGGCGCCCGGCGATGAGGCCGCCGTTCCGGTCCCCTTCGCGATGCGGGATCCTGTAGACCGTGACCCGGTTCGTCTTCGGGTCGATTTCGTGCAGGCGATCCTGGATGTTGTCGGCGACGTAGACCAGGCCGTTACGGGCAATCAGCATGTCATGCATCTGCGACATCTGGTCGCCGAGGGGCCACTCGGTGATGGCCGTTCCCGCCAGCTGCGGCGCATAGTCGGGCGCCGCAGACAGGCTTTCGGGGGCTTCGCGGATACGCCGCCACTCGGCGCTCAATTTTTCCGGCATCTTCTTCTGGAGATCGGTCGGGAGCCGCGAGCCATAGCGCACCATACGCCGGATGACATCGCTCCATTCCTCCGGCGTTCGTTCGCGGCGGATGAACGCCGTACCGAACTGATGACAGAATCCGCACTGCATCTGGAAATGCTTCTTGTCGTCGGGAGTGTCGAAAGCAAGTGCGCCGAGCCAGATGTTGGCGGGCTTCAATTCCGCGAGCGCGAACGGATCGGTTTCCGGTTCCAGGCGCACCGTGACCTGCCGCGTTCCGGCCGTGGGCACCGTGACGGCGTCGCGGTATCCCGGTTTCCGCACGCGATAGCGTAGCGCACCGGGGCGGTCGGCAAAACGGGCCACGCCGTCAGCGGACGTGAAGGCGGTCGCCTCTGGCTCCACGAATTGCGGAACGCCATGCGCCTGATAGCCGCCATCGGACGTGTCCCGCGGTTCCGGCTGGGCGGGCGATTCGGTCACCATCGCGGTCGGAACAGGGGTTCCGTCCGGCAGGACAACCTGCACGGTTGCGGCGTGCGCGGAGCCATGAAGGGCGAGGGCGGTGAGGAATAGGGGGATCTGGAATCGCATGACGAAACTCCTCAGGTGGCGACGCGACGGCGCATCATCCGCGCGAAGAAGCGCGGAAAAATGCGGCTTACCCACCAGGACAGCCGGGGGAGGGCAGTCGGAAGGCAAAGGGTGGCCCGCGACGCGGCGGACTGGAAAATCAGGTCGGCCATGGCGGTGGGGGTCATCTCTTCTCCCACCGTTTTGCGGGGAACCTTCACGGCGCCGCCGTCGCCGCCCAAAGCAGAAGCCTCGATACCCGTGGCGACGAATCCGGGACAGACGAGCATGACGTCGACGCCGTCGTCCTCCACTTCGGCGCGCAGGCTGTCGAAGAAGCCGTGCAGGGCGTGCTTGCTGGCGCTGTAGCCGGTGCGTTCGAGCAGGGGCGAGAAGCCGGCGATGCTCGAGATGGCGACAATCTGTCCCTTTCGCTCGAGCAGGGAAGGGAGCGCGGCCTTCGTACCGTGAACGGCGCCGAAGAAATTGACGTCCATGACGCGGCGGATGACCGCCGGATCGGTCTCGCGGAAGTAGCTGCGGTGCGAAATGCCCGCGTTGTTGATGAGCACGTCGACGCCGCCGAAGCGTCCGACGACTTCCTCGACGGCGGCCGTGCACGAGGCAAAGTCCGTGACGTCGCATGCCAGGCCGATGGCGGTAAAGCCTTCGGCTTCCAGTGCGGCGGCGAAGGCGCGTACGGCTTCTTCGTTCCGATCAACGGCGGCGACCTTGGCGCCCGCGGCCGCGAACCGGCGGCAGAGAGCCTGTCCGAGTCCGCCCGCGCCCCCGGTGACGACGACCACCTTGCCGCTGTAGTCGCGATTCGCCATGGTCAGGCCTGCTGCCGGGCGCGTGCTTCGCGCCAGTACTCGAAGACCTCGGCCGAGGTCTTGTGCGGAACGTAGCCGAATTCTTCTTTCAGGCGGCGGTTGTCGAGCACGGGGCGGTAGCGCAGGAAGTTGATCTGCTCGGGTCCGTATTGCGTCAGGCCGAGCTTCTTCAGCATCCATAAGGCGCCCTGGACCACGCCGGCGGGGAGCAGGACAACCGATTTGCCGAGGCGGTTCGCGATGTCGTGGATGGTGAGCGCTCCGTCGCCGGCGACATTGAAAATCCCGCTGCGTCCCGTTTCGACCGCCTGTGCGACGATG
Source organism: bacterium (assembly GCA_041690355.1). GTDB lineage: Bacteria > J088 > JAWLBW01 > JAWLBW01 > JAWLBW01 > JAWLHK01. The sequence continues at coordinate 30,958 of JAWLHK010000003.1, read as the reverse complement.
CGGACGGCATCCTGATCCCAGATGAAGACGAACGGGCTGTCGGAGCCGCGCACGCCGATGAGGCGCGGCTTTTCGAACAGGTCGGTGATCTGGTTGCGAACGGTGTCACCGAGAATCGTACCGATGCGGAAGATCGTCTGCGCCAGCTCCGGGTGTTTCTCCCGGTATTCCGCGAGCATCTCTTCCACGAGTCGCTTGTGATAGGAGTACGCGAATTCGTAATTCCCGCGGATCGGTTTTTCCTCGGTGAGCCAGTCCGGGTTGTCGGGGTGGTATCCGTAGGCGGCGCCGCTCGAGGAAACGATGACATGCTTCACGCCCGCTTGGACACAGGCATCGAGCACGTTGCGCGAGCCGTTGACATCGACGCTGTACTCGAAGGCGCGGTCGCTCTTCTTACCGGGCGTCACGATGGAGGCGAGGTGGACGACGGTTTGCACGCCATGCGCGCGGAACAGTTCGACCAGCTTCGGATCGCGCACGTCGCTGACGGCATAGGTCACGCCGGCGAGCCGGTTCTCGGGTGGCGTCTCGCGCACGTCGGCGGCAATGACGCGGAATTCGGTACGGGGAGCAAGGGCGGCGACAACCTGGCGGCCCAGGTATCCGCCGGCCCCGGTCACCAGAACGGTCTTGGTTGTGACGGGTGTTTCGGTAGCCATGGGGAATGTTATACGCTACCGCACCGGGCGTGGAATTGCCAAAGCCGGGGTGCCAGGGCGCTCGCATCCGTCCGTGCATGACCCATGGGCTCACTTCCAGCACGTTGCGTCGACGAATGGAGACGCCTATCCTGGTGCACGGCAATCCGTGGCTGCTGTGCTGAAGGCACCCGGGCGCCGGAGGGCTCACTTTTCTCTCGTGGACGACCCGTGGGCTCCCGTCCAGCACGTCGCGTCGACGAATGGAGACGCCTATCCTTTTGGACAGCAATCCGTGGCTGCTGTGCTGGAGGCGCCAGGGCGCCGGAGAGCTTGCCTCCGTTAGTTGACGACCCATGGGCTCCCGTCCCGCACGTCGCGTCGACGAATGGAGACGCCTATCCTGGTGCACGGCAATCCGTGGCTGCTGTGCTGGAGGCGCCAGGGCGACGGAGGGATCACTTCTCTCTCGTGGACGACCCATGGGCTCCCGTCCAGCACGTCGCGTCGACGAATGGAGACGCCTATCCTGGTGCACAGCAATCCGTGGCTGCCGTGCTGGAGGCACCAGGGTGGGCTCACTTGTCTCTCGTGGACGACCCATGGGCTCCCGTCCAGCACGTCGCGTCGACGAATGGAGACGCCTATCCTGTTGCACGGCAATCCGTGGCTGCTGTGCTGGAGGCGCCAGGGCACCGTGGGCTCACTTCTCTCTCGTGGACGACCCGTGGGCTCCCGTCCAGCACGTCGCGTCGACGAATGGAGACGCCTATCCTGGTGCACGGCAATCCGTGCCTGCTGTGCTGGAGGCGCCAGGGCACCGTGGGCTCTTGTCTCTTCCTGCAGCCCTGGCCGCACGGTCTGCTTTGCGAGCGCAATCGGTTGAATCTTGGCGGGCTCGGTACCGATGCGAACCAGGATAGGCTCCTCCCGCTGGTCGGAGCGACGTGGGGGCTGTGCACGCACGGGGAAAAGTGGGGGCTCATTGCTGCTTTTTTGTTGTCATTTTCAGGTCGCTCATGCTATGACCGCAAGATGCGCACGCTCTTCGTGTATATCCTGGGCAGCCGCTCGGGTGTACTGTACGTTGGTGTCACCAATAATCTCGCGCGTCGTCTGCATGAGCATCGTACTAAGCGAAATCGACGCGCCTTTTCGGCGCAGTATCGGGTGACGCGGCTACTTTATTACGAGTCTATCCACGGCCCCTTGACGGCGATTCGCAGAGAAAAGCAGATCAAGGCCTGGTCGCGAAACAAGAAACTGGACCTCATCCGAAGGCACAACCCAATGCTTCGGGACCTTGCTCCTCCCTGAAGCACGCCCGGGACTACGTGCTTGCCCCGTGGGTTCCCGTCCAGCACGTCGCGTCGACGAATGGAGACGCCTATCCTGTTGCACGGCAATCCGTGGCTGCTGTGCTTGAATTGCCAGGGCGCCGTGGGCTCACTTCTCTCTCGTGGACGACCCATGGGCTCCCGTCCAGCACGTCGCGTCGACGAATGGAGACGCCTATCCTGGTGCACGGCAATCCGTGCCTGCCGTGCTGGAGGCACCAGGGTGACGGAGGGCTCACTTCACCCTCGTGGACGACCCGTGGGCTCCCGTCCAGCACGTCGCGTC
>JAWLHK010000003.1:0-28594 GCA_041690355.1 bacterium | reverse complement strand
GCTCCCGTCCAGCACGTCGCGTCGACGAATGGAGACGCCTATCCTGGTGCACGGCATCCCGTGCCTGCTGTGCTGGAGGCGCCAGGGCACCGTGGGCTCACTAGTCTCTCGTGGACGACCCGTGGGCTCCCGTCCAGCACGTCGCGTCGACGAATGGAGACGCCTATCCTGGTGCACGGCATCCCGTGCCTGCTGTGCTGGAGGCGCCAGGGCACCGTGGGCTCTTGTCTCTCGCGAGGACGACCCATGGGCTCCCGTCCAGCACGTGGTGTACGGCAATCCGTGCCTGCCGTGCTGGAGGCACCAGGGTGACGGAGGGCTCACTTCACCCTCGTGGACGACCCGTGGGCTCCCGTCCAGCACGTCGCGTCGACGAATGGAGACGCCTATCCTGGTGCACGGCATCCCGTGCCTGCTGTGCTGGAGGCGCCAGGGCACCGTGGGCTCTTGTCTCTTCCTGCAGCCCTGGCCGCACGGTCTGCTTTGCGAGCGCAATCGGTTGAATCTTGGCGGGCTCGGTCCGATGTGCACCAGGATAGGCTCCTCCCGCTGGTCGGAGCGACGTGGCGGCGGTGCGTGCGTGGGGCATCCACGTGGCCGCGGGTCTGCTTTGCGAGCACAATCGGCTCAAGCTTGGCAGGCTCGGTGCCGTCGTGCACCAGGATAGGCTCCTCCACTCCGGTCGGAGCGACGTGCCGGCGGTGCACTCACGGGGACGGGACGGGAGCCTCGGGGAGCTCAAGGGCAGGGAGCAGCGTGCCCAAGGCGCCGCGGCGTGCAGTGGCCTTGCCGGTGAGCGCAAAGCCGCGGGGGGCGCCGCTTGCATCGAAGAAGACGGCTTCGAGATCCGGAGCGTCACCCGTCACTTCCCAGCGTCCATCGATGGGGGGCGGCGGGCAGACCACCGCAGGACACACCGGCGTCTTGACCGGGGTCGGCATGGCGGGGAATTTCGCCGCCGTGGGTGTTCCCGCCAGCGTGGGGGCGAGGGCGCGCGCTGCGTGGCCGATGGGGAGGATGAAGGGGAGGGAACGTCCGCCCAGTTCCACACAGTCGCCGAGCGCGTACACGTCGGGCGCCGAGGTGCGCAGATGCACGTCGACGACGATTCCGGTTCCGCAGACGATGCCCGCGGTACGCGCGAGTTCCGTCTGCGGGCGAAGGCCGACGGCCGAGAGCACCACCTCGGTCTCGAGGGCCGACCCGTCGGCGAAGCGAACCGTGATACCGCCCGGAGAAGCGTCGACGCTTGCAGCCGAGGTGCCCAGCCGCCAGTCGACGCCGATGCCGCGCAGCGCATCTTCGAGCGCGCGCCCCTGGACTTCGGGCACGAAACGGGCGAGCGGCCATTCTGCGACATCGTTGACGGTCACGCCGAAGCCGGCGGCGGCGAGATCGTTGGCGAACTCGCAGCCGATGAGCCCCGCGCCCAGAATCAGTACGCGGCATCCGGGGGTGAGCCGCTCGCGAAGCCGGGCGTAGTCGAGGCGGTCGTTTACGCTCTGCACCTGGTCGGCGGCCTCTCCGCCCAGGGGAAGGCGGATGGGCGAAGCCCCGAGCGCGAGAACGAGCTGCGTAAAGGGAATCCGCCGTTCGCCGACGAGAACCGCTTTCCCCTCGACATCCAGGCCAGTTACCTCGGTGAAGGGAAGGACCTTGGCGTTCAACTCCTGCGCCATGGCTGCCGCATCCGCCTTGATCAGGGCGGCGGCGTCCTTGCCGGCGGCGAAGGCCTTCGACAGGTCGGGTTTGTAATAGCTCGCGCCGTCGTCGCGCGTCACGATCGTGAGCGGCGTGGCTGCATCCAGCTTCCGCCACTCGCGGGCGAGGGAATAGCCGGCATGTCCGCTGCCGAGAATGACCAGCATGCCGTCAGTCCTTCAGTTCCTCGAAGTCCGGCTTGTCGCGCACGGCGCAATCGGGGCAGGCGAAATCGTCGGGGATCTGCGCCCACAGGGTTCCGGGCGGGAACCCCTCGCGCGAGTTCCCCTTGGCTTCGTCATAGACATGTCCACATCCAGTGCACTGATAGCGGGCCATGACGCTCCCTCCCCGTTACGCCACTTCGACCATGCGGAAATCACTCTTGGGCGTTCCGCAATCGATGCAGGTCCAGTCTTCGGGTACGTCTTCCCACCGGGTTCCGGGGGCAATCCCTTCTGCGGGAAGCCCTTCGGCCTCGTCGTAGATGAAGTCACAGGTGAGGCAGCGCCATTTCTTGAAATCCATGCTGATTCTCTCTCAGGCGTTGAGGGCTTCGGGGGTATACTTCGCGAGGACCTTCTCGCGGATCGAGGGCTTGATGTTGGCCCGGGTCATATCCCCCTTGAAGTGGGCGACGACCTTCGGGTCCATGACGCGGAACCAAAGGGGCGGCACCGCGGCCAGCACGACCATTCCCGCGTAGCCGTTGGGCAGCTCGGGGAGCCCTTCGAAATGACGCAGGGCCTGGTAGGGGCGCGTCGGGTTGGCGTGGTGATCGCTGTGGCGCTGCAGCTGATAGAGGGCGATGTTCGAAACGCGGTGGTTGCTGTTCCACGAGTGGTGGGGCTGGCAGCGTTCGTAACGGCCGTCGGGGAGCTTCTGCCGCAGCAGGCCGTAGTGCTCGAGGTAGTTCACGGTCTCGAAGAGGCAGATACCGATGAGCGCCTGCAGCGCGAGGTAGGGAATGATTCCCACCCCGAGCCAGAGGATGATGCCGCCGAAGAGCACGACGCTCATGGCCCACGCCTGCAGGTTGTCGTTCTGCCACGTCCACGGGCTCTTGTTCGAGCGGGCGAGCCGTTTCTTCTCCAGCTCCCAGGCCGATTTGTGCGCGCCGATGGCCGAACGGACGATGAATTCGTAAAGGTTTTCGCCGAAGCGGGCGCTGGCCGGATCTTCGGGGGTCGAGACGCGCACGTGGTGGCCGCGGTTGTGCTCGACGAAGAAGTTGCCGTACCCGGTGGGGGCCAGGGCCAGCTTGGCGAGCACGCGCTCGAAAGGGGACGTCTTGTGTCCGAGCTCGTGCGAGGTGTTCACGCTGATGCCCGAGATTATACCGAGGCTGATGGTCAGGCCGAGCTTCGCATGCCAGGCGAGATCGCCGGCGGCCAGCATCCATACGCCCCAGAAGAAGGAGACGTAGAGCACGGCAGCGGCGGCGTAGACGGCGAGGCGGTAGAACTTGTCGGCCGCAAGCTTCGCCACGATCTCTTCGGGCGGATTGCTCTGATCCTCGCCGTTGAGGTAGTCGAGCAGGGGAATGATCCCGAAGACGAAGAAGGGGGTGAACCACCAGAAAATCGGAAGGTCGTGAATGACGGCGACCTGCCCGGCGATGAGAGGGAGCAGCATCACGAGCGCGCCCAGGTACCAGGCGTAACGTTTGTCGTCCTTCCACGCGACGGTGGCGACAGGGGCGGTTGCGGTGGCAGTCGTCATGGCTTAAACCTCCACGGGGTTGAGAGGGGGCGCTGCATTCAGATCCGGCTGCAGCATGAACTGGATGGCCGGGAAAATCTGGTTGAAAACCTGCGGCGGGCAGAAGACGAGCAGGCCGCCGAGCGTGAAGCGGGTGCAGGAGTCAACCGCTTCGGTAAGCGTCGGCGTACCTTCCTGAATCAACTTGTTGGCGACCTGCAGGGCGAGGCCGACGGCGGCGTGTCCGAGGACCTCTTTCTGTTTGACGACCACGAGGCCGGCCTCTTCGGCGCGGGCGATGTGGCTGGCGATGTCCATGGCGATGCGGGCGACTCGGTCGCGGATGAGCGACTCGATGGTTTCATCCGCATCGAAACCGGCGCGGTAGACGAGCACGGTCAGGTCGGGACGCGAGACGAGCATGCCGATGACGTGTTCGAAGACCTTGCGGATGGTGAAGAGCTGCTCGATGGGCGTCTTGCGCTCGACGCCGGCAAGGGCTTCGTCGACGCCGCGGTCGAGGGCGTCGAGAAACTGCGTGATGAGCACGCGCAGCAGGTCGTTCTTGTCGGTGAAGTACCGGTAGAACATGCTGATGCCGGTACCGGCTTCGCGGGTGATCTGCGCAATCTGCGTGCCGCCGGGGCCCTGCGCGGCGAACAGCTTCTGGGCGGCCTGGAGCAGCTTCTCCTGATTGGCGTCGGGGTCCCGCTTGAGCGGAAGGACCCGGTTTTCACTGGCGCGCCGTCCCATGTTCGTTTCGTCTCCTGAGCTTTCGCCCGATTGTTCTTTCGGCAGGTCGGAATATTTATTCCGCGTTCACCATATCAAGAGGGCTCTGGTGTGTCAAGGGTTGCCTGGTTAGCGCCTTTGTGAGTGGTGGGAATGGATATTCCGCTTTGGAGAGGGGGAGCGGGGGAGTTGGAGAGTGGGGGACGAAGAACGGGCGTGCGCCGCCACGCGGACGGACCGACACAAAAATTCAGTCATCCGAGCCTCTTGACGTGTGGATACAATACACATATACTTGCACGTATAGGTGTAGAAATGGCGCAACTGACAATTTATCTGCGGGATGACCTGCTTCGCGAAATTGAACGGGCGGCCAAGGACGAGAACCGATCGGTGTCCAGCTGGGTTCGTGCACGTCTCGAAGGCTCCGTGGTACGGGGCTGGCCGGCGGACTATGCGTCGGTATTTGGCTCGCTCGCCGATACGGATTTCGAGCGCCCGCCCTTGCCGCCGGGGGTCTCTGACCGGCGCGAGTCGATGGAGTGAACCGGGGGATGAACTGGTTCCTCGATACGAATACCTGCATCTACGCGCTCAAGGGGTCCTATCCCGCCATCCAGGCGCACCTGTTCAGGCATGTTCCGGAGCGGATCAAGATTCCAGCGATTGTCGCCGGGGAGCTGCTGCTCGGTGCGGAGAAGAGCCGTCAGGGCGAGCGGGTCCGGCTCGCCGTCGAGCAGTTTCTCGCGCCCTTTGAAATTGTGCCGTTTGATCGTGGCGCCGCTGAGCACTATGCGCGCATCCGGGGGCATCTCGAGCGCATCGGCAAGCCCATCGGTCCGAACGATCTCCTCATCGCCGCCACCGCGCTGGCGGCCGAGGGAACGCTGGTCACGCACAATACGCGCGAGTTCAGTCGGGTGCCGGGGCTCGCCTTGTGCGACTGGACGCGGTAGACACGATTCTTCCTCCGCAGAAGCATTGAGCGTGCGCCCATGCCTGCCCTGCGGAATTCTGACTTGGGCATCGGGGATCGGAGCCTTGGGCATTCGAGGGGATCGGGCACCGACCTTCGGGCATTTCGCGCGGAATTCTGGCACAATATTCGTTTCTTTCCTCCACGGTGTTGCATGGGAAAAACCCTCCTCGACAAGGTGTGGGACCTGCATACGGTGCGCGAGCTCCCCTCGGGGCAGACGCAGCTGTTCATCGGTCTGCACCTGGTGCATGAAGTGACCAGTCCCCAGGCGTTTCAGATGCTGCGCGAGCGCAACCTGGACGTCATGTTCCCCAACCGGACCTTCGCGACGGTCGACCACATCATTCCGACCGATACGCGCCAGCGCCCCTTCAAGGACGAGCTGGCCGAGGCCATGATGGTCGCGCTGGAGGAGAACACCCAGCAGACGCAGGTGACCTTCTTCGGGCCCGCCTCGGGCGATCAGGGGATCGTGCACATCATCGGACCCGAGCTCGGCCTCACGCAGCCCGGCATGACCGTGGCCTGCGGCGACAGCCACACGAGCACGCACGGTGCATTCGGCGCGGTCGCCTTCGGCATCGGCACGAGCCAGGTGCGCGACGTGCTCGCCACGCAGTGCCTCGCCATGGCGCGCCCGAAGGTGCGCCGCATCGAGGTGAACGGCACGCTCGGCAAGGGCGTCTATGCGAAGGACGTGATCCTGCACATCATTCGCGTGCTCGGCGTGAAGGGCGGGGTGGGGTACGCCTACGAATTCGGCGGCGACGTCTTCGATCGCATGACGATGGAAGAGCGCATGACTGTCTGCAACATGGCCATCGAGGGCGGCGCGCGCGTCGGCTACGTGAACCCCGACGAAACGACCTTCAAGTATCTCGAAGGGCGCCGCTATTCTCCCAAGGGCGACGCGTGGGATCGCGCCGTCGCGTGGTGGAAGTCCATCGCCAGCGACAAGGACGCCGTCTACGCGGATGTCGTGAAGATCGACGCCGCCGACATCGGCCCCACGGTCACCTGGGGGGTGAACCCCGAGCAGGCGATCCGCGTCGATGAAAACCTTCCCGCCGTGGATTCCTTCGACGCCGGCGCCCGCGAAGTGGCCGAAGACGCCTACGGCTACATGAAGTTCACGCCGGGCGCGCCGATTCGCGGCCAGAAGATCGACGTCGCCTTCATCGGCTCGTGCACGAACGGCCGCATCAGCGACCTGCGCGAAGCGGCGAAGATCGCCAAGGGGCGCAAGGTCGCCGCGGGCGTCACGGCGCTCGTGGTGCCCGGCAGCCAGCACGTCGCAAACCAGGCCGTGGAGGAAGGGCTTCCCGAGATCTTCCGCGAAGCCGGCTTCGAGTGGCGCGAGCCGGGGTGCTCGATGTGCCTCGCCATGAACCCCGACAAGCTCAAGGGCGATCAGGTGAGCGCCTCGAGCAGCAACCGCAACTTCAAGGGACGGCAGGGGAGCTCGACGGGCCGCACGCTGCTCATGAGCCCCGCCATGGTGACCGCGGCCGCCATCGCCGGCACGGTCGAAGACGTCCGCGAATATCTTCCGAAGGAGTGAGCCATGGCCGATACGACGCGCAAGCAGGTGACCGGCCGGGCCGTGCCGGTGCCGGGGAACGAAATCGATACCGATCGCATCATTCCCGCCCGATTCATGAAGGGAATCACCTTCGAGGGGCTCGAGAAGCACGTCTTCGAAGACGAGCGGGTTGACGAGCAGGGGCACTCCAAGAACCATCCGTTCGACGACCCGAAGTACCAGGGCGCAGCCGTGCTGCTCGTGAACAAGAACTTCGGCTGCGGCTCCTCGCGCGAGCATGCGCCGCAGGCGCTCATGCGCTGGGGCGTGAAGGCGATCATCGGCGAGAGCTTCGCCGAAATCTTTTTCGGCAACTGCATCACGCTGGGCATTCCGGCCGTGACCGTGGGCGAAGAGGTCATCAAGCAGCTCATGACGTCGGTGATGGACAATCCGACCCAGGACGTGACCGTCGACGTCGAGCGCAGCGAGATCCGCTACTCGGGCGGCGTCGTGCCGTGCAGCATTCACCCCGGCGCCCGCAAGCAGTGGACCGAGGGTTCGTGGGACGGCACGTCGATTCTGCTGTCGGCGAAGGACGACATCCGCGCCACGGCGCAGCGGATTCCCTACGTGGCGGGGTTCTGAGGACCTTTCCACCCGTCCGGAGAAAGATCCCTCCGGAGACCCCTCCGGAAAAAAGCCCCCCTGGCTTTCCGAAAAAAGGCCCCCCTGTCGTCCGGAAAAGGCCCCCCCTGTCGTCCCCCGAGGGGGGACCCGAACATAAAGAACTTGTGAACGCAGGCGGAACTCTCGCGAGGAGGGTTCCGCCTTTTTTGTCCACCACGAACTCTTGGATCGCCTCTGCTATTTCCGTGATGTCAGGCCAAGGCGGCCGACTTGATCCGCAGCAGCACGCTGTCGATGTCCTCACGGACTTCGCGATTGCTGAATCGGAGCACGGGGATGCGGTGGGCGAGAAGCCAGGCGTCGCGTTCCCGATCGGCAGACGGGTCATGGTGCGCGCCATCGAGCTCCACCGCGAGACCAAGGATGGTTTCCCGGCGCAGATGGGCGTAGAAGTCGAGGATGTAGCGGCCAATCGGGTGCTGACGGCGGAAACGAAGTCCCGCCAGACGTTTATCCCGAAGCCGCCCCCAAAGCGCGATCTCCTCCGGCGTGGGGTTCTGGCGTAACTGCCGCGCAAGTTCGGTCAGATACTGTGGCCGCGCCCTCTTCCCACCTGCAAAGCTGTTCCCCTGCCAGGCCATGTCCCACCTCTATGCCGAGTTTCCGCACCGCAGTTTACGATGGAATCGCCCCGCAGGGAAGGGCCTGCAGAGAGTTATCGCATTCTAATTTTCGGGTCCCCCCTCGGGGGACGACAGGGGGGCCGGGGCGAGTGACGAGTGACGAGTGACGAGCGGCGAGTGACGAGTGACGAGTGGCGAGTGACGAGTGACGAGTGACGAGTTTCGAGTGACGAGTGACGGTCTGCCGAGCCCTGAACGCGTTTGCTTTCATTTTCGGATCCCCCGCCCGCTCCGCGTACGCTATGGCAGACCTTCGGCGGGGGCGATAGGGGGGCCTGAAGCGTGGATACGAGAGGTTGGCTGAAATGGCCGGGGGGACTGCAGAAAACAAAAAAGCCCTCCATCGGAGGGCTTTTTTTCGATTTGGTTGCGGGGGCTGGATTTGAACCAGCGACCTTCGGGTTATGAGCCCGACGAGCTACCAGACTGCTCCACCCCGCGTCAGAGGTTGAATAGATCAGTATACCAGAGTGAACGGGAATTGCACGGGAAAAGATGCGGGAGCCCCGCATTTTTTCTCAGCCTTCGTCGTCTTCGTCGAGGCTCGCCGGGCGATCGGTGGCGATGACGGAGTAGACCTTGTCATCGTCGCGCTCGCGCATCTGGCGCTCTTCGTGCTCTTTCTCGTGCTGGCAGTCGACGCACGTGCGCGCGAAGGGAACGATGCGCAGCCGCTTCGGATTGATCGGCTCGCCGCACTCTTCGCAGATGCCGTAGGTGCCCTCTTCGAGACGCTGGAAAGCCTCGTTGATCTGACGCAGGCGGCTGCGCTCGCGGTCGCCGAGCAGCAGCTCGAGTTCGCGCTCGCGCTCTTCAGTCGCCAGGTCGTAGAAATCGCCGATGTCTTTGCCGACGCCGGCGGTGCCGCTCTTCAGCTTCTCGGAGATTTCATGCGCCGTATGTTGCTGCAACTCTTCGAGAATCGTGCGCAGCTCGTTTTCCGATGCCCCCTTGGTCGAGGATGCGGCGGGCGCCGCCTTCTTCTTGGGAGCGGTCGAGGCGGGCGCGGCCTTCTTGGTGGTGCGGGCTGCGGTCTTGGATTTGGGCGTGGCCACGGGGTACCTCCGTCGGGAACGTTTTCCCTAGTCTAGAAAACTGTTGCCGTATCGTCAAGGCGGGGTGAGACAATGCGCCCCACCAGGTCGTACGGGTGTGCTTCGGTGATTTCGACGCGGTGGAAGGCGCCCACCTCGGCTTCACCGTCGTTGATGAGGACGACCCCGTCGATGTCGGGGGCCTGTCCGTAGTAGCGGCCGCGCAGCAGCAGGTCGGTTTCTTCGCTGAGCCCCTCGACGAGCACGTCGAAGGTCTTGCCCACCTGTGCCTGATTGCGCCGCATGGCGACCGTCTGCTGTGTCTTCATCAGCTTGCGGTAGCGCTGCGTCTTGACCTTGTCGGGGATCTGGTTCGGCAGCTCGGCCGCCGGCGTACCCTCTTCGCGGCAGTAGCGGAACACGCCGACGCGATCGAAATGCCCTTCGGCCATGAAGGCATTCAGCTTCTCGAAATCTTCATCGGTCTCGCCGGGAAAGCCGACGATGAAGGTCGTGCGGAACACCAGGTTCGGAATCCGCTCGCGCAGCTTCTGGATGAGATCCCGCGTCGCCTGCTCGCGCGTCCCGCGGCGCATGGTCTTGAGCACCGGGTCGCTGATGTGCTGCAGCGGCATGTCGATGTACGGAACCACGCGCTTGCCGTGGGCGAGCACCTCCATCAGATCGTCGTCGAAGAGCTTGGGATAGGTGTAGAGCACGCGAATCCAGCGGACCCCCTCGACGTCGTCGAGGCGTTTCAGGAGCTTGCCGAGGGTCGTCGGATCGGCCAGATCGCGGCCGTAGGCGGTGCTGTCCTGGCTCACGAGCACGATCTCGCGCACGCCCTGCGCCGCCAGCGAACGCACTTCGCGCTCGATGTCGTCGACCGGGCGCGAACGGGCCAGGCCGCGCAGCGTCGGGATGATGCAGAAGGTGCACTTGTGGTCGCACCCTTCGCTGATCTTCACGTAGGCCATGGCCGATTCGGTCGTGAGCACGCGGGGGGTCAGCGAGTCATAGACGTACTCGGGACGGCCGATGACCTCGCGTTCCGTGGCGCCGAGCAGCTCGGGTAGCTTCTGGAACTCTCCGGTGCCGACGAAGAGATCGACCTCGGGCATCTCCTTGGCGAGCTCTCCCGGATAGCGCTGGACGAGGCAGCCGGTCACGACGAGCTTCTTGCGCCTGCCCGCCTGAACGCTCGACTTCTTGACCTCGGCCATCTCGAGAATCGTATCAATCGACTCTTCCTGCGAGGGGCCGATGAAGCCGCAGGTGTTCACGACGATCAGTTCCGCCTCTTCCGGATTCGGAGAGTAGGCGTAGCCGTCTTTCTTGAGAATGCCCAGCATGACCTCGCTGTCGACGAGGTTCTTGGGGCACCCGAGGCTGATGAGACTGACCGATTTCATGCAATGACGACGATTTCGAAAACCATGATTCCACCGGGAATTTCCCCGCGGGAGACGGCCGGATACCTCCGCTTGGCGAAGGGAAAAACCCGACATGTCGAGCAGGGAATTATAAAGGAAAGGATCCGCGGCGGCAAGAGTGAAGGGCGGCTATTTTTTGTGCTGTTATTTTCGGAACTTGTCCTTCAGTGCGGCCAGGCCGCTGAGGCCGGGGTGAGGGGCCTGCGGGGCGGCCTTCTCCTGCCGTCGCGCGCCGCCGCCGTGCTCCCCGCGGGCGGCACCGCCGCCGCCCGATTTTGCGCCCACGTTCGGCTTGCTGCGCATGCTGAGCCCGATGCGCTCGCGGGCCGTGTCGACGGTCAGGACGGTGACGTTGACCACCTGACCCACCGAAACGACCGAGTGGGGGTCCTTGACGAAGGAATCGGCCAGTTCGCTGATGTGCACGAGGCCGTCCTGATGCACGCCGATGTCGACGAAGGCGCCGAAGGCGGTCACGTTGGTCACCGTCCCCTCGAGCTGCATGTCCGGTTCCAGATCGGCCACCGTGCGCACGTCGTCGCGGTAGGTCGCCCATTTGAATTCCGCGCGCGGATCGCGCCCCGGCCGCAGCAGTTCGTCGCGGATGTCGAGCAGGGTGGGCAGGCCCACCTGGTCGCTCACGAACTGCTCGAGCTGCAGCTTGGCGATCAGGTCCTTGTTGCTCACCAGCGCGGGAACGTCGACGCCGAGCTTCTGGGCCATCTCTTCGACGATCGGGTAACTCTCGGGGTGCACCGAGGTCGCGTCGAGCGGGTTGTCGCCGTTGCGGATGCGCAGAAAGCCGGCGGCCTGCTCGAACGCCCGCGGGCCCAGGCCGCGCACGCCCACGAGGTCGTCGCGTTTGCGGAATGCGCCCTGGAGATTGCGGTGATCGACGATGGCCTTGGCCAGGCTCGGGCCCAGGCCGGCCACGTAGGTCAGCAGGCGGGTCGAGGCCGTGTTCAGGTCGACGCCGACCTTGTTCACGCAGTCTTCGAGCACGTCTTCGAGGCTCTTGCCGAGCTTGCGCTGATCGACGTCGTGCTGGTACTGGCCCACGCCGATGCTCTTCGGGTCGATCTTCACGAGCTCGGCCAGCGGATCCTGCAGGCGGCGCGCAATGCTCACGGCGCCGCGGATGCTCACGTCGAGATCGGGGAACTCTTCGCGCGCCAGGTCGCTGGCGGAATACACGGAGGCGCCCGACTCGTTGACCATGGCCACGCGCACCTGCTCGGCGATTCCCCGCCGCGCGAGCATGGCACGCGCGAACGATTCGGTTTCGCGGCTGGCGGTGCCGTTACCCACGGCTATCGCCTGAATGTGGAAGCGGGTGATGAAGTCGATCAGCGTCGACTCGGATTCGCGGACGCGTTCCTGCGGTTCCACCGGATAAATCGTGTCGTGCGCGACCAGCTTGCCGGTGTCGTCGATGACGGCGACCTTGCAGCCGGTGCGGAATCCGGGGTCGAGCCCCATGACGCGCAGGCTGCCCGCGGGCGCCGAGAGCAGCAGGTTCCCCAGATTCTGCTTGAAGACGTCGATGGCGGCGTCTTCGGCCCGCTGGCGCAGAATGCCGCGCACCTCGACCTGCAGCGAGGGCATCATGAGGCGGTCGTAGGCGTCGGTCGTCGCGGCGGCCATGGCCTGCCCGGCGGGCGTGTTCGGCTTGGTGACGAAACGCCGGGCCAGCTCGTCGAGGGCGGCCTTGCGGTCGATTTCGACTTCGTAGGACAGGTGTTCGAGCTTCTCGCCCCGGCGGATGGCGAGCATGCGGTGCGACGGGATCTTCGCGACCGATTCGCGGAAGTCGAAGTAATCCTGAAACCGGGCGGCTTCGTCATGCTTTTCGTCGAGGGGACGCCGGCGCGAGACCACCTCGCCCTGATCGAGCAGGCGCTGGCGCAGAAAGGCGCGGGCGTCGGCGTTCTCGCTCACGCGTTCGGCCAGGATGTCGTTGGCCCCCTGCAGGGCCGCCAGCGGACTTTCGACCCCCAGTTCCGCATTCACGAACGGGGCGGCCAGCTCTTCGAGCCCACGCGCATCGTCCTGAGCCTGGATCAGGTCGGCCAGCGGTTCGAGCCCCTTTTCGCGGGCGATGCTGGCGCGGGTCTTGCGCTTCGGGCGGTAGGGCAGGTAGAGGTCTTCGAGGCGCGCGCGGTCTTCGCAAGCCACCAGCGCCTTCAGAAGCTCGGGGGTCATCTTGCCGAGCTCTTCGATGGTCTTGATGATGCTCGCCTTGCGGGTCTCGAGCTCGTAGAGGTCTTCGGCCCGGTCGCCCGCGGCGCGGATGCCGACTTCATCGAGGCCGCCGGTCATCTCCTTGCGGTAGCGGGCGATGAAGGGGACCGTCGACTCTTCGACGAGCAGGCGCAACGTATTGACGACGCCGGCGCGGGAGTGGTTGAGCTCCTGCGCGATCCGATCGGCGTAGCGCTGGATCTGGTCTTCGGTCAGTTTCTTGAGGCTTTCCATGGCAGGCGGAACTCTGGGGGCGATTTGAAAAAAAGGAAGTATTGTAGCAGGCCGGCGCAAGATCACAACGGGAAGCCGTCGGATCCCCGTACCATACGGTCAAGGTACAGGTGCCGCGGAGACACGTCGCCTGCGCCGGAGGCGCGCCCCGGAGCCTGACGCGAGAGCCCGGCGCGACGTTCAGGGAAGCAGCTGCACGCCCTGCTGCCGCAACTGCCCCGCGACGACCGTGCGCCTGCGCACGATGGCGCCCGTGGCGGGGGCGCTGTAGGCCAGGGATTGCAGGTCGATGACCGGGCCTGCCGTCGTATTCTGCAGCTGGAAGGTGAGGGCTGCTTCGACGTCGGCCTCGGCAAAGGAACCCGTGTACAGACTGCCCGCCCCCCGGCGTACCGAGGGGAAGTCGACCGAAGCCTCGATGACCCGGTTGTTTCCGTCGAGCACCGAGAAGGTCGCGGTCAGGGGAAAGGCGGTGTTCGAGAAAACGCCGCGGGGGACGTGTATCGCGGCCGTGCCGGTCACCGGCTGCGCGAGGCTCGTCCCGTCGGCGAAGAAGGCCCGGGTCTCACCGCCGGCCAGCCCTTGAAACAACGTGCCGGCCGCGACGACCCGCACGGGATCGACGGCCTTGTCGTCGCCGCAGGCAGCCAGAATCCACAGGAGCAGGGGCAGGGTTCGCTTCCACATACGATCTCCTTCACTCGGCCAGATGGCGCATCAGCAGTTCAGCCCCGGCGAGATTGGTCGCCAGGGGCACATTGTGGACATCGCAGGCCTTGAGCAGGGCGGCGATATCGGGTTCATGGGGATGGGCGGTCAGCGGATCGCGCAGAAAGACGACCATCTGCACTTCGCCCTGAGAAATGCGCGCGCCGATCTGCAGGTCGCCGCCCAGGGGGCCCGAAAGCACGCGTTCGACCGGCAGGCCGGTGGCGTCGGCAATGCGCCCCCCCGTCGTGCCCGTGGCGATCAGCCGGCACTTCGCGAGGAGTTCCCGGTGGCGGGCCGCGAAGGCGACCAGCTCGTCTTTCTTGCGGTCGTGCGCAATGAGGGCGAGGGTATATTCGGGGGCGGTCATTCGAGGGCGCTCTTGAGCAGGGTGTGGACGTCGGTGTTCAGGATCACGCCCCGCGGGATCTCGATTCCCGCCGCGTGCAGGGGTACGGGGGCCGCCGTATGCGCCCGGGTCGTGAACTGCACGCAGAACGGCTGCCCCTCGCGGCTCTGATAGCGCCGGGCGGCGATGGAGAGAAAACCGCAGGCGCCGTTGTCGATGAGCGAGACCCCGCCCGATTCGTGATCGGCAGTCACGATCAACACCGTATTGGGGCGCCGCTGCTGCACCTCGCGCGCCAGGGCCACCGTCTGGTTCCACACGCGCAGCGTCTCGAGCAGGCGGGCCGGAGACCGGGCGTGGCTCGCCGTATCGGTTCCTTCCTGCTCGATGAGGAGAAAGAAGCCGCGCGGGTCGTGCTCGACCGCGGCCAGGGCGGCGCGCGCCATGGCCGGCAGCGTGACCGGATCGGAGGCAGTTCCCTCGAGGTCGTCTTCGGCGAACAGGCCGACCATGGGGAGCGGCCCGGGCAGCGGCCGCTCGACCACGTGATAACCTGCGGCGCGGAACTCGCGCAGCAGGTTGCGCCGGTCGCCGCGCTCGCCCGTCCCGAACCGTCCGGTTCGGCCCGCGGGCAGAAAGTACTGCTCGCCGCCGCCGAAGAGGAGGTCGGGGCGGAACTCGAAGAGCTCGCGGGCGAGCTGAAGCTTCTCGTCGCGATCGCGGCGGGCGCCGTAGAAGGCGGCCGGGGTGGCGTCGACGATGTAGCTGGTCGTGACGAAGCCCACCCGCCGGCCGTGCCGTTTCGCCCACTCGGCGACCGTGAGGAGATCGGCGCCGGCCTCGTCGACGCCGACGGAACCGTTGCGCGTGCGCACCCCCGTGGCCATGGCCGTGGCCCCCGCGGCCGAGTCGCTGACGACCTCGACGGCGGTCGACGTGCGCACCAGGGCGAGCTCGGGAAGGGCGTCGGCAGCCAGCGGGCCGTCGACCAGGCGCAGAAATTCTTCGTGGCTCGTCCCCAGGCCGTCGGCCACGATGAGGATGACCCCGGGCGGCGTCGGCACCACGGGCGCGGTGGCGTCGCCGGGCGGCTCCTGCGCGCCCAGCAGCGCCAGCCCCAGTGCCAGACCCGAAAATGGGAGCGCGTGCATGCTCTCCACAAGTTACCACACCCGAGCGCCCGGCCGGAACCTCACCCCGCCGCGCTCACGCGGGAGCCCGGCCGGCGTCCGGGCGCACGCAGGCGGACATTGGCCAACGGGCATCCCCCCGTATACAATGAAAGTTTTACCCGCTCGCAGGACCCCAGGATTATGCAGGACACCATCGCTCAGGTACTTCGGGAGACCATCGCCCAGGCCGTCGCCGCCGGCGAGCTTCCGTCCATCGAGGTCGAACCGGCCGTCACCGTGCCGCAGCAGCAGACCCACGGCGATTACGCGACCAATTTCGCGCTCGTCGCCGCCAAGGCCGCCGCGAAGCCCCCGCGCGAGGTGGCCTCTCTGATCCAGGCGCGCCTGGCGGGGCACCCGATGTTCGCGAAGGTGGAGCTGGCCGGGCCGGGGTTCATCAATTTCTTCATCGCCGGCGACTACTGGGCCAAAGAAGCGAAGCGGCTCGCGCTGCTGGGCGATACCGTCACCGACGTCGCGCCCGCGAAGCGCCAGCGCATCATCGTCGAGTTCGTCTCGGCCAACCCGACGGGCCCGCTGCATGTCGGCCACGGGCGCGGGGCCGCGTTCGGCGACAGCCTGGCGCGCCTGCTCAAGATGGCGGGCCACGATGTCTTCACCGAGTACTACATCAACGACGCCGGCAATCAGATGGCCACCCTCGGACGCAGCACCTGGGTGCGCTATCAGCAGCAGCACGGCCGCGCGGTCGAGCTTCCCGAGAACCACTACATGGGAGACTACATCAAGGAGATTGCCGCCGATGTCACGAAGGTGCACGGCGACGCGCTGCTGGCGCGCCCCGAAGACGAGGCCCTGGCGGTGTGCGAGGCCTTCGCCGGCCAGGCGATTCTCGACGGCATCCGCGACGACCTGGCGCAGTTCGGGGTCACCTTCTCGAACTGGTACAGCGAGAAGTCGCTCGTCGATTCGGGCAAGGTCGATCAGAAGATCGAAGAGATGAAGAAGGCCGGGTGGATTGTCGAGCGCGAAGGGGCCTGGTGGTTCCGCACGACCGAATTCGGCGACGAGAAGGACCGCGTCGTTGTGCGCGCCAACGGCGTGAAGACCTACTACGCCTCGGACATCGCCTACCACCTCGAGAAGATCGACCGCGGCTTCGACGTCGTCGTCGACGTCTGGGGGAGCGACCACCACGGCTACATCCCGCGCGTGCGCGCCGTGCTGCAGGCGGCGGGGGTCGACGCCTCACGCCTGCAGGTGCAGCTCGTGCAGTTCGTAAACCTGCTGCGCGACGGCAAGCAGATCTCGATGAGCACCCGCTCGGGTGAGTTCGAGACCCTCAAGGCCGTCGTCGACGAGGTGGGCAAGGATGCGGCGCGGTTCTTCTTCCTGCTCCGCAAGAGCGACGCCCATCTGGACTTCGATCTCGAGCTGGCCAAAAAGCAGAGCAACGAGAATCCGGTCTACTACGTGCAGTACGCGCACGCCCGCATCCACTCGATTTTCGCGAACGCGGCCGAAAAAGGGGTCGCCGAGGCCCCGGTCGACCAGGTCGATTTCGGCCTGCTGACGACGCCCGAGGAGATCGACCTCGTCAAGGCGGTGCAGGAGTATCCGCGCATGATCCGTGACGCGGCGGCCGACTTCGCGCCGCACCGGGTCACCTTTTACCTGCTCGAGTTGGCGTCGCGCTTCCATAAGTTCTATAATACGCAGCGGGTCGTCGACGAGTCGAACGTTCCGCTGAGTCAGGCCCGAATGAGCCTGAGCCGGCTGGTTCAGCGGGTCATCCGTACGGGATTGACTCTCTACGCCGTCGACGCCCCGGAAAGTATGTAACTGCGGGTCATGTATGCGGGAACCGCGTCGTGTTCGTGATCGTTTCGAGCTCAGCCTGGAAAGCCGTCAGGTTGCGCTGCTCTTCATTCTGAGCCTCGTCATTCTGACGCTGGTCTTCGCGCTCGGCATCATCGTCGGTCGCGGGTTGAACCAGAATCCGTCGGGCGACGTGGCCGCGCTCGATCCGGTCGCCGCGGCGCTCGAAGCGCCCGTCCCCACGCCCGCCGTTACTGAAGCGGACGAGCTGGAGGCGGCGCAACCGGATGCCGAAACGCCTCCCGCGCCCGAGACCCCTCCGGCGCCGACCCTCAAGTTCTTCGACGAGAAGGGGCAGGCCAAGCCGGTTGCCGACACCGGGGCCTCGATTCCCGTTCCCGAAACTGCCGCAGCCGACCCGGCCGCCACGCCCGTGAAGGCGCCGGCGCCGACCGCCAAAGGCGAAACCGCGGCCCGGAGCGACGCGAAACCGGCCGCTCCGAAGCCCGAGAAGACCGCCAGGGCCGCCGAACGGCCGAAAGCCGAGGCCAAGCCGGCCAAGGCGGGCAGCAAGCCGTTCACGATTCAGGTGAGCGCCTTTCAGGACCGGCGCCAGGCCGACAACCTCACCGGCAAGCTGCGCGACAAGGGTTACGACGCCTTCATCACGAAGGCGGCCATTCCCGGCAAGGGCACCTGGTACCGGGTGCGCGTCGGGCAGTTCGGCACCCGCGAAGACGCCCAGTCCATTGCCGAGCGGCTGCGGCGCAAAGAGGGCATCTCGACCTACGTCACGCTCAACCAGTGAGCGTGCGGGCGGCCGCGGCCGTCGGCCATCCATCGCAACGCTTCTGCATCCCGGCGCGCGCCGCCGCGCCATGCGCCCCACGGCCGTGCTAGCGCGCCCATCGTTGAGCCCAGTGGTCAAGAGACGGGTGACGCCTGGTCGCCCGCGAGCTTCCGCTCCCGTCGCATGAGGGCGGCCATACCGGGCCGGGGCAGGCCGAACGGCGCAGGCGGAGACGGGCGGCCCACCCCCCAACAAAAAGCCCCGCCGAAGCGGGGCTGGAAAATCGCACGAGAGCGGGCGGGTTACTGCTTCTGCACCACGACCATGTTGATCTGGTTGAAGCCGGCCAGGCCGCTCGAGTACATGACGCGCGTGATCGTGTCGTACTTGACCTTCTTGTCGCCGACGAGCAGCGCCTTGCCCTCGAACTGGACGTTCGGGTTACGGGCAGAGATGGCCTCGGTGCGCTCGCGGTGCCTGGTCAGAAACGCGATCAGGCCCGGGATGCGCAGGTCGGTGCCGTTGAGCTCGGCCACCGAGGCAACATTGTTCCCCTCGACGGCGACATAGTCGTTCGTGACCTCGATCTTGACGGCCTGCTCGACAATCTCGGTGCTCGACGACTTGGGCAGGGCCAGGTCCTTCGGCAGGTCCATGGTCATGCCCGAGGCGGCGTAGAACTGAATCATGAACACGACCAGCAGCACGAAGAGCGCCACCATGGGCGCCATGGGAAGTTCAGGTTCGGAGTGTCTTGCCACAGTCCGCTCCTTTCTTATTCACCGGCGCCCTTCACGGCGCTGGCCGCGAGGGAGACGTTCGAAATCTTGTTGGCGATGCAGACGTCCATGGCGGCGACCACGAATTCGTATTCGATATCGGGATCGGCCGAGAGAATGGCGTCCTTGTGGTCGGGGTACTGCTGACGGATCTCCTTGAGCACCTCGTCAAGCTTCGCCCAGTTGAAGGTATCTCCCTCGGCGACCTCGAGCTCTTCGAGACCGTTGCCGCGGTCGACCATGATTTTCTTGCTCTTGGTGAGCAGCAGCTGCAGCTCGAGCTTTTCCTGCTCGTCTTCGGGCGTATCGGCCAGGGCGGCCGACGCTCCCGTGCTCGGGAGATTGGCATCCATCTTGGCGTACTGCACGTACGTGGCCGAGACGAGGAGGAAGCAGAGGATCGAGGCCATCACGTCGGTCATGGGCGTGATGTTCATGGCGACGTCGAAAAGACGCTTTTCGCCCTGCTTGCTGCGCTTCAGCAGACCGCCTTTGGAAACAGGCGAACTCATGAATCAGACCTTCTGAACCTTCTTGTTCAGCTTCTCGATGACCAGCGACGAGGCTTCCTGAATGTCTTCGAGCACGCGCTGCGTCTTACCGTTCAGGATGGCGAACGAGATGAGCGACGGAATGGCGACCACCATCCCGTAGGCGGTGGTGTTCATGGCTTCGGAAATGGAGAGCGACAGCAGCGTGGCCTTCTGCGACGGGTCGGCGTAGGCGGTCGCGCCGAACGCGCCGATCAGCCCGAGCACCGTACCAAGCAGCCCGAGCAGGGTCGCGACGTTACCGATGGTGGCCAGATACGGCGTGTTGCGTTCGAGAAAGGGGACGTTCGCCAGCGAGGCCTGGTCCATGGCGTCGACGAAGTCCTTGTCGCCGGCCTTGGCTTTTTCGAGGCCGGCCTTGATGATCTTCGCCATCGGGCTCTGCGACTTCGACGCGTAGGCGATGGCGCTGTCGAGCTTGCCGGCGTTGATGTCGCCGATGACCTGCGCCAGAAACTGGTGCTTGTTGACCTTCGTCTTGATGAACAGGTAATAGGTGCGCTCGATACTCAGCGCCAGCATGATCGCCAGGGCCAGCGTGATGACGTGCATGACCCAGCCGCCGGCCTGATAGAACTCGGCGAGGCGGGCGATGGCGCCTTCACTGTTGGCGGGACCCTTGGCAGCCGGCGCCGCCGGTGCGTCCTGGGCCTCGGCAACGGAAATCGTGCTCACGGTGAGCAGGGCGGTGGTGGGCACCGCGAAACCGAAAGCCAGGATGAGAACAGCGAGAAACTTCTTCATGACCACGTCTCCTTGACGTCCGCGACTTCTGGAATGGATCGGGGAAAGTACTGGTGTGAAGGTGATGAGTAAAACAAGGATGTTTCGTTACGGCGGGGGCTCGGTCTGCGAGTCCACAGGCCTCAAATCGACAGACAAGTTAGCATGCGGTATACAAAATGTCAATGGGGACAGTGCCTTAGGGCTCCGCCAGCCTATCGCTTTTCCCGCCCGGCGCCGGGTCGGGAACCCGCACGAAAAAAAGGGGGGTACCGGCTCTCCGGTTCCCCCCCCCCCTCAGAATCCGCGCCGCGCGCGCCCGGCCGCTATTTGCGGCGGCTCGCCCGGGCCAGCTCGCGGTCGAGCACCTGGGGCAGATCGCCCTTGGCGCCGACGGTGATGTAGCTGACTTTGCCGCCCGGATCGAGGAGCAGCCACATCGGGATGGCGTTGACCGAGAACAGCTCGTTGACCGCGCCCGAATCGACGAGCACCGGAAACGAAAGCTTATTGTCCTTGACGAACTCGTGCGTGCGCCGCTCGTGGGCCCCGTCGCGGAACTGGGTGACCGAGACGATGTTCAGCTTGCCCGGATTCTTGCGCAGGTACTCGTTGAAGCGCGGCATTTCTTTCTGGCAGTGGGGGCACAGGGCGCTCCAGAAGACGAGCACCGTCGGCTTCTTGCCGGCGACCACCTTGTCGATATTCACCGTCTGCTTGCCGTCGAGCGTCTTCAGCTCGAAGGAGGGAACCTTCTCGCCCATGAGCTGGTAGACCGCGTTGGCCCCGGGTCCCTTGATGACCGGGAAGCTGCCCGTCCTGGCCGCCTGCGTGACGAGATCCTTCAGGCGTTCGCCCGACTGCACCTTGTGGCTCAGATCGCCGATTTCGTTGACGGCCACGGTGCCGTCCTTGTTCACGGCCACGTAGGCGGGCACGGTGTTCACGCCCAGCGCCATCATGATCGACATGTCGTCGAGAAGCACCGGCAGCGAGATGCCGCTCTTCTGCACGATGTCGAGCACCTTGGCGGCTTCGGCGTCGTCGCGCGCGCGGGCGACCGTGTAGACCGCGACCTTGTCGCCCTTGAGCGAACGGGCGAACTCATTCAGGTTCTCGAGCTCGCGTACCGCGCCCGGAAAGTCGGGCAGCCAGTAGAGGAAGATGGCAGCGCGCTTGCCGATGACCTCGTCGAGCTTGAAGCCGACCGGCTCGGGCTTGAACGGCGGCTGGTGGCGCAGCAGACGCGTCGGCACGGGGTTGACCTTGTCGCCGAGATCGGGACCGCGCTGTGCGACGGCGGCGCCCGAGGTAGAGATCAGAAGAAAGGCGCTGAGCACCCAGACGGATTTTTTGAACATGGAGACCACTTTTCTTCCTCGTTAGAACTCGCAGATGGGGCAGGCGACCTGATATTCCTTCAGGCCGAGCTGCCCGTTTTCGTTCGTGTGGCACTGGTAGCAGAATTCCTGCCGCGGCAGGGCCGTGTGCCTGGCCGTCTTGCCCGCGTGCACGTCGTGACAGCTCGTGCACTTGAGGTCGTTTCTGCCGTCGAGCAGAAGTTTCATGTGTATCTTCTGGTGCACGTCGACGGGGTTGCCGACCGTGCGCCCCTCGATCATCCCGCGGGCCTCGTTTTCGAGCTCTTCCCACGGATAGCGGTAGATGGCGAACAGGTTGTCGCCCGGCGTATAGCCCTCGGGAAACCGGCGTTCGCTCTTCAGCGAATAACCGCCCTGGAGGTGGCACGAGCTGCAGATCATCGCCTCGTTCACCGGCGACAGTTCCGCAAACTTCACCATGCCGCCGGCGTTCTGGTAGGCGCCATGGCGCGAGGCGGGGCCGTGACAGCTCTCGCAGCCGACGCCCGGTTCGAGCCAGCGCGTCGTCTTCGCGTCCCAGCCGGTCGTGTGGCAGGCCGCGCACTTCTCGTCGAACGAGAAAGTCTGCCAGTCGCCCGGGCGAAACGGCTGCACCTGCTTGTTGATGGCGTCCCATTCGCAGGGGAGAAAGACGTATCCGTCGCCGCGCTTCTGCAGATAGCGCAGGGTGAGCTTGCCCCCCAGAACCGCGTCGACCCGCATGCCGCCGCAGAGAATCGAGTTGGCGACCCGGTTGAGCTCCTCGGGTTGCGGCGGGCGCACGGAGCGGCCCATCCACGTGCTCGACCAGGAGGCATGGGCTTCCTGATGACAACCCGCGCACGCCGACGAGCCGACGAAGTGATCGGCTGCGGGCTGCGCAGGGGATTCAGCGGACGGAGAAGTCGCGGGCGAACGGTGGGTGCAGGCGATGAGCGCCAGCAACGCGGCCACGACCAGAGCGACACGCGGCATGCAGATTTCCAAAGTAAAAACCTGACGAGTATACCATGCCGCTCCTGGCGCCTGCATCCCCGGGCGCGCAATTCACAGTTTTTGTGGAGAACCTGTGGATAAGATTGCCCGACGCTCCGAAACGGCCCGGTAACACGCCGATCTTCACAGATTGCATGAAAACTATGCATCGGGGTCAAGCCGCGGAATTCCAAATACTTGCAGCTGATTTCTCGTCGAGTGGTTCAGCAATCGCGCCTAGTGTGGGGGACAACGCCTGAATTTTTTTGAAATCCGCGTTTTTCCCACAACCGCGGCCCCCGATCGGGGCCGTTCCACCGCCATAGCGGTCACCCGGGGAATATGAAACAATGTACGTTTTCCTCTCTTTCATTCTGGGTTTTCAGGCACATGGCGGTTTCCGGCGTCAAGGGCATGCAGGACGTCCTCCCACCGGAGGGACGGATCTGGCGTGCGGTGGAGCAGATGGCGGCAGACACCTTTCAGCGGTTCGGATACGAAGAGATCCGGACGCCGATTCTGGAGCACACCGATCTCTTCCAGCGCTCCATCGGCGACGAGACCGACATCGTCTCGAAGGAGATGTATACCTTCACCGACCGGGGCGACCGCTCGGTCACCATGCGCCCCGAAGGCACGGCCGCGGTCGTGCGCGCCTATCTCGAGCACAAGCTGCACGGCGTGCGGCCGGTGCACCGCTTCTTCTACATGGGCCCCATGTTCCGCTACGAGCGGGCCCAGAAGGGCAGGCTGCGCCAGTTTCACCAGTTCGGCGCCGAGGTCTACGGCCTGGCGACGCCGCGCGCCGACGTCGAGGTGATCGCGCTCCAGCACACGCTCTTTTCCGAACTCGGCGTGCCCGGGCTCGAGCTCGAGCTGAACAATCTGGGCAGTCCGGCCAGCCGCAAGCAGTACGGAGACGCGCTGCGCGAGCACCTGCGGGTACACCACGGCGCGCTGTGCGGCGATTGCGTGCGGCGCACCGACACGAACCCCCTGCGGGCGCTCGACTGCAAGGTGCCCGGCTGCCAGCCCGTGCTGCAGGCGGCCCCCTCGATTCTCGACTTCGCCGACGAGGCGAGCCGCGCCCACTTTACGGCCGTGACCGAGCGCCTCGACGCCCTGGGCATCGCCTACCGCGTCAATCCGCAGATGGTGCGCGGCCTCGACTACTACACCATGCTCGTCTTCGAGTTCACCTCGACCGGGCTGGGGGCCAAGAACACGCTGTCGGCGGGGGGGCGCTACGACAATCTCGTCGCCGAACTGGGGGGACCCCAGACGCCGGCCGTCGGATTTGCCTGCGGCGTCGAACGGCTCCTCCTTCTGCTGGGTGATCGGGCCGCCGCGCTCGTCGCGCCGGTGCCCACCGTCTTCGTCGCCGTGCTCGGCGCGCAGGCCGAGGCTGCCGGGGGGCGGCTCGTGAACGAGCTGCGCACGGCCGGCGTGCGTGTCGAAGAAGATTTGAACCGGGCGGGGCTGAAGGCCCAGATGAAAGCGGCCAACCGGGTGGGAGCGGCCCTGGTCGTACTGCTGGGCGACGACGAAGTGGCGGCGGGAGAAATGAGCCTCAAGGACATGGCGACGGGCGAGCAGGTACGCGCGCCCCTCGGCGCCGCGGCCATCCGCGAACGCCTCGGCGCTTCGGGAGGATAAGTGGAGATCCTCGAGACCATCATCATTCACGCCGTTCCGCTTCTGCTGGCGATTACGCTGCACGAGGCGGCGCACGGGTTCGTGGCCGATCGCTTCGGTGACCCGACGGCGCGCACGATGGGGCGTCTTTCGCTGAATCCGCTGCGGCATATCGATCCGATAGGAACCATCGTCGTCCCCTTCGTGCTCTTTGTCACTCAGATCGGCATGCTCTTCGGGTGGGCGCGGCCCGTGCCGGTCAATCTGGGGAACCTGAAGCGGCCCCGGCTGCACGGCTTTCTCGTCGCCTTTGCCGGACCCGGCAGCAATCTCCTGCAGGTGCTCTTCTGGGCGGGCATGGTGCTGGTGCTGCGCTTCGGCCTGGGCGCGCCGGGCGATCTGGCCATCCAGACCGACGATCCGCTCTCCCGCGTGACCGTGCCGCTGATTCTCATCGCGCGCGCCGGCATGCGCTGGAACTACTGGCTCGCCCTGCTGAACCTGTTGCCCATCCCGCCGCTCGACGGCGGACGCATGGTCGGACAGGTGCTTCCCGCCGGGGCGGCCGCCGTCTGGGGACGCATCGAGCCGTTCGGCATTCTCATCGTTTTCGGCGTCCTCTATCTGCTCGGCACCTGGTTCAGCGTGCTGTTCGCGCCGCTCACCTGGCTCGACTACCTGGTGTTGACGTGGTAGCGCGGGCGCTTCTGGCGGCACTTTTTCTTCTGGCGGCGGCCTGCGGCGAGTATGTCGGAAGCCGAACGCTCGAATTTCAGGGCGCCGAGCAGGGGTTCGCGCGCGTCGAGGTTCATGCGCACAACGGCTCTGTAACGCTCACGGGCGAAGAAGATCGTGAGGCCGTCTCGGGGGCGGTCAGCGTGCGGGCCGTTTCGGTCACGTCGCAGCACGAGGTCGACAGCTCCCTCGGCGACGCCCGCATCACCGAGCGACTCGACGGCGACACGCTGGTTCTCGAACTGGTGCTGCCCGGGGCGCTCGAGTGGGAGGTCGCCCTCGACGTTCGCGTTCCGGCCGGAATTCCTGTCTCGGCGCTGACCCAGGACGGCGCGGTCGAGCTTGTGCGGGTTTCGGTCGAACGCATCGAAAGCTCCAACGGCGGCGTCTCGCTGACGGGCACGGCCGGCGACGCCGTCGTGCGCACCTCGAACGGCGATCTGCGGGTCGACGGCCACGCGGGCTCGCTCGAGCTCGAGACGACCAACGGCCGGGTCACGGTCAAAGGGCTGCACGGCGACCTCGATGCCCGCACGACCCACGCGCCGTGCGCGGCCGAAGTGACGCTCGACGACGACCCGCGCATCCAGCTTTCGACGTCCGAGGGGGATCTCGGTCTTCTCCTGCGCGGCGAGTTCCGGGGCGAGATGCTGGCCCATACGCTTGCCGGGCAGATCGAGGTCGACGGATTGAACCTGGAGCGCACCGACGAAGAGGCCGGCGAACTCCGCGGCCTGACCCCGAGAACGGGGGACGGGCGCATCGACCTGTTCACCAACCGGGGCGACATCCTGATCGAGGCCCGCGACCGGTAATCGTCTGGAAAAGACGACCTCCTTTCGCTATAGTAATAACCTTCTTTCATTCCCCGATTCCCCAACGCAGCTCCAGGCAGTATGAAACGGATTCTCAGCGGCATGCGTCCGACGGGCCGCCTGCACCTCGGCCACTACCACGGGGTGCTCAAGAACTGGGTTCGCCTCCAGCAGGAGTACGAGTGCTTCTTCTTCGCGGCCGACTGGCACGCGTTGACGACCGAGTACCGCACGCCGCAGAACATCGCCGCCGATCGGCGCGAAATGGTCATCGACTGGCTGGCCGTGGGGCTCGATCCCGAGCGCAGCGTGCTGTTCGTCCAGAGCGCGGTCAAGGAACATGCCGAGCTGCATGTCCTGTTCAGCATGATCACACCCGTCCCCTGGCTCGAGCGGGTTCCTTCCTACAAGGAGCTCCAGGAGAACCTGGCCGAGAAGGAGCTGAATACCATCGGCTTTCTGGGGTACCCGGTGCTGCAGTCGGCCGATATCGCCATCTACCGCGCCCATACCGTACCGGTGGGCGAAGATCAGCTGCCCCACCTGGAGCTGACGCGTGAAATCGTGCGCCGCTTCAACCACTTCTACGGCGAGACCTTTCCCGAGCCCGAAGGCCTGCTCACCGAGACCCCCCGGCTGCCCGGGAGCGACGGGCGCAAGATGAGCAAGAGCTACGGCAACGCCATCATGCTCAGCGACTCGCCCGAAGCGGTCTCGAAGACGGTCATGGGCTATGTGACCGATCCGGCGCGCAAACGGCGCAACGATCCGGGCGATCCCGACGTCTGCGTCCTCTTCAACCTGCACAAGATCTATTCGCCCGCCGAGGTGCAGCAGGAGGTGCAGGCGCAGTGCCGCTCGGCCGGCATCGGCTGCGTCGACTGCAAGAAGATGGCGCTGAAGAACCTGCTCGACGCGCACGTGCCGATGTTCGAAAAGCGGCAGGAGGTCGAAAAGCGGGTCGACGTCGACGCCATTCTCGAAGCCGGCAACCTGCGCGCGCGCGAACACGCGCAGCGCACGATGGAAGACGTCCGGACCAGGATGGGGCTCTGATGGAAGTCGTCGCTCCCAGGCGTCTGCGCGTCAACGTCGAGGTCTTCGAGGGGCCGCTCGACCTTCTGCTCTATCTGATCAAGAAGGACGAACTCGACATCTACGACATCCCGATCGCGCACATCACGGGAGAGTACCTGGCCTACCTCGAGCTCATGAAGGAGCTCAATCTCGACGTGGCCGGCGAGTTTCTCGTCATGGCGGCCACGCTCGCCCAGATCAAGAGCCGCATGCTGCTCCCGCGCGAAGAGGGCGAGGGCGTCGCCGAAGAAGAAGATCCGCGCGCCGAACTGGTTCGCCGCCTGCTCGAGTATCAGCGGTACAAAGAGGCGTCCATCTCGCTCGAAGATCGGGAGCTGCTCGACTTCGACGTCTTCGCGCACCCCGCGATCGCCGAGGCCGAAATTCCGGTGCCCCTCTCCGATGAGAAGGTCGAAGCGACCTTGTACGATCTCGTTTCGGCGCTCAAACTCGTGCTCGAGCGACTGCCCGAGCCCAAGGTGCACGAGGTGATCCGCGAGACGGTTTCGATCACGGCGCGCATCTACCAGGTCATCGATGTGCTGCGCGGCCGCGAACGGGTCGAATTTCTCGAACTGTTCAGCGAAGACCGCACCCGGCCGATGGTCATCATTACCTTTCTCTCGCTGCTCGAACTGATGAAGCTGCGGCTCATCAAGTGCGAGCAGGTGGCGCGGGGCAATATGATTCACGTCATGCCGGTAGGCGACTTCGACAACCTGCAGGGGGTCAACTTCGAAGACTATGATTCGGGCGCGGCCGCCGGCGCAGGCGATGCCGACGAGGCCGACCAGGAAGAATGGGACGAGACTGACGCATGAATCCGGACAAGATCCGCAACATCATCGAAGCGATCCTCTTTTCGAGCGAGACCCCGGTCACGATGGAGCAACTGGCGCAGTCGCTCGACGAGATCGACCGCGAACAGCTCGGCGTCATCATGGACGCGCTCGTGACCGAATGGCGTTCGATGAACCGCGGGTTCGCCCTGGTCGAAGTCGCCGGCGGATGGCAGTTCCGCACGCGGGCCGAGTTCGGCGCCTGGCTGCAGCGCGCCAAGCAGGACCGCCCGTCGAAGCTGAGCCGCGCCTCGCTCGAAACGCTTTCGATCATCGCCTACAAGCAGCCGATCACCCGCCCCGAGATCGAAGACCTGCGCGGCGTCGATTCGGGCGCCGTTGTCAAGAACCTGCTCGATCGCAATCTGATCAAAATCATCGGCAAGAAAGACGCCCCCGGCAAGCCGGTCGTCTACGGCACCACGCAGCGCTTTCTCGAGGTGTTCTCGCTGCGCGATCTGGGCAGCCTGCCCAGCTTGCGCGACCTGCGGGAACTCGAAGACGACGGCGGCCAGCAGCTCGCCCTGCCCACGGGCGGTGACGAGGAGGGGATACCGCAGCCCCCCGAGGGCGAAGCGGGCGAACCGGTGGTCAAGACCGACTCGGATCGGCGCCGCGAGATTCGCGAAAGCGTGCGCCAGATGCTCGCCTCGGCGGCCATCGTCCCCGACGAGCCGCTGACGGCCGAAGAGGGCCTGCCGCCGCCGCTGCCCGATGACGACGGGGCCCTGCACGAACTCGAAGAGGCACTCAATCGCCGCAAGGAAGTGGCCGAGCGAACCGAGGCCCTGCTCGACGACTCCGAGAAGGAGTACATCGAGAAGGTCACCGGCGGCGGCGACGGCGAGGTCGACGAAGAAGAAGCCGAAGAAGAGGCCGCCGAGGCGGTCCAGGAGGCCGACGCCGGCGGAGCGGGTTCTGACGATGGCGGCGGCGCCGGGGACGTGGATGCCGGCGGCGACGCCGACCAGGCGACGCCGGTTTCGGAAGAGGCGGGGGTCGTCACCGATGACCAAGCGGCTTCGGAGCCGGCCTCGTCCGAGCTCCCCCACCATGACCAAGAGTCCCCGGCCTACGATTCCTACGCCGACCGGGAAGAAGAAGGGGAACCGGACGAGTTCGTCGATGAAGACAGCGGCGAATCCGAGGGGCCCGACGACGACGAGACCGACCCGGCGTGACCTCGGCAGGCGGTGACACGCCGGCGCCCGAGGGGCCGGACGCCGCGAGACCCGCGGGCCGGACCTGGTACCTCTATCTGCTCGAGTGCCGGGGCGGCTCCATCTACACGGGCATTGCCGTCGACGTCGAGGCGCGCTACCGCAGCCACTGCGCGGGAAAAGGGGCCCGCTACACCCGTGCGAATCCCCCCGAGCGGATTCTGGCCGTGATTCCGTATCCCGATCGGTCGTCGGC
>JAWLHK010000002.1:0-376234 GCA_041690355.1 bacterium | reverse complement strand
CTCCCCTCACTTCCGCCGACAAACAGCCTCCGCGTCGGAGACATCGTTCCCCTCACCGGTTTTAAGGCTCCGCGCTACGGCTGATTGCCGCCGCCGCTTAGCAGCAGGACTTTTACATAACCGGAAGGGTTATGTAAACTCGCACGCGGCATCGCCGCCCGGCGCGCGCACCACTGCGCCTATGCACGTGGAGAAAGGGCTTCGATTGTCCCGTTTGCCCCCAATGGGGCCGTAGGCGGCTAGTGTCCGAGGAGCTGAAAAGACCGGGCCTTATCCTATGCTATACGAAAACTTCTTATTCGCATTAATAAGGCTAGCAGAAATGAACCGATCAGAGGATAGACGACTATACTACGGACGAGAGGGCTGCAGAAGTACAGGTCCGTGCTCGTGGAAAATAGGCCCAACATAGACCACAACCAAACGACAAGAATCCCCAGAGCAATACCGACCATGTAAGCCGTTTGGCGCCGGGCATGATGCTTTGCCACCAACGCCATCGCACTCCAATATGCAATCGGCGGGACGAAGACCGGATATTTTGCGCCTCCACAAACCGCAAAATCGTCTTTGATAAACGGCGCCAAAAAAAGTTCCACGAACAGTACCGCAACGACACCTAATATCCAAGACGCCGCGCCCCTCTTGATCAGAGTGCTTGCGTCCATTAGAACTTCGTAACCGTACAGGAGCGCATCGCCGCATATCCGCCCGCGCCAACACCAGCGGACGCAGATGAACAACCGCTACCTCCCCAATCAGCGGCCCCCCCAACCCCACCTAGGCCCGTACCGGCAATTGAAATAGCGAAGCCGAGAGAAGAACCGGTAATATTCTCGACGCATTCTGCACCACTGCAGTACATAGGGCCAGCCGAGGCACCTGCAGCAAGCATAAGCGGTTTACGACGGGTGCCGCCTCCAACCAGAAAACATGAATACTTGAAATCGAACCAAGCCATCGATGATAGACAATACAGCCTTCCAACGCCAACCTCGGCACCAACCCCACCACCAACGTACATGCCACCAGCAAAGAAGCCGGACCACTTCCCTTCTGGACAATCGCAGGATCCGGATTTACAGCATGCCGAAAGCCCCATTGTGTCAACCATTACGAGCGGATTGTCTCGTGCGTATCCGAAGGAAGATTCAAGCTCCAGTTCATTCCGGACCGGGAAAGGTGGGCGACGCTGAAAGCTAATTAGCGGATCTACCTGCACATACCGCCCCACATCGGCCGCGTACCACCGGTTCCAGTTGTACGCGAGCCCCGACTCGTCATCCCGGAACTGGCCGGGGAACATGAACCGGTCGTCCACATCGTTCACGAGGGGAACTGTGTCCGACCAGAAGGGATCATGCTCCACGTGGCGGACGATCGTCCCGCTTTCGTCCGTGAGGAGAATCGGTTCGCCGAGGATGCCGTTGTGGTACCAGTACACGGCTGTTGACCGCTGCTCCACAGGCGCCGCATGCGCCGGGGTGATCCAGAACTCGAGCATCCAGGCGGCGCCGCGCAAGGCGTAATTCATGGCTTCCCGCAATTCCGGATACTCCCGGAACACCTGGACCGCGATCGGCGACAGATCCCGGTAGTAGAACCGGATGATCCACTCGCCCAGGTCGTTCCCGGAGAGCACCTGACCGCGGAACCCACGCAGCACCTGAAGCGCCTGGTGAGAAGCGAGGTCGCATTGGGTCTGGCCGTTGTAGGCAATTGCGGTTGCCGCGCAGCAGCATCCGCCGCCTCCGCCTCCGCCGTCGCCCGTCTGGGCGCGCAGGACCTTCGTCACAATCTTCGCGAGCGGCTGCCCGTGCAGATAGACGTATTCTTCTGCGGTTTCCTCTTCGCCGATGGCGCCGAGGGCCGTGTTCTTGCGGACCCAGCTCAGCATCTCGCCGCCCGGACCGTAGGAGAAGTGATCCACGAGCAGTGAATCGAGCGAGCCCACGCCCGGGTAGGAGAACGTGCTGCGCGACTCGGCGCGCACCCTGCGTCCCAGGTGATCGAAGGCGTACGTGGCCGTGCCCGCGCCGCGCAGGCGGTTATCCGCCCCGTAGGCGTACTCCCGCGTGACCATGTCGCGGGTGATCGCGGTCGCGTTGCCGGCGTCGTCGTAGGTGTAGCTCCCCTTCACGCTCGTATCATAGACCGACGCTTCGAAGGTTGCAAAGAGGCTCGTGTCGTCGTCGGCCGTCGTCCCCCAGGTCGGGGCCATGGCGTCGCCCAGGCGCAGGATGCGCTCGACCACACCCGGCTCGTCGAGCACGCGGGCGAGCGCCGCGCTCGGACGCACGCCTTCGGAGCGCAGAAAGTGGCTAGTTAACACAAAGCGGGTATGCCAAGGAGTTGGCAGAACGCAGACCCTCAAACCCCTTGGAAAATTCAACAGCTCGAACACAGGAGTGAGAGCAGCTGCTGTTAGTTACGGTCGTCGTAGTACCGCTCCAATACCACGCAGGACTTACCGGAACCGAGTCAATAGCCGCAGGGCTAATCTTACTTGTGTCAACTACGGCTCTGAGCTCCTCTATTGTTGCTAGCCTGCCACCATGAGTTGAACACAATTGAGAAGCTTTTTCCCAACTAACATACTCACGTCGCACGTTCCAAGTAGCTTGGATTAGAGGTTCGTACACTCCGGAAACGCAAATATGTCTTGCGCTTGGGACCCGCTTACGGTTTACCCCAGTCCCTCCATCTTGAAAGTTTACTAGCCACGCTGCCCCCGCCTTCTCCCCATTAACCCACGGCTCGGCATATGTATCGCTTGTCCAGAATCGAAAGCCCTTGTTTATTGTAGGCTTGATGAATTCTGGAATACCATGGTCAGCAATCAGGGTGGAGAGCTCCCTGCGACTTGGCAACCTCCATTTCTTGTCGCTCGACAACGCCTCGCATGCAGACTTAGCATCAAACCAGGTGATTAAGGCTTCGCCTGGTCTAGCCCATATCAGATTTCTAGTTTCGGGCACGCCGGTCGGCGACGCCCCAACGAGTAGAATCAGAACAACGGCAACCATCCTGCCTCCTACAATCTAACAGCAAGTGTGTTCCCGAACTTCGCAATCCAGGGAATAACCAAGGACATTCCCTCTGCAATCCCTGCACGTTGCTTTATAACTATCCCAAGCGTCATCCCAATCCACGCTTGAAGTTCCAGCGCACGATCCATCCATAGAGCATGAGCAAAGAATCTTTGCTCCGGGAGGCAGGCGCCGGGGATCTTGGCCCTCAATCTCTATCAAGCCTAACGGATCCTGGTATCGAACAGGGTTCCCCCTTACATATCCGTACACCTCCACTCCAAGAAGTGAGCGTACAAAGAGTACGTCTTTAGATGAGAAGTGCTTAGGGAGACGGTCTTTGAGTAATCGAGTAGTAGCAATGGTAAGCGGATCCACCTGCACATACCGTCCCACATCCGCCGCATACCACCGGTTCCAATTGTACGCGAGCCCCGACTCGTCATCGCGGAACTGCCCCGGGAACATGAACCGGTCGTCCACGTCGTCCACGAGGGGAATCGTGTCCGACCAGAACGGATCATGCTCCACGTGGCGGACGATGGCGCCGCTTTCATCCGTGAGGAGAATCGGTTCGCCGAGGATGCCGTTGTGGTACCAGTAGACCGCCGTCGACCGCTGCTCCACCGGCGCCGCATGCGCCGGCGTGATCCAGAACTCGAGCACCCACGCGGCGCCGCGAAGCGCGTAGTTCATCGCCTCCCGCAATTCCGGATACTCGCGGAAGACTTGCACTGGCCGGTCATCGGACGTCAGACGCCGGACGTCGGTGACAGAACGAGCATTGGTCAGCCGGGGTGGAAAGGGCCTACGGCGTCCATTGGGACGCTCGGGTCGGCTGTCGGGGCTCTGGACTCGGGAAGCCGGTATTGCCATTCGATAAATACCGTAGCAGACCGTTGAGCTGGCGTCCAACCCGATGCAGCGCTTCGCCTACCGCACGCCCGCTTTCCGGATCCATGAATTGCAAACGCTCGGCCAGCAGAAGCTGCGTCTCAAGCTCGCAAAGCGAACCTCGGGAGACACGAAGGTGGTAAATGAACTCGTTGTCGCTTCTTCGGCCGTGGCCCTCCGCGATATTCGACGGGGCCGACACGGCAGCACGCTCGATCTGCTGACACAGTGAATAACGCTGCTCTTTCGGGAAGTTCTTCGACAGCCGATAGACCTCCTCCGCGAGATCCATTGCCCCCTGCCACACGTCCAGGTCCTTGAACGATTTCCCTCGCATACCCCCTCCTTTTCGAGCGAGTAAATGCTCCCCCGCGGACAGCATTTGTCTGTACCGACGTCCGATGTCCGACGTCCGATGTCCTGTTACAGGCTCGACCCGCCCGGCGAGATCGAGGATTCCCATCAGGAGCTGCAGGTCTTCGAAGACTGCCAGAAGTAGCCTCCCGCTCCTCCAGACAAAAAAAGGGCCGCTCCCTGCCGGGAGCGGCCCTTGTTCGTGGAAAAGAGCGGAGCTCAGAGCTTGACTTCAGCCACGGTCTTCGCGGCCTTCACGAGCACGCCCTTCGCGCCCTTCTTGGCGAGCGAGTGGTAGAACTCTTCAATCTTGCCCTGCGTCACGAGGATGATCGCGTCTTCGTCGCGCTTCTGATACTTGATGGTGTCCTTCCACACGACCTTGCCGCTCTTGGTCTTGGCGACCAGCGCGAGCGTCGCCCGGAACGTGCCTTCAATGGCGATGCCCGGACCGATCGGCATGTTCGTGTAGCGGCCGTTGATGGAGTACTTCGTAATCTTTCCCTCGAGAAACAGGCTGGCCTTGTCTTCGGGGGCGATGACCACGCCCCGGGCCTTCAGGGCGTCGACCAGCCCCTCAGTGACTTCTTCGGACAGGACTACGGTCTGCTCCGGTTCGATGAAGGCGGCGTCAGAGTCGAAAAGCCCCTGGCCGACGCGGCCGATGCGGCGCACGGCTTCGGGGTCGCTGCTGACCTTGCGGCCGTCTTCGAGCGGACGCACCGCGACGGCATAGCGCAGCTTCGGCTGCTCCTTGGCTTTCTTGAAGTCGCCCGTCGGCGAAACCTTGACGTAGTAGGTCGGCGTGCAGGCCGCCAGCGCGACGGCGAGTCCAAGAAACTGAAGTACTTTCCGGGTCATGTTCTCTCCTGAAT
Source organism: bacterium (assembly GCA_041690355.1). Taxonomy (GTDB): domain Bacteria; phylum J088; class JAWLBW01; order JAWLBW01; family JAWLBW01; genus JAWLHK01. Next base: position 371,082 of record JAWLHK010000002.1, on the reverse strand, counting down.
GCTGCAAGAGTCCAAAAAAGGGATCGCCGCCAGCCGACTCACGGAACGCTGATCCGTCCGCGGCCCCGTATCTTACCACGCAGGCTGCGCAGCGCCAACCGCACGCCAGGCCCGCCGTTCAGTTGAGCACGCCCGCCGCTTCGTGATCGCTCAGCACGTCGTGAAAGCGATCCCGCACCGCCCCGCTGCGGATGAGCTTCTCGAGCTCCTTCGCCTTGCGCGCGTTGATGGCGTTCACGAGCCCCGAATAATCGTTCCGCCGCGGCTTGTGCTGAGCTTCGCGGGCCAACCGGAGCGCGGCTTCGACATTGCCGTCGGCCCATTCGGCGTCAGCGAGAAAGAGCGGAAAGTAGCTGCTGTTCGGGTATTTCCGGTATCCCTCGCGCAGCATCTTCTTCCCCTTCTCCTTGTCGCCGAGGCTGATGGGGAACCCCGGCACGACCGTGTACACGCGCGCCATGTTCGCGATCGCCTGACCGTCGCGGTAGCCCTCGTCCAGCTCCACCGCCTTCTCGAGGCTCGCCTTGCCCGCGGGAATGAGCTGAAGGCTGTTGAGCACCCCCTGCGTCAGCCCGAGCATGGCCACCATGGACCCGTGCCAGTAATGGATCGGCCCGCTGCGGGGAAAACGCTTCAGCGCGTCTTGGGCCAGGCGCAGCCCGTTCTTGACGAGCGCAAGCCGCCTGGTGCGATCGGGCTCCATGCGCCAGGCATAAAACGTAAATTCGAGCGCCCGGATGCGGGCCTCGCGATGTTCCGGGTCGGCTTTGACGACCTGGAGAAACTGCTCCAGATGGCGCTGCACCGGCGCCGGGGTGCCGAGCGCCGACCAGTCGATGCGATTGGCCCGTTCGAACAGCGCGGCAGACGAAGCCGGGGCGACGGTCGGAACGGCGATGACCCCGAGCACGAAGCCCAGGCTCAGCACGGCCCCTCGCGCGCGCAGGGGAAGGTTGATGACACGAAGGAACACGAGAGCACCTCCTTGTTGGCAGGCTGTTCATCAGCTTACCCCTCGATCCGCCCGGATTCAAACCGAGGCCGCCGAAACCCTGACGCAACGCGCCGTACGCGGATTTGCCGCGCTTTACGGCGGCATGCTAGCATTTCGGTACACTTACTCTGCCGAGAGGATTACCATGCGAAGCATTCTTTCTCTGACCGCTCTTCTGGGAACGCTCCTTGTCTCGACGGCCGCGCAGGCCGCCGATTTCCGCCTCGGGGCCGATCTGGGAATCGACCAGCTCGGCGTGCGTGCCGAGATCATGAACGACAACGTCGTCGATCTGTTTCTCGATTTCTCGAGCCTGTCGCAGATCGATCGGACGACGGCGCTGGGGCTGGGCCAGGAAACGGCCTTCGGATTCGGCCTGCAGTATGCGCGCCGCATCGTGAATACCGATCCGGTCTCGTTTCTCGTCCTGGGCGGATTGCGCTATGAGTCGCAGCAGTTCGATCGCGAAGTTGATATCGGCCGCAACACCATCGTGACCCAGACCATGACCACCGACCGGGTGGGGGTATACGCGGGGGCCGGCGCCGAATATTTCCTTCCCGGCTCGAAGCGGTTCAGCCTCTCGGCCGACGCCGGCATCACGATTCTCTCGCTGAGTCACACCGTCGAAACCCCCACGGCCGCCAATACGATCGTAATCTCGAGTGACAGCGGGGTCGACGTCAGCCTGGGCGCGCTCCCCAACGGCAACGTCCTCTTCCACTACTACTTCGGCGACAGGTAATCTCATGTTCACATGGTCGGAACAGCATCTGATGCTCGAAAGCGCCCTGCGGGCCTTCTTCAAGGAAGAGCTGGAACCCCACGTCGAGGCGCTCGAGAACGGAGAGATGCTCCCCTATCCGATCATCCGCAAGATGCTCACGACCTTCGGCATGGTCGAGCCTCTGCGGGCCGGCCTGCAGAAACGGGCCGCCAAGCTGCGGGCCGGCGAAGCCGGCGGCGGCGTGTCGGTGCGGGAGCTGACCGGAGAACAGGACGATCCGAGCGGCCTTGCCGGCGATCCCGCCATCATGGCCATGCTCGGCAAAGAGGCCGCGCGGGTCAGCCCGGGCTTCTTTCTCAGCATGGCCGCCCAGATGGGGCTCTGCGGCTTCACGCTCATCACGCGCGGCAATGCCGAACAGATTGAGAAGTATGCCATCCCCGTCATGACGCTCGAGAAGATCGGCGCCTGGGGGATGACCGAGCCGAACAGCGGCAGCGACGCGTTCGCCCTGCAGACGGTGGCCCGCGAAGACGGCGACGACTTCGTGCTGAACGGCAGCAAGACGTTCATCACGAACGCCCCCCACGCCGACATCTTCGTCATCTACGCCAAGATCGACGGCGCCCGGCAGGATAAATCGCGCGTCTACCCCTTCGTCGTCGAACGCGGGATGCCGGGGCTCAGCACGAGCGAGCCGATGGACAAGATGGGCATGCGCGGGTCTCCCACGGGCGAAGTCTTTCTCGACGACGTCCGGGTGCCCAAGGCGAACCTGCTCGGCTCGTTGACGGAATCCTCGCGTGAGCAGGCCAAGGCCATCTTCGAGGGCGAGCGCAGCGGCACCCCGTACATGGCCATGGGGATCATGGAGCGGTGCCTGGAGGAATGCGTCCGCTATTCCATTCAGCGCAAGCAGTTCGGCCGCCCGATTGCCGACTTCCAGCTCGTGCAGGCGCGCCTCGCGAAGATGTTCGTGGCCTATGAGAACGTGCGCAACATGGCGTTCAAGCAGATCTGGCTGCAGAAGAAGGGCAAGGGGAACATGCGCGACGCCTGCGCGGCGAAGTACTACTGCGCCGAAGTGGCCACCGAGGTGGCGCTCGAAGCCGTGCAACTGATGGGCGGCGCCGGCTACATGCGCGAGATGCGGGTCGAGCGCCTGATGCGCGACGCCCAGCTGCTGCGCATCGGCGGGGGCACGAGCGACATTCAGCTGCTCAGCATCGCGCGTGACCTGCTGCGCGCCGAGGGGCACGAGATTTCGCTGGCCGGGCCGGCGGCCTGAGGGGATCCTGGGCGCTGGTCGCTGGACGCTGGGCGCTGGGGAAACAAGGGCGTCTTGCGGACCCCGCACGCCGCCAGCGGGGTCGCATCACTTAGCACGCGCGCCCTTTTTGACGCATTTCGACTCCGGAGGGGTCGCATCGTGCAGCACCCGCTTCGACTCGCCTGCGGCGCCCCCTCACGACCCCAGCGGGGTCGCACTTCTGAGCTCTCGCGCGTTTGGGTACGGAATTTCGACCCCAGCGGGGTCGCACGGGTTCTTGCTTTGCCCTTGCTTTACCGACGTCCGACGTCCGGCGTCCGACGTCCGACGTCCGGCGTCCGGCGTCCGCCTAGCCCTCGTCGTCCTCGAACGCCGGCGCGGCTTCGCGGGTGGAAAAGAAGAGGCGCGCCGCCACCGCCCGCCAACCCGTCAGCTCGACCGGCGCAGCGGCACTGACCGACACACTGGCCCGCGCCGGGCGCGCGGGACGGGAACGGACCCGGCGGCGATCCGCTTCGGCCTCCGGCACGAGATCGAGCACCGCGACCTCGGCGGGCACCCCCAGACGCGCGGGAAATCCGTACAGCCCCGTTCCCCGGTGGCTGTAGAGCCAATGCTCACCGCGGTGATAGAGCCCCTGGTCGTACATGCCGAGCGGCGTCAGTACCGAGAGACGCAGCCCGAGACTGGTCAGCCCGATCTGGCCGCCGTGCAGGTGGCCGGCGAACATGATCCCCCGCCAGTCCGCAGGCAGGTAATCGAACGCCGCCGGATCGTGGCAGAGCAGAAGCACCGGCGCGTCACCCTCGCCGGCAGCCTGGGCGAAGGCGGCGGCGTAGCGCGCGCGTCGGCGGCGCCAGAAGAACCCCAGGCCCGCCACGCGCACCGCGTCGCCCCGCGGCGTGGTCACCGTCTCGCCGGCGTCGCGCAGCATGCGCACCCCGGCGGCCTCGAGGTCGCGCGTCAGCGGCGCCGCGATTCCCAGGTCGTGATTCCCCAGACAGGCGAAGATCCCCATCGGCGGCCGTTCCAGTTCCGCCACGAACCGCAGCAGCGGGGTGTAATCATGCTCGCTCTGCAGCGTCACGAAATCGCCGGTCATCACGAGGATATCCGCACCCTCCGCATTCACGTCCCGGGCGAGCCGGGCGAGCCGGGCATCGTCCATGTGGTGGCTGACATGGATGTCGGAGAGCTGCACCACGCGCAGCGGCGCCGTGAGTCCCGCGAGGGGAACCTGTTCGCGCACGCGGCGCACCCGGTGCGTGGTCAGGAGCGCGACGGCCGTGATGACCAGCGGAACGCCCGCGGCGATCGATCCCCGGCTCAGTTCAATGCCGAACAGGCCGGCCGCGCCGCGCCCCAGATAGTACACGAGGTAAAAGAAGATCGAGACGAAGAAGAACTGCCCCGGCACCACCCAGAACATATGCGGCCGCCGCGGCGCGCTCACGAGAATGAAGTGGGTGACGAAGGTGACGATGAAGGCCGCATAGAAGAAGAGCAGGACCCCATCCGCAGCCGCGCGCAGAAGACCGTCGGCCAGCAATGCGGCGAGGTGGTCGCGAAAGATCAGCAGCGTCACGGTGTGCGGCGCGAGAAAGACCAGCGTCCCGACGAGGTACCGCCAGTTCTCGCGCGCGAGCAGAAACGCCGGCACCGCCGCGAGCGCAAGCACCAGCCAGGGAAAGAGCGTCGTCATGATCATGGTGATCTTCTTACTGTACTGGATTCTTTCGCCAGACGGGAGTCGATGCGGCGCTCCCACGCAGGGCCGGGTCGGCGAGCGGCGCCGCAGTCGTCAGTCCGCAGTCCCAAGTCCTCGAGCCTCAGTCGTCAGTCGACCGACATGACCCGTTGCGGCTCCAGGAACCAGAAAGCAACCGCAGGCTGGCGCAATGCATCCCGAAGGTGCTAAGGTTTCAGCACGATCCCCGGAGAATCCGATGACCCGCTGCCTGCGCCTCCTGCCCACCCTGATGCTCACCGCCCTGCTCTTTCCGGGCGCCGCCGTCGCCGCCGACCGGGGCAAGGTCGCCTTTCTCGAGGGAACCCTGACCGTGAACGGAAAGCCGGCCGTTCAGGGAACACCGGTTCGCGAGGGCGATCGGCTGAAGACCGGACAGGGCTCGCGGGCCGACGTGGTCATGGAGAGCGACGTACGCATGCGTCTGTTCGGGAAGACCGACCTTGTCATTCCGGCGGAATCCAGGCGGAATCCGGTGCGGCTTCTCGCGGGCCGCCTGCTCAGCATCGTGACCGGACGCCCGTACAGCGTGCAGGGAGACACGGCCGTGGCGGGCGTGCGCGGAACTACATTCTATGTGGCCTCGGAAGCCGGCGAGCGCACCTACATCTGCATCTGCAACGGGGAACTCGACATCCACGACCCGACGGGCCGCGAAAAGATCGCCCAGGTCGCGGCCGAGCATCACCGGGGATTCCGCATCGGCGCGGCGCCCGAAGACGCCCCGATGCTGGGCCATACCGACGACGACATCGCCGAACTGCGGGCGCGCTGAGCGACCCAGGCGTCAGTCGGCAGTCGGCAGTCATGAGTCATCAGTCGTAAGAGGACGATATTATCAAGTATCATCGCGTGACCGTTCAGGCGAACGGATATCCGCAAGATGATGAAGGTGCCAACCTGCTTCATGGATGCGACGAGGACGACAGCGAACCAGGCGAAACTTCACGGTTGTCGACAGCTCGTATGTCCGATTTTGGACAGTAGAACCGGATATCGTCAGGAATCGAGCAGCCTGGGTTCGGGCTCGGGCAGGCGGCGACCGTAGAGCCGCCCGTTCTCGACCCGCAGTTCATAGCGGGCCTGGTCTTCGCAGATGCGCGGCTCGGTCAGCAGGGCGCCGGTTTTCAGGTGGAATTCCGCATAGTGGCAGTGGCAGAGGATGGTCTCTCCCTCGACGCGGCTGTGCGAAAGCAGGCAGCCGGCGTGGTTGCACCAGTCGTCGATGGCCCAGTACTCGCCCCCCAGGTTGGCGACCAGGACGAACTCTTCGCGCCCCAGCTTGACGCCGCGGTGTTCGCCGGGGGCGAGGTCGGCCGGGCCCAGATCCTTCCACTCTTCGCTCATGTGCCTCTTGTGCGGCCGGGGGCAGGCGCCCGCGGGCAAGGGCACATTGTAGCGAAGCCCGGCGCGCCCGTTCAAGCCGTCAGAATTCCCCCTCGACGCCGAACCCCCCCTCGAGCCGGCCCGCGCCACGTTCGGGTTCGCTGAATCCCGGGGCCGGGACGGGAATTTCAAAGGCCTCGAAGCGCCGATCCGGCTCGCCGCGGGGCACCTGGGTCGGCGCGACATCGGTCTCTGCGCCGGCATCGGGAACCGCGGCGCCGGCGCCGGATTCCGCGTCCCCGGGTGCGGCGTCCGTTTCCGGCGCTTCGGGCTCGCGGGCCCGGGGCAGCGCCTCGGGATCGGCCGGGATCACGTCTTCCTGAAAGGTCGGCTGATTGACGTTTCCCCCGGCTTCGGGGGTCGTCGGCACGAGCTCGCCCGTCGACGCGGTTCCGGGTTCCTGGTAGCCGGGGCGGCGGATGATGTCTTCCTGCACCTCGGGGGTCCCGAGCACCCCCTGGTTGCCGGGGCCGGGCTGCGGCACACCTTCGATGCGTCCGGCGGCATCGGGTTCGCTCTCGGCGCTCCCCCAAGGGGCCTCCGACGGCGACGGTTCGGGCGCCGGATCAACCTGCTGCGCCCCGGCCCCCGAAGCGGCCAGCGCGACGAGGCTCACGGCCCCCGCCCATGTACGGAATGCAATGCGGATATGCCCCATAACCATCCTCCCTGCCTCCATTCCACCACGGAAGCAAGGAGCGGCGGGGCCTCGGGGGGCGGGCGGTCGCCGGGCTCTTGACAGCTACCCCTTCGAGAGTTCCACCAGAAACAGGCTCACTTCGGGCACGAAGGTGATGACCCCCAGCGCCAGAAAGAGCATGATGACGAACGGCAGGGTCGCGTAGATGATCTCGTTGGAGGGGCGGCGGAAAAAGTTCGACGAGACGAACAGGCTGAGCCCCATTGGCGGTGTGATGAAGCCGATTTCCAGGTTGATGATGAAGATGATGCCCAAGTGCACGAGGTCGACGTCGTAGGCCAGGGCTACCGGGACGATGAGCGGCGCGAAGATGAGGATTGCGCTGAAGATGTCCATCAGGCAGCCGACGATGAGCAGCAGAATGTTGACCGCGATGAGGAAGCCGGTCTTCGACGAGACGTACTCCTTCATCAGCGCCGTCATCTTGTCGGGCACCTGCTGGTCGGCCAGATAGTACGTGAACGCCAGGGCGATGAGCAGAATGGAGAGAATGCCCCCCACGAGCACCATGGTCTCGATCGTGAGCTTCGACAGATCGCGCAGCCGGATGGCGCGGTGGATGAAGACCTCGACGACGATGGCGTATAGCACGGCCAGGGCGCTCGCTTCGGTCGGCGTCGCGTATCCCCCGTAAATGGTCACGAGCAGGATGAGCGGAAACGCCATGGACCAGACGCCGGACTTCAGGGTCGTGAGCACCTCGGCCCCCGAGAAGCGCTCGCGCTTGACCTCTTTGTTCGTGAGTACGAAGTAGAAGGAGTAGAGCGACAGGGCGCCGATGGTGACGATGATCGGCACGATGCCGGCGATGAAGAGCTGGTTGATATCGGCCTGGCTCACGGCGCCGAAGATGATGAGCGGCAGGCTCGGCGGGGCCAGGATGCCGATGGCGCCGGCCGTCGTGATGAGGCCCAGCGAGAAGCGGTCGCTGTACCCGTCGCGCATCATGGCCGGATAGAGAATGCCGCCGATGGCCATGATCGTCACGGCGCTCGAGCCCGAGAGGGCGGCGAAGAACGCGCATCCGACCAGGGCGGCGACGGCGAGCCCGGCCGGCAGAAACCCGAACAGGGCCTTGATGATGTTGATGAGGCGCTTCGAAATCTGCCCCTCGGTGATGATCGTGCCGGCCAGCGTGAAGAGCGGGATGGCGATCATGATCGGCATGGCCGTCGTCTTGTCGAACATCTCCTGGGGGATGTTGACGAGCCGGGCCATGACGCCGAAGAGCGCTTCGCTCTCCTGAATCGTCTCGGAGCCCGACCAGAGCAGGGCGAGCAGCTCCGACAACCCGCCGCCGCTTTCGATGAGCGCCAGCGACAGGGCCGTCGAGACCGCAATGGCCAGAAACAACGGCGCTCCGGTCAGCATGAGCGCGATGAAGACAAGGGTGATGATCAGACTGGTCGACACAGGAGACTCGTTTACATGCGGATATCGGCGTGCCCGTGCAGATCCCGCGGCAGCCAGTTACGGGTCAGCACGCGCTTGCCGTCTTCGAGAAAGTGCAGAAAGAAGCGGCAGGCGATGACGGCGAAGGCGAACGGCAGCAGCGACTGCAGCCACCAGTAGGGAACCTTGAGCGCGGGCGAAACGTCGCCGAACTCCCGGTTGACGGCCATGAAGAACCAGGCCACCCGGGCCAGATAGAGCAGCAGCACGGCCCCGATCAGGTTGATGCCCGTCATGAGCACCGTGCGCGCCGGGGGCGGAATGGCGCGCGAAAGAATGTCGATGGAGATATGCCGCCGGTAGTGGGTCGTCACGCTGGCCGACAGCAGCGCGAGCGCCAGCATGCCGAAGACGCTGGTCTCCATGGCGCCGGTGATGCTCTGATTGAGAAGGCGGCCGACGACCTGGATTACGACCGAACCGAGCATGACGACGACGACGAGAAGAATCAGCCCCTGCTCAACGCGCAGCACGAGCCGGTCGAGGGCGTGCAGCACGCGCAGGATCGGCCCCGAAGGGGGCTGGGACGGCTCGGCAATCTCGGGAACGGCGTGGGGGAGCGCCGGTTCGGACTCAGGCCCGGCCACCGGAACGGCGACGTCGCTCACTTCTTCCCCTTCCGGTACTCGGCCAGGGCCGTGCGCACCTTGGTCAACAGCTCCTTCGAGAAGACCCCCTTCTGCACGAGCTTGTCGCCCACCTTCTCGGTCATCTTCTCGAAGGCGGCGCGCTGAGCGGGGTTCAATTCGTTGATGGAGATGCCGTTTTCCTTGAAGCCCTTGAGCAGGTCGGCGTCGAGGCCGCGCACCTCGGAGCGCACACGCGGTTCCAGTTCGGCCGAGACGTCGAGCACGATCTTCTTCAGGTCATCGGGGGCGCTGTTCCAGAACTTCAGGTCGACGACGACGGCCGCCGGCTGGTAGATGTGGTGGCTGATCGTCCAGTATTTCGTCTGTGAGTACCACTGGGCGCCGCTCGCGAACACGGGGGTGTTGTGGTATCCGCCCACGAGGCCTGTCTGCAGGGCGCTCAGCACCTCGGGCACGGCCAGCGGCACCTGGGTCACGCCGAGGGCCTCCCAGAAGGCGAACATGACGTCGCTCTCCTGGGCGAACCACTTGATGTCCTTCAGGTCTTCGGGCTTCGTGACCGGACGCGTCTGGTTGCCGAAGTCGAGCCAGCCGTTCTCGGCCCACATGAGCAGGTAGAGGCCGCGCTTCTTAAGCAGCTCCTGCATGTCTTCGCGCACGACCTTGTCGAGCACGTAATCGACCTCGTCGTTGTTGCGGAAGAGAAAGGGGAGCTCGAGCAGCTGCAGTTCGGGCACGACCGTCGAGATGCCCCCCGTCGAGAAGCCGCCTCCGGTCAGCTGGCCGAACCGCATCTTCTGCAGCATGGCCCGTTCGTCGCCCATGACGCCGTTCAGAAACAGCTTGGTCTTGACGCGGCCGCCCGAGCGGGTCGAGACCTTCTGATCGAACTCCTGCAGGAGCTTCGACCAGGGGGTGTTGTCGGGGGCCAGGGTTCCGAACTTGATCTTGTAGACCTTCTCGGCGGCCGTAAGGTTCGCCGGCAGAAGGAGGATCAGGCCAAGCAGCAGGGACAGGAGACGGGTGGTTTTCATGGGACCTCAGAACAGATCGTTTTCCTGCGCGAGCAGGGCCGCGGCGTTGCGTTTGGCCACGGCGTTTTCAAGTTTGTGATCGAGCGCCGGATCGGCCTCGGCTTCGACCACTTCGGTCAGCAGCCGGTGAAACAGCAGCTGATCGTCGAGGGGGATGGCGTAGAACCGTGCGTAGAGAACCTTGTTGTCGAGACAGGTCGCATCCTGCGTGACGTCTTCGTAGAACTTCCGGGCGAGCTCCATGTCGCCGCCGAACGCACCGGCCTTGGCATAGAACGCGGCCGCCATCAGCTTCGGACCGCCGCACAGGTACGTCTCGTCGAGCGCCATGGCACGCAGGAAGAGCGCCTTGACCTTGGGGATGTCGAAGGCGACCTTCGAAATGCCCTTCTGCTCGGCCCACCAGCCCCAGTTGCTCGAGGTGAAGAGCAGCGCGTGCACGTAGGCGGGGTCGTCGATGCGGGCCACGGCGTCCTGCATGCTGCCGCCCCCGTCGACGACTTCCTTGTAGCCGGAGTGCAGCTCGAGGCGCTTCAGGCCGAACTGCCGGCCCCGGTCATGGGCGGCAATCTTGCCTTCGGCGTCTTCGGTGTAGGCGTATCCGACCAGGTAGTAGGCGCGCGTCAGGCGATCGAGCAGCGCCGGGTTGGCCGGCTCGAGCGCATAGAGCTGTTCATACAGGCCGATGGCCTCCCGCAGCGACTTTTCGTCGAGGCGCTGCTCCCAGAGTTCATCGGCGGCCTTGCGGAGCGACTCGGCGTCGGCGCCGGAGGGGACGCCGGCCAGCGGGGTTACGACCGCCTTCTGGGCGCCGGCGCAGGCGGCCAGCGAGAGTCCGAGGGCAAGAACTGCGAAACGGATACGCATGGTGGAAACGTTCTGTGAAGTGAGCATCCGGAGCACGGAGCAATGGCCCCGCAGCCCCTTGAAAACAAAGGACCTTCAATCTAACATGCGCCTCCGATGAGGGTCAAACGCTGTTTGGGTCAGCCGTGGGTTCCGGGGCGCCACCACTGCAGGAGCGCCGTAACCAGGGCGGGCGGATCTTCGAGCATGCCCAGGTGCCCCGTCGCCAGCTCCACATGCAAGCCATGGGGCCGTTCGGCCTGCACCTGGGCAGCGCGCGCCGGCGGGATGATCCCGTCGGCGCTCCCGCTGACGTGCAGCGTGGGCCCTGCAAACGACCGCCAGACCGCCGACCGGTCGGGCCGCAGGGCCATGCCCACCGAGGCCGCGACGATGGCGCGCCCGTGGGCCTGGCGCACGAGCGCGCGCGCTGCGGCCACCAGGTCGGGCCGTCCGTCGGGATCCCCGATCTGATTCCGGGGAGTCGTCTCGTCGAACACCGCGCGGTCACTGTAGATGCTGCCGCCAAGCGCATACCGGCGGGCGCGCTGCTCGGGGGTATCGGCATAGGGGTGGCTGTGGAGCAGTCCGAGCCCGGCGACCCGGTGCGCATGTTTTTCTGCCAAGGCCAGCGCGACGTAGCCGCCCATGGAATGGCCGGCTACCCAGGCGCGTTCGATGCCGAGCGTGTCGAGCAGTTCCACCAGGTCATCGGCCAGGCGCTCCATCGTGTACGGACCGGCCGGCGCGTCCGAAGCGCCGAACCCGCGCAGGTCGGGAGTCACGACCGGGCCGTAGGCGGCCAGCGGCGCGAGTACGCGATCCCAGAGCGCGGAAGAAAGCGGAAAACCGTGGAGGAGAAGCAGCGGATCGCCCTCTTGCCGGCCTTGAATCCGGTAGGCGAGCGTGATGCCGTCACTGGCCTGGAATCGGGACATGGTTCCCCCTGCAAAACCACAGGATACCACGGGCGGCTCCGCTAAGCGGAAGGGTCCCCTTCCCCGCGGCCGGCTCAGGGGCTCAAGCGAGGTGCGGGCGCAGCCAGGCGACGATCTCGCCGATGACCTGCTCCTGCTCGGGCTCGTTGCAGATTTCGTGGTAGAGGCCGTTCCAGACCTTGAAGTGCCGGTGCTCGGCCGTCAGCCCGCTGAAGAAACGGCGCGACCCTTCCAGATCGGTCAGCCGATCGGCGTCGCCGTGGAAGACGAGGATGGGGAGCCGGTGTTCTGCCGCGCGCCGCTGCACCTCGTCCATGGCCGCCATCATCTCGGTGAACCAGCGGGTGCTGGCCCGGTCGTGCACGAGGGGGTCCTGTTCGTACTTGCGCACGACTTCGGCGTCGCGGCTGACCGCCTTGGAATCGAGGCCGGTGGGCAGGTTGAGCGACGGCCAGACGCCCGAGAGCAGGCGGCCGACGGCGGCCTTGATGGGCGGCACCGGCATGGCCAGCCCCAGCAGCGGGGCCGAGAGGACGAGCGCGCGCAGGCGGTCGGCGTGCGCAAGCGCATAGGAGGCCGCAATCAGACCCCCCATGGAGTGGCCGAAGAGCGCCATCGGAAGCGCCGATCCGGCGACCTCGCGGGCGACCTGATCGAAATCCTCCACGTAGTTGGACCAGCGCGGCGTGTGGCCGCGCACGCCCCCACTGCGGCCATGGCCACGGTGGTCGGGAACGATGACGGTCCAGCCTTCGGCGTTGAAGTGCGCGGCGACGTGCTCGTAGCGCCCGCCGTGTTCGCCGTGGCCGTGGCTGAGCAGAATATTCGCCTTCGGTTCGGCGGCCCGCCACACGCGGACGTGCATGTCGAGGCCGTCGGAAGTCTTCAGCGTACGCTCTTCGAGGCTCACGGCGTCTCCTCTCCGGCGTCGTCGGAAGCCGCTTCGTCTTCGCCGGCGGATTCCGATTCGGCCTGCGCCTTGGCGGCCTTCATCATCTCCTGCAGCGACATGACGCGCGGCTGGGCGTCGGCGGGCTTCACGCTCGCCTCGACCTCGCTTCCCTCGGCATTCTGCTTGGCCGCCCTCATCATCTCCTGCAGCGACATCACGCCGCCGGCCGCGGGGGCGGCATCTTCCTCTTCCTCAGCGGCAACCTGCGGCTTGCCGTCCCAGGGAAAGGCGACGTAGAACGGGCGGTCGTGCAGCACGTTGACGAGACCGACGGTGACCGTCGGCACGTACATGACGATGATCAGCCCGGCGACCATGAAACCCAGGCTCGGCAGCACCGACTTCGCCACCTGCCCGAAGGACTTGCGGAACACGGCGGCGGCCACGAAGAGATTGGTCGCGACGGGGGGCGTCAGGTATCCGATCTCCATGTTCACGATGAACACGACGCCCAGGTGCACCGGGTCGATGCCGAGTTCGGCGGCGACGGGCGCGAGCAGCGGCGCAAAGATCAGGATGGCCGAAATCGGATCCATCAGCGCGCCGATGATGATGAGGAAGAAGTTGAGGACCAGGAAGAATCCGGCCGGGCTCAGATCCATCCGGTCGATCTGCGCCAGCACCCAGTCGGCCGCTTCGGCTTCGACGAGGAATCCGTTCAGCGAGAACGAGAAGACGATGATGAGGATGATCGAGCCGATCAGCACGGCGCTCTCGACGAAGAGCGACGGAATCTGGCTCAGCTTGAGATCCCCGTAGATCCACACCGTGGCGACGATGGAGTAGACGAGCGCGACGGCGGCCGCCTCGGTCGCCGTGAAGAAGCCGCTGTAGATGCCGCCCAGAATGATGCCCGGAAGCAGCAGGGCCCAGATCCCCTCGCGCACGGCATCCCGCAGTTCCGCCCAGGAGAACGGGATGCGGGTCTCGGGCATGCGGATCCCCTGCCAGACGCTCCACAAGGCCAGCAGGCCGCCCATGAGCAGGCCCGGTCCGACGCCGCCGAGGAACAGATCGCCCACGTCGACCGGCGAGTCGAGGACCCCCGAGACCGCCAGGGCGTAGATGATCATCGGTACCGAGGGCGGAATCAGGATGCCGAGGCTGCCGGCGCTGGTGACCAGGCCGAGGGCGAAGTTTTCGCGGTAGCCGGCCTGCACCAGGGCGGGAAACATGATCGTGCCGACGGCGATGAGCGTCACCGGGCTGCTGCCCGAGATGGCCGCGAAAATCATGGCCGAGCCGACGGTCGATACCGCCAGCCCGCCTGGAAGCCAGCCGACGACGGCCTTCGCCAGGCGGATCAGGCGGCCGGCGATGCCCCCTTCGGTCATGACGGCGCCGGCGGCGATGAAGAACGGAATTGCAAGGAAGACGTTCTTCGTCGTCAGGTCGGTCATCGAGACGACGAGCGTCTGAAATCCGTGCAGGTGCTCGTACTGGCTGCCGCCGAAGGCGATGAACAGCGCGATGGTCGTCGCACCCATGATGACGAAGAGCGGGGCGCCGACCAGGGCCGAACCGAGAAGCGCGAGCAGAACGATGATCACGACTGAGTCTCGCTGGTCTTGAGGATGTGGTCGAGTTCGCTTACGTCACCGGCGGCGATGTTGCCGCGCAGGTAGCGCACGACGATCATGATGAAGCCGTAGGGGAGAATCGAGAAGACCACGAACTTGGGCAGCGGCAGCCCCGTGAACATCCCGGTACGGTAGACCGGATCGTAGTCGTGGAATTCCGAGACGATGAGCGTCCAGGCCAGCCAGCCCAGAAAGCCGCAGAGCGCCGCCACGAGAACGCCGGCGACGACCCGCACGTACTTCTGCCAGGCCTGCGGCCAGATCTTCTTGCCGATTTCCAGCGCCAGGTGACGGCGCTGCTTGGCGGCCATGCTCGCCCCCATCAGCCCGATCCACAGCATGAGCGACAAGCCCAGCGTCTGGCTCCACACCAGGCCGTTGGGCATCAGGGTCACGAAGAGCTTGATGCCGATGGCGAGGGCCGCCACGATTCCCGCGGCGACCCCGAGGCTCGCAAGCGGCGTGCGGGCGGCGATGTCTTCACCGCGCTCGCGGGCCTTGCGCTGCCGCGACAGGCTGCGCTCCCGCACGGCGCCGTAGACGATCAGCAGGGCAACCAGCAGCAGCGTCACCATGCCCAGCGTCGCCGCCGTGCCCTCGGAGACGCCCGCCGCCTGCCAGAGGGCCGCGAAGCGGCTCTGCGGACTCACGAAGATGCGGTGGACCACGTCAAAAAAGACCGCCACGGTCATCACGACCGTGAAGGCCGACACGATGAACTTCTCGACGGCATAGATCGCATCGTCGACGCGATCGATGACCGATGAACGCGGATCGCTCATTTGCTCCCTTTGCGGTACTTCTCAAGGGCGACGGTGATTTTCTTGTAGAGTTCCTTGCTGCGCGGCGGAGCTTCCTTTTCGAAATCCGCATACACAGGCTTGACCGCCTTCTCGAGGGTCTGCCGCTCGGCAGGGGCCAACTCGTGCATCTGCAGACCCGCGTTCTTGAGGTTCTGCAGGAGCAGCGGCGTCAGGGCGCGGATGCCCGCCCGGCTGTCCTTGGTCTCCTTGTCCCGGTTATCGAGCAGCAGCTTCTGCAGGTCGGCCGGGAGGCTCTCGTAGAAGTCGCGGTTCACCAGAATGGCGGCCGGCTGATAGATGTGATCGCTGACCGTCCAGTATTTCGTCTGCGTCTGCAGGCCGATGGCGTAGGTGAAGAGCGGCGTCTGGTCATAGCCTTCGACCACGCCGGTCTGCATGGCCGGAATGACTTCCGTCGTCGGAATCGGGACGGGCAGCGCGCCCAGCGCCCGGTAGGTCGCCAGGTGGATGCGGTTTTCCTGCGAGCGGATCTTGCGCCCCTTCAGATCGGCGGGGCTCTTCACGAAGCCGAACTGGGTTCCGAAATTCCGGTAGCCGTTCTCGGACCACATCATGAAGACGAAGCCGCGGTCGCGGAAGATCTTCTCCATGTCGTCCTGAATGACCTGGTCGAGAATGTAGTCGGCCTCTTCGACGCTGCGGAAGAGGAAGGGGAGCTCGAGCACGTTCACTTCGGGAACCAGCGATCCGATGGCACCCGTCGAGGCGCCGACCATCTGGATGTTGCCGCGCTTGGTCTCGGCGATGGTCTGGTTCTCGTCGCCGAGCTTTCCGCCCAGGTACGGGCGCAGCTTCAGACGGCCCTTGCTCTCCGACTCCCAGCGCTTCTGAATGCGCTTCAGGCTGTCATGCCAGGGCGAGCCTTCGGGGGCGACCGTCGCCATCTTGATGACATAGGTCTTGTCCTGGGCCTGAGCCGGGGTGCTCGAAAGGCCAAGGGTCAGGGACAGGGCGGTAAGCGTAGCCAGAAGCCGCATACGTAATCTCCTCGTAGTCAATGCGCTCGCTGATTATACTCACCCCCGCACGAGGGGTGCAAGAAAACGCGCGGCACGGAGCAGTCGTTTCCCGTGCCGTTCGGCGGTAGAGCGTGAATCCTTACTCGCCGTCGCGATCGGATCCGGACGCCGGAGCGGCGTCGGCCAGAAAACGTGCCCGAAAGGCCAGCCGCGCGCTGAGAAAGCCGGCAAGCATGCCGTCTTCGAAGTTGAAGTTCTGATCCCGCATGAGCTCGGGATAATCCTGCGGGTTGAGCACGTCTTCGGCCGTGATGTGCGGCACGATCTCGCGGGCGAGGCGCAGAACCTTGCGCCGCTGGTGCTCGACCAGCTGCTCCATCCAGGCGTCGACCTCATGCAGCGCGGATGTCATCGGTGGGAACGTTCAGGCCAGCTGGAGCAGTTCTTTAACCTTCGCCTGCACGGCAGCCGCCTGGATGGGCTTGGTGATGTAGGCGTTGGCGCCGAGGGCCATGGCGCGCGAGCGGTCTTCGGCGCCCCCTTCGGTCGTGATGATGATGATCGGGATGCCGGCGTGGCGCTCGTCCTGACGCACGAGGCTGACGAGCTTGAGGCCGTCCATCATCGGCATGTTGATGTCGGTTACCAGCATGGCGAAGGCCTCGGTCGAAGACTTGATCTTCTTGAGCCCCTCGACCCCGTCGGCGGCCTGTTCGACTTCGACGTCGCGAATGCGCTTGAGCGCCATGACGATGAGCTGGCGCATCGTTGGCGAATCTTCGACGACCAGGATGCGCGTCTTCACGTCACTTCGTCAGCAGATCCAGGAAGCCCTGAATCGTGGATAGCTTGCGCTCACTCTCGCTGTACATGCGGGCACTGAAGATGGCGGTCGCCGCATGCCCCGCGAGCAGCGTGAACAGCTCGTAATCGACATCGGCGAACTGGCTTTTCTGCTCGAGCAGCTTGTAAAGCACGATGACGCCGATGATGTGGTCCTTGATCTTGAGCGGAATGCACACGAGCGGATGGTGCAGGTCTACCGGCCCGTCCAGATCCTTGCGGATGTAATTTTCGCCATTCTGGGCGATTTCGCCAATCACGCCCTTACCGAGCTGAATGGTCGGCAGCTCGCTGATCTCGATTCCCTCCGAGGCCACGGGCGCCAGCTGGCGGGTCTTCTCGTCGAGCAGGAGAATGCCGAACTGCTCGGCGCCCACGAGATTGATGACGATCTCGAGAATGATCTGCAGGACTTCCTTGAAGTTCAGCGTGCTGTGCAACTGGTAGCTGGCGATGTAGAGATTCGCGAGGTTGTTGTTCTCCTCTTCGATCTCCACATACCGCTGGGCGAAATCCTTGTTCTCGGCCTCGGTCTCGCGGAACCGGTTGTGCATCTGCTCGAGCTCTTCTTCGAGCCGCTTGAGCTGTGCGCGCAGCGAATGCAGGTGGTCTGAACTGCCTCCGCTGTCTTTCAGGGCGCGATTCTCTTCTTCGAGCGAAGCCGTGCGAAAGCGCAGGCGCTCGTTCTCCTTGAGGAGTTCCTGCGTGAATTCGGCTCCCTTCTTGAAGACCTGGAGGAATTCTTCGCCGCGGACCAACAGCTTCTCTTTGTCGTCACTCATCGGGTTACCAGAGGCTCCCTTATTGATATCACAGACGTGCGAACGGTTTCAAATACTTATGTCGCGGCGCCGGGTCGCAGGTTCTGCACCCAGCCCTCGATGGCGCGGGCGATGTCGCCCAGCGGCAGGACCCGCTGCGCTCCGGCCCGACGCGCCGCCTCGCGGGGCATGCCGTGCACGATGCAGGTCTCTTCGCTCTCGACGAACAGCGTGCCCCCCTCGACGCGGATAGCCTGCGCCCCGACGGCGCCGTCGTCGCCCATGCCGGTCAGAATGAGCGCGAGCGTCGGCAGACCGACCTTCGCCGCCGACGTGAAGAGGCGATCGACGCTGGGAACGTACCGGTCACCCTCCGGATTCTGCAGCCGCACCCGCAGCCCCGTGCGTCCGCGGTTGACGAGGATGTTGCGTCCGCCCGGCCCGATGAAGACGTGCCCGGCCGCAATCTCTTCGCCCCCCCTGGCCTCGGATACATGGTACGGGCTCAGACGATCGAGGCGTTCGGCGAACGTGCGCGTGAAGCCGGCGGGCATGTGCTGAGCCACCACGAAACCGACCGGCAGCACCGGAAGGTTCGAGAAAAGATGCTGCAGGGCTCCGGGGCCTCCGGTCGATGTGCCGATGACGACGAGTCCCGTCACCCCCTGCTGAATGACCGGCTTCACCCGCGGCTCAGAAGGCGCCTCGGCGGCCGGACGTATCGCCTGGGTGCGACTGCGGCGTGCGGCCCTCAGCTTCGTCAGAAGTTCTTCGCCCACCTCGGACAGGCGTTCGCTGATCGAGCTCGTGGGCTTGGGAATGAAATCGATGGCGCCCAGTTCGAGGGCGCGAAAAACGTTTTCGGCGGTCGACTGCGAGCTTACGACCACGACCGGGACCGGCATCTTCTGCATGACGATGCGCAGGAACGTGAAGCCGTCCATGCGCGGCATGTCGAGGTCGAGGGTGACGATGTCGGGCTTCTCGCTGAGCAGCCGGCGCAGTCCCTCTTCGCCGTTTGAAGCGGTCGGCAGCACCTCGAACTCCGGATCGGCAGCCACGATGCGCGACAGCGTCGTCCGGTTGTAGGCAGAATCGTCGATGATGAGGACTCGGGAGCGGGTCATACGTGAGGCGGCCGTTGATAAGCGACGTCATGGCGCATCGGGGCCATGACGTAGCGCGTGCTGAGGTTGATCAGGCTTTCGGCATGCCCGAGCAGAAGGTAGCCGCCGGGAACCAGGCGATCGTAGAAGCTGTCGATGACCTGGCGCTTGATCTCCTGGTCGAAATAGATGATGACGTTGCGGCAGAAAATGACGTCGACCGGCTCGAGCAAGCGCAAGCGGCGCTGGTCGAGCAGGTTCAGGTGGCCGAAACTCACCAGCCTGCGCACCGAGTCGCGGATGCGGTAGCGGGTTCCGTTCGGCTCGAAATAGCGGTCCAGATAGTGGCGCTCCGTGGCCCGGAATGAGCTCGAGCCATAGACCCCCTGACGAGCGAGCTGCAGAACGCGCTGTGAAATGTCGGTACCCACGATTTCGACCTGCCAGCTCGAAAAGAGCCCCGAATCGAGGATGAGCATGGCAATCGTATAGGGCTCTTCGCCGCTCGAACACCCGGCGCTCCACACGCGCAGAGTGCGCTGCCCGGCGGCGAGCTTCTTTTCGCGCAGCGCCGGCAGAACTTCGAGCGTGAATGCCCGCAGCTGCTGCGGCTCACGAAAGAAATAGGTCTCGTTCGTCGTCAGAACGTTGACGAGGTGCTCGAGCTCGGCTTCGCGCGACTTGTGAAAGCGAAGGTAGAGATAGTAGTCGCGGAACGTGCGCAGGCCCAGCGCCTGGAGCCGCGGCGAGAGGCGGCTTTCAATCAGATACTGATTGTGATCGTCGAAGTGCAGTCCGCAGTGCTGACGGATCAGCTCCTGAACGAGCCGGAACTCTTCGGGCGTGATGCGGATGGCGGCTGCCGGCGACAGCATCTTATCCCCGGGCTGCCTCTTCGAGCCTGAAGCGCACGAGCGCGTCGGCCTCGGTTCCCAGCCGCGTGCGCGCCAGCTCGCGCATCCAGGGCATCGCCCGTCCGGCGAGATAGCCGGCGACGGCCGCCCGCACCGACCACGCGCGGTGCCCAAGCAGTCTGTCGGCCTCCTCGCGCGGAATCTCCTGCGCGTAGCCGGCGAGCGAGCGGATCAGTTCGGCGAGGGCGTCGTCTTCAAGTTCCCCCAGCGCGGCCACCAGCCGCGGGAAGGCGTTCTCATCGATGCGTTCGCCCACGACGTGCGCCACCTCGGCGGCGACGATACCCCCCCGGCTGAGCAACTCGATCAGCAGATCGGGCGACAGGGGTTCGCCGAGCGCCGCCAGCGCCCGGACGGCGCTGGCCTGCACCCAGGGGCTCTCGTCGTCGAGCAGGACCTTCAGCGCTTCGACGGCCCGCTGCAGGCCGAGTTCGCCCACGACGGTCGCCGCCGCCGCCCGGACCTCGTCAGACTCGTCAGCCAGACGCGCGACCAGCGCGGCTTCGAACACCGCTCCCCCGCCGAACCGAAGCGCATAGACGGCCGCGCGCCGTTGCTCGCCGTCCGAATCCCGCAGGGCCTGCTCGACGACCGCAGAAGACTCCGGGCTGCCGATAGCGGCGACTGCCGGCAGCACGCGAGCAAGGCCATGGGAGTCCAACCCGGGAACGGCGCGCAGCAGCGCCTCGGCGGCACCCGGGACGCCGCGCCGGATGAGGCGCAGCAGAGCGCCCACGGCTACCTCGGCCGACTGCTCGTCGGCGATCGTAGTCGGCAGGAGATGGGGAACGCAGCGCGCCGATCCGATCTGCCCGAGCGCTTCGATGGCCTCGGGTTGATGGGTGCCCATCTGGCTGACCAGCGAAAGCAGCAGCGCCTCGCCTTCGAGGTCGGGGCGCCGCGCGAGCACGCGTGCGACGGCGACGCGTCCTGCACTCCATTCCGCCAGCGGCGAGAGAAGGCCGCGCAGGATGGAATCCGGCTGTTCGGCAAGCTGGTCTCCGACCCAGAGCGGATCTTCGTCGACCAGAGCGTCGCAGGCTTCGCGCAGGCGTTGCGGCAGGCAGCGGGCCATTATCGTGAACACGGCGCGGCGGACGTCCGTCCGCGCGGTGGGCAGGGCTGCCCGCTGCAACAGGACATCCCCCTCGGCGTTCTCGAGCGGCGGAATCAGGCGGGGCATGCGCGTGAGCAGCTCGCGCAGCGCCAGGATGGCCGGCTCGAGCGTCGGCCCGACGCGCAGGTGCGCGCGGAGGAGCTCGACCGAAGCTTCGTCACCGGTGGCCCCCAGCAGCTGCAGCACGGGCAGCGCCGTAATGGCATCGTCGAGGGCCGGGCGCACCACGGCCGGGTCAAGGGTCACCGGATGCCGCCGGGCAATCGCGGCTACGGCAGAGAGCACCGCAAACGTAAGCGCCCGATTGCCGCCGGCCCGGCTCAGCAGATGCTCGGCGTCGGCGGCGTCGCCCGAGGCCCCCAGCACCTCGGCCGCCGCAAAGGCGGTGTTCTCGTCAGGATCATCGAGCAGGGCGCGGGCGGCCGGACAGACGGCCGGGTCCTCGATACCGGCGAGGACGTCGAGCACGAATTTTCTACCCCGCGCGCTGCGGCGGGAGAGCGAGGCGACCATGGCGGCCGCGCCTTCGCGGGCGAGCGTCGTGAGAGCGTCGAGAAGACTGGCGCGCTCGCGCTCGTCTTCGGAAGTTTCGAGCTGTGACAGGAGAAACTCGACGAGCGCGTCGCGGCCGACCGGCCCGGTGCAGACCTTGGCGAGCGACTCCCAGGCGGCCCTGCGCACGCGCCACGACTCATCGCTCAGCAGAGGCCTGGCCGCGTCGAGAATCCCGGGTAAAGCGAGCCCCTCCAGCGCCAGGGCCGCATCATAGCGGTCGGTCTCTGCACGGTCGGGCCGCGGCTGGGTCACGATGCAAGTCCGAGCTCTTTCCGCTTCTTCTCGAAAAGGTCTTCGAGGGCGTGGGCCAGGTAGTCGAACTTGTCGCGCACCGAGGCGGGCACGCGCTGATGAAAGAGCTTGCGGCCCTCTTCAATGTCTCCGCTGAGCGCTTCGAGCGCGTTGCCCTGCTTGAGCCCCTCGACGAGGGCTTCGGGATTGTAGAGAGCCACGTCTGAAACAATGATCCGGGCGAGGCGCTTGGCCTTCTCGTGATCCTCTTTCTCCTGCGGAGTCAACGACGATTCGTCGAAGGCGCCGGCGGACGCCGTCGGAGTGCTCGCAGGAACAGGTGCGGCGGCCGGCGCCGCCGCCGGCGTGGGGGCTGGCGTGGGGACCGGCGCAGGAGCTGCGGCGGCGGGCGCCGCAACGGGCGCGACGGCAGGCGCGTCACCGATGAGCCCCTTGACCTTGTCGACGACGGTTTCGGGAATCTGATGCTTCTCGACGTAATCGTCGGCGCCATAGAGGTTGACGGGCGAGCGCTTGTAGCGCGTCTTGTCGTAGATGGCGGCAATCAGGAGAAGCTTGGTCGTGTCCAGGGCTTTGTCGCGGCGCACGACCTCGACCACCTCGAACCCGAACATCTTGGGCAAGGCGACGTCGAGGATGGCCACGGCCGGGCGGCGCTGCTCGATCTCCATCAGGGCATGCACGCCATCGTGAGCCCGGACGACCGAGTAGCCGGCCTCGCCGAGCAATTCCTCAACCATTCCGGTCACTTCTGGGCTCTCGTGGGCCACGACCACGACAGGGCTGCCGCCCGCAGCGGGGGCGGGGGCCGGCGCCGGCGAGGGGGCGGGCGTGGGGGCCGGAGCCGCGGAGGCCGGGGCGGCCGGGGGCGTCGGGGGCGGAGCCGGCGGAGCGGCCGGAGCGGCGGGCCTGGCGGCCGCCTCATCCACGGCTTTGAACACGTTGCCGCACTTCTTGCAGCGGATCTTCGGCTCGGGCGACGAGAGCTTCGCGGGGTCGAGTTTGTACTTGGCTTCGCAACTTGGGCACTTGACGATCATAGGTCCGTTTCCTGCGTGGTGCGGCTTGTAAGCTACAGTTTAAATCTTCGGACGAGTTCCATCAACGTCTCTGTCTGCCGTTTCAGGACCTCGGTGACCTCTTCGACCTTGGCGACGTTGTTCTGATTGCGGTTGGCAATCTCACGGATCGTGTCGACGCTGCGCACGATCCGTCCGCTGCCGTGGGTCTGTTCTTCGGCATTCTGGGCGATGCGGCCGATGCTCGCATTGATGGTTTCGATGGCCGTATTGATGAAGCGGCTCCCCTGGCTCTGCTCGCGCGTCGTGCGTTTCACCTGCTCGGCGATCTGCTTCATGCGCTCGGCGGCGTCGGCGATCTGCTGGCTGCGGGATTTCTGCTCCTCCATGGCGCGGCTGATCTTGCCGGACATATCGGAGATCTGGTTGATGGCCATCGTGACCTGATGGCTCCCCTTGGCCTGCTCGTTCGTCGCGCGGCTGATGGCCGTCACCATCGACGAGCTGCGCTCGGCGCTGTCGTAGATCTGCTCCAGGGCCTCGCCCGCGGCATTGGCCAGCCGCACGCCCGCCTCGATGTTCCGGTTTCCGAGATCCATCGCCTGCACGGCCCGGCGGCTTTCGTCCTGAACCGAAAGGATGAGATCCGAGATCTCGCGGGTCGACTTCGTCGTGCGCTCGGCCAGCTCCTTGATCTCATCGGCTACAACCGTGAACGCCCTCCCCTGCTCGCCCGCCTGCGCGGCCGTGATGGCGGCATTCAGGGCCAGCAGGTTCGTCTGGTCGGCGATGTCGTCGATGACGTTCAGGATGTTGCCGATGCGGCTGGTCTTTTCGTCGAGGCTGCCGATGACCTTGTCGATTTCGAGCGAAGACACGCGGATCTTATTGATCCCCTCGATGGTCTTCTGGACGCTCTCGCGTCCGCGTTCGGCGTCCTGTTTGACCTTTTCGGACAGAGCGGTCGTTTCGCGGGAATTGCTCTCGACCTGCTTCACCGAACTGTCGATTTCGGTCATCGAGGTCGCCGTCTCGTTGGCCGCCTCGGTGAGCCGCGCCACGTTGGTCGAAACCTCGCGAATCGAAGCGGCGATCTCGTCGATGGAGAGTTTGGTTTCGCGCACGCTCTCATTGAGCGTCTCCATCGAGCCGTCGACCTGATTGATGGTCGCGCTCATTTCGGCAATGGAGGTCGAGCTTTCGACGGCCGAGACCGAGAGCTGATCGGTCTGTTCGCGGGTTTCGAGCAGCGCGTTGTTCATCTCCTTGATGAACGTGCTCATGTCTTCGATGGATACGCCCTGCGTGCTTGCCCCTTCGTGCACTTCGCGGCTGGCGTGACTGAGCTTGCCGGTGACCTCCGAGAGGCTCAGGCTGGCCGTCTGGATCCGGGAGAAGAGCTCGCGCAGGTTATCGAGCATGAAGTTGAAGGAGCGGGCCAGGTCGCCGATCTCGTCGGTGGAGTCGACGTCAATCGAAACGGCCAGATTGCCCTCGGCCACGCTGCGCGCCGCACCCACCATGCGCTTCAGGGGACGCGTCGTGTAGGTAATGTAGAAATACGAGAGCAGAATGGCCATGAGCACGCCCGTCACGGCGATGCCGATGGCCTTGTAGAGGATGTCCTGCAGGCGCTCGAGAATGTTCTTCGTGCTGATGCCGACTTCGACCAGGCCTACCGTCTCGACCGTCGACGTGGCGGCCGACTCACCGGCGCTTTCTTCTTCACCGAAGACGGCGAAGATATCGGCGCTGAGCGTCGTCGTCACCGAGGTCACCGGCCGCGTGATGTGGCGGATCTCGTAGCCGCGAAATCGGTACCGGTCGGCCTGCGGGTCCTTGTTGACCTCGTCGCGCATGTCCTGCTCCTGATACCAGTCGCGCAGGACGAGCCCTTCCTTGTTCCGATAGATGATGAACGCGATGTCGCTGTCGCCGAGAAAATTGTCGATTTTCTGGTCGAGGTACATCAGCGAGTTGTTCATGATCGCGACGTCGGCCCCGTAGCCGAGCTGCCGCGTGATGAGCAGGCCGCGCCGATCGAGCTCTTCGTTCAGCAGCGTCCGGGAATTGAAGAAGAAGACGATCGAGAGCACGCCCGACAGAACGGCCACGACGACCGAAATGAAGGTGATGAACTGCCTGGCGATGCTGGAGTTGCGCGCGCTCATGCCGGCTTCACCGCCTCTCCCGCCGGCTGCGCCGTTTCGCGGGCGCGCTTCTTGATCTCGTCGATCTTCACGCGTTCTTCGGTGCTGAGGATGCGTTCGAAATCGAGCAGCAGGAGCAGCTCGTCTTTGCGCTTGACGACCCCCATGATGTACTCGGATCCGATGCCGCGGGTCAGGGCGGGCGCCGGACCGATGTCTGAGCGGGCGACGCGAATGACTTCGCTGACCTCGTCGACGAGCAGGCCGACGATCTTGCCACCGACGTTGGCGATGACGATGCGCGTCTTGCGCGAGGTCGGCGTGACGGTGAGCTCCAGCCGCTTGCGCATGTCGACGACCGGAATGACCGCACCGCGCAGGTTGATGACCCCTTCGAGAAAGTCGGGCACCTTGGGCATGCGCGTGATGGTCTGCGACCGCTGTATTTCCATGATGCGCATGATGTCGAGCGCGAACTTCTCGCCCCCGACCACGAGCACCGCAAGCTGAATCTCATCGTGCCGGCTACGGTATTCGGTCTTCACGACTGGCCCTCGATATTCAGAACTTCGCCGAGGTTGAGCAGGATGATCATTTCATCTCCGACGCGGCCGATCCCTTCGAGATACTTGCCGTCGACCCCGACCATGACCGCGCTCGTGCTCTCGATGGAGGGCTCGGGAATCTTGGCGACGTCGATGACGGCGTCGACGAGCAGCCCGAAGAAGCTCTCCCGGTGCGCCACGACGACAATTTTACTCTGGCGCCCCAACGGCGACACGCTGAGTCCCAGGCGCTCGCGCAGGTCGAGCACCGGGATGACCCGGCCGCGCAGGGTGATGATCCCGAGCACGTAGCGCGGGGCGCGCGGCACCTCGGTGATGTCGCGCGGCTTGATGATTTCGCGGATGCCGTGAATGTCGATGCCGTACTCCTCGTCGGCGAGCAGACAGGCCAGCACCTGCCGGAATGCCGTGTCGGGCGTCTCGACGTCGTACGTGTGGCGGTAAAGCTCTTCGGTCGCCAGTTCGAGAAAGTCGGCGTTGAGCAGCGAGTCGCGCAGGCTGTCGCCCCTGGCCGACCCTGCGGGATAGCCGCCCGGCACAGCCTGTGACGCAGGCGCGGCGAAGGCCGCCGCCGGGGGCGCAGAAGGTCCGCTCTGCAGGAAATGCTCGAACTCGTCGGCCGTCCAGGCGGGCACTTCCGGTTCGTCTGAAGCCGCAGGGGTCGCCGCAGGCGCGGGCACGTGCTGCACGGCCCCGGCCGGCCATGCGGCCGCAGGAGGCGCTTCGGCAACAGCAGCTGCCTCCGGGACGACGGCAGGCGCAGACGCCCCGGGGGCATCGTCCTTGGTCGACCCGGCTTTCTTCTGCGCGCGCGCTTTCTTGCGGATCTCGAGTAAATCCACCTCACCCCACCTGCACCAGCTGAAGCTCGCGGGCCGCGTCTTCGACCGAAGCGGCGTCGACCGGGTCTTCGCCCTTGCCGAAGCCGCTCAGCAACGCGCTGGCCGCAAGATTGTTGATGACGCGGGGTATGCCGCCGCTCAGACGGAACAGTGCGGCGACCGCCTCTGTGGTGAAAAGCGGCGCGCCGCGCCCGGCAACTTCCGTGCGAAAGTCAACATATTCCCGCACTTCCTGTTCATCCAGTGCCTCAAGATGATACCGGATTCCCACTCGTTGCTGCAATGCGCGATAGCTCGGGTGTGCGAGGCGCCTGCTCAGTTCGGGCTGACCGACGAGAAGAACGGCCAGCAGATTGCGATCGTCGAGCTGGTAGTTCGTAATGAGCCGCAGCTCGTCGAAGATGTCCTTGCCGGGGAGCATCTGGGCTTCGTCGATGATCAGCACAGGCGTCACCCCCTGCTGATCGAGCTCGTAAAGGCGCGCCTGGACGGCCTCGAGCAGGCGCACCCGCTGCCGGGGCGCGTTCTCGAGCCCGAGCCGCTCGGCCAGGGCCTGAAGCAGCTGCAGCGCCGAGATGCGGGGATTGATGAGCAGGACGATGCGATACCGGTCTTCGGGAAGTTCGTCGGCGAGGGCGCGCGTGAGCGTGGTCTTGCCGGCGCCGATCTCACCGGTGAGCACCATGAGCTCGCGCTCTTCGGCCGCGTATATCATGCGCGTGAGCGCCTCGGCGTGCTTGCGTCCGCGATAGAGAAATGCGGGATCGGGGGTCTTCTGAAACGGGCGGGCGCTGAGTCCGAAAAATTCCTCGTACATGATCAGACTCCGCGCGCGGCCTCGTCGATCAGGGCCGCGGCGTCCAGGACGAGAATCGTCTGCTGGTTCCCCAGATCCGTGGCCCCCGCGATGCCGCGCGTGCGCAGGACGTCGCTGATCGACTTGATGACGATATCCTGCTGTCCGTGCAGGCGGTCGACGATCAGCCCCAGGCGGCGATCGGCCAGCTCGAGCACGACGACGTAGAGGCTTTCGCCCGCCTCGGCCGTGTCGCGGCGCAGGTCGAAGATGCGCTCGAGCCGCAGCAGCGGCAGCGTCTGCACCGCATTCTGATGACGGAACTCCATGACCTCGCGCCGCTCGATGGTGCGTATCTGCCGGGGCTCGATCATGAGCGAGGTGAGAATCGAACTGAGCGGAATCGCATAGAGCCGTCCGCGGGCCTCGATGATGAGGGCGCGGATGATGGCCAGCGTGATCGGCAGGGTGAGCGTGAACTTGGTTCCCTTGCCGAGTTCGGTATCGATGTTGATGAGCCCGCGCATCTGCGCGATGTTCTCCTTGACGACATCGAGTCCCACGCCGCGCCCCGAAAGCTCAGAGACCTTCTCGGCCGTCGAGAAGCCGGGGAGGAAGATCAGGCTGAGCACCTCGTCGTCCTTGAGGGCATCTACGTTGTCGACCAGCCGCTTTTCGCGCGCCTTCCTGCGGATGCGCTCGCGGTCGATGCCGCGGCCGTCGTCCTCAACCTCGAGGTTGACGTGGTTGCCGCGCTGGTAGGCGTGGATGCGGATCGTTCCCTTGCGCGGTTTGCCGGCCTTCTCGCGCTCGTCGGGGGTTTCGAGCCCGTGGTCGACGGAATTGCGGATGATGTGCATGAGCGGATCGCCGAGGTCTTCGATGATCAGCTTATCGAGCTCGGTCTCGCCGCCCAGAATGACCAGCTCGGCTTCTTTGCCGACGTCCTGCACAATCTTGCGCACGATGCGCTGGAGTTTGTCGAACACCTGCTTGAGCGGCACCATGCGCGTATCCATGACGCCGTCCTGCAGTTCGCGCAGTTTGCGTTCGAGGGCGCGGCTGGCCTTGAAGAATTGCGCCGAGGGGCCCGTGTTGCCCTGCTCGAGGCGCAGTTTTTCGGCGAAGCGGTTGATCTGCGACGAGTAGAGAACGAGCTCGCCCACGACGTTCATGATCGTATCGAGCTTGTCGATATCGACGCGCACCGTTTTCGAAACGCTGCGGATTGAGGTGGCCTCGTCTCTGCGGCCGGCGTCGTCATCGTCGACCACGGTTCCACTCGGCGCCTGCGCCTGGAGGAAGCTCTCAACCGTGCCGGCTACTCCCGGCGACGGCCTTTTTTTTTTGCTCGCCTGCTCGATTTCGGTAACGGTCACGTTCGGGGCGGCCAGTTCGGCTTCGAGGTCGGCCAGCGGCCGATCGCCTCCGGCGACGAGATCGAACTTGATCTCCATCTCCTTGGCCGGCTCGGGGCTCGGGAGGGTCGTGATGAGCTCGGCCCCCATCCCCTTGAGCTTCTTCGTGATGCCGTCGAGCTCCTGATCGAAACTCATGATGTCGAACGTCGCCCGCACGCGGAACAGGTTATGACCCTGTTCGATGTTGGTCTTCAGGCGGTATTCTTCGTACTCCGTCAGCACGCCGAGCAGGCCAGGATCGAGGGCTACCCCCTCGAAGGGGTTCGACTCTGCCCCGCCCTTGCCCCCGGCGAGCATGGCCTGCAGCTCGCGGATGCGCTCGTCGATGGCGGCCATGTCGTCGGCTTTTCCCTGCGCCCGGTCGGCCACCAGGCTGCGCAGGTACTCCATGCTGGAAAACAGCCGGTTGAGAATCGGCTTGTCGAACGTGAGCTTGCCCAGGCGCAGCTTGTCGAGCAGGTCCTCGAGATGGTGGGCGAAGCTCTGGATCCCCTCGAAACCGAACATCCCCGCGAGCCCCTTCATGGAGTGCGCGCCGCGGAAGATTGCGTTCAGGGTTTCGGGGTTGTAGCGCCCCTGATCGATGCTCCCCTCGATCTCATGGAGGTTCTGAAAGATCTCCTCGATGATCTCTTCGCTCTCCGAAACAAACTCCTGGAGGGCCTTGTCGTCTTTCATTGGGGAAGCTGTATCTGGAGGTGCCGGCTGACGAGCTCCTGCAGCCGCTCGGGAGAGAACGGCTTGATCAGGTACTCGCTGGCCCCGAGGGCGAGGCCTTTCACCTGATCACGCTTGCTCGACTCGGTCGTGATGATGACGATGGGAATGTTCCGGGTATCGGGGTTGCTCTTGAGAAAACCGATCAACTCGAGCCCGTTGATGTCGGGCATGTTGATGTCGGTGAGCACCATGTCGAAACGCACCCGTGGGATGGCCTTGAGGGCTTCAAAGCCGCTCTGGCACTCGACGATCTCAAGGTCGGGAATCCGACTGAGGGCGGCGACGATCAGTTGTCGCATGGTAGCCGAATCCTCGGCCACCAGGAGTTTTTTTCCCACGCGATAGCGGCTCCGGAGGCAAAACGTCAATCAGCATAGTGGATGCGTTGGCTGCCTGTCAAGTCGCGCAGCCGCCGCTCGAGCAGCGCCCGCTCCATGGCGATGCCGGCGTGCGAAAGAAAAATTTCGAGGGCATCGACGTCTCCGATGGGGCGCCCGCTCGACGCATTGTCGCCGTAGACGACGGCGGCCATGCGCCGGCTCGTGAAAATCGGGGCCGCGAAGGATTCTTCGGGGCGCTGGCCGCCGAGCTGGTCGAGAATATACCGGTTCCACTCACTGGAATCGAGTTTGCGGCGCACCGCGCCGTTCATGCGCACGACGTCGGAGAAAATCGAGCTCCCGGCGAGGGGCACCCGCATGGAGCGCACGCGCGCCGTCGCGTCGGGGGCGTCGATGCCTGCCTGCCCGAGGCCGATGACTTCCTGCGGCGTCACGGCGAAGATCACCGCCCGATCCATGAGCTCGACGGCGAAACGGAGCACAAGCAGCGAGACGTCGGCGTTGAAGTGCGGATCGTTGAGTTCGCGAACCATCTCCTTGAGCATGTCGAGGCCGCGCGATTTTTCGATGCCCGGCACCATGACGGGGGCCGTGGCGCTCACGGCATGGGTCGCAGCCTCGAGCTCGCCCTTGAGCTCGGTGCTCAGATCGACGAACGGCGAGGCGGCCGGAGACGCCGAAATGCCGCGTGCCTTCTCGGTCAGCCGCTCGATCTCGGCGGCCAGGCCGGCCATGAAGGTCAGAAACTCGGGCGTGTTGTTTTCTTTTTCTTTGACGTAGAACTTGCGGCCCGGCTTCGAGACGTAGCCGTCGGCCCCCAGTTCGCGGGCGCGCGCTTCGGCATCGGCATTGTTGATGTCGGCCAGCACGACGATCGGCACGTCCTGCTCTTCGGCGCGCAGCAGCTCGAGCACCTCGAGACCGCCCAGCATCCCGCTCGCATCGCGCTTGGGCATGACGAGGTCGGCCAGCACGATGAGCGGCCGCCCCTTGCGCAGGAGCTCGCGCACGGCGTTGATGACGGTCTCGACGCGGGCAAAGGCGGCCACTTCGTAGCCGCGCTGCAGGAGCACGTTTTCGATGTTCTTGAGCGCGACGGCGTCGTTGTCGACGATGGCGACGAGCGGCCGGTCGTTGAGGGCCGGCGCCGGAGCGGCGGCGGCCGACGGCCGGGGGGCCGCACTGGAGGCCGCACCGGAGGCCGTCGCGGGGGCCGTCGCGGGGGCGGCGGCGCGCGCAGGCTGAGCGGGAGGCGGCGCAGGCGCGACCGGAGGCTCGCTCGGGGCCGCCTGCGCGGGACGGGGCTCGGGCTTCGCGGCCGGGGCCGGCGCGGGGTCAGGCGAAGGCGCAGCGCCGGGGCTTTTCGTCGTGAAATAGTCGCTCTCGTCCTGCAGGCGCGCCCCTTCCATGGCGAGAAACTGCGGGTTCACCCCCTGGGCGAGAAACGGATGCAGCGGATTCGCGCGGAAACGCTCTTCGGCCCCATCCATCAGATCGAATGTGAACGAGCCTTCGCGCCAGGTGAACAGACGGTAGACCACCTTTTCGATCGCCGCGCGGGAAAAGCCTTCGATGACGGTGTCGGGGACCGCGAAGTTTGCAAGCGCTTCGGCCACCGGAATGCCGTCCTGTACCTGCTGGCGGACGTCGGCTTCGTCGGCCGGGGTCAGCAGGCCCTTGCGGCGCAGAAACGCCAGCAGGTCGAGCGGGAAGTCGGTGATGGAGGCAGCGACGACGAGCCCGTTCTGAAAGCAGATCGCGGCCTCAGCCCCCTCGCGCTTCAATGCCAGAACACCCGACTTTCGGCTGAGCGAAACGATCTGGAGGATGTCCGTGAGCGGAAGATCCTCAATGTTGCCGACAAGACTCATGCGCTGCGCCCAGGCGAAATTCCCGTGTGACATCGGCGACGCCACATCGCGAGGCCAAACGACCATTGTACCGAATGGCCGGGTGAATCAGCAATGGACTGCTGAGATATCAGCCGCTTAGATATCGGCAGACGGTTCGGGGGGGTGAGCGATTTCTTGCCCCCAGGCGCCCGTCCAGGCACGCGCGAAGATCTCGCCGGGGGTCGCAGATCCCCACCGCGCCAGCTCGGCCGGGCCGGCCAGTTCGGCCAGCGCCTGCCACCCGGCGTCGACCAGGGCGGGCAGGCGGCCGGCACCGTGCAGGTCGGTCGCGACGAGATCGACGGCTTTCTCGCGCACGAGCCGCCGCGCCGCCTGTCTTGCCTCGCTGCCGTATGCCCCGGCGAAGCTCCCGAGGTCGACCTGGAACAGGCACCCCGCGTTCCGGAGGGCCGCAACGCGCGCCCTGTCGCGCACCAGCCACGGATAGCGCTCAGGGTGGGCAAGAACCGGCCGTATCCCGCCTGTCTGCAGGCGGAAGAGGATTTCTTCAAGAAACGGCGGCCGGGACCAAACCGGGCACTCCACGAGCACGTCGCGGCCGGCGAGGCCGTACGTGGGCAGGGTCCCCTGCTCGAGTCGTGTCAGAAAGACCTCGTCGAGATGGTTCTCGGCGCCGAGGGCGAGCCGCACGGGCCACCCGCGCCGGTCGATCTCTTCGCGCAACCCGCGCAGGGCGGCGGTCAGGAAGGCGGCGTCGGGGCGCCAGCGGTCGGCCTGGTGGGGCGTCGTGCAGAGGCAATCGTATCCACGCTCGACGAGCCCCTCGATGCACCGCAGAGCATCATCAAGGGTGCGCACGCCGTCGTCGACGCCGGGGATGAGATGAGAGTGGAGATCGACGCGGGGCACAGGCCCATTGTAAACCGGGGCGACCGTCTGCTGAAGGACCCTGCCGGCAGAAGATTTCCGGGTGGGCGCCTCAGGCGACGCCGGTACTGCCGAAGCCGCCCGCGCCGCGCACCGTGGGCGGAAGCTCGGTCGCAGGTTCCCACTCGATGCGGCCCACCGGAGACACGACGAGCTGGGCGATGCGCATGCCGCGAGACACGGCGAAGGGCTCGGCGCCGAGGTTGACGAGCAGAACGCCGATCTCGCCGCGGTAATCGGCATCGATCGTTCCGGGCGTGTTCAGGCAGGTGACGCCGTGATTGCGGGCAAGCCCCGACCGGGGGCGCACCTGCGCCTCCCACCCTTCGGGGATCGCCACGCACAGCCCGGTGGGGATAACGGCGCGCTGCATCGGAGCCAGCAGGACGTCGGCGTCGACGGCGGCGAGCAGATCGAGTCCGGCGGCGTGAGCCGTCGCGTAGCCAGGCAGCGGGAGGTCGGCCGCGTGCGGCAGGACGCGGACGGGAACGCGGACGGTCATGTCCGGACCGCGAAACTGTCGGGCACGCGGATGCCGTCGCCGTCGCCGAGCATGGTGAGCACCATGCGTTCGGGATTGAACACCTGGCGGGCGACCGCGTCCATGTCGTCCTGGGTCACGGCGTCGACCTGCTCGATGAGGTCCATGATGCTCTGTGCGCGGCCGAGGTAGAGCTCGTTGCGGGCGAGCCTTCCCATGCGCGCGTCACTGCTCTCGAGCGACATGAGCAGGGCCCCCTTGAGCTGGCTCTTGGCTTCGCGCAGCTGTTGTTCGGTGAGCGGATGGCGCACGAGCTTTTCGAGTTCGTCGAGGCAGACGTTTACGGCGTCGGCGACGTTCTTCTTGGCCGTGCCGAGAAAGATTTCGAAGAGCCCCGCATCCAGATAGCCGCTGGCGTGTGAACCCACCGTGTAGGCGAGCCCCCGCTTTTCGCGCACTTCCTGAAACAGACGGCTCCCCATGCCGCCGCCGAGTTCAGTGTTGAGCACGAGCAGCGGGATGCGCCGCGGATCGCCGTAGGCGAAACACTGCGTGCCCAGGCAGATGTGTACCTGCTCGGTGGGCTTGTGGTGCAGGCTGGCCTTGCGGTCGATGGGCGGCGGCGCGTCGAGCGGATGGGTCGCGGCCCCATGCACGCCGTCGAAGACGCGGGCGATCGTTTCGACGAGCCGATCGTGATCGACCCGCCCGGCGGCCGAGATGACGACGTTGTGGGGACGGTAATGCCGGTCTCTGTAGGCGACGAGGCTGTCTCGGGTCAAGGCGTCAAGCGTGTCGAAGGTGCCCAGGATCGGGCGCCCGAGCGGATGCCCGGGAAACAGATCGCGATAGAAGAGGTCGACCACCAGGTCGTCGGGCGTGTCGTCGACCATGCGGACTTCTTCCTTGATAACCTCGCGCTCGCGTTCAAGCTCTTCGGGATCGAAGGTGGAGTTCAGGAAGATGTCCGTCAGCAGATCGACGGCCGTCTCGAAGTTCTCGTAGAGAACCTTGCAGTAGTAGCTGGTGTATTCCTTGGCGGTGTAGGCGTTGAGGATACCGCCGACCGACTCGATTTCCCGTGCAATGCGGGACGCCGACCGGGTCGGCGTCCCCTTGAAAAGCATGTGTTCGAGAAAGTGCGAGTAGCCGGCTTCCGCTTCGCTCTCGAAGCGGGAGCCGACCCCGACATGCAGCCCGAGGGCCACCGTGTGAAAAGATCCGACTTCTTCGGTAACGACGCGGATGCCGTTGTCAAGCTGCGTTTTTCGATACACCCCTGATAACCCCCTGCAGCGAATTACCGGTTGACGGCGTGCTCCGGATTAGCGTCCAGCGCCTCCTTGCGGGAGAGCTTGATCTTGCCTGCGTTGTCGATGCCGAGCACCTTCACCAGTATTTCGTCACCCTCTTTCAGCACATCGCTCACCGACGCCACACGTTCGTGCGACAGCTGCGAGATGTGAACGAGTCCGTCGGTTCCGGGGAGAATCTCGACGAAGGCGCCGAAGTCCATGATCTTGCGCACCTTGCCCACGTACAGAGCGCCGACCTCGGCCTCTTCGGTGAGGTTCTTGACGATCTGAACCGCCCGGCGCATGCTGTCGGCGTCGGCCGAGAAGATCGTCACGGTGCCATCATCTTCGACGTCGATCTTGACGCCGGTTTCGGCGACGATACCGCGAATGGTCTTGCCGCCCGAGCCGATGACGTCCCGGATCCTGTCGGGGTTGATCTTAATCGTCGTGAGGCGCGGTGCATAGGGCGAGAGCTCGGGACGCGGTTCGGACAGCGCCTCGGCCATCTTGCCCAGGATGTGCAGACGGCCTTCGCGCGCCTGGTCGAGCGCCTGCTGCATGATGGCTCCGGTCACGCCGGTGACCTTGATGTCCATCTGCAGGGCCGTGATCCCTTCGCGCGTGCCGCAGACCTTGAAGTCCATGTCCCCCAGATGGTCCTCGTCGCCGAGGATGTCGGAGAGCACCATGAACTGGTCGTCTTCCTTGATGAGTCCCATCGCGATGCCGGCCACCGGCGCCTTGATCTTGATGCCGGCGTCGAGCAGGCTCAAGGTCGCGCCGCAGACCGAGGCCATCGAGCTCGAACCGTTCGATTCGAGAATGTCGCTCACGATGCGGATCGTGTAGGGGAGCTCTTCCTGGTTCAGCACCGGACGCACGGCCCGTTCGGCCAGCGCGCCGTGGCCGATTTCGCGGCGGCCCGGAGGGGCCAGCCGACGCACCTCGCCCACCGAGTAGGCGGGAAAGTTGTAGTGGAGCATGAACGTTTTCTGGAAGTCGCCTTCCAGCGTGTCAATCCACTGCGCGTCTTCGCTGGTACCGAGCGTGGCGGCCACGAGCGCCTGGGTTTCGCCGCGCGTGAACAGCGACGAACCATGGGCGCGCGGGAGCACGCCGACTTCGCAGACGATGGGACGGATGTCCTTGAGCCCGCGGCCGTCGATGCGCTTGCCTTCCTTGATCAGCAGGCGCATGATGCGCCACTTGACTTCTTCGAAGGCGGCCTTGACTTCGCCGGCGTTTGCGGCGGTGTCTTCAGTTCCCGCAAAGTGCGCGAGCACCTCTTCGCCGATGGCGCTCAGCTTGCCGCGGCGTTCGGCCTTGTCGGCCGTCTGGAAGGCATCGCGAAGTTTGGCTTCGGCGAACGGGCGCACCTTGTCGACCCACTCCTTATCGAAGGTCTTGGTCGAGAATTCGCGCTTCGGGCGGCCCACGTCGGCCTGCATCTTCTCCTGCAGCTCGATGAGCGGCTGAATCGACTTGTGGCCGAACTCCAGCGCGGCGAGCACGTCGGCTTCGGGAACGAACTGGGCGCCCCCTTCGACCATGACGAGCGACTCCTTGCTGGCGGCCAGGACGATGTTCATGTCGCTGGTCTTCAGCTGCGAGCGCGTCGGGTAGGCCACCAGCTTGCCGTCGACACGCCCCACGCGCACGGCCGCGATCGGTCCGTGAAACGGGATGTTCGAAATCGTCAGGCAGGCCGAAGCGCCGATCATGGCGAGCACGTCCGTATCATTCTCGGTGTCGGCCGAGATGACCGTAGCCATGACCTGGGTTTCGTTGCTGTAGCCTTCCGGAAACAGCGGGCGCAGCGGGCGGTCGATGAGCCGGCTCGTGAGCACTTCCTTCTCGGGCGGCTTGCCTTCGCGCTTGAAATACCCGCCGGGAATCTTGCCGGCGGCGTAGGCCTGCTCCTGGTAGTTGCAGGTCAGCGGAAAGAAATCGATGCCTTCCTTGGGCTTTTCGGCAGAGACGGCAACGACGAGAACGACGCTGCCGCCACAGGAGACGAGCACGCTGCCGTCTGCCTGCTTGGCCATACGACCCGTTTCAATCCGGATCGTCTTGCCATCGATCTGCGTTTCATAGATCTTGGGCGTGTAGAGCATGGAACCTCATTCCCATCCGCAGATTACTTGCGGATTCCGAGCTTTTCGATGATGGACCGGTAGCGCTCGATGTCGTTGCGGCGCAAGTAGTCGAGCAACTTGCGGCGACGGCCGACGAGCTTGAGCAGACCCCGGCGGGAATGGTGATCCTTCTTGTGGGTCTTGAAATGCTCGGTGAGGTACGTGATACGTTCAGTCAACAGCGCAATCTGGACTTCGGGGCTGCCCGTATCGTTTTCGTGCTTACGATGCGAGGTGATGATTTCGCCCTTTTTTTCGACGGCAAGCGGCATGGCTCGCGCACTCCTTTCCTTGTCTTCTCTAAATAGAGGTAATCCGATAGTCTACCACCCGGGCGCGTCCCTGTAAAGGAATCGCAAATCCCCGTCAAGGGGCTTTGGCCGCCGCCTCCCCCGGGGCGCCGGGCCTTTCTGGCCGCTGGGGGCTGCCGAGACGAAAGCCGCGCACGACCCGCCAGACCGGGGGGGTATCCTCGGCCGTCTCGCGGCGCTCGACGACGGCCAGGAGCCGCCCTTCGGGAGTCCACGCCTGCGCCCGCGCGGGGCCGTCGGGGGCAGAAACGCGCTGGCCGTTGGCCATCTGCCAGGCCGTGCGGGCGTCGAGGTGAACGACGGGAAGATCCAGGGCCGCTTCGAGCGGCAGCAGCGACATGCGCGCGAGAGCCTCGTCGAGGGGGCGCGCGTCGGCAACCGAGAACCGGCCGGCGGCCGTGCGCCGCAGGGTCTCCAGGTATCCGATCGTCCCCAGCCGCTCGGCCAGCTGTTCGCCCAGCGCGCGCACGAACGTGCCCGCCGCGCAGCGCACCGAGAAGCGGATGGACGTCGGGGTCGTCCCGAGCAGATCCCAGGCGTAGACGGTCACGTCGCGCACGGGCGCGTCGACGGCCTCGCCGCGGCGGGCCTTCGCATGAAGCGCCTCGCCCCCCTGCTTGACGGCCGAGTAGGCGGGGACGCGCTGGGGAAAGGTGCCCGTAAGTGCGTCCATCGCCGCCCGGATGCGCGCGGGATCGAGCGCACCGATGGCGGCCTCGGCCACGACCGCCCCCTCTCGGTCGGCCGTGTCGGTCGCGCGCCCGAGCACGAGTTCCGCTTCATAGGCCTTTTCGCACCCGGTGAGCCACGGGCTCAGCTTGGTCGCCTCGCCGATGAGCACGGGCAGCAGCCCCGTGGCGAAAGGATCGAGCGTGCCGGCGTGACCGACACGGGCGCCGCGGCCCAGGCCGCGCTTCACCCGGTCGTCGACCTGGCGCGACGTCAGCCCGGCCGGCTTGTCGACCAGGAGCACGCCGTTCATCAGGCCTGCTCCGCAGACGGCAGAACGCGCGCGAGCATGCGTTCGATTTCGGCGACGACCCTGCGGCGCGCTTCCGGCGCCGGCGCGGCAATCGTACACCCCGCCGCGTGCTGGTGGCCGCCGCCCCCGAAGACGCGCGCCACCGATTCCACATCGACTGCGTTCACGCTCGTGCGCAGGCTGATGCGGGTCTCACCCGAAGACCTCGGATAGAGCAGCAACGCGACGGCGCAACCGGCGAGCGCGCGCGGATAGTTGACGAGCCCGTCCAGATCTTCCGTCCCGGCGGCGCAGGCCT
Organism: bacterium; assembly: GCA_041690355.1. GTDB lineage: Bacteria > J088 > JAWLBW01 > JAWLBW01 > JAWLBW01 > JAWLHK01. Next base: position 333,395 of record JAWLHK010000002.1, on the reverse strand, counting down.
CGAGCATGGCGGCGTCGACCGTCAGCGAAGCGACGCGCCCCTCGAGATCGAGTTCGAGCGACCCGAGCGCGCATGCCAGCAGGCGCAGGCGGCTGAGCGGAAGCTCTTCGAACAGCTCGTGGGCGATGGCGGGCGCATCAGCCCCGGCCGCGACGAGCCGGGCGGCGGCGGCAAAGGCGCGCGTCCCGGCATTCGAGAAGCGGAAATTTCCGGTATCCACGGCGATTCCCGCATAAAGACAGGTCGCCAGCTCGGCGTCGAGGGGAACCGCGAGGGCGTCGGCCAGCTGCAGGATGAGTTCACAGGTGGCCGGGGCATCGGCATCGCGCACGAGGATATCGCCGAAGGCGCGGGTGGTCAGGTGGTGGTCGAAGACGATGCGGATTCGCGCAGGTAGCGACTCGAGGCCCTCGGACACGCGTTCGGGCTCGGCGACGTCGCAGAGCACGACGGCATCGACCGGGCCCGAGGGGAGCGCGTGGGTCAGCAGGCGCGCGATTTGCGGGAGAAAGCGCAAGTTGCGCGGAACCGGATCGGCATTGAAAAGCTGTACGCGCTTGCCCATGCGTTCGAGCAGGAGAGCGAGCGCGAGGCTGGATCCGAGTGCATCACCCTCGGGCTGGGCATGGGCGGTCACGAGCACGGTTTCGGCCGCGCGCAGGGCAGCGGCGGCCCGCTCGAGCTCACTCGCCGCCACGATCCTGCAGCTCGCGGAAAATGCGGTCCATCTTCTCCCCCTCGTCGAGCGAGCGGTCCCAGGAGAAGTGGAGTTCGGGGGTGGTGCGCAGATCGGTCTGCTTGCGGATGACGCTGCGGAAATAGCCGGCCGCCGAGCGAAATCCGGCCAGGGCTTCGTCGCGCTCCTTCTCGCCGCCGTGGACGAAAAAGTAGACCGTCGCATGGTAGAGATCGTCGGTGACCTTGACCCCTGTCAGCGTGACGCCGGTGAGGCGCGGGTCCTTCACTTCGTACAGCAGCAGCTCCCCGAGGATCCGCTGAATCTGTTCGCCCACCCGATCGCTGCGTTTGAATTCTCTGGCCATTACTCCTCCCGGACGACGAGGATCTCTACGGATCGGTCGAGAACTTCGGCGAGCCCGAGGCCGTCGACGAAGTCTGCGATATGCTGCAGCGAAGAATCGGCGTGGGCGCCGTCGTTGCTGACGACGCTCACACCGAGGACGGCCGATTGCCAGCGGTCGAGATCGTCGACTTCGGCAACGGCGCAGTTGAAGCGCGATCGGACACGCTCACGAACCGACTGAACGATGCGCCGCTTGGCCTTGAGGTCGCGCACCCCGTGAAGGTACAGCCGCAGGGTCAGGACGCCGACGTACATCGGGCGCGAGCGGGGCCGGGCCGCGCGATCAGCCGGCGGCCGGGCTCCCCAGCGTGCGGGCGATCTCCTGTACGTCGTAGACTTCGACCACGTCGCCCGGCTTGATGTCGTTGAAGTTCTCGAGCGAGATACCGCACTCGAAGCCCTGCTGCACTTCGCGCACGTCGTCTTTCAGGCGGCGCAGCGAAGCGATGGAGCCTTCATAGACCACCTTGCTGTCGCGCAGCAGGCGGGCCTTTGCCGAACGCAGAACCTTGCCGTCGGTAACCATCGACCCCGCGACGGTGCCGGCCTTCGAGACGTTGAAGACCTGGCGCACTTCGGCATGGCCGAGGATGCTCTCGCGAACTTCGGGCGCGAGCAGACCTTCCATCGCCTTGCGGATGTTGTCGACCGCGTCGTAGATGATGTTGTAGGCCTTGATCTCGACCCCTTCGCGTTCGGCCAGCGTCGACGTCTTGCCGTCGGGACGCACGTTGAAGCAGATGATGATCGCGTTCGAGGCCGAGGCCAGGTTCACGTCGCTTTCGTTCGCGCCGCCGACACCCGTGTGGATGATCCGGACCTTCACCTCGTCGGTGCTCAGCCGCAGGAAGCTGTCACGCAGCGCCTCGACCGAACCCTGTACGTCAGCCTTGACGACGAGACGCAGCTCCTGCACGGCCCCTTCCTTGATGCGATCGTAGAGATCCTCGAGGGTGACCTTGCTCGTGCGCGCAAGCTCCTGCTCGCGAATCTTGAGCGTGCGGTGCTCGGCCACCTGCTTGGCGGCCTTGTCGTCCTTGACGGCGTGCATCTTCTCGCCCGCGTCGGGGACGTCGGAGAGGCCGAGAATTTCGACCGGCACGCTGGGGCCGGCATCCTTCATCGGCTGCCCCTTGTCGTCGAACATGGCGCGGATGCGGCCCGAAGACGTGCCCGCGACCACCCAGTCGCCGACCCGCAGGGTGCCTTCCTTGATGATGACCGTGGCCACCGGGCCGCGCCCCTTGTCGAGGCGGCTTTCGACGGTGATGCCGAGGGCCAGCTTGTCGGGGTTCGCCTTGAGGTCGAGTACTTCGGCCTGCAGCAGGATCGAATCGAGCAACGAGTCGATGCCCTTGCCGGCCTTGGCCGAGACGCTTTCGAAAATCGTCTCGCCGCCCCATTCTTCGGCGACAAGCCCGTATTCGGTCAGCTGCTGGCGCACCTTGTCGGGGTTCGCTTCGGGAAGATCGACCTTGTTGACCGCGACGATAATCGGCACCCCCGCCGCTTTGGCGTGGTTGATGGCCTCGATCGTCTGCGGCATGACGCCGTCGTTGGCGGCCACGACGAGAATGACGATATCGGTGACCTGGGCGCCGCGGGCGCGCATGGCGGTGAAGGCTTCATGGCCCGGCGTATCGACGAAGGTAATCGTGCCGTTCGAGGTCTCGACGCTGTAGGCACCGATGTGCTGCGTGATGCCGCCGGCTTCGCCCGAGGCGACGCTCGACTTGCGAATGGCGTCGAGCAGCGAGGTCTTACCGTGGTCGACGTGGCCCATGACGGTCACGACCGGCGGGCGCGCCTTCAGCTCGTCTGGCTTGTCGCTCTCGGCGTACTGCAGGACGTCGTCGACCTGGAAGCCGGTGTTCTCGACGTCGTAGCCGTATTCCGAGGCAATGACCGCGGCGGTATCGGCGTCGATACCCTGGTTCACGGTGGCCATGACGCCGAGCTGCAGGAGCCGCTTCACGATTTCATTGGCCTTGACCCCCATGTTGTGGGCCAGGTCGCCGACCGTGATGACGTCGGCCACGCGAATCTTGCGCTTGGCAGCGCGGGGAGTCGTGATCTCGGTCTTCTTGGATTCGCGGCGCTTGCGGGCTTCGCTCTTGCGGCGCCGCGCGGCACGTTCGAAATCACCGTCCTCGTCGCTGAGCACCTGGGTCTGAAACTGGCGCTTAGTAACGACGCGGCGCCGCAGACCCGGAGCGTCGCCCTTGGCCGTCTTGAGCTTCCGGCGCCGCTGCTCTTCGTCATCGCGGTCTTCGCCGGCCGGGCGCACGGGAGCCGGCGCGCTCGACTGCAGGCGCGAAAGCGGAATTTTCGGTTTGTCGAGGATGCGGGCCTGGTTGGCCGACACCGAGGCGCGGGGCGTTACAGGCGCGGCCGCCGCGGGGGCTTCGCCCGACGGGGCGGCCTCTGCTGCTTCGGCGCTCGCAGGCACTGCTTCTTCTTCTGCCGCAGCGACGTGAGCCTCGGCGGCTTCAGGCGTCTCGGCCTGCGCGCCTTCAACGGCCGGCGCGGCCTCTTCGGCCGGGGCTTCGGCTTGGGCGGCCGGCTCCTGCGGCTCTTCGGCGACGCGCCGGCGGCGGATGATGGTGGTCGTCTGCGCGGGAGCCGGAGCCGCCTCTTCAGCCTTGGCGGCAACGGGCTCGGCGGCGGCTGCCGGTTCGGGTTCGGCCGCGGCCTTACCGCGGCGACGGATCACGGCGCGACCGCTCGAGACGGTCGTCTCGATCCGCTTTTCCTGAACCGTGCCGGTCGGAGCGCCCGCTCCGTCTTCGCCGGCAATGTGGGCCTTGACCCTGCGAACCTGCGAGTCGTCGATGACGCTCATGTGGTTCGTGACCTCGTAGCCGAGCGTCTTCAGCACCGGCAGGAGGTCGTTGTTTTTCATGCCAAGTTCCCTGGCAAGCTCATGTACGCGCATTTTCCCCATCAATATTTCCTCAACCTGTCTATCTTACGTCATCGCGACGCACAGAGCACGGCAGGAGCGCCGGGTTCGAGGTTGACGCGAACCCCGGGCGCCGGATCGGTCATCCTCAACTCTGCGGAGAGGCTTCGCCTTCGGAAACCCCTTCTTGTTCATCGGCGGACGCAGCATCCGCCTCGGCTTCTTCTTCGGGTTCGGGCAGCTCGAGCAGCACGCGCGCGGCGCGCCGCAGCTCTTCGGCCCGGGCACGCAGCGCCTCATCGGTCCCGTCGAGATTGGCCTCGGCCAGCTCTTCGACGGTGCGGATGCCGCGGGCTTCGAGCGCCCCCGTAATTTCGGCATCGGCCCCCTCGAGGGACGAAACCGGCTTGTTCTTCCACTCGGCGACGCGCTCGGCGCGGGCGTGGGCTTCGACCAGCACCGTGCCGGCGTTGGCGATGAGCAGCTGCAGCTTCTCAATCGAGATCGAGGTTTCGGCTTCGAGGCGCGCCGCGTCGGCATTCGCCAGGTCTTCGATGCTTTCGATGCCGGCCTGAAACAGCAGCTCGATGGCCGTGTCGCTCATCTCCGGCACCTGCTTCAGGGCGAGCTTGGCCTTGCGGCTGGCTTCGACCATTTCGGTTTCGGAGCGGATATCCACGTTCCACCCGGTCAGCTGCACGGCCAGTTTGACGTTCTGCCCCTTGCGGCCGATGGCCAGCGAGAGCTGATCATCGGGCACGATGACTTCCATCTTGCGGTCGATCTCGTCGATGATGACCTGCGAAATCTCGGCCGGACTCAGGGCGTTCTCGATCATCTTGGCCGGATCTTCAGACCACTGGATGATGTCGATCTTTTCGCCGCGAAGCTCCTGCACGACGTTCTGGACGCGCGAGCCCTTCATGCCGACGCAGGCTCCCACCGGATCGACGTCCTTGTCGTAGCTCCACACGGCGACCTTGGCGCGGTTGCCCGGTTCACGGGCGATGGCCTTGATCTCGACGACCCCTTCATGAATCTCCGGGACTTCGAGTTCAAAGAGCTTCTTGATGAAGTTGGGGTGCGAGCGCGAGAGCACGATGGCGGGGCCGCGCGTGTTCTGCTGAATGTCGAGCACGAAGGCGCGGATGCGTTCGTCGGGGCGGTAGGATTCGCGGGGAATCTGTTCGCCGCGCGGCACGATCGCCTCGGTGCGGCCCAGATCGACGATGACGTTGCCGCGTTCGATGCGGCGCACGATGCCGTTGATGAGGTCACCCTTGCGGTCTTTGTACTCTTCGTAGATGATCGCCTTTTCAGCCTCGCGCACCTTCTGCAGAATGACCTGCTTGGCGTTCTGCGCGGCGATGCGGCCGAGCACTTCGCCCCCTTCGAGCTTCATGCCGAGGCTGTCGCCAAGCTGCGCATCGGGATCAAGCAGGTGAGCCTGATCGACCGTAAGCTGGCTTTCAGGATTTTCAACCTGTTCGACGACGTCCTTGAACTCAAAGACTTCGAGCTCGCCGAGTTCTTCGTTGAAGTGGACTTCGATGTTTTCCTTCAGAGGATAACGCTTGCGCGCGGCCGCCTCGAGCGCCTGTTCGAGCGCTTCGATGATGATAGCCTTGTCGATCCCCTTATCCCGAGCGGCCTGTTCAATGGCCCGCGCCAGTTCGTTCACCGTATCCTCCTGTGCGACACCCGTATGGCCGGGCGCCGGCTCGTCAGAAATGCAATTCCGGTTCCAGATTCGCTTTGCCGATGTTGTCCATCTCGATTTCGAAGACGGCGTCACCGGTGCGCAGAAACAGATGATCCTCGCCCAGCCGGTCGAGGATGCCTACAAAGACCTTCTGCCCCTCGAGGGCGCGATGGGTCCGAATCTTGATCCGCCGGCCGACGGCGCGTTCAAAATCGCGCGGCCGCTTCAGCTGGCGGAAAAGTCCCGGGCTCGAAACCTCGAGGTTGTACGGCCCCGGAATCAGGTCGTCTACCCCCTCGGTTTCAAACACCGGTTCGAGCGTGCGGCTGGCCGACTGACAATCGTCGAGGCTGACCCCGCCCTCCTTGTCGATGTAGAGCCGCAGGACGACGCCGCCGGGTTCCCGCTTGTACTCGGCGTCGACCAGATCGAGTCCGATCCGGGCCAGTCGCAGGTCTGCGACCTCGCGGACCCGGTTTTCAATCGACTCGCGCAGCTGGTCGTCGGCTTTGGACCGCGGCTCCACCCCGAACTCTCCCTCTCATAAACGAAAAAAGTGGATACCTGACGGAAATCCACTCGGTAGAAATACCCAAGTTAGTAGATGATTCTACCATGGGAAGCCGGGCTCCGCAAACCCGAGCGCAGGAATCGATATTTCGCGCTCGCTCAAATATTTCAAGACCCTGCTAGGGCAGACGCCAGAGGACATCGACGGCGACCCCCGCCTGTTCCGTGAAGTGAAAGACCTCGAACGGTTCGGCCCGGTCGCCGTAGACCTGCCGGGTCAGGGCGCCGAGCACCTCCCAGCGCTCGCCGGGGCGCCAGCTCGTCTGCAGAAAGATGCGCCCCTTGTCGTCATGGCGGTCATAGTAGCCGCGGTAGCCCTGCAGGCCCCCAGCAAGCCCCCAGCGGCGGGCACGGCGGTGCGCGGCCGACGGGCCGAGGGCAATCCGATATTCGGCCCAGTCGTCCTGGTGGTTGGCCCGGCGGGGGTCGCCGACGATGTTGAGGCCGGCCTGCAGGTGCAGCGTCACGTCGCGGGTGAGGGTCAGATCGGCCAGGGCGCCGAAGGCCAGGTCGATGTTGTTCGTTCCCGCGAAATAGCGCTCGTTCGTGTTCGGGAACTTCGTGTCGAAGCGCAGGGCGGCGAGAAGCGGGGCGCCCGCAATCGTGTTCCACGGCCAGAAGCGCCACTTGAAGCCGGTCACCAGATCGTCGACCGTCCGGTACTCGCGCAGGTTGCGCACGCTCCCCGCGCCCGGGCGAAAGACGTTCATGCCCGTGCCCCAGGCCCGCAGTTCGACCCGGTCGCCGGCCGCGTATCCGGCGGTGAGCCGGCCGAGCGTGTATTTCTGCTCGAAATCGGAGGCGGGGCTGCCCCGTTCGGCCTCAGGGTCGAGCGCCTGGTAGTCGCGCATCCGCCAGTCGGCCCCCAGCCCGAGCGTCAACGTGCCCGCGGCGGGCGTCTCGGCACGCTCGAAGAGCAGGGTCTGGGTCGCCGACGCCGGGGCGGGCAGCAGCAGGCCGGCCAGAGCGAGCGGCGCGAAGATCAGCTGCCGAAGGACTCGCGCAGCTCGCGAAAAACGTCGGCGGCCGTCGCATAGCGCTCGTCGGCCTTCTTGGCCAGGCAGCGCAGGATGATACGGCTCATGGCCGGGGGCAGGTCGTTGCGGTGCACCGACGGGTTCGGCGCCTCGGAGTGAACGTGGTGGTACCCGATGTCCCCCTCCTCGAACGGCAGGCGCGCCGTCGCCAGCTCGAACATCATGACCCCCAGCGAGTAGATGTCGGTGCGGTGATCGAGGTTCTTGCCCAGCGTCTGCTCGGGGCTCATGTAGTAGGGGGTGCCGCCGGTCGTGGTCATGGTGTTCGCACCCTGGTTCAGGGCGCGGGCGAGGCCGAAGTCGGTTACCTTGACCTGCTTGTCCTTGGTCCACAGCACGTTGCTCGGTTTGATATCCCGGTGCACGATGGATCGCTCGTGCGCATAGGTGAGCGCCTGGCACATCTGCCCGAACACCAGCAGAAGCGGCCCCAGCGCAAACGCCCCCGACTCCGACACGATCTGCTTGAGATCGCGCCCCTCTACGAATTCCATTGTAATATAGGGACTGCCCGCTTCTTCACCCGTATCGTAGACGGTGACGATATTGGGGTGCTGAAGTGCCGCCGCGCTCTTGGCTTCGCGAAAGAAGTTGCGCAGGGCCAGCTCGTTCTGGCGGAACATGGGGGGGAGCACCTTGAGGGCCACGACCCGGTCGAGTACCGTATCGCGCGCCTTGTAGACGACACCCATCCCGCCGCGGCCGAGTTCAGAGACGATTTCATACCGGCGTTTGGCCGCCTGGGCCGGCTGCATGAGCGTGGCGGCGAAGGGATCGACCGGCTGGCCCCCGCTCTGCGCCGGCGTCATGAACGGGGTGCGCAGGGCGATGCGTTCCTTCAGATCGTGAATGCGCTGGCCGACGTCCTTGAAGTGAAAGTCGAGGCCGAGGATCTTCTCGAACGTCTGGAGCGCCTGGTTGAGCTCCTGATTGGCTTCGTAGGCGAGCGCCAGCTTGTAATAGGCCTCGATGTTCCGGCGCTGGATGCGCTCGTCACCGATGAGGGCCAGGTACTTTTCTTTCGCGAGGCCATGCATGCCCTTCTCGGCGAAGAGGTCGCCGAGCGCGAGGGCCGCGGCCCCGTAGCGCGGATCGTGCTCGTCGACCCGCTGCAGGGCCTTGATTGCCTTGTCGCTCAGCCCCCGCTTGAGGTAATTCAGGCCGGCCTCGTACCACCGCTCCTTCGCTTCGAGCAGTTCCGTATACGCGCCCCAGTCGCTCAACTGCTCGTAGCAGTGCAGGGCGCGTTCGTCGTCGCCCGCCTCGCGGTAGGCGGCGGCCGCCTCGCCGTACTGCCCTTCCTTTTCCAGCAGCTCTGCGGTGCGCAGCGGCATGTTCATGCGGCGAAACAGAAGGGCGGCCTTCAGGTTGTCGCCCAGTTTGACGAGCGCTTCGGCGGCCTGCTCCCAGAGTTCGGCGGTCTCGAACTGCGCGGCCGCCTCGCGCAGCATGTCGCGGGCGAGAAAGTCTTCGCCTTTGAGCTTCGCGCTCTCGCGGGGGCGGCCGAGTTCGTCGAGCACGTCGGCGGCATTGCGTTTGTCGCCGGCGCGCAGAAACTGCTCGACGGCCTTTTCGAGCTTGCCGAGTTTGCGGAAAAGGTGCCCCGCGCTCGCCCACCGCTTCGCGAAGAGATAGAGCTGCAGCCCCTGCTCCCAGTCGCTCGCCTTCTCCGACTCTGCCAGGATCGCCGCCGCGCGCTCGGCGAGCGACTCGAGTTCGCGCACGTCGGCGGCGCTCGCCTTTTTCCCCTGCCGGAGCCCGGCGAGCATCTGGCCGACGTGTTCGACGCCCAGCGCCGCCGCCGCCCCCTGCTCGCCGGCTTTCTCATAGCAGGCGAACGCTTTGGGAATGTCCTGAATGCGCCGGTAAAGGGGAGCCGCGGCGGCGAAATCGCCCGCCCCCTCGAAGAGCTGGGCCGCCTGCAGAAAGTCACCGGCCGACTGCGCCGCACGTGCCGCATGGGCGATCTGGCCCACTTCGAGGTACAGTTCGAGCGCCTCGTCGACTCGCCCCGCACGTTCGAACCACGTGGCGGCCTCGAGCTTCTGCCCGGTGGCGAGATAAGAGCCGGCCAGCTTCAACCCGGTCTGGGCGCGATGATAGTTGCGGCGCGCGCCGTCGTGGAGTTCTAGCTGGAGAAACAGATCTCCCGCCTCTTCGAACGCACCGCGCTTTTCGGAGGCCTCGGCCGCGGCGAGCACGCGCGCCCCGGCCGCCGATCGAAACCGCGGCTGAAGACCGGGGTAACGGCGCAGCCGGCCGTAGCGCTTCAGAACGCGCACGGCGAAGACCAGCGCCACCAGTCCCAGCAGGGCCGCGCCCCAGGCCCAGGGCGGTAAGCGCTGCAGGTGCTCGAGCACGGCCTGCGTGTCCATTATCGCACCCGAATTTCCTTGAGGTCCTCGTAGATTTCGGCGGCGCTCTGATAGCGTGCCGCCGGATCCTTCACGAGGCACTTCAGAAGCAGCTTGGCATAGGCCTCGGGTACATCCTTGTTGAACTCGCGCGGGTCGGGTGCAGGGGTGTGGATGTGATGGTAGCCGACGTCGCCCTTGGGAAACGGGACGGTGCCCGTGGCGCACTCGTAGAGCGTGACCCCCAGCGAATACAGGTCGGCGCGGCGGTCGATTTCTTCGCCCAGGATCTGTTCGGGCGCCATGTAGTGCGGGGTGCCGCCGACCACGGTCTGAAAGTTGACGACTTCCTGAATGACCTTGGCGAGCCCGAAATCCATGACCTTGACGAGCTTGGCGTCGGTCCACATGATGTTCGAGCCCTTGATGTCGCGATGAACCACGCTGCGGCCGTGCGCGTACTCCATGGCCCGGCAGAGCTGGGCCGTGATGACCATGAGCCCGGGCAGCGGAATCTTGCCGTCGGCGACGACGATGTCGCGCAGCGTACGCCCCTCGATGTACTCCATGGCGATATAATAGTTGTCACCCTCTTCGCCGGCGTCGTAGACGATGACGATGTTCGGGTGGTTCAGCCCGGCGGCGGCCTTGGCTTCGCGCAGGAAGTTCTTCACCGCCACGTCATTGTTGCGCAGATCGGAGGGGAGCACCTTGAAGGCGACGACACGGTCGAGCACCTGATCGTGCGCCTTGTAGACGATTCCCATGCCGCCGCGGCCGATCTCCGACAACAGCGTATAACGCTTCTTGGCGCGCGCGACCACGGGCGTGGCCGTGCTCGTATCGGGGGGCGCCGTCTTCTCGCGCTCTTTGCGATCGGCCTCTTCGACGCGCGACTTGAGCGTGTTGACGCGCGCCGCCACGTCCTGAAACTGGCTGTCTTCCTGCTGAATCTTGCGAAACAGGGCGAAGGCGAGGCGCGGGTCGCCCGACTCTTCGAGCACGCGCGCCAGATTGTAATAGGGATGCAGGTTGGCCTGACTGACCTTCTGCCCCTCGACCGCCTGCTGATACTTCTTGACGGCTTGCGCCGCGTCTCCCTTTTCGCGATAGATGTCGCCGAGCAGGTTGCAGGCCTTGCGGAACGAGGGATGCTCGCCGGGAATCGACGAAAGCACCCGCACGGCCTCGTCGGGGAGCTTCAGACGGTAGTAATTCAGCCCGGCTTCGAACGACTCGCCGGCGCGCTCGAGCAGTTCGCTCTGCTTGCGGCCGTCGCCGAGCCGCTGGTAGACCTCGGCGGCCCGGCGATAGTCACCCGCGCGCTCCCAGGCCTCGGCCGCCTTGCGTGGGTCCTTGGCGCGCAGGAACATTTCGCCTGCCTGCAGGTAATCGCCCACCTGCAGATACATCGAGGCGGCTTCGGCGTAATGGTTGTGCCGGCGGAAGATTTCGGCCGCTTCCAGATACTCACCGGCCTGCCGGTAATTATCGGCGGCGGCCAGCTCGTTCCCCTCCGAACGCAGGACATCGCCCTTGAGGCGGGCGGCGCGCTCGGGGTCGCCCATCTGCACGTAGAGATCGGCGGCCTGCAGCGGGAGGTTGGCCTTGACGTAGAGGTCGGCGGCCCCCTCGAGATCGTTGGTCGAGCGCAGCAGGCCGGCCGCCTTTTCGAAGAAGCCGGCGTCGCTCAGAACGGCGATGGCCGGTTTCACTTCCTTGATCTTCTCAAAGCAGCCCGCAGCCTTGAGCGCGAACTCGCCGGCCTGGCGCGTCCGCGCGGGGTTCTCCTTCGACTGCTGCCGCGCCTCGCGGTAGGCAGCTTCGTACAGGGCGCCGGCCTTCTTGAAATCCCGCGCCTTCACATAGAGGTCGGCCGCCTTGACGTGGTTGCGGGCGCGCTCGAAGTGCAGGGCCCCCTTGCCCCAGTTGCCAGCCGCCTCGAAGGCTTCGGCGGCAAGGGTATCGTTACCGGCACGCGCGAAGACCTCGCCGGCGTCGTTGTAGCGTCCCGACTGCTGATACAGCTTCGCGGCGGCGACATACTTCTTCGCCTTTTCGAGCATCATCGCCGCTTTTTCCTTGGCACCGAGCGCAAGCGCCGCCTCGGCGGCCTCGTCGTAAGCGGCGGCGCGCGCAAACGCGTTGTAAGCCGCTTCGTATTCGTTGGCGATGAGGTAGAAGTCGCCCGCCTGGCGAAACTTGTTGGCCTGAATCGACAGCTCGGCCCACCGGCGGGCCTGTTTCGGATTGCGGGGGAGCTTGCCCGGTTTGGGGCCCGCATCGGAGCCGATGAACTTGCGCAGCACCAGAAGCACCACGAGCAGCACGCCCGCGCCGGCGATGACCTGGGGATTGTCCTGCGTGAACGCGAGTATCTGCTCGAGAAGGGTCGGCTCGACAGGCGTCTGGCGCAGGAGGTAGGACGTAAGGTTCACGGGAAAAGTTTCCTCTGCGACGAAGGAATGCTCCGTCCGAAATGACGGTAGGCATGCTCCGTCAGCACGCGGCCGCGCGGCGTACGCGCAAGAAAGCCCTGCTGCAGCAGGTACGGTTCGATGGTGAACTCGATGGTCTCTTTTTCTTCGCCCACGGCCGCCGACAGCGTTTCAAGCCCCACCGGTCCCCCGCTGAACTTCTCGAGTATCGTCAGGAGAATCTTCTGGTCCATCATATTCAGCCCTGCCTCGTCGACGTGCAGCCGATCGAGAGCCTCGCAGGCCGTCTTACCATCTATCACACCGTCGCCCACTTCTGCAAAGTCGCGCACCCGGCTGAGCAGGCGCAGCGCGATGCGCGGGGTGCCCCGCGAACGGCCCGCGAGCGCCAGGCTCCCTTCGGGTTCGATGGGAATGCGATTGAGCCGGGCCGCCCGTTCGATGATCTGCTGCAGGTCGACCGGCGTGTAGAAATTCAGGTGTTCGTGAAAGGTGAAGCGGTCGTACAGCGGCGTCGAAAGCGAGCCCGCGCGGGTCGTGGCGCCGACGAGGGTGAAGCGGGGCAGGTCAATCTTCACGCTCTGGGCGCCAGGCCCCGCGCCGAGCAGGATGTCGAGCTTGAAGTCCTCCATGGCCGAGTAGAGGATTTCTTCGACGGCCCGCGGCAGGCGGTGAATCTCGTCGATGAAGAGAATGTCGTTGGCTTCGAGCGATGTCAGGATGCCCGCCAGATCTCCCTGGCGCAACAGCACGGGGCCCGCGGTCGAGCGCAGGCCTCCCCCCATCTCGGTGGCGATGATGTGCGCGAGCGTCGTCTTACCCAGCCCCGGCGGGCCGAAGAACAGCGCGTGCCCCAGGGGTTCGCCACGCTGGCGCGCCGCCTGGATGCCGACTTTCAGGTTGGCCTTCATTTCGGCCTGGCCGATGTAGTCGTCAAGGCGAACCGGACGCAGCGGTTCTTCCCATGCGGTATCGAGGGCATCACCCTCGGGACGGACGTCGTTGGCCTGCGGGCTGCTCATGATCGCGTGCTCAGTCTCTGCAGGGCCGTCTTGATGAGATCCTGAACGTTTCCGTCGCCGACGCCGTCGAGTGCCGCTTCGGCCTGCTGCCGGGTGTAACCCAGCGTGAGCAGGGCCGCCAGCGCGTCGCCGCGCGCCCCGCCGGGTACGCCCGCCGTCGCGCCCAGGGTGGCGCGCAGGGCGTCGATCTTGTCGCGCAGCTCGACCACGAGCCTCTCGGCCGTCTTCTTGCCGATGCCGGGCAGGCGCGACAGGCGCACCAGATCGCCGCCGGCGAGGGCCACGGCCAGATCAGACGGCGTCGTCGCCGAGAGCGCGCCGATGGCCTTCGTGGGCCCGATGCCGCTCACGCCGATGAGCATCTCGAAAAGCATGCGTTCTTCAGGGCGCACGAAACCGTAGAGCGTAATGCTGTCTTCGCGTACCTGCGTCGAAATGTTGAGGTCGGCCGTCTGGCCCTCGGGACCCACCGTCGCCAGGGTCGTCGACGTGACGTGCACCTCGTAACCGACGCCATTGACGTCGAGTACAAGCGCGCCGGACCCTTTTTCCCAAATGCGTCCCCGCAGCCGCGCGATCATCAGCGCCCCCCCAGAACGGCGTGGGTGCGCGCCATGCGCACGTGGCAGAAGGCGGCCGCGAGCGCATCCGAGGCGTCGGCGGCGGCATCCTCGGGCAGCTTGAGCAGCATGCGCACGATGCGCTGCATCTGCGGTTTCTCGGCGCGGCCGTTGCCGGTCAGGGTCTTCTTGATGTCGGCGGGCGCGTACTCGAAAACCGGCACGCGGCGCAGGCCGAGCACGGCCAGGAGCGCACCGCGGGCCTGGGCGAGAATGAAGGCGGATTGAAAATTGCGGTGCGCGAACACCGACTCGACGGCGGCCACGTCGGGCGCGTGCGCGTCGATGACTTCGTTCAGGCGTGTCGAAAGTTCGCTCAGGCGCGACGGAAGCGGCCCATCGGCCAGCGCGATGACGCCGTTGTCGACATGCGTCGCCCGGCTCCCCGCCCAATCGAGCACGCCGTAACCGGTGAAATGCGAACCCGGATCCAGGCCCAGAATGCGCATCGTCAGCATTCCTCCGGCAGGGAGACCCGACGCGTGACGACGCCCGGGCAAGCCGATAGGCTGCAGCTGCTGGCGGATTTCAAGGGCAAGTCCGACCTCCGGGCAAAACGGGCGGCACGCCGAAAGCGGAAACCTGTAGGAATTTCGCGTGCCTAGACGAGTGAGAATTGTAACATAGCCGCCCCGCGACGGGCAAAAAAAACGGTGGTCGGAAACAGGAACTGTTCCCGGCCACCCGTTCAGAAAGTCAGCGCTCTGCCTCAGGAGCAGAAGTAGGCCTGCACCGCGTCGTCGACACGGGCAAGAAACTCGTCGAGCTCGGCATCGCGCTGGTACTCGGTTTCGAACTCCAGCTCGACCCGTTCGCGCCCGTCAAAGAACGTCTTGCGGATGCTCACGACCCGCCGCACGCCATCGCGAAGCAGATCGGTTTTTTCTTCGTGTCGAATCAAGTAGTCTTCGCGCGGGCAGGAAAGCTTCTCGCGGGACGGAAACGGGATGACGTTGGCCGAAGGCATCGAAACTCCAAGCGGGAAAAAGAGGAAACGGCACCATGCTCAAGCAAGGCCCGTACCAACGCTTTTCCAGAGGAGAGTCCGATTCGCAACCGGGCAACTTTTTGGCCGCCAGGCGAGGGCTCCGGGGGGCAAGGGGCAAGCCGCCCCCCTGTATCGAAGTGAAACGGCTAAAATATTGACCGCAAGGACAGTTTTTTGTCCGCTCAGCTCCTGCCCGTAGAAAGGGACCTGTTACGAGCCGGTCCCGTCGCCAGCCGGACGCCTTTTCCGTTCCGCTTCCGAAGCCCGCAGGTAGTTGGGGACGAGGAGGTCGGGGGCCGGCCGCTCGCCCCGTTCCCAGGCGTGCCAGGCGAGGCGGGCGACGATCTCGGCGCGCGGGGCGTCGAACCACTCCGGGGCCAGGCGACCGGGCGCAAGCCCCAGCGCTTCGCCGCAGACGCGGGCGCCGCCGCCAACCCAGAGCGGCTCACCCCCCAGGCCGCGGACGCGTTCCCGCAGCGCTTCGACCGCATACACCCCCTCGGGCACCACGACGCCCCCGTCTGACCAGGCAGCGGCGTAGACCTCATGGCGCCGGGCATCGAGGCAGGCGACGACCGGGCCCGGGGGGTAACCGACCGCCGCCGCCAGCGCCTCGAGTGTCGAGATGCCGAACACCGGCCGCGCCCCCGGCAGCGCAAGCCCCTTGAGGAGCGAAAGACCCACCCGAAGTCCGGTGAAGCTTCCCGGCCCGATGGTGCACGCAAAGGCGTCGACCTCGGCAATGGCGACGCCGGCCGACTGCAGCATGCGATCGAGGGTCAGCAACTGGTCGACCTCGGCCGCCATTCGCCCGCGCACGTGCAGCGCGGCGCGCTCGGCCCCGTCTTCGAGCAGCGCGCAGGAGAAGGCGGGCGAGCTGGTATCGATGGCCAGCAGAAACACGGTCAGAACAGATTACGGACCGTGTCGAACATGCGCTCGATCTGCGGACCCCAGGCGTGCATGATGTCGTTCTTGGTCACGACGACCATGAGCACGAGCAGCAGCACGAAGCCGACCTGCGTCGAAATTTCGAGCGCGCGCCGCGACAGCGGACGGCGGCGGATGGCCTCGATGCTCATGAAGAGCACGTGCCCGCCGTCGAGCACCGGAAACGGCAGCAGGTTCAGAATGCCGAGCTGCAACGAGAGAAACGCCATCAGCGACAGCACGTCGGAGAGGCCGCTTTCGGCCGCCGCCGACGTCACCTGCGCGATGCGGATCGGGCCGCCCAGGGTCTTCACCCCCAGCTGTCCGGTCAGCAGCTTGCCCAGGATGTCGAAGGTCTGGGTCGTCATCTGTACGACGCGGCGCGAACCTTCGCGCACAGCGTCGACGAAGCCGTATTGCACCTCGACCAGGTCTTCGCTGCGCTGGATGCCGATGATGACCCGGTCGGCGTCGGCCATGCGCTCGGGGGTGAGCATGACGCGCTGCTCGCCCCCGTCGCGCGCGAAGCCGACTTCAATCGGCTGCGTCCCCAGCGACTGGATGCGTTCGGCCATGGCCACCCAGTGGTCGACCGGCACCCCGTTCAGGCTGGTGATCCGGTCGCCCGGCTGCAGGCCGGCCAGGGCGGCGGGAGATCCGGGATTGACCTGCCCGACGACGGGCACGGCCGGGGGCTGCACGCCGAAGGCCGCGGCCCCGCTCTCGGCGGTTTCGAGATGCACGGGAACCTGCAGGCTGGAGCCGCCGCGGGTCAGCCGCACCTGAATCGTCTTGCCGGGCTCGGCCATGGTCGAGGCGAGCACGTCTTCCCAGGCGGGCATCGGCTTGCCGTTGATGGCGACGATTTCGTCCCCCGTCTGCAGGCCGGCGCGCTCGGCCGGGCTCCCCGGCTCGACATACCCGATGACCGGCTTTTCCTGAACGAAGGCGGGTACCTGCACGCCGAGCAGGTAGACCAGCGGCATGAGCACGAACGCGAGCGCCAGGTTCACGATGGGGCCCGCCAGCACGATGGGCAGCCGGTCGCGCACGGGGCGGCTCAGAAATTCCTTCTCGGTCCCCTGCCGGGCCTCGTCGGGATTGTCGCCGACCATCTTCACGTAGCCGCCGAGCGGAATGGCGGCGACGCGGTACTCCGTTTCGCCCCGCGTGAAGCCGAAAAGTTTGGGGCCGAAGCCGATGGAGAAACGTTCGACGCCGACGCCCGCGCGTTTCGCGAAATAGAAGTGGCCGAACTCGTGAACGAAGATCAGAATCCCCAGCACGAGGATGAATGTCAGAATTCCCATGATTCGCTCATTATACTACGCCCCACTCGTCGATTGACGATTTACGATTGACGATTGACGATTGAGCGGCAAGAACCTTGTTCAGTTACGAGTGACGAGTGACGCGTTTCCGGCAAGAACCTTGAAACACTTCGCCCTTGCCTCGTCAGCACTCGGTGCTCAGCGCTTGGCGCTTTGTGTGAGTGACGAGTGACGAGTGACGAATACTCAGTGACGGGTATCGAGTGTCGAGTGACGAATTCCGACTGAGGACCGGAGACTGACGCCTGAAGACTGTTTTCAGAGTTCGCGGTCGAAGCGGTTCGTGAAGGCCAGAAAGCCCGTCTGGCTCCCCTCGATGCGCAGCCGCCCCGACAGCAGGGCCGCGGCCGGGCTGTCGATCTGCAGCGCCAGCCGCTTCCACGTCAACGGATCGGTATGCACGACCGCCAGCGGCTCGGGGGTGCCGGGGAGGGGTTCCCCTTCCACCAGCTCAGCCACGCCGCGACGGATGGTAAGCACGAACTGCTGCTCGCCGAAGCGGAACACGACCGATTCGTGGACGGCCGCCGACCGTTCGGGGATCAGGCGGCCGCTCATGAGCGTCATGAATACCTTGACGGGAATTCCCTCCAGCAGCGCATCATCGAGCTGCACACGCGGGAGCGGTCTCCTGGTTTCCGTGAGCGCGACCGACGATTCCAACAGATAGGCGCGCCCGTTCGTATTGCCCACGCCGGCGGCCACGGCCTCGAGGCTCCGCGCGAGCTCTTCGCGGACGATCTCGGGATCGCCTGCGCGGGCGTCGCGCAGCAGGCCGAGCAGGTGAGCCGCCCAACGCGGATCTCCCTGCGCGCGCGCTTCGCGGGCAGCGGCGAGCACCTTCTCGCTCCCGCCCATGAGCTGCACCGTGCGCCGCGCCGTCTCCGTGGCCGCGAGCGGATAAAGCGCCAGCGGGTCGCCGTCGAACCAGCCGAGTTCGTTGTCGTAGATGGCGCGCGCCGACCAGTCGACCTGCCCGTAGAGTTCCTGGAGAAAGGGGCGTTGCGCAAGATGCGGGGGAAGGCCGACCGAAGAAACGATCTCCTCGACGGTCATCCCCGCGTTGGCCCGGCGCACGACGTCGTCGCGCAGCCACTGGATGCCGTCACGGTAATCGCGAAGCGCCCCGGCCACCAAGTCACCGCCGACCACCGGCCGCGTGTGCGAGGGTACCAGGGCCATGGGCGCGAGGCGGCGCATGGCGTCGAGGCTTTCGATCCACACGTCGACGGGCCGTGCGCTGGTGCCGCGAATCGTGTAGAGGTTCGGAAAAGCGTGATAGAAGTTGTCGCCGGGCAGCAGGATCCGCTCGCCCGGAAGCCAGACGAAGAGCTGATCGTGCGTCTCGCCGTGCGCCTCGCGAAGCTCGAAGCGAACGCCGCCGATCGTGAACGACGCCTGCCCCGAGAAGGTGCGGGTCGGCACGCGTACCCCCGACTCGAGAGCGGCGTCGATGTCGACCCGCCGCCCGATGGCCGAGCACGGGAGCGCTTCGAGGGGAACGTGACGGCCGAACTGCCCCTGCCCGCGCATGGCCTCGGCGCGCTGAAACCGGCCGTACTGCTTCAGCATGTGCGGCAGAAAGGCGTCGGTCGCCCAGATCTCGGTCCCCTCCTCGACCCACACGCTGGCACCGCCGATGTGATCGATATGGCTGTGCGTGTAGACGACGGCGCGCACGGGTCCCGGCGCCGCGGCCAGCAGATCTTCGCGGACGCGCGCGGCCCGGGCCGGGCTCATGCCGGGATCGACGATGACGTTGCCGTCGTCGGTGCGGATGAGGATCGTGTTGGCCAGATCGTAGCCAAGCGCCGCGTAGATGCGCTCGCCGACGCGTTCGATACGGGGCGCGCCGATCTGCTCGCGGCAGTGCTCCGCGATGCTCTCGCGGGGCGGGAGGGCCCGGAGGCGGGCGACAGAGGTCTGTGAAGCGCATCCGCTTAAGAGAGCGGCCGCGGCGAGGAACCGAAGGGAAAAACGGGACATGGTAGAAACTCCTGTCAAACCCTACCCGGAACCCCTGGGCGGCGTCAATGCGGAAAATGGCTCAAAACAGCGTTTTAACGATACGCGGATGCCTCGTCCCCCACGGGCCTCCCCCCAGCGGCCCGACAGCAGCTCCCCTCCGTGAAAACCTTGTTTGAATTGGAGCGTACCGCCAATTAAACGCACGGTTGATTAAGGGCGGGTATCCATGTATAATGGCCCTTCCGGATTTCCGCCAACTTTCCGCAAAGGGCAGGCTCATGAGCGATGTAATGATTGATGTCCAGAACGTGACCAAGACCTACGGCACCGGCGCCAAGGCCGTGCAGGCTCTCAAGGGGGTCAGTCTCCAGGCCCACAAGGGCGAGATCGTCTCGATCATGGGCCCGAGCGGATCGGGAAAGAGCACGCTGCTGCACCTGCTCGGCGGGCTCGACATTCCGACGAGCGGCAAGGTGGTCATCGAGGGCCAGGGCACCCAGGAAATGGGCGATCAGAAGCTGACGCTGCTGCGCCGCCGCCGCCTCGGCTTCGTCTTCCAGTTCTTCAACCTGCTGCCGACGATGACGGTCGAAGAGAACATCTCGCTCCCGCTCGTGCTCGAAAAAGTCGATAAGGCCACCATCGACCGGCGCGTGAAGGAGCTGGTCGCCCTCGTCGGGCTCGAGCACCGGCTCGGCCACAAGCCCGAAGAACTCTCGGGCGGACAGCAGCAGCGCGTCGCCATCGCCCGCGCCCTCGCCAACAACCCGGCCCTGCTGCTCGCCGACGAGCCGACGGGCAATCTGGACTCGAAGACGGGGGCCGAAATCCTGCGCCTGCTGCGCCGCACGGTCGAGGAGTTCAAGCAGACCATCGTGCTCGTCACCCACGACCCGAAGGTGGCCGAGGCGGGCGACCGCATCGTCATCGTGAAGGACGGCCTCATCGAAGAGATCCGCGAAGCTTCGCGCAAGGAATTCGAGCCGGCCTGAGCTCGGGTCCCGCCCGGTTCGCGGCCGCCGTTCCCCTTTCTTTCATCCTTTCAGCCGTTCGAGGAGCACCATGCTCTTTTTCCTTCGCAACGTCAGCCTGCGCCACTTCACGCTTCACCTGCTGCGCACCGGGCTGACCGTCGTCGGCATCGCCCTGGGCATCACCGTCTTCGTGGGCATCATGCTCGTCAACGACGCCACGCTCACCTCTTTCCGCCAGATGATCAACAACGTCGCCGGGCGGGCGCAGATTGAGATCAGCCGCGGCCGCAGCGGCTTCGAAGAGGCCGTCTACGAGCAGGTGACCCAGGTCGAAGGGGTTGCCAAGGCCACGCCGATCATCCGCACGAGCGCCTTTCTCGAGTCGAACCCCGAAGACACGATCATTCTGCTCGGCGTCGACACCTTCGCCGACAAGGACTTTCGCACCTTCACGGCTGAGGATGACGAGCACAAGGGCGAAGAAATCGACGCCCTGCAGTTTCTCAACAGCCCCGACAGCGTGCTGATGACCAACGTTCTCGCGAACCGGTACGGCATCAAGAAGGACGACACGATCAACCTGGTGACCGGCGCGGGGCTCAAGACGCTGACCGTGCGCGCGATTCTCGAAGAAAAAGGGGCCGCGAAGGTCTTCGGCGGCAACCTGCTGATCATGGACGTCTACAGCGCCATGACCGTGCTCGAGCGCGAAGGGCGCCTCGATCAGATCGACATCATCCTGGCCCCGAACGCCGGCGCCGAAGAGCGTGAGGCCGTGGTCTCGCGTCTGCGCGAGACGCTGGGCGAAGGGTACGAGATCGGCTATCCGGGCGCGCGCTCGGGGCAGGTCGAGAACATGCTCAAGAGCTTTCAGCAGATCCTCACGATCATGAGCGCCCTGTCGCTCTTCGTCGGCATGTTTCTCATCTACAACACCTTCTCGATGGCCGTCGCCCAGCGCCGCCGCGAGATCGGCATCATGCGCGCCCTCGGTGTGACGGCGGCCCAGATCCGCGGCATCTTCATCGTCGAGGCGGGCGTGCTCGGCCTCATCGGGGCAACCATCGGCAGCTTCTCGGGCTTTCTGCTGGCGCGCGAGTTGACGTCCATCGTTGCGCAGACGATCAGCACGGCTTACTTCAAGATCAACATCGACCAGATCGCCATGTCGCCGCTGCATATCGGCATCGTCATCGCGCTCGGCGTCGGCACCTCGGTGCTTTCGGCCATCGCGCCGGCCCGCCAGGCCGCGACGGTGTCGCCGCTCGAGGCCATGCGCCCCGTGGCCATGGAGGCGACCCAGCGCAAGGCGTACATGAAGTACTTCTACATGGGCATCGCCCTGTTCGGCCTGCAGTTCGCAGGCCTGTACGCCCAGAAGTTCCTCGATAATCCCTTCGTCGGTTCGGCATCGAGCATGCTCGGCTTTCTCGCCCTCACGCTGCTCGCCCCGATTCTCATCGTGGTGGCCGGCGACCTCTTCAGCCCGGTTCTGCGCAAGCTCTTCAGCGTCGAGGGTAAGCTGGGTGCCGACAACCTCACGCGTACGCCCGGCCGCACGAGCGTGACCGTGAGCGCGCTCATGATTGGCATTTCGCTGGCCGTCGCGGTCAAGGGTACGATGCTCAGCTTTCAGAGCTCGGTGCTCGAATGGCTCGAGCAGTCGGTCACGGCCGACCTGGTCATCCGCAGCTCGTCGGCCCTGCCCGGCCCCGACGCCGTCGACATGCCCGAGACCCTGGGCGACGACATTCTGCGCGAGGTAGACGGGGTCGCCGACGTCAACCGCTTCCGCATGATCAACCAGAGCTACGGCGGCACGGGCATCGTGCTCTACAGCGTGCAGATGCCCGAATACCGTAAGTACAGCCCGGGCATCTGGATCGAGGGCGAAGCGGAGAAGGTCTACGACGCGGTGACCGGCAACGACTCAGTCTACGTGTCGGAGAACTTCATGAACCGGTTCAATCTGCATGCCGGCGACAAGGTCTCCCTCAAGACCCCCACCGGAGCGCACGACTTCTCGATTGCGGGAGTGCGCGTGGATTACATGAGCGACCAGGGAGTCATCGGCATGGACCGGTCGACCTTCAAGAAGTACTTCCAGGACAACGGCGTCGACAGCTATGACGTCTTCCTCAAGCCGGGGGCCAACATCGCCGCCGTGCGGGATGCGATCACGGCCAAGTTCGGGAAAAACTACCGGCTCGTGCTGCAGACGAACTCCGAGTACAAGACCGAGGTGCAGACTGCCGTCCAGCAGGCGTTCCGCATCACCGATGTCATGTACATCATCGCCATCATCATCGCCGTCATCGGCATCATCAACACGCTCATGGTCTCGGTGCTCGACCGCACCCGCGAGCTGGGGATGCTGCGCGCCATCGGCTTCACCCGCCGGCAGCTGCAGAAGCTGGTCATGAACGAGGCGGGGGTCATGGGGATTCTGGCGGGAAGCTTCGGTGTGCTGGCGGGGGTCGGCTTCACGGCCATCATCACGAAGATCATGCTGCGCGAGGTCATCGGCTGGACGACCCCGTTCGTGTTCCCCCTCGAGAGCGTCGTCGGCGGCTTTCTGCTCGCCTTCGTCGTCTCGGTGCTGGCCAGCATCTATCCGGGGTGGAAGGCCGCGAAGACGAACATCATCTCGGCGCTCGAGTACGAATAACAGTCTTCAGGCGGCAGTCTTCAGCCGGCAGTCGCTGGGCGTTCCGGTCAGGAATCAAGAATCAGGAATCAGGAATGAGCGTTCGGGCCCGGCCCGAACGCTCATTCGTATTTCTGCCAGCGGCAATGCGACCGGATGCAGCCGCAACGGAAACCATTGCCGGGGTGCTGTTCGTTACAGGTCGTGAACAGCTCCGGGGCCGTCGTGACCGTCGTGCAGACTTCGGCCGAACAGCCCCCCATTTCGCAATCGGCGTCCTGCGAACACTCCCCGTCTTCTTCGGGAAGCTCGAACCGGCTCCATCGATCGTCCGACTGGCTGATGATGACGGTCTCGTCCACTTCTGTCAGGGACACCGGGCCCGAAGCCCCCGGAGGTTCCCCGTCGAACGTGCCGCAGGCCACCAGAAGAAAAGACCACCCCAGCGCGCAGAAAATCTTCCGCATGCTTCCTCCCCGAAACCGACCGGTGCGCGCCCCAGTGCGCAGCCCGGCTTTCTCGTTTCAGGCTAGGGCAGTCTTGCCAAATTGACAAGGTGGTCAGGGGTTCGCCAGGCGGGCGGCGGGAAAGTAGTGGGCGAGGATCTGGCGGTAGGTGCGCCCCTTTTCGGCCTGGCCGCGCGCACCCCATTGGCAGAGACCGACGCCGTGCCCCGAGCCGCTCCCCTTGAAGAGAAACGTCGCGCCCTCGACGGAGATTTCGAAGAAGGTGCTCTTCAGGTTGGCGTAGCCGAGCAGCCGCCGGACCTCGTCACCGGCGAGCAGCCGCTGCTCCCCCTCCCCCTCGAACTGGGCCAGCAGTACGCGCCCGCCGGGGCCCCGATCGAGCACCTTGACGGCGGTAACCGGGCCGACGCCGAGCTTGCGGCCGAGCTCCCGGTAATCGATACGGTGAGTCCAGAAGTAACCGGGGGCGGCTTCGCAGTAGGGGTCCTTGACGGAGCGGAACCATGCGGGGCTCCCCTGCCAGATCGCCGCTGCCGCTTCGGTCTGGCCGCCGCAGGCGCTGTGATAGAACCCTTCGACGATCTCGCCGCCGACCATGAGCACCTCACCGCGCGTGGCGTCGACGGCGGCGCGCGTGCGGGAATCTTCGCCCTTGATCCCCTTGTAGACCTGCGAGAGCACCGAGGCGTCGACGTCAAAGGCCCGGTTGCGCGACTTGCGCTTGTTCACGAGCGTGTAGCTGCGCGCCACGACCGCCTGCGCCTTAAGCGCCTCGCGCGGCCAGGAGGCTCCCATCTCGGAACCGAGCACCGAGGCGAGATAGTTCTCCATGTCGACGACGTTCACGACCTGCACCTTGCCGTCGACGGCGGCGATGCGCATGCGCCCGCGGTAGCTATAGCTGCCGACCTTGATGCGGCCGCTGCGGGCGGTCACCGAGAGTTCGCCGCGTTCCCTCTCGCCGGCCACGCGCAGGCTCCCGCCGGTCACGGTAATAATGAGCCGCTTGGCCCGCCCACCGGTATCCTTGCCTTCGTAGCGCAGGTCTCCTTCGACCGTCACGCTGCCGGCGCCGGCGATGCGCACGCGGACCACGACGTCGCCGTCGGCCGAAACCGCGGGGGGGAACCCGAGGGCCGCGGCCGCAAACAGCAGTACGGCGAAACGCCGGCGCAGCAAGCCGTCAGCTCTTCTTCTGGGTGAAGGCCGTGAACAGGTCGATGGGAATGGGAAAGACCGTGGTGGAATTGTTTTCCGTCGCGATCTCACCCAGCGTCTGCAGGTAGCGCAGCTGCAACGTGACCGGGTTCTGTGACATGACGTCGGCCGCTTCAGCCAGCTTGGTCGAAGCCTGGAACTCACCGTCGGCCGCGATGACCTTGGCGCGCCGCTCGCGCTCGGCCTCGGCCTGGCGCGCCATGGCCCGCTGCATCTCCTGCGGCAGGTCGATGTGCTTGAGTTCCACGGCGCTCACCTTGATGCCCCACGGATCAGTCTGCCTGTCGAGAATGGACTGCAGATCATGGTTGAGCTTCTCGCGCTCGCTGAGCAGATCGTCGAGGTCGGCTTCGCCGCACACGCTGCGCAGGGTCGTCTGGGCAAGCTGGCTCGTGGCGTAGAGGAAGTTTTCGACCTCGAGCACGGCCTTGTTCGGGTGCAGGACGCGAAAGTAGAGCACCGCGTTCACCTTGACCGACACGTTGTCCTTGGTGATGACGTCCTGCGGAGGCACGTCGAGGGTGACGGTGCGCAGGCTGACCGTGACCGCCTTATCGATGAAGGGAATCAGGATGACGAGCCCCGGCCCCTTGATCCCCACGTAGCGGCCGAGGCGAAACACGACGCCGCGCTCGTACTCGTTGAAGATCTTGATGGCCGCCGACAGAAAGGAAATGAGGATGACCGCCGCAACGACAAGATAGAACAGGTTAGGCACGTTCGCCTCCTTCAGCAGGTTTCACTTGAATGGTCAGGCCGTCGATAGCGACGACTTCGACGCGTTCGCCCTTGGATACCGGACTGGACGCGACGGCGCTCCAGATCTCGCCGTTGACGAAAACCGTCCCGCGCGGCGAAAGGTCGCTTTCGGCGACGCCGATCTTCCCGAGCATGCCCTCGGTACCGGTGGTCACCCTGCGGCGGAACGAGCGCGCCACGGCATAGGCCACGGCCCCGAAAATGATCCCGAGCGAGATGCCCACCGTTACGATGAGTCCGTAGTCTACCGACACCGAAGCCTCCGGCGTATCAAAGAGCAGAATTCCCCCCAGCACGAGCGCGACGACGCCTCCGGCGGTCAGCAGGCCGAAGCCGGGGACGAAGATCTCGGCGACGAACAGTACGATCCCCAGCAGGATCAGCGCGAGCCCCCCCGCGTTGAACGGGATGATCTGCAGAGCCACAAAACCGAGAATCAGGCAGAGCACGCCCGCCACCCCGGGCAGGATGAGCCCCGGATTCGACAGCTCCACATACAACCCGAGAAAGCCGAGCGTGAGCAGCATGTAGGCGATGTTCGGATTCGCGAGAAACGAGATGAGCTTCTGCTTGAAGGTCATCTCGAGCGTGACGACCCGGGCGCCCGCCGTGCGCAGGGTCATCGTGCCGCTTTCCGTCGTGACCTCGCGCCCGTCAATCTGCGCGAGCAGCTCCCCGGTGTTCGCGGCGATCAGGTCGATGACCTTCTCGCGCAAGGCTTCTTCGGCGGCCACCGAGACCGAGCTGGTCACGGCCGCGGCGGCCCATGCCTCGTTACGCCCGCGTTCCCGGGCGATGGCCTCGGCAAAGGCGCGCGTATCGTTGACGACCTTCTCTTCCATCGCGCTGCCGCCCTGCTCGCCGATGTCTTCACCGCCCCCGGCGACCGGATGGGCCGCGCCGATGTTGGTTCCCGGCGCCATGGCGGCCACGTGGCCGGCCATCGTGATGAAGACCCCGGCCGAGCCGGCCTGCGCGCCGCCCGGCGCCACGTAGGTCACAATCGGAACCTTGGCGGCGAGCATGGCGCGCACGATGCTGCGCGTGCTCTGCAGCATGCCGCCCGGAGTGTCGATGCGGATGAGCAGCGCCGCCGCCTTTTCTTCTTCGGCCCTGGCGATGGCGCGCTCGATGTACTCGGCCGTCGCCGGATTGATCATGTCCTGGGTGAGCACCGCCTCGAACACGAGCGGGCCTCCGGCAGCGTCGCCGGTCTCCTGGGCCGCGGCGGGCAGCGCGAAGGCGACAATCGCGAACAGGGCGGAAAGGAATCTTCCCAGGAACTTCATGCCTTGTCCCCCTGAGTCAGATTGAGCGCGGCCATGACTTTCTGCATATCCTCCCAGACGGCCCGCTTTTCCCCCGGATTCCGCAGGAGATAGGCGGGGTGAAAGGTGGGCATGACCTGGATTTCGCCGTACCGGTAGAAGCTGCCGCGCATGCGCGAAATCGGCATGCTCACGCCGAGCAGCGTCTGGGTCGCCGGCGCGCCGAGGGCCACGATAATCTTCGGCTTCACGGCCGCGATCTGGCGCCGCAGGTACGGATAGCAGGCCTCGATTTCGTCGAGCATCGGGGTGCGGTTGTTCGGCGGGCGGCACTTTACGACGTTGGCGATGTAGACCGCCTCACGGGTCGTCCCCATGGCCTCGATGATTTTCGCGAGAAGCTGCCCGGCTTCACCCACGAAGGGGAGACCGCGCCGATCTTCCTCGGCCCCCGGGCCCTCGCCGACGAACATCAGATCGGCCTGGGGATTGCCGCTGCCGAAGACCGTCTGCGTGCGTTTCTCACAGAGCCGGCACTGGCGGCAGCCCGAAACCTCGCGTTCCATCGGCTCGAGCCCCTCTGCCACCGGCAGGGACGCAGGCGCGGGGGCGCGGGCGGCGGGCATCGCAGCGGCCGCGACGGCTGCGGGGGCCTCATACGCACGCGGCGCTTCCCGGGCGGGTTGCGGCGGGGGCGGCGAAGCAGAACCGACGGCCGGGGGCGGAGCAGGCGGCGGCGGAGCGAATGACCGGGAGGGGCTCGACTGAGGAGCGGCGGCAGCCCCCCTCCCCCCCGAGGGTCCGGCGCGCAGCTGCGCTTCGGCCTCCTCGGTGGGCAGGCTCAGCTCGGTCACCCCCATGTCGCGCAGGTACTCGAGGTGCGACCGGATCTGCCGCAGCGTGTCCTTCCACTCATCCATGCTTCGTCCGTCCCCGGAACCCCCTCCGGCCGGGCAGGCAGGGCGGCGGGGGTTGCCGAACGTGCCCATCGCAGGCTGCGACGCGCATCCAGTGTCCGATATAATGGGTGGTATTGTAACAATCCGCCGGACGCGTGCGCATGGTTTTCTTGTCCATCTTCATCGGTTTTCTGCTCGTTTTTCTCGTGCCCGACGCGGCATGGGCCTGGGGCCCCGCCACGCATCTGCGCTTTGCGAGCGAGGTCCTCATCAACCTCGAGATGGTGCCGGTCGCCCTGCGCACGCTGCTCGCCACGTACTCGTTCGACTACATGTACGGGAACCTGGCGGCCGATCTGATTCTGGGCAAGAAGTACATCGATTACCGGCTGCACTGCCACAACTGGGACGTCGCCTTCGAGCTGCTCGAAAAGGCCCCCGACGAGCCGCAGAAAGCCTTCATGTGGGGCTATATCACCCACCTGGCCGCCGACACGATCGCCCACAACATATTCATTCCCTCCCAGGTCCTGCGCAGCGACGCCCCGCGGGGATTCAAGCATGCCTACTGGGAGGTGCGCTACGACGGGCGGACGCAGAAACCGATCTGGGACATGGCCGGCCGTATTCAGCGTCTGGTGGATCCGCGCGACGACGCGCTGCTCCAGTCGCAGCTCGAAGAGACCATCTTTTCACACCGCGTGAACAAAATGATCTTCAACTCGACCCTGTTCGTGCAGAACATGAAGCAGTGGCGCAGCGCGCTCAATTCCATGAACCAGCGCTCACCATGGCAGTTCGACGCCGCCGACGCGCACCGCTACGATCACCTGGCCATGAACAGTATTTTCGACATGCTGCATCAGCTGGATCGCTCGCATACCTACCACAACGATCCGACCGGGCAGCGCATGCTCGACACGGCCCAGCGCCTGCATAAGGAAGGCCGGCGCATGCGGCGCAAGTCGGAGTTTGATCCCGACATGCACTTTCAGGAGCTGGCGCCGATTCTGGAGTTCGATTTTCCGGCGCGTACATGGACGAACCGGTATCCCGACCGGGTGCCGGGTTCAGGCGCGATGGCGCTCAAGGCGCTCGATCCGGCCGCCCTGCGCAAGCAGCTCGACGACACGGTCGAGAATCCGGTCGAGCCGCCCACGGGCTCGCGGGCCTAGTCCTACGCATCCGCCCAAAAAAAAATGGAGGCGACAGGTGACCCTGCCGCCTCCATCCTCCCCCCTAACAAGATTCCCGCCGAGCGAGACTTCAGGCGGTCATTCAGCCGCTTCGTCGTCTTCTTCGTCGTCGTCACCGTCATCGTGTTCGAGCCCGCCCTCATTCTCGAGATTGGCTTCCAGGATGTCGGCGACCGCGGCCGTCTCGGTCGTAAAGAGGTAGACGCCGTCGGCATCGGGCACGACCGCGCCGTCGCGTACGGACTGGGCCATGGCCTCTACCAGGGCGGCGTTCACCCACTGCCCCAGGGGAATACGGAGGACCAGTTCGTTGACGGCGGCCGCCGACATGGAAACCGGGGCGGCGAAATCCCACTTGAGCTCCTCGTCGCGCAGATTGCGCAGGATGAAGGGGTGGTAAACGCCGTCGACCGCAAAGCGACCGGCGATTTCAATCGACGCGGCGGTCGTCGAGTCCTCCGGTGCGTCGAGCTTGAACTCGACGCTGCGATATGCCCCCGACGGCAGCACGGAATCGCCGAACGGCGGCGTGCTTGCTCCGGTCAGCAGGTCGACATGATAGGGACCTTTGAAGTCTACGTTTTCGACTTCAGGGTCTTCGCTGTCTTCTTCGTCGCCGGAATCGTCGGTATCCTCGGACGACGCTTCGTCAGCCTCCTCCTCGTCGATGGAGTCGTCTTCTGCCTGGCCGCGCAGCAGCGCGCCGCTCAGGGAAGCCGAATCGTCTTCCACCTCCTCCTCTTCACGTTCATCCGCGCCATCATCGCCTTCGTGCTCGTCATCCTCCTCGTACTCCCAGCCCTTGAGATTGACCTCGGCAATGACGGCCGTCGCCGCTTCGATGGTGACGCCGTTCGCGAGAAACGCGAGGGGTTGGACAGGGGCCGCCGCGGCGGGCGCCGCAGCCTGGATGGTGAGCCGCGCGGTGGCCTGCGGCACGTCGCCCGCAGACAGGCGGCCGGCGGGATCGGTGGCGGCGGCAGGCGCGCAGGCGGCGAGCCCGAACGCAAGAATCATGGTTGATGTGGAAGCGCGCATGGTGACCTCGGTGCAATGGTTTCTCGATCAACGGCCGGCAGCCCTTCGGGTCACAGGCGTGAAAAAAGAATGTGACTGCGGGCGGGGAGTATCCGTTTATTCCCGTAGGGTATACTGTCTCGCGCCCGAGGGGACGGTTACCTGACGTGCCCGGAAGGCCGGGAATGAGCGCGCGTGACAAAGGAATCCACTACCGACCGCCCGCCGAGCGCCGATGACGAAGACCTCGTCCGACGGTGCAAGGCAGGCGACCGGTCGGCCCAGTCGGCCTTCGTAGAGCGCTACAAGACCCTCCTCTTCAGGCGTCTGCTGCGCATGACAGGTTCCTTTACGCTCGCCGAGGACTTGACGCAGGAAGCGCTCGTACGTGCGCTCACCCGCCTGCCCACCTTTCACACGATGGTGAACCTCGACGGTTGGGTCATGCGCATCGCCTCGAATCTCGCCCACGACTACTTCCGCGCCCAGGCGGTTCGAAACGAGCGGCCGCTGGAGTACGCGCTCCACACGGCCGTGGGCGGCGAACCGGAAGACGTGCGCATGGTCTCTGACGAAGAGCGCAGGCTGGTCGGCAAGGCGCTCGCGTCTCTCCCCGATTCCTATCGCGAGGTGCTCATGCTCGCCCACTACGACGACCGGCCGCTGCAGGAAATCGCCTCGGTCCTGGGCGTGGGGCTGAGCGCGGTCAAGATGCGCCTGCTGCGCGGACGGGCTATGCTGTTGAAGGCTCTGGAGAAACTGTATGAGTGACGCTGAACTGCTCTCCAAGTATCTCGCCGGCGAACTCACCGAAGCCGAGCACGCCGCGTTTGCGCGGCGGCGTGCCGCATCGCCGGCGCTCGATGCGGCCGCCCGCACCTGGTCGGCCATGCCCATCGACGCCGAACCGTCTCCCGGTTTCGAGGAACGGGTCTTGCGCGCCGTACGTATGCGTGCGGCCGAACACGGTACCCCATGGTGGCGCCTCACCTTGCGGCGGGCGGCGCCCCTGGCGGCCTTTGCGTCCCTGGTGCTCGCCTTCGCGCTCGGCGTTCTGGCGGCGAGAACGCTGCCCGGTTCCCCTTCGGGGACGGAGTTCGTCTTCGTCCACCCGCATGCGGAATCGGTCGCCCTCGTGGGTGAGTTCAATGGCTGGGATCCGGAGCGCCACGTCCTGCGCCGTGAAGGCAGGGTCTGGCGATTATCGATTGAGCTGACGCCGGGCGTCTATCAGTATCAGTTCGTCGTCGATGGCGAGCAGTGGCTGGCCGATCCGGCCGCGGCCGGGACAGTCGACGACGGGTTCGGCCGCGTCAATTCCGTCGTCCACATCGCCGCCCGGTAAGGTCGCCTCTGCGTGTTGTTGCGAACGATACTTCTTCTCGCGCTCCTCGGCGCCCCCGCAGCACGCGCCCATGCCGACGGGCCGGTCTTCGCCACGGGGCCGCGCATCGGCCTGCAGGCGGCCGTCGACTCGAATTATGACTTCGCCGCGACGGACGCGACCGCCGTGGGCATCGCCGGCGGCGAAGTCGGATGGACGGCCGTCTGGGTGCCCGGGTTGCGGCACCGGCTGGCCGTCGACGTTTCGGCGCAGGGTGAAGAACTCACGGCGCTGTCGTCTCCGACCGCCTCACCGGGTGCGTCCTTCTTTTACGAAGGGGGGCTGGGGTGGTCGTTTCTGACCAGCCTGCGAACGCGGCTCGACCTCTCTGTGGCGGGCTACCGCTACCGGGCGGCACGGCTGGTGGGCGGCCGCACGTCCTACGGGGGCCAGGTCGAAGGACTTTTCACGTGGGCGCCGGACGCACCGGTAGAAGGCGCTCTTTTCGCCGGCACGCGGCTTACGGCCGATGCTGCGGCGAACCTGGATCCGAGACGCGACACCGAACACCGCGCCGAAGCGCGCCTGCGCTGGCGGGTCCTGTCGTGGCTCGCCGTGCCCGTGGCGGCCGGCCTCGCCCGCAGCGTTGAAGACGAAGCCGTCTACCGGTACGATGGCTGGTCTGTGCGCGGCGGCCTCGCGGCGCCACTCTGGCGGGGGGCCTCGGCATCGCTCACGGCCGCCTACCGTGTGCGCGACTATGGCTCGGGACGGGCCGACGCACGGGTGGCGGGTTATGCACGGTTCGATCAACGCGTTGCCGCCTCCCATCGCATCACGCTGTCAGCCGCCGCGATGCGCAACCACTCGAACGTCTTTTCCTATGAAAGGGCAACCGCCCGGCTGCTATGGGAATTCGCGCCGCTCTACTGGTTCTAGCCGCAACCGCGGTCACCGGCTGCTACCGTGAGGCACGCCCCGAGTCGCTGGGCGCGGCCTGGGAAGTCACGTGCCCGGCCCTGGGAGGCAGACCGGAGCTGCTGGCTGACTTTTCGGCATGGCGACCGGTTTCTCTGCTCGAAAGCCGCGAGACTCGCGCGGGCTGGCGTCTGCAGTTTGCGTCGCCGCCGCCCGGTGTGTATCGGCTGCACTGCCTGGGCCCTGCGGGGAGTGCGCCGCCCGTCGATTTCGACTGGTACGAGCAAGACGACTTTGGCGGCCGCAACGCCGTACTCCTGGTTCCGCCGGGCGGTGACTCCGAGGCGGCTCGACCGTTAGAGAAGAGGACACCGTGAAAACAATCGCCACCATCCTCTTGCTGCTGGTTTCCATCCCGTCTGCGTGGGGCGAGGAGAGACTTGCCGATCGACTCGCCCGCAGCGGCTATCCGCGCGAGGTGGCTGCCCGCGTACAGGCGCTCCTCGATGCCGCCGAGAACGACGGCCTGCCGACCGAACCGCTGCGACAAAAGGCGCTCGAAGGTGTCGCAAAGCGGGTTCCGGCAGTCCGGCTCGTCGAAGCGCTGCAACTGCAGCGGGCTCGGCTTGCCGCGCTGCAGAAGGCCGCCCCCGGAGCCGTAGCGGCACGCCCCGTGCAGCAGGCGGCGCTGACGGCCATGGCCGGCGGCTTGTCGGCAGCGACCGTTGCCGATCTTCAGGCTCTGGCCGGCGACGCGCAACGCATGCAGTCTGCTCTGTACGCCACCGGCGTCCTGAATGCGGCCGGCGCCGGCGAGGGCGAAGCCGTAGCCTTCGTGAAGACGCAGTTGAGAGCGGCACTGCGCCCCGGCCAGATGGACGACGCGACCCGGACCGCCGCGCGGGCCTTGGCGGCCGGCCTCGTCTCGGGTGAAGACCTGGCTGCGGTGCAGCCGGAGGCATTGAAGGGGTCTGCCTTTGACTCCTGGCTCCACGCCATGCGCGGGTTCAGCCGGCCGGCTCACCCTGCCCGGGATGCGGCCGATGCACTGCAGCGCGACGAGCTGCAGGAGCGCGCGGGTGAAACGCGAGCGGTGGAGGAAATTCGCGCCCGATCGCAGGATCAGCAGCCCCGCATCAACGATGAAGACCCCGAAGCGCCCGGCGAGCCGGACGACGATGACCGAGACGATGAAGAGGAGGATCCGGAGGACCCCGACGACGAGGACGATTCGGATCTCGAGAGCCAGGGCAAACGGCGCTGAGCCGAACCTATGCCCGTGACTTCAGGCGCGGTGGCGCTCAGGGCGCTCGATCCGGCCGCCCTGCGCAAGCAGCTCGACGACACGATCGAGAATACGGTCGGCGATCTCACGCTTGGTCAGCAGGGGTAGCTCGGTCTCGCCTTCCCGTTCGACCAGAATCGCCCGGTTCGTGTCGACGGCGAACCCGCTTCCGGGCGCCGTGACGTCGTTGGCGACGACCAGATCGCAGTTCTTGGCGACAAGCTTCTCGCGCGCGTAGCGGACCACGTCGTTCGTCTCGGCCGCGAAGCCGACGACGATCCGCTCACCCTTGTCGGCGGCAAGCGTCTTGAGGATGTCGGTCGTGCGCGTCAGGCGTACGTCGACATCCCCCTCGCTTTTCTTCACTTTACGGTCTTCGCGCACCGCCGGCGTGTAATCGGCGACGGCAGCCGAGGCGATGAACACCTGGGCGTCTGCGAAGGCCGCGCGCGCGGCCTCGAACATGTCGGCGGCCGATTCGACCCGAAGGACGCGCACCCCGGCCGGAGGCTTCTCGGCGGTGGGCCCGAGCACGACGGTCACGTCGGCCCCGCGCACGGCGGCGGCCTCGGCGATGGCGAGCCCCATCTTGCCGGTGGACGGATTCGAAAGGTAGCGGACCGGATCGAGGAATTCCCGCGTCGGCCCGGCCGTGAGCACCAGGCTGCGGCCGCTCAGATCCCGAGGACGCAGGGCCTCGCCCGCCGCCCGGAAAATGGCCTCCGGCTCCGCCAGCTTCCCCTTTCCCTCCCAGCCGCAGGCAAGCAGCCCCTCCACGGGTTCCACGACGCGAAGGCCGGGAATACGGCGAACCCGGGCGAGGTTCTCCTGCACGACGGGGTGATCCCACATGTGCACGTTCATGGCCGGCGCCATGACGATGGGGCAGCGGGCCACGAGCAGGGCGGTCGTCAGCAGGTCGTCGGCGATGCCGTTCGCAAGCTTTCCGATGAGGTTGGCCGTGGCGGGCGCGAGCACGATCACATCCGCCTCGTCGGGGAGCGAGACATGCTTGATGTCGGCTCCCTGTTCCCGGTCGAAGGTGTCCGTAAGTACGGGATTTCCGCTCAGGGTCTGCATCGTGAGCGGCGTGATGAACTCGGTGGCGTTGCGCGTCATGACGACGTTCACGCTCGCCCCGGCCTTGACGAAAAGGCGCACCAGTTCGGCGGCGCGATAGGCGGCGATCCCGCCGCTCACCCCGAGAAGAACCTGTTTTCCCTGCCAGGCTGTCATGCCAGTCATGATAGCGCGGCGGGGATGCCCGGACAAATCGGCCGCCCGCCCGCCGCAGCGAAAGTATGCACGACCGTCGCTCCTCCGGCGGCGACCGCGGGTGGAATTCCGTATACTGGAACGGAACGAACCTCTTTCCCGAGCGCCCTCCAATGATTGCCGTCCGCACGCCGTTTCCCGCCCGCCGTCTGGCTTCGAGCAAGGGGGGGAACATCGATCTGGCCGAAATCTTCGCCCGCGGGCACACGGTCGTCGGCATTGTTCCCCGTGCGAGACAGGAGCGCCTGCTCGAAGCCGCGGCCGCGCGCGTGGCCCACTGGCTGCTCGAAGATTTCGTGAACGTCTATCTGATCGTGGCGGCCGAACCAGCCGAAGCGCGCGCGCTGTGCGACCGGTTCGGCATCCAGGCGCCGCTGCTGTCGGATCCGTCCGGGGAGTACGGTGACGGGGATGCCGGGTTCTATCTGGTGGCCCCGGGCGGAACCATCGAGGCGGCGGCGGCGGAGCCGGAGAATTTACAATTTACGATTGACGATTGACGATTTATGCAAGTGCCGAGTTACGAGTTACGAGTGACGAGTGACGAATCCAGGCAAGAACCTTGATCACGTTTCTCGTTCCTCATGGGCGCTCGGTGCTCAGCGCTTGGCAGCGGCCCCATTGATCATTCCGAAAGGGGCTGCTACAATTTTCGATTCCTGCATGCACTCGGGCGATTAACTCAGCGGGAGAGTGCCACCTTCACACGGTGGAAGTCGTAGGTTCGATCCCTACATCGCCCACCATCTTCGAAAAAAAAGCGGAAACCGGACCGGCCGGTTTCCGCTTTTTTCATGCTTCGTATCCGGCTGATCAGTAGTTCATGCCGTCGGACTCTTCGGCGCCGGTCGCGCCCTCTTCAGGCGCCAGGTCTTCCTGAATCACCTCGTCCTGCTGCAGCCCCGGGTCCTGCATCCCTTCTTCGCCCTCCATCGGGACGCGCGTTTCTTCGGTGCCGGCCGTGGCCTCGCCCGGGGCGGGAATCAGAATCTCTTCGGTCTGCTGACCCTCCATGCCTTCGTGTTCCTTGTCGCCGCCGGCTGCCTGGGCGAAACCGGCCGTACCCAGCACGAGAGCCGCGGCGGAAGCTATCCAGAACTTCGCTTTCATAGAATTCCTCCATGGAAAAAACGTCCACTCTCAGACTACCGGCTCCCTTCCGGGCGCCGGGGGCGATCCGAAAAACACATCGGCGAGGGGTTGACAGCCCGCTTTGTTTGCCCCGTCCCATCCTCAGGCCGATTGCTTTACAGCCACCCGGTTTGCTGCTATACTAGGCCGTTTAACTGCTTTTTGGCGCTCAGTTTTTCCACCCTGCCCCCCGGCTGCGGCGGCGCGCCTGCGACCCGACTTCCCTTACCCATTCGAAACCTGGAGTTCGAACGATGACAAAAGAGGTTTACGCTCTGCTGCGTAGCCGCCCGTCCGCTGCCCTGGTGGCGGTGCTGACGGCGGTCCTCGCCCCCCTGTTTTCGGCCCGGCCGGCGTTTGCCGCCGCCGTGAGCGACATGCACTTTCCCGACTTCGGTCAGATCACCGTGCTCGGCGTGAGCGGAAACGCGATCATGCTGGTCGCCGCCGCTATCTGCCTGGTCGGCGTCGCTTTCGGGCTGATTCTCTTCAGCCAGGTGCGCAAGATGCCTGTGCACAAGGCGATGCTCGAGGTCTCGGAGCTCATTTATGAGACCTGCAAGACCTACCTGCTGACCCAGATCCGCTTCATCATGCTGCTGGCCCTGTTCGTGGGTACGGTCATCGCGCTGTACTACGGCTGGCTGAGCCCGCAGCCGATGTCGGTCATCCAGGTTGTGGTCGTGCTCCTCTTCACGCTCATCGGCATCGCCGGCAGCGCCTCGGTGGCCTGGTTCGGCATCCGCGTGAATACGTACGCAAACTCGCGCGCGGCCTTCGTCAGCCTGCGGGGCAAGCCGTATCCGACCTACGCGGTTCCG
Source organism: bacterium (assembly GCA_041690355.1). Classification (GTDB taxonomy): domain Bacteria; phylum J088; class JAWLBW01; order JAWLBW01; family JAWLBW01; genus JAWLHK01. The sequence continues at coordinate 297,250 of JAWLHK010000002.1, read as the reverse complement.
CTCAAGTCGGGCATGGCCATCGGTACGATGCTCATCAGCGTCGAGCTGCTGCTCATGTTCGCCATCATCCTGCTGGTGCCGGGCGACTACACGGCGGCCTGCTTCATCGGGTACGCCATCGGCGCCTCGCTGGGCGCTTCGGCGCTGCGCATCGCCGGCGGTATCTTCACGAAGATCGCCGACATCGGCGCCGACCTCATGAAGATCGTCTTCGACATCAAGGAAGACGACGCGCGTAACCCGGGCGTCATCGCCGACTGCGCGGGTGACAACGCGGGCGACTCGGTAGGCCCCACGGCCGACGCCTTCGAAACCTACGGCGTCACGGCCGTCGCCCTCATCTCGTTCATTCTGCTCGCCGTCGGCTCGGCCGCCGATCAGGGGATCATGCTGGTGTGGGTCTTCACCGTGGCCGTCATGATGCTGGTCTCGAGCGCCATCTCGTACTTCATCAACCAGGCGATCGCCAGCGCCATGTACGCCAAGGCCGACGCCATGAACTTCGAGCAGCCGCTGACGAACCTGGTGTGGATCACCTCGATCGTCTCCATTGCGCTCACCTTCGCCCTCTCGTATCTCATGCTGCCCGGCCTGGGCGACGGCACGATGTGGTGGAAACTGGCGGCCGTCATCAGCTGCGGCACGCTGGCCGGCGCCCTGATTCCCGAAGTCGTCAAGGTGTTCACCTCGACGCAGTCGCGCCACGTGCAGGAAGTCGTCAAGGCTTCGCGCGAAGGCGGCGCCCCGCTGAACGTCATCTCGGGTCTCGTTGCGGGTAACTTCTCGGGCTTCTGGCTCGGCTTCGTCATCATGGGCCTCATGGCCGTCGCCTACGGCATCAGCTCGACGTTTCCGGCAGGCATGATGCTCGCCCCCGCCATCTTCGCCTTCGGCCTCGTCGCCTTCGGCTTTCTGGCCATGGGTCCGGTCACGATCGCGGTCGACTCGTACGGCCCGGTGACCGATAACGCCCAGTCGGTCTACGAACTGTCGGTCATCGAAACGCTGCCGAACATCTCCGAGGAAATCAAGCGCGACTTCGGGTTCGAACCCAACTGGGACAAGGCGAAGCACTTCCTGGAAGAGAACGACGGCGCCGGCAACACCTTCAAGGCGACCGCCAAGCCGGTGCTCATCGGTACGGCCGTCGTCGGCGTGACGACCCTCATTTTCTCGATCATCGTGCAGCTGACCGAGGGTCTGCAGGCCGGGTTCATGCAGAACCTTTCGATCGTGCACCCGCCGTTTCTGCTCGGCCTGCTGGCCGGCGGCGCGGTGATCTACTGGTTCTCGGGCGCCTCGATGCAGGCGGTCTCGACCGGCGCTTACCGCGCGGTTGAGTTCATCAAGCGCACCATGAAGCTCGACGCCAGCGTCACGAAGGCCTCGATCGAGGATTCGAAGAAGGTCGTCGAGATCTGCACGCAGTACGCACAGAAGGGGATGCTCAACATCTTCATGGGCCTCTTCTTCATCACGCTGGCCTGCGCCTTCGTCGAGTCGTACTTCTTCATCGGCTACCTGGTCTCGCTGGCCGTCTTCGGCCTCTTCCAGGCCATCTTCATGGCCAACGCCGGCGGCGCCTGGGACAACGCCAAGAAGCTGGTCGAAGTCGACCTGAAGGAAAAGGGGACCGAGCTGCACAAGGCCACGGTCGTGGGCGACACGGTCGGCGATCCGTTCAAGGACACCTCGTCGGTCGCCATCAACCCGATCATCAAGTTTGCGTCGCTGTTCGGCCTGATTGCCGTGCAGCTGGCCATCTATCTGAGCGCCAGCTCGCAGACGCTGAACTACATCCTGGCCGGCGGGTTCCTGCTGGTCGGCTTCGTGTTCGTCTACCGGTCGTTCTACGGCATGCGCATCGAATCGGGTGCGCCCACGGCCGATCGTACGAAACAGGCGGCCTGAGCGCGGCCCGTCCGCACCATTGCACCCCGGTCGCCCCACGGCGGCCGGGGTTTTTTCTTGGTTGCTTGACGCTCGACGCTTCCCTCCCCGAATTCGCACCAATTTGGTACAATATGGCCTTTCACCCCCCGACAGAGGATGCATGACGACTGAAGAAGTCCAGAAACTGATTGAAGTTGCGCTCCCGGGCGCCCGGGTGAACGTCGTCGACACGACCGGCACCGGCGACCACTTCGCCGCCACCATCAAGGCGCCGCAATTCAAGGAGCTCACGCTGGTCAAGCAGCATCAGATGGTCTACGGCGCGCTCAACGAGTACATCCAGGGCTCGCACGCTCCGATTCACGCCCTGGCCCTGACCACGATGGCATCCGATTAAGTTCCGTCTGAATTTTCTTTTTCCTAGAGGAGGCTTACATGGCCGAGAATCCGGTATTCGACATGATTTCCAAGGACGTCCAGGAAAACAAAGTCATGCTCTACATGAAGGGAACCCCCGACCAGCCCATGTGCGGCTTCTCGGCGGCCACCGTGGCGACGCTGAAGCGCCTCGGCATCCCCTTTGCCGCCCGCAACGTGCTGGCCGACGAGGCCCTGCGCCAGGGGATCAAGGACTTCTCCAACTGGCCCACGATTCCCCAGCTCTACGTGAACGGTGAATTCGTCGGCGGCAACGACATCGTGCAGCAGATGGCCGCCAGCGGCGACCTGGCGAAGATGGCCGGCGTCTGACCCGGTTGCACACGGGTTGGAAAAGGGCGCCCGCAGGCGCCCTTTTTTGTTTCCGGGAACGGCGTCCGGCTCAGGCGCGCTGGTTGGCGACGAGGTGAAACGTGGCCGAGCCGGCCGAAAACGTCACTTCTCCATCCACCTCCAGGTAGGAGATGCGGTGGCCGTCCACATAGGTTCCATTCGCGCTCGCCAGGTCTTTCAGACAGACGCGATCGGGGTGGATCTCAACCTGGAGGTGCTTCCGCGACAAGGCGGGATCGGAAATGCGGATGTCGGCCAGGCGGCCGATGGTCTGCACGGGGCGATCGAGCAGAAACCGCTGCTGTCCGCCGCCGGAGTTGACCACGAGCCAGACGCTGCGGGCCGTGCTCCACCGGTGCGCCTCCTGAGCCTCCTCGTGGCCCGCGGGCACGGTTTCGGCCAGCGGCGCCACCGCCCGGCGCCCTTGCTGACGCGCCACCGACTGCAGATCCACCCGCAGCAGGGCCGAGCCCAGCGCCAGCGTGTCGCCGTGTTCGAGCGCGCGCAGGTCGTCTCCCACGCGGCGCCCGTTCACCCAGGTCCCCTTGCGCGAAGCCAGGTCGCGCACCACGAGCACCCCGCCGGCCAGCTCGATGCGCGCGTGTTCGGCCGAAACCGTCGGGTGGTCGAGCACGATGTCGGCCCCGGGTCCCCCGAGCACAGCCGGAAGCAGGGGCAATTCGTAGGCATGGCCGCCCGGTTCGACGAGCCGGAGGCGGATGTTGGGGGGCAGGGTCTTCCATTTCTTCATCGGTAACTCCTCGAGGCGGCGTTCACGCTTCCCTATTGTAGTGCGTCCCCTTGCCAAGGGGGGAAGGGGGAGCGCTCCGCGAAGTTACGAGTTACGAGTGACGAGTGACATTCCCGTTCGCCTCGAGCTGACCGACGAAGGCAGGGCCGGAGTCGACAGCGAGAGGTTGCGCATACTGACGATTGACGATTTACCGGAAAGTACCGAAAATACCCATGTGCTTGTTTCCTTGGCGCTCAGCGCTCGGCGCTCGGCGCTTGACTGGTGCCCGGCGCTCAAGTAGCGCGTTACAGAAATGACGCGCCATGGTAGAATCCATCGCTATGATGCGATTCGTCTTCCTGATTTTCGCTTTCCTGCTCGCCGCCTGCCCTCCGCTTCCCGAATCCGAGCGGCGCTCGCCGTTCGAAGAGGTCGACGTCTTCATCGGCACGGGGGGCACCGGGTTCGGCGCCGGCAGCTGCTACCCGGGCGCCGCCCTCCCCTTCGGCCTCGTCAAACTGAGCCCCGACACCCAGGGCGGACTCTTCGGCCGGGAGACCTTCGCGCACTTCGCCGGCTACTTCTACGGCGATACGCACATCGAAGGCTTCAGCCACACGCACGTCCACGGCACCGGCGCCATCGATTACGGCAACGTCACCTTCATGCCCACGCTCGGCATGACCGCCGAGAAAACGAGCTGGCGCGGATACAGCGCCCCCTTTACGCACGGGGCCGAGGTCGGCGAGCCGGGGTACTACGCCGTCGATCTGGGCGTTTCCGATCCGGCCGATGAAGAACAGCGGGCCCAGGCCATCCGCGCCGAGCTGTCGGCCACGCTGCGCACCGGCGCGCACCGCTACACCTTTCCCCCCGGCGCCGATGCCGTCGTCGTGGTCGACCTCGGGCATACGCTCTCTTCGGGCGAGGTCGACTGGAGCCAGATCGAGATCCTTCCCGGCGAGAAGCGGCTGCGCGGCTCCCTGCATCAGCGGAACGCCTTTTCGGGGCGCTTCGGCGGCGTCACCATCTACATGGATGCCGTCTTCAGCAGGCCCTTCCGCAAGTACGGCGTGTGGAGCGCGACCACCGACGGCGGCGCCCTCCAGGATCGCGGCATCAACGCCCGCGCCGACGGCAGCGGCGGAAGCACGGGGGCCTATCTCCACTTCGATCCGTCGGCCCCGGTCGAGGTCTTCGTCGGCATCTCCTTCACGAGCGCCCGGGATGCCGAGGCGAACCGCTCGGTCGAAACGGCCGGGCGTACCTTCGACGACATCCGCGAAGCGGCGCGCACCGTCTGGGAGACCCGCCTCGACCAGATTGAAGTCGAAGGGGGCACGCCCGACCAGCGCGAAATCTTCTACACGGCCCTCTACCATGCCCTGCAGATGCCGAGCCTCTACAGCGACGTGAACGGCCGCCACCGTGCCTTTGACGGAAGCATCGCCGCCGACGCCGGAAGCGAGTTCTACTCGGACATGAGCCTGTGGGATACCTACCGCACGCTGCATCCGCTGCTGACGTGGCTGACGCCCTCGTATCAGCGCGACTTCGTGCGCTCACTCGTCGAAATGGGGCGCGCCCGCGGCTCCCTGCCCCGCTGGCCCTTCGCCCACCGTGACGGGGCATCCATGATCGGTACCCCGGCCGACATCGTGATTGCAGACAGCTATCTCAAGGGAATCCGCGACTTCGACTGGCAACGTGCCTACGCGCTCATGGTCTCGACGGCCGTCTGGGGTGACCCGTACAACATGCGGCGCTGCGTCGACGATTACAACACCCTCGGGCACTGCACCGCCGACAACACCAACGGTTCCGTTTCGGTTACGCAGGAAAACATGTGGGCCGACTTTGCCATCAGCCGGTTCGCGCAGGCCATCGGCAAGGAAGAAGACGCCCTGTTCTTCGCAGACCGGGCCGACGCGTTCGACACCCTCTGGGATGCGGAGAACGGCTTTTTCCGCGCGAAAAAGCGAGACGGCTCCTGGGCGCTACCGGCCCTCGACCCGCTCAACCACACCGACGATTACACCGAGGGCAACGCCTGGCAGTACCTCTGGCTTGTGCCGTGGAACGTCGAGAAGCTGGCGACGCTGCTCGGCGGCGTCGACGCGGCCCTGGCGAAGCTCGACCACTTCTTCACGAAGTCGCAGGAGACGCCGAAGCCATATCTCGGCGATATCCGCATGCCCGACAACTACTACTGGCACGGCAACGAGCCCGACCTGCACGCCCCCTACCTGTATGCGATGTGGGGCGAACCGAAACGCGGCGCGCCGGTCATCCGGTGGGTCATGGAAAGCCGCTACGGCACGGGTCCCGACGGCCTCGACGGCAACGACGACGGCGGCACGCTGTCGGCCTGGTACATCTTCAGCGCCCTCGGCTTCTATCCGATTCCCGCCACGACCCGCTACTGGATCGGCACGCCGATCTTCGAAAAGGCCGTCATCCGCCTCGAGAATGGCCGCACCCTCACCATTCGCGCGCCGGGAACTTCGGAGAAGAATATCTATGTCGGCGCGGTCTACGTGGACGGTAAGCGCATCAACCGGCACTACCTCGAGCACGAAGAGCTGACCACGAGCCGCGAGATCGTCTTCGAGATGACGAGTCGCGCGAACTGAATGCCCGATGGCCGATGGCGGACAGAAGGGTCCGTCAGCGTATCAAACGGATGTCTATCCCGATGTCGAGCTTCGCCCAGACCCGGTCAGCCGTGTAGACGGGTATACTCCGGACCGCAGCAAGGGCAAGACAGGCCCTGTCGGCCAGCGATAGGCCCAGCGGCGCACAAAAAGGGAGCAAAGTGGCGGCACGTACGGCTTGTGATTCGTCAAAGGGTACCACTTCAAGCTGACGGCTCAGAGGCCCGGTGAGGTCCAGAATATCGATGCCATCCCGCACAAATCGGGAAAGTACCTCCGCGTAATTCACCGTCGATATACATGCCTCGTCAAGAAGCGGGGCTACCTCCTCGTGGCCACGCTCACGGAAAAGGTACGCCAGCAGCGCCGATGCATCGAGTGCAATCACTCGCGCTTTGCCGCGAGACGACGTTCACGGATCAGCGACTCGACGACGCGTTTTGGTTTCCGACCCGAATAGAGCTTATCGACCCACGCCTGGAGATCGGACTCCTTTTCAGCTGCGGTTTCGTCGCGACACGCGGATTCGAGAATGGCCCGTGCCTCGGCCTCCATGCTGCGGCCGGCCTTGGCCGCGCGAATGCGGAGACGGGCATGAACATCGTCCGGAAGGTTTCTCACGTTCAGTGTCGCCATGTCGTCATTGTAGGCATTGATATCACTGCTGTCAATACTTCAAACAATTGGCCTTCCCTCAACGAAGCCGTGCCTCAACCACCTTGACGGCAAGTCTGCTGTCCGTAAACGTCTGCTGATTTGAAACCAAGAGGGCGTGGACCCCGTCAAATACGTTATACCCGGGTACGAGAACCGCGACGGCACGAATGAGATTCTTAACGAGGGATGTGTTGGCGGCGCTGAGACCGAACACGCGATATCCAAGGGAGAGATCGGCCGTTCGAAGGACCAGAAAAGCCGCGACGGCGGCGCCGGGCATGAATGGACGGGCGCCGTGGAGGAGCTCCATCGCTTCGCCGAGCAGCGCGCCCGCGACACCGAGGAAGAGCGCGACGCATCCGTCGATCGCCAGGGCACCCGCGCGTCGAGCGAGCACAATCCACCGGCCGGATGGAACCCGCCCACCCACCAGAGGGTTCGTCATTCCATTCCCCTGTTCGTTGGGTGTCCGGGAGCGCAGTGCCTGTCCTCAACGGGGAACTCCTTCAGCCGAACGATATACCGGTTGACACCCGCTCCCGTGTATCCGCAGCTGCCGGCAGGCTCCCGGACTCCGGATGCGTTCGGCAGCGAAAAGACGTAGGCGGCATGGCTGACATCACGAAACTCGAAGAATCGAACCGCACCCGCGGGCACCTCCGCAAACACCTTGGGTTCCCGTACGCCAATCCCGAACGAGCGAAGGTTCTGGCCGGTTTCGTTCAGGACGATGACCAGATGACGTGGCCGCACCAAGTCGAGACCCGCTCTTCCGGCAATCACGGCAGCAACGCCAACGAAGAGACCGAGTAAAATGCGTTTCACAACCCATCCTCGCAGCGGGACTCTTCAGCCAACCACCGACCGCCGGAGTCCAGACAGCGATCAACCGCCAGAAACTCTTCCAGCCAAGGCCAGGCTGACCAGAAAGCGAAGCCAAGAATCGCGGCAACGATAAAAATGGTTCGCGTCCGCATCGCTTTTTCAGAAAGGCCGGCTGCTCATAGCTAAGCACGAAAGCGGCTGCTCGGCAAGCGCGCTGGAAGCAGGCCCAGTTTCAGTGCACCGTCGGCGGAACCGGCGCAGCGGGTGCGCGCCCGAAGAGACGGGCATCCAGGGAAAACTTCCCCGCGCCCGTCAGCAGCAGCCCGAAGAAGGGGATCGCGTAGAGCAGCGCGAACTCCTGCTTCGCCCACGGGTCGGTAATGTGCACGATGCCCGCGGCCACGAGCATCGTGATCACGAGCGGAATGGCCGCCAGCCGCGTCCCCAGCCCAAGCACGATCACGAGCGCGCAGACGACCTCGGCGAAAATGGCGAGCAGCAGACTGATCTCGCTCCCCACGCCGAGTGGGTCCTTGAACGTCTGCGCCCGTTCCGCATAATTCAGTACCTTGCCCAGACCGTGGAAGAAGAACATGAACAACCCGGTGCCCACGCGAAGCGCGAGCAGCCCGAGCGAGACGGATGTCGACTCGACGGGAGAATAGAGAAAACGCGTGAGATTCTGCATGCATACAGTATACAAACGAGACGTCCGTACTGCCGCAACCTCGGGCGTTGCTTGTTGCCATTGCCCTGTGGGAAACTCAGAAATATGAGGATCGCATTTGAAATCGCTGACGAAGAAGTCAGGGAAATCTGCGAGTTAACGGGTGAAAAGAAGAAAGGCCCGGCGATTCGGAAGCTGCTCTCCGAAGCGCTCATGCTGAAGCGGCGCGAGGCCATGACCGAAAAGTTTCTGACCGGAGAATGGCGAGCGGAACTTGAAGGATACGAAGCTTCCAGAGCGACTGACCGGAAACATCCCGGTTAAATAGCCGGCGGCGATGCGAGAGGAGAACTATCGCAGGTAGCGATTGCTAACTTACGCCTGCGCCTGCTGCGTCGCGCGAAGCTGATCCGAGGTCAGGGTCGAGCCGTCGGGGCTCCATCCGGGCGGACGCAGGGCATACTGCAGCCGCACCCACAACGGATTCGGACGCGCCATGTCCTTGAGCAGCGCGGCCCACTCGTGAAAGGCAATCTTCACGAGGTTGAACGTGTGGATGTTCTTCGTCAGTCCGTAGACGACCTTCTCGCGCTCGGGCGCGAAGGTGCCGAAGAGGCGATCCCAGATGATCAGGATGCCGCCGTGGTTGCGGTCCAGATACGCTGCGTTCGACCCGTGGTGCACGCGGTGGTGCGAGGGAGAATTGAGCACCCCTTCGAGACCGAACGGCAGCTTCTTGATCCACTCGGTGTGAATCCAGTACTGATAGAGCAGGCTGATCGACTGCTGGGTCACGATCATCCACGGCTCGAAACCGAGGAGCGGCAGCGGCAGCCAGAACCAGAAGCTCGTCAGCGGCGTCGTCCACGACTGGCGCAGCGCCGTCGACAAATTGTAGTGCTCGCTCGAGTGGTGATTGACGTGCGCCGCCCAGAGAAAGCGCACCTCATGGCTCGCGCGGTGAAAGGCGTAGTAGCAGAGGTCTTCGCCGAACAGCAGCAGCACCCACGCCCACCAGACAGTCCCGATGTCGAACAGGCGGAACTGATGGAGGAACGTGAAGCTCGCGAACACGCCCCCCTTGACCATCAGGTTCACGAGCACGTTGCCGATGCCCATGCCGAGGCTCGCGAAGGTGTCTTTCTTCTCGAACCCCTTCACGTCCTTCACCTTGAGCCAGGACGAAACGACCGCTTCAAGAATCACCGTTCCCAGAAAGAACGGAATGGCATAGAGGATGATGTCGGGCATGGTTCTTCGTCGCGAGTCGAGAGTCAGGGGTCAAGAGTCAAAATATAGAGTCGGCGGGCGCGCGTCAAGTCACGGGAATTGACGATTGACGATTTACAATTGACGATTTCAGACAAGGACGATGAAACCTTTGCCCTTCCTCGGTGCTTAGCGCTCGGCGCTCGGCGCTTCACCTTCCGGCTCAAGGAGTCAAGAATCAAGAATCAGGAATCAGGAATCAGGAATGCGCGGCTGTGCAGCCCGCCTCACGCCAGGGCTTTCAGGATCGCGTCGGCCGCGCGCACGCCGTCGACAGCCGCGCTCACGATGCCGCCCGCATACCCGGCGCCTTCGCCCACGGGATACAGGCCGGTCCAGCCGGTGGCCTGCAGGTCCTCTTCGCGGGGGATGCGCACCGGGCTGCTCGTGCGCGTCTCGACCCCCACGATGATTCCGCTCTCGCCCGTGTACCCGCGGATGCGCCGCTCGAACGCGGGGAGTGCCCGCTCGAGCGCGGCCGTGACGAACGGCGGAAGGATCGTACGCAGATCGGCTTCGGTCACCCCGGGATGGTACGTGGTTCCCTGCGCGCCAAGACGACCGGAAACCTTGCCACTCAGGAAATCGGAAATTCCCTGCGCCGGCGCGAAGTAAGTTCCGCCGCCGAGACGGAAGGCCGCTTCTTCGAGGGAACGCTGAAAGCGCATCCCGGCAAACGCATCCGCCGGGTCGCCGCAGTCCGGCGGATTCACGCTGACCACGAGCCCCGAGCTGGCCACGCCGCTGCGCTGCACGGAGTAGCTCATGCCGTTCGTGACGACGCCACCGAACTCGCTCGAGCAAGCCATCGTCTCGCCGCCCGGACACATGCAGAAGGAATAGACGCCCCGCTCTGCGTCGGTGCGCACCTGCTGCGACAGGGCGTAGCTCGCCCGCGGCAGCGCAGGATTATCGGCATGCCGGCCGTACTGGCTCTGGTCCACGAGCAATTGCGGATGTTCCGCGCGCACCCCCACGGCGAACGGCTTGGCGACGAAGGGGACCCCGTCGGCCTGCAGCGCGAGAAACGTATCCCGTGCGGAGTGGCCGATGCCGAGCACCAGCTTTTCCGCGGGAATCTCGCCGTCGGTCAGCCGCGCGGCGCGCAGTACTTTCCGGTTCCCCTGCTCTTCGATGACCAGATGTTCCAACCGGGAATCGAAGCGAAAGGCGACCCCCTGTGCCGACAGCCCCTCGCTCATGCGCACGATGCAGGCGCGAAGGTGTTCGGTGCCGATGTGGGGGCGGTTCAGATAGCGGATCTCCGGGTCGGCCCCGTAGCGGATGAAGGTCTCGAGCACCCAGGCCGACAGCGGGTCGTCGGTGCGGTAGGTCAGCTTGCCGTCGCTGTAGGTTCCGGCTCCGCCCTCGCCGAACTGGATGTTGCTCTCGGGGTTCAGCTCGCCGCTCTTCTTGAACCGCTTGGTATCCTGGGCGCGCCGGCGGATCGGCTTCCCCCGTTCCACGAGCACGCAGGGGACCCCCACGTCGGCCAGCCGCTGGGCGCAGAAGAGCCCGGCGGGACCGGCGCCCACGATGACGATCGGGTGTTCGGGAAGCCGCGAAGGCCGCGGGGGGAGCGGCGCCGGAAGCGCCCGCTTGGGGATCTGCGAAAAGCGCCGGCCCGTGTCGGGCGCCACGGCCGCGGGGTCGACTTCGAGCTCGAGGCCGTAGACGCTCCAGATGACGTCGCGCTGCCGGGTATCGAGCGAGCGCCGGCGGATGTCGAGCTTCCGGATGGCGTCGGGTGCGATCTGCAGCTGCCCTGCGGCCCGCTCGCGCAGCAACTCAGCGGACTCTTCAATCCGCAGCCGCAGTTCCGGCAGATAGAGTTTCATGTCGTGCTCCTGGCCCGCAGTTATCGGGCAGAGGAAATTGACGATTTACAATTTACAATTGACGATTTGACCGGCTCCCGCAAGAACGGGCAGCATGCCAGGGTTCGTTCCGAAAATTGTCAATCGTCAATCGTCAATCGTAAATTCAGGCGACGGCTTCTGCGCTGCGCGAGGCGCGCTTGCGGTCGTTGGCCGAGAGCAGCTTCTTGCGCAGGCGCAGGCTCTCGGGCGTCACCTCGACGAGTTCGTCGTCGTTGATGAACTCGACCATCTGCTCGAGGCTCAGCCGGCGCGGGGGCGTGAGAATGATGTTCTCGTCACTGCCGCTCGCGCGCATGTTCGTAAGCTTCTTGCCCTTGCCGGCATTGATGACGAGGTCGTTCTCGCGGCTGTGTTCGCCGACGATCATTCCTTCGTACAGTTCCACGCCGGGGCCGACGAACAGATCGCCGCGCTCCTGGAGGTTGAACAGCGCATACGCCACGGAATCGGTCTGATCCATGCTGATCAGCACGCCGCGCACGCGCGACGGGATGTCGCCCTTGTGCGAGCCGTAGCCTTCGAACTGGTGGTTCATGATTCCCATGCCGCGGGTGACGGTGAGGAATTCGGTGCGGAACCCGATGAGGCCGCGCGCCGGCACCGAGAAGGTGATGCGCGTCGATCCGTTGCCCGTCGGCTCCATGTTCGACATGTCGGCCTTGCGGCGTCCGAGGCGCTCGATGACGGCGCCGACGCAGTCGTCGGGGGTCTCGATGTACAGCGTTTCGATCGGTTCGCAGAGCTGGCCGTCAATGCGCTTCAGAATGACCTCAGGACGCGAAACGGCGAATTCGTACCCTTCACGGCGCATCTTTTCGATGAGGATCGTCAGGTGCAGTTCGCCGCGGCCCGAAACCTTGATCGTATCGGGCTTGTCGGTATCTTCCACGCGCAGCGCCGGATCCATCTTGGCTTCGCGGTAGAGGCGGTCGCGAATCTGGCGGCTCGTCACGAACTTGCCCTCGCGGCCGGCGAACGGCGAGTCGTTGACCATCCAGTACATGGCGATGGTCGGCTCGTCGACCGACAGGCTCGACAGGGCCTCGGGGTTCTCCCGATCGGCAATCGTCTCGCCCAGATCGACGTCTTCGAACCCGGCGACGGCGACGATGTCACCGGCCTTGGCCTCGGCGACTTCATCCTGCTTCAGCCCTTCGTAGACGTAGACCTTGGTAATCTTGCCGCGTTCGACGGTGCCGTCGCGCTTGCACAGCGAAACCGTCTCGTTGAGCCGGATGCTGCCGCGGCGGATGCGGCCGATGGCGAGACGACCCAGAAAGTCTGAGTAGTCGATTGAGTTCACCTGCATCTGCAGGGTGCCCTCTTCGACCGTCGGCGGCGGTACCTTGTCGATGATCGTCTTGAACAGCGGTTCGAGATCGGCGTTCGGCTGCTCCAGCTCGTACTGGGCAAAGCCGTTCTTGGCCGAGGCGTACAGCGTCGTGAAATCGAGCTGCTTATCGTTGGCGCCGAGCTCGAGAAACAGCTCGAAAACCATGTCGAGCACTTCATGGGCGCGCGCATCGGGGCGGTCGATCTTGTTGATGACGACGATGGGATGAAGATTGAGCTCGAGGCTCTTGCGCAGCACGAACTTCGTCTGCGGCAGCGGACCCTCGGCCGCATCGACCAGAAGAATGACGCCGTCGACCATCGTCAGCACGCGCTCGACCTGCCCGCCGAAGTCGGCGTGGCCAGGCGTATCGCAGATGTTGATCTTGAAATCGCCGTAGCGGATGGACGTGTTCTTGGCCAGAATCGTAATGCCGCGCTCTCGCTCGAGGTCGTTCGAGTCCATGACCCGGTCGACGACCTTCTGGTTGGCGCGGAACGTGCCCGCCTGCTGCAGCATTTTGTCGACGAGCGTGGTCTTGCCGTGGTCGACGTGGGCGATGATGGCGATATTGCGGATGTCTTCTCGACGCGAACTCATAAAATCTTTCCTGTCCTCCGGTTCTCCTCCGGAGACGAATGTAAAGTCTAATATTCTACCATGCCCCCCCTTTCAACGCACGAGACGAGAAACCCGCTGCTCACTGAACGCCGGCCAAGCGTCAAACGCCGCCGGGGGACAAGACAAGCGCCGAGCGCCAAGGAAGCAAGGGACGGGGGCCAGCGGGCGCGTTCCGCCAAATCGTCAATCGTCAGTTTGCGCAACCTCTCGCTGTCGACTCCGGCTCTGCCTTCGTCCGTAAGCTCGAGGCGAACGGTAAGGTGTTCGTCACTCGTTCACTCGTCACTCGTAACTCGTAACTTGATGTGGGGGGTCGCGCCCGTTGGTCGGCGCGGATATAATAACCGCCATGCGGATTCTCGGACTGGACCTCGGCGAACGCCGGGTAGGCGTTGCCGTCAGCGACAGTCTGGGGCTTACCGCCCAACCCGTGGGCACGCTCGAAATCACCGGCGATCGCGACCTTCTGGCGCGCATCGGCGCCCTGGTTCGCGAGCACGAAATCAGCCGCGTGGTCGTCGGCCTGCCCCTGAATCAGGACGGCAGCGAAGGACCGCGGGCCACGCGCGTCCTCGACCTCGCCGGCCGGATCGGAGCGACCCTCGGCCTGCCCGTCGAAACCGTCGACGAGCGCTTTTCGTCTATCGAGGCCACCCGGGTGCTGCGCGACGCCCCCCGGAAGGTCCGGCGCCAAAAGGGTTCCGTCGATCGCATCGCGGCCGCCATCATTCTCCAGAATTACCTCGACGCAGACTCCCGATGAAGAAAATCCTGCACTCCATGGCCGGGTTATTCCTGGCATTTCTCCTGATTGGCACGGCGCTCGTGGGCGCCTGGGCCTGGCAGAACTGGCGCGATCTGAACGAGCCGCTGCAGGCCGACCAGCGGTACTTCATGGTCGAACGGGGCGAAAGTTTCGGCAGCGTGCTGAATCGCCTGACTGAAGAAGGGCTGAATCCGCGCCCGTTCTTCATCCGCGTCTGGGGGCGCATCGATCCGAGCATCCGCGACATCAAGGCCGGCGAATATGTCGTCGAGCCGGGCGACTCGGCACTCGACCTGCTCCGTCGCATCCGCCGGGCGCAGGTGGCCCAGCATGCCGTCACGATTCCCGAAGGCTGGAATATGTTTCAGGTCGCCGAGGCGGTCGAGAAGGCCGGCCTGGGCTCGCGCACCGATTTCGTGCGCATGGTCACCGACACGACCTTCGTGCAGTCCCTGGGTATCCGCGGCGCGACCGCCGAGGGGTACCTCTACCCCGACACCTATTTCTTTGCGCGCGGGATCGGCGCCGAGCGCATTGTCCGGGCCATGGTCGACCGGTTCTGGAAAAGCCTCCCCGAAGACTACGACCGCCGGGCAGCCGCCCTCGGGCTGACCATCCCGCAGGCGGTGACCCTGGCCTCGATCATCGAGAAGGAGACCGGCCAGGCATCGGAGCGACGTCTGATCAGCGCCGTGTTCAACAACCGGCTGACCAAGCGTATGCGCCTGCAGAGCGACCCCACGGTCATCTACGGCATGAGCGAATTCGATGGGAACATCCGGAAGAAGGACCTGCTCGAACACACGGCCTACAATACGTACCGGATTCCCGGTCTGCCCCCCGGGCCTATTGCGAACCCTGGCATCGACGCGCTGCTGGCGGCCGTCGACCCGGCTCCGGTACCCTATCTGTACTTCGTCAGCAAGAATGACGGAAGCCATTACTTCTCGTCGACGCTGGTGGAGCACAACCGTGCCGTAAACCTCTATCAGCGCAGCGGCCGGAGAGCGTCTTCCCGCTGAGGCGCGCCGAACTCTCCCCGACGCTGCGAGGAGTCGTCCCGTGAGATACCTTCTACTCTCGCTCCTTTTCGCCTCGGCCGCGGCCTGCGGCGGCGACCCGGAAACGACCGTCGTCACGACCGGCACGCCGGGGGATTTCGGAACCTCGACCAGCGCCGTTATCCTCGTGAACCCGCGCATCAACCAGGGCTCCCGGACGACCGTTTCGCCCGGCCTGGTGCGCGACGGTGTTGAAATCGGCGTCGAGGGGACGAACCTGCTCTCCATCACGGACACGGCGGGCATCGCCGTGCTTTCGGGGCTGCCCACGGGAGACGTCACCTTTGACTTCGGCACAGGAAAGCTGCCGGTGCGCATCCAGCAGGCGCGCGAAATGTACGACGTCGTCGTAGCGCTCGACGCTGCGGGCGTGCGCACCATTTTCGACCCTGTCCGCTATCCCATCGGCGGAACCCGCGTCCGCGTCGCCCCCGGCGGCGACATCGCCGCGGCCGCCGAGAAGGACGGCACGATCATCCTGCTCGCGGAGGGCGAATACCCGGGCGGGTTCGAAGTGAAGGCCGACGGCGTCCTGATCTTCGGCGCCTGGAGCCCCACGGCGGGGCCGCTGAGCGTAATCGAAGGAGACGTGACGGTGCGCGGCGGCAACGTGCGCATGCGCGGCGTCTCAGTCACCGGCACCCTGCACGCGAACGCCAACGGGTTTTCGGGCGCTTTCAACAGCTTCGGCGGCGCCGAGATTTCGGGAAACGGCGTGACGCTCCTGCGAAACAAGTTTCCCACCGGCGGCGCGACGGTGAACGTACCGAGTTCCAACGCAGTACTGGTCGGTAACATCAACCTGCCCTGACCGAACCGCTCACCCCCGGCCGGCGCGGACATCACGCGTACGCGGCCGCACAAACAGAAAGGCAGATGACGCATGCGTCATCTGCCTTTCTTCGTGCAAGCCGGCCGGATGGCGATCAGGGCTCGAACTTCTTGAGCAGATCGGCGTTCGACTCGGTCTTCTCGACGACCTCGAGAAGACGGGTCATGCCTGTCGCCATGTCCATGCCCGAGAGATAGCGGCGAATGATGCCGACCCGCTTGTGCGTGGCCGGATCGAGCAGCTTCTCGTCCTTGCGGGTGCCCGAGGCGCTGATGTCGATGGCGGGAAAGAGGCGCTTCTCGGCCAGTTTGCGGTCGAGAACCAGCTCCATGTTGCCCGTCCCCTTGAACTCCTGGAAAATCAGGTCGTCCATGGCCGAACCGGTTTCGACGAGCGCCGTGGCGATGATCGTCAGGCTGCCACCTTCTTCGAGGCAACGGCTGGCGCCGAACATGGCGCGAGGCTCCTGCATCGCGCCGGCGGCCATGCCGCCCGACATTGTGCGCCCCTTCGCGCCGTCGCCAGCGGCGTTGAACGCACGGGCGAGTCGCGTGATGGAGTCGAGCAGGATCATGACGTGCTGCCCTTTTTCAACCAGCCGCTTCGCGCGGGCGATGCAGAGCCGGGCGCTGTCGATGTGGCTCTGGATACTCTGATCGTTCGACGACGCCCAGACCTCGGCCTGCGGCACCGTACGGCTGAAGTCGGTGACTTCTTCGGGCCGCTCGTCTACGAGCAGGATCATGAGCTTGACTTCGGGATGGTTCGTGACGATGGCGTGGGCGATCTGCTTGAGCAGAATCGTCTTGCCCGAGCGCGGCGGCGCGACGATGAGGCCGCGCGTGCCCTTGCCGATAGGGCAGAACAGGTCGACGAGGCGGGTGCCGGTGGGCTCCTTGCCCGTCTCGAGGCGAAGATGCTCGATCGGATCGATGACCGTTCCGCGCTCGAAGGGGGGCACGTTGCGCGCTTCCTGCGGGGGGGCGCCGTCGACGGCCGCAATGCGCTTGGCCGTGAAGGGGAAGGCGCGGCCGCTGACCACGGCGTCGACCGTCATGACGACCCCCATGCGGTAATCGGCGGGACGCAGGTTCTGGCCGATGAAGACGTCGCCGGCCGAGTTGCCCTCGGCATCGACCGCGCGCCGCAGGACTCCCGAGCCGTCGCGCCGGTGCTCGAGAATCCCCTCGATGGCGACGGCGTTCTGGGGCACGCGCTGTTCTTCCATGCGTGGCTCGCGGGGCTCGGCCTGCTGCACATTGCCGCCGCGGTTGCCATGCTGGCGGTTGCCCCGGTCACCGCGATCCTGCCGGTCGCGATCCTGCCGGTCGCGATCCTGGCGGTCGCGCCCCTGGCGGTTACGACCTTTGCGGCGATCACGGTCGCGCCGGCCGCGGCCCTGACGGCGGCGATCATCCTGCCCTTGGGGGCGATCCCCCTGTCCCTGCGGACGATCCCCACGATCCCCACGGTCACCACGGTCACCGCGCTCGCCCCGTTCGGCGCGTTCACCAGAGTCAGCGCGGCGTTCTGCGGGTTCGCTTCGGCGTTCCGGGACGGCTTCTGCTGGAGCCTCGGCTCGGGCCTGACCGGCGCCGTCGGCAAACGGCAGCGGGGCGGTCTTACCGGCCGAAGACGGCCGGCGGCCGGCAGGCGCGGCGGCTTCGGGCTCGGCAGCAGTCGCTTCGCGCGGGGCCGACTCGGACGGCTTCTCGGCGGCGGCCTTGCGGGCGGGCTGCCGCGCACGGCGCGGCCGGGCGGCGGGAGCCTCGGCAGAAGCGCCTTCATCCCTGACCGGCGCGGGCGCGACCGGCTGGGAGGCCGCATCGGGTGCGGCAGACATCGTGGGGTTTTCCTGGACGGATTCGGAGTTGGCGGCGCCGCGCGTACGCGGTGCGCGCTGCGGTTTGCGGATAGGACGCTGATTCAAGAATGGCCTGTCGGGTGAGTGGACACGTTGAGAGCCTCCGGCGCATGAGCGGCACGGGGGGTCTGCGGTTCTCCAATGCTTACTTTCTGCGCGGTTTCATCCTGCGCTTCATCCAGCGGCCCGGCGGCGGGCTGCGCTTCGTCTGCTGGCGGCGGGCCCCTTGGCCTTCACCGGCGGGTCCTTCGGACCCTGCCCCTCAGAATCGGCGTGTGCGCACGCAGGGTGCGCCATGGAGGTCCACGTAGAACCTCGAACACGCGTCGGTCGATTGAGGGAATTCTCAGTTCTTCGGTAGCGGCGCCGGACGGTCTCACGGTCGCCTTGCGATGCTTCCTGCTTGTCGCGGTACATGCGGTTCCGGCGGGCTCGGGCGAACTCGCCTCGGGAAGCCGTCTTGCCGGACACACGCGTCGGACAGGAGTCCAGTTCTGTCCATTCTAGCGGAAAGGAAAGGCAATGTCCACTCCCATGGTAGAAATGGGACTGTTTTGGTACGATATACATAACATCATGGAGTTTCCGCATGTCCGACACGACCGTCCGCATTGAACCGACCCCCAACCCGCGCACCCTGAAGTTCGTCACCAATCGCGAGCTCCTGCCGGCGGGCGGACGCGACTTTCCGACGGCCGAAGCGGGAAGCGCCAGTCCGCTGGCTCGACGCCTGTTCGGCCTCGATGGCGTCGAGGGCGTTTACATCGGCACCGACTTCGTGACCGCTACGCGCAGCGATGCTGCCGACTGGGCGGTGCTCGCGCCGCAGGTCAGCGAGGCACTTCTACGCCATCTGGTGGCCGGCGAGCCGGTTCTCGGCGACGCGGGCGTGCAGCAGCACGCGGGGGCCACCGACGACGTCTCGCGGCGCATTCAGGATGTGCTCGACGAATACATCCGCCCGGCGGTAGCCCAGGACGGCGGCGACGTCATTTTCGACAGCTACGAAGACGGCGTCGTCCGTCTGCACCTGCAGGGCTCCTGCAGCGGCTGCCCGAGCTCGATCATGACGCTCAAGATGGGCATTCAGAATCTGCTCCGCGAACAGGTCCCCGAAGTCCGCGAAGTCGTCCAGGCGAATTGACGATTTACGATTGACGATTTACGATTTCTGAGCTCTTGCCAGCAATTGTCAATTGTCAATTGTAAATTGTAAATTGTCAGAGGCGTTGCTTGCGGGTGAGGGCCGCGACTTCCTTCATGAACTCGTCGATGTCGCGGAACTGGCGGTAGACCGAAGCAAAGCGCACATAGGCCACTTCGTCGAGCGGATGAAGTTCGCGCATGATCATCTCGCCGATGAGCGCCGACGGCACTTCGCGCTCGCCCCGCTCCTGCACCGCGGCCTCAATCTTGTCGGCAATCTTCTCGAGCCGGTTTGCCGACACCGGCCGCTTCTTGCAGGCCGTCTGCAGGCCGCGCAGGATCTTCTCCCGATCGAACAGCTCCCGGCGGTTGTCCTTCTTGACGACCATGGGCATCATCTCTTCAGCCCGTTCGTAGGTCGTGAACCGCCGCTTGCACTTCAGGCATTCGCGGCGCCGGCGTATCTCCAGCCCCTCTTTCGCGTCGCGCGAATCGATGACCTTCTGATCCTCATGGCGGCAGTGGGGACAACGCATCCGGAACTTCTCAGACCTTCGTGCGGTACAGGGGGAACCGGTCGGCCAGCTCGTTCACTTCGCCCTTGATGGCCGCGAGTCGATCGGCATTCGCCCGGTTCTGCAGGGCGTCGTCGATGAAGCCGCCGATGACTTTCATCTCGTCTTCGCGCATGCCGCGGGTCGTGATGGCCGGGGTGCCGATGCGGATGCCGCTCGTCACGAACGGCGACCGCGTATCGAAGGGGACGGCGTTCTTGTTCACGGTGATCCCCGCGGCGCCGAGTGCCTCTTCGGCTTCCTTGCCCGTGATGTCCTTGTTCGTCAGGTCCACGAGCATGAGGTGGTTGTCGGTGCCGCCGCTGACGAGGTTGTACCCGCGCTCGACCAGCGCTCCCGCCAGCGTCGCGGCATTCCTCCGGATCTGCTTCTGATATTCCTTGAAGGACGGCTGCAGGGCCTCATGAAAAGCCACGGCCTTGGCGGCGATCACGTGCATGAGCGGACCGCCCTGGATGCCCGGGAAGATGCGCGAATTCAGCTTCTTCTCACGGTCGGCACGGCCGAGGATCATGCCGCCGCGGGGTCCGCGCAGGGTCTTGTGCGTCGTCGTGGTCACGTACTCGGCGAGCGGAACCGGGCTCGGGTGTTCGCCGGCGACGACCAGCCCCGCGATGTGGGCGATGTCGACCATGAGAAACGCGCCGACCTCGTCGGCCACCTGGCGGAAGATTTCGAAGTCGATGATGCGCGGATAGGCGCTCGCGCCCACGACGATCATCTTCGGCTTGTGTTCGCGGGCCAGGTCGCGCACCTGATCGTAGTCGATGCGGCCGGTATCCTGGCGCACGCCGTAGCTGACGATTTTGTAGAGCAGCCCCGAGAAATTGACCGGGCTGCCGTGGGTGAGGTGGCCGCCGTGGGCCAGGCTCATGCCGAGCACCGTGTCGCCCGGCTGCAGTTCAGCCAGATACACGGCCATGTTCGCCTGACTGCCCGAATGCGGCTGCACGTTCGCGAAGTCGGCGCCGAACAGCTGTTTCGCGCGCTCCTGCGCGAGCACTTCGGCCTGGTCGACGAATTCGCAGCCGCCGTAGTAGCGCTTGCCGGGATACCCTTCGGCGTACTTGTTCGTGAGCACCGAGCCGGCCGCTTCCATGACGGCCTTCGAGACGAAATTCTCGCTCGCGATGAGTTCCAGATGCGATTCCTGACGGGCGGCTTCGCGCTCGATGGCGGCGAAGATTTCGGGATCGGCCTGCTTCAGATGCTCCAGCGACATGATTTTTACTGCTCCTTGCCGGAAAGCGACTTGGCTTCCCACTCGGCAATTTTGTCGAGACGACGCTGATGGCGGCCGCCTTCGAACGGGGTGTCGAGCCAGGCGACAAGCATTTCGCGCGCCAGCTCGGGTGAAGAAACGCGGCCGCCCATGACCAGCACGTTGGCGTCGTTGTGCTCGCTCGCCATGCGCGCCATGAACGGGTCGGTGACGAGGGCCGCACGCACGCCGGCGAATTTGTTGGCGATGATCGACATGCCGATACCCGTGCCGCAGACGAGCACGCCGCGCTCGGCCTCGCCGCGAGAAACGGCCCCCGCGACCCTGGCGCCGAAATCCGGATAATCCACCGACTCGGTGCCCGTCGTTCCCATATCGACGACTTCGTGCCCGCGCTGGCGCAGGGTATCCGCCACCAGGCTGCGAACTTCGAGTCCGCCGTGATCCGAGCCGACCGCGAACTTCATGGCTTACCTGTGTTCGGCGATGTAGTCGACGATGTCCTTGACGGTGCTGATCTTCTCGATGTCTTCATCGGGAATTTCGATGCTGAACTCCTCTTCCATGGCCATGGCGAGCTCGACGATCTCGAGCGAATCGGCGCCCAGGTCTTCGGTGAGCGAAGCGTCCAGGGCGATTTCGCCCTCGTTCTTCGAGAGGGTATCGGCAATGATCTTTTTGACTTTCTCTTCGAGGGTCATCCACATCCTCACATGTGCATGCCACCGTTCACGTCCAATACGTGACCGGTGATGTAAGCGGATTCAGGCAGGCAGAAAAACAGCACGGCGCCGGCGACTTCCTCCGCCGTACCGCTGCGACCGAGCGGTATGCTCTCCACGATATCCTGCCGCGTTGCGTCTGGCAAGCTTGCCGTCATGTCGGTATCGATAAAACCGGGCGCGACGGCGTTGACGGTAATCGAGCGCGGCGCAAGTTCGCGCGCCGTGGCGCGGGTGAACCCGACGACCCCCGCCTTGCTGGCGGCATAGATCGACTGCCCCGCGTTGCCGGTGGCGGCGACGACGCTCGTCATGTTCACGATGCGTCCCTGCCGGCGTTTGACCATGCCCGCGGTCACGGCGCGCGTGCAGTGGATCGTACCGCGCAGGTTCACGCCGAGCACGTGCTCGATGTCGTCATCCTTCAGGCGCATGAGCAGCCCGTTGTGCACGACGCCGGCATTGTTGACGAGAATGTCGATGCGGCCGTGGTTGCCCAGAACGCCGTCGACGCCGGCCTTGACCGCGGCGGCATCGGCGACGTCAAATCCGGCGGTGTCTGCCGTACCGCCGTCGGCGCGTATCGCCTCGACGGTCTCGCGTGCGGCCCCTTCACCGCTGACGTAATTGACGACGACGTGCGCACCTTCGCGCGCCAGTCGGCGGGCGACGGCGCGTCCGATTCCCCGCCCGCCCCCGGTGACGAGGGCAATCTGGCCGCTCAACCGGCTCATCGGCCGACGGCCCAGGCATCGAGATCGGCAACCGTCTCGATGTTGGAAAGGGAAATGTCGCCGGCGACGCGCTTGATGAGCGCGCTCAGTACCTTGCCGGGTCCGCACTCGACGGTTCGCGTGATGCCGGCGGCGGCGAGCGCCGTCACCGTCTCTTCCCAGCGCACCGGCGCACAAACCTGGCGCACGAGCGCCTCGCGGATACCGGCCGGCTCGGGGGCGTGCGGCGCGGCCGTGACGTTGGAGTAGACGGGGAAGCGCGGCGGCGCGAGGGGAACGTCGGCGAGCGCCTGTTCGAGACGCTCTGCAGCCGGCTGCATGAGCGCGCAGTGGAACGGCGCGCTGACGTCGAGCGGCAGTACGCGGCGGGCGCCGGCGGCAAGGGCCGCTTTCGCCGCGCGATCGACGGCATCGGCGCCGCCGGAGATCACGATCTGCCCCGGCGCGTTCAGATTGGCTGCCGATACAACGTCGCCCTCGGCAGCCACGACGCAGACTTCGTCTAGTTTCTCGGAGTCCAGGTTGAGCACCGCCGCCATCTTGCCGCGGCCGACGGGAACGGCCTCCTGCATGGCGCGGCCGCGAAGTCTGACCAGCCGAACGGCATCGGCAAAACCAAGGCTGCCGGCGGCGACCAGCGCACTGTATTCCCCCAGCGAATGCCCGGCGCCCGCCGCCGGCTCGATGCCGGCGTGTTCATGCCAGACCCGATAGGCCGCGACGCTGACGGTGAGAATGGCCGGCTGGGTATATTCAGTCAAACGAAGACGCTCTTCGGGTCCCTCGCCGCACAGCGCCAGCATGTCGTAGCCCAGCGCCTCGGATGCTTCTTCGAAGCACTTCCGGGCAGACGGGTGCGACGCGGCAAGGTCGACGCCCATGCCGATGCGCTGCGAGCCCTGACCGGGAAATACGACGGCGACCGTCACCGGGAACACCTCCGCGGCGCCGGATTATCGGCCGGCGCCGGGGAAAGCAACGAGTAGGGAGGATGCATGGCCACCCCAGGCACCCGGAGCGGAACTCAGGATTCCTTGGCCTTCAGGATCTGACGACCGCGGTAGTTACCGCAGTTCCCGCACGCGCGGTGCGGAGCAACCGGTTCGCCGCACTTCGGGCACTCGCCCGAATTGGGGGACTCCAGCTTGTAGTGGGTCCGGCGCAGACGCTGGACTGTCTTCGAATGCTTGCGTTTCGGTAAAGGCATGGGCCTCTCTCCTACTGGTCTTTCGCCAGTTTGAACTGTTTCAAAGCCGACAAACGCGTGTCGGTGCTGTTTTCTTCGCACCGGCAGGAATCTTCGTTGAGGTTCTTCCCGCACACGGGACAGAGCCCCCGGCAATCCGGCCGGCATCGCGGATACAGGTCAAGCGACAGGATGACCTGCTCCGAAACGACTCGAGTAAGGTCGACCTTTTCCTCATCGAAATAGGCCAGGTCGACATCCTCTTCCTCGACTTCCTTCTCCTTCTCCTCGACCGCAGACGCGTGCGTATGCGGGAGCAGGGTCAGGCGAAACTCTTCCTCCACCGGAGTGGTGAACTCCTTCAGGCAGCGTACGCACTCGGTCTGCACCACGCCCGCGTATCGTCCGTGGACGAGAACCGTGTCCTGCGAGCGCTCGAGATGCGCTTCGACATGGAACGGTTCGGGAAAGCGATGCAGGCTGCGGAGCGCATCAGACTGCCGGTCGTCAAGCCAAACCAGAGGCTCGTCGAATGCGACGTCGAGCCCCGCCACCGTAATTTCGCGGAAGTCAATTACCATGCGCCACCTCCGCTTTTCGTGACGACGTTAAAGGGGTCATCATATCAAACAACCCCGATTCCGTCAAAAGGCCGCGCCCCCGGCAGGGCCTTGGGCGCGGCGGCGCGTGCGGGGACTGCGGGCGGCGGCCCGGCGTGCCCCCCGCCGGGGAAGCCAGGTTTACTGCTGCCGCTCGACGGTGCTTTCGAGTTGCGTCTCGGCATCGCCGTCGCCGACATTGACGACGTACTTTGCCGACCCGGAGAAGCCTGCCGGGACCATCCACTCGATGCGGCCGCTCGAGCCGTCTATCTTCATCCCGAGGGGTCCCTCGACCAACTTGTACCGCAGCGCGTCGCCGTCGACGTCTTCAGCGCGAATCTGGAAAACGACGCGCGATTCGTCTGCCTCGATCACGTCGGAACCAGGCACATCCGGCGGCGTATTGCCCACGGTGACGGTGGCGCTGCGCACCGTGCCGCGGTCTTCGTTGTCCACCGACGGGGTGACTTCGACGTGAATCTCCTTGCCCTTGGCCACGAAATCGCCGCCGAGCACTTCATCGTACTCACCGGGCACCTCGTTCCCGTCGATGAACCAGGCGAACCGGAAGACGACCCCACGGGTGACCGGCGCGATCACGGCGCGTACCTGCTGGCCCGTGCGCAGCTCTGCCGGATCGAGCGTGACGTTCACCGAGACATCTTCGGCCTCGGCGCCATCGTCCTCGGCATCGGATTCTGCCGGAGCCTCGGGGGCCTGCGCGGCAACCGAACCAGAGGTTTCGCTTTTCTCGCGCTGGCAGGCCGACGCCAGAAGCGCAAGAACGAGCAGCAGTGAATATCGCATCGCAGTTTTCATCGTCGAGCTCCCATCCTGTCGAAGTTGTCGCGCGGCGTGTCGCGCCTGCTCCGCCCATACGGTAGCAGGCAACATCCGTCGCTTCAATGCTTCTCGTTTTCCCGGCGTTCGTCCCGCCGCCGGGCGATGGGGCCGGGGGCGGCCGGGCGGCACTCCACTCTAAACAATCCGGGCCCGGCCCGTGCAGAATGATCGATGAAGGCGCACGCCGTAGTCCGGGCGGCACTTCGTAGTCAACCTGTAACCGCGCCGCAGACGCGGGGCCGGCCTGGCGGTGTTGCGCGGCCGCCCTGCCCTGCAGCGCCCGGGAGGTTCGTAATGGGTATCGTGAACAGGCTCAAAGGCGCGTTTCAGCGCACGAAGAGCCAGGCCAAGCGCGAAATGAAGCGGGGCAGCCAGCCGGGGGCGCAGCGTCGTCCCTGAATCGAGAACCTTAGCTTCCGGCGGAGCGCGCTCCCCTTCGGGCGAGCCGCTCCGCCTTTTCTTCGCCACGGAAAGCAGGCGCTCCGGCCCGCGTGACGCTTGACGGGCCGCGTCACGAATGAGTATGATCTTCTTTGCTTTTTCCTACCGTCCGACAGCAGCCGGAGGCTCCGTGAACGATCAGAAGTTTGTGAAGAAGTTGATGGCCATGGGTGAAGAGCGCATGACCGAGGTGCTCAACGAGCTGATGGCCAATGAAAAGGTCAGCGCCACCGTAGCCCGCACCCTCATGCGCACGCAGAATCTCAAAGCGACGCTCGACAAGAACGTGGCGCTCGCATTGTCGCTGGTCAACCAGCCCACGCGCGAAGATTTCGATAAGCTGCGCAAGCAGGTTCGCAGCCTGGAGCGGCAGATTGAAGACCTCGCCGACAAGGTCGAAACGCTCACCAACGTCGCAGCCAAGCCCGCGGCAGCGCCCCGCAAACGTGCGCCCAAGGCCGAGGCCTGAACGCCGCGGCGTTCTCG
Organism: bacterium; assembly: GCA_041690355.1. Taxonomy (GTDB): domain Bacteria; phylum J088; class JAWLBW01; order JAWLBW01; family JAWLBW01; genus JAWLHK01. The sequence continues at coordinate 271,467 of JAWLHK010000002.1, read as the reverse complement.
TCACGAACCATGGCCGAACGTAAGAAGGCGCCGCGTGCGCGCAAAACGGCACGCAACACTCCGACCATCGCCATCACGGGCGCCGACACCTTCATCGGTCAGCGGCTGCTGCGCCGGCTGCAGGCGCGCGACGAGTGGCCCATCGTGGTCATGGACATCAAACGCCCCAAGCAGCTTGCGAAGGCGAACAAGTTCTACAAGGTCGACCTAACCCAGCCGACGGCGGATGCCCTGATCGCCGACATACTCGATCGCGAACAGGTCGACACCGTGCTTCACCTGGCCTTTCAGGCCAACCCGTCGCGCAACTCGACTTTCGCCCACGAGCTCGAGGTCATCGGAACGCTGAACCTGCTGCACGCCGCCGCGCGCCACAAACTGCGCAAGCTGATTGTGCGGTCGTCGACCATGGTGTACGGCGCCCATCCCTCGAATCCGAACTTTCTCACCGAAGACATGCCGCTGCGGCCGCCGCGCCACTACCGGTTCGTTCGCGACAAGGCAGAGGTCGAAGAGCTGCTGGCGCGCCACGCGCGCAAGCACCCCGAAACGAGCGTCACGGTTCTGCGCCTGGCGTCGATTCTCGGCCCCACCGTGCGCAACCTGGTAACCGAGTATCTGCGCCGCCCGGCGTGCATGACGCTCCTCGGCTACGATCCGCTGCAGCAGCTCGTACACGAAAACGACGTGCTCGACGCGTTCGAGCTTGCGCTAGAGCGCGAGGTCTCGGGCGCGTTCAACATCACCGGTCCGGGCGTGCTGCCGCTTTCGACGATCATCAAGCTTGCCGGCCGGGTTACGTTTCCGGTCGCGCATCCTGTCGCTTATCCGCTCGTGCAGGCGGCCTGGATGGCGGGCCTCTCGCCCGCGCCCGGGGCGCATCTCGACTACATCCGGTTCCTCTGGATCGCCGACGGCGACAAGGCGGTACGCGAACTTGGTTTCCAGCCTCGCCATTCGACACGCGACACCATCGAGGCGTATGCCGGCATGCAGCGCCTGCGCGACGTCCGCCTCATCGACACCCTGGCGGATTGAATATGCGGCGTATCGCTTTCATCAATGAAAAGGGCGGCAGCTGCAAGACGACGCTCGCCGTGAACACGGCTGCCTTCTTCGCACTCAAGAAGAAACGCGTGCTGCTCATCGACATGGATCCGCAGGGCCAGGTGGGCAAGTCGCTCGGCATCAACGTGCGCGAGGTCGAAACGACGACCCTCGATCTGCTGGCCGATCCGAACGTCAGCGTCAGCGACGCCGTCATCTCCTCGCGCATTCCCGGGCTCGACCTCGTCGTCGCCAACAAGCGGCTCATCGACGTGCCCATGCTGCTGGCGGGCGAGTCAGACCGCAATCACCGGCTGCAGCAGAAGCTCACCGGCTTGAAGGGCTATGACTTCGTCATCATCGACAGTCCGCCGTCGCTCGGCGCCCTGACCATCAACATCATGGTGGCCGCCGACGAAATCGTCATACCCGTCAACATGACGTTCTTCGCGCTCGACGGTTGCGCCGAAATCATCGAGACGGTCGAACAGGTGCGTGAGTCCTACGGGCGGCGCACGCTGCGTGTCAGCGCCGTCGTACCCACTCTGTTCCGCAACACGCGCCTGGCCAACGAAATCCTCGAGCGTCTGCGGTCGAATTTCGGCGCCACGGTCTCGAAGACGGTCATCGGGTTCAACGTGAAGATCGATGAGGCGCAGAGCCACGGCCAGACCATCTGGGAGTACGCGCCGCGAAGCTCGGGGGCGCAGATGCTCGCGCAGTTTGCCGCCGAGCTCTATCGCAGCAAGGGGGCCGTGCCCGCATGACCCGGGAGACGACCAGCCGCCTCGACCGGCTCGAGAACGCCGTACGGTCGCTTGCCGACGACCGCGCCGCCATTCTCGTCAAGCAGCTGCGAGGGCTCAGCGAACGCGACGTCGCGAGCAACGCGACCGTGATTGATGATTACCTGCGCGAGCTCGAACGCACCGTGCAGAAGGATCTGGGCCGCCTGTCCGAGGAAGACCGTTCACTCGTCGGCGAACTGTTTCACCTGCTGCGCAGCACCGTTTCGGCTCTGCGCCCGGGCCGCCTGCGCCAGACGCTGCGGCGCACCTTCGTCGGCGTGCCTGCGAGCAGCGTCGATGATTTCGGGCGCAACGAGGAATACATCGAACGCCTGCGGCCACTGGCTGATTTTCTCTTCTATCGTTACTGGCGCATCGAGGTCGAGGGCCTCGAGAACGTACCGTCCGCGGGACCGGGTCTGCTGATTGCCAACCATTCCGGTTTCCTGCCCTTCGACGCCTGGATGGTCCAGTACGCCGTTCAGGAGCTGCACCCGTCGGGTCGCCCCGTGCGCTTCCTGCTCGAAGAGTGGTTCACGAAGCTTCCGTTTCTGTCCTATGTGCTGACCCGTCTCGGGATGGTGCGCGGAAGCCAGGACAACGCGCGCCGCCTTGTCGATGCCGGCGAGCTCGTCGGTTCTTTTCCCGAGGGACTCAAGGGTGTCGCCAAGCCGTTTCGCGATCGGTATCATCTGGCTCGTTTCGGGCGCGGCGGCACGGTGCGCCTGGCCATGAAGACCGGGGCCCCCGTGATTCCGGTTGCGGTACTCGGGGCCGAAGAAACCTATCCGATTCTTTTCACGAGCGGGTTCATCGCAAACGCGCTGCGGGTGCCGTATTTTCCGTTCACGCCGCTTTTCCCGTGGCTCGGCCCGCTGGGGGTCCTTCCGCTGCCGTCGAAGTGGTATATCCGTTTCGGAGAGACCTTCGACTTGGGTGACTTTTCTTCCCGTTCATGGGAAGATGACATACTTGTCAATACACTGAATGAAGAACTGCGCGCCACCATCCAGAACATGGTGAGTGATCTCGTGCAGCAGCGCCGCAACACGTTCCTCGGATAGAATTCCGCGCGAGCGGCGCACAGATTTTCCCGGGTGATCCATGAAGAAGCAAGCCCCCGTTTATACCTTTGATGTTCGTTTCACCGGCAAACAGGCGAAGGCCATCGAGGCCGTCGCGCGAGCGCGCGGCATTACGCCCGAAGCCATGGTGCGCCAGGCCGTGCGCGAAGCGCTCGACAAGGCCAGCGGCAAGGGAAACGAGAACGGGATGGAGAACTATGTTCTCAATCTGCTCAGCCGTGGCGCGCGCCTGAATTCGTCACAGCGCCAGGAACTCGAGCAGCAGGTGCTCACCACCCTGCGTGACTCTGCCGACGGCCCTCCCCGCCGCAAGCCTGCCGCTGCGCCCCGCGCCAAATCCGTGAAGACCGCGGCCGCCACCAAGACGGCCGCGCGGACTTCGGCAGCGCGCACGCCTGCGAAGAATGCGAAGAAGAAGACCGCCAAGTAATCGGGATTTCCGGACCTCTGCAGAAACGGCGCCGCAAGGCGCCGTTTTCTGTTCGAGTCTGACCGCAGCCGATGCCTGAAAAAGGCAACGGCGCCCGAGGGCGCCGTTGCAGAGGAATGCGGAAGTGGACGATCAGTGATGGTCGCCGCCCGCCTTCAGGTACGGGTCCGTAACCGGAAGGATCGGGTTCTTCCCGAGAAAGCTGGTCACGAGCAGCAGGAATCCGCCCACGAAACCGGCGGTGAGCACGATATCGAGGATGCCGAGCGGAACTTCCCTCGGATACAGCGTGGCCGTCGAGAGCACGTACCGCTCGAGCCAGATGCCCGCGAGAATCAGCAGCGCCATCGCCCCCGAAATGACCGGGTTCTTCTTGGCCTTCACGGCCATGAGCGTCCAGAACGGGATGAGCCAGATGATGAACGGCAGCAGAATGCTCACCGAGCGCCAGGGCTGGTCGTTCACGCGAAGCAGCACGTAAGGCGCTTCTTCGGGCAGGTTGCCGTACCAGATCGGAAGGTACTGCGACCACATGATGTAGGTCCAGAAGATGCCGAAGCCGAACATGAGCTTGCCCACGTCGTGGTACTGCTGGCCGGTAATCAGATCGTCGAGATACGCCTTCTTGCGATAGTAGCTCATGAACAGGTTCGTAAGCGCCCAGAGCGCGAGCAGTCCCGTCGTGAACTGCCAGGCGCCGAACATGGCGTCGGGAAACGTCCAGTCGATGCTGAGCAGCAGGTCGAAGGAGTGAATGCTCCAGCCGATCGCATAGATCAGGCCGACGATGGGGGCCAGAATCTTCTGCGTGTGCTGGCTCTTCTCGACTTCCTTCTCGACCCCCTGCCAACCGTCAATCTTGCGCCCTTCGAGTTCGGCGACGGCTCCCAGGTCGGGGCGCATCGAGCGCCGGCGGTAGAAGAAGGCGAGCAGGTTGAAGATGATGACGATGGCGAAGCTGCGTCCCCAGAAGAACGGCTCGTTCAGCCACCAGTGCTTCACGTGGGCGAGGTGCGGTCCGTGGTGGTTATCCGGGTCATGCGGGAGGAGAAATCCATCCGGGTCCGCTTCGTAGTGGACGGCAATCCCGGGCAGGTCCTTCTTCGCCGTCGATTCAGGCTGCTCGGCCGCGGGGGCTTCGGCATGCACTTCATGTCCCACGTGGGCCCAGTGCCAGAGGTTATCCCGGCCGATGAAGAGCACGAAAAGTAGAATCAGAGAAACCGGCAGAACGGTCGTGAACCCTTCGGCGATGCGCTTCATCGGACGCATCCAGGTCGAATTGGTGATGTTCGCGATCGCCGCGAACACGAGACCCACCATGCCGAACTGCGTGAACAGCATGTAGTTCGTAAGAAAGGCCGTCCAGATCGATTTCTTGTCGGACGCGACCCCCACGACGAAGGCGATGATGGCCGCAACGATCGCCACCAGGAAGATTGCCTTCGTGGTGCCGGAAATCGGGCGCGTTTTGCGACCGGCCAGATTGGCAAGACTCAGGGTGCTCATTGCGGCGTCAAGCTCCGAAGGTAGTTAACGATGTGCCAGCGTTCGTCGGGGTTGGTCTGCGGGCCGTAGGCCGGCATGTTCATCCCGCCGTGGCGAATGAGCCGATAGATGTAGCCGTCGCTGCGCCCGGGCGCCGTCAGGGTGATATCCCAGATCGGCATGCCGTTGGCCATCAGCTTTTCGGCGACGGGGTTCTGCCCCTTTCCGTCCATGCTGTGGCAGGCCGCACAGTTCTTCGAGAAGGAGAACTTACCGGCGGCCAGCGAGGCTTCGTCAGCCGGGATCGGGTTCGCCAGGGCGTCGGCCTCTTCTTCGGTCGTCGGCGCCTCTTTGCCCGAAACCGGAACCGTGTCGGTCGGATAGGTGAGCTGCCGGCCGTACCAGCCTTCCTGCGGCTTCATCGCAGGCTGGTCGAACATTTCCAGCGAAATTGACGATTTCTCGTAGTTGAGCCCCTCGGATACCTCGGGGGCCTTGGCGCAGCCGGTGACGGCCAGCAGGCCGACCAGCGCGACGTGATAACCCTTAAACACGCTTGACCTCCTTGGCGCCGTTCTTCGAGAGAATGGCTTCGGCAGCGGCAATCTTGTCTTCGCTCGTGCGCACCTGAATGCCGAAATGGTCGTCGGAGAACCGCGGGTCGTAGGCTTCGACGCGGATGCGCGGCAGGCGCGCATTGACGAACAGGCCGACCAGATTGAAGATCGAGCCGAGCAGAATCGTCAGCTCGAACATCGGCACGACGTACGGCTGCGTACCCGAGAGGTCCCAGTCGCCGATGGGCTTGCCGCCGACGATGATGGGCCAGTCCTGGTTCATCCACACGGTCATGACGTAGCCGCTCAGGCAGCCGAGCAGCGCGCCGACCAGCACGAACCAGCGCACGACGCTCGGGCCCTCTTCGAGAACCTCTTCGAGTTCATGGCGGGCCGTCGGCGAAAAGAGAACCAGGTCGCGAAACCCCTCCTTGCGGAGCTTACGGGTCGCTTCGAGGAACTCGTCGAAATGGGGATAGACCCCGAGAAGAAGACGCGAGCTCATTTGTGAGACTCCTTAACGGGCGGGCGCAGGATTTCCTTGACTTCGTTGATGCTGACCATGGGGAACAGCTTGGCGAAGATGAGGAAGAGCGTAAAGAACCAGCCGAAGCTGCCGATGGTCACCATCCAGTCGATGTGGCTGGGCTGATATTCGTCGGACCAGCTGTACGGCATGAACTCGTGGCTGAGCGCGGTCACGATGATGATGAAGCGTTCGAGCCACATGCCGATGTTCACGAAGATCGAGATGATGAAGAGCATCCACAGGTTCGTGCGCACACCGCGGAAGTAGAACAGCTGGGGGAGCAGCGAGTTGCAGAACACCATGCCGAACCAGAAGGTGGGCGCGAAGTGTCCGAAGGCGCGGTACAGGAAGTGACCGGACTCGTATTTGCTGCCGCTGTACCAGGCGTTCCAGAACTCGGTCGCGTAGGCGTAACCGACGATCGTCGACGTCAGCAGCAGCAGCTTGGCGAGCGCTTCGAAGTGCCACATCGTGATGATGTGCTCGAGTCCCATCAGCTTGCGCAGCGGAATCAGGATCGTGATGACCATGGCCACGCCCGACAGAATGGCGCCGGCGACAAAGTACGGCGGGAAGATGGTCGAGTGCCAGCCCGGAACGATGGACATGGCGAAGTCCCAGGACACGACCGAGTGCACCGAGAGCACGAGCGGGGTCGCGAAAGCGGCGAAGAACATGTAGCTCTTCATGTAGTGGCGCCACTGATCGCTCGAGCCGAGCCAGCCGAACGCGAAGATCGAGTAGATCAGCTTGCGGATGCCGGTCGCGCGATCGCGCGCGGCGGCGGCGTCGGGGATGATACCGATGAAGAGGAACACGGTCGAAACGGTCGCGTACGTCGAGATGGCGAACACGTCCCACACGAGCGGGCTCTTGAAGTTCGGCCACAGCTGCCGTTCGCTCGGATACGGGAACAGCCAGTAAGCGAGCCAGGGGCGGCCGACGTGCAGGATGGGAAAGAGACCGGCGGTCGCGACGGCGAACACCGTCATCGCTTCGGCGGCGCGGTAGACGCTCATGCGCCAGCGCGCGCGGAAGAGATAGAGGATGGCCGAGATGAGCGTGCCCGCGTGACCGATGCCGACCCAGAAGACGAAGTCGGTGATGTAGAAGGCCCAGTAAACCGGGTGCATGTAGCCCGACATACCGAGGCCGTACTGAATGTTCTGCGCTTCGGCCCAGGCGCCGAGGGCGAACATGAACGCCGTGATGGCCAGGCCCAGGAAGTAGTACGGGCGCGGCTTTTCGAGCGTCCGGAGTACGTCCCGGTTTACCTGATCGTATGTGAGTTCGGTAACCATGAGAGTGTCAGTCCTCGCGGATTAGGCTTCGGAGTCGTGAACGACTTCGCGGATATAGGTAATCGCAGCCTGGGTATTGAGTTCTTCGAGAACCCGATAGCCGAGCGGGTTGGCGGTCAGCTTCGCGACCTGGCTGTTCGGGTCCATGATGTCGCCGAACGTGATCGCATTGGTCGGGCAGGTCTGGGCGCAAGCCGTGGTAACCTCGCCGTCGCGCACCGGACGGGCCTCGTTGCGCGCGTCGTTCTTCGCTTCACGGGTACGCTGCACGCAGAAGGTGCACTTCTCCATGACGCCGCGTGAACGCACAGATACGTCGGGGTTCAGGCCGAGGTTGAGCGGCGCGGGCCACTCGTATTCGAACCAGTTGAAGCGGCGCACCTTGTACGGGCAGTTGTTGCCGCAGTAGCGAGTGCCCACGCAGCGGTTATAGACCTGCGCGTTGAGCCCCTCGGGCGTGTGGTAGGTCGCGTACACCGGGCAGACCGGTTCGCACGGGGCGTTGTCGCAGTGCTGGCAGAGCATCGGAATGAAGCGCGCATCCGGCTGCTCTTCGGCTTCGGGCTCTTCGAAATAGCGCTCGATCCAGAGCCACGACATTTCGCGCCCTTTGGCGACCAGTTCGGGACCGACGACCGGAATGTTGTTTTCCGTGTAGCAGGCAACCGAGCAGGAGCCGCAGCCGATACAGCTGTTCAGGTCGATGACCATCGCCCAACGGTGGGCCGGGTGGTCGTGGGCGGGATAGAAGCTCGCCCCCGGCTCGGCCCCCTGAATGCCCGCGACGCGGTTGGGGATCGTGCCCACTTCGGCCGCGCGCAGCGGTTCGCCCTCGAGCTTGCGGGCTTTCTCCGAAGCCTGCTGGGCCATGAGCGCGACCTGTGAAAGCGGCACGACCTGCGAAATGTCACGGTCTTCCTGGGTCGGCTGCGTCTGCGTGGTGATGAGCGTCTGCCGGCGTCCCGTGTTGCTCACCTGCACGGCAGCGAGAAAACCCGGAGTGACCAGCGGCAACGGGTTGACGCCGCGCACGCCCTCGGCAGACACAATGCCGCCGCGGTAGGAATGCGCCTCGCCGGAAAAGCGCCCGAACAGCGGCGAGTGCCCCTGCCCGACGGGCACCGCGAAAACGCCTTCGCGCACGCCCTTATAGACGTAGACCGGCGCTTCGATTTCGCCGCCTTCGGTCTTGAGGGAGAGCAGATCGCCGTTCTTGACGCCGAGCTTCTCGGCGGTCCTGGGGTGAACTTCGACCCAGCTCATCCAGGTGATCTTGGTCATCGGATCGGGGTGCTCCTGGAGCACCGGACGGTTCGCCAGGCGGCCGTCATAGTACTGGATCGTCGGATACGCGATCAGGACGTCGCCCTGCAGTTCGGGGAGCTTCACCTCGAGCTGCGTCGCGGTCGAGGCCAGACGCGGTGCAGAAGAGCCCGAGCCCGCCTGGAAGACGCCGCCCTTCATGAGCGCCTGCGTCCACGCCTTTTCATCGCCCGTTCGCGAGCCCCAGGCCTGCCGCAGGTACGTCTTGTAATCGGGCGCGCCGATGGCGCCGGCACGCACGCCGCGGGCGATGGCGATGAGCAGGTCGCCCGGGTGGCGCGTGTCGAACACGGGACGCATGACCGGCTGCATGAGGCCGTAGACCCCTTCGCGCGGCACGTAATCGTTCCACTGCTCGAGCGAGTAATGCGTTGCCAGGACGACGTCGGCCTGCGCCCCGGTCTCCGTGGGCTGATGATCGAGCTGGGCTACGTAGCCGACCTTCTCGATGGCCGCATTCCAGCGGGCGGCGTCGGGATAGCTGAAAGCCGGGTTGACCTCGTTGATGACGAGAACGTCGATCTCGCCACGCTCCATCCGCTCGAGAAGCGGGGTCAGGTCGTTGCTGCCCGCGCCCTGCTGCTGAAGCTGGTTGAGGAGAACCGTCTTGCCGACGTTGCCGGCGGCGTAATTGATGAGATTCGTGACGACCGCGAGCTCTTCGGCGTTGGCGACCGTCGTGCCCGAAACGACCAGGCTGTCCTGGGCCGTGACGCCACGGGCGATCGCGCGCACGGTGTCGGCCTTGACGCCGCTCAGCTGCTCGACGCGGTCGGGCGTGTAGTCGGCGACGAGCGACTGCACGCCGTTCACCGACTGCTTCGCCAGATTCTCATTGATGATGACGTGCAGGACGCCGAGTGCAACGGCCAGCTCCTGGCCGGCGTTGGCCGAAACCCACTGGTCGGCGTTGGCGGCCGTCAGCGAATAGCGCGGTCCGACGTAAACGAACCGGCCCATTTCGCCGGCCTTATAGGAGTGACCGCTGGTAAATCCGAGCGCGTACTCCACAGGCGAGAGCCAGGTCTCAAGAAAGTCTGCGCTGAAGCTGAGAACGTAGCGGGCCTTCTCGAAGTCGTGCGCCGGAACCCCGTTCACCCCGAAGACGCGCTGCGCGGCATTGCGGAGCGGGGCGTAGGGGATCGCCTCGTAGATATACCGGCCGTTCGAACCGACGACGTTCAGAAAATCGCCGACCAGGTTGTCGAAGGTTCCCGGCGTGACCGGCCCCAGGTAGGCCACCCCGTTGGGCCGGGCGGCCTGTACCTTGCCGACCACTTCGGCAATCGCCTCGTCCCAGCCCAGATCGGCGAATTTGCCGCCGCCGACGCGCTTGGCGTTCGCGAAGCGATCAGGATTGTAGAGCCCCTGGATGGATGCCTGCCCGCGCATGCACAGGCGGCCGTCGTTTACCGGGTGCTCCGGATTACCTTCGGCTTTGACGGCCCGGCCCTCGCGGGTGCGCACGACCATGCCGCAGCCCGCCGGACACTCGCGGCATACGGTGGCGAAATAGAGCGAATCGCCCGGGGTGACCTGCTCTTCTTTCACCACGTAGGGGATGATCTTTTCGACGGGGGGCGTACAGTTCGCCAGCGCGGTCGAAGCGCCACCGATCCCTACGAGCTTCAGAAAGTCTCTTCGCTTGATATCGTCGGCCATTGGTATGCCTAACTCAGAAAGTGAAATTCAGAATCTTTACTTGTGACAGGTCCAGCAGTCGAGCATGCGCCCGCGAATCAGGGGCTGCTCTTCTACGGGGGCGAGGGCCAGGCGCTTCTCGTGGCAGCTGACGCACCAGCCCATGCTGAGCGGCTCGACGCGCTTGCCGGTTGTGAAGGTCCAGACCGGACCGTGACACTGCGCACAGGTCATCATCTGCGAAGCGATGACCGGATTCTGCTGTCCGACGGCGGGCAGCGGGGTATCGACTTCCTTCAGCGCGCACTTATCCCACTCGGTTGAGGGGTGCGTCGAGAAGCAGTCGGTGAAGTACTTCACGTGCCGTTCGTGGGTGAAGTAAACGAAGTCCGGTTCGTCATGAACCCGGTTCCACGGGATCGGCTCCTGACGTTCCCAGTAGCCGCGAACCTTTTCGACTTCCTGCGGCATGTTCTGCCCGGGAATCGCCTTGTGGCAATTCATGCACGTGCCGGTCGATGGCACCGAAGCCACTTCAGAGCGGTCGGCCGTCTGGTGGCAGTACAGGCAGGGGATGTTGTTCTGGGTGACGTGAATCTCGTGGCTGAACTGGATGGGCTGTTCGGGCTGCGGTGCTTGAAACTGGCTGCAGCCGAACAACGTCGCCGCCGAGAGGATTCCGACGAAGAACGAGGTCGGAAGGCAGAAAACACGAGGCATGAGACTCTGGCTCCGAGGTACCGCCCTTCTCCCGACCCCAAGTCCCGGAAGAGCGGTTTTAGTGAAACAGAAATTGAATCAGAAAGGATGCAGCGTGTCAAACCGCTTTTCGAGACCGGGGCCGCCTCGCGACCGCCCGCAATGCAGGTGTGCGGAACCTTACCAGGTCGCCCAGTGCTGCTCGACGACGCCGGTCCCGGCGACCTGGCGGCTGACGCCGTCGAGTCGCAGGGTCCCCATGAAAGTGCCGTACGGCTGCGCGAACCGGCTCGAGAGCAACCCCGCATTGAGGTCCTCGGCGCGCTGGCCTTCGGGGGTAAAGACCACATCGAGCGAGCCGTCGACGGTACGGATGTGCCATGGCTCGAGCGGCCGGGTCGCCTGGTAGGAGAAGACCGCCTGGCAGAGGGGAACCAGTCGGCCGTCGACCCAGAGAGCGTTTTCCAATCCGTTATTGAAGTCGCCCACCAGGTTCACGCCGAATCCCGCTCCGCCGTCCACGCTGCCCACCAGGCTGGCCCAGTTCCAGAACATGGTTCGGGGCGGATATCCTTTGGAAAAATCGGCGACGCCGCCGGCCTCGACTTCGCCGCTGAACGCAGGGCCGGCGAGCCGGAGCTTTGCCGGTGCGCCGGCCAGCTTGTAGGTATAGTGAAACGGCCGGCCCTGGGCCCCGGCCAACATGCTCAACCCCTGCGTCTGATCGGCCACGTCGAGATCGATTTCAACGCCGCCGGGCGCGCGAAAGGATGCCCGCCAACCGGTCTCGTTCGCCACAATGCGCCACGAGCGCCCGCCCGAGGCGAGCGACCACGTCGAGGCAAGATCCGGATCGTGCGCGCGCGAAAACCCGAATGGGCGCATGGCTTTTTCTTCGTGAAAGCGACCGGTCTTACGATCGTAGACGTAGACGAACGCCGTGGCGGGAATGCCCGCGTCGACGATGGCGAATCCGCAGGCGAATCGCTCGTTGAAGGCGCCCAGGTAGAACCATGTCTTACGCTGCAGCCGGCGCCGCACCCAGGCCGCGTCCCAGGCGCGCGTCGAGAGCGACGCAAAGCGACCCGTAAAGCGCCCGAGGGGCGGATGAGCGTCCTGCGGGAGGGGAAGTGCTTCGGGAGGCGGCGGGAGAAGTGCGGGAGCTGTCATGCCGACAGCGTATCAGCCGGCGACCTTCGGCTCAAATCAGCGGGGGAGGCTCCCGCGTCGGTACGGATCGGCTCAGGCGGCGCCGCGCCGGCTGCGGATGGTGCGCGCCAGGTCGACCAGGGCGGCCTCTTCGGGCTTGAGCATGAGCAGGGCCGTCCCCCCGGCGACCGCGAAGGGGAGCAGCTCGAACACCCGGCCGCTCAACATGGCCCAGAGCGCGCCGATCAGAATGACCGTCTGCGCGAGTATCCAGGCCAGGATGCTGAAGCGGCGCAGGTGTCCGAAGCCGCTGACAAGGCGCTCCTGCTCGTCGGCGCCGCGGGAGCGGGCCAGCACGGCCCCTTCGGCAAGATACCCGCGGGCAACGACCGCAGCCCCCGCCAGCAGCGCTACGCCCAACGCCATGACCCCCGTGCGGACGAGCGCAAGCGCAACCTCGAGGCTGCCGAAGCGCACGACGGCGCGCTGGAGCGCGGCGGGTTCCTGGTCGGTCGCCATGGCGGCGCCCAGCAGAACGTAGACGGCCACCGAGAAGACCAGGGCGAGCCAGATGGTCGAAAGCGTGCGCGCTTCGCTGCGCGCCTGCTGCTCGTAGGCCTCATCCATCGGAGTGCCTCCGGAGGGGACGGGTCGTGGCGGCGGTGGAGAATGTCGATCGATCTGCCTGGCGTGACATACGTGGCTCTGCCTTCACTCTCCGTCCGGCTGCACGCATCCGGCAATGGCGGGCCGACAGGCTGCGGCGGGCAGGCCGATCAGCGGCCGAAGAGCCGCCGCAGCAGGCCTGCGCCGGCATCCTTGTCGCGGCCGGCCGTGCCGCCGCGCAGCGCGTCGAGGGCTTCGCGCGCCGGTGTGTACGCGGCATCCCGCGCGAGCGCCTCTTCGTAGCAGGCGACGGCGGCATCCTTGTCGCCGCGGCGCTCCTGGATCCGTCCGATGTAGAAATGGTTCTTCGGGAGGGCGGCATCGAGCGAAACCGCTTCCTGAAAGGCTTTCAAGGCGGCGAGCTCGTCGGCCGGGTGCTCGGCCGTTTCTTCAAGGTGCGCCAGGCCGAGGGCGCTGTAGTATTCGGGCACCGAGGGGTCCTTGTCGACGGCCTCGGAGTATACGGCGACCGCCTGCGCGATTTTGCCCTGGCGAAAGAAGTCGAGACCGGCCGAGAAAAGCCGGCTCGCTTCTTCTGGGTCGATGTCGAGAAGCGCGTTGAAGCTGTTGCGGATCTCGGTGGTCTCGCCCGACTCGAACGGGGCGTCAGCTTCGGCCTCGGCGGGCGCATCGTCGTCGTCGACCAGGAGCAGTTCTTCGTCGGCCTGCGCCGCAACCGGCGCAGGCTCGTCGGCCGCGGGCTCTTCGACCGTCCCCAGGGTCACAGCTTCAGACGCCGGCTCCGGGTCGTCTTCGTCGTCTTCAATGTAGACCTCGACGGGCGGTGCCGCGTCGACGGCGACCTCGACCTCGAGGTCGTCGTCTTCTTCGATGACGACGACGAGATCGTCATCGTCTCCTTCATCGTCCTCGAGCAGATTGGCGGCGCCCTCGAAGATGTTCGCGAGGGCCGACTTCTCTTCGGAAGAAAGATCGCCGGCCGCGGGGGCGGCCTCGTATTCCACTTCAGGCTCCGAGGGCGGCGGGGGCGGCGGCGCAACGGCGCGCTCGGCATGATGGTGCGGCATGTCGATGGCGCCGAGCAGCTTCAGGCAGCTCAGCATCTTCATGCCCGGCAGAATCTCATCGCCGTCGACCTGGAGAATGTCGGCGATCGTCGACTTGCCGTCGACGCGTTCGTAAATGGCCTTGGCGAGTACGGCGTGCGCCGTGTGCTCGAGATCGCCGAGCAGCCAGGGAAACACCGTGCGCTGCGGGACATAATCTTCGCTGCCGAGCAGGCGGCGGCAGTCGTCCATGGTGAGCATGGGGATCATGGCCTCGACGAGCACGGGAATGAGCTCGAGGTTCAGCGGCAGAATCGGTTCGGCCAGAAACCCGCGTGCGTCGTATTCGACTTCGGCGTCGGACCAGAGCATGAGATCGATGAGGATCGAGCGGGCCCGATCGGTCATGACGTCGACCAGGCCGACGTCTTTCAGCGCCCCCTCGCGCTGCACCATGGTCATGAAGTCGATCCCCTGCTCGCGGGCCCGGCCCGCAGTGGCGAGGATGTCTTCTTTGCCCAGCAGCTTGCGGGTGGCCAGCAGCAGCTCGAGCCGGTCTTTCTTCTCGGTACTGTTGACGAAGAGCACCTTACGGAAAAGCAGCAGTACGCTGCGCTCGACCCCCTGCCTGCGGAAAACCAGGCGGATGTTCGCGTTGCGATGGTAGGCGTCGAGCAGGGCAGGCAGCGCGCCCGAATCCGCGTTCAGGTGCGGTGTCATGCCGAAAGCCGTTTCCCGTGCAGCTTGTGATAGCGCTTGAGGAACATCTGGCGGCGCATGCGGCTCAGGTGATCGACGAAGAGCACGCCGTCGAGGTGATCCTTTTCATGCTGGATGGCGATTGCGAGCAGGCCGTCGGCCTCCATCTCGAAGGGCTTGCCGGTCACGTCCTGGGCACGCACTCGCACTCGTTCGTGCCGCTGCACGGGGGCGGTGAAGCCGGGCACGCTCAGGCAGCCTTCTTCCCAGGAGACCTCGCCGTCGGACGAAAGAATCTCGGGATTGACGAAGACCAGCGGCTGCGGGCGGTCGTCAGGCTGAACGTCGATGACCATGAGGCGCCTGGCCACACCGATCTGAATCGCGGCAAGCCCGACGCCGGGCGCATCGTACATGGTCGCGAACATGTTGTCGACGAGCGTCTTCAGGGCATCGTCGAAAACGTCGACGGGTTCGCTCACCTGGCGCAACCGTTCGTCCGGAAATTCCACAATGTCGAGAATCATGCCTGCACTCCTGTCACGCGGTCACGCCGCATGCCTCCAACCCGTCGCGCGCCGGCTGGTAACGGGAATCCAACGCGAGCGCCTTCTGATATGCACGAATCGCCTTCTCGGTCTCGCCGCGCATCCGGTAGACGGTGCCCAGATAATAATGACCGCGCGGATGGTCGCTCTGCAATGCAGCCGCCTTGGCGAAAACCGACTCGACCTCATCGTAGGCGGGGGCCCCTTTGTCCTGCGCGGCGAGAGCCAGCCCGAGCGCGAAGAGGTAGTCGGGGCGCGTCGGCGCATACGAAATCGCCTCGCGAAAGGCGAACTCCGCATTGTCGAACAGCCGGCTCTCCCACGACTTGATCCCCTCTTCGTAACGGAGATGAGCCGCGCGCACACGGTACTTCAACTCGGCCTCGGCGGGCGTGTTCCCCTCGTCGAGAAGCTTGTCGTAAATGCGCCGGGTGACATCGACCGCGAGCACTCTGTGCGCGTCGGTAACCATCGTCAGCGCGGGCAGAGCGGCGGCGCGCAGCTCCTCAGTCAGCTCGTCTGCATATTTCCGGCGCAGGGCGGCAAAGGCCTGCATCAGCGCCTGGCTATCAGCAGCACGATCGATGCCGAGCCGATCATAGTAATTCACTAGACGCAGACGCGTCGCCTCGGCTTTGAGTTCGGCCGCGCTCGGGGCCCCGCGGGAGCTGACGTTGAGCGTGCGCGTCTGGGCAGGCCTGGCGGCTTTGCGTACGGGCTGGGCGGCCGGTTCGGGACTGGCAAGTTCCAGCTCGAGCGGCGCTTCGGCGGCAGCGGCTGCAGCTCCGGCCGCAACCGGAGGATGGGCGACGGCCCCCGCACGCGGCTGGATGTACCCGAGCATGGTCAGGCCGAGAAGGATGCTGTAAGCGTCGGCGGGGGCCACCCCCGTCTGCGTCATCAGGCGCTCGGCGCTCGTCTGACCGTCGATGGCGTTGCAGAAGGCCTTTTCAGCCTGACTCAGGTTCATCTTGTCGACGTTCAACACCGTGGTCGTGTCGTAGAGATAGACGCCGGCCGGCGACCCGGCGCTGTGCTGGACGCGCTCAGCGTCGTAGCTCAGGCGGATGCCGCGAATCAGCACCTCGGCCGGCTGCAGCGACAGACGGATGACCTCGTCACCGAAATCGCTTGACGGATCGAATGAGTAGCGGGCGTCGCTCCAGTCGGCGCGGAAAAGCGAGTAGATGATCTGCTCGACCTGAAGCACGACGGCTTCAAAAAGGTCTTTCGCCGAGATGTAGTTCTTCTCGACGAGCACCGACCCCAGACGCTTCTTGCCCGTCTTGGCCGCGTCGAGCGCCTCGAGCAGCTGGTCCATGCCCACCTTGCCCTGGGTGAACAGGATCTTGCCGATTTTGTCTTCGCTCAGATTCGACGTCGCGAAAATGGCCGCGCCGTCGCGGAAGTACACACAGCGTTTGTACTTCATGCGTTCGGCAAACAACATGCCGGTGAGACGGCCCCGGAAAATCTGCGCGAAAATCTCGGGCAGATCCCGCCCGTCCAGAAATTTCTGGTCGACAGGCATAAAAATCCCTATCCCTTATCCTATTGATTTCTGTGGACTTCCGCAAGCAGAACGGTCGGCGAACGCCCTCGGCGCGGGTGCCCGCTTGTGCGCCTACCGCGCGGTCGATTATAGGAACCGGAATTCCGGCCCCCGCCCGGACCGGACCCGACACTCGCGAGGCCCGCCCTGTTTTTCGGTTGCCTGCGACGCCACGCAGCGCCTTGATCCTCCGGGAAACCTTCAGCGCAGAAAGACGGCAAACGAAACGTGAACGGCAGAAAGAGAGCCCGCGGCACCTTCCGGCGCCGCGGGCTCTCTGTTTCGAAGCGCCGGATGCGTTCCCGGCAGCATAGGCTCACCCGATGCGTTCGACGATGGTCGCAATGCCCATCCCATAGCCGATGCACATCGTCGCGAGCCCATAGCGCAGGTTGTCCTGCTCGAGCTGGTTGACGAGCGTGCCGATCAGGCGCGCCCCGCTGGCCCCCAGCGGATGACCGAGGGCGATGGCGCCGCCCCAGACGTTGACCTTGGCGGGATCGATGTCCAGATCATGCATGGTGGCGAGAGGAACCGAGGCGAAGGCTTCGTTGATTTCCCAGCGGTCGATATCATGCGCCTTGAGGCCGGCCTTGCTGAGCACCTTCTGCGAAGCGGGAATGGGGCCCGTGAGCATGATGACCGGTTCGCTGCCCACCACCGCCTGCGCCACGATGCGGGCGCGCGGCTTGAGGCCGAGCTCTCTGGCCTTGGCGTCCGACACGATGAGAACGGCAGCGGCGCCGTCGACGATGCCCGAGCTGTTGCCGGCCGTGATCTTGCCCTCGGGCTTGAAGGCGGGCTGCAGCGCAGCGAGCCCCTCGGGGGTCGTCGACGGGCGAAAGTGCTCGTCCTTCTCGAACATCCGCGTCGAGCCGTCTTCGTTCTTGACGGCGACGGGCACGATCTCCTTCGCGAAGCGCTGCTCGTCCCACGCCTTCTTCGCCTTCATCTGGCTTTCGTAGGCGAACTCATCGAGGCGTTCGCGGCTGAAGCCCCACTTATCGGCGATCATCTCGGCCGACAGGCCCTGCGGCACGAGATCGGGAAAGCGATCGGTCATGCGCGAGCCGAGCGGCCCGGGCGCATCCGAACCCATCGGCGCGCGCGTCATGTGCTCGACGCCCGAGGCCACCACGACGTCCTGCGCGCCCGAGAGCACGGCCTGAGCCGCCTGGTTGACGGCCTGCTGCCCCGAACCGCAGAAACGGTTCAGCACGACGCCCGGGACTTCGATGGGCAGGTCGGCGGCCAGCGCGGCGCCACGCGCGATGTTCATCCCCTGCTCTCCCGTCTGGGTCACGCAGCCCATGATGACATCTTCAATGAGCGCCGGATCGATTTTCGTGCGCTCGAGAAGTGCCTTGAGCGGCAGGCTGGCGAGATCGACGGGATGGACGCCGCTCAGGCTCCCCTTGCGTTTTCCCATCGCGGTGCGAACGAAGTCGACAATGACGGCTTCGGACATGGTGGTCTTCCTTTCCCAGGTCTGTGGTTCGGCGCGCGAGGCTACCGACTGAATCGTCATTCATTATATCAGTTCCACCCGCATCCTCGGCAGGCTCGGCCCTGCCCCCGCAGTTGCCGCCTTAGTGAGTCATGCGCTAACATGTGGCGACATTCCCGGAGCTGCCCATGCGAATCCGCCCCCTCATTGCCGCCCTGCTGATGCTGACTGCCGCCTCTGCCGCCGAGGCGAAATTTCCCGCGCGGCTGCATGAGGAGCAGCGCGTCCCCGATGACCTGAGCTATGACGACCTCGGCGACTGGGATCTGCTTTCCGGTTTTCCGACCGGAGTAGACCTGAGCCGGCTGTCGGATTATGAACGCGGCCTGGGAAGCGGCATGCACCTGGATACGGCCTGGCAGCAGTTCACCTCGGGCGACCCGGCGGTTCTCATCGCCGTTTTCGATTCGGGATTCCAATGGGACGATCGGGACACCGTCAACAAGCACTATCTGAACCGGGGCGAGCTCCCGCCGCCGCAGGTCGACCCTGTCGCCATGCATCCTGGCGTCGACAGCCCGGGCGACATCACCGACTGCACCGATGCCGCCGTGTGGAGCCAGTCGGGAACGGAGTATGACGTCAACCACGACGGCGTCTTCAACATCCGTGATTTCCGCTGCGACAGCCGCGTCAGCCCCACCGACGGCGTAGACTACGCTGACGGACTGCTTGATCCGAGCGATCTGATCCATGCGTCGGACCCCGCCTTTCTCGCCCTGGCGGGCAGCGACGGCGACGGCAACGGCTACGTCGACGACATCAGCGGATGGGATTTCTTCTGGGACGACAACGACCCCTATGACGACACGCGCTACTCACATGGCACCGGCGAGGCCCGCGGCTCGGGAGGCGAGGCCGACAACGGCATCGGCGATCCGGGGGTCTGCCCCGACTGCATGGTCCTCCATGTCCGCGTGAGCGATTCGTTCGTGGCCGACAGCAACAATCTGGCCCAGGGGATCGTTTTCGCTGTCGACAACGGCGCCAGCGTCATCCAGAGCGCACTCGGCCCGCTGACGGGGAGCCGCTTTGCGCAGGCGGCCATCGACTACGCCTTCGAGAAGAACGTCGTCGCCATCATGTCGGCCGCCGACGAGACGAGCATGCACCATTTTCCGATCTCGGCGGGCGAGCATACGCTCATGGTGCACGCCGTGGTGCCCGACGTATCCCCCGGCGACCTTCGCGACTCGCCGCCGCTTACGTTCATGAGCTTCTCAAACTGCACGAACTACGGCGGGCATCTCTTTCTGAGCACGCCGTCAACCAGCTGTTCGTCGGGAGCCGTGAAATCGACGGCCGGGGTGGCGGGGCTGCTCTACAGCTATGCCCGGCAGCACGATCTGCTGCCGCTGACCGCCAACGAGGTCGGCCAGCTGCTGCGGGCCGGCGCCGATGACATCCATGACCCGCGCGCGGCCGGCGACCCGCAGCGTTTTCCCAGCCAGGAGGGATGGGACCAGTACTTCGGCTACGGCCGCACGAATGCATTCAATTCGCTGAAGCTGATGGCCGACGGCAAGATTCCCCCCGAGGCCGAGATCAACGCGCCAGGCTGGTTCGAAGTGCTCGACCCGGCGCGCACGCCGCAGGTAGCCGTGCGCGGATTCGCCGACGCCCCCCGCGCCGACCGTTATACCTGGGAGCTCGCCTATGCGCCCGGCATCACGCCGCCGGTCGACGGGTTTACCGAGGTGATCGCCTCCGGAGAAGGCACGGAACGGACGACCGAATTCGGTGTATGGGATCTGACGAAAGTGGCTTTCGATGCGGCCCGCGACTACGGCCCGATCACCTCGGCCGACAACCGGACGAAGACGAATCAGTTCACGTTCACGCTGCGCCTGCGCGTCACCGACGATCGCGGCAATGTCGGAGAATACCGGAAGACCGTCTATCTGCGCCGCGATCCGGATACCCGCCCCGGTTTTCCGCTCTATCTGGGGAACTCGGGAGAGGCCTCGCCGAAACTTGCCGATCTCGACGGCGACGGCGTCTTTGAAATCATCGTCGCGCTCGCCGACGGCACGGTGCATGCCTACGACGGAGCCGGAAAGCTGCTGCCGGGCTGGCCCGCGACCACGCGGCTGAGAGACCCCTTCGACGGCAAGGAATCGTCGAAGCAGATCTCCGGCAGCCCCGGATATGCCTCGGGCGCGATGGAGCCGTCCCGCTCTGGATTTGTCGCCACCCCGGCCGTCGGCAAGCTCGACGGACACAGGGTGGCAGTCGTGGCGGCCACGCTCGACGGCGACCTCTACGCCTTCGGTCCCGACGCGAACGTACTCGACGGCTTTCCGGCGCGCATCGATCCGCTGTCGGGGAGCGATACCAACCCGGTACAGATTCTCGACGACGGATTCTTCGCCTCGCCCGTCCTCTACGACATGGACGGCGACGGAACGCTCGAGATTGTCGCGGCGGCCATGGATGGCCAGGTCTACCTCTTCAACCACACGGGAGAGCGTGTCGCGCCCTTCCCGCTCGAAGCGCGCGATGCAGCCATGGACGCGCCAGACGACAAGGTAGACGCGCCCGACAGCGAGGCTTGCCGCATCGTGCTGCAGCAGCTCGACGACGGCAGTTATCCGGGGGGCGGCTACCGTTCGCGGCTCATTGCCACCCCCGCTGTCGGCGACATCGACGGCGACGGCCGCCCCGAGATCGTCTTCGGAACGTCCGAAATGTATCCCGCATACTGCCACAGCGACTGGACCGGCCCGAGCGGCTCTTCGCGCCTGTATGCCTTTCGCGCCGACGGAACCCAGCCCGCAGGGTTTCCCCGCGCGATTCCCAATCACACGAGCATCCTGCCGTTCGTGGGTCGGGGCATGCCCAACTCGGTGGCCCTGGCCGACCTCGACGGCGACGGCGCGCTCGACATCGCCCTGCAGCAGACGGCGCAGATTGGCGGGCTGGGCGTCGTGAACTTCAGCGGCGAAACGGTGGTCAAGTTCAACCAGGGATCGCAGGGGGGCGAGAGCAACGCGGGCTCGGGGGGCGCGTTTCGCGCCAAGCCCTGGCCGGTGCTCATCAACAACGGCTCCTTCGGCGACCTCGACGGTGACGGCGTGCTCGACTTCTTCGTGGGGGGCGTGTCGACGGACATGCTCGTAAGCATGTCCAACGACGGCGTGCGCCGCGATAGCGATCACGTTCTGCTCGGCTTCAGCGGTGCGACCGGCGAGCCGCTCGACGGCTTTCCCCAGGTCATGGAAGACATCCAGTTCTTCATGAATCCGGCGATTGCCGATCTCGACGGCGACGGCCGCGCCGAGGTGCTCAACGGCAGCGGCGGCTTCGTGCTGCATGCGTGGAACCATCGCGGCGAGCGGCCCCGCGGCTGGCCCAAGTTCACCGGGCAGTGGCTGGTGGCCTCGCCGGCGGTCGGCGACGTCGACGGCGACGGCTACCTCGACGTCGTCGTGAACAGCCGTGACGGCTGGCTCTTCGCGTGGAAAACCCGCGGCCCGGCGCAGCAGAACGGAAAAAACGCCGTGCAGTGGGCCGGCTTCCACCACGACAATCAGAATACGGGTAACGCCTCGACTGCCCTTGCGCTTCAGCCCGGCCCCGACGCGGTAGCGGCAGGATGCAGCTGCGCCAGCGGCGCCCGCGACGGCGGGCCGGGCGGGTTCGCGCTGCTGCTGCTCTTCACGGCCGGGTTGCGCGTGCTGCGAAGGCGCGCGATGGATATCGCCGCGCGGGTCGCCGGTGCGCCCCGATCTCTGGTAGCATAACGGGCAGACCGCCCGCCCTGCCGTGTGCTTTTCGCGGGCGGTCCGGAGACCCTGCATGATTCGCATCCTGGCTGCTTTCGTTCTGCTTCTGGCCGCCTCGACGGCCGCCCACGCCCTCCCCGTCGGCGGGCCCGGGGCGTCGCTCTACACGACCGATCACCGCTTCTCAATCATGGGCGGCGCCGGCTACGTCTCGCGGCAGGTGCGCGGCGACGATTTCAGCCCCAATCTCTATGACGAAGAGAACTCGGTTCGCCTGCTCGCCCGGGCTCAGTACAGCGTGCTCCCGTGGCTGTCGCCGATGTTCACGCTGGGGCTGGGCGATCGTTCGCGCGACCTGATCGATTTCGATGGCGGATTGGGGGTCATGCTCGGACTCGGGCTGCGTATCGATCCGCTGATCCAGCGCGAATCGGTCGGCTTCGGGGTCGGTGTGGTGCTGCAGAGTTCCTATGAACGCAGCTCCGGAAACGGCCGGTTCCAGACAGGCTCACCCGTCAATCTGATCACCGAATCCTCGACCCGCCACGAGATGACGGCGCAGACCTGGCACAACGAGCTGAGCGTGCTCTTTTCTCGCAAGGACGGGCGGGTGACCTTCTACGGCGGCCCCAAGCTCGACTGGAACTGGACCTACTACAATCGCCGCGCCGACGCCCAAGGCGAGGCGCTCGGGGCCGATACGACAGAGACCACGCGCCCCGCCGACTGGATCGGCATCGTTCTCGGCGCCGATTACGACGTCACCCCCCAGGTCTTCTTCACCCTCGAGATGGAAAACTTCCATCAGGATTCCATCTATCTCCTGGTCGGCGGCAGGTACTGATTTCCCACCGCCCCGGCCGCCGGAGCCCGACCGCACTGTCCCCCGCGGGACTCTGCAATCCGACCTGTGGATAAGTTGCGCGCTCCCCTTGAAAATGCCAGAATGATCGGCATTCTCTTGGGGAGGGTTCCATGCGTAATACGGCTCGTTTTGCCGCCGCACTGCTCAGTGCGGTGTTTTTGTTTTCGACGTCCTGCTCGTTCGACCTCGAACATGAAGGCCCCTACGATCCGAACGCGCCGGCCGAAAAGCAGGCCAAGGCCTCGGTGTTCGGCTACGTCGAACTGCAGGGCGAGACCGATTACGCAGGGGTCGACGTTCTTCTGCAGAACGAAAAGTACACCTACACGGTGCAGACCGATCAGGCCGGTGCCTTTAAAATCACGGGCATCGTCCCCGGCGAGTACACCGTCCGCTATTCGGTAAAGTCGTTCCAGGAATACGCCGAGCAGGTTCGGGTCCCGCTGGCTGAGCGCGTCGAACTCGACCGGCGCCTGCTGCTGCCGCGCAGCTCTCAGGTGACCGGCACCGCGGTCGTGCAGCGGCTCGTCAACCGTACCCCCACCGAAGAGGGCGGCGTCGTAGTCGCGCTCGAGAAAAACGGCTCGATACGCGATCCGGAGACCTCGACGGCTCCCGTGCTGCAGATGCTCGCGCGGCCGTCGCTGCGTCCGCTGGCGAATCCCCTCCCCACCTACAGCACGGTTTCGCTTTCGGACGGCTCCTTCACCCTCGACAACGTGCCCGCCGGCCGCTATAACATCATCGCCTCGAATCCCGGGCAGGTGACCCTGGTCGTGGGCACGCTCACGGTGACGGGCGAAGAAGAATCGATCACCCTCGAGCCGATCACGCTCAGCCCGCTGACCGGATACATGGACGTGTTCGGCCGCGTGAACGGCGCCTGGACCAGCCGCGAGTATACGGACTCCGACACCGTTCGCCTGCGGCTCATGGGCATCAGCGCCGACCAGGTCGCCATCGGCACGAGCGACGACGGCCGGCCGGTCAATTGCGAGTTCGACGCCCCGGTTCCGTACGAAGCCGAAGTCGACTACCGGCTTCCCGCAGAAGGCCGTTGGACGATCTGCGTCAAATACATCGCCGACGACGGCCGTGAAACCGACGCGCTGACCGCCGATATCGTGTACGACAGAACCCCGCCGACGAATACGGGCATTCTGCTCAACAACGGCGCCCTCTACGCCACCGACCCCGGCATCATCGTCAACCTGACGGCGTTCGATCCGCTGGCGGGCGTCGACCGGATGGCGATCTACCAGGCGCCCGCCGATGCGACGGCGGCGCCACGTCAGGATTTCGTGCCCGCGCTCGTCGTTCCGGTAGCCGCTCTCGACCCGCTGAATCCTGACGGCACCTATACCTACTACGTCCGCTTCTTCGACCACGCGGGCAACGGCTCGGCGCCGGTGTCGGCGTCCATCACGCTCGACTCGGGCAACCCGACGCTCGCCGCGTTCCAGGCCGACGACGGATTCGGCGCACCGGTGTTTCTCAGCCGCAGCACGCAGCTGAATCTGCGCCTCGTGGCCGACGACCTGCAGACCCCGCTTTCGATGCGCATCTCGAACACGAGCGACTTCGCCGAATCGAACTGGCGCCCGTACCAGGAGACGTTTCAGTGGAACGTGGCCATGCCGACCGATCCGATCGGCGAGTCGCGCACGGTCTACGCGATGATCCGCGACGCGGCCGGAAACACGCCGACGGTCAACGTCGTCTCCTGGAGCGTAGTGGTCGATACCATCGCGCCCCTGTTCGACGGTCTGGCTGGCCCGCAGCTCAGCAACGACGACGTCATCAACCTTACTCTGACTGCGTCCGGCGCTTCGGAGATGCGAATTTCTGAAGACCCGACTTTCGCCTCGGCACCGTGGACGGCCTATCGCGCCACGACGACCTATACCGTTTCGCCTGCCGAGGGGAACAAAACGATCTATGCCCAGCTGCGCGATCAGGCAGGCAACCTGTCTCTCGTCCGCTCGCTGAATCTCGTGCTGGACAAGACCCCGCCACCCGCGCCGTACGTCCAGATTCAGGGGGGCGGTTTCGTGGCCAGCCAGCAGTACATCAACAACGAAAATCTCTCGCTTCAGGTGTTGGCGAGCGACGTCATGCAGATGCGCATCAGCCAGCTGTCCGATTTCAGCGACGCGACCTGGCAGCCGTTCACGCCCGTGCGCAACCTGACGCTTGCCGGCGTTGACGGCGACTACACCGTCTACGTTCAGCTGCGCGACGCGGCCGGCAACGTCACGAGCGCCACCCCGCGTCCTATCACACTCGACCGCTCCCAGCCCGTTCTCGAGTCTGCGTTCGAGGCCCAGGATCAGGGGGGCGCCACGATCACGCAGACCAACAACCTGTACTATTACCTGTATCTCAAGGTCACCGACGCAAACCCGCTCTTCGTCCAGTACAGCTCGTCCGAATCGTTTCTTGCCTCGGCAACCGAAGAGTATGCCTACAGCGGACGCCGGCTCTGGTACGTGCCCGCCCCCACGAACGCCGAAGGCGAAGATCGCCAGACCTGGGCCCGGATTCTCGACGCGGCCGGCAACACGCTGACGGTAGGACCCATTACCGTGCGCATCAAGACGGCGGGGCCCACGAACCCCAACCTCAGCATTACGGCCACCGAGACGGCTTCGCCGAACATCACCGTCGTCGTGTCGGCCGACAACGCGGTCAACGTCCAGATTGCGAACAACCTGAATTTCTTCAATCCGACCACGCTGCCCGTGTCTCCGGGTGTCGCCAACTACTTCCCCTACACGCTCTCGAGCGGCGACGGCGTCAAGAACCTGTATGCCCGCTTTCAGGACAGCCTCGGCAACTATTCGCAGGCCGTGCAGGCGTCGGTACTGCTGGATTCCACGCCGCCGGTCGTAACCAACTTCACGATCGACGGAGGTAAGGACCATACGCGCGCCCTCTCCGGTTCGGTGCCCTTGAACTGGACCGTTCTCGACCTGTCGACGTCGGTGGAGGCGGCGCAGCTCGTCAACGTCAACGCGGGGAGCCCCTGCGACGAGACGACGCTGAACACCGGAACGACGCTCTCGTTCACGGCCGGCGGTGTCGGGGCCTGGCCGCTCGCAGCGCCGACGGGGGCGAACCAGGAGGGGCTGCGCGTCGTCTGCGCCCGCTTCCAGGACAGGCTCGGCAACTGGAGCACGCCCGTCACCGA
The DNA here is from genome assembly GCA_041690355.1 of bacterium. Taxonomy (GTDB): domain Bacteria; phylum J088; class JAWLBW01; order JAWLBW01; family JAWLBW01; genus JAWLHK01. Next base: position 245,671 of record JAWLHK010000002.1, on the reverse strand, counting down.
CACCATCCAGTACGACACGATGGCGCCCGTCGCGAACGCCACACCGCTCATCAATGGCGGCGCCGCCTATACGAACAGCGGACAGGTGACGATGACCCTCGACGTCTCCGGCGCCAGCCAGATGCTCGTGGCGAATGATGCGTTCTTCACGAACGCCCAGTGGCTGACGTACCAGTCTTCGTTCCCCCACGTCATCAACACGGGTGGTCTGACGGCGACAGTCTATCTGAAGTTCCGCGATCCGGCGGGCAACGAAACCGGCATCTATTCCGATGCCATCAACTACGACGGCACCAAGCCCGCGCTCGGCAGCCCCGCCATTGCCATCAACTCGGGGGCCGCGTTCACGACCAGCACCTCGGTGGGCCTGACCCTCTCTGCAAGCGACGCCACCGCCCTGCGCATGCGTATCTCGAACGACGGCGCCTTCGACACCGAGCCGTACCTTGCCTATGCCTCTACGTATCCGTGGACGCTCGACGCCGTCGACGGCACGCGTACGGTTGCGGTGAAATTCTATGACGAGGCCAACAACGAAACCGACGCCGCGTCGACGAGCATCGTCCTCGACCGCGCCGCCCCGTCGATTACCAGCTTCATCATCAACCGGACAAGCCCGGCGCTGACCAAGGACCCGCTCGGAAACGTGCTCCTGTCCATCGACGGGCAGGATACCATCAGCGGGCTCGACCGCATGCGCATCGCCAACCTGGGCGCGGCCCCCTCGTGCAACACGGGCGGACTTGCCTGGCAGGAGTATGCATTCGGCGCGTCGCTGAGCTGGCAGCTCGAGCAGTATGGCGCAGGCGTCGAGGCCGAGCAGTTCGTTTGCGCAACCTTCAGCGACCGGGCCGGTAACTGGAGCACACCGGTCAGCGACTCGATTCTTTACGACTTCAAGGCTCCCGAAGCATACGCGGGCGGCATCCTGGTCGAAAACGGAGCGACGCACACGATCAGCAGCCTGGTGAGCCTGGCCATGTCGGTCACGGGCGCGACGGAAATGATCATCGGCTTCGACGGAACCTTTTCGGGGTCTGCCTGGGAATCGTATCGCACCTTTCTCGATGTCGCCCTGCCCAGTGGCCCGGGTGACGGGGTGCGCAGCGTCGGGGTGCGCTTCCGCGATTCAGCGGGCAACGTGACCGGCGAATACTGGGATTCGATCACCCTTGATACCCAGCCGCCGGTCTTCACCCAGACTCCGGCCGTGACGCTCAACGGAGGCGCAACCTACGCAACCACGAACCAGGTCGACCTGCAGATTTTCGGCTCCGGCGCCGCCTGGATGCAGATCAGCAACGACGGCACATTTGCGCAGGCCCCCATCCCGTACAGTCCTGCGGTCACCGCGTGGACACTCGCACCGGGCGACGGCATCCGGTTTGTATACGTGCGCCTGCTCGACAATGCGGGGCACGCGATCGATACGTTCTCGACCGTCGAGGTCGACACGCTCGCGCCGACGCCGGTCTCCATCGTACTGAACGGCGGCGCGACGGCGACCAATGCGCCGGCCTCGGTCGTGGCCACCTTCTCGGCGGGGGGCAACGCCGTGCAGATGCGTTTTTCGCAGGCGGGCTGCGCCATCGGGTCGTGGGTTGCCTACGATACGAGCGCCACGCTCGATCTGGGAACGACGCAGGGGCTCCGCCGGGTCTATGCGGAATTCCAGGACGCGGCCGGCAACGTCTCGACATGCGTACATGACGACATCACGGTCGACAGCCAGTTCTGGTCGCCGGGATTCGCCATCGATATCACCGGCGCCAGCGTTTTCGCCGGCCGCACGGCCGCGCTCAACGTCGACGTGACCTTCGTCAACGCAACGACCGACGTGGCCGAGCTTCAGCTCAGCACGAGCAGCACGTTCAGCGGCGCCACCTGGTTCCCCGCAACTTCGCTCGTCGGGTGGGCCCTTGCCGCGGGTGACGGAGTGAAAACACTCTATGCGCGCGCCCGCGACGCGGCAGGCAACGAAATCGCCGCGGCGGTCAGCGCAAGTGTGACGCTCGACCAGACCCCGCCGGGAAAACCGTCGATCGCCCTCGCCGACATGGACGGCGACGGTTACAAAATGAAGGATCAGGATATCGAGCTGGCCCTCACCGTTCCCGCGGCCGCCGATCTCGAGCGCATCGTGCTTCGCCGCCAGGTCGATGGGGTCGATGGTGCGTTCCTGACGCTTGTCGACACGGTCTGCCCCTGCCCGACGACCTGGCGCGATACGACCGACGAGGCCTACTTCGGCCTCGTCCATCGTTATCAGCTGCAGGCCTATGACGACCTGGGCAATGCCTCCACGGTTTCCGACACGCTCAGCATCACGCCGATCCGGCCGGCAGAGCGGTTGACCTGGGTACGCAACGCCACGAACTACCACTACGAATATGGGCAACAGGGTGCCGGCGTAACGCTCACGCAGGCCTATCACAACGGCGAGCCGTACCCGACCGGCAGCCCGTTCAGCAATCAGCTCGCGGGCAGCACGAGCTGGGACCGTACCGTCGGCACGGTCTGGATCGACGAGTCGATTGACGTACGCGTTTCGAATGAAGGCTCCGTTCTGAACTACCGTTCCCGGTTCCCGCTCGAAATCAACGACAACCTGACGCTCGATCCGCTGAACGACGTCGGCGCCGACAGTGCCGTCGCTCTCGATCCGCATGGCGGCATCCACATCGCCTACTACGATGCGACCGCGGGCGACCTGCGCTACATGAGCAATGTCACCGGCGCGTGGGATGCCTCGCTGGTCGATTCGGCCGGCGACGTGGGGCAGTACGGCTCGGTTGCCGTCGACATGTACGGCAACGCCCACATTGCCTACTACGATCAGACCAACGGCGCGCTCAAATACGCCACGAACAAGGATGGCGGATGGGTTTCGGAAACCGCCTTTGCCGATGCGGCCACCGATGCCGGTCGCTGGTCGTCCATCGCGGTCGACCGCTGGCAGAACGTTTACATCAGCTTCTACAACGCCTACGGCGTCACGGCCGAGACGCGTTACGTCGCGAGGATTAACGACGTCTGGGGCAGCCCCATCCGCATCGACCACGTCGGCGCCGTGCAGCCGGTTACCGACGCGACGACCGGCATTGCCGTCGACCGGAACGGAACCGTGCACGTCACCTGGCACAACGTCTGGGCGAAAGAGCTCCGCTACGCGACGCACGTCACCGGGTCGGCGGCCTTTTCGGCGCCGAGCACCGTAGACACGGGAGACAGCGGTCAGTTCAACTCACTGGCCGTCGACGCGGCCGGCACGGTGCACATCGCCTATTTCAAGGAGAACGGCGCCGCCGACCAGCTCAAGTACGCGAGCGGCTCGCCCGGCGCCTGGACGCTGACGACGATCACGACGACCGGCGGAGCCGACGTGGGCGCCTATGCCTCGCTCGCCTTGAGCGCCACCGGGGTTCACGTTGCCTACCTGAACGGGTCGGCGGGGCTCGGCTACGCCACGAATACTTCGGGCAGCTGGGTCGTGCGCACGCTCGACGACCGGCCTTCGGTGGGCTTGTTCGCCTCGCTGGCCGTCGACACCACGGGCGCCCTGTTCGCGACCCATTACGATGCCGTCGAGGGCGATCTGGTACTCAGCCGCTGGCGTGAGTACAGCACGCACAAGCTCGACCTGACGGCGGCAACCTCCGTCGACGACACGGCGGTGGCGGTCGATTCGCTCGGGTTTCTCCACATCGCCTTCCGCGACGGCGGGGGCAACACCGGAGAGCTCAAGTACGCGACCAACCGTCCCGACGGCCTCTGGCGATCGGAACTGGTCGATACGGTTGTCGATGTGGAGTGGCCTTCCATCGGCGTGGCCGGCGACGGCACCGTGCACATGTTCTACTACGACGACGACAACAACGACCTGCGCTACGCCACGGGCACGTTCGGAGCCTGGACGGTCGAGACCCGTGAATCGGTCGACGATTCGGGCATCGGCGCATCCGTGGCGGTCGATGCGGGCGGAAAAGTGCACGCCGTCTACTACTTCGAAGACGGCAGCGGCAACGACGCCATCCGGTATGTCACGAACAAGGACGGCTTCTGGGCGCGTTCTGACGTGGATACCGTCGATGTCGCCGACGAAGGGAGCTACGTGCAGCGCACCGGCATCCGCATCGACGGAAACGGGAAGCTCTACGTTACCTACCGGGGGATGAATGCCAACGGCAAAGCGACGCTCGAGCTGGCGATGCTGGAGGGTACGACGTGGACGGTGGAAACCGGCCAAAGCCTGTCGAACAAGAATCTCGGCTACCGTGCCAGCCTCGCCGTTACGCCGGAAGGGACGGTACACATCGCCCATTACGACTCGACCGATACGCTGCTGCGCTATGCCAGCCGCGCGAGCGACGGCACGTGGTCGCGGTCGACCATCGACACCGGCACCAAGGCCGGCCAGAAGTCGGCCATTCAGGCCGACGCAGACGGCAAGGTACACGTCGTTCACTACAACGACAGCTCCGACGACCTCTGGTATGTGACCAACCGCCCGGGGTACTGGGCCAAAGTCGTTCTGGATGCGAGCACGAACGACATCGGCAACCATCCCGCCCTTGCCGTCGACCGTAACGGCCGCCTGTTCGCGACCTACGTAGACAACACGAGCGGCACGCAGAAGTTGAAGTTGCTCTACGACTTCGCGGGAACCCACGGACCGTCACAGGTGATCCAGGAATAAGCCGGGCAGGCGCATGCCTGCTCGAAAACCCGAGGCCCGGCAGACGTCTGTGTCTACCGGGCCTTTTTCATCTGCGCGGCCTGTACAAGAAAAAAAAGAAGCGGGTTCCCCGTAAGAAACCCGCTCTCGGTACGAGAAAGACCCGGTCTACCAGCGCCAGGCCAGGCTGATGCCCGGTTCGCCTCGGGAGCCCAGTGTGGGGGTCAGGCGGAGCTCGGCGGGGCGCGTGTCGGTGCCGTTCACGTACGCCTCAGTCGCCACGATCCCCCACCAGGCAGCCGTGAGCCCGATGAACACGAACGCGCCGGTTTTGTGCGTTTCGGCTCGCGACCAGGCGGCGTTGGATTCGGTAGCCGAACTCGCGTCGTAATATAGATCGCGCGCAAGCGTGAACTGGTTGTACTCGTACAGCGAGGCCCCGAGAAAGGTGCCGGTCAAGGTCAGCGCGATGATGCCCTTGGCGACGTCGCCGTTGTAAAACTGGCCCCAGCCGGGGACCACCAGCGAGCGAAACAGGGCGTCGCGCTTCGTCCTGACGACAAGCCTCTCGGTCAGTTCGGCCGCGGAGGCTTCAGGCGCTTTGGGCGCCGGGAAGCGCAGTTCGTAGATCTTGCGCGGGAGCGGTGCGCCGCTGTCGACGAGTTCGGTGCGCACGATGATGTCGTCACCCTCGTCACGGGCCGAACCGACCACGACGGCGTCGGAACCGAGCATCTGGCCGATTTTCGAGGCGTTGTCGGTCTGCGTGAGCCCCAGGCCGCCGAGCTGGGTCTCTTCGAGAATGCGCTCGACCTGCGCCTCCTCGACGACGCGCGTTTCGCCCCGATTGACGAGTGCCGTCGTCAGCAGTTCGGCGGCCATGGCGCCGGTTTCATTGCGGCGCACCCCCGGGCTGAGCTGGGCCAGCTTCGTGACGGCGAGTACCCGGTCACGCCCGATCTCGGCGGCCATGGCGCCGGCCACCGACTGCATGGCCTCTTCGATGGACTCGTGGCGCGTGCTGACGACGGGAACGGCGGACGGAGCCGCGGCGACCGGCTCGGATTCGGCGGCGGCATAGGTCTCGGGGACGGCGGCGGCCTGCGCGCCTGCGACCGGCACGGGAGAAGGTTCCGCTTGGGCCAGGGTTTCCGGTTCGGGGTCTGCTGCGACCGCGACAGACTCCGGCTCAAAAGCGGGAGCTGCCGCAGTGGGAGCGGGCTCCGCCGGAGCAGGCGGAGCAGCGGGCGCAGATGCGAGTGCGTGCGTCTCGGGGGCCGGCGCGCTCGGGGCCGAATCCGCAACCGATTCCTCAGCCGTTTCGCCAGCGAGTTCCGGGTGGCCGCCGGCGGGGCTGGAGGGCGCGTTGGCGGCGATGGGGACTACTTCCGGCTCGGGATCCGCTGGCTCCGGCGCGGCGGCAACCTCCGGGAGCGGTTCGGCGGCGGGTGGCGGGGCCGGTTCCGATGTCGTGTCGGGTCCGCCACCTTCCGGCATTTCCGCTCGCACGACCGGCGCCGCATCGGACTCGTCCCCGGCGGCCGGTTCGGGGCGTGCCGGCACTGCGGCGCGGGCGGGCGCCGGGGCAGGCTCGCTCCGGCTCTGTGCAAGCGGAACATTTTCTTCTGCTCGCGCCACGCGCTCTGCAGCCGGCTCCGGGACGGGTTCCGGCGGCTTCGCTGCGCGGGTCGCTGCGACCTGCGGCGACGCAGGGCCGGCCTCGGTGCGAGTCATCCACCAGGCCACCCCTGCAACCAGGGTCGCCGCCACGATTCCGAGCGCTAGCCAGATCTTCATAGATCTGCCATTTTATCAGGCGGCCCTCCGGTACGCCCGCTCAGCCGACCTCCAGACCCGGGGCCTTCGCGGCTGCCTCGTCCGGCGCATGCGCTCCCTCGGGCGGCCCGTCTTCCAGATCCCATCCCATCCGATAGGCGAAGGCGTACACGGCGAATGCCGTCACGAGCCCCGGCAGAATCTCGTAGACGGCGCCGTCGAGCTCCAGTCCGTACTTCCAGCCGATGGCGCCGACGAGCCCCGCGGCCATGACCGCAATCGCGAGGCGCGGTCCGAGCGGCCAGCGCAGCAGGCGCAGCAGAAGCACCGGGCCCAGGCTTACCGCCAGCGCCGACCAGGCCATGAGCACGAGAAGAAAGACACTGTCGGGGCCGACGAGCGCAATCGCGAGCGCGCCGCCGGCAATCAGCAGCGTGCCCAGTTTGGTCATGAGATACGAGCGCCCGAGGCGCGGTGCCAGATCGTGCGTGAGCGCCGCAGAGCAGGCCAGAATCTGGGAATCGGCCGTCGACATCGTCGCCGAAAAGAGGCCGGCCAGGAGAAAGCCGACCGCAACCGGCGCGAGCAGCGACATGCCGAGCTGCGGCAGCGCAAGCTCGGGATCGAAGGCCCCGGTTCCCGCTTCGGGGAGCAGCGCGCGCGCGCTCAGCCCGACGAGCACCGAGAAGGCTGAAAAGGGGATGAACCAGAGAAAGTAGATTCGGCGCGCCTGAGGTATCAGGCTCGCCGAGCGCAGCGCCATCGTGCGCACGAGAATGTGCGGCTGGCCGATGACGCCGAAGCCGCCGAAAATGAACCCGAGAAACCAGGGGGCGAAGCCGAAGAGGCGCTGCTCGGGGAACAAGGTAACGAGGGCCGGATCAATGCTTTGCAGCCGGGCGAAGAGTGCCGCGGGGCCCCCCGCCTCGACGAGCGCGACGGTGCACAGCGCAGCGAGCGACAGAAACATGACGACCGACTGTGCGGCGTCGGTCCAGATCGAGGCCCGGATACCGCCGGCGAAACAGTAGACGACGACGATGGCGGCGCCGATCACGGCCCCCACGGCGTAGTCCCAGCCGAAAAGCACGTTCAGGGCCTTGCTCCCCGCATTGAGCTGCGCGGCGGCATAGGCGGCGAGCAGAACCAGCGTAAGCAGGGCCGAGGCAACCGTGACGCTGCGCTGCCGCCGGCCGTGCCGGCTCGTACCCAGCAGCGCGGGGAGCGTCGCGGTTTCATGGCGTCCCGACTCCTCGCGCACACGCCGGTGAAGCCAGGCCCAGGCGACCATGTCGCCGAGAATCCAGCCGACCTGCAGCCACATGGCGGCGAGTCCGCTCGCATAGGCGAAACCGACGAGGCCGACGAACATGTAGCCGCTGTTGTTCGTGGCGACCGACGACAGGGCCGTGAGGCCGGGGCCGACGCTGCGGCTGGCGAGAAGGTAGTCGTCGGTCGTCTTCTTCGACCGGAACACCGAGGCGGCGCCGAGAAGGGTGATGGCGGCCAGAAAGGAAAGAAAAGAAAGGGCGACGACGCTCATGACGTCTCCTTGTTGAAGGGAGTGATCATCAGGAGCCGCGCACAGAGATGCACACGATTCCGCAGGTTGCCGCCTGACAGTCTACCAGTCAGGACGCTTCGGCGCTCGCCTGCCCGCTTCGGGGAGGTTCGAATAGATATCCCTTGCCGCGCACCGTGCGGATGTAATCCCCTTCGGCCCCGGCGGTCGACAACGCGGTGCGCACCCGGTGAATCCGCACGTCGACGGTTCGGTCGGTCACGTAGACTTCATCGCCCCAGACGTTGTCGAGCAGCTGGTCGCGGCTGAAGATGCGGCCGGGATGCCGGGCGAGAAAGTAGAGGACGTCGAATTCGCGCCCCGTCAGGGTGACCGGGGCTCCGCCGAAGGTTACGCTCTGGCGCGAGGGGTCGATGACGAGCGCGCCGTCGTCATAGACGTCCTTGGAGACGGCCATGGCCGAACCGACGCGGCGGCGGATGCTGCGGACGCGGGCCACCAGCTCCTTGACGCTGAACGGCTTGGTCACGTAGTCGTCGGCCCCCAGCTCCAGGCCCAGGACGCGGTCGGCCTCTTCGCTGCGGGCGGTCAGCATGACCACGGGCAGATCGTAAAGGGTGTCGTGGCGGCGGATGGATTTCAGAATGTCGACGCCCATGCGATCGGGCAGCATCCAGTCGAGAACGACCAGTGCCGGGCGGTTCTGCTCGAGCGAGCTGAGCACCAGCCGCCCCTCGTGCAGGACGTCGACCTGAAACCCCTCTTTGCGCAGATTGTAGGCGAGCACTTCGCAGAGGTCGCGCTCGTCATCAACGATCAGGATACGGTCAGACATTTTCTTTTTCCTCTTTGCCTGACCATCGTACCACTGCAAGATTACCCGAATTTTCCGGTGATGTAATCTTCGGTTTCGCGCTTGCGGGGACGTGTGAAAATCTGCTGGGTAGCGCCGAACTCGATGACCTCGCCCAGGTACATGAAGCAGGTGTAGTCCGAGACGCGGGCAGCCTGCTGCATGTTGTGCGTGACGATGATGATCGTGTAATCGGCCTTGAGTTCGTTGATGAGCTCTTCGATGTTCGCGGTTGCAATCGGGTCGAGCGCCGAGGTCGGCTCATCGAGCAGAATCACCTGCGGCTTGACGGCGAGCGCTCGTGCCAGACAGAGCCGCTGCTGCTGCCCTCCCGAAAGACTGTCGCCGCCCTGCCCCAGCTTGTCCTTGACCTCGTCCCAGAGGGCGGCTTTGCGCAGCGCCCACTCGACACGCTCTTCCATGGCGCTGTTCGAGAGCTTCTCGTACAGGTTCACGCCGAAGGCGACGTTGCGGAAGATGGACATGGGAAACGGCGTCGGCTTCTGAAAGACCATGCCGACGCGGGCCCGCAGCAGATTGACGTCCTGGCGCGCATCGAGGATGTTCTTGCCGTCGAGCAGAATTTCGCCCTGCGCCTTCTGCTTCGGATACAGCTCGAACATGCGGTTGAGCGTACGCAGCAGCGTCGATTTCCCGCAGCCCGACGGGCCGATGAAGGCGGTCACCTGGCGTTCGGGAATGCGGATGTTGATGTCTTTCAGGGCGTGGAATCCGCCGTAGTAGAAGTGCAGATTGCGCACTTCGACCTTCGGATTCTCGATGATCGGTTCAACTGCGGATTGGGGCACGCTTTACCTTTTATCAGATATGCTTGCGGAACACGACCCGCGCGACGATGTTCAGCCCGAGTACAGCAAAGGTGATGAGAAAGGCGCCCGCCCAGGCCAGGCTGTGCCAGTCATCGTAGGGGCTCATGGCAAATTGAAACATGACGACGGGCAGGTTCGCCATCGGAGCGTTCAGGTTCGTGCTCCAGAACTGGTTGTTGAGGGCGGTGAAGAGCAGCGGCGCCGTTTCGCCGCTGATGCGGGCCACGGCGAGCAGGATGCCCGTCATGATGCCGCCCATCGACGCGCGGTAGGCCACCATCGTCACGACCTTCCACTGAGGCGCGCCCAGGGCGCTTGCGGCCTCGCGCAGGCTGTTGGGCACGAGCCGCAGCATGTTCTCGGTCGTGCGCACGACGACCGGGATGACGATGACCGCCAGCGCAAGGGAGCCCGCCCACGCCGAGAAGTGCCCCATGGGGGCGACCACGACGCCGTAGATGAACAGACCGATGACGATGGAGGGGGCACTCAGCAGAATGTCGTTGATGAACCGGGTCGTTCGGGCGAGCCAGCCTTCGCCACCGAATTCAGCCAGATAGGTGCCGGCCAGAATGCCGATCGGGGTGCCGATGAGCGTGGCCACCCCCGTCATGATCAGACTTCCCATGATGGCGTTGGCCAGGCCGCCCGCGCTCCCCGGCGGGGGGGTCGATTCGGTGAACAGATGCGTCCCGAGCCCCGCGAGGCCGTTGTCGAGCAAGGTGATCAGAATCCACACCAGCCAGACGATGCCGAAGAGCATGGCGCCCGCCGAGACCAGCATGGTCAGGGCGTTCACGGTGCGGCGCATCAGATAACGGGTTGAATCCATGGAGGCGCTCAGGAAAGTCGATTTGCCCGCTTTTCGAGGCGCAGAAGAACGATCTTGGCAATCGAGAGCACGACGAAGGTAATCCCGAAGAGCGTGAGCCCGAGCAGAATCAGCGACGAGGTATACAGATCGCCCACCGCTTCGGTAAATTCGTTGGCCAGGGCTGCCGATATCGTGTTTCCCGGCATGAGCAACGAGGCGCTCAGGTGGTGCGCATTGCCGATGACGAAGGTGACGGCCATCGTCTCGCCGAGGGCACGCCCGAGGCCGAGCAGCACGCCGCCGATCACCCCGGTGCGCGTGTAGGGGAGCACCACGTGCCAGACGACTTCCCACGTCGTCGAGCCGAGCCCGAAGGCCGACTCCTTGAGCAGCGGGGGAACCACCTCGAAGACGTCACGCATGACCGACGACGTGAAGGGGATGACCATGATGGCCAGGATGATCCCGGCCGTGAGCACGCCGATGCCGATGGGCGGCCCCTGAAAGAGCACGCCGATGCCCGGAATGGCCCCCAGGTAGTCGTTGATCCAGGGATAAACGTGCGCGCCCAGAAAGGGGGCGAGCACGAACAGCCCCCACATGCCGTAGATGATGCTCGGCACCGCCGCCAGAAGCTCGATGGTGATCCCGAGCGGCCGCTTCATCCAGTTGGGCGCAATTTGCGTGAGAAAGATGGCGATGCCGAAGCTGATCGGCACGGCGATCAGCATGGCCAGCAGCGACGTGATGAGCGTGCCGAGAATGGGCACGATACCGCCGAAGACTTCGGTGACCGGATTCCACTCGGCCGTCGAATAGAACGAGAGCCCGTAGGCCCGCAGCGCCGGCAGGCTTCCGACGGCGAGCGTTACGATGATGGCGGCTAGCAGCCCGAGAACGAGCAACGTGAAAAATCGAGTCGCCCCCCGGAAAAGGGCGTCCTCGATCTGCTGCCGTCGAGAAGGTCCTGGTTCCACTCGGGCGGCGTCCTTGCTTTCTTCGCCTTGCGCGGCGTGCACGTGCATACGGGTCGAAACGTGGCGGGAGGAGAAAGCCCTCCTCCCGCCGAAATCCTACACTTATCGGGCCGGCGGCGTCCAGACCGGCTTGCCGTCGGGGCCCTGAATCTGCTTCCAGCTCTCCTCGATCAGCGTCACGACCGGTGCGGGCATCGGGATGTAATGCAGGTCCTTCGCCATCTGGTCTCCGTTGCGAAACGCCCAGTCGAAGAACCGGAGCGCCGCGGCCGCCTGTTCGGGCTTCTTCGGCTTCTGATGCATCAGGATAAACGATGCGCCCGTAATCGGCCAGCTCTGGACCCCCGGCTGCTGCGTCAGCACCAGGTAGAAGTTCTCGGCGGCTGCCCAGTCGGCGTTCGCGGCGGCGGCCTGAAACGACTCGAGCTCGGGCTTGACGAACTGGCCGTCGGCGTTCTGCAGCTGGGCATAGTTCATGTCGTTCTGCAGCGCATAGGCGTATTCGACGTAGCCGATGCTGTTGGGAAACTGCTTCACGTACGAAGCAACCCCCTCGTTGCCCTTGCCGCCGACGCCGCCGCCCGGCCAGGAGACCGCGGTTTCGGCGCCGACCTTCTCCTTCCACTCGGGGCTGACCTTCGACAGATAGTCGGTGAAGAGAAACGTGGTGCCCGAACCGTCGGATCGCTGCACGGTCGTGATGCGCGCGCTCGGCAGCTCGAGATCCGGATTCGTTGCCTTCAGGGCCGGATCATCCCAGGTCTTGATCTTGCCCAGGTAGATGTCGGCCAGATTGGCGCCAGTCAGCTTCAGCGTGCCCGGGGCGACACCCGCGAGGTTCACGACGGGAATCACGCCTCCCATGATGGCGGGAAACTGCACCAGCCCCGAGGCCTTGAGATCCTCGGGCGCGAGCGGGCGGTCCGAGGCTCCGAAATCGACCGTGCCCGCCTTGATCTGCTTGATGCCGCCGCCGGAACCGATCGACTGGTAATTCATGCCGACGCCCGAATCCTTACGATAGGCCTCGGCCCACTTGGCGTAGATCGGGTAGGGAAAGGTCGCGCCGGCGCCGGTCAGGGAGCCGACTGCAGCCGCAGGCTGGGCGGCGGCGGGCTGGTCCTGCTGCGCGGGGGCCGAGGTGTCCTTCTGGGGGGTGCAGGCGAGCGCCAGACTGGCCGCCACTGCAAACAACATGCTGATTTTCTTCATGGATATTCTCCTGACTGCGTTCGGCTCGAAGGCTGCGGATCCATCCCTCAGTCTATCGAACCCGTTTCACCGGATTGTTACCGAAACGAACCCGATCAGCGCGAATCCAGGTGCCGGACGTCTTCGCCCTCGATGAGGTACGTGACCATTTCGGCAATGTTCGTTGCGTGATCGGCGATCCGCTCGAGGTATTTGGCGATGAAGAGCAACCGGATAGCCCGGGTAATCGTCTTCGCATCGCCCATCATGTGGGTGAGCAGCTCGCGGAAAATCTGCTGGTAGAGAGCATCGATCTCGTCGTCGCTGGCGATGACCGTCTGGGCCAGCTTGACGTTACCTTCGACGAACGAATCGAGCGCCTGCTTGACCATGGTCTGGGTCAGTGCGCTCATGCGGGGCAGATCGACGTACGGCTTCAGCGGCGGCTCCTCGAGCAGTTCGAGGGACCGTTCGCTGATGTTGACGGCCGTGTCGCCGATCCGCTCCAGGTCGGTGTTGACCTTCATCGCCATCGTCAGCAGGCGCAGATCGCGGGCAACAGGCTGGCGCTTGGCCAGAATGTTGACCGCCATGCTGTCGACCGAGAGCTCCTTGCGATTGACTTCACGGTCGTACTGAATGACCGATCGGGCAAGGTCGCCGTTGCCGTCGATGAGGGCCCGCATGGCGTCGGCGATCATCTTTTCGACGATGCCGCCCATGGCCAGGATCTCCTTCTTCAGCTCGGCCAGCTCTTCGTCGTACCGCTTGACGATGTGTTCGTTCGTCCGCATGTCTCTTCCAAAAAATTCCCGTCAGGGGTTATCCCTAAAGGATCACAGGTTGCTCACCCAGCGTCAAGCCGTTAGAACTTGAATTGCAGCTGTTCGATGAACGTACCGTCGTTCTTCGAAACTCCCGCCACCTGGGTCGGAAACTGGTAGGAAGTGGTCAGCCGCACGTGTTTCGCGTCGAGAAACAGATTCCACGCCACGACATGGCGCAGGGTCCAGTCTCCGTTCTCGAGATCGGCATTGAAACCGTCGATGCGGTAGACGAGCTGGTTGTGGGCGCCCAGATTCTGACCGACCAGCGCGTGCCAGCCGCTGAGGTTGGTGTCGGACCCGCCCGCGAAGGTCGGCGTCGTGATCCCGAGGTTATACTCGCCGGCGACGAAGGTATCGCCGATCCCGAAATCCTTCTCGGCCTGAAGGTAGACGTTGCCGATTTTCTGGGAGAACTGGCCGCCGGTGTCGTTGTCGAGGTTCGTGCCGCCGACCCCGCTCAGACCCACGTTGAGAAAGTCGTTCTGAAAGCCGACCCGCCCGACGATGTTCTTACCGAGGTTGTTGTCGCGGTTGGGGAAGAGGCTGTCGCCGAAATCGCCGTTCATGACGGCTGCGGCTGCGCGCAGGCGGCCCCGCTTGGCGAAGAGCCCCGCCCCGAGGTCGCGTTCGCCCGGAAAAACCGTGCGCGTGAAGGTCGAACGCTCGGGCACCGGCCGTTCGCTTGATGACTGCTCGATTTCGTAGCCGTAGGGCGTTTTGAAGAGGCCGGCGCGCAGCCAGTATGCCTTTTTCGTCCACGGATCACGTGCGTCGACGTAGGCGTCGCGGAGCTCCACCGCCTTGGGGGTGAAATCCCCCTGAATGACCAGGCTCGTGAGCTCGCCCCCCCGGAGCTCGAACTTCAGGCGGGCGCGGCGGACGCTGAAACCGCTTTCGGCCTTGGTGGCCGTGCCGGCGCCCTCCCCATGGGTATAACGCACCTGGGCATAGCTCGACAGCTTGACCCGATCGAACAGATTCTTCTTTTCTGCCTTTTCGGGCGCGGCCGGCTCGGCCGGGGTCGTCGCCACGGCCGCTCCTTCAGGGGACGCGGCCCCGGCTTCAGGGGCTGGGGACGGCGGGATGACTTCAGAGGCCTCGGCGGTTACCGGGGCCGGCGCGACGGCGCGCGTCGCGGCGGTGACGTCATCCAGCGCATACACGGGTACGGACAGGCTCAGAAGAGCCAGGGAGAACACAAACGTCTTCATTTTGACCTTTGTTACTTGGTATTAGGGTACACCTCCGGCCCCAGGCGTGGGAGGGAACCCAGACCCAAGGGCGACTCGCAGGAATTACGATAGCGGGGGTTTGTTACCGGATTATTCGGTCCGGTAACAGAAGGGGTACCCCTCGGTAACAGAGGGCATGCAGAACGGGTCGAAGTCAAAGAGGAGGAAGAAGCGCAGTGACCGCCCCGTCCACGGCCTTGAGAAACCCCCGCTTGACCAGTAAACGACTGGCGCCCGCGGCCAGGGCGGCCCTGTGTTCCTCTTCGTCGGCCGAGGCGGTCACGACCAGAATGGGGGTTTCCGATGCACGCGGATGGTGGCGCAGCGCGCGGCAGACTTCAACGCCGCTGAACCCGGGCAGGGCAAGATCGAGAACGATGAGGTCGGGCATGCAGGAATCGACCGTTGCGAGCACCTTGTCGCCGCGGTCGACCGACTGTACCGAGAATCCTTCCTTGCGAAGCCGATATTCGAGGAGTGTTGCGATGTCGGGATCGTCCTCGACAATCAGGATGGTCACGGGTGCGGTTCTTGCCATACCGCGAAGGTAACCCGCGCAGATTACCGGGCGATAACCGGACTCATACCGGCGGATGAAGAGGGAGAAACAGGAAGAATGTTGTTCCTCTTCCGTCGCTCTCGGCTTCGATCCGGCCGCCCATCTCCGTAGCCAGATGCTTGCAGATGGCCAGCCCGAGCCCCGTACCCGGCTCGCCGGCGGCGTTACGGCTCTTGTCTCCCCGGTAGAAGCGCTCGAAGATACGCGGCAGATCCTGCGGTGGAATTCCGGGGCCGTTGTCCCGGACGAGAATTCTCCGCATCCCGTCCCGTTCGTCTGCCGACACTTCGATCCGCGACTCGGGCGGACAGTACTTGGCGGCATTCTCGATCAGGTTGACGAGGATCTGGCTGAGCGCCTTGCGATCGGCGTACACTTTCGCGTCGCCGGCGACGGCATTCACGAACGCATGCCGCTTCGTCCGCAATGTGCTGATGACCTGCGCGGCCGCGTCCACCGCCGGCCCGACTCCAAGCTCCTCGGGCGCCAGCGGGAGGCGCCCGCTTTCGATGCGCCCGAGCTGAAGGAGGTCCTCGATGATCCGGGCCAGGCGCTCCGCATTCCGCTGAATGCCGTCGACGAAGCTGACTGCGACGGCCTTGTCTTCGAGGGCGCCTTCGGCCAGGCTCTCGGCGAACCCGGCGATCGACGCCAGCGGCGTGCGCAGTTCGTGGCTGACGTTGGCGACGAAATCCCGGCGGATCCGGTCGGCCCGCTTCAGCACGGTGACGTCGTGGAACACGGCCAGGAACCCGGCTTGAAAGTCTTCGACCAGCGGAACGAAGCTGGCCTGGATGCTGCGGCCGCGCCAGTCGAACTCCACGCTGTCGGGTTCGCGCTCGCGAAGCATTCTCCCCGCCAGGGCCACGACCTCGGGCACCCGGATGGTTTCGACGAACGTGCGTTCGGTGACCTCGCCCTCGACCTCGAACTGCTCGCGCGCCGCCCGGTTGAAGAGAATGATGCGCCCTTGCTCGTCGCAGAGCACGACCCCCTCGTTCATCGTGTCGAGAATCGTCTGCAGACGGTGATGCTCGGCCTCGAGGTCGTCGACGCGCTGGTCGAGTTCGCGGCCCATGACGGCCAGGGCACCGCTGAGGCGCGCCAGTTCCTCAGTCCGCGTCACGGGGAACGGGGGGCGGGCCCCGCCCGCCCTATCGAGCGCCACCTGCGCGACGCCGTTGACCTCGGCCGCCATGCGCCGCGCGATGAGCCATGCAACCAGCAGGGCGAGAAGAAGTCCCAGCCCCATGCCGGTCACCACCCCGCCCCGAACCCGCGCGACGCTTTCCTCCACCACGCCCAGCGGAAGGGCGAGACGTACGATGCGGCGGTTCGCGTCATCCCGCCAGGCGACGTAGAGCAGTTCCCGATCGATGGTGGCGCTGCGGCGGGTGCTCCAGCCCCACCCCTCGCGCCAGGCCTGCTGCACCTCGGCGCGCGTCGCGTGACTCTCGATGCGGGCGACGGCCTCGTCGGGCACGTCCGATTCCGCCGTAACCCTGCCGTCGGGCGCGATGACCGTGATGCGCCGGCCGAACCGTTCCCGCAGTACGCCGACACGCTCCTGCAGAGCGCCCTCGTCGAGCGTCTCGGCCAGCATGCGGGCGTCGACGAGCAGGTTTTCGGCCAGGGTCTCGACCATGCGCCGCTCGAGCATGCGTTCGATGCCGAACGCGCTCGCGAGCACGGCGAGGGCCGACGTTGCCATGATGCCCAGAAAGACCTGTCGAAAAAACGAACCCCGCCGCATGGCCATCATTGTACGGGATTGGCGCCAGCGGTTCGATTACCGGATTGTTTCTGCGGACCCGCGAGCTCCGCGCCGGTGCAGAAAGAGCAGGAGCACCGCGTAGACGGTGTGCGTCAGTGTCCACACGACGCTGGGCAGCGCGACCCGCGGGTCGCCCCAGACACTCAGGGCAAGCACCATGCCCAGGGTTACATTGCGGTAGCCCGAGGTCATCGTCGTCGTGCGCCGGGCCTCGCCGCCGAGCAGATAACCGGCCGCGTACAAGGCGCCGTTCAGCGCGAGGACGAGACCGGCCACGGGCGCGAGGGGGACCGGCGTGACGGTGATTTCGGCGACGATTCCCCAAGTGACGATCATGATGAAGACGCCGCCCAGCCAACTGGTCCGCTCATACAGCGCACCGGTTCGCCTTTCGCCCAGGACCCACCGTGTCAGCGCCGCCAGCGCGAACGGAAGCACGACGAGCTGCAGCAGGCGCACGAAGATCTCCACCGGGTCCACTTCCATGCTGCTGCTTGCGAGCACCGAAACCCAGATAGGGGCGACGAGCGGGAGCAGCAGATGGCTGACCGCCGTGACGACGACGGCGAGCGCCGCGTCACCGCCGAAGCGCAGAGCGAAGAACGGCGAGCTCATGCCCGAGGGCAGCGTGCAGACGATGGCGAAGCCCAGGGCGATCTCCGGTCCGAAGCCCAGGCGGGCCAGCAGCGCCAGCGGCGGCGTCAGCAGGAACAGAAAGGCGAGGGCGCGCGCAAGGGGCCGCCACGCCCGAACGGCCGCCGCGAGCTCTGCCGGGCGGATGTTGAGCATGACGACGTACATCTGCGCGAGAATCGCCGGCAGCGCCAGCGGCTTCAGCCAGGTGCGCCCGAATTCGGGAAACACGAAGGCCATGGCCAGCGAAGCCAGCAGAAAGAGCCAGAACTCGTCCTGGACGAGACGGGGAATGCGGCGAAGCGCTGCGGTAACCACGGCGGATACAAAGAAGGGCCTGCGGGTTGCCCCCGCAGGCCCGAGAAAGAGCGGAACCGGACCGGGCTACTTGCCGGCGGTTTCCCGCAGGTATTCCTTGACCAGGACTTCTTCTTCTTCGAAGCTCTCGGTAAGGGCCTTGACGATGAACTTTTCGATGGTCTTGCCGATGAGAGGAACCTTGACGTTCACCTCGCCCGTGATGACCCGGCGCACGCGCCCGTCGGCCTCGGGAACCATCTCATACCGGCCATGGCAGTCGAGGGGAACCTTGATGAGGGGCTTGATCTCGAACGAAACCGTGCGCGTGCGCTTATCCAGGCGCGAATGCTCGTTCCACCCGAGCTTTTCGCCGACGATGGCGCGCGCTTCCTTGGGGATGGCAGCCGCGGCCTCGATGAACACGACGCGCTCTGCGGTGTCGCCCTTGTCTTCGATCGACTTCACTTCGCGCGCCGAGATGTTCTTCATCTTGAGGAGGCGCTGATTGAGGTTGTCGTCGAAATAGACGGTTTTCACGAACGCGTCGATTTCAGCGTCGAAATGGTGGATCAGTTCGAACTTCATGAGGAGAGCTCCTTCAGGGTTAGCGCTATTTTTCCTGGCGCGCCGTTTCGATTTTCTGCAGCCGGCCGTCCAGCTCCTCGAGCCGCTTCTCGATGGCCGAAAGGCGATCGTTCAGCAGCCCCAGATCGCCGATGACCGCGGGGAAACCGGCCAGGCGGTCGCTGAAATCGCGCACCCGGTCGTCGAGCTTCTTCTGCACGTCTTCGACGGCCTTGGTGTAGTTGCCGACCAGTTCCTTGAAGAACCGGGTGCTCTCGTCGCGCGCGCTCTCGCCGCGGCGCAGCAGGAGCTGAACTTTCTCTTCGGCCTCTTCGCGCGCGTGGCTCAGCGGGCTCTCGTGCACGATGCGGTCCACGAAGTCGCGCACCTGCTCGCCGCGCTGGGTGATCAGTTCCTTGAGCGTCGTAATGGGTAGCGCGCCGCGTTTGCGCTTGCCCTCTTCGAAAACGATCTGCGCCAGCGTCACGTTGGTGATGTCGTTCCCGCTCTTGTGATCGATGATTTTCAGATCACGGCCCGCCTTGACCATCTTGGCGATGTCGTCGAGCGTCACGTAGGTGCTGCTCTCCGTATCATAGAGTTTACGGTTCGGATAGCGCTTGATGAGCTTATAGGATGCGTCGGTCACGATGTTCTCCCTCATTCGATGACGACACGCCGGAAGGCGGTCGACGCCTCGGCGTGGCTGCCGTTCGATTCAGAACGGCGTTCGAGCTCCAGATCCACCACCCGCAGGATCGCCTGCAGTGCTTCGACCCGGGCGCGGGTTTCTTCAGACGCATCCCCGTCGAGCTCGATGCGTTTCAGTTCGGCCAGCAGAACCTCTTTCACCATCATCAGTCCCTCGCGCTTGGCGAGGTCGATCGAGCCGGCTTCGACAATGGCCGGAACCCGATCGGCGAGCAGCGCCAGACCGCGCCGGATGACCTCGAGCAGGCTCGTGGCCGGCACGCCACCGAAGGCGGCCGCCCGCGGATCGGCGGTCAGGTGCTCGAAGGCCCGGGCCGTCTCGGCGGCCCCGAGCATGGCGTGCCGGTAGGCCTGGCCGAAGTGCCTGCGCGCCGTTTCAAACGAGCGCAGAAACTCGACCCAGGAATCTACGTTTTCGGGTTTGACGTCGTTCAAGCGGCGGCTCCGAAATCGATTTGAAACCAGCCGTCCCTGAAGCTCGCCTTCTGCAGCGGAAGGCCGGCCAGCGAGCGCGGCAGGTAGATGCTGCGCCGGAAGTTGCGGATGCTGACGATCAGCTCATCCCCCTTGACCCAGCAGTCGAGCTGGTCGCGCTCGGCGAACGGCAGGTGCAGCCGGAGCACGTATCCCTCATCCCCTTTTTCCATGCGCATGGGGACCGAGCGGGTCTGGCTGGCGGCCGGATCCCTGCGGCCGAAAACGATGCGGGCCAGCTGATTCAGCGCCTGCACCCCGACGACCTCACGCTGCTGAAAGGGTACGCGCACGACAGGCAGCGGCGCAAAGCCCTGTTCAGCATCGGCAAGGTGTCCGGCCTGAATTCCGAGCCAATCCTTGAGGTATCCGTCGGCCGCCTCTTCGGGAAAAACCTTGTTCATGACGACCAGATCGACGGTGAATCCGAACAGGCTGAGGTAGGTCAGCGCGCGCTGGCTCTCTTTGATGACCATTTTCTCCGGATTGCATACGAGCCGGATACTCGTCACCTCGGGGTCGGCCAGCAATGCGCGCACCTCGCCGATACCCTCGTAGAGCTTCTCGATGTGCTGAAAGACGTCGTCTTCGGGCAGCGGCACGCGAATCACCTTCTCGGCCAGAGGCCTGAAGGTTTTCATCAGGCGGCGCTCGAGGTGAAAGTAGCGGTCCATGTACCAACGCAGCGCCTCGGGAAGGCTCAACAGGCGCATCGTATTGCCTGTGGGCGCGCAGTCGAGCACGATGACGTCATAGGCGCCGCTCCGGGCGAACTCCCGCAGTCTGAGCAGGCTGAACAGCTCTTCGATTCCCGGGACGACGGTCATCTCCTCGGCGACCAGTTCGTCCATCCCCTGCGAGCGCAGGACGAGGCTCAGATAGTCCTTGATGGCCCCCCAGTGCTGGCGGAACTCTTCGTTGACGTCAATTTCGAGGGCGTCGAGGTTCGGAGCGACCGATACGGGCCGGGGTCCCAGAGGCAGGTCGAAGGAATCCGAAAGGCTATGCGCGGGGTCGGTGCTCATCACGAGCACCCGGTGCCCCTTACGGGCGGCGGCGAGGGCCGTAGCTGCCGAGAGGCTCGTCTTGCCGACCCCCCCTTTTCCGGTATATAAAAGTATGCGCATAGAACAAAGCCTTTTCACCATAGCACTCCCTGCCGCACCGCGCAAACAGACCGGCAAGAAATCCAATGGTGTTGCTGGCTTAGCAAACGATTGATACAATAGCTGCAACTTTTCAGGCACCATGCAGATATCCTGCCCCAGCTGTAAAACGCGCATCTCCGTACCCGACGAGAAGATCAAGCCCGAAGGGACGAAGGTCAAGTGCGGCAAGTGCAGCAAAGTATTTACCGTCAAGCGCAAGGCCGGCGATACCGCTCCGGCCCCGGCACAGGCCGCTCCGGTGGCCCCCGCGCCCCCGCCGCCGCCCCCCGAAGACGATATCTTCGGCGGCGACAACTTCGGCGCCGAGATGGACAACTACAAGACCCAGCTCCGGCCGATGGGGAGTGCACGCACCGACGACCTCTTCGGTTCGGGCGAAGACCTTTCGCCGACGCCCTCCAAAGCTCCGTCTCTGGATACCGACGACGTTTCATCGCTCTTCGGCTCGGGCGACGATCTCGCCCCGGCTCCGAGCCCGGCCGAGCAGGGGCCGGCCGATGAAGAAGACGACCCGCTCGACAAGTTCGTCGCCGACATCCGCGCTTCGAAGGCCGAGCAGGCGCCTGAACCCCCGCCGCCCTCACCCGCCTCGAAGGGGGGCGGCAGAGACAACCTGGACGATCTTTTTGGCAAGGGGCTCGACAACAGCGCCGACGACTTCGCGACGCAGCTGTTCGACAAGCCCAAAGCCCCCAAAAAGGCGCCGGCAGCGCCGCCGCCTCCCGATATCGACAGCCTCTTCGATCAGCCTGCGCAGCCCGCGGCGCCGAAAGCGCCGCCGACCGCCGACCGTCTCGATGCGCTCTTCGAAGACGATACGCCTGCGGCGGCTCCCGCCCCGGCGCCGCAGGCCAGGCGCCCCGAACCGGCGGCACTGTCGACGCGGCCGCCGCAACCGCGCACGCCGAGCGCCGAGGAGCTGGCCGCGAGCATGAACCTCGAGCCGGCGCTCAAGGAAGAGGATGCGCCGCGCACCGCACCCCCCAAGGCGCCCGAGCCCAAAGGGCAGAAAAGCGCCCGCAAGTTCCCCGTCAAGGCCATCGCCCTGACCCTGCTTCTCCTGGCGATCCTGGGCGGCGGCGCCACCGTCGCGCTGGTTCCGGCCGTACAGAAACCGGTGCTCGACCTCGTGCGCACCCTGCCGCTCGATCAGCTGACGGGCCTGCTCGAGTCCGAAGAGAAGGGCCCGGTCAACGAGCCGGTTCGCCACACGGTCACCGTCACCGCGTCACGCATGCTTGTCGGCGCCCGCGGCGACAACCTCTTCGTCGTCGAAGGCACGGTCCGCAACGACTACGCCGATACGCGCAGCTTCATCCGCGTCAGGGGTACGCTGACCGACGCCGAGGGCAACGTCATCAGCACGCGCGAAGTCTTCGCCGGAAACACCCTAAACGACGAAGAGATCCGTGGCCTCGACCGCGTGCGCATCGACGGCACCCTCAACCGCAGCGTCGGGGGCGGCCTCATGAACCTCGACGTCGCACCGCAGAACGCCATCCCGTTCCAGATCATCTTCTATGATGTCCAAGAACCGATCGGCACCCCGCGCGTCGAGGCTTCCGGATCCGAGCCCGGCTCCTGAGCCGGTTCTGACCCCCATCGCCCTGCAGTGGACTCCGGACTATGTGGACCGGCTTGTACGCAGTCTGTCTTCTGTCCTAGACCCGCGCATCCGCACGCTGGCCATGGCCGAACGACTGGCCGCCCTGACCGAAGACGACCTGATTTCGGTGGCCGGGCGCCTGCATGACATCGCCGGCGACGGCCACGAGGCCGCCCTCCAGCTGCTCGCGTGTTTCCGCGACGCCCGGGCCATCGAAGAAAAGCTGGGCCGCGACCGCATGCTCATGGCCGCGGCCCAGGCCCGCCTGCGCGGCGACGTCATCGCCTCGGAGCTGCTGCGCCCCATCGACGAAAGCGCCCGCACCGAGTACCGGACCCACAAGGACCTGCGCGAGCTGACCCTCGGCGAACGCAAGGCGCTCGCGCGCAGCGGGCGTAAGGATCTGCTCGCCAAGCTCCTGCACGACGATCACCCGCATGTCATGCGGATCGTGCTGGCCAACCCCCGCGTGGGCGTCGCCGAAGTGGTCGCCGTGTCGGCCCGGCGCCCCGGGCGCGCGCACCAGCTGCGGGGCATCGCGCTGCATGCCCGCTGGATGCACAACTATGCCGTGGGCCGCGCGCTGGCCAAGAACCCCGACACGCCGCTTGACGTCGCGGGACGCTATGTCGCCAATCTGACCCGGGTCGATCTGGAAGAGATCGCCGACGACGGTCTGTTGCACCCTACGCTGCGCCGTCTGGCCTCGCGCCGGCTCGAACTGCGCGTACGCGAGACCGTCATCCTCGACGAAGACAACGCCTACGAGTTGAGCCCGGAAGAATTACGGGAGCTGGGCCTGGACGAAGACGAGTAAGAAGACCGAAGCCTGTTCATTTCGGTTTTTCGGTTGTTCGTTCCGGTATTCGTCACTCGTCACTCGCCACTCGTCACTTGTATCAGCGTTTGCGGAACTTCAGGCGGATGGGCGCGCCCTGAAATCCATAGCGATCGCGGATCCAGTTCTCGATGAACCGCTGGTAGGAAAAGTGCACGCCCTGCGGCAGGTTCGTCTTCAAGGCGAACGTAGGCGGACGTACACCGATCTGCGCCGCGTAGTAGAACTTCACGTTCTGGTTCGCGTACATGGGCGGCTTGTGATGCTCGGTTGCGGCAAGCAGCATCTCGTTGAACTTGCTCGTGGGAATGCGCTTGCTGTTTTCGAGTCCCACCTGCTCGGCCAGCTCGAGGATCTTCGGCACGCGCTGCCCGGTCTTGGCCGAGACAAAGACAACCGGCGGATCGGGCAGGAACTTCATCTGCCGGCGCAACAGATCCTGCAGCTCCTTGATGCGCTGCTCCCGCCCTTCGGGAAGGTCCCACTTATTGAAGACGACCACCAGGCCGCGCCCTTCTTCGACAATCATGCCGGCGATGCGCGCATCCTGATCTTCCGGGCCGAGGGTGGCATCGAGAACGAGCACGCCGACATCGCATTCCTCAATGGCGCGGAAAGCCTTGACGACCGAAAACTTCTCGACTCGTTCCGAAATCCGGCTCTTGCGCCGGACCCCG
Source organism: bacterium (assembly GCA_041690355.1). GTDB lineage: Bacteria > J088 > JAWLBW01 > JAWLBW01 > JAWLBW01 > JAWLHK01. The sequence goes on along the minus strand of JAWLHK010000002.1, from coordinate 221,669 downwards.
GCCGTGTCGACGAGCACGAACTTTCTGCCCTCCCACTCGAGCAGGGTGTCGATGGCGTCGCGCGTCGTGCCCGCCTGGTCGTGCACGACCATGCGCTCGTAGCCAAGCAGCATGTTGACGAGCGAGCTCTTGCCGACGTTCGGCCGGCCTACGATGGCGATGCGCAACGGCCGCGCCTCCGCTTCGACGGCACGGGCATCCATGGCCTCGGCCGCCTCTTCAATCGTGGGGTGGCCTTCGTCTTCCTCGTCCGGCTCCTCAGGCACCTCTTCGAAGCCGTCGGTCACGGCGTCGAGCAGGGTGTCCATGCCTTCGCCATGTTCGGCAGACACCGGAAAAACGGCGTCCAGGCCCAGCGCATAGAACTCGGCCAGGCGCTCTTCGATGCCGCGCTGCACGTCGACTTTGTTGACGACGAGAAAGATCGGCTTGCCGCTTTTGCGCAGTTCGAGGGCAACGTCACGATCGGCGGGCAGCAGGCCTGCGCGCGCGTCGACCATGAAGAGCACCCGATCGGCCTCCTCGATGCCGGTGCGCGTCTGCTCTAGCATGCGCTCCTTGATGTACTCGCCGTGCGGGTTTTCGAATCCGCCGGTATCGACGAGCAGAAAGGGGCGGGTGCGCCACGCAGCGGTCCCGAAGAGCCGATCGCGCGTGACGCCGGGCTCATCGGCTACGATGGCCCGCCGCGATTTCGTGATGCGGTTGAAAAGAGTCGACTTACCGACGTTGGTACGGCCGATGATGGTTACGACGGGTAGCGCCATGAAAACTCGGATCGCCTTCTGCCTCGGGGTTCGCCGAAGACTGAAAACTGAAAACTGAAACTGAACACTGTGCCTTCACTCGTAGCCGAACCGCTTCAGGTCCGAAGCGTTGCGGGTCCAGTGAGGGACGACTTTGACGAAAATTTCGAGAAACACGCGGGTGGCCAGAAGCTTCTCCAGATCGAGCCGGGCGCGCGTTCCAACTTCCTTGAGCATCTTACCCCCTTTTCCGATGACGATCCCTTTCTGGCTGTCACGCTCGACGATGACGATGGCGGCGACACGGATGATCGTCGGGTCCGACTCATCGAACTTCTCGATTTCGACGGCCGTGCTGTACGGAATCTCTTCGCGCAGCAGCTCGAACAGCTTCTCGCGGATGAGCTCGGCGGCGATGAACCGCTCGGGCACCTCGGTGAGCTGATCGGTCGGAAAAAACGGGGGGTGTTCGGGCAGCAGGCGCAGGAGGACTTCGGGTAGACGCTCGATCCCATCCCCCGTCAACGCCGAGAGCGGAAGGATGTCGGCGTATTCCCCCAGGCTGCGCAGGCGGTCGATGAGCGGCAGGAGCGCCGCTTTGTCAATCGCGTCGACCTTGTTCAGGATGAGCACGACTGGCCGGCCCGAGGCGAAGGCGCGCGTGATGATTTCCTCGTCGGCGGCCCCCGGCGTGCGTGCGGCGTCGACGAGCACGGCCACGACGTCGACGTCGCCGAGACTGCGCAGCGCCACCTCGACCATATACTTGTTCAGCTCGCCGCGCCCGGCGTGAATGCCCGGGGTGTCGACGAAGACAATCTGCCCCTGCTCGCTCGAGAGTATTCCCGAAATCCGGTTGCGCGTCGTCTGCGGGCGCGAAGAGACGATACTGATCTTCTCGCCCAGGAGAGCGTTCATGAGCGTCGACTTGCCGACGTTCGGTCGGCCGACCAGGGCCACGTATCCGCTATGCATCGGGCACCTTCTCCAGCGCGGCGCGTGCCGCATTCAGTTCTGCCTCTTTCTTCGAGCGCCCTTCGCCCTCGCCGAGAAGCTCGTCACGCACGCGAACCGAAACGCGGTAGCGCCGTTCGTGCGGCGGGCCCGATTCGGCGTCGATGGCGTAGACCGGCAGCAGATTAAACCGCTTCTGGGCCCACTCCTGGAGCCGGCTCTTGGGATCGCCCTTGGCGTAGCTCTCCCCCAGTTCATTGAGAAACCAGGTCCGCGCAAGCCGTTCGGCCGCTTCGTAACCGCCGTCGAGAAAGACGGCCCCGAGCACCGCCTCGACGGTATCGGCCAGGATGGACGGCCGCGTAGACGCGCCGCTGCGGCGTTCGCCTTTGCCGAGGCGCAGGACGTCGCCGATCTGCAGGCGCAGCGCGATGGCGGCCAGCGCCGATTCGTTGACCATGGCGGCGCGCCGGCGCGAAAGTTCGCCCTCGCTGGCATCGGGGCAGGTCGCGAGCAGGTAGTGGCTGGCGGCGAGATCGATGACGGCGTCGCCGAGAAACTCGAGCCGCTGATTGTCGGCCAGATCGGCTTCGTAGCCGTAGCTGGCGTGCGTCAGCGCCTGCATCAGCAACGCCGGACCCCGGAAAACGTAGCCGAGGCGCGCCTGAAATTCATCGAGACCTTTCATGGCACGACGACTCCCGAGGCCTTGCCGGCCTCGACGGAGCGGATCTCGACCTGCCGGATGTCTCCCGGCGACAGGCGCGCGGCAACCCGCACGTCGAGGTAGTTCGGCGCGTGCCCGCGGCTGCTGTCCGGAGCCGAGTCGCGCTCGAAGAGCACCGGCATGCGCCGCCCGACGAAGGCTGACGCCCAGCGGGCCTTGCGCGCGGCGCTCAGATCGCGCAGTCGCCGGCTGCGTTCACGGGCGATTTCACCATGCACCGTACCCGGAAGTTCGGCGGCCGGCGTGCCCGAACGCGGCGAAAACGTGAAGACGTGAAAGTAGTGCACGGGGGCCGTTGCGAGCAGCGCCTCGGTTTCGGCGAACTCGGCGTTGGTTTCGCCGGGAAAACCGACGATAACATCGGTGCCTACGCAGATATCGGCGTTGCGCGCGACCAGGCTTTCTACCGCGGCCCGGTATTCCCCGGCCGTGTAGACGCGCGCCATGCGCCGGAGCACGCCGTCGCTGCCGCTCTGCAGGCACACATGGGCGTGCCGCGCGACCCGCGGATGCTCTGCCAGCAGCTCGACGAGACGCGGGCGCAACTCGGGGGAATCGATGGACGAAATTCGCACCCGCTCGATGCCATCGACCTCAGCCACCGCTTCGACCAGATCGGCCAGCTCCAGGTCCCACTCGTGCCCCCAGCTCCCGATGTGCACGCCGGTGAGCACCAGTTCGCGGTAGCCGCGTTCGGCGAGCGACTGAGCCTGGGCGCGCGCGGCCGCGAGCGGCACGGAGCGGCTCGCCCCTCCCCGCGAATAGGGAATGATGCAGTAGGAGCAGCGGTAGAGGCAGCCCTCCTGCACCTTGAGGTAGCCGCGGGTCTGCCCTTCGAAGAAACCGGCGTCGACGTGGCGCACTTCGGTCAGCGCCTGCACGTCAGTCACGAGTTCGGCCGGGTGTGCGTCTGGGAGAAACCCGGCCCCGAGGCCGCGTACGATGTCGGCGATGCGCCCCTTTTCGGCATTGCCGACCACGTAGTCGACTTCGGCCATGCCGCGCAGCTCATCCGGGCGGGTCTGGGCGTAGCAGCCCGTGACAATCGTCTGGGCGGCCGGGTTGCGCCGGCGGGCGCGGCGCAGCAGATTGCGGGCTTCGCGATCGCTGTTGTTCGTGACCGTGCAGGAATTCAGAATATAGACATCGGCGTCTTCACTGAACGGGACGAACCGGACACTGCCGTCGAGCGTCCCCCGGATGTGCGCCGAGTCGTAGGCGTTGACCTTGCAGCCCATCGTCGCCAGGGCGACGCGCTTCATACCGGCTCCCAGAGGGCGCGGTCGATCCAGCCGCCGCCGAGCACGCGATCGCCGTCGTAAAAGACCGCCGCCTGCCCGGGAGAAACGGCCGGGCACGGCGCATCGAACTGCACGCGCACGCGGTCGCCGTCGAACGGTGTTACGCGCCCCGCGACCCCGCCGTGCCGATAGCGGATGCGCACCGTCGCCTCCCGCGCACGGGGGGCGGCCAGCCAGTTCACGCGCGAGGCCTCGAGGCCGGCCGCGGCAATTTCTTCTTTGCGCCCGACGACGACCCGATGCGTCTCGGGGTCGATGCTGCGCACGTACATCGGCTCGCCGGCCGCGACGCCGATCCCCTTGCGCTGACCGACCGTGAACTGATGAATCCCCTCGTGGGTGGCGAGCACGCGCCCGCTGGTATCGACCACCTCGCCGGCCGGCATCGGCGCGGGAGAGTTCTGCGCGACAAAGGATGCGTAGTCGCGGTCGGGCACGAAGCAGATCTCCTGGCTCTCGGGCTTGCTCGCGGTGCGCAGACCCGCTTCTGCCGCGAGCCGGCGCACGTCGTCCTTGACGAGATCGCCGAGCGGAAACCAGGCGCGCCGCAGCTGTTCGGGCGTGAGGCCGAAGAGAAAGTAACTCTGGTCCTTACCCGGATCGCGCCCTTTGCGCAGCACGATCTCGCCCTCTTCTTCGAGCCGGCGGGCATAGTGCCCCGTGGCGACGAAGTCGGCCTCGAGGGCATTGCCGTGCGCGACCAGATGGTCGAACTTGAGCCATTGGTTGCAGAGTGCGCAAGGGTTCGGGGTGCGTCCGGCGCGGTACTCGGCGATGAACGGATCGATGACCCGCTTGCGGAACTCATCCTCGTAGTTCATGACGTAGAACGGCACGCCGATCCGATCGCACACGCGGCGCGCGTCGGCGAAGTCGTCCAGCGAACAGCAGGTATCGAACCGGCCGTTCGTGCCGTACGAAGCGTCATGAAGCTGCATGGAGATGCCGATGACGTCGTGCCCCTGCTCCTTGAGCAGAAGGGCCGCCACCGAACTGTCGACGCCGCCGCTCATGGCTACGACTACGCGGGCCATGCGGAACGTCCCCGGAAAAAGGTCATTCCAACATTATACGGGAGCCGAGGGCATCGCCTCAAGCTGTGCGCGCGACCGCACCCCGGTTCTGCGGCCGCCTGCGCCTCCGAATCACAGCCCGAAGGGATAGGTTTCGGGCAGGTCGTGGACGTCGTCATGCGGCGTCGTGTGCAGGGGCCGCAGGGCGTGGGTGTGGTCGATGTGCAGGAGCGCGTCGTACCGGAGAGGGAGCGAGGTGACGGCATAGTTGCCGTAGGCTTCGAAATCCGGATGGTAGACCACGCCGATGGCCCGGTGCCCGTGCGGCTGCAAAAGCAGGTCGTCGTCGGCCGCGCCCTCCAGGAGCAGCATGCCGTCACCGCCGAAGGACCGGTGAAGCAGGTCGTCGAAGCTCCCCGGCCGCGCCTTCGGCACTCGCATCCGTTCGGCCGGCGCGCCCCACTCGTCGGCTGCGACCACCGTTCCCCGATGGCTCGAGAAGCCGATGATGTAGACCCCGTCTTCATGGTGCCGTTCGCGCACGAGCTGCCCGACGTTGACCATGCCCGCTGGCGCCATGTCGGTCGCGCGGGCGTCGCCGACGTGCGTGTTGTGGGCCCAGACGACGGCCTTGGGCGCGCTCCCGTTTCGATGGTGATCCCCGTAGTGGTGCATCAGGCGCTCGAGCGTCGAAACCATGTGATGGTCACGGATGTTCCAGGAGCTGCTCCCCCGGCGCACCATGGCCCGGTAGTAGAGCTCGGCGTTGCGCGTCACGAGCGCATTCTGCTCTGCATCGAAATAGGCCTCCGGGTCGTCGCCGGCCAGCGCCGGGCGCTCCTCGCGCATCCGGGTCAGCAGGGTGATGACCTCCTGCTCGCAGCCGGCGGGAACCAAGGCGGTCGATTCGGCATAAGACTCGATGGATTCTCCGTACGGCTCGAAGCACGAGCTTGCCGTGCGGGCGGCCTGCAGGGCGGCGCCGTCGTGCCGTTCCAGATAGCCCATGACGGCGGCCAGCGAGTCCCAGAGGCTGTAGACGTCAAGGCCGTAGAAACCCGCCCGCTGCTCGAAGGGACGATCCTCGTTCCACCCGCGCAGCCAGTCGAGAAACCGGAGGGTCTCGCGATTCGCCCACATCCACGTCGGCCAGCGCTCGAAGGCGTGCAGCACCTGACGCGCGCCGTGACCGCCGCCGTCCATGCCGCGCACGTACCGGTTGATGCGGTAGCAGTCGGGCCAGTCTCCTTCGACGGCGACAAACGAAAACCCGTAGTCGCGGATGAGCCGGGCCGTGATGGCCGCGCGCCACAGGTAGAATTCCGCCGTGCCGTGCGAGGCCTCGCCGATGAGCACATAGCGCGCCGAGCCTATGTCGCGGAACAGCGGACGGAGGTCGTCCTCTGCGCGCAGGGGCAGGCCGTGGCGTCCGATCCACGCACCCCAGGCTCCGCCGCTGCGATCCCGCTGCGGCGGCATCGGTTGCGGCTGGTCCCAAGGTCTCATGCGGGTCATGGCGTCTCCTGCGTGTCGGATGCTACTCGCGGGCTTCGCGGCCCGGCGCGCGGCCGGGACGGACTTCGGGCGAAGGGGCTTCGAGGTGGCGCACGAACCAGTCACGCGCGGCGGCGGCTGCCTGCTCGAGGGTTCCGGGCTCTTCAAAGAGGTGGGTCGCGCGCGGGATGAGCGTGAGCCGCTTGTGCGCGCGCATCGTCGCAAAGGCCGCCTCGTTCAGTTCGAGGACGACCGGATCGTTCTCGCCGACCAGCAGCAGCGTGGGCGCCAGAATGCGTTCGAGCGCATTCCCCGCCAGATCAGGCCTGCCCCCGCGGGAGACCACGGCTTTGACCCGCTCGTCTTCGGCCGCCGCCCGGATGGCCGCCGCCCCGCCGGTGCTGGCACCGAAAAGGCCGACGGGCAGGCCCGACGTGCGCACATCCTGATCGAGCCAGTTCACGGCGGCAAGGAGCCGTTCGGAGAGCAAATCAATATCGAAGCGCAGGTGGGCCGTGTAGCGATCTTCCTCTTCTTCTTCGGCGGTAAGCAGGTCGAAGAGCAGCGTCGCGACGCCCGCGTCCTGCAGCACGCGGGCGACATACCGGTTGCGTGTGCTGAACCGGCTGCTGCCGCTGCCGTGCGCGAAGGCCACGACGCCGACCGCCGCGGCCGGCACGTGCAGGTTGCCCGGAAGAATGACATGGCCGCCCGCCGGTATCGTTACATCGTAGCCGGCGATTCCCCCTGCCCCCTGCGCAGGCGGCTGCGGCTGTCCGCGGGGCGCCTTCTCAAGCAGCTCGATGACCTCCTGATCTTCCGTCTGGCGGAAGTCTTCGTACCAGACGCCGACGGCCGAGAAATCCCAAGGCTGATTGAGACAGATGATCTCGCTCACTTCGAGCTCGATCTCCTGCACGGTTTCGGGCGCCCCCACGGGCACGGCCACGACGATGCGGCCGGGGTTGCGCGCCTTGACCGAGCGTATGGCCGCGCGCATGGTGACGCCGGTCGCCAGTCCGTCATCCACGAGAATGACCGTGCGGCCGGAGACATCGGCCGGCGGGCGTCCGTTGCGGTAGGCCCGTTCGCGCCGCTCGAGCTCGCGGCTCTCACGGCCGACGATTTCCTCGATCTCGGCGTCGCCCAGCCGCAGCATCCGCACCGTGTGCGGGTCGAGATAGAGTGCGTCGGGGGCGATGGCGCCGAAGCCGAACTCGGGCTGGCTGGGCGCCCCGAGTTTCCGGGCGACGAGCACGTCCAGTGGAGCGTCCAGCGCCGCGGCGACCTCATAGGCGACCGGCACGCCGCCGCGCGGGAGCGCGAGCACCACCGGACGCTCGGGACGCAGACGCAGAAGGGCCGCCGCCAGCTGTTTTCCAGCATCCGTGCGATCGCGAAAGTACATGCGTCCCATGCTAAACCCGAGCAGACGCGGCGCCGAGAGCGGGAGGCGCCGGAGCGGGGGCTCAGGGGATCCGAACGCGCACGTGATCGATCAGGTCGCCGAGGGCGTGATTGAAATCGATGAGGTGCAGACCCAGCGCAGAGGTCGGCAGCCCGGCGGCCAGCGGGTCGCCCCGCAGGTCTCCGCCGGGCCAGGCGGTCGTGGCCGGCTGGTGGAACCCGATGCCGAGATACTGCTCTCCGTTCTCGTCTTCGCGGCAGGCGGCGGTGTAACGGCCGGGCGTCTCGAGCCAGAACCCCTTGGCCTCGGGAAACCGGCCGGCGACGTTGCTCATCGCTTCGGGAATCATCGATCCATCCAGCACACGGGCCCCCGCGGGCGCCGCATTTCCCTCGGTGTCCAGCGCCAATGCCCCGTTCGCAGCGTCGAGGGCGAGTCGCGCAGGATTGACGCACGCGAGGCGATCGGACTGTTTCTCGTAGGTCCGGTAGAGGAGCCCTTCGGCGGCCAGCTGCTCATCGATCCATCCGGTCGCCCAGGCCGTATGGTAGGGCTCGCCATCGGCATAGCTCCGGTAGCTGATGACGCACCCCCGATCGGCATCCTGCTCGCACAGCGGCAGGTGCGAGAAGGAGCCGCCGACCGGTTCTCCCGCGGGTACGAAGACGTGAAACCCGATGGGCATGGCCACGAGAAGCCGGCGGCGCAGGGCGTCGCTCGTATGGCTCCCCGCGACGCGCGTGACCGTGGTGGCGCCGTCGAAGTAGAGATGCAGCAGATAGGAGGCCATCTGCGCCCCCTGGCTGTGCCCCAGGATCACGAGCGGCCGGTTCCCGTTCCACGCGGCCAGAAAGTGTTCGAAGGCGGCCGCCACATCCACAAAGGCAGTGCGGAAGATCTCCTTCGACTCCTCATCGTGCTTCAGGTAGCGATCGATCGTCGCCTGCCGGTAAAAGGGGGCGAACACGCGGCAGACGCGTCCGAACCAGGCCGCCTGCAGCTGCATGACAAGCCGCGGCTGCTCGACGCTGCGAAAGGCGCCGTGTTCGTCGACGGACGGATCGGGCGCGACCGTGGGGTAGATGTAGAAACAGTCGACCGGCGGTTGCTCGAGGGTCGGCAACGCGGTCAGGCGCACCGTGCCGTCGGTCACGAGCCGTGCCACCTGTGCGTCGAGCGCGCAGGCGTCTGCGCCGGGCGTGATCCCGCACCCCCAGTACTCTTCGCGGGCATAATCGAGCGGTTCGATGCCGTAACGGGCCGCGAGACGTTCGGCCACGGAAACCGGCTTCACGTCGTTCTCCCGGTCTGCCGGAGGCGGAACGGGCGAACTGCAGGAGAGGAGGAGGCAGGCGGACAGAAGGCATCCGGACAGGCGCATCATGCCCAGAGTCTAGCGGGTGGCGCGCATTCAGTCCAGCCGATCGCGCCGGCGGCAGAAGCGGTACCCCGTGCCGCGCTCGGTCAGCAGATAGCGGGGGAATTCGGGCTCGGGCTCCATGGCGCGGCGCAGCCGGGCCACCATGACGTCGACCGCCCGCGGCGTGACGGCGAATCCCGGCCCCCAGACCGTATCGACGATCTGCTGCCGGGTAACCACGCCGTCGCTGCGCAGGAGGAGTTCGAGCAGACCCCACTCCTGAGCGCTCAGGGTACGCGGTGTCCCGCCCGACACGAGCCGTTTGCGGTCGACATCGATTTCGAGATACTCATCCCGGTACGGGAGAGCGCGGCGGCGATACCGGCGCATGACGCTGACGATGCGCGCGTCGAGTTCGGCCAGGCTGAAGGGTTTGACGACATAGTCGTCGGCGCCGGTAAGCAGGCCCTCGACCCGGTCGAGTTCTTCGGCGCGGGCCGTCAGCATGATGACGGGAATATCGACGAAGCGGGCATGGCGGCGGATCTCGCGGAGCACGTCGAGGCCGCTGCGCTCAGGCATCACCCAGTCGAGCAGGATGAGGTCGGGCCGCGCCTCCTCGATGGAGGCGCAAACGGTGACCGGGTCGTCGGTCGCGTGCACCTGCACGCCCCGCTCGCCGAAGTAGCGAGCGAGCATCCGCACGATTCGCGGATCATCCTCTACGAGAAGGAGTCGCCCGAGATCCCCGGCCGGGTAAAAACGCTGCACGGCATTAGCATAGTCAGCTGTTGCAACGTTGGCAAGCCCAATGGGGTAAGGCGGAGAATTACCGCGAAAGGCACTGCGCCGGCGGGGTCAACCGACGAAAAAGCAGGGCCCGTCGCCCTTGTCGCGGCAGACGGGCCCCGTCTGGTTCAGGGATAGTAGGCGATGGTATCGTTCGGCGCGGTGGGGGCGTTGGTGGTCGAGGCAAGAATGGCGGCGGCAAGTTTCTTGAGCGTCATGGCAACTCTCCTCAGAGAACCCCGAACATCATGTCCGGTTGCCAACGCATGCTAGTCGGCCCGCCGCAAAGCTTCCCGCAATGTGACGACGGCTGGCCGTTACGTTACAGTTCGTAACATTCGGCCCGCTTTTCGTCGATTTCTGTAACAATTCTTGTCTGTGCACCCCTGCGGGAATTTCAATGAATCCTGGCTCTTTTGCGAAGAAGCTCGCGAGAATCATCCCCCCGGCGCTCGACCCGGCCTATCACGCCCACGGAAGAAGCCGAACGTTCTTCTTTCAGGGGGTGGCCGTCCTGGCCATCGTGGCCGGGCTGGCGGTAATCGGATGGTTGCCGCTTCCCGCTGAACCGACCCTGTTTGTGTTCGGCGTCTTCGCGATCGCCATGGCGACCACACGATGGATATATGATCACTATGGATTCGACTCTCTGGCCTACAGCGCCGCAAACTGGCTCGAAAGCGAGATTTTCCTTGCCGGCCTGTGTATCGAGGTTGCCCTCGCGTCTGGCGGGCATACCTATCTCGGGGCGTTCTACATCCTCATGGCCGTTCTTCTGGCCCAGAGCGCGGGAAACCACCCGAGCGTCCTGGCGGGGGTCGCGGCCCCGATTCTGGTCGTGGTCGCGTTCGCATACCACAGCGAGCTGCCCGTGGCCGGTGAACGACCGATGCTCTGGTCGCTCGCGGGGCTGTCGGTCGTTCTGGCCGGATTCTTCGGCTCGGAACGGGTCAAGCAGATCGGACTTCTGGAGCTCGCGATGAAGTCGGAGCACGAGCTCAACCTTACACGCGTGAATCTGGATGCCGAGCGGCGTCTGCGCGACGTCGAAAAAGACTGGCTGTCGACCCTCGAGCAGGCCACGGCGGCCCTGTACGTCATGGATCGCAACGGCCTCTGCCTGACCTACCGGGAGTCGGGGCAGGCCCCCGGTCTGCGGCGCCAGGATGGCTCGCTCGAAATCGCCGACCTTTACGAGGTGCTGCGACGCATCGAGGCCACCGGAGTTCCCGCCTCCATTTATGGACAGCCGGCCACCGAGTCGGAGCGATACCTCGACATCCGCATCGTCCCGCTCCCCCTGCGCGATCAGGAGCGGCGCTTTGCCGTTCTCGCCCAGGACGCCACGGATCGCGTCGAGTTCGAACGCAAGAACCGCGAGCTACAGGAACACTTTGCGCTCGCCGATCGCATGGTTGCCATGGGTACGCTGTCTGCCGGGGTCGCACACGAGATCAATAATCCGCTCACGTACATCTCCGGCAACCTCGAATATCTGCTTTCCCGCGAAGACCTGCCAGAAAGCTACCGGTCGCCGCTCGAAGACATTCAGAGCGGGTTTGCCCAGGTGGCCAGCATCGTCCAGGGGCTGAAGCGGCTTTCGCATCCGACCCCGTCAAGGACTTTCGAGGCCGTCGATCTCGTCGAGCTCGTACAGCGCGTACACCGTCTCGTCGCCGCGGATTTTCATCACCTGACCCAGCTGCAGGTCGAAGTTCCCGATCGACCGGTCATGGTCTCCTGCCGACCCGACGAAATCGTGCAGGTGCTGCTCAACCTGCTCATCAATGCGCGGCAGGCCCTTCCCGAGCGTCCGCGCGACGAGAATCGGATCATCGTGCGCGTGGTCTCCGACGAGATCAGCGGCACGCTCTCGGTCGAGGACAATGGCGCGGGAATTCCCGCCGACCGGCTTCGGCGCATTTTCGACCCCTTCTTCACCACGAAGTCGCCCGGCAGCGGTACCGGCCTGGGGCTCAGCGTGAGCTACCACATCGCCACCGAACACGGCGGGCAGCTGCGGGTCTACTCGAAAGAAAACGAGGGGAGCACCTTCACGCTTTCTCTGCCGCTGGCCGGGAACATCGAAACCCGGGAACGGCGACCGATTCTCATCGTCGACGACGAGGTGCGGACCCTCACCCTGTTCCGCAACGTCCTGCGCGATTTCGCCGTCACGACCGCCGCTTCGGTTCACGAGGCGCTCCCATATCTGAAACAGCCGTTTTCGGCCGTACTCTGCGACATCCGTCTCGGTGACGGCACCGGCCCCGAACTCTTACGCGCCGCGCCGGATGCGCTGCGCGAGCGGTTCCTGTTTCTGACCGCGCTCCCCCCGGGGACGGCTGAACTGGCCGACCTCCCGCCCGGCGTGCGTGTCCTGCAGAAGCCGATTGCGCTCGAAGAGCTGCGCCGGCAGCTGCACGCCGTGGCATCCCGGTCGGATGCTCACGGTCGCTCGCTTCACTGACTTTTTCTTCCAGGATGAACATGCATACGACGGCTCATGATGAAGAACGCTGGCTTACCGAAGAAGCCGGGCTGCTGTCCATGTTGAACAGCGCCGTCGAGACCCATCTGCAACGCGCCCCCGTCGAGGCCGGGCTCCTCGCGCGACTTCGAAAGCGCGTTCTCACGCCCCCCGGGCATACCGGAGGCTCGCCCGCGCTCTTCGCGGTGCGCATGGCCCGCTCGCTGGGCGCTTCCCAGGAACGGGTCGATGCCGCCGGGATCTTCTGCACCCTGCTCTGGGCCGCGGCCGACGTCGCCGACGACATCGACGACGGCGACGCGCCCGGCGCGCGCGCCAACGACGCTTGCGCCCTGCTCATGCTCGCCCACCGTGCAGCCGCCGCGATCACCCCGGAGATCCTGGAGGCGGCCCTGCACTTCGGCCTCATCATGGCCGGCGGCCAGAACCGCGACCTCGACGCCACCGATCGTCCCCGGGTGCCGGACACCGACGCCATCCACCTCGACAAGGCCGGGGCCGAATTCGCGCTGTTCTTCGCCGTCGCCGCCCGTGCGGCAGACCGTCCGACCAGACCGTTCGAGGCATTCGGGCTGCGCTTCGGCGCCGCCCTCCAGGACCTGAGCGACGTGTTCGACGTTTACCTGAAGCCGCGCTCGGGCGACTTCATCGCGGGCAAGTGGACGCGCGTTCTCGCTCCCCTATACGGAAAGCGCCCCTTCAGGCTGCTCGCTTCCCGATTGCGTTCGCGCCCCGACGTGCAGGCAGAGATGCGCTTTCAGGCGGCGGCATCGGCCATGATCGCCCTGCAGGACGCAGAATTCTCCGTGCGCGAGGCCTGGGCACGGCTCATCGATGACGTTACCGAGGCCTCGGGGTTCGAACCCGCCGTCGCCTGGTTTCTGGCTACGGCGGCCACGATACGCGAGACACTCGGTATGCTTGACCGTCCCCGCGCACTTCCCGCCCTGACCCCGGAGAATGGCGTCGAGCGCGCCCTCGCGTATCTCGAGGAGGCGACCGGGGCCGCCGAGGTTCACCGGTGGGGGCTGTTCGGGAAGCCGCGGGTCCGCGCCGATCTGTATCCGGCCATCTTCAGGCTCGCCGCATTGCAGGCGTGGGGGCGCCCGGCACACGACGAATGGGAGAAGCTGCAGCGCCTGCGCGACCCCGATGGCTGGCGGTACTACCCGCACGAGCGTACCATCCCTCCCGACGCCGACGATACCGGACTGGTGCTCGGCTACTTCGGGGCGCGGCTTGCGGCTGAAATCCGCGCAGCCGACACTGCTCTCCTGCTCGACAATCTTGTCGACGAGGGGGTACGCACCTGGATGGGCCCCTCTCCCGAGGGTATCGTCTGGCAGGGGAACGATTGTCCCGGAACCGCCGCCAATGCGATCTGGGGCCTGCTCGAGCAGGGCCAGGCCGAGCGCATTCCGCCCGGCGCCTGGAAACGGCTGTGCGGCGTTGCCGAGCGCGGCGAATTCGAGGGCCCCTTCTACGTCGCGCCGCTCACGCGCTGGTTCGTGCATCGCGTGCTCGCGCAGGCACGGCGTCACGGATTCATCGACGAGGCGTCGGCCCAAAGTGTCTGCCAGACGCTCGAAGCAGAACTGCGTGCCGAAGAACGGCTCGACGGCAGCTATGGCGGCGTGCTCGAGACCATAGCGGCCGTCCTCGCGGCGCGCTGCTGGTCGCTCCCTGTCGACGGTCAGCGGATTGCCGCCTGGCTGCTCGATCGGCAGACGATCGATGGCAGCTGGCCCGGCGAAGCGGCTTTCGTCTCCATCGACCGGGACTACCTCCCGGCCTGTTGGGGGCACCCGGTGCTTACCACCGCCTGGGCCCTTCTCGCCTGCGCCCCCGAAGGCAAGGCGCGCGCCTGATCGCGCAGATGCAGGCCCGGCCGCAAGGAAAAACCGACAGTCCCGCCCCCAGGCGGGGCGGAACTGTCGAGGTGGAGTCGTCCGCGAGGGACGCTAAGCGTGATGCGGCCGATGCCGCCCGCGGCCTTTCACCAGGCGGGCGACGGCAAGCAGGATGATGGCGCCGATGGTGGCGGCAATGATGTGCCCCCCCTCCGACGTCGATTCGTAAATGCCCAGCGCCCTTCCCAGAAAACCGGCGATGAACGCGCCGACGATGCCGAGAACGATGGTGAGCAGAATCCCCATGCTGTCGTCGCCGGGCATGATGGCCCGGGCCAGGAGCCCCGCGATGAGGCCGACGATAAGTAGCCAGAGTATTTCCATGCGTCCATGATGGACAGGCGCGGCCCCCGGCGCGACGGCGGGAGCCCGGTGGAAAGGCGAAAAAAGGAAAGGCCCATCGTCTCCGATGGGCCTTTGAAGAATTCGAACCGGTGCAGCTCAGAACTCGAGAAACTCGCGCAGCTTGCGGGAGCGAATCGGGCTCTTGAGCTTGCGCAGCGCCTCGGCTTCAATCTGACGGATGCGTTCGCGGCTCAGGTTGAAGCTGCGGCCGATCTCCTCGAGCGTGTGCTCGGTTTCGCCGCCGAGGCCGAAGCGCATCTTAATGATCTTCTCTTCGCGCGGACTCAGCGTGCTCAGAAGCTTCAGCGTCTGCTCGGTGAGGTTACGGTTGATCGTCGCCTCGCTCGGGCTCATGCTCGTCTGGTCGGGCACGAAGTAGGCGATTGTGTTCTCGTCCCCTTCGTGAATCGGCTCGTCGAGGGAGATCGGCTCGCGCACGAGCTTCTTGATCTCCTTCACCTTTTCGACCGGAAGCTTCATGGCCTCGGCCACTTCTTCTTCCTTCGGCTCGCGCCCGAGTTTCAGGTGCAGCTCACGGCTGATCGACAGCAGGTTGTTGATGATGTCGAGCATGTGCACGGGAATGCGGATCGTGCGCGCCTTGTTGGCGATGGCGCGCGTGATCGCCTGCCGGATCCACCAGGTGGCATACGTCGAAAACTTATACCCCTTAGTGAAGTCGAAGCGTTCGACCGCCTTCATCAGGCCCAGGTTCCCCTCCTGAATCAGATCCGAGAGGGGCAGCCCGCGTCCGATGTAGCGCTTCGCAATCGAGATGACGAGCCGCAGGTTCGCCTTCATGAGCTCATTGCGCGCGAATTTGATCTGCTCTTCGGCCTGCACGAGCTCTTCGAGCAGCTTGCGGAAGTCTTTCTTGGCCAGGGAGACGCGGTCGAGGTTTTCCTTGACGACGATTTTGGCGTTCTTGAGCTTCTGCTTCCAGAGATCGAGCTCGTCGGGGTCGCGCACGAGCCCGATCTTCTGATTGAAGTACTCGATGTCGCGCTCGGCCCGTTCGACTTCCTGGGCGAGGAACTTGATCTCCTGAATGATCTTCGACATGAACTCCCGTGAGAGCTTCACTTCGCTGATCTGGCGCACCATGCTGACGCGTTTCTTCTCGAGCTTCTCCGAAATCGCCTCGATTTCCTTGGCGCTCTCGGCCTTTTCCATCTTTTTCTCGAGACGCTCGACCTCGGCCTGCGTCTTGAGAATCTTGTCGGCCTTGCCGACCATCTCAGCGATGGCGCTCTCGTCGCCGCTCGAGGTGCTGCCCCCCTCTTCGTCGTCGTCGTCGCCTTCTTCCCGCACGAGAAGCAGATTCTTGACGCTCGACTCGAGCGTGTCGTACCGGCTCAGCTCTTCGCAGAAACGGGCGATGAAATAGACGTTCTCCGAAAGAATCGTGCGGATGGCGTCTTCGCCGCCGCGGATCTTCTTCGAGAGCTCGACCTCGACTTCCTGAGAGATGAGCGGAATTTCGCCCATCTCCTTGAAGTAGAGGCTGATGGAGTTGAGGTGCTTCTCGTCTTCGGGATAAAGAGACTTCTCTTCGGCAGCCTCTTCTTCTTCGACCTCCTCGGCCGCCTCTTCATCCTCAATGAGCTCGTAGTCGTAATCGACGAAGAGTTCCTGGATGTCGATGGGCTCTTCTGCGAGGTCGACTTCTGTCTCCGGCGGAAGGGCTTCCTTGAGCTCGCGGTACGAGATCTTGCCGGTCACGCGCCCGCGGGCGGCGGCGGCGTCTTCTGCGGCAACCGCATCAGTGGCCTTGCGGCCCCGGCGGGCCGGGCGTTCCTGTTCGGCAGCTGCCGTCCGGGCCAGCGAGGCCTTGGGCGCAGCTTTGGTCGTGGTCGTGTCGCGGGGAGTGGTTTTGCGCCCGGCTTTGCCTTCGTGTGTGCCGGCAGGCGTCTTCGCCTTATGCTCGGCCCGGGCAAGCTCTTGGGCGGTCGGTTTGGATCCCGCTTTCGTCCGGCTGGTCCCTTTCGAGGCGCCGGTGGTGTTCGAACCCTTCGATGTGGTCTTTTTGGCCATGTTTTCTAAAAAGCTCTGTGTATTCAGGACGATACAGTCCCTCGGACTTCGAAGCCCCGCTCCGAAGCGCACGAAAACTCCGTGGATTTTCAGACGTTTACGTCAGCCCCGAGTGCAGGCACACGTCCCCCGAGAGGATTTCAAGATTGTAATGCCCGATCCCGGGGTTGTCAACCCCCGCGCGATTCTCCTTCCCTGCCATGAAAGATAATCATGGGAGCTGTGGTAAGCAACCACGGGAGGTTCAGGGTGCGAGCGCTACCGGGCAGTCGAGGCACATCGACGGACGCCGTCGAGGCGCGGTCAGAAGGCCGTTTCCCAGAACACGTCTACGGCGCTTTCGCCCGACGTGCCCACGCTCGAAACGACGAGCCAGCGGCGTGCGAAATAATACTCCAGCCGCAACTCGCTGTCGGCGTCGGCGCCGAAGCGCTGCACGTACTGGACGAAGATGTCTTCGGTGACGTATTTTCCGACGCCGAATCCCGGCCCCTCGGTGGTCGCGTCGCCGGTGCGCACCTCCAGAACGTCGATGGGCAGGCGGGCTCCGAGCAGGCGGGTCAGCTGCCCGGCGGCCACCCCGCCGACGGCGGCACCCACGCGGTCGCGCATGGCCGTCTGCTCCCCCTGGTCGAGCTCGCTGAAGGGTCGGCCGAAGAGCAGCACCGCCAGGACGTCGGCGTCTTCGAGCGGCGGATCGCTGCTCAGTTCGATGCGCGGCATGGCAATCGTCCCGCGCACCCGGGCCGTGATGTCGTACTCGGGCGTTTCGTAGGAGAGGTTCAGATCGAGGCGCGGGTCGAGCACCGCCGTCCCCATAAACGTCACGAGTCCCCGCTCGAGGCGCAGGCGCCGCCCCTGGACGACCACGAAGCCCCGCACCGACTCCAGATCGCCGACGAGACGCAGGTACTCTTCGCCGGCCTGTTTGAAGACGAGCAGGTCACCGCGCCACTCGAGGTTCATGTCGTCGGCCCGCACCCAGACGTCGCGGCCTGCCTCGATGGTTACATGCACGGCGACGCGCTCGAAGAACGGGGCGCGCACCTGGCGGCGATCGACATCCTGGGACGGAGCTTTGCTCTCGCCGAGCACGTGCAGGCCGGGCAACGAGAACTCGAGGGGCTCCAGCTCGCGTTCTCCGGAACGCGGCCGGATTTCAAGTTCGCGGATGGTCATGCCCCCCACGAGCACGGGCTCTCTCCAGGACCCCACGAGGGACAGGCGCGCATCCACCGTTCCTCCGGCGAGGCGTGTATCGACCGCCTGAAAGCGCCGGGCCGTGATCTCGCCGGCCAGCGCGCCCGGGTTGAGCGGATCGGTCAGATCGACGGTCGCCTGTGCCAGCAGCCGGCCTTCGCCCGTGCGCGCGCTGAAGTTGCGCAAGGCGGCCGTGCCTCGCTGAAAGAAGAGGTCACCGCGCACGTCTTCGTAGGTGACGCCGGTGACGGCTACGCGCACGGCCCCTTCGCGCAGCTGCGCCACCCCCTCGACCTGCGGATCAGATAGGGTGCCGGCGACCCGCAGGTCGACCGTGATTCGCCCGGCCGGAAACGTCGCCTCGTCGATCCACGCATCGAGCAGGGCAAGACGCAGGTCTTCGGCCTGCACGGTTCCCTCGAGCGGGGCCTGGCGCCAGTCGTCGTCGGCGGTGAGGCCCGGCACGCCGATGCGCAGATCGGCCCGCAGCATGCCGGTTCCGGCCCGCTGCACCAGCCGGATCTCGGTGTCGAGCACGCCTTCGTCGAGCCCGAAGGTCGCGGTCAAGACATCGAGTTCGACCGTGCCCGAACGGAGGTCTACGGCAGAGATGGCCCCGGTGACCGTCGGCCGTTCGAACGTTCCGGTTAGCTGCAGCGACCCGTTCAACTCACCGGTCAGTTGATCTTCGGCGGCCGTCAGATCGGCAATCGGTTCGAGCTGCAGACGGTTGAGCAGCAGCTCGACGTCGAGCGTCCCGTCGCCCTGGAGCGAGCCGTCGAGCGCGACCCGTTGCCCCTCGCTCGTCAAGGCAAGGTTTTCGATCGTCCAGTTGCGCCCCCCGGGTCCCGAGTGGCTTTCGATGACGAGTCGCCCCTCGTTCTGCCAGCGCGTGCCGCCGAAGGCGAGCGCCAGCTCATCCATCACGATGGTCTGCCGGCCCGCGCGGTAGGTGAACTCCCCCCGCAGGCGGCTGCGCTCTTCGGCGCGGGCGATGGCCACGAACAGCGTGCCGGCAAAACGGGGGCGTTCTCCTTCGACCGAAACGGCGGCTTCGACATCGCCGACCATGGTGCCGCCGACCACGAGGCCCGGCACGCGCAGCGTGGTCTGCAGGGAGCCCGCCAGGGCCCGGGGGCGGAAATCGGCCGACTCGGCATCGAGAAAAACGGCCCCGGCCTGGGTCTCTCCCAGCCGCGGTGCGTCGGCCCGCAGGCGAATGTCGACCCGCATGCGTTCCAGAGTTCCCTCGGCAACGACGCGCGCGAACGCGCGGCCGCTCACCGGCTCGGTGATCGCCCCCGGAAACAGATCAGCGACGGCCTGCGCATTCTCCATACGGACGAGCGCGCGCAGGGCCCCCTCACGCCCGGGCCGAAGCGGGGCCGTCCCTTCGACACGCAGGTCGGCGACGTTGGTGTCCAGTTCGCCCCGGCGCACGGTGAGCAGCCCGTCCCGCGCCCTGACGTCGAAGAAGAGGCGACGGCCGCGCACGCCGCCGATGCGCAGCCGGCCGCCCGTTACCTCGAGCGATGCCGTGAGCGTCTCGGGGTCGAACCCGGCGCCTTCGATTCGGGCCCGCACGTCCACGGCCCCCGCCCACCGCGAACCGAGCCAGACCCCCGGGTCGGCCCCCGCAAGCCGGATCTCTCCATCGTAGCGCTCGCTGCGCAGGTTGACTTCACCGGCCACCTGTGCCGCCGAGTCCTCGGTGGCGAGGTCGACCCGCCCCGCGATGCGCCGCTCGCGCCAGGTTAACCGGCCGTCGAATGCGCGCACCGGACGCCCGCTGAGCAAAGAGCGCCGGCCCTCGAAGTTCGCAGACAGGCTGCGGCCTGGACGTCCGGCATCGGTGACCGAACCGGCAAAGTCCAGACTGAGCAGCGTACGCCTCGCCGCATCGGGGAGCTCTGCGCTCAGCAGCTGCGCCGGCGCAAGGGCCGCGACCGTGCCCGCTGCCGCGCCGTCGATTCCCGCCCAGTTCGGGCGGCATCGCGCCTCGAAGGGGACGCCGGCGCTCCCCTCGGCACGTAGATTGCCGGCTGTGGAATCGAGCGCGGCAGACCACTGCAAGGCGTCAAGCGTACCCGTGGCGCGCACGGTCGCCGAGACCGGAACGGCAAACGGGTTGCCCACCGCCGCCGTATCCCGCGGGTCGAGCGGGGCAGCCCTGAACGCCAGATTCACAGCCTCGCCGGCACAGAACCGCGCGGCCCCGTCTGCGTGCAGGCGGCTGTGCGGCAGCTTGACTTGAAGCCGGTCGACATCGATTGCGGGGGTCGGCGCCCCCGCGCGCCAGGTGGCGGCCACGGTGCCACGCGCCGAGACGACGTCGACTTCGGGCTCGACCAGGCTGCCGCGCAGATCGTCGACGCGCAGAACGACGCGGTCGGACTCGGCCGTGATGCCACCCGCAAACCGGTCGATGCGCAGCTCGTGCTCCCCCGCCGCCGACGCGATGCGCACCCGGCCGTCGGTCACGATGATATCGGGGGCGTCAATGCGCAAAGGCAACCGCAGGCCGAGGGCTTCGGATGGGCTCGTGGCCGGCTCGGGCGAGAGCGACAGGCGCACCCCCTCGAGGCGCAACCGGTCGATGCGCGCCTGTCGGCGCAACAGCGGCGCGAGCGCGTACTCGATCTCACCCCGCGCGATCTCGAGGCGAACGCCGCCCCGATCGTACTCGAGATCTTCGACCTGCAGCCCGTCGAGAAGACTGCCGTCGACCCGTCCGACGCGGATGTCGCCGTCCTCCAGCCTCCCGCTGATCGACTCCAGCACCCGCTGCACGAAGGCCTGGCGCACCGGATCGATCTGCCAGAGCAGAATCGGCAGGGCCATGAGCACGAGCAGGACGACGAACCCCCACACGGCGAACCGGGATGCACGCGATCGCGCCATCAGAACGCCTGCCCGATGCTGAGGTGCAGCCGCCAGGTGGGCTCGTCGACGCGAGGCTGGAGAGGGACGCCCAGGTAGACGTGAATCAGGCCGACGAGGCTCTCGTAGAGAACCCCGGGGCCAACCCCCCAGCGCAGTTGATTCTCGGCCCAGTCGTAGGGGCTCAGAGAAACCATGCCGGCATCGACGAATGCGGCAATCCACCACTGGGGGCGGAAACGGCGGCGCGCCTCGAGCGACCCTTCGACGAGCGTGAGCCCCCCGATGGCCGGCCCCAGCCTGTCGCGGCGGTATCCGCGGATGCTTGCGTCGCCCCCGGAATAGAATTTCTCGTAGATGGGTACGCGACTGCTTCCGACGGCTTCAGCCGAGCCGACCCGTATGCGTAACGTCGTCACCCAGCGCCGGGCCGGCTGCAGATATTGCCGCGACTCGAGCGTCCAGCGGTAGAAATCGAATTCGCCCCCGAACCAGCGGCCGGCGTAGAAGAACAGCGCGCGGGTCACGTTGCCCTCGGTGGGAAACAGGAGGGAGTCCGTAGAGTTCCACTCTGCCCCCAGAACGGGGCCCGACAGAAGCCCCGGCTCGACGATACGCCGCTCTTCGAGGGGGATGGGGGCCAGCAGATCGAAGGCGAAATTGTATTCGAGAAGATAGCCGGCAAACACAGTGAGCCGCCGGTTGATGCGACGGTTCATGCGCGGCGTGAGCGTGAACCGCTCGAACGAATAGGCATCGAGGCGTTCTTCGCGGCGGTAGCCGGCCGACAGGCTGAAGAGATTGTATTTGCTCAGCACGTGCGGTTGCACGAAGGTCACGTCGGCGGTCTGAAGGATGGCCGACACGCGCAGCGCGGCCCGCAGCCGGCGTCCGCCCCCGAGGAGGTTGTAATGCTGATAGATGGCCTGGGCGCGAATCTGATCTTCGGTTCCATAGCCGGCCCCGAGCCGGACGTTCTGGGCCGAGCCCTCGATGACGCGAATCACCATCGGCATCGGGTCCGAGACCGCCGACGGATAGCGCGGCTCGATGCGCACCGAGCGAAACAGATTGAGCCCCATCAGGTCGTCGATGGTGGCTTCGACGCGCCGGCGCTGGTACCACTGACCGGTCTGGAACTCGAGCTCGCGGCGCACGAGCGACTCGTCGACCGACTGCAGGCCTTCGACCGCGATCGGACCGAAGCGTACACGCGGCCCGTCGAAGACGACGTAGGTCACCGACACCGAGTAGGCGTCGGGATCGAGCCAGGCCTCGGGCGTGACGGCGGCCGCGTAATAGCCGACGTTCTGCAGAAACTCCCGCATGCGTTCGGCGGCAGCGAAATAGTTGTCTTCTGAAAAGACATCGCCGCGATCGAGCGTGTTGACCGCGCGCAGCCCGACGGCCGGCGTCGTCTGCTCGGGATACTGCAGATCGACCGTCCTGCTCACGCGCAGCGGCTCACCTTCGTAGACCGAAAAGTAGAGGTCAACGAACCCCTCGGGGCGCTCTTCGACTTCGACGCGCTCGACACGCGCCTGGTAATATCCGGCGCGCCGGTAGACGTTCTCCACCCGCCGGATATCATCCTGCACGGTCCGCAGATCGACCTCTTCGGGCTCCGACCACACCGACCAGGGCCGGGGCTCGACGGCCATGCGCTCGAGCAGGTCGTCGCGGTCGAGCTCGTCGAGCCCCTCGAAAAAGATGCGTCCCAACCGCGGCGGGGGATCCTTCAGCAGAAACGATTCCCCCTTGATCGGCACCTCCGGGCGGGGCTCGAGCAGGCCTAGCTGTGCGGCAGCGGTGTCCGGTCGCAGCAGCGCCGCAACCAGGACAAGAGCCAGAGCGGCGCCAGCGCGCGATGGGCGACCGAAAACCAACCGGTTGCAAAGGGCGGCGAAGCGTCTTCGTAAAGCGCCTCGAAGCGCTGGCCCAGCAGGAGCAGAAAGACCGCGCCGCCCAACAACACGAGCCCGAATCCGATGCGGGGGTGCCTCCCGGGGGCCCGGTACCAGGCAGGACCGCCCAGAATGCGCCCGTACAGCCAGGCGCCCCAGGCGAGCAGCACGTCGTTGATGAGGCAGGAGGCGCGATACCACAGAATGTCTTCTCCCCATTCGCCCCACCCGCCGCGCAGACCGGCGCCGAGCGCCTCGAAGCCGGCCGAGAGCAACAGGACAAGCGCCAGAAATGCGGCCAGGGGATGCCGGGCCGGAGTCAGGCGGATGCGCATGCGTGCGGCTGCCTCCATGCCCCCACTCTGACCCGGGGGCCGGAAACGGGCATAGCCCGAGCCGTCGCAGACGAACCGCGCCTCTGCTTTCATCCTAGGGTAAGGAGACGGTACCCGGGGTTTCGACAGCGGTACTGCAAGAGGGCGGGTTGACACCTCCCGGCGCCAGAAGGCGTTCCCATCCGGGGTTATTCTCGCGCGGCCCGGTTACCCCGGCGGCCGGCTTGACGTAGGCTGGTACGAGCGAACCTTCATCTCCCCGCATGCCCGATTTCGAAGCCCTCTCACTCGGCCTTAACCTGGCGCTCTTTCTACTCGCAGCCGGCATGATCACCATCGCCGGGTGGCGGATGGCCAAGGTAGCCGACCGTCTGGCCGACCGGACGGGGCTCGGTGAAGCGGTCATCGGCGCCGTACTGCTCGGCGGCTCGACCTCGTTGGCCGATATCATGGCCTCGGTGGTCGCCGCCGCCGAAAACTATCCCGAGCTCGCGGTCAGCAATGCGCTCGGAGGCGTTGCAGCCCAGACGGCTTTTCTGGCGGTCGTCGACCTGACGTATCGTCGCGCGAACCTCGAGCATGCGGCGGCGTCAAGCGCCACGCTGATGCAGGCCGCGCTGCTCTGCACGCTGCTCACGATTCCGCTGCTCGCGGGGGGCACTCCGGATGTCGTAGTCCTCGGCGTTCATCCGGCCACGATTCTCCTGGTCGTCATATACGTCTACGGCATCGTGCTCGTCAGCAGAGCCGGGCAATCGCCGATGTGGAGCCCGGCCCGAACCCGGGAAACCATCGTGGACGTGGCCGACGAAACGGCGAGACGCATGTCCCTGAGGGGCCTCCTGGCCGAGTTCGTGATCCTCGCGCTTCTGCTGGGAAGCAGCGGCTGGCTCGTGGCGCAGACGGGCATCGCCGTGAGCGTGCTGACCGGCCTGAGCGAAACGGCGGTGGGCGCCCTCATGACGGCCGTCGCCACGTCGCTTCCCGAGCTGGTCACGGGTATCGCCGCCGTGCGCCAGGGCGCCCTGACCCTGGCGGTGAGCGGCATCATCGGCGGCAATGCGTTCGACACGCTGCTGGTCGCGCTGTCGGATATCGCCTACCGGGGGGGCTCCATCTACCACGTCTTGACGCCGCGCCAGACCTATCTGGTGGCGCTCACCATCTTTCTCACCGGCGTCGCGCTGATGGGGTTCATCCGCCGCGAGAAGTTCGGGCTGGCGGGAATCGGATTGGAAGGGGTGGTCATCCTGGTCGGATACACAGGGGGGATGCTCCTTCTCGTGCTGGCGTAAAGCTCCCGCAGATGGGGCCCGCTCAGCGCGCGCCAACTGGTTGCGTACGCAACTATTATCCTGATAGCATCTGGTATGCGCCAGGGAGCCGTTCGGTTACGCTCGGAGGTTCAGGAATTCATCCGGCGGATGGGCCTCCTCAACGATCACGTAACGCCGTGCGGGAAACCGCTTTCGAAGTCGCACGCCCACGCCCTGATGATTCTTCTCGCGTGCGAACGCGCCGCCACCCGGTGCACACCGACTGCGCTTGCGCGCCGGTTGGGGATCGACAAGAGCAATGGGACGCGCCTCTGCCGGCGCATGGGGTTGCAGGGCCATACCGCAATGCAGCGCGACCCCGACGACGGCAGGCTGCTCGTGCTCTCCTTGACGCCACGGGGCCGCAAGCTGGCCACAGAAGTCGAAGCGGCCAGTTCATCCCTTTTCGCCGATCTCCTTGCCGGTCTTCCCGGGCCAGCGCGCCGTGACGTCCTTACCGCTTTCCGCCGACTCAACGAAGCCCTTCAACGTAAACATCCTTTTCCGGAGGACGCCCCTTGAACCGAACAGCCTGGAAAATGTTCGTCATTGCCCTCTCCCTGCCTGCCTTTCTTGCCGTCCGTGCCGATGCCGAACCCGATCACGGGCACCATGGACATGGGGCGCAGGCGCCCATGTCGAGCCTGGCGCAGGACAATACCCGCCAGCCGCTCTACCTGCTGCCCATGATGGCCGAACATCAGAAGCAGAACATGCGTGAGCACCTTGCCGCAGTCAATGAAGTCGTCGCGGCGCTGGCCCGCAGCGACTACAAGACCGTCGAATCTGCGGCAAAGAAGCTGGGCACGAGTCCCGCCATGCAACAGATGTGCATGCACATGGGGGCCGCCACCGCCGGGTTCGCGAAGCGGGCGCTCGCCTTCCATGAGACGGCCGACAACATCGGCGCCGCCGCAAAAACACAGAATTCCGCTGCGGTTCTAACGGCCCTCAACCGGACCCTCGACCACTGCGTCGCCTGCCACGCCGGATATCGGCAGGAAGTCGTCGACGATGCCCGATGGCGGGAACTGACCCGGAAGCAATAGTTCGCGGCGTCCGGGCACCTGCGGGGCAGGATCGGCATCCGGCACGTCACTCCGGCGTCCGGGTGAGCGACGCCCGGTTGGCCATTGCCGCGGGCGGGTGCTAGCCTGTAAAGCATGTCGCAGGCAGTTGCAGAGCGGTTGCGCGCCTTTCTGAAAGCGCACGGTGAATGCGATCCGGTCGAGGCATGCAAGGCGGCCTTCGCCCTGGATGCGGGGCCGGATCTCGCCCGGAGACTGCTCGAAACCGCCCTCCCCGGCGAGCTTCAGTTCGAGGGGCGCGCCGTGCGCTGGCTTCGCCCGGCGACGACCGCCGCCGACACCCTCGCCGAAACGACCTTTCTCGTCGTCGACCTCGAAACCACCGGCGTGCATCCGGCCTCGGCCGAAATCATCGAGTTCGGCGCCGTCTACGTGCGCAACGGCAAGGTGCTCGGCGAAGAGCACACGCTGGTTCGCCCGCGCCGCACGATACCACCCTTCATCACCGGTTTGACGGGAATCGATAACGCCATGGTTGCCGACGCGCCCCCGTTCGACGAGGTGGCCGAACGCCTGCATCGGCTTTTCCAGGGGGTCGTCGGCGTCGCGCACAACGCGAAGTTCGATTTCGGCTTTCTCGACACCGCCTTTCGCGCGCGCGGGATGGCCCCCGTGGGAGCGGGTCATGAACTGTGCACCGTCAAGCTGGGGCGGAGCTTCGCCCCCGGCCCCCGCTACAACCTCGATGCGTTGGCCGCCCGCCTGAAGATTCCCACCTCCGATCGGCACCGCGCCCTGGGCGACGCCCGCGTAACGGCCGACGTCCTCGTCGAGCTGCTGCGGCGTGCCGAGTCTGCCGGCATTTCTTCGGTCGACGGGCTGCGCGCCTATCGAAAGCCCAAGGGCCAGGGTGCGGCCCTGCGCTTCAAGGTGGGCCCCGAGCGCATCCGCGCCTTACCCGAAAATCCCGGCATCTACCGGTTCCGCAATGAGAAGGGCGAGGTCATCTACGTCGGCAAGGCGTTGAATCTGCGCAAACGGCTCGGCAGCTACTTCATCGGAACCAAGAAGGGCAAAACGAGCCGCATGCTGCTCGAGGTGCGCGACTTCGATTACACCGTCGTCGGCAGTGAACTCGAGGCTCTGCTCGAAGAAGCGCGCGAGATCCGCCTGCGCCAGCCGGAGTACAATCACGCGCTGCGCACCTGGGGACGCTACGGATACCTGCATCTGGACCGGAACGACCCGTTCCCGCGCCTGCGCTTCAGCAAAGAGGGGCGCGACAGGGAACAACGGGAATCGTACGGCCCCTTCCGGTTCGCCCTGGGCGGCCGCCTCGAGGTGAAAGCCCTGCGCGAAACGTTCCGCCTGCGAAACTGTCGCGGGATGCTGACGCCGCAAGCCGCCTTCTCGCCCTGCATCGAGCACGGCATGCGCCGCTGCGGCGGCCCCTGCGCACTTCTGGAGACGGAGGCGGAGTATGGCGAACGGGTCGCCTCGCTTCGCGCCTTTCTCGGTGGCGAACGGCGCTTGCTCACGGAGCTGCGCGCCGAGATTATTCTGGCGGCCGAGCGGCAGCAGTACGAGCGGGCGGCGGCTCTGCGCGATCGCTACCAGGTGCTGCGCGGCGTGCACCAGACCATCCGCCGCGAAGGGGAACTGGCGGCCCAGGGCGACGTCGTGTTCGTGCTGCCGGCAGCCGAAGACGACTTCGTGCGCCTCTTTCTCATCCGGCAGGGCCACGGGGTCGAGAGCCTTCGCGTGCACCGCGCAATCTCGCCGGAAGCTGGCGAATGGACGCAGGCCGTCGCCACGCTGCTTACGAGAAAGGGAGCGGGGGGACCCGGCGAAATGCAGGACGCCCGTATCGCCGAGGCGTGGGTCCGGCGCAAGCGCGACGTCGTCACGACCCGGGTAGCCGACCACCCCGATGCCGGAGCGCTTGCCCGGGCACTTCTGGCTCAGCTTCAGCCGCTCTGAACGGACTCGCGACACACGCGACCACGGCCTCGGTCCCACCCCGGCAGCAGGGAGCGTACGGCATGCCCAGAGCGTAGCGTAACGACGCACTTCGGCACGTTTCGTTACAGGCCACGATTCAGCCATGTAACGGTGGAGTCGCCTGCCGCCCGCAAGGGGTGCGGAATCGCGCAAAAGTCGATCCGGTGGCTTTGCCCCTCGGCGCGATTGTCGCACAATATCTTCCCCTGCCTTTTCGGAGGACCGGCTTGCGCACAATTCTGCGGGTATCCCTCATCTTTCTGCTCGCTTTCTCCCTGCCCGGATGCGTCCGGAAACCCGCGCCCACCCTGCGCATGGGAAACATCATCTGGGCAGGCTACGATCCGTTCTACCTGGCCAGGGAACAGGGCTGGCTTCCTCCCGACGTGCGTATGGTCGACTTCCTGGCGAATTCCGACGTGGTTCGAGCGTTTCGCACCGGTCTCCTCGATGTGGCCCTGCTCACCCTTGACGAGGCCTTGACCGTGGCCCAATGGGATCCCGACGTCGTCGTGCTGCTCCCCCTCAGCGTGTCTGAGGGGGCCGACGCCATCATCGGCCGGGCCGGTATCGGTTCGCTCGCTGACCTCAAAGGGCGTACCGTGGCCCGGGAGCCGACGGCCGTAGGTGCCTACATGCTGCATCGCGCGCTCGAGTCGGCCGGATTGACGACAGGCGACGTGAAGGTTCGCGATCTCTATTCCACAACGCATTCCCAGGCGTTTGACGACCCGGAGATCGATGCCGTCGTCACCTTCGAGCCCATGGCCGGCGCTCTTCGCGATCTGGGGGGAACACAGCTGTTCGACAGCCGCTCTCTCCCCGGAGAAATCGTCGACGTCCTTCTCGTCCGTCGCGCGCTCCTGGACAGCCGCCGCGAGACGCTCCGCCGCATGGTGGCCGCCTGGTACCGGGGTGTGCAGTTTCTGCGCGTGTCCCCCGCACGGGCTCATGGGCTGCTCGAAAGACGCCGGGGGACGCCCATCGGCGATGCTGAAGACGCTTTTGGCACCATCCGCTTCTTCGATCCGCCGGAGAGCCTGGGAGCGTTTGACCCGACCTCGCCCGCTCCGCTTTCCGTGACCGCCGAACGCGTCCAGACATTCATGCTCAACCGCGGGCTGCTGCATCACCCCGCGCAGCTCGATCGCTTCATCCCGCATCGCGACGAAGTCCGCGAGGTTTATCCATGACGCGGCTGATTCCTCCGCTTCGCGTTCTGATCCCCATGAGCCTGCTCGTATTCTCGCTCGCGGGCTCGGGGGCCATCTCCTATCTCCTCACGGTTCTCCGGCATGAGCGCACCGAAGAAGCCGTGCTTGCCAACCACACCGCCGAGCTCAACCGGCTGCGCACGACACTGGAATACCTGCTGCGCAGCAACGACAACGAGATGGTGGGGCGCGAGGTCGCTCTGATCGCGACGATCCCCGACGTCCGCATGGCCGCCCTTTTCGCGCCCGACGGGACGGTCATGGCGGCCACCCGCCTCGATATGGTCGGCCGTCGGGCGGCCGCCGACGGCGCGGGCCCGCCGGCGCTGGCTTCCCACCCGTTGCTCTTGCGCGAGGACGTGAACGAAGTTTCGTGGGCGACCGCCGAATCGGGGCTGCGGATCGCCAACTTCCCTGTCATTCTCGGTAACAATACGCTCGGCACGCTGTACGTCGAATTCGATCTGGCCCACCTGAATGAGCGCAGCCTGTGGGAGGCGCAGCAGACCATGCTGCTGACGGCGGCGCTGGTCACGCTGATAGCGTTCGCCCTGTGGCTGCTTCTCGATCTTCTGCTTACCCGGCGGGTTCATCGCATTGCGCGCGCCGCCGCCGCGTTCGCCGATGGTGACGACCATGCGCGCTCCGATGTCAGTGGCGGCGACGAACTGGGGCACATCGGCAGCGCATTCGATGCCATGGCCGCACGCATTCAGGCCAACCGGCAGGAGCTGCGCGAAAGCGAAGAGCGCTATCGAAGTCTGATCGAGCAGGCTGCCGACGCTATCGTTCTGTTCTCGCCTGACGGGAGGTATCTGGTCGACGCGAATCTTGCAGCCTGCAATCTTCTGGAGCAGTCACGCGACACCCTGCTCTCCCGCGATCCCGGCGAGATCGGCCTCATGGATGCCGAACTCCTGCACCGGCTCGAAGCGGGCGAGACCTGCAGCGGAGAGCGCAGCATCGTCTCGCGCAGCCGTCCGCTTGACGTCGAAATCAGCGCGCGCCGGCTGAGCGACGGCTACTTGCAGATGATCGTCCGCGACATTCGCGAACGCAAAGCGGCCGATGCTCGACTCGAAGCCATGCGCCGCCTGAATACCCTTTACGCCATCCTCAACGCCGCGATTCTGCGCAGCCGTTCGAGCGAGGCCCTCTTCGGCGAACTTGGCCGTATCCTGGTCGAAGAAGCAGGTTTTCGCAGAGTCTGGTTCGGCCGTCTGAATCAGCGCGGCGAAGTGATGCCCCAGCACGTTTACCCGCGCCACGCCACGGTGCAGCCCTATGTGCTCGCCGCGCACCCCGAAATGGCCACGAGCCTGCTGGCGGGCGAACGCTACCTGGTCTCGGAGGCAGACAGGAGCAAAGATTTCTGCTTCGCGGTTCCGCTCATGGACGGGGCTCAGATTCGCTACGTTCTGCACATCAGCGGGCTGCGCGAGGCCATCGCCGGGGTTATTGACCACGGCAACCTCGAGCGGCTGGTCACCGACGCGTCTTATATGCTCGGTCTGCTTGCCGAAGAAGAGCGGCGGCGCGCCGCAGAGACTGCGCTGGCCGAGTCAGAGCGGTTTGCGAAGGCGACCGTCGATGCGCTCACGGCGCAGATTGCGATCGTCGACGAGAACGGCGCCATCCTGCGCACGAATGCATCCTGGCGACGCTTTTCAGAACGCAACGGCGGCGATCCCCTTGCAACAGGCGGGGGAGCCAACTATCTGTCGGTGTGCGATGCCGCCGCAGATCAGGGAGATGAGGCGGCCGCAGAGGTCGCCCGCGGGCTGCGCGAAGTTCTCGCGGGGGTGCGCGAAGAGTTCATATACGAGTATTCATTGAGCGTGCCGCCACGCACCGCCTGGTATGTGGTCCGCATCACCAAATTTCCCGACGACGGACCCGTCCGCGCGGTCATTGCGCACAGTGAGATCACGGAACAGAAGATCGTCGAAGAGTGGCTTCGGGAGCTCGGCCAGGAGCTGGAGCACAAGGTCGTAGAGCGCACCGTGCAGCTCGCCGAGGCCAACGAGCGCCTCGCCGAGGACATCCGGCGCCGCGGCATGGTCGAGAAGGCCCTGCGCGAAAGCGAACAGCGCCTCTCGCTCATCTACCAGGCGACTTCCGATCTGATCTTTCTCATGGAAGTCGAGGAGAACGATCGCTTCCGTTGCGTATCGGTGAACAACGCCTATCTGCAGCGGACCGGGCTGGGTGAAGACCAGCTGCTGGGCAGGTACATCGAAGATATTCTCCCGCCCGAGGCCGCCCGATTCGTGATCGGGAAGTACCGAGAAGCCCTGCACGCCGGCGCGCCGATCGTCTACGAAGAATCGGTCTCCCTCCCCGCCGGCCAGGTGCAGGTCGAGACGCGGCTGACGCCGATCTTCGACGGCGCCGGGCGCTGTACCCACCTCATGGGGAGCGCACGGGACATCACTCACCAGCGCAAGGCCGAGCGCGACCTGCTGAAGTCGCGCGAGCGTCTGCAGGGGATTCTTGAACTCGCCGACGACGCCATCATCACCATGGATGCAGCGCATAGGATTGTCCTCTTCAACAAGGCCGCCGAGCGTATCTTCGGCTATTCCGCCGACGAAGCTCTGGGGATGCCGCTCTCCAGACTGCTCCCCGACCGGCATGCAGAAACCCACGCCGAGGCTGTACGCCGCTTCGAGGGCCAGGGGGTATCGTCGCGCGCGATGAACGGGCGGCGCGGCATTCATGGCCGCCGCAGGAGCGGTGAAGAGTTTCCTGCCGAAGCGTCGGTATCGAAGCTCATTCAGGACGGAACCGTACTTTTCACGGTCTTTCTGCGCGACGTGACCCAGCGCGCCCTGCTCGAAGAGGCCGAGCGCAGCCTGCGGGCGGCCATCGAGGTGAGCGAACTGGAGTGGCGCAAGACCTTTGACGCCGTCGACTTTCCCGTATTCATCGCCGACGCCACCGGACACCTGACGCGCAGTAACGAGGCCGGGCGCCTGCTGCGCTCACGCTCGGTAAACCGGGCCCATTCGAATACCCTGGCCGACTACGGTAAGGCCGAACCGTGGGCCTCGCTCCGGATCTGTCTCGACCAGGCGGCCGCCACGTCGGCTCCCGCGGCCCGTCAGGTTGCCGACTGCGAATCGGGGCGCGCCTGGGAGGTCGCGGCGACCGTGTTTCAAGGTCCCGGCGGCGAACGCCGCATGATTCTGCTCGCGCGCGACGTCACCTCACGCGTCGAGCTCGAGCAGAAGGTGCGGCACGCAGAAACCATGTCGGCCCTCGGGCGCATCGTCGCCGGCGTGTCGCACGAAGTACGGAATCCGCTCTTCAGCATCTCGGCCTGCCTCGACGCCATGAATCAGGAGTTCGCCGAGCTTCCCGAGATCGCCGAGTATGTCACCGTGCTGCGTTCGGCCGTCGACCGGTTGCAATCGCTGGCCAGCGAGCTGCTCGACTACGGGCGGCCGCGCGAACTGGACATTGCCGATTGCGCTCCCGCCGCACTGGTCGGCGACGCGGTGCGGTCCTGCTCGGCCCTCGCGCACGCGGCCGACGTGCGCCTCGAGTGGTCCGTAGAGCCGGGGCTCGGGAAGTTTCGCGCCGACGCCTCCCGGCTGCGGCAGGCGCTCGAAAACCTGATTCAGAATGCGATCCAGCACTCTCCGGCCGGCGCGACGGTGCGCCTGCGGCTTGCGCGCGGAACCGGCGAACGGCCGTTGCGATTTGTCATCGAGGATCAAGGCCCCGGATTTCCGGCCGCCGACCTGCACCGGATCTTCGAGCCGTTCTTCACGCGCCGACGCGGGGGGACGGGACTCGGCCTGTCGATCGTGCAGCGCTTCGTCGAGCACCACGGCGGCAACGTCACGGCCGAAAATCGCGAAGACGGCGGCGCGCGCGTCGTCATGGAACTCCCTCTTTCACCCCCAGACGGCCATGAATTCTCTGTTGCTGGTTGAAGACGACGCCGCCGTGCGTTTCGGTGTCAGACGATTTCTCGCAGGGCGCAACATCGACGTGCAGGAGGCCGATACGATCGAGGCGGCGCTGCGATCGCTCGAAGCGAATCCGCCGCACTGGATCGTCTCGGACTTCTCCTTGCCCGACGGCGACGCACTGCGCCTCCTCGAACGGGTGCGCGCACTCGAAGAAGCGATCCCCTTCATCATTCTGACCGGTCATGCGACGGTCGACCTTGCCGTGCGCGCCATGCAGGCCGGCGCAGACCACTTTCTGACGAAGCCGGTCGATCTCCCTTCTCTGGCCACCATTCTCGATCGCCTGCACAGTGCGCGCCGCAGCCGGCAGAAGGAGGCCGCGGCCGTGCGCAGCCGCCCCGCGGCCGAACAGGACCCCTTCGCGGGCCCGGGCCCGGCCTCGCAGCGGCTGCGTGTAGAAGCCGAGAGCGCCCTTCAGGGCCAGGGGCCGATCCTGCTGCTTGGCGAGACCGGGAGCGGCAAAGGGGTGCTCGCCCGCTGGCTGCACGAGCAGAGCAGCCGCGGCGAAGAACCCTTTGTGGATCTGAACTGCGCCGGCCTGACGCCCGAGTTTCTCGAGAGCGAACTCTTCGGCCATGAGAAGGGCGCCTTCACCGGGGCGGTGGCCGCGAAACCGGGCTTGCTCGAAGTCGCCCAACACGGCACTCTCTTTCTCGACGAAATCGGCGATATCGACCTTCGCGTGCAGGCCAAACTGCTCAAGGTCATCGAAGATCGCCGGTTCCGCCGCCTGGGCTCGGTTCGCGAAAAGGTAGCCGATGTACGGCTCATCTTTGCCACGCACCATCCCCTCCAGACACGGGCGGCGGAGGGCGCCTTCCGGCAGGACCTGTTTTAT
This sequence comes from bacterium, assembly GCA_041690355.1. Classification (GTDB taxonomy): domain Bacteria; phylum J088; class JAWLBW01; order JAWLBW01; family JAWLBW01; genus JAWLHK01. Next base: position 188,401 of record JAWLHK010000002.1, on the reverse strand, counting down.
CGGATCAGCGCCTTTCCCATCGCGCTGCCGCCGCTGCGGCAGCGGGCCGAGGACATCCCGTTTCTTGCCGAAAAGATCGTAGCCGCGCTCGCACCCGGCCTCTCCCGCTCGCCCCCCACCCTCACGTCGGCGGCCCTGGAAAAGTTGAAGCGCTACGACTGGCCGGGCAACATCCGTGAACTTCGCAATGTTCTCGAGCGCGCTCTCCTGCGCGTGCAGGGGACGGTGGTCGACGTGGAGGCCCTCGTTCTTCCCTCGGCGGCGACGCCCCCCGTCACGTCACCCCACCAAGGTCCGCGCCTGGCCACGCTCGCCGAGATCGAGCGCGAGCACTTTACCTCCGTCTTCCGCCACACCGGTGAGAACGTGCAGCTTACGGCCGAGATCCTCGGCATTTCCAGAAGCTCGGCCTACAACAAGCTGAAGCAGTTCGGCCTCAAGGAATCCTGAGCCGCCCCACGCGCCGCTCGGATTCCAGATTTTAGAATCTGGAATCCGAATTGTGGAAAAACGCCGGGAGAAAGCCCCTTTTCTCCCCGGAGCGCAGGCTGGCACGCCTTTCGCTGCATGGCCGCTCGCCATGACGCAACCCCGCATTCTCATCGTCGACGACGAACAGGCGATTCTCTTCGCCCTCAGCCGGTATCTCCAGAAACGGGGCTATCGCACCTGGTGCGCCCGCGAAGAAGAAGAAGCGGCGGCCCTCATCCTGCATGAAGACTTCGATCTGCTGATTGCCGACCTGCGCCTGACGGGCGTCCAGGGGGCCGAGGGGCTCGAAGTCATCAAGCTTGCGCGGCACAAGGCGCCGACACTTCCCGTCATTCTGCTGACCGCCTTCGGCACCGCGCCCGTCATGGCCGAGGCCAGAAACATGGGGGTGAACCTCCTCCTGGCCAAGCCCCAGCCGCTCGATTTTCTGGCCGATCAGATTCATTCCATGCTCGAGGGCGGCGCACGTGCCTGAGAACGATCTGCTCGAGCAGCTCTACCGGCCCAACGCCGTCTCGACCCGGTTCCAACCCGTGTGCCGACTCGACGAGCAGGGCTGGAGCGCCGTGGCCTACGAGGCGCTCACAAGGGGCCCGCGCGATACGAATCTCGAGAAGCCGGACATCCTGTTCGAGTACGTGCGCAGAAAACACCGCATCGCGGGCATCGACCGGCTCTGCATCACCGCCGCCCTCGAGTCGAGCCGGCGCATCGCCGAGCCGCGGCCGGTCATGGTCAACCTGCATGGGTGGACCCTGACGTTCGACGACGACTTCGTTGTCCTCGCCGAAGCCGTCTGCGACGCATTCGGGATCCCGCGCGCCAACGTCGTGTTCGAGATCATCGAGAATGCGCTGCCTTCCCGGGACCGCCGCTTTTTCCGCCGCCTCGAATCCCTCCAGGCAAGCGGCTTCCGCATCGCCCTCGACGATGTCGGGTGCGGGTCGGCCAACCTCGACGTCGTCGTCGACGGTCCCTTCGACATTCTGAAAATCGGCCGGCCCCTGCTCATCGACCTGGCCCGCTCACCGCGCCGGCAGGCCATGGCCGAAATGCTGCTTGCCCTCGGCGAGCGCCTCGGCGTGGACGTCTATGCCGAGGGGATCGAGACGCCCGCGGATCTGGACGCGGCGGCCCGTCTTGGTTTCCGCTTCGTGCAGGGATTCGTCTTTCAGCCTCCGGTCCATCCAGAAGAGCTTCAGACTCACTTCTCAACCCCTGGGAGTCAAACATGGTAATTCTCATTGTCGACGACAGCCCTACCCAGCGCGCGCTGTGGATGTACGCCCTTGGCGCCGCGCCGATCAAGGGCGATACCCCGGAAGAGATTGCGCAGGCTCTGCACGCAGATACAGCCGGTCTGCGCATCGTCACGGCCCGTGACGGTCAACAGGCGCTGCAGTTGCTCAAGGCGATCCGCTTTGACCTGCTCATTACCGACATCGACATGCCCGGCCTCGACGGCTGGAAGCTGGCCGCCCGCGCGCATGCGCTCGACACGAAGCTTCCGGTCATGGTCGTAAGCTCGATGGTCAAGACGGGTGAGCGAGCCGATGTCGAGGGGGTCGACCACGCGCGGCTTCATCTTGTCGCCAAGGCCGACCGGGACCACGCCGTGTCCGTTGCCCGCAACGTCCTCTCGGGGATGGCCATATGATCGCATCCGTCCCGCAGGATGCCCTGGCCATGTTCGAGGCCGAGATCCGCGAGACGGTTCTCGACCTCCGGCTCGCGGCCGGGCGTCTTCGTCATTCGGAGAGTGCCGAACGCATGCGTCGGCAGCTGTCCTGTCTGCGCGGGACGGCCGACTCGATTTACGCACAGAGCGTTTCTGCGGCCGTCGGCGCCACAGAGGCGGCCCTGCTCGCGCGCGATCAGGAACGGTTTCGGTCGGCGCTGCAACGGCTCGAGCAGATTGTCGACCAGGAGTTCGCCGCGCGCCTGCCGGCCGTGCCCCCCGAGGTCGCCCTGCATGCCGGGCAGATCTACGCCGGCAAGGGTGAGGTCGTCGTGCGCACCGTGCTCGGCTCCTGCGTCTCGGTCTGTCTCTGGGATGCCGATCGGCGCATCGGGGCCATCAATCATTACCTGCTCCCCAGCTCGCAGAACGAGCGGACGGCGAACTACGGCAGCCATGCCATCCCCGAAACGATAGCACGGTTCCGCCAGGCCGGAGGCAGAACGCCACGCGCCAAGCTCTTCGGCGGCGCGAGCGTCATCGGCTTCATGTCCGATCACTTTCAGACCGGGGCCCTCAACGTGCGCATCGCAACGGAGCTTCTCGAACAGGCGGGTATCCCGATTGTCGAGCGGGATGTCGGCGGCAAATGGGGCCGCCGTCTCGTTTTCGACCTCACCCGCGGGTCGACCAGCGTGACCCGAATCTGACCCGCGCAGCAACGACAAGGCGACTATGAACGATCCGCTTCACGCAGTATTCCGCGAATTCGTCGGCGAAACCGCCGAGAACCTCGCCGCCATCGAAACCGAACTGCTCGCGCTTGAGAATGCGGCAGACCCGAAAGGGCATTTCCGCGAAATCCAGCGCTGCCTGCACAACCTGAAGGGAAACGTATCGGTATTCGGGCTCGTTCACACGGCCCGCTTCACCCATGCGCTCGAAGACCTGGTCGGGGTGCTTCAGCAGGGGGCCGAGCCGGTAACCAGCCAGCACGTCGGTCTGCTGCTGGAGGCCGTCGATCGCCTCCGCAAGGCCGTTCCCCGGACCCCGCCCGCCGAAGGTGACATCGAGCCGATTCTCGAATCGATCGACTGGCTGGCCGCGACGGCCCGTGCACTACTCAATGATGCGGGCGGATCCGACCATCAGCCGGTCGCCAGGGCCGCGGCGGCATCGGGAGAGCAGATTTCAACCATCCGGATAGAGGCCCGCCGCCTCGACGCACTACTTGATCTCGTCACCGAACTCACGGCGTCGACGGCGGCCCTCCACCAGCGGCTCGAAGCCGCCGACGAGCGCGTTCACGACGAGATCTTCGAGGCGCGCCAGCAGACCCTTACCCTGCAGCGCCAGCTTCAGGAGGAGGTCATGCGCATCCGCATGGTTCCCGTGGGGGCCTTCCTGCTCTCCTTTCGCCGCGCCGTGCGCGACCTGGCCGCACAGACCGGAAAAGAGGTGGACCTCGTCATCGAGGGCGAAGACGTCGAGGCCGATGTCTCGGTCGTGGGTAGCCTCCGGGATCCGCTCACCCACATGATTCGCAATGCGGTGGATCATGGGATCGAACGGCCTGAGGTACGCTCGGCCAGGGGCAAGCCGGCGACGGGAACGATTCGCCTTGCGGCCCGTCACGAAACGGGAGAAATCGTCTTCGAGATCGCCGATGACGGCGCCGGACTGGATACCGAGCGCATTCTCGCCCGCGGGCGCGAGCGGGGCCTGATTACCGAGAGCGCCCACCTGCGGCCCGATGAGATTCACGCCCTCATCTTCGAACCCGGCTTCTCGACTTCGCCGGAAGTTTCGGCAATTTCGGGCCGCGGGGTCGGCATGGACGTCGTCCGGCGCAACGTCGAGGGGCTGCGCGGGAGAATCCGCATCGACAGCGATCCCGGCGCCGGCACCCGGTTCACCCTCCGGCTCCCGCTCACACTCGCGATTCTCGACGGGTTCGTCGTCGGCGTAGCCGATGAACGATACATCCTGCCCATGACCCACTTGCTGGAGTGCTTCGACCTGCCCGCAGAACGCATGGACGACGGTCTCACCGGCCTGATCAATCGGCGCGGCGCATCGCTGCCCTTTGTCCGCCTCGGCGCTTTTCTGGGCAACGCCTCGCAACATGAGCGGCGCGAGAACGTCGTTGTCGTTCAGGTCGGCGACCGCCGCCTGGGATTCGTCGTCGACCACCTGCACGGTGAAGTGCAGGCGATCGTCAAACCGCTGAACCGGGTCATGGAAGGAGTGCCCGGCCTCGCGGGCACCTCGATTCTGGGTGACGGCCGTGTCGCCCTTCTGCTCGACCTGCCCTCCATCGTCCAGAAAATTCTTCACACCCTGCCCGCCTCCGACGAGCCGGACGGGGCCCCGCTATCTGCCCTCTAAGCTGAAGGAATCATCCCCATGCTCTCCAATTTCAAAATCGGAACGCGGCTCTTCGCGCTCCTCGGCTTTCTCACCCTGGTTCTCGCCATCATCGGCACGATCGGCCTCCGCGGCCTCTCGCAAATGAAGGAGCGGTTAGAGACGGTCTACCTCGATCGGGTAATCCCTCTGCGCGACATCAAGGAGACTTCGGAGCTGGTCACGGTCGAGGCCGTCGACGCCGTCATTCTGGTCGTATTCGAACGCCTGAGCTGGCATGAGGGCTTGCAGCGAATCGATGCGTCGCGTCGGTCTGCGCGTGATCATTGGAACCGCTTTCTCGGCACAAAAATGACCACCGAGGAGCGCACCCTTGCCTCCAAGGGAACCGCCCATCTCGAGATGGCCGAGGCGGTGATGGATGAAGCCCGCGATGTGTTGCGCCGCCAGGACCGCGACGGGCTTTTGAGCCTTGTACGCGATCGGCTGTTTCCGGGTATCGAGCCGCTGCACGAGACACTCGACGAGCTGACCGAGCTGCAGCTTCGCGTCGCCCAGGAGGAATACGAGTACGGGATATGGGTCAACGAAACGGCGCGCTCGATTGTGCTCGGCGTAACCGCATTCAGTATTCTCCTTGCACTGCTTATCGGTATTCTGATCGTTCGCAGCGTAACGCACCCGCTCGCCAAGGCCGTTGAGCTGTCTAACCGACTTGCCGCCGGTGACCTCACCAGCCGCATTGAGGCTACGGGCAATGATGAAACCACGGCCCTTCTGCGGGCGATGAAGGAGATGTCAGACAAGCTCGCGCAGATCATCCGTGAAGTGCGCGATGGCGCAGAAGCGCTCACGTCGGCTTCGAATCAGGTTTCGGCCGCCTCACAGACCCTCTCACAGGGAACGAGCGAGCAGGCGGCCAGCGTCGAGGAGACCACTTCGAGCCTCGAAGAGATGAACGCGTCGATCACCCAGAACGCCGAGAACAGCCGGCAGACCGAACAGATGGCCCGCAAGGGCGCCGCCGATGCCGACGAGGGCGGACGCGCGGTCGCCGAGACCGTCGGCGCCATGAAGTCGATCGCCCAGAAGATCTCCATCATTGAGGAAATCGCCTATCAGACGAATCTCCTTGCCCTCAATGCCGCCATCGAAGCTGCCCGGGCAGGCGAGCACGGCAAGGGATTCGCGGTCGTCGCCACCGAGGTGCGCAAGCTGGCCGAGCGCAGCCAGGGGGCGGCCAAGGAAATCGGCTCGCTGGCCGATACCAGTGTCGCCGTGGCCGAGCGCTCCGGCAAGCTGCTGCTCGAGCTTGTCCCCGATATCCGCAAGACGGCCGAACTCGTGCAGGAAGTCTCTGCGGCCTCCAACGAGCAGGCGTCCAATGTCTCGCAGATGAGCAAGGCGATGATGCAGGTCGACCAGGTCACGCAACGCAACGCTTCGGCGGCCGAAGAGCTCGCCTCGACGTCCGAAGAGCTCGCGGCGCAGTCCGAAGCCCTGCTGCAGGTCATGGACTACTTCCGCCTGGCCGAGAATCGTATCCGCCGCGAAAGCCGCGGGCATGGGGTACAGATGGGCATGCATGCTGAACCTGCGTCCCGGCAGGCCTACGTGAAGCCGAGCATGAACGCCGCGGGCAATCACGCGACCGGCGAAGGCGAATTCCGTCCCTTCTGAGGAGGCCGCCATGCATACCGAACTGCTCGCCCGCGAGGGCCAGTATCTGACCTTCAGGGTCGCCGAAGACGAGTACGGGATTCCGATCCTGAAGGTCCGCGAGATCATCGAGTACACCTCGGTGACCCGCATCCCGAACATGCCCGAAGTCGTGCGGGGGATCATCAACCTGCGCGGCAACGTGGTACCCGTGGTCGACCTGGCCCGCCGCTTCAATCTCGCCTCGGCACCCGTGACCCGCTGGACGTGCATCGTCGTCGTCGAGGTCTCTCAGGAAGGGGGGACGAACGTACTCGGCATCATGGCCGATGCCGTAAGTCAGGTGGTCGACCTGACCGATAACGATCTGGAGCCCCCGCCGGATCTCGGGCTCGACGGCCGGCTCGATTATCTGCTCGGCATGGGAAAGCAGGACAGCCACTTCGTTCTCCTTCTCGACATCGATCGCGTGCTCTCGCTGCGCGAGCTGATGGCCCTTCGCGAAGGTGTGGCCCAGGCCGAGTCTCCGGATGAGGAGGAGTAGGGACCCCATGGCGCACGCCTTGAACATGCGGGCGGACGGGGCCCTGGAGGACGGAGATTTCGATCGCCTGCGCCGCCTGCTTTACGAGCTGGCGGGCATTCATCTTTCGGATGCCAAGCGCGCCCTCATGCTCGGCCGCCTGAGCCGCCGCCTGCGGCTGCTCAACCTGCGCACGTTCGGCGAGTACTATCAGAAGCTGACGGCGGGCGACGATGCCGCCCGGGTAGAGCGGCAGCTGTTCGTCGACGCCATGACGACGAACGAGACCCACTTCTTTCGCGAAGAGGGGCACTGGGCGTTTCTGGAGCAGCACGTTTTCCCGGCCCTGCGCGGCGGGCCGCCGCGCACCGTGCGGGCGTGGAGCGCCGCCTGTTCGACGGGCGAAGAACCGTATACCCTCGCCATGGCCGCAAGCGAAGCCCTGCCGCGCGACGAGGGCTGGGACGTCCGCATCCTGGGCACCGACATCTCGACCCGCGTCCTCGAACGGGCGCGCGCGGCTCAATGGCCCATGGCGCGAGCCGACGAGATCCCTCCCTGCCTCCTTCGCCGCCACATGCTGCGGGGTGAAGGGACCCAGACCGGGCAGATGAAGGCCGGACGTCATCTGCGCGACATGGTGACCATCCGTCCGCTCAACCTGAAAGAGCCCCCTTACGACGTCGAGGGTCCCTTTGACCTCATCTTCTGCCGGAATGTCATGATCTATTTCGATCGTGAGATGAAACGCAAGGTTGTCGACGCGCTGGTCCGCCACCTGCGGCCCGACGGCTATCTGTTCGTCGGTCACGCCGAAAGCCTCACCGGGCTGACCGACAGCCTGCAGGTGATTACCCCGACCGTCTACCGCCTGCGCTCACCGATCCCATGAGCCTCCCGCCCGGCCGGAAGCCGCATGTGCTCGTCGTCGACGACTCGGCCGTCATCCGGCAGACCGTGCTGCAGATCGGCAACGTGTCGGGCGCTCTCACGATCGACGTCGCCTCCGATCCGCTGATCGCCGAACGCAAGATTGCGGTGCGCCGGCCCGACGCGATTCTTCTCGACCTCGAAATGCCGCGCATGGACGGTCTCACCTTTCTGCAGCGGATGCTTGCGCGCGACCCGATACCGGTCGTGATCTGCTCGAGTCTCGCACCGGCGGGAAGTGAGAATGCCATACGCGCTTTGGAGCTCGGGGCCCTCGCCATCGTCGAAAAACCCCGCATCGGCCTCAAGGATTTTCTTTCGGAGAACGCCCGCGAACTCATCGATACCCTGAGCGCGGCCGCCGGCGCCCACGTCTCGCGACGGCCCGCACGCCCGGCGCCGCAGGCCAGACGGCCGGTTCAGGCGCCGCCGCTGCTCCGGCGCACGACCGACCGGGTCATTGCAGTCGGGGCGTCGACGGGCGGCACCGAGGCCATCCGGGTGCTGCTCACGGCCATGCCCCCCGATGCACCCGGCATCGTCATCGTGCAGCACATGCCCCCCGGGTTTACGCGGTCGTTCGCGCAACGCATGAACGAGCTCTGCGCCATCGAGGTCAGAGAAGCAGCCGCGGGAGATCGGATACGCGAGGGGCGTGCCCTCATCGCCCCCGGCGATCGCCACCTGCGCGTGGGACGCAGCGGCGGTCAGTACATCGCCCTTCTCGACGACGGCCCTCCGGTGAACCGGCACAAGCCGAGCGTAGATGTCCTCTTCGATTCGGTCGCGGCTGCGGCCGGCCCCAATGCGACCGGGGTACTGCTGACCGGCATGGGAGACGACGGCGCCAGCGGGCTCCTGGCCATGCGGCATGCGGGGGCGGGCACCATCGCGCAGGACGAAGCGACTTCGGTCGTTTTCGGCATGCCCAAGGAAGCCATCAAGCGCGGGGCCGCCATGCGGGTGCTCTCGCTGGAGGCGATTCCCCCCGCGATGCTGATGTTTGCGTCCGGTATGCGATCCTGAACGGGCGCTACCAGGAAGCGATGAAGAACCCGGCGCACATCTCGTCGGGATAGTCGCCGCCCCATTCGACCAGGCGCGGCGTTTCGCGCACGCCGTTCACCACCCGCTGGTTGCCCGCCGTATTATCGATCGTGCACTGAATGTACAGGCGATCGTCGGGGAACACGGTCACCGGTTCTTCGAACCAGTACTCCGATTGCCAGCTGAAGTCGAACCTCGGCAGATCGAGCAGACACTCCTCCGTTCCGTCCGAGCGCTGCAGCAGAAGCCTGCCACTCCTGCCGAGCTGATGCATGTGCAGATAGGCGTTGTGGATCTTGAAACGCCGGCCCATCGTGAGAATCGTCGGATCGTATTCGAATTCGAAAGTCCGCTCCTCGCCGGGCTGAATCCGAAAGGCCCCCGTCAGCCAGTTGAGGCTGAGGATCAGCATGGGAAACAGGCGGCGCGCTGCTTTCTCGAGCTTGAAGTTGACCCGCGTCTGATCCGTGCCCCCGGCGGCGAAAAGCGTGTTGTAGTGCATGTCGAGTACGATCTTCGAGCCGGGTTCGATGGCGACCCCGTGCCCGGGGGGGAAATCACGGCCGCGCATTCCCGGCGCCCAGGCGCTGATCATGCCCGATGCCACCTCGCCGCCGCCCCCGTCGCAGCGCCAGCCGGGGCCGGGGTCGGCGGCGTCGAGCGCCTCGGCTGCGGCGACCTTGTCGGGTCCGGCCACGATGACGCCCACATGGTGGGCGAGCGCAAGATTGCCGGGGAGGATTTCGGCACCCGTGATGTAGCGCGTATTCTCGTAGGGCCAATCGACCAGGAAACAGCGGTGATCATCCAGCTCTCCCGCGGGAGGGGCGATGGAGTAGACGGGGCCGACAACCGTGTGATCGACCCGCGAGAGCGAGGTCGTCGTAAACGTCAGGGGCGCGGGGCTTACCGGCGGTGTTCCTGCGGGGGCTCCCTGCCGCACCCAGGCGAGTACGGTTGCAATCTGCTCCTCCGTGAGCGACCGGTTCTCGCGGTAATTACGGCAGGCGTTGTCGGGCGACCACGGCGGCATGGTGCGCTCGCCGACGGCGGCCTCGATTGCCTTGCGGTAGGCGAATGCGTGCTCATAGGTTCGCAGCGGCATGGGCGCCACGGTATTCTCGTGATGGCAGGACACGCACCGGTCCGCGAATATGGGCGCGACGTCATCGTAGTACGTCACGCGGCGTTCCTCGGCGGCCGGGTCTGCTGAAGGGCCCGAACAAGCCGCCCCGGCAAGCAGGATCAGAAGAAGTACGGGCGCGGCAGGCAAGCGCCGTGAGCGCCGTCCCCCGTGCCCCCACCCTCGTGCATCACCGGGGCCGCTCGGGTACTCTGTAGCGTTCCGTTCCCCTCGGGGGGAGCGCTTTTCACACGTGGATTGCATGGCTTCGAACCTCGTTCTCATCGGCATGCCCGGGTCGGGCAAGAGCACCGTCGGCGTCCTTCTCGCCAAGGAACTCACCAAGGAGTTTCTCGATACCGACATCCTCATTCAGACCGTCGAAGGGCGGCCGCTGCAGGAAATCATCGACCGTGAAGGCTACCTCGCCCTGCGGGCCGTCGAAGAACGTGTGCTGTTGTCGCTCCATGTTTCGAACCATGTCATCTCCACGGGCGGCAGCGCGGCCTACAGCGATCCGGCCATGCGCCACCTGAGAGAAGACGGCCTCGTCGTTTTCCTGCATGTCTCGCTCGACACGCTGCGCCGGCGCATCCACAACTACGAGACCCGGGGCATCGCCCGACGCCCCGATCAGTCCTTCGACGACCTCTTCGAAGAACGGTATCGGCTCTACACCCGCTACGCCGACGTCGTCATCGAAGGAGATGACCTCACCGTCGATCAGACGGTCGAGCGCATTCTCGCCGAAGTGCGTACGCGCGCCGGCTGAAGGCGGCGCCCCCCCCAGGCGAGCACGAGGGGAACCCAGAGCCACCCCGCATCGGAACCCGGACCGCGGGCCGACCGGCAACCGCCGTCGGCGCCGGCGACCGGCGCAGGCCCCGCCACACTCCCCTCAGGTGGGCAGATCGGCTCCTCACCCGCCAGCAGCGGATTGGCCGCACAACCCGCTCCGGCATCACATGCCGTGCGAAACGCATAACGAAGCTCGCGATCGAGCACCCGACCGTCGACGAACCGGACGCCCGGCTTGAGCACGATAACGTATTCGGCATCGGGCCGCAGATCGGCCTGCGGGCGGAGCTGAAGGATTCGGCCCACGTCGTCGGCGCCCCCCCAGCGGGTGTAGCGGATGTCGGCGGCGACGGGAACCCCCGCCTCGTCGAGGAGGGCGACGGTTTCGGAATTGAGCGAGCCGTTGTGCACGCCGTACCCGAAAATCAGGTGGGGCCAGCTATCGATGCTGAGGTGGCTCGTCGACAAGGTGCGGCTGCCCGGGAGCGGAACGGTCTGCACGACCAGATCCTCGTAGCGGAAGTCGCCGTGGAGCCGGCGCCAGAGTGACTCATAATACGGACCGCCGACCGTCTTTTCGTATTCCAGGCTCCCGGGGGTGCGCTGGTCGAGGTAGTGCTCGGCCGTCCAGGGGAGCATGGGGCGATATTCGTCGTCGAGCGTGTCGTCCTGATCGACCAGCAGAATGACGGCGTTGCGCACGATGGTCATGCCGCTCTCCATCTGCGAGGCGGTCACCGTCACGCCGACGTCGGGCCGCGCGAAAATCGCGATCAGGTCCCCGGCGGGGAGAAAGACTTCAGGTTTCAGATTGGTGACCTCGTCGGCCACCAGCATGAAATCGGTACCGGGGTCGAGAATGTCCTGACCTGAGCCTTCGACCTGTCCCGCCTTCGTCATGAAGATCGTGTCGAAAACCTCGTCCTGCATGCCGTGCGCCGAGAGTCCGAAGAGAAAGGCGATGAGCCGCCGAGCCTCTTCGGTATCGTACGGAGGACCATGGCGCTCGCGCAGATACCGGATATATGCCTCGACGAACGGTTCCCAGTGGGCCGTCTCGGCGTAGTCACGGCCGATGTCGAGGGCATAGCCGCTGTCGGGAAATGAAGCGCCGATCTGGAGGATGGGCCGGTAGGCTTCGTCGGCCAGCCACACGGCGAGGGTACAGTCGGTGACGAACGCGAGGCCGCCGTCGGTCACCCAGACGTGACCGTTGATGCCGTGTGCCGCGGCACGCGTCGGCAACGTGACAAGGCCGAGAAAAAGCGCACATCCGAGCGCGCCGGAGATGAACGTAGTCCGCATAAACGCCCCCCAAGGGATTCACCGGTCATTAAACCAGACCGGTGGCCGGGGGGCGAGCCGTCGGCCGCGGGCGTTTACGGCGCCGGAGGCTCCTGCCCCGCCTCGCCGCCGGGCCGCTGGATTTCGCCGCGCCAGGCGCCCGTCTCCTTGCCGCGGGATTCGACGAATTGCTTGAAACGTTCCAGATCGCCGTGGATGCGGCGGCGCACGAGGCCGATCTTGTCGCCGATGGTTTCGACGACGCCGTGCGGCTCGTAGTCGAGCTGCAGGGCGATGCGCGTGGTGTCGTCGCTCAGGCGGTGAAACGTGACCACGCCCGCATGGTGGGCGCCGCCGGTGCTCTTCCAGGCGATGCGCATGTCGGGAACCTGCTCGGTGATCTCGGCGTTCCAGTTCTCCTCCTTGCCGGCGATGCGCGCCTTCCACGCAAGCCGCTTGTCGTCGAGCTGCCTGACTTCCTCGATCCCTTCCATGAACCGGGGGAACTCTTCGAACTGCGTCCACTGGTTGTAGGCTTTGCGCAGCGAAACGTTCACGTCGATGATCTCTACGGCAGCAGACATGGGGGCCTCCTTCGATACTTCACCACATGCTCATTTCCCATCCTGGCATCTGCCCCCCGGATGACAAGCGTCGAGCGTCACCTGGAAAGCGCCATCCACATGGCCGCTTCGGGCACCCCGGAGTCGAGCGCCTGACAGGCGGTTCCCGTTTGCGGTATGATTGTGGCTCCGGACGAACCAACGGAGGCCTCGTCATGCAGTTCCGCACGTATGAAGAGTTCTGGCCTTATTATGTCTCGCAGCACATGAACCCGACGTGCCGGCGGCTTCACTTTATCGGCACCACGCTTGTGCACCTGCTGGCCGCCGGATCGGCGGCGACACTGAACCCGTGGCTCCTTGCCGCCGCTCCGTTCGCCGGATACGGGTTCGCCTGGATCGGCCATTTCGGCTTCGAGAATAACAAGCCGGCCAGCTTCGATTACTGGTTGTGGTCGCTGCGCGCGGATTTCCGCATGTACTATGCGATGTGGGCCGGGCGCATGGGGGCCGAGGTCGAGAGAGCCCGGCACCTCACAGCGTCATCCTGACCGATTTCTAAAGCCCGGTCAGAAACCGCCGCGCACGAGACGCACGGCGACCCAGACGATGATCAGCGAAAGAAGAGCCGTGATGCGGCCCATGCGGCCGGCTGTGCGGCGCATCTGCATCGCGCGCGCCGAATCGGGGGCCGCCTGCATGACGGCCGTGGCCCGCGGGCCGACCCGATAGTCGTGCCAGGCACTCCAGCCCATCATGGCGGCCACGAGAGCGAGCTTGACGCCCATGGCCCGGATGATCGGATTTTCCCACCCGGCGGGCGTAAAAAGATCGATGGTCAGCAGGCCGCGAAAAGCCATGTTGATGAGTCCGGTCAGCAGGAGCACCCAGAGCGCCCCCCAGCCTACCTTGCGAAAACGCATGGCGAGCGTGTGCACCAGCGCGGCATTGCCCGGTAAGTTCCCCGGCGAGGCACGCAGCTGCGGAACGATGACGAGCACGAGAAATCCCATGCCGCCGACCCAGACGGACGCGGCCAGAATGTGCAGCCAGACGGAGAGCGTGTAGATCACGGTCATCAGGCTCATCGTACCCCCGGACGACCGTCCAATTCAAAGCCGCCCGGTACTGCGGCCCTCTTCACGGTAACGATCGCACTGTACTTGCGCCTCCGTGTCATGCGACAACGGCAGGCATGCGGGAGGTCAAGCGCGTATTCAGGCCCGAGAAGATCGCTCTGGGAAGGCGATTGCGCAAGACGCGTTCGCCGGAGATGCGAGACCGGCGCGCCGCGTTCACGCTGACGTTGGCGGCCACCGGCCTGCTCGGCATGCTGTCGCTGTTTCAGCTGGGGGCCATCCGGCGGTTACCCGACCTTCGGGCGAGGCGGTTTCAGGCCGAGGCGGTCAGTTCTTCGGGCGAAGGCTACCTCTTCGAAACCCCCGATGCCGCGCTCGGCGTGTTCAGCTACGCGGTCACCATGCTGCTGGTGGCGGCGGGCCCCGCCGACCGGGGCCGGACGAAGCCCTGGCTGCCGGGACTTGCCTTCGCGAAGTCCTTCTTCGATTCCGCCAACGCCTCGCGTCTGGTGCGCATTCAGTTTCGCGATCTGCACTACTACTGCATATGGTGCCTGAGCATCAGCGCGCTAACGTTCGCGACGCTCCCGTTCACCGCCGACGAACTGCGGCTCGCCCTGCGGAGGCATGGAGAGTCACGGCCGGTCTGACACGCGGGGGCGCAGCCGGCGGCGCGCCTTACGGACCACCACGCGCACCGTCTCGCCGGCGGCCCCCAGCGCGACGCGCGGGGTCGACTTCGATTCGCCTGCATTCCCATGCACGCGATGTGGCGCGCGAGCGCCATCGCGCTGCCCGTCGTTGGAGGTTACCGGCCGCCCGAGGTGAAAGCGATCGAGCGTTCGCAGAAGTACGGCGTCGGTCGTATCGGGCAGCAGCGATTTCACATAGACGGCCATGCGGATGAAGCGCGGCACGAAGACTTCATGCCGCGGGTGGCGCGCAAGGTCGACGATGGCCCGGGCCACCTTCTCGGGCGACTGTACGGGCGGGAGCGGCAGGGCGCGGCGGCCGATGCGGTTGCCGGCCGCCTCCATGTGCGGCGTATCGATGGCGTACGGGTAGATGCCGCAGATGTGAATGTCCTTCTTTTCGGCATAGGCAACCCGCAGGCTCTCGGTCAGCCCGCGAACGGCGAATTTACTGATGGCATAGGCCGGGACGAAGGGGTGCCCGATGAAGCTGAGCACCGAACCGACGTTGATCAGCACGCCGCGCCCCTGGCGCTCGAACTGCGTCAGGGCCGTGCGCGCGCCGTACATCGTGCCGAAGAGATTCGTTTCGATGACTTCGCGGCTCGGCTCGAAGAGCTCGCCGACCAGAGGGGTGAAGGAAGTGACGGCGGCGTTGTTGATCCAGACATCGATGCGGCCGAAGCGCTCGACCGCCTGACGCGCCAGATGGTCGACGTCGCCTTCTCGGGTCAGGTCGGCAGAAACCGCGATGGCTTCTGCGCCGAAGGCCCGGCACTCGCGGGCCGCGTCCTCGAGCGGCTCGGGCACCTGGGCCGCCAGCACGAGGCGGGCGGATTCCTTTGCAAAGGCATGCGCCGTCGCGCGGCCCAGACCGCTGCTCGCCCCCGTGATGACGACGACCGCACCCGCAATCTCCATGCCGCAATGCTAACGGCGGGCGCCCCGCAGCGCGAGCCTGTCCGGCGGCGAAGTCAGGGCTCGAAGAGGTCGGCGTCGAGCGACGGGTTGTATTCGACATCGGAGTAGACGTGCTTTTCGACGACCTTGTCGCCTTCGCGCACCTCGATCCGATAGGGATACAGCTCGGACAACCGCAGCCACATGCGGGTCGGAAATCCCTGATCGCCGCGGTAGTCGACGACGAACTCGTCTTTCGAGGCCGCGGTCACGACGGCGTCGTCCTGTTCGAGAATGGCCCGGAAATCGTCGAGAAACCCGCTCATCTTCATCGTCTGTCCGCGCACGGAGAGAACCCGCTTGTTCGTGTACTCGAAGGAGAGCTTCGCGAAAGAGAGCATGCCGCGTTTCCAGCCCACGACCTTGTCGCCGACGAGAATGGCCGTGCCCCCCTTGTTGTCGCCGCCGACGATGTCGATACGGATGCGCCCGTCGTCGCGCCAGTAGGCTTCGCCGATGGTGTGCTGTTCGTCTTCGCCGTTGGTCGCCCAGATATCATGCTTCCACTTCGCGGTCTTCAGACCGTCGAGACGCTGGCGAAGCGCCTTGCGCACGAGTTCGCGCGGCGCGGCGGGGGCCTCTTCGGCGACGGCAGGCTGCCCCAGCGCCGCGAGGAGCAAAGCGAGCAACGGCGCGGCCAGAAAGCGAGGAGAAAAGCGGGAGTAGTTCTGCATGGGCGACCTCGAAGGAAGCAGGTTTGACGACGGCGTTCTGCAGCCCTGTGCGCTAGCACTCTATCACGCGACGGGACCCGCGGCGAACGGAGGAGGGAACACCCTCCCGCGCCCGGACTCAAAATAATTTGACATATTTTTACCAAATAGTAAACTTTTGACAAACGCCGTTTCGGTATCCCCTCTTCCTGGAGGTCCCCTTGGGTTTCGGTCGAATGCTCTCCCGCCGGATTGTCGCTTACCCGCGATGGATCCTCGGCATCGGATTGACGCTCACCCTTCTCGCCGGTGCGGGCGCGGCCCGCATCACGATCAACAACGACCTGAAGGACACGATTGCCGAAGACAATCCCGTGCGCGTCGCCCTGCACGAGCTGGAAGACATCTTCGGCTCGAGCGAAACCCTCGTCATCGCCGTGCGTCATCCGGAGCGGGATGCCTTCGAGCCGGCCGTCCTGAACGATCTGCGCAAAGTGACCCGCAAGCTCGCCCGCACGCGAGGGGCGACGCGGGTCCAGAGCCTGGCCACCGCCGACCGGTTTCTGCGCGACGAAGACGGCAATCTGGTCATTGAAAAAATCATGGAGTCGGCGCCGAAGACGGCCGAAGACGGACAGGCGATTCGCGAGGCGACTTTTGCAGACGAAGACATCCGCAAGGCTTTCGTCTCGGTCGACGCCGACACCCACGCCATCTACTACGACCCGAAACCCATCGTCGACGACGAGGAGCTTCTGGCGGGCATCCGCGAAGTCACCGATGCCATGCTCGCGGGCTACGACGTGCAGATTACGGGGATGGCGCCGGTGCGCACCGGAACCGATGCCATCATCAAGGACGATCTGCTCAAGCTCATCCCCGTCGTCTCGGTGGTCCTGATCGCGATTCTCTTTCTGGCCCTGCGCACCGTTTCGGGGGTCATTCTCACCCTGACGACCGTGCTGCTGAGCATCGTGCCGGCGGGGGGGAGCATGGGGCTGCTGGGCATACCCCTTTCGGCCCAGACGAATACCTTTCCCGTGCTGATTCTCGCCGTCGCGTGCGGCGATGCGATTCACATGCTCTCGGTCTACTACCAGAAGCTGCGCACCGGCCTGTCGCGCGAAGACGCCGTGGGCCAGGTCGTCAGCGAGCTGGCGCTGCCCGTGCTCATGACGAGCGTGACGACGGCCGCCGCCTTTCTCGGTCTCCTGGGTTCGCCCATTCCGCCCATGGGAGGCCTCGGCGTTGTCGTCGCCGTCGGCGTCATGTGGGCCTGGGGCCTCAGCACCTTCATCCTCCCCTCCATCCTGCTTCTGCTTCCGGCGCCTCGCGTGCGCCCGGCCGAAGAACGGGGCGGCATGGATCATCTTCTCGAGCCGCTCGTGGCCTTCACGACCCGCCGCGTGGGCCTGACCGTAGCCGTCGTCGTGCTCGTCATCGGCGCGCTCGCGGGCATCGGGCTGCCGCAGCTCAAGAAAGAAGTCACCCCCGAGATGATGTTCGCTCAGGATTACCCGGTGCGCGTCGCCGCAGAGTCCATCGACGCGAACTTCCAGAGCAGCGCCCCGGTCGAGATCCTCGTGCGCGGCGACTCGCGGGATCCCGCACTCGTCGCCGGCGTGCATCGCTTTGCCGCGCGCGTCAACGAGATTCCCGAGGTCGGTTCGGTCGACAGCGTGGCGCACGTCGTCAGCCGCATCCAGGAGACCCTGACCGGCACGCCTGGCATTCCCGGCGACCGCGAAATGCTCTCGCAATCGATGCTGCTCTACAGTATCTCGGGCTCGCCCGATCGCTTTCAGCGGCTCGTGGCCACCGACGGCCAGGCGCTGCGCATCACGGTGCGCCTGCCCAACATGGATCCGGATGCGCTCAATGCCGTCCTGGCGCAGATTCGCACGGCGCTCGCCGAAGAGCTGCCGGGAACCGAGGTTCTGCTGACCGGCAAGGCCCTCATGGTGTCGGAGCTGAGCGAGCTGGTGCTCGAAAGCTCCATCGTCAGCCTGGCGCTCAGCCTCGGCTTCGTTTTCGTCATCTGCGCCCTGCTCTTCCGCAGCGCCGTCGAGGGACTCGAGGGTCTCATCCCCCTCGCGGTCGCCATCCTGGGCGTCTTCGGCACCATGGGCATTCTCGGCATTCCCCTCACCATCGCGACGGCCCTGATTTCGAGCATCGTGATCGGCGTGGGGGTCGACTATGGCATCCACATCCTCGCCCGCTGGGACCTGTTGTCTGACCTCGACCGCGCCTCCCGGGTGCGCGAAACCGTGCACGAGGTGGGCCGCCCGATTCTGTTCAACGCCTTTGCCGTCGCCGGCGGGCTTGCCGTGCTCTCGCTGAGTGAGTTCGAGCCTATCCGGAAGCTCGGGATGATCTCGGTCGTTTCGATGTTCACCGCCGCATTCGGCGCCCTGGTGATAATTCCCCTCCTGAAAACGATCCGTACGAAGGAACGCAGACATGAAAACATTCTTCGCTAGCCTTTCACTGGTTCTGCTGGCCGCAGCCCCGGCCGCCGCGCAGTCGCCCGATGCCCGCACCCTGCTCGAGAAAGCGCAGAAGAGCGGCACCCCGAAGACGATGCAGTCGTCGATGTCGATGGAACTGAAGGATCGCGGCGGACGCACACAGAACCGCGCCCTGGAGATCCGCAAGATCGGCGACGAGAAGCAGCTCGTCTGGTTCGTGACCCCCGCCGACCTGAAGGGTACCGCCTTTCTGCGCCTCGGCGACGCGAAAAACCGCAAGATGTGGCTTTACCTGCCCGCCTTCAAGCGCGTCGAGCGCATCTCCGGCTCGAAGGAGAACGAGAGTTTCCTGGGATCGGACTTCACCTACGCCGATATGGCCGAACGCGATCTGGATCTCTTCAACCACAAGCTTCTCGGGAGCGAAAGCCTCGACGGCAAGAAGGTCCACAAGATCGAATCTACGCTGAAGGACGAGGACGACGATGCTCCGTACGGCAAGATCATCTCCTACGTGTCTGAAGCCGAAGGCCGCCTGCTGCGCGAAGACCTCTACGATCTGTCGGGCGATCTCGTGAAACGCCGGACGCAGGAAAACTTCACGAAGACCGGCGACTACCTGATTCCGAGCGCCATCGTCATGAAGGATCTGCTGAACGATCACTCCACCCGCATCGAGATGAAGTCCATCAAGGTCGACGAGCCGCTCGCCGACAACATCTTCTCGACCAGCCACATGCAGAGGATCCGCCCGTAATGCGCACCAGTGTTTTGCTCCTGGCGAGCCTCGTTTTCACGGCGACGGCCTCGGCACAGGATACGGTGGAATTTTCGGGTCGGCTGGAACCGGAAGCGCGGGCCTACGTCGACCGCACGCATCCCGAGTGGACGCATTCGTCGATGCCGGACGCCCGGATCGACATGCGCGTGTTTCCGACCGACCAGGTCGACGGATCGGTCGTCGGCGAGCTCGATCTGCGCTATGCCGATGTGGCAACGCCGTCGGTCGATGCGACCCTGCGCGAGCTGTGGGTGCGCTTCTACGAGGGTTCCTTCACGCTGACGATGGGCAAACAGATCCACACCTGGGGGACGATTCAGGATTTCGGCGTCGTCGACATTCTGAACCCCCAGGAGTTTCCCGACCTGACGCAGGACCTCACCAACCGCAAGATCGGCGTGTGGACGGCGAAGGGATCGTACGACTTCGGCCTGGTGCAGACCGAGCTCTATGCCATGCCGTGGTTCACGCCGTCAGAGCTTCCGTCGCAGGGGGCCTTTGCCGAGGCGGCCATGCCCCGGCCGCTTCAGCGCGCCCTGCGCGCCGAAGCGGCCCGGGCGTCGCAGGCGGGCGCGCAGGCCCGACGCGAGCTCGACGAGGGCCGGCAACAGCTCGAAGAGGGGCAGGCGCAGATCGATGAGGGCTACGCGCAGATTGCGGCCGGCCAGGCGCAGCTCGACGCTGCCGAAGCCGACATCCAGGCCAATCTCCAAGGCACGGCGTTTCTGCCCGAACCGCAGAAGTCGGCGGCCGAGGCACAGCTCTACGCCGCCCTCGCGCAGATTCAGAGCCAACGCGCGGCGCTCGAACGCCAGGCGGCGCAGCTCGATGCGCAGCAGGCCGGGCTCGAGGCCCAGCGCCTTCGGCTCGACGAGGCCGAACAGCTGTTCGCATCGGAAGGCGTCCGGCGCGAAACGGCCTGGCGCGAATCGCTCGCGCACCCGGTCCCTGTTCTGCCGACACGCGAGCCGCGCGCGCTGCAGTTGGCGGGCCGCCTGTACTTCCCGCTCTCGTTCGGCGACTTCGGGATCGGCGCCGCCCGGATGTACGATCAGATCGGCACCTACCGGCTCGATCGCGGCCTTGTGGCCGGAGACCCGCCGCGCCTGCGCGTCGAGTATCCCCGGGTTGCCGCCTGGACCCTCTCGGGCGCGATTCCCCTCGGCGAGTTCAGCCTGCGGTTCGAGGGACTGTACCTGCACACCGCAGACGCGAACGGAACCGATCCCTACGTGCGCAATCCGACCCTGCAGTCGGCGGGACAGCTCGTCTGGGATCCGACGGACAGGTGGCAGATCCGGGCCGGCATCCTCGATGAGCAGATCTTCGCCCTCAACGACGACGCCGAACGCGCCGACGAGTTCAGCATCCCCAGTCCGCTCGGCTCGACGCTCCTGCTGCTGGCCCACCACATCGCGCACACGACGGTCACCTATCGGTGGGGAGCGGCGATGCACCAGCTCACGCTGGCGTATCTGGTTTCCTATGAGGAAGAAGGGCACTTTCTCGCGCCCGAACTGGATCTGGCGGTGGTGCCCGGCACCCGCCTGAAAATCGGCGGCCAGGTCTTTGCGGGCCGGGCCGACGAACGCGGCTTCGGTCAGCTCAAGAACGAAGACAACGTCTACGTCTCGCTGGCCGCCTCCTTCTGACGATCCGTCTCCCCCCAATCCGGTTCGGAGAGGGGGGAGATATCAGCGCCCGCCTGGGGATGGCCGCCGATTCCTGGTACCGTCTTACGATTGACATTGTCCGACCCTCTTTACCCTGGAGTTTCCCGTGAGTGAAGCCTACATCGTAGACGCAGTCCGCACCGCGGGCGGCCGCCGCAACGGACGCCTCAGCCAGTGGCACCCCGCCGATCTGGGCGCCGTCGTCATCGACGCCCTGATCGATCGGAACAAGCTCGACCCCGAGATCGTCGAGGACGTCATCTTCGGCTGCGTGAGCCAGATCGGGCCCCAGACGTTCAACCTGGCGCGCACTTCGATTCTCGCCTCCCGACTCCCCGAGTCGGTGCCCGGCGTCACCATCGACCGCCAATGCGGCTCGTCGCAGCAGGCCCTGCACTTCGCGGCCCAGGCGGTCATGTCGGGCACGCAGGACATCGTCATCGCCGGCGGCGTCGAAGTCATGAGCGCCGTGCCGATTCTCTCCTCCATGCACGTCGCCGTCAAAGCCGGCATGCAGAGCCCGTTCGCGAGCCAGAAGATTCAGGAGCGCTATCCGAACTGCGAATTCAATCAGTTCGACGGCGCCGAGCGCGTGGCGCAGAAGTACGGCGTCACCGCCGATGAACTCGCCCAGTTCGCCTACGACAGCCATATGAAGGGGGCCCGTGCGTATCAGGAAGGGCGCTTCAAGGAAGAGATCATTCCCCTCGCCGTCGAGGTCGACGGCAAACCGTTCGTCCATGAAGTCGACGAAGGGTTGCGCCCCAATGCCGACCTCGAAGCGATCCGTAATCTCAAGCCGCTGCAGGAAGGGGGCCTGATCACCGCGGGCACCGCGAGCCAGATCTGCGACGGTTCTTCGGCCGTGCTCGTGGTCGGCGAACGGGCCCTCAAGTCGCTCGGCCTGCGCCCACTGGCCCGCATTCACGCCATGACGGTCGTCGGCTCCGATCCGACCATGGTGCTCGAAGGCCCCATCCCGGCCACACAGAAGATCCTGCGCCAGACCGGCCTGCGCATCGAAGACATGGACCTGTACGAGGTGAACGAGGCCTTCGGTTCCGTCCCCCTCGCCTGGGCGAAAGCGGTCGGCGCCGACCTGAACAAGCTGAACGTCAACGGCGGCGCCCAGGCGCTGGGCCACCCGCTCGGCGCCACCGGCACCAAGCTCATCGGCACGCTGGCCTGGGAGCTGCGCCGGCGCAACGGCCGTTACGGCCTGCTGACGATCTGCGAAGGGCTCGGCACGGCCAACGCGACGATCATCGAACGGGTCTGAACGCCCGCGAGGAGAAGCGCATGAGCGGAACTGCAGAAGCGCTGAAGGGCTCGAAGGACACGCCGGCCCAGGCCGAGTTCCGGGAATACTGCCGGCGCTGGATCGCCGACAACATCCCCGTGGCGCCCCCCTTTCGGCTTCCGCAGTCGCCGCTCGAGGTCATGACCGTCGAGCAGCGCGATTACCTGCAGGCCTGGCAGAAGAAGTGCCATGCGGCGGGCCTGGTCGGCTGCGATTACCCCAGGGAGTATGGCGGAGGGGGCCACGACGGGTTCCAGCGCATCGCCAATCAGGAGCTGGGGCGCGCGCAGGCCCCCTTCTTCATCAACGTCGTCGGTCTCGGCATGGCGGGACCGACGATTCTTCACCACGGTTCCGAGGAGAACAAGCGGCGCTTTCTTCGGCCCATCCTCTCGGGAGAGGAGCTGTGGTGCCAGGGGTTCTCAGAGCCGGGCGCCGGTTCCGATCTGGCGAACGTGCAGACCCGGGCCGTGCGCCGGGGCGACGAGTGGGTCGTGACCGGCCACAAGGTCTGGACGAGTCTCGCCCACTTCGCGCAGTGGATGATCCTGCTCGCGCGCACGTCGTCGACGAGCAAGCACAAAGGGCTCACCTACTTTCTGGCTCCCGTCGAGAGCGCGCTCGGCAACGGGGTGACGGTACGGCCGTTGATCAAGATGACGGGCGAGACCGGGTTCAACGAGGTCCTGCTCGACGAGGTCGTGCTCCCCGATTCGCTGCGACTCGACGAAGAGGGAATGGGGTGGACGGTGGCCATGACGACGCTCCTGCACGAGCGCGGAGCCTCACCGCTCGTGACCCCCGGGGCGGGGGGTACGGCCATGCCGACCGAGTACTCCGTGCAGGCGCTTGCTGAACTGGCCCGCAGCTGTACGATCGACGGCCGCCCGGCCATCGAAGACGCCCGGATACGCGACCGGCTCATGAGGCTGCTGCTTCGCGAAGAGGGGCTCAAGCAGCATCTGCGCCGGGCCGCCGTGCCCGCGCTCGTCGACCATCCGCTTCGTCTCCCGATGCAGGGAAAAGTGCTCGGCACCGAATTCGTACAGGACGTCGGGGCCGCGGCCCTCGAAATCGCAGGCGCGCGCGCTTCGCTCTACGTCGGCGACCCGCATTCGCCCGACGACGGCCGCTGGCCGCTGCAGTACATGAACAGCTACGGATTCACCATCGCCGCGGGAACGAGCGAGATCCAGCGCGACCTGCTCGGCGAGCGGGTGCTGGGCCTGCCGAAAACCAGGTAGCCACCGGAGAACCGCCATGGCGCAACCGAAGGACTTCGGCTTCGGAGCCGACGAACAGATGATCCGCGACACGGCGCGCCGCTTTCTGGCTGATGCGGCCCCGGTGAACAAGCTGCGTGGCCTTGTCGCCGCCGAGCCGCACGCCTTCGTATCGGGAGACCGGCTTCTTCCGGCGGTCTTTGACGCCGATGTCTGGCGGCGTATCGTCGAACTCGGCTGGCCCGGGCTTCCGGTTCCCGAAGCGGCCGGCGGCCTGGGCATGAAGATGGTCGCCGTCGCGGCGCTCGTCGAAGAAATCGGCCGCGCCGCATTGCCCTCGCCCCTGCTCGCGACCTTCTTCGCGGCGTTCGCGTTGCGTGAATGCTCGAGCGATGCATCGACCGAAGCGCTCGAAAGAATCGCCGCGGGCACCCCGGCCGCGCTCGCCGTGGCCGATGCCGCCGGTGATTTCTATCCCGAAAACACCCCCGTTATCGCAAACGGAGAGGCGGCCTCAACCACCCTCACCGGCACGGCTCACTTCGTGCAGGATGCGCGCAAGGCCGCCTTCTTCGTGGTCGCCGCGCGCACCGCCGCGGGGACCGGTCTCTACGCCGTGCCGGCCGATGCGCCGGGCCTCTTAATCGAAGCCGATCGCATCATCGACGCCACCCGCGACCAGGCGCGCGTCAGCTTTGCATCGACCCCGGCCGTGCCGGTCGCCGAAGCCCCGCATGGCGGCGACGCGCTCAACCGGGCGCTTCCGGCGATCTGGACCGTTATCGCCGCCGATACCGTCGGCGCCTCGGAGTGGCTGCTGCAGACGACGGTGGAGTACGCCAAGGTGCGCGAGCAGTTCGACCGGCCGATCGGCACCTTTCAGGCCGTGAAGCATCCGCTCGTCGACGTCATGCTCGAGATCGACTTCGCGCGCTCACACCTGTACAACGCCGCCTGTGCCATCGATACCGAGCCCGATAAGGCCGAGCGGTTCGCGCGTATGGCCAAGGCGCAGGCCGGCGAGGCGGGAGGCTTCGCCGCCGATCGCGCCGTGCAGCTGCACGGCGGCATCGGCTTCACCTGGGAGTGCGACGTGCACCTGTTCTTCAAGCGCAACCTGCACAGCCGGTTTCTTTTCGGTGACGGTGCGCACCACCGGCGCCGGCTCGCCGATCTGCTCCTCGGATCCTGACCGCGCCGCCGCGACAGACCTTCAGCGGGCCCCCTCGTCGCGAGCCCCCAGATCTTCAATCCGCGCGCGCCCCGTGCCGCCATAGGCCTTCGACCGCAGGAAGTCGGCATAGGCCTGCTCACCCACCGGGTGGTCGTAGACGGCGAAGTGGCCGTCGTCGGGGAACTGCAGGTAGCCGCCGGTCCAGGCGGCCCCCGAGAGCGCAGTCCGGTTCCCTTCGAGCGGCGGCGACTGCGGCGCGAGGCCCATGAGTTCGAGCGGCGCCACCTCATGATAGACCGGGTTCGCCAAGGGCACGCCGGCGGCGGCGGCGAAGGCGTCGGCCTGTACCGGAGGCGTGTATCCGTCGAGCAGGCCGCTCGTGATCAGCAGGTCGCGCACGGCGCCGCCGCGCGGCTCGAGCGCCATGTAACGTGCGTGGTTGAGCGGATCGGCCGGCTCCGAATAGGCCTGAAAGAGATTGAGCACCGGGTGGAAGAGATCGAATCCTTCCCGCGCCCCGAGCAGAAAGCGCGCCACGGCCGGGATGTCGACCGGCTCGTACTTGTAGAGGAAGGACAGGTGCAGCCCGCCCGCGGGACCCGAGAACACAGCGGCGCCGATCTCAGGCCCCTGGGCGGCCACGAACAGCGGCCCGCTGGTCGACCCCTGCGAGTGCCCCATATAGGACACGCGCGCCGGATCGAAGAACTGGACCGGACCCGACGGCGTCAGTTTGAACCGCACGTCCATCATGCCGCGCATCAGCTGCACCGCATCGAGCGCGCTCTGGCGGAAACCGTCGCGCCCGGCCGGCGGATTCAGGAAGTTGAAGGTGTACAGCTGCGGACACTCGTTCACGCATCCGGAGCCCTCGGCAAACCGGGGGTGACGCGTGCCGTGGTATGGCTGGTCGTAGCTCACGACGGCAATCCCCTCGGCGGCGAGCACCCAGCCCTCGCGCCAGACGAAGCTGTCGTAATCGCCCCCGGTGCCGTGCGCGTAGATGACGAGCGGCCATCCCTCATCCGGAGGAGTGCCCTTCGGAAGCGTCAGCGCGAAACGCAACGTCTCCTCGCCTGCCGGACTGGGCACCCCGTCGGCGCGAAGAATGAAAGCCCCTTCGCCCGGGTTGTCGTAGGGCGGGGTCCCGTGCTGAAACCGCACGCCCCGAAAGGACCCCTTCACCAGATTGAGCGACGTGTAGAATCCGAGGGTCGCCGGATCGACTTTCGCCTGTGCCGTCGGGCCTTCAGCATACAGCCAGTCGCGGGCTCCGAAAAGCGGTCCGGTCACGTCCCGCGTCGCATAGACCGTGGCCGCCAGCAAGTCGTCGGCGGCGATCCCGAGCTGTGCCAGGGCCAGCCGCAGCGGCCCGAAGGTTTCGCCCCAGGGTCCTTTACCTGCCAGCGCGTCCGCCAGCGGTGCGGCCTGCCTCAGGCTGCCCGACACGGGTTCGAGGCCCCGGCCGCGCAGAACGAGCGCGGCATAGAGCGACCGTTCGCGCAACGGAAACCCCGGCATGGGCGCGAGCGCCAGCGTATAGGGAGGCAGGTAGTCACCCTCACCTCGGTAAAAGCGGGAATAGACGGGTACGAACCGCAGGTAATCGGGGGATGTGGAATCGATATTCACGAGCAGGATCGCCGCCTCGCCACTGCGGGATTCGGCCGGGCCGGTCACGGCGTTCTCGTAGGTCAGATCGCCGGTAAAGGAGAAGTAGACGGCGGCATTCGTTCCGTAGCCCTTCAGATCGGGGCCCATGGTCTTCTTGAAGACCTCGACGAGCGAGTTGGAGATCGGGTTCGGAAATCCGCGCAGGTCGTAGCCGCCCGCGTGCTTTCCCTCCTTCGTCTCGAGACGACGGGTTTCGAGCGGAAAGGGCTGCGCGAAGAAGTCGGCCGACAGATCAGCCGTCTCGGACATGCGCACCTGGACGGTGGACGGAGTTTCCTTCTTCTCGCCTCCGCAGGCGACCGCCAGCAGCAGAATCCCCGTGAACCAAGCTTTGCGACCCATCCCGTGCATGAACCCTCCATTGGGCTGGTTCTCATTAGCCTACCACGAAGGGAGTGCGTTGCAACCGGGCGTACCGCGGGGCCCGACCGGTTTCTACGCGCGGAGAAACCCGGCGGCGCATGGCAGGCTGCGCGCACGGCCTGCTATCGTATAGGGTATGCACTCTCGCCTTCTCTCCCTGCTCGCAGCCGTCCTTCTTCTCGGCGCGGCCTGCGAAAAAAATCCGATGGAACCCGTTGCCAAGGTGGGGCCCCTCGAGATCCAGGCCGGGCTCGTATCGGAGCTCACGCGGGTCAACAAACACTTCAAGGTACAAGACCCTGACGAGATGGCCATGGCGCAACTGGTTCTGGGGTTTCTCGCCAACGAGGTGGGCCGGCGCTACGGGCTGGCTGTGACGCAGGAGGCGGGCGAGGCCTACTACCAGCAACTCAAGTACTCGCCTGAATCGCCGTATCAGGAGCTCGAGCGCCAGGCGAAATACGAAGAGGCATACCGTGTTGCCGTCATCATGAACGAGCTGCCTCTGGCCCGACTGCAGTTTCTCTTCGACTCCAAACAGGAACCCCACCTCAAGGAAATCGAGAAGGTGAACGCCATGCACGCGCGCGCGCTGGCGCAGCCCCGGAAGTTCGACGCCATCGGGGCCGAGTACGGCGCCGAGGTCCAGAAAATGGTGGTCGGCGCGCAGGGGATTCTATCGCTGACGCCCGAGACCTATGCGTGGAATGCGACGACGCCGCCCGACTATGCCGAGGAGACGCACGCTGCCGGGCAGGAGCTGTACGCGCGCCTCGGAAGCACGCCCGCCGGAAGCGTCTACGTGCGCCCGATTGTCGCGCCGAACTCGTTTCAGGTCGTGAAGGTAGACGAGCGCCGCCAGGGAGCCATCGCGGTGTCCATCCTGAGCGTCGAACGCCGCTATTTCTTCGACTGGTTCTGGACCGAAGCAGGGAGCATCCCCGTGCGGTTCATGGATCGAGGGGATGAAGAGGACTTCCGCGAGATCGCCCCCTGGTCGGAAAAGGTACTGATCGAGCGCTGAATGCTCCGGCGGCGCCGCTTACAGCGCGCGCGAGAGAAACCAGTGCACGCCCGCGGCGAGAATCACCGCCGCCAGCGCAGCCGCGACCGCCGGACGCCGCAAACTCTGCCCCAGCCGGCGAACGACGGGCCAGGCCACGGCTAGAAACGCGAGCTGCCCCGCTTCGACCCCCACGTTGAACCCCAGCAGCGCACGCGCGGTATCTGCGGCATCGAGCCGCATCTCGAGCAACGGTCCGGCAAAACCGAAACCGTGCAGGAATCCAAAGAGAAAGACCACCAGCCAGCGTGCCCGTTCGCTGCGCAGGTCGAGCAGCAGATAACAGATCGAAAAGAGCATGACGCCGCCGGCCAGCACCGGGGTCAGCTGCAGCACGCCGGCCAGACTGAGGATCGGCAGCGCAGCGCAAAGCACGGCCGCGCCGCGAGCCGTCTGCCGGCGCAAGCGCGCCGCATCGTTGCCGTCACCGGCATGCGTGAGCAGCACCTCGAGCGCGGCGAACGCTACCGTAAAACCGATCAACGCCTCGATGGTCGCGATGTCCGGCGCCGCCCGCCCGGTGACGGCAAGCGCCAGCGAAAGGCTGTGTGAAAGGGTAAAGCCGGTAATCAGCAGGGCGAGCGCCGCGAACGAGGTTGAAAGCAGCATCAGCGCGAGCAGAAAAACCAGGTGATCGGGTCCGGCGAGAATATGTTCGAAGCCCAGGGCGAGAAACGAAGGGCTCGCCGCAGATCGATCGGACGGCGCGACGATCCACTCCCGGGCGTCGGCGGTCACGATACCGGCCAGCCGTTCCCCTTCGCGTTCGAAGCGTACGAGGTGCACGTGCGACGGCGCTTCGTCGAAGGAGAGGGTGAAGAACAGGCTGCGCGCGCCGCCGGGACACCGCCCGGCGCCCGCAAAGACAAGCGCGCCGTCGCGCAGTACGGGTTCCTGCCACGCGAAGGGAGAGCAGTCGCCGTCCGTGCCGCCGACGCGCACGCGCTCGGCGAAGCGCTCACGCAGCAGGGCGCGGAGCGCGGGATCTTCGAGCGCGCGCTCGGGAACCGCCTCGCGCAGCTCCTCCCAGGCCACCGCCGCCTCGACCCAGGGAAAAACCAGCCGAACCGAGACGGCATCTCCTTCTTCGGTCCAGTAGGAGAACGATGTGGATCGCTGATGCCCCTCTGCGCCGACCGGAAATCCCGCGACGACCATCGCGAGAAGTAACCCGCCGATCCACCCGAGTCCACGGCGCATCACGGCCGCGTCCCGTATTCGAGAACCGCCTCGGCGCGCAGTTCGTCGACGTAAACGCGCACCGCCTCTTCGGCCTGCGCCCGCCGCCACGCCGCCTCGGCCTCGTCGCGGATCTCCGCCAGCGGCGGAACCTCGTCTTCCCACCGCTCACGAACGCGCAGAAGCAGCCAGCCCGCGGCCGTGCGCAGCGGCTCGCTCATCTCGCCGGCGCGCAACGCGAACGCAGTCCGGGCCGCCGTCGGCCCGAGATATTCCACAACATTGCGGGCCGCGAGCGGCACCCGGGGGATCGGGACAATCTGCGCATCGGAACGGGCACGCGCAACGGTCTCCCAGGCTTCGCCGGCGAGCACGGCGCTTCGCGCCTCGCGGGCGCGCGCGAGCGCCTCGTCTGCATCGGCCTGCGCGTCGAACGTCATCGTATCCATCGCAATGCGTCCCGGGCGGCGGAACTGCGCGCGGTGATCCTCATACCAGGATTCCAGCTCGCCGGCCGACGGGTCGCGTCCGGCCGCCTCGGCCCCCACGAAATCGAGCATCGCCTGCACGAGGTATCCCCGCGCCATGCGATCCCGCGAAGCGAGCCCCAGGCGGATCGACTCCTGCACGAGCAGTTCCTCGTCGATGAGACGCTCGACAATCCGCCGGCGATCGTCGGGCGCGAGTTCTGCCTGGTTACGATCGCTGCGGGCTCCGTCTTCGAGGCGTTCGAACAGCTCCCGCCGGACCGGCTGGCCGTTGACCATCGCGAGCGCATCGTCGGGAACCGTGGAAGGGGCGGCCGGGCGCATGCCGGCCACCGTGACGGCCAGGCCCAGCAGAAGGCCCCCCCAGAGGGCGGCGCGCATCATCGATGCCGATTTCGACGCCGGCTGCGCGGGCTCCGGGGCCGGACTCACGGGCTTCGGGGGAATCGGGGAATCCGGGGGCGGCACGGTTGGTCCGCTCATCGGGGCTCCAGGAAAATCGGCGAACTCCAGGCGCGCTCTTCCACGGCTGAAAAGCACTGATCGTCGGCGGCGGTGCGGTCGTCACCGTAGCAGGGATTGACCTTGAGGCACCGTCCGTCGGCGTCGTATTCGCACCGCATCAGCCCGCCATTGACCGCCGGTGTCGCCTCCTGAATGGCCCGCACGTAATAGAGGGTCGAGCGCGCGCCGTAGTCCGGGTCCTCGAACACGACGCGGCAGCCGTCTCCCCGGTCCTCGCAGGGAATCACCTTCCACGGATCGCTCACGAGCTCGCTCATCGGTTCTGCGCTTTCGATCTGCGGCGTGATGCGCACGACTTCGATGCGCGTGATGCGGTACCGCTCATCGGTGGGATGGTAACAGTTGCCCCGGCAGATGCGTTCGCGCAGAGCCTGTTCCTCTGCGCCGTCGTCGGCCGGGCAACCCGGCTTCTGCCGGAAGGCGCCGGCGGCACGCACCTCGAACCGCGGACTGTCGCCGGCGGTGACCACGCTCCCCATCGGCCGGCGCGACCCGCCCTGCAGCAGGTCGAACCAGAGCAGAATGCGGGGTCCGCTCGTGGCGTAGGTTTCGCGCCGCTGCAGCGCATCCCAGATACCGTCGCGCGATTTCTCGGCGGCGTGGACGGCGGCAAGCCCGCCGGTGAGCCAGAAACTCGACTGCCGTTCGAACTCCCAGGCGAGCGCCGGAGTAACCAGCGGCGAGTTCATGGCCGCCCGCAGCAGCGTCGAGCGCGGCGCCGTGCCGTCCACGAGCGACCGATCCTCCACGATACCCGCCCCCGGCGACGACCGGTGACTGTCGCTCGACCCGATGAACCCGAACGTATAACGGAGCTTGTCCGCCGCCTGCCCTTCGGATGTGGAAACGGCAAGCGCGCGCTGCACGCTCGCGTTGGGGCGGTAATTGAAGGCCGGGAGAAAGCAATCGCGGCATTGGCCGCAGTCGAGCCACTCGTCGGAGCTCACATTGAGGGTCTGAAAGCCCTGCTGACCCGCCTCGAGATACCGCTGGCGCGCCGCGTCGACCTCAGCCCGGCACGCTGCAGAAGCGGGATCGTCACACCGGGATTCGACGATTTCGCCCGCGCGCCAGCAGCAGGCGAGATACCCGGGCGTCGGAGCCGGGCAGGTCAGCGACCGGCCGTCACTGAAGGCATCCTCGAACGGGCGCCAGCTCTCAGAATTGCCGTGCCCGCTGTAGACTTCAATGAGCCGCTGGTACCGCGGCGAGTGGTCGCGCCGGGTGAGCTGCGAGTTCCAATCGCTGAACTGGGGCACATGCAGACCCCAGGTGTTGCCGTGCGGAATCACCAGGGTGTCGAGATCCCACTGAGCCAGCTTCTCGAAGAGCGTGCCGCTGTTGGCGGCGACCTCCTGACAGTCGAGCGGCAGCTTACGCGTGTCGATGCCGGCCGGACAGGTCTGCAGGCGCTGCACCTGCGTGAGGTAGTCGCCGAAGGTCGCATAGACGCCGCCGTTGACGGGATCGAGCGCGGGCAGAAGGTACAGGGCCGCCACCGGATTGAACTGCCCGGGTGCACCGCCGATCGGAAACGCCCCCATGGCGATCGGACGCGCGGGAAGGCGGGCGTCGTCGAGGTGCTTGAAGATGACGTTCTTGTGCCCGTATTGATTGGCGGGAGACGACCCGAGCTGTGTCCACTCGAAACCGGTAAAGACGATCGTGTCGGCACGCGTTTCGTCTCCCTGGGCCGCCTGGCAGGCGCGCATCTGGTCCTTCACGTCATGCCATACGCGCCCCGTGAGCCCTTCGGCGTGCTCGGTCGTCGCCCAGAAGTCGAGGCCCGAACAGAATCGCGCGTAGTCGCACGCTTCGGACAACGGCCGCACCCCTTCGCCGCTGAAGACGGGGAGGTTCATCATGAACGCGTCTACCGAGTAGGTCGAGTGGACATGCAGATCGCCGAAGAGAATCTGCTTCGCGCCCGCCGCGTCGGCCGGCAGAAACGATGCGGCCGGAACCGCGGGCGCCAGGGACTTCAGGGTCGGCCGGGCCGCCGGGGCCCCGCCGGAACAGGCCGCGGCCAGCATCGCGCAGCAGGCGAGGGCCGGGATGGTCTGGGATGCCATACTACCTCCGATGCGCAAAGTATACCCAGCCGTGCCCCGGACGTCGACCGCCGCTTCGGGCGGGGGGTGTGCGACGGCCCAGTCGCACGGTAGAATATGGCATGCCTCGTCTCCTTCTTGTCATCGGGTTTCTTCTGGCGGCCGACGGACGGGCTTCGGCCGACGCGGTTTCCATCCAGACGACTCCGCGCGCGGCCTTTTCGTCCCGCGAAAGCCGCAACTATCTCAATCTGCGCATCGGCGCCGCGAGCACCGGCGCGAACGGACGGCCGACCTTCTGCGGCGAGATCGCCCCGATTGCCCGCCTTTCGATAGAAGCGTGCGGCAACGGAAGTCGCGCGCTGCACTCCGATCCGATTCCCGAGCTGGCCCACTACCGCATCCTGTGGGCGCTCGACGAATGGGCGGTAGAGTCCGTCTGGCTGCGGCCGCGGCTGGGGGCCGGTTTTGCCGAACTGCAGGTCGGCGAGGATGCCCCCGGGTTTTTCTTCGGCGGCACGGATGCCGGACAAGGCGAAACCGCGGGCCCCGAGGGGGTCTTCTCACTTCAGCTCGTTCAGCCCATGGGCGCCGGGTTCGATCTGATCGGCGACCTGAACGCGGGCATTGCCTGGCTCTCGCACGCCGGTGCGCTGCAGCAGCCGAAGAGCGAGGTGCAGCCCTTCGCCGGCCTTTCGCTCGGCGTCGGCTTCTAAGCCCATGTCCACTCTGCGATAGCGGGCGCAGACCGTTGCGGTCAGAGGCCGACGCGATCTGCCGCCCAGGCGAGAATGGCGTCTGCAACGCGTTCGGCGTCCTCGGGCTTCGAGACCAGATGGTCGGCATCGTCGAGCGTGACGAGCGTAGCCTGTTTTCCGGCCAGCGCGAGAAGCTCCTCTGCGCTCTCGTAGGGCGTCGTCGCGTCCTGGCGGCTGTGGATGGCCAGCAGCGGAACGGCCAGCGAGCGGAGGGTCGGCTCCAGATCGTGCCGGGCCAGGTCGGCCAGAAAATGGCGGCGGAAGGGTAAGGGGCGTCCCGAGATTTCGACGTCGAAGGCGCGCTCCGGTTCCAGAGACATTCTGGCGGCAACCTTCTGGAAAAGGCGTTGGAGACGGTGCGGCT
This sequence comes from bacterium, assembly GCA_041690355.1. Lineage (GTDB taxonomy): Bacteria > J088 > JAWLBW01 > JAWLBW01 > JAWLBW01 > JAWLHK01. The sequence continues at coordinate 155,466 of JAWLHK010000002.1, read as the reverse complement.
GCACGCCCGTCCCCAGCGTCGCGATGCCGCGTGCGCTCGGGAGGGCCACGTGCGCCGCCAGCATGGCGCTCCCGCCAAGCGAGTGCCCGAAGAGAAGGTCGGGGCCGCCGTGCTCGCGGGTGAGCCACGCTGCCGCCGCGATGACGTCGTCGATGTTGGTCGAGAACGTCGTGTGCGAAAAATCACCTCCGCTTTCGCCCAGTCCCGTGAAATCGAAGCGCATGGTCCCGAAGCCGGCCGCATTCAGGCGGCGCGCCAGCCAGACGAGAATCTTGTAGTTGCGGTGGCAGGTGAAGCAATGGGCCATGAGCACCCAGCCCCGCAGCCCCGTCGACGGCCAGCTCAAGGTGGCGGCCAGCTCGGCGCCGGCTCCGCCGGGTATCCGCGTCTGTACGCGTTCGATCTTCATGCGCCCGTCTCCAGCCAGGCCTTGGCGAGCATCCATACGGCGAACCCCACGAGCATGAACCCGCCCGCCGCGGTCAGCAGCCGCCGTGAGCGATCGGATATCCGGTGCCGGATGAAATGCAGCGCGAGGCTGAAGCCGATGACCCAGCCGATCGCCCCGACGGCCACACCGCCGACAAAAGCCATGCGCTCGGCCATGCTCGCGACCGAAACCCGGTTCGCCGCGGCGCCCACTGAGAGCCAGAACGCGAGCGTGACCGGATTCGTCGCCGTCATGAGCAGACCTGTCGCGTAACTTCGCACGCCGATGGCCGTGCCGCCGACGGCGGGAGGCTGCACCGGCAACGGCCGCAGGGCGTCGCGCAGCGTCATGGCCCCGAGCACAAAGATTACCGCCGCCCCCACGAAAGGGAGCACGGGTCCGACGCCGCCGAGCGCGGTCAGCGCCCCGAAGCCCAGCATCGCCGCGATGCAGTAAAGCGTGTCGATCGTGGCCGCACCGAGACCGGTGAGAAACGCAGGCAGAAATCCGCCGCGCAGACCGCGCCGCATGATCTCGAGATTCACGGGGCCGATGGGCACGGCCGCCCCGAGCCCCAGCAGCAGCCCCTGGATCCAGAATGTCGTCACCGGTTCATGGTACCGGGCGCTCTGCCGGATGACGAGCGGTATGGACGGATGCGCCGGGCCGCGGCGGTATGCGGCCGGCAACCCGCCGGGCGAGGGGCCGCCCTCGCAGCGAAACGCGGGCGTGGCGCATCCTGTTGTCATGCAAGATTCTACGCCACGGATGCGCAGGATGGCGGCGGGATTCGCACTGGGCGTGACGGTTCTCGCCTCCGGGCCGCTTCACGCCCAGACGGGCATCGAACCCGCGCCGGATTCGTACGAACGCCTCTTCGGCGATGGTTCGGACGGAACCGGCACGCCGAGTCAGGGAATCGAGGCCCCGCGCACCCAGGTTCCCGACTATCTGAACCGTGAGCCCCCCGACTCCACCCTGGACTATCTATTTCGGCCCCCGTTTCTCTCGGGAACCCGCTCCGGGGATGACGGCGCGTTCGGAACCGGTGGCGCGGCCCCGGAAAGCCAGGATCCCTACGCCTATGATCCCTATGCGCCCGCGCGGCCCGACCTCGGCCCGGTCATGCCCGACTTGACGACGCCCACGCCCGACTTCGCGCCGCCCCAGCCCGACCTCACGACGCCCCAGCCGGATCTTACGCCGCAGATGCCCGGCGTGGGAGACATCCCGGGCGTTCCGGACGGAAGCAACTAGCAAGAAGCTACTGAAAGTCGTCGCGCAGGACGCGATCCAGAGACAGGATGACCGCGAGGGTAGGTGCCGCCAGCAGCACGCCGATCAGCCCGAAGAGCTCGCCCATGGCGAAGATGGCAATCAGCGTGAGCGCGGGCGGCAGCTGCACCTTGTTCGCCATGACCGCGGGCGTGATGACGTTACCCTCGAGAAACTGCACGAGCGACCAGGCCGCAATCACCCAGAGGGTCTTCGGCATGGAGATGGACAACGCAATGAGCACCGGGCCGGTGAAGGCAATCATCGGCCCGAGAAAAGGAACCAGTTCGAAGATACCTGCCGCCACCCCGAAGAGCAGACTGTAGGGAAGCCCGATGATCGAGAGCAGGATGGTCGTCGTGATACTGATGAAGACGATCGTGATTCCGGTCGCCTTGAGCCACTGGCGCAGCGTGTCGGCCCAGGCCTCGAGCAGCCGATCGACGCGGTCGCGCTGATCGCGGGGAAAAAGGCGGATGACGCCCCGCCGGTAAAGTTTGGGACGCATCGCAAAGAAGATACCGAGAAAAAGAACGGTGACAAAGCCGAGAATCCCCCTGAAGCCGGCCTGGACGATGGAAATCCCCGAGGTAGCCAGCGCACTTATATCGAGCCCGCCGCCGCCGGCGTCACCGCCCACGATGCCGAGCCGATCCGCCAGCGGTTGGATGCGCTGCCAGATGTTGCCCAGAAGCTCGGGGAGCTGCCCGGCCAGCTCTTGAAACTGCTCGCGAATCGGGCGCGCCAGCAGGACGGCGAGCAGGACGAAAACCCCCAGGCTGCCAAGGACCACGGGAAGGAGAATGGCGTTGCGGGGAATCGCGGACGGCAGGCGTCGACAGGCCGCATCGGTTGCCGCGCTCCAGAACAGGGCCAGAAGAACCGATACGAACACCATGAGCACGAGCTGGCGCAGGAAGAAAAGACCGGCGACCACCAGCAGCATGCCGATGAAAATCAGCACCTGCGTGGCGAACACCGATGCCTGAAACCCGCCTCGCCCCGCCATGCCTCGACGCTAGCATAGAAGCCGGCGCCTGCAAAGGCCTGCCGCAAGACGTTCCGCCGCGGACGAACCCCGTGATAAGATGGTCGCCAACATGCCTGCCTCTTCCTTCAGCCATCGCCTTCTGCCCGGTCTGCTGACCGCCGCCCTTCTGGGAACGGCAGGCGCGTGCCAGACCAAAAGCGCTCCGGAGACGACGCCCCCGCAGAACGAGCCCCGGATTCTCACCCCCGAGTACACGGGAGCCGATGCCGAGCGACGCCGGATCTCCGTGCGCCTGCAGCAGGTCGCCGACGGGCTGCCCCAGAACACCGACATCCAGTTTCTGCCCGGCCAGGACGACGTCATGCTCGTGCTCGAAAAGGAGGGGCGTGCCGTGTGGCTGCGTCCCGACCGTGGCGATCGGGGTACGCTCTTCACCGTCGACGTCCTGACGCGTAGCGAGCAGGGGCTTCTCGGCCTGGCATTTCATCCGGAATTCCGCACAAACGGACGCTTCTTCATCAATCATGTCGTGCGCCGTGACGGCCAGGACGTGTCGCGCATCAGCGAGTACCGGATGACCGGAGACGCGGGAACCTGGAAGGCTGAACCCGTGCAGACGGTGCTCGAAGTCGAGCAGCCGTTCGCGAATCACAATGCCGGACAACTGCAGTTCGGCCCCGACGGCATGCTCTACGTGGGCTTCGGCGACGGCGGGTCGGGCGGCGATCCGCTCGATCACGGCCAGAATACCGGGACGCTGCTCGGCGCCATGCTGCGCATCGACGTCGACCGCAGAGAAGACGGTAAGGCTTACGCGGTTCCCGGCGACAATCCCTTCGTCGGCCGTGACGGATTCGGCCCCGAAATCTGGGCTTACGGGTTCCGCAACCCCTGGCGCTACACCTTTGCTCCGGACGGCCGCCTGCTCGTCGCCGACGTCGGCCAGAACGCGTGGGAAGAGATCGACATCGTCACCCGCGGCGGCAACTACGGATGGAACGTGCGCGAAGGGCGTCACTGTTTCGAGCCGCCCGAGAACTGCCCCACCGCAGGGCTCATCGATCCGATCTACGAATACCCGTGGGGCGCCGATACCGGGCGCTCGATTGTCGGCGGATACGTCGTCACGAGCGGCGACATTCCCGAGCTGCAGGGGAAGTACGTTTTCGGGGATTTCGTTTCCCATCGGGTCTGGGCCATCGATCTCCCATCCGGAAACACGGCTGCGCCGGAAAGCGTCGAGCCGTGGGCGCTCGGCGAATGGCCGATCACGCCGGCCACCTTCGGTCAGGATGCCGCAGGACGACTTTATATCGGCGATTTCGCCGGCGGGGCCATCTACCGGATCATTGCCCCGTGAGCGCGCGATCGATGAGCCGCTCGGATTCTGTCCACAACCGCGCGGCTGCCGCTTCGTCATAACTGCGGCGGCGTGACCGCACTTCACGGTTCCGGATGAAGTACTTGCCCGTCGCGCCGGCTGCGTCCGGCGCCGTCGCCAGCCAGACCAGCGTGTCACTGCCGCGCTCGGCCGAGATCATGAAGGGCCGCGCCACGATTACCCCCAGACGAAACAGTCCGCGGGCGCTGTCGCCGAACCCCGAGCGCACGACCCCCGGATGCAGTGCGTTCACCGTTACACCGGTGCCCGCCAGGCGCCGGGCCAGTTCATAGGCGAACCAGAGGTTCATGAGCTTCGACCGGCCGTAGGCCTCGAACCCCTTGAAGTCGCGCTCGTTCTGCAAGTCGTCGAAATCGACGTCGCCGCTCTTGTGCGCCTCGGACGAGACGATGACGATGCGGGCGCTTTCGGCGGCGCGCAGCGAATCGAGCAGCAGACGCGTCAGCAGAAAGGGACCGAGGTGGTTCGTCGCGAAGGTCCGTTCGTAGCCGTCGACCGTCTGCTCGAAGCGCGTGTAAACGGCGCCCGCATTGTTGACGAGCAGGCCGATGCGCGGATAGCGCGCCCGAATCGCCTCGCCCGCCGCACGCACCGACGCCAGGGAAGCCAGGTCGCAGTCTACGACGTCGATGTCGCGTCCGGTCTCGCGCCGAATCTCCTCGGCAAGCCGGCGCGCGCGGGCGGCGTCGCGGGCGGGCACCACGAGATGCCAGCCGTCACGCGCAAGCCGAAGCGCGGCCGCACGGCCGATGCCCGAGGTGGCGCCGGTGACGACGCCGATTTTCCGGCTGGCTGAATCCATGTGCACAGCCTACCACGCCGGCAGAGAGATGAAAAAAAACGGGACGGCTTGCGGCCGTCCCGTTTCAGGCAGATGATCCGCCGGGCCTCAGCCCATGTTCTTGATGATGGCGTCGGCGAACTCCGAGCACTTGAGCTCTTTGGCGCCATCCATCTGGCGGGCGAAGTCGTAGGTAACGGTCTTCTGCTGAATGGCTTTTTCCATGGCGTTGACGATCAGGTCGGCCGCCTTCTTCCAGCCCAGGTGCTCGAGCATCATGACGCCCGAGAGAATGACCGAACCGGGGTTCACCTTGTCGAGCCCGGCATACTTCGGGGCCGTGCCGTGCGTCGCTTCAAAGACGGCGGCCTTGTCGCCGACATTCGCCCCCGGTGCGATACCGAGGCCCCCCACCTGCGCGGCGCAGGCGTCGCTCAGGTAGTCGCCGTTGAGGTTCGGCGAGGCGATGACCGAGTATTCGTCGGGGCGCAGAAGAAGCTGCTGAAACATGGCGTCGGCGATGACATCCTTGACGAGAATCTTGCCCTTGGGCACTTTACCGCCATGGTTCTTCGCGACCTGATCCCAGGTGACGGCCTTGTCGCCGAACTCCTTCTCGACGAGCTCATAGCCCCAGTCGCGGAAGGCGCCTTCGGTGAACTTCATGATGTTGCCCTTGTGCACCAGCGTGACGCTCGAAGCCTTCGCGTCGATGGCGTACTGCACGGCGCGGCGCACGAGGCGCTGCGTGCCGAACTTCGAGATCGGCTTGATGCCGATGCCGCTGCCGGCCCGGATGTTCTTCTTGAAGTTCGAGTTGATGAAATCGATGACGGCCTTGGCTTCCTTGCTGCCGCTCTTCCACTCGATACCGGCGTAGACGTCTTCGGTGTTTTCGCGGAAGATTTTGACGTCGAGTTTCTCGGGCTGCTTCATCGGGCTCGGCACGCCGCGGAAGTAGCGCACCGGGCGTTCGCAGGAATACAGGTCGAGCTCCTGACGCAGGGTCACGTTGATCGAGCGGATGCCGCCGCCGACCGGCGTCGTGAGCGGGCCCTTGATGGCGACGATGTATTCCTTGATCGCCTTCAGGGTATCTTCGGGCAGCCAGCTATTCGGGCCATAGACCTCGTTGGCCTTTTCGCCGGCGAAGACTTCGAACCAGACGATCTTCTTCTTGCCGCGGAAGGCCTTCTTCACGGCCGCGTCGAAGACGCGCACCGAGGCGGCCCAGATGTCGGGACCGGTTCCGTCACCTTCAATGAAAGGAATGATCGGATCATCGGGGACGTTGAGGCTCTTGTCCTTGTTGACCGTGATCTTCGATCCCTCTTTGGGAGGAACCAGCTTGTCGTACTTTGGCATGGAATGACTCCGACGGTTCTGCCGCGCGAAAACGCGGGGTTCGTAAACGAGTCATTATACAGGAAGCCTGGGGGGCGACCAAACCGCTGCGCCCGGGATCGGGGTCCTGCATGGCGGTTGCGGAATCGGCGCGGCAAGCGTGCCGAGAACCCGCCCTTTGGCGCGCGGGGTAAAAAAAAACGGGCGACAGAGTCGCCCGTTTCTGGTCCGTCCCGCCGGACTCAGGCCTTCTTGGCAGCCTTCTTGGCAGCCGGCTTCTTCTTGGCAACGGCCTTCTTGGCAACAGCCTTCTTGGCAGCCGGCTTCTTGGCGGCAGCCTTCTTGGCGACCGGCTTCTTGGCGGCAGCCTTCTTGGCGGCCGGCTTCTTGGCAGCAGCCTTCTTGGCGGCCGGCTTCTTGGCAGCAGCCTTCTTGGCGGCCGGCTTCTTGGCAGCGGCCTTCTTGGCGGCCGGCTTCTTGGCGGCAGCCTTCTTGGCAGCAGGCTTCTTGGCGGCGGGCTTCACTTCGTTCTTGGCGGTCTTGGCGCGAGCCACGACCTTCTTCGTCTTAATGGCCATTTTGGTTCTCCTCCAATAGGGTTAGGGCATCGAACGAACCGGTTCGACCCCGTAGGGTCCTGCTGTCGGCAGCGCATATCCATATAGATGATAGGCGGCTGCCACGGATCGGGCGATCCGGGTCCGAGCAACAGGAAACTCGGACGCAACCGAAGCCAGGGGACGAGCCCCGGCGACAGAAAAGCGGAAAAAAGTGGACAAGGGGATGAAGCGCTCAGGAGCGTTCGTGGGCACCGTGTTGTCAACGGCACGCGGTTCAAAACCCATACGCGTCAAACGACTCCACACGAACAAGGATGGCAGCGCGAAACGTGAAATGCGCCGTCAGCAAAACGGCAGAAGGAAGAGATACAGCTGAACGATAGTGAGCCTGAATGTATTCGCGCTTGGGAAACAATCGGTCGTTCATCCTTGGCTTGGTAATTGAGTTGAATGTATACAATTTGCTAGATCGTGTCAAGGAGATCGAAACGCGGTTTGATCTCGGTCACGTTCCCGGATCGCCGCGACGCAGGACTCGAATCGCCTGCGGTTCGATCGTGAAGCGCGCCTCGAGCCGACCGGGCTGTTCGCCATCGACGTCGAGCAGCACTTCTTCTTCACTCGTCGCAATGACCTCGCGCCCGCGCAGAAAGCGCACGCGCGCCATGTTGCGATGTTCGCCGCGATAGACGGTGCGACCGAGACGCAACGCATCGCCGAAAGAAAAGTCTGCGCAGATGACGACGTCGAAGAGTCCGTCGTCGATGCGTGCATCGGGCGCGATCATCATGCCGCCGCCGAAAAATTTTCCGTTCGCGACGGCGACGTTGTAGATGCGACCGCGATAGACTTCGGCCCCGTCGACGACGACTTGTACATTGCGATTGCGATAGCGCGCGGTCGCCTTCAACGAACCGATGAGAAAGCTCGCCTTGCCGCCGAGGATTTTCGTCGAGCGGTTCACGGCCGCATCAACTTCACCGCCGATGCCGAAGCTGGTGATGTTGATGAAGCGGCGAACATCCGGCTTTCCATCCGAAGTGACGTAAGCCATGCGTCCCACGTCGCACGGGGCGACGTGGCAGCGGCCCAGCGACTCGACCGCGTCGACAAGCGTTCTGCCCACGGCGCGCTCGAGCCCGAGCGTGCGGCGGAAGTCTCCGCCCGTCCCCCGCGCCAGAATACCCAGCACCGCGTCGGGATTGATCACCCGATCGTCTTCGAAGAAACCGTTGACGACTTCATTGTGCGTACCGTCGCCGCCGACGCTCACGATCAGATCGGCTCCCTCGCGCAGCGCCGCGCGCACGAGTTCGGGCGCCTCGAACGTGCGCTGCGTGAAGCGCGTCTCCATCGCCGGAAAGACGCGGCGCGCCAGCGCCTCGATGTCAGCCCAGTCGCGACCGGTGCTTCGGTTCGCCGAGTTCGGGTTTACGATGAAGCAGGGCCGCGAGAATGTCGTCGTCGTTTTCGTCATAGCCGCACCGCCAGCCAGGTCATGAGATCGAAGACCGGCATCGAATGTCCCGCCGCGCTCAGCAGCTGCACGGCGCAGGAAGTCGATCCGGTGACGATCTCGTCGGGAGTCTGTTCGACCGCTTCATCAATCCGGTTCCGCGCGACGATTTTGGCGCTCTCGGGAACCGTAAATGCATATCCGCCGCCCCATCCACAGCACTTGCTCTCGGCCCCGGACCAGGAAAATTCGAGCGCCGGCGAACCGTTGACCGCCTCGATGATCCGGCGTGGCGCGTCGTAGACGCCGAGGCCGCGCCCCAGTGAGCAGGGGTCGTGATAGAGTACCCGCCGCGCAGATTGTCCGGGCACGTCCTGGTGCGCGAGTATCCGTAGAAGCCACTCGGCTTCGGTCAGCACTTCGGCCTCGAGCTGCGCGCCGGCGGCCGGATAGTGTTTGCGCACCGTCTCGGCATCGTGGGGTGAAGCAAAGACGAGCGTGCGGGCGCCGCGCGCAACGTCGGCGAACGCCTTCGCGTGCGCCCGGAACTCGTCGTCGAAGCCGAGCGTGTGCAACAGATAGCCGCTGCCCAGCATCGGGCCGGGCCACAGGGCGACATTCTCCTGATGCAGCTTTTCGAGCACGAGCAGCACGGCGTCGAGCGCCTCGGGTCGACGCGCGATGGCCGAAACATCTGGCACGTAGAAAACCTGTGCCTGACGCAGTATGCGCGCGCCCACCCGGTTCAGGTACGCCGGGGTCAGGTTGCCGTATGGATTCCCGTACTGAAGATAGTTGTCGAGCACGTTGCGGGCTTCGGGGGTGACGACGCCGCGGCGTGCGCCTTCGGCGCGCGCCTCGCGCATGACCGGGTAGACGTCAATGTCATGGTCACAGTATTCCGTGCACAGCCCGCAGCCCGTGCACTGCTGAAAGGTCTGCACCGCCTCGGTGTCGAGCGGCACTGCCTCCTGCTGCACAAGATAGAGCAGCGTCTGTTTGCCCGTCGGCGTCACGGTCTCGCGGGCCTCGGCGATGGCGGTGGGACAGACGAAGCGGCACATCTTGGGACAGAACGTGCAGTACTGGATTTCTCTACGGTAGGACTCTGCGATCACGGCAGCCCCATCTTTCCGGGATTGAGGATGTTGTTCGGGTCGAGTTCTCTTTTCAGACGCGCGAATACGGCGTGAAGCCCGCCGAGTTCGGCGGCGAGCCAGGGGGCCTTGAGCAGCCCGATGCCATGGTGGTGTGAAATGCTGCCTCCCGCCGACACCACGGCATCCAGCGTACGGCGCCAGAGTTCCGCATGAAACCCGGCGGCCGGATGTCCGTCGGCATTCCCCACGAATGAGAAGTAAATACTGATGCCTTCGGGGTAGGCGTGGCTGAAGTGGGCGAGCACCGTCACGTATCCGGCCAGCGCGCGCTGTACGGCTGCGTAGACCTCGCGGATGCGGGACCACGTCGCCGCGACCTCGCAGGTATCGACGACCATCTGCTCGCCGGCAAGCACGACGCTCTGTTTGTAGGAAATACGGTAGCGATGCTCATACCACCACTCCCCCGGCCCCTCGCCTGCATCTTCTCCGGCGGCAAGCAACGGGCGGGCGGCATTCATTTCGGCCTCGACCATGGCGTGACGCCCTTCGAAGCCGAGAATGAGCAGATTGCCGTTCATCTCGAGCCCCAGCGACGAAAGCGCCAGCGTCGTATCCAGCTCGTCGTAGAGCCGCACGACCGCGGGCCGGACACCTCGCCGCAGCAGCAGGCGCACGGCCTCGAGCCCCGCATTGAGGCTGTCGAACACGGTGCAGACGAACCGGCGCGACTCGGGCAGCGGAAACATGCGCATCGTCGCGCGGGTGATCACGCCGAGCGTACCTTCGCTGCCCACGAGCAGCTGATCGATGTCGGGCCCCGTGGCCGAACGCGGGGCGGCCTTGGTCTGAATGACGCGACCCGAAGGCAGCACGGCCTCGAGTGAGACGACCAGATCCTCAATCTTTCCGTACCGCGTCGACATCTGCCCGGCCGAGCGCGTGGCCAGCCAGCCGCCCAGCGTCGAACAGTAGATGGACGAGGGGAAGTGACCGGTCGTGAATCCCGCGGCGTTCAGCTGCCGCTCCAGATCTTCCCCGTTGATACCCGCCTCGGCCACGTAGAGCAGGCTGCGCTCATCCATCTGCACGAGACGGTTCATGCGCTTCAGGTCGCAGACGATTCCCCCGCGCACGGGAGTGGCGGCGCCGACGACGCTGCTGCCGCCCCCCCACGGAACGATCGGGATCCCGTGTTCGTTGGCGAGGCGCAGCAGAGAGGTGACGTCCTGAACGTTCTCGGGCCAGACGACGGCATCGGGGAGCATGCCGACGGTTCCCTCGCGCACCGCAAGCTGTTGCGCCGGAGAAAGATCACGATGGTAGACGACTCGATCGACCTGCCGCGTCGAAACCCGCTGGGGAAAGAGGACGTGAAGCGCATCAATCGGAGTCTGCCCCGTCGAAGGCGGACTCTGCGCCGCCGAAGGCTGCGTGCCGAACGTGCCGGTCGTCATCGGCGCTCCCCTTCGGAGAGCGCGAGGCCCATCTTGCCCGGATTGAGCAGCCCGCGCGGATCGATGGCGCGTTTGGCGGCGCGAAAGACCTCCATCCCGCCGCCGAGTTCCCGCGCGAGCCAGCGCTGCTTCGAGAATCCGATGCCGTGATGATGACTGATGGTGCCGCCGTACCGCAGGCAGCTCTCCATGAGCCGCTCCCAGATGGTTTCGTAAAGACGCTCCTGCTCGGCGGGCGTGCCGGCCGTCGCGGCGAACGTGAAGTAGATGTTCACCCCTTCGTGATAGGCATGAGAGAAGTGGGCCATGATGAGCGCCTGCGACTGCACGGCGCGCAGCATGCCCAAGTACAGATCGTCAATGGCGCCCCACGTCGTCGCAACTTCGCAGGTATCGACGAAGGCCCCGGCGGCGAACAGGGCGCTCTGCCGGTAGCTGACGTGATAGCGCGTCGCATACCAGGCTTCGCCCGGCGCCGGCCCGAGATCGCGCCCCCCCAGCTCGGAGAGAATCCGCCAGCCCTCGTCGGCTTCGGCTTCGGTCAGGCCGGCCGCGCCTTCGAACATGACGGTCAACAGACAGCTGCCGGGAAGCATGTCGACCAGGGCATGAACCATTTTCGGGTGGCGGAACGCCGTGCGCTGGGCGAGCTGCAGAAATACGTTGTGCTCGCGAAGCGAACGGCTGAACTTCTGCTTCCACCCGGGAACGACATCGTCTGCCGCGGGCTTCCTGTTGCCGGCGACCAGGGTATCGATCTCGTCGTACAGGCGCGTGACCGCGGGACGCAGCCCGGCCTGCAGAAGGGAGCGCATGCCCGCAAGCGCAGACGGGACATCGGCGAAGCGAAAGCCGCGGAAGCACCGGACCTCGGGCGCCGGATGCACGCGCAGGGTCACTTCCGTAATGAAGCCCAGCGTTCCTTCACTGCCGACGAAGAGCTGATCCCAGTCGGGACCCGTCGCGGCCCGCGGCGTCGTACGGGTGCGCACGATTTCTCCGTCGGGCAGAACGACCTCCTGGGCCACGACCATGTCCTCGATTTTTCCGTACTTCGTCGAGAACTGTCCGCCCGAACGGGTTGCGACCCAGCCGCCGACGCTCGAGCAGTAAATGGAAGAGGGAAAGTGCCCCAGCGTATAACCACGCCGGGAGAGCCAGCGCTCGAGGTCTTCGCCGATCACGCCCGGCTGCACGCGCACGAGCAGCGAAATCTCATCGAGGTCGACGATACGGTTCATGCGCTTGAGGTCGACGATGACCGCATCTTCGGACGCCAGCGTTCCCCCACATACGCCCGACCCGGCGCCGTAGGGTATCAGCGGCGTGCCGGTCTCGGCGGCCCAGGCCGTGAGCGCCGCGATCTGCGCCGCCGACTGCGGCCATACGACGGCGCGCGGCCGCGTACCAATCCGCGCGTCCTGCATGCGGATGTGGGTCAGCGGGTAGAGGTCGCGCGCGTAGTTGATCCGGTCTGCTTCGCCGACGGAAACGACCAGGTCCGGAATCCGCGTGCGCAGCGTGTCGAGGCTCAAGCTACACCTGTTCGTGGAATCGGCCGCCACGCGGCAGAGGCGCCGCGCAGCCGACGCGAATCAGCATAACGAAGCTCTTGCCGCAGTGTCAACGCGGCGCGGCAGCCGGGGCGCTCACGCGAAGGCGCGAAGGAAACGCACGAAATAGATCGCGCCGCTCCAGGCCGTGAGCGCGAGGGCCGCGAAGAGACCGTAATATCCGATGAGCCCGAGGTCGAGCGCGAAGCCGGGGAGCGGGATGGCGGCGTCTCCCGCGCGCATGCCCTGCATGATGAGGCCGCCGAGCGCGAGCAGCTGAATGACAGTCTTCCACTTGCCGCCCGACGAGGCCGCGATGACGACCCCTTCGGCGCCGGCCATGCCGCGCAGGCCCGTGACGGCCAGCTCGCGCGCAATGATGAAGATGCCGACCCAGGCCGGGGCGCCCACGGTGCCGCCGGCGAGGCCGTTGAAAACAGCGAGCATGACCAGGGCGGCGGCGACGAGCAGCTTGTCGGCGAGCGGATCGAGCAGCTGCCCGACCGGGGTCACCAGATTCCACCGCCGCGCGAGTACGCCGTCGACCCAGTCGGTCATCGAGGCAATGAAGAAGAGCAGACACGCCCAGTAATTCGCCCACGAAGCGGGGTCGGTCTGCTCCCGGTACATCAGCAGGAGAAAGGGGACGATGAGCGCGATCCGGAAGAACGTCAAGACGTTCGGAATGTTCCAGATGCGACCCTTCGGCGAAGCCCCCGTGGTGTGCATGCGGCTACTCCTCGTCCGGCGGCGGGGTCGCGCCCGCGGGCATTTCGAAAAGCACATGCCCGCGCCCCTGGAATTCGACGACGCTCGATCCCTCGGCAAGGCCGGGAAAGGCGGCGGTGGTCAGGCGAGGCACGATCTCGCCGAACCAGCCGACGAGCGAGGCGGCGGGAAAACGCGCGGGGAGATCGCCCGGAAGCGCCAGCACCCGCAGCGGTGCGTCGGCATGCAGGACGACATTGCCCGCACCCTTGAACTGCACGAGCAGAAGGTCGCCCCCGTTCTCGCCCGGAAGCCGGCCGTTCTCCCAGCGAAGATCGCCGGCAAAGGCGTAGACCCGGTCTTCGAGCACGTAGACGATCTCGTCTTCGAGCGGGAGTGAAACGAGACGTCCCGGAGGGCGGATGTAGACGACGCCTTCGCCGACAAGCTCGTGAATCGGATCGTCGTCGCTGCCGAAATACGACTTCAGATCCTTACCCTTGTAGCGCTTCAAGCGGGGGCGGAACTCGAGGCTCCCGAAAGCCGACAGTGTGTGCCGCAGCCGGCTGAAGGTCTGGCCGCGCATGCGCAGCACGCCCCCCTCGCTGATCGCGCACGGCGCATCGCTCTCGTAATGAAGCTGGTAGGCCACCGCGGTGTCGGTCAGGTTGCGCACCACCGGCGCAAGGCGCGCCGAGGGCTGTCCGGCAAGCGCAGGGGCCGAGGCGGCCGGAGCCGGGCGCGCCGCTGCTTCGATGGAGGCGAAGGAGGGCTTCTCGGGCTCGGGCTCCTTGATCATGCGCTCGAGATCTTCCTGGGCCTGTTGCGCCGACGCCTCGGCGGCCCGGGCCGCGCCGGCCTGTTCGGCCTCGGCCAGCAGCTCTTCCATGCGCGCCGCCATCGAGCGTGAGCCGCCGAGCAGAAATTCTTCGCGGGCCTCGCGGTAGCGCCCGAGATGCTGGTAGCAGAAGCCGAGGTAGTTGTGCGCCTTGGCGTAGTTGTGATCGATCTTGCAGGCGCGCTCAAAGTACATCGCCGCGGTTTCGTAATCGGTCTTCTTCAGGTATCCGAGCCCCAGACTGTTGACGAGCACAGCCTCCTGGGGGAACCGTTCGACGAGTTCCTTGAAGATCCGAATCGCGTCGTCGTACTCTTCGAGCTTGAAGAGCAGCAGGGCGCGCAGATTGAGAGCGCCGCTGTCGCCGGGACGCGCCGCGAGGCACTTGTCGATTTCAGACTTGGCCTCGATCAGATTGTCGGTATTGAGGGCGCGCCGCCCCCGTTCGAGGTGGAGCTGGTATTCCTCTTCAGCCGACAGACCGAGTTGGGCGACAATCTGCTGGGGGTCTGGCATGGCGCTCAGGGATGAAGTTCCCGGTAGCGCTCGTAGAGATCGAGAACCTTCCGGACGTAATTGCGGGTCTCTTCAAAGGGCGGGATGTCGCCGTATTTGTCGACCGCGGTCGGTCCGGCGTTGTAGGCGGCCAGACTGAGCCGCATGTTCCCCTTGAACTTATCGAGCATCCGGCGCAGATAGCGCACGCCGCCGTCGACGTTCGCCTCAGGGTTGAAGCTGTCGTAGACCTGCATTTCGAGCGCGGTCGCGGGCATGAGCTGCATCAGCCCTTCGGCACCCGCGCGGCTCACGGCATAGGGGTCGAAGTTGCTCTCCGTATGGATAACGGCCTTCACGAGCGCCGGCTCCACGGCATACTTACGGGCCATCTGGACGATCAGGCTGTCCCAGTCGCTCGTCTTCACGACGGCGGTCTTCCGGAGCACCTTGGCGGGCGCCGCGGAGCGCAGGAAAACTTCGACTTTCTTCTTTCCGTTGGGGCGATAGTCGGTGAAGGCGATGACCCCATCGTCCTGCTCGTGCATATAGATATCCGCCGCGGCCGGAGAAGCCTGCAGTGCACCCACCATCGATGCTGCCAGAAGCACGAGTTGAAACGCCCTCATAAGACCCATTGGCTACCCCAAAGGCACCCATCGAAATTATAGCCTGTGAGCCAAAAACCGTCAATGAGATCAACTCCTTCGCTTCTGTCAGCGTTTCACCCTGCCGCAGGGCCGTCTGAGCGATGCCCTCTGCAGCGGAGCGCGCCCGCCTGAAGCAGGCTGAGACCGCCCGTGCGCGCCCCCGCGCGGTTTGCCGCTCGTCGGGAGATCTGCTATACCAAAAACATCTCACCTGATTTCTCGATTCCCCCCGACATTACCGAGGATTGCCATGCGCCGCAGTAGAATTCTGGGGACCGGCCACCATGTTCCGCCACGCGTCGTGACGAACGCCGACCTCGAGCCCCTGCTCGACACGACCCACGACTGGATCGTCCAGCGTACCGGCATTCACGAACGCCACTACGTCGATCCCGGCGTCGGCACGTCGGACCTCGGGGTCGAAGCGGCCCGCAAGGCGCTCGACGCCGCCGGCCTGACCCCGCAGGACATCGACTTCATCATTTTCGCCACCCTCTCGCCCGATTATCAGTTCCCGGGTTCGGGGGTCTTCGTTCAGGAGAAGCTCGGCTGCGGCAACATCGGCGCCCTCGACGTGCGCAACCAGTGCACCGGATTTCTCTATTCGCTGGCCATCGCCGATAACTTCGTCCGCACCGGCATGTACGATCGCATCCTGGTCATCGGCGCCGAGATTCACTCGACCGGCCTCGACATGACGCCCCGCGGGCGCGATGTGAGCGTCATCTTCGGCGACGGGGCCGGCGCGGTCATCGTGGGCCCGTCCGAAGACGACCGACGCGGCATTCTCGACTCGCGCCTGCACAGCGAGGGCAAGCAGGCCCGCAAACTCTGGTGCGAACTGCCCGGCTCCATCTATCACGACCGCTTCGGCGAACAGGAATGGTGGGGCGAACCGGGCCGTCAGTATCCAAAGATGGAGGGAAAATACGTCTTCATGCACGCCCTCACCCGGCTGCCCGAGACGATTCAGGACATTCTCGGCCGAAATGGCGTCTCGCTCGACGAGGTCGACGTGCTCGTGCCCCACCAGGCGAACCTGCGCATCAACAGCAAGGTCGCCGAGCTCCTGAACTTCCCCGAAGACAAGGTCGTCAACAACATCCAGAAGTACGGCAACACGACGGCGGGCTCGATTCCCATCGCCGTCGATGAAGCCGTGCGCGACGGGCGCATCGCCCCGGGCAAGCTGGTGCTTCTGGCCGGCTTCGGCGCCGGGTTCACCTGGGGTTCGACCCTGATTCGCTGGTAGCCGGGGGGGCCGGCATGGTGCTCGTCCGTCCTCTTCGGCGCGAAGACCTGCCGGCCGTTCAGGCGCTCAACGCCGCCGCATTTCCCAACCCCTGGTCTGCCCGGTCGCTCGAAGAGCGCTTCGGCGACGATATGGCGACCTTTCTCGTGGCCGAGTCCGACGGCCGCCTGGCCGGGTTCGTGCTCGCATTCACCGTGCTCGGCGAGATGGACCTGCAGCTGCTCGCCGTCGCCGGGGGCGAACGCCGCAAGGGGATCGGCCGCATGCTCGTGCAGGCCCTGATCGATTCGGCCGCCCGGCAGGGGACCACCGTCATCCACCTCGAGGTGCGGCGCGGTAACGATGCGGCCCGGTCGCTCTACGCCGCCGCCGGATTCGAGGAGGTCGGCCTGCGCCGCGATTACTACCGCGACCCCTTCGAAGACGCCGTCCTGTATCGCCGGGAACTCGTCTGAGGCAGTTTTTCGAATCGGCCTCCGGCACCTGATATGCTGTGGGAGACTCGAATCCCCGGTGCCTCCGTGAACAAAGCACTCGCCGTTCTGACGCTTGGCGTCGCGCTCGCGGGCTGCAGCCCCGCCCCCGCCCCGCAGACCCGGACCTGCCGCTACGAGATCGCCGCCGACCCGGCGGGGACGCCCACCGCACGCATCTTCGCGGTCGGCCTGCGCCAGGACCTGGCCGGGTTGAAGACCTACGCAGATTACCGGCGCTTCGTCTTTTCGGCGATCGAGTCCGAAGTTCCCTGCTTCTCGGCCGCCGTCCCCAACCTCGTCGTCTTTCCCGAAGACGCCGCCCTGGCCGCCGCCTTTCTCGGCTCCCGGGGCGAAAAGGCGCGCGCGCAGTCGGATGCGCTCGGCGCCTTCGCGCATCTGTTCACGTCCTACCAGGCGCCGCTGCGCTGGTACCAGACCCGGTTTCCGGGCGCGCCGCCGGTGCGCGGCCTGCTTCTGGCCCTGACCGACGTCATCGCCCGCGCCGTCGAAGACACGTTTCCGCAAGTTGCGCGGCAATACGGGGTCTACGTCGCCACGAGCTTCAACGCCGCTCCGTACGAGCCGACGACGGATGCCGCCGTTCTCGCAGAAATCGGCGATCCCGATCTGCCCCCCGGCGCCCCGGGCTACGTCGCAACCGAGGCAGAGGTCTACAACTTCTCGGTCGTCTACGGCCCCGACGGAAACGAGATCGGGCGGGTGCGCAAGGCCTACCTTGTGCCGACCGAAGAGAGTCTTCTTGAAATGAGCTACGGCCCGCTCGAGCAGATGCGTCCCATCGCCACCCCCCTGGGCCGCCTGGGGCCGGTCATCAGCAAAGATGCGTGGATGCCCGACGTGCTCGAGCGCCTGAACGATCTCGACGCCGACATCACGCTGCAGCACGAAGCCTTCAGCGGATGGGCCATCGAACAGGAGAGCGGCGACTGGCTGCCCGACGTCGTGCAGGAGAGCGGGTGGAACCATGTACAGGCCTACGATTCGTTCCGCTACTCCGTCTTTCCCTGCCTGACCGGCAATCTGCTCGACCTCGTCTTCGATTGCCAGAGCGCTCTGGTCAAGGAGAGCGCGGCAGACGACACGGCCCTGGCGTTCATCGGGCAGCCTGCGACCCCGGGTTATCTTCACATCGGACCGTGGGCGACGGAAGATCCGATCGGGCTCCCGCTCGCCGAACGCCGGGCCCGCCTGCGGGAACATGGTGAGGCGCTGCGGCCGGGCGGCGCGAGGGAGAATCAGTACGTACTCTCGTCGGCGCGCGGCGACATCGTCCTTCCGCGCTCGCCTGCCGGCCTGGCCCTGCGCGCCGATACGGGCGCGGCGCTTGATGAAGCGCGCGAAACCTGGGTGCTGCCGCCCGAGGGGGAAGATCGCAACCAGATTCGCCCCGACATCGCCTGCACCGCGACGCGCTGCCACGTGATCTGGCTCGAGGACGGCGCCGAGGGCCGCCGCCTGCGCCATGCGGCGGTTTCCGACGCGCAGCCGGCCGGCACCGACCTCTTTACCGCCGGCGCGGGAGAGCGCATCTACGGCGCACGGGTGACCGCCGTGGCCGATCGGGTTCACGTCGTCTTCGTGCACGAACACGGCGACCCGGACGCGCCCGCGACGTCGCTGCGCCTGCTTACCCTTGCTGAAGGCCTCTGGACCGAATCGCAGGCTTTCGACACGGCCGTCAACGGCGGCGCCGGCGCGGGCGCGGCCAAGTGGAGCCCGGCGATTGCGGCCTCGCATGCGGGTCTCTTCGTGGTGTGGACCGATCGGCGCGCCGGCAGCAGCGACATCCTGCTCGCCAGGGGAACGGCTGCGGCCGATGCCTTCACGCTGATTCGCCTCGATGAGCCGCACGCAGACAAGATGGTCGCGAACCGGCCCGGAAATCCGCGCAACAATCAGGCGCTGCCGTCTATCGCGGCGCACGGGAATCGCGTCGCCGTCACGTGGGCCGATTTCCGAGACTACCACTGGGATATCTACGCAGCCTTCTCGACCGATGCCGCGAGTACGTGGAGCGCAAACGAACGACTGAACGCCCCGAGCGACCGCGAACGGATCTTCGGCCCGAACGCCGTGCTCATCGACGGCGCGACGACCCTCGCGCTCTTCTCGGGGGTCGACGATCGCGGTCCCATGCATCGATTGGGCGAATGGGCCTCGGGCGGCGACACGGGAAACATGGCTCCGCTGGAGGCCGGCGCTCCGGCCTGGCGACCCGCCCTCTGCCGCGCGGTGAGCGGCGCCGCGGCGGTCTGGCAGGCGTCGAGCGATGGGGAACTCGACATCCACGGCGCGGTCCGGACCTCCGCCGGGTGGTCCCCCACGGAGGCAATCGCCTCTGCGCCGGGCAGACAATTCAATCCGCGCTGCTCCGGCGTTGTCGTCGTCTACGAAGACTGGCGCACGGGACGTGGGCGTATCGTCGCGACCTCGCTCACGTCCGGGATGTTTACCGGGAGCCCGCGGCGGCCATGATCCTCCTCTTTCTCTTCCTTTCGCCGCTGCTCGGCGCGGCCTTCGCCCTCGCCGCGGCCCGGCGCATCGCGGCCGAAGCGGTTTCGAGCAGCCCGTTCGACGCGCCCTTCTTCCGCGGTGCGTTCTACCTGATCGCCATTCAGCTTCCGGTCATGGGCTACTTCTATCACGCCCTGCCCGCGTGGAGCCTCGCCTACCTGATCGAGCCGCTCCGCCTTCCGCTGTCGTTCGGCATCGTGCTTGCCGCGCTTGGCTTCTCGGGCTACTTCTTCGCCTACCTGGCGACGCAGAGCCTGCTGCGCGCCCAGCGCCTGGTGACGGCGTGGCTCGCCGCCGCGCAGCTTGGCCTCACGGCGGTGATATTCGGTATCATCTTCTGGGAAGAGCTGACCCACGCCGGCACGTTCTACGCCTTTCAGACCGGACTGGCACCGACCGTGTCTGCATCGGGGATGGCCCCCGAAATACTGTTCGGCCTTGCCCTCGCCTACCTGCCCGCCCTCGCAATCATCGGGTGGAATGCGGCCGAGGCCAAGGCGTATCCGTCTCTGGAACCTGAGGATTCTTCATGGTGATGCTGCGTTATCTTCTGCCGCTGGTCGTGCTGCTGACCGCGGCGTGCAACTCCCTCCCCGGATACGGCACCCCCGTCCAGGTCAAGGAAAACGGCAACGACTGGGAGGTGACGCTTCTCGAAGCGACCCTCTCGGGCAGCCTCGTCTTCGTCGATCTCGAATACAGGAATCACGAGGGAGCCGCGTTCACGCTGCGCCCCGAGAACCTGGCCATCGTCGATCACACGGGTAAGGAGCAGGGTGCTTCGGGACGCTTCCCCTACATCAATCTCCTGCGCAAGGGCGAGAGCAGCAAGGTTCGTGTCGTCTTCGAGAACATCGTCGCCGGCACGAAACCTCTCTACCTGCTCCCCCTGCGCCGTCTCACGCACGCCAATCCCCGTATCCTGCTGAAAACCGACACCGACACCCCCCTGCCCGGCGCCTATACCGACCCCGAGTGGGATCGGGCGCGATGAACGGCTGGGTGGCCGCGACCCTCGGGCTGGGCGCCGCCTTCGGATGGGGTTCGGCCGACTTTCTCGCCAAGCGCCGTGCCGAGCGCGACGGCGGCACCGCCACCCTGCTCTGGCTGTATCTGGTCGGTTTTCCGGTCTTTCTCGGGCTCTGGACCCTGCGCGGAGCCGCGGCGGCGCCGGCGCCCACGCTTGCGCTCTGGGTCGTGGTCGGCCTGCTCAACGCCGGCGCCTACCTTTCGCTCTACCGCGGATTTCGCATCGGCCTGCTCGCCGTCGTGACGACCACGAACGCGGCCTGGGCGGCGATCACCGCGCTGCTCGCCATTCTACTGATCGGCGAGCGGCCGGGCCTTGCCGGGCTCGCGGGCATGGGGACGACCCTCGCCGGGGTCGCGCTCATCGCCTGGGACGGCACGCGCATCCGGCTGCACGCCCCGGGCTTTCGCGAAGGGCTGGTATCGGCGGGACTTTTCGGCGTGAGTTTCTTTCTGCTCAAGCTTCCGCTGGCCCAAGGCGATCTCCTGCTGCAGGCCGCCGTGCTGCGGGGTACCGGACTGCTGCTCGTGGGGGCCGCCGTCCTGGGGGGAGACCCCCGTTCGCTGCGACGCTACCGGACACGACCGCCGCTGTTCGCGCTCCTAGATTCGGCGGCCTTTCTGGCTTTTCTCGCCGGCCTGGCAGGTGGGGCCGCCTACGTGGTCGCTCCGCTCGGCAGCCTGCTCACGCCGGTCGCGGTCGGTCTGGCGGCCGCCTTTTACCACGAGCGCATGGTGCGCCACCAGTGGCTCGGGTTCGCTCTGGTCGTCTCGGGCGCGTTTCTGCTGGCGTGGCAGGCATGAGAGAACCTTGCCGCCGGTGCGCCGCCGGAGTGGGGGAATCAGATTGCGCTTGATATAATACGCCTTTGCGAGTGACACCATCATGAAAAAAACCATTGCTTTCGCCGTCGTCCTGCTGGCCCTGATTGCCGGCGTTCTCTACTATGCGCTGCAGCCTCGTCAGCAGTCGGCCGGCTTCAAGCCCGAAGACGTGAAGACGCTTTCGTTCGATCAACTCTATGCCATGAGCGCTCAGTGCGAGAAGGGCGAACGCACCGATCACTGCACGCTGATTCTCGAAGCGATGGCCATGAAAGCGCAGCACGCCAAACGCGGCGAGCGCTTCTGGATGCACAATATGGCGCGGCTCGGCGAATGGTATGTGCGCGAAGGCAAGGCGAGGTACGTTGCCGGCCAGGAGCTCCCCGAAGAATATAAGAAGGCGCTCGATCTGTACGACTGGATCCTCAAGAACAAGCCGGCCTACGGCGATCGCGCCCTGTACGGCAAGGCGAGTCTGCAGCTCGCCGTGGGCGACGCAGGCGGCGCCGACAAGTCGTTCGCACGGCTCCAGCGCGATTTTCCGTCGAGCACCTACGCGTCGAAAATCACCGAGGCCCGCCTCGGGCAGTGAACCGGGGCAGTGAACCGATGAGCAGCCAGCGCATCCAGGACAGCCTCGCCGCAGATCGCGATCGCACCGAAGTTCAGCGCTCGAAGCGCGGGCTCCGGCCGACCGAGTCGGCACGCACGAGCCGCGACTACGCCCGCCACAAGATGTTCTGGCGCGGGCTGAACGCCTTCGAGCGCGCCCTTCTGGGGCCGCTCACACCCCAGGTGGCCACGCCGCATGAGGTCGCATGGATGTGGGAGCGCAGCACCCTGCTGCACTACCGGCTGCCCAGCGCAGAAAAGCGGTACCGCATCCCGATTCTGATCGTGCCGCCGCTCATGGTCATACCGAGCATTTTCGATCTCAGGCCCGCCCACTCGATGGTCGGCTACCTGCTCGGGCGCGGGTTCGATGTCTACATGATCGACTTCGGCGTGCCCGACAAGGAAGACGAGAACATCCGGGTCGACGACTACGTGCTCGACTTCATCCCCAACGCGGTCCAGAAGATCCGCGAGAAAACCGGCGTCGACGACGTGAGCCTGGTGGGGTGGAGCATGGGCGGCATCATGAGCTACACCTACAGCGCCTACTTCGGCGAACAGGCGCATGCCCGCAACATCGTCACCATCGGGAGCCCCCTCAACTTCTCGCGCATGGTGCCGTTTTCGTACCTGGCGCGCCTCGCCGACCTGCCGGGCACGATGTGGTTTCTCGAGCAGCTCGGCAACATTCCCCCGCTGCTGACCCGCACCGGCTTCAAGCTGCTTTCGCCGGCGTCGACGGTCACGCGCTACGTCGACCTCTATCTGCACTACTGGGACCGCGAGTGGGTCGCCGGCTATGAAACGATCGGCAATTGGGTCGACGAATTCATTCCGTACCCCGGCGCCGCGTTCCGCCAGTTCGTGACCGACTTCGTCAAGGACGACCGGCTGCGCCAGGGCCGGCTCAAGATCGCGGGCACGCACGTCGAGCTGCACCGCATTCAGGCCAACGTCTGCGTCGTCGTCGGCACGACCGACAAGGTAGCGTCGCCCGAAAGCGTCGGCGCCGCCGTCGAAGAGATTCCCGTTCGCGACAAGACCCGTATCGATGCCCCCCTCGGGCACATCGGCCTCATCGCCGGGTCGGGGGCGCCGCAATATGTCTGGCAGCCCATCGCCGACTGGCTCTCGCCGCGCAGCGAGCCCATCCGCTGAGCCGGGCGGCCGGCACCGGCGACTTCTCGCTTTCAAATCGCCCGCGCTGGCCCGTCGCGCCCGAGCTGCGGCATGATCGTGACATCATGTGGGCGAAGTATCTTCTACTCTCGCTCGTCGTGATGTGCATCGCCAATACCATCACGCACGAGCGCCTGTTCGCGCCGTTCCGCCGCTGGCTGGGAGGCAAGGAAACGTGGCGGGGATATCTGTTCACCTGCCCGTACTGCCTTTCGCACTGGCTTTCGTTCGTGCTGGTGCCGCTCTTCGATTTCCGCCTGCTGCGCGTGCCCTGGAACTGGGGGGCGGGGGCATGGGTGGTCGACTGGTTCTTCAACAGTATTCTCGTCGTCATCCTGGCCGCATTCATCCGCATGGTCTTCTTCTCGATCGACGATCTCGTGGGTGTGTTCCGGCGGTACGAGCGGCTGCAGGACGAGGAGATTGAGCACCGCCGGCGAAACAATCACCCCAGCTCGTTGCCGGGCTCGCGAGGGCCGTGCTAGGCTGGAAGCCGGTTCGACTTCACGAACCGGCTCATGGGGCGAAGGCGCGAGGCCGCAGATGAAAATCGAAGACAGACAGATACACGTCGTCAGTCCGGCCACCGGCGAGCACGTCGGCTCGGTGCCCGTCGCCGGCGAAGAAGATGTGCGGGCAGCCGTGAGGCGAGCGCGAATTGCCGCCGAGACCTGGGGCAGGCTCCCGGTGCGCGAACGGGTGCGCCATCTCGAGAAGGTCGTCGACCGCATTGCCGCCCGCGCCGACGAGATTGTCGACGTCATCTGCAGCGAGACCGGAAAATCGCGTGTCGAGGCCCTCAGCGCCGACGTCATCACCGCCTGCGACCTCGCAGAGTACTACGCCGGGGTGGCCGAGCGGGTGCTCGCGCCGCGCCGGGTGTCGCCCGGACTCCTGAAGAACAAGAAAGCGTACAAAATCTATTCCCCCTACGGTGTCATCGGGGTCATCTCGCCGTGGAACTATCCGTTCACGCTCGCGGCGGGCCCCGCCTTCACGGCCCTCTACGCGGGCAACACGGTCGTATTGAAACCGAGCGAAGTCACGCCGCATACGGGGCTGATTCTCGGCGAAATCTTCGCTTCCATGGGCGAGCACCGCGACATCCTGCAGGTCGTCACCGGCGACGGCAGTACGGGCGCGCACCTGGTGCGCAGCGGCGTCGACAAGATTGCCTTCACCGGAAGCGTGGGCACGGGAAAGAAGATCATGGCCACGGCAGCCGAAACCCTGACCCCCGTCGTGCTCGAACTCGGGGGCAAGGATCCGATGATCGTGCTCGCCGACGCCGACATCGATCGCGCCGCGGCCGGCGCGGTCTGGGGGGCCTTCACGAACAGCGGCCAGGTCTGCATGAGCGTCGAACGGGCCTACGTCAACGAGAGGGTTTACGACGAGTTCGTCTCCAAAGTGCTCCAGCGCACGGCCCAGATACGACAGGGGCTGCACACCGATCCGAAAACCGAAATCGGCTCGATGACCTTCCGCCGCCAGCTCGACATCGTCGAGGCGCACATCGCCGACGCCGTGGCCAAGGGGGCCCGGATTCTCGCCGGCGGCAAGCGGCGCACCGATTTCGGGGGTCTGTTCTTCGAACCGACGGTGCTCGTCGACGTCAATCACGGCATGCTGGTCATGCGCGAAGAGACCTTCGGCCCCGTGCTTCCCATCATGAAAGTGCGTGACGACGAAGAGGCCATCCGCCTCGCCGGCGACAGCGTCTACGGCCTCAACGCGAGCATCTGGAGCCGCAACGAGGAGCGCGCGCGCCACATCGCCGAAGAGCGCATCGACTCGGGGTGCGTGGCCGTGAACGACTGCCTCGTCAACTTCGCCATGCCGGGGCTCCCCTTCGGCGGCGTCAAGGAAAGCGGCATGGGCCGCACGCACGGCAAAGAAGGGCTGCGTGAATTCAGCAAGGTCAAGTCGGTTGCCGTCGATCGCTTCGGACTGCGGGGCGAGCTGACCTGGTTTCCGTATCCGCGCGGCGGCTACGGCGCGCTGAAGAAGATGCTCAACCTGCTCTACCGCAAGGGCGCCGTCAACAAGCTGCGCTCGCTTCGTTGAGTGACCAGTGACAGGATTTACAATTTACGATTTGCGATTACGATTTACGATCGTCGTGTCCAAAAAGTGCTTTTGTGCCCGACGGAAGTCGATTGACCATTCGCCGGAAAGGACGCATGGCGTCTGGCGCCTGGTTGCCTGGCCCTTGCTTCCCAATCGTCAATTGTAAATCGTCAATCGTCAATGCTCAGGAGCCCATCGCGATCTCGAGGTTGAGATACTCGCGGATCTTCTTCTCGATGTGCGGCGCGATGTGCGTGCCCAGATCGCGCAGCCGGCTCTCATACTTGCGCAGCGACGTCTTCTGGCTGCTCGTGCCGACCAGCACTTTGATGTATTCGCGCACCGCCGACTCGACCGACCGGCGATAATCTTCATTGCGTTCGAGCAGATCGTCGAACTGCCGCAGCAGGCGCAGGTTCACGGGGCGCCCGATGGCCCGGTAGAACACGAAGCGCTGCGTTTCGTCGCAATCTGCGTTCTGGTGCAGGATGGACTCGCGGACCGTATTCAAATCGATGACGTCGGTCACTTCGACCTTGTACTTGTTCCCGATGATCTTCGAAAACGCCTCGCGGGCCAGCGGCTTGATGGTCGCCTTGCCCACGTAGGTGTAGGCGACGACGTCGAGATCGCTTGCGGCATCGCTGATGCCGAAGTTCACGCTCCCGAGGATGTCGAACGCCACCTGGTACCCCTCGGCGGCGAGCGCCTCGACCACCTGGCGCATGTCTTCGACACGCTGCTCGGCCTCGCCCGTCTCGAAGCGGCGGAAGTAGAACTTGAGCTTGTTGAAGAGCATGATCTCGGGGATGTGCGGATCCGGCTTTCCCTTCACCGACTCGACGTACGGCTTGCGGTTGCTGAGCGCCTCGACGCGGCGCACGTCGATCACTTCGGTGAGCAACCGGTCGCCCACGAGGTGGTACTCGGCCAGGTCGTAGATGCGCGAACGCTCCAGCTTACGCAGCATGCCGCGCTTGAAGCGGCCACCAACCATGTCGAACTCGAAGAACGCGCCCCCCTCGAGGTAACCGTTGGCGTCGACGACCTCGCCGAAGTTCGACGGATTGCAGAGAATCTTGCCGTCGTAGGCCCGCACCCCCCAGTCTTCGTGGACGTGACCGCTGAGAACCACCTGGATTTCGGGTACATCGTCGACGACGTCGCGCAGCCCGGGGCTGCCGACGTTGCCGAATCCGCGTAGGCGGTCATGAAATCCCTGCGGCGGATTGTGCACGAGCATGATCTGCGGCCGCACCTGGCGGAAGAAATCGGCCGGTTCGCTGATGAGCTGGCGGCCGGCCCGCTTCTCGGGGAATTTGACGGAGAGGTGTTCCGGAATCCCTGGCGTCCAGCAGTTGGCGCCGCCGTACCCCGCGATTCTGAGCCCCTGGATCTCGACTTCGCGCCGGTGCAGACTGCGGTAGCCCAATGCCGTGGTGCTGAGGTCGACGTCGTAGTTTCCGGGAATCGTGTACACGGCGGCGCGGCGCTTGAGGCGCAGGATGTTCTCGAGCCCCTGGTATTTGGTGACGACGTTCTTCTCTGCGAGCTCGCACAGGCGCAGAAACTCGAGCAGCTCGGTGCGCTCGGGACCCACGGGGCCGCGCATGAGCCGCTCCTGGGCGAACTCCTTCAGGTTGATGTCTTCGCGGCCGGCCGCGATCCGGCGGGCGCGCATCTCTTCCTGCAGCTCGAAGAAAGCGATCAGATTCTTCTGGGCGTAGAAGGTGGAGTAAATGAGATCGCCGGCAATCAGGTAGACATCCGCCGAAGTCAGCTCGAGCAGCGACTCGAGGTCGCTTTTGGCCGCGTGAATGTCAGTGGCGTACAGGATGCGCATACCGCTTCAACGTCAGAAAGGCCGCTTCAGCGTGACCGCTGCAGACGATTTCAAGGGCGCGAGGATACCGGTAACCGCCGAAGGCAACGACCGATCCGAGCGCAGCCAGCGCTGCGTCGAGTGAGGCGCCCGATGCGCAGCCGACCGGCGGAGCGACCAGAAGCGAAAGACGCAACCGCTCTGCCTCGCCGAACGCCGCGTGCCAGGCGGGCTCGATCCATCCGGGACGCAGCCGCGCCTCCCGATCGGCGACCACCAGATGCAACTCGACCGGCGTGTGCGGCACGACGACCACCCGTTGGTCCGCAAGACCACGGCGCTCGGCAAACGTCTGCGCGGCTTCGCGCGCAATCGCATCGGGGCGCCCGAATCCGCTTTCAGACACGACGACCCGCATCGCGCCCAGGCGCAACTCCCGGTACCGTCCGCCGTTCAGAACGCGTAATCGCGGCTTTTCAAGCATACGTGATCGTACCAGACCGGGAGATCTCCCGAAACGGTCGGAACCGTGTGCGCCGCAAGTATAGCCTGCGCCCTACGCTGTTTCCGGGGCGCTCCGGGCCCACAGAGGCTGCCCGGAGGCTGCCGGGACGCCGGGCCCTCGAGCTTGCGCCGTTCAGCGGCGCGGTCTCAGACTGAGGCATGCCCGCAAGCCGCCGTTTTCCTCCGCTCGGCACGCTGATCTTTTCGGTCGCGGCCGCCTTTCTGTTCATGATCGTACTGTACGGCATTTTCACGAGCCGCGACTCCTTCAGGCCGTGGGAAGAGCCGGCCGAGGAGCGGTTTCTGGCGAGCCGCAGCGCAGGCCGAGTCACGGTCGAAATGCGCATCGTCGATCTGGGCAGCACCCCCCGCCTGCGCATCGAGGCGCGCGGGCTCGCCCCGGACGAGGGCCCCCTCGAGATCCACCTTTTCAACGCGCAGGCGGGACATTCCTGGCAGACCGAACCGCTTCCGGTTCCGGCGAGCGGGCGCATCGAGAAGGAGATCGCCCTGCCACCCGACGCGCTGCATCGCTACCGGACGGTCGTCGGCATGCAGTCGGGGACCGTGCTGATGCGCGCGCCGCTGACCTGAGCGCACGGGAGCCTCAGCTGTAGTTGCGAACGATGACTTCGTCGACGGGCCCCCGCCCGTCGACGCGCGAATTCACCTTGCGCGCGGCGGTCACCCGGTCGATGCGGAACCCGGCATACAGCTCCCGGACGCGCGGCGTATCGCTGTTGGAGAGCATGACCCGGCAGCCGCGGCGGTCGAGCGCGGCAAACGCGGCGGCCAGCCGCTGCTGATCTCCGTCGCCGAAGTCGCAGGCCGTATATGCGGTGAAGCTCTTCGCGCTCGGGAGCGGGACGTAGGGGGGGTCGAAATACAGGAAGTCTCCGCTTTGCGCCTCAGCCAGGGCGAGCTCAAAGTCTCCGCTCGCCAACGCCGTCTCCCGCAGGGCGGCCGCGGCCGCCTCGAGCCGGGGCACGTCGCAGATGCGGGGATTGGCGTAGCGGCCGAACGGCACGTTGAACTGCCCTTTGCTGTTCACCCGGTACAGGCCGTTGAAGCAGGTACGATTCAGGTACAGAAAGCGGGCCGCCGCCTCGACGTCGGTCATCGTGCGCGGGTCGAGTGCGCGGATGCGGTAGAAGAATTCCCTGTCGTGCGGATACCCGGAGAGCAGGGCCGCGAGCTCCGGGAGGCGGTCCCGGACGGCCGCGTAGGTGCGCACCAGTTCCTCATTGCGATCGTAGAGAAACGCCGGCGCCGGTTCCAGTTGAAAAAAGAGCGCCGCGCCGCCGGCGAACGGCTCGAAATAGCGGTTCCACCGCGCGGGCATTCTCGACAGGAGCTCATCCAACAGCTGCCGTTTGCCGCCGACCCACTTGACGATCGGCCGCGCGTCAGCCGGACGGGTCGCGCCGCGTTTTACCCGGGGCGGGGGGGAATTCAGAACGGGGGCCATAGCGCTTCCAGTGTGCCCGCTTGTCGGCCTCCGGTCAAAGGCCTCAGAACTCGGTCGGCTGCGAAGGGAGTCCGGGCTCGAGCCGCAGAAAACGCAGCACGGTCATCTGCAGGTCGCGCCACGCTCCGGGTCCGATGCGCTGCCGGCGCCGGACGTCTTCGAGAAACGTGCGCGTGCTCCAGCCCGGAAAGCCGCGCAGATAGACGGCCTCGAGCAGGTCGGCCGACGGCTCTTCGGGATAGGCCAGCCACTCTTCGCGCTCGTCGTCCCACAGGCGGCTCAGGTAGAACCGGGCCAGCTCTTCGATCCGGTGCCGCACAGCCCCGGCCTGCGCCGCCGCAAGGCCCGCGAATTCGCTCCAGTCGCGCAGGCCCGGATCGACCGCGTGAATACCGCGCACCCAGCCGCCGGCCTGCAGCAGCGTCCAGCGGTCGAGACTCACGGTGGCGGCAACCGCCAACGGTTCGACCGGCTCGGGAGCGCGGCGGGATGAGACCGCGAAGGCCGAATCGAGCGCCGGTACCAGCTCGAGGCGGGCCGCGAACTGCTGGAGTCGCTTCCACCCCTCTTCGTCCGGCGGCTCAGTCAGCAGCTCGACGGTGCGCATGACCACGGCGGCCTCGCTCTGGGCGCCGCGACCGGGCGCGAGCGCAGGAAGCAGTGGCCGGATCTCCGGATGCACGACGAGACGGACGGGCACCGAGCGCGACGGCGGCGGCTCTTCGGGCCCCTCGGCCCCCCGCAGCCATGCGGCCAACACCCCGGCGCGCAGGGCAAGACGTTCGAGATCGGCGCGCGCGGCCGCCGACGCCAGTTCATCGAGCCAGGCGATCTCGAGCGGGCTGGAAAGAACCAGGGCCATCCAGGCCGCGGTTTCGGCTTCTGCCCGGCCGGCCGTGCGCAGCAGCCGCGCAAGCTCGACGCGATGGCTCTCGCGCGCCGGCTCGAAGTCGGCGAGCTGGCGGCGGACGCGGATCCAGTCGCCGGTGTTGCCCAGCCGGGCATGCAATCGTTCGAGCCGGCCGACGATCGTCCGATCGACCCGGCGGTCGACGGCAATCTGGTGTTCAAAGGAACGCTCGTACCCCGCCCAGAGCAGGAGAAAGTCTTCGGTGACGTCGAAACCGCCCGCCGACTGCGTCTCGGCCAGTTCGTGCACGAGCGCGATAAGCTCGGCCTCGCCGGGGCTGTCGATGAGTCGCTCGCCGAGAAGCGTGAGCAGACGCCCGCGGGCCGCGTGGCCTGCGTCGCCGAGGGAATCGATGACGGAGGCGGTCTCGTCGGCGACCCCTTCCCACACCCCGCCCTCTTCGAAATAGCGCAGGTACCAGTCGGCTGCGGCGCCCCGGTCGCGCCCCCAGGCCGCATGGATCCGGGCGAGCAGCAGGGCCGCCTCGGCCCGGCGCACCCCGGCGGCGTAAGCGTCGCGAAGCCGCGCTTCGGCCACTTCGAGCAGGCCCGCACGCAGGGCCCGTTCGGCATCATCGAGCGCCTGATCGGCATCGGGCCGCGGGCCCTGCCAGTCAGGCTGAAGGCGGAGGATCGCGTCGTTCAGCCGTTCGGCCTGCAGCCAGTCGCCGGCCCGGAGGGCGCGCACGAGCCCCTTCTTGAGCCGGAGGCATTCGCGCAGCGCGGCGGCCCGGGCGTCACCGGCGTGTGCGTGCAGGTAGCGCTCGACCAGGCGCACCGCGTCGTTCAGCAGCCCTTCGCCGCGCCGCCAGGCGTTGGGGCGGAACTCGGCATCGAGTTCCGCCGCGCGGGCCAGCCAGGCCGCCTCGCACTCAGACTCGAGCGCCCGCACGGCCGTCTCTTCGTCGGCGACCGCGGTCGACGCCGCGTGCAGGGGAAACCATTCGGGCCGGGCGAGCAGGCCGCGGTTGTGCTTGAGCGCCAGCGTGCCGCCGACGTGGGGGACGGGAAATTCAAGCCGGACCGTCAGGGGAACCCAGGGTTCGAGCGGCGTCCGCAGCGAGAGTGCGGCATATTCCACATCGCCGCTGCGCAGGGCGAACCGCCGGGCGTCGAACTCGCCGTTCGACCACTCCTTGCGGCAGACCAGCAGGCGCACGCCGACCAGACCGGGCTCGACGTGAAGAGAGAGCGGGAGGGCGTACATGCTGCGGATATCATACAGATTCCTGTGCGAAAACGCACCGTCTTTGCTAGCATGTACGCATGGCGAAAAAGTCGGCGGCCCGTACCGCCCTCGGCAATGATCCGTTCGCGCGCACCGCGTCGACCCCGTCGATGCGGCTGTTGAGTCTCGACCCCACGATCCAGGGGGCCGACGCTGCCCGAAAGGCCGCGACCGAGCGCAAAACGTCGTCAGGCCGCACCGACAAGACCGCCCGCGCGCGAACCGCGCCGAAGCCGGAGCCCGCCGCCGCGCCCGCCCCGAAGAAGACGACCAGGGCCGCACGAAAGGCAGTCAAGCCCGGAAAGCCCGGCAAGCCCGCGATACGTAAGCCGGCTGCAAAGGCTGTGCGCGCGGCGACCGGCGCGGTGCGCCCCGAGGCCCCCGTATCCCCGCCGCCTGCCGTTCCCCTGTTCGTGACCGGCGTAGAAGACGACGCGCCCCGGGCGCAAACCGCTACGTCGCGCCGTGCGGCCGCGAAACCGCGGGCGGCCGAGGCGCCGTTCGCGCGCATGCAGCGCGATCTCGAAAACCGCCTGCGCCAGGCGGCCCCCGCGACCGTTCCCGATTTTTCTCCCGATCACCTGCGGCGCATCGACGACCTGCTCCAGCAGCTCGAAAAGGCAGATCTGCCCGAGCCTTCGGCCGGGCTCATCAAGCGCCTGACGCAGGCGTGGCGCTACTTTCAGCTCTTCGGCCGGTCCATGAACGTCGACGACTTCGGCCTCGACCCCAAGTTCGAAGAGCTGGTGCAGCCGCTGTTCGAGTTCATGTACAACACCTGGTGGCGCGTCGACGCCTCGGGCCTCGAGAACGTTCCGGCGGCCGGGCGCGCCCTGCTCGTGGCCAACCACAGCGGCATGCTCCCCTGGGACGGGGGGATGATCAAGCACGCGATCCGGGCCCACCATACGGCCCATCGCGAAGTGCGTCCGCTGGTCGAAGACTTCGTTTACCACCTGCCGTTTCTGGGCGCCCTCATGGCCCGCATCGGCGGGGTGCGCGCCTGTCAGGAAAACGCGCAGCGGCTTCTCGAGAAAGACGAGCTGGTCGTGGTCTTTCCCGAAGGGGTCAAGGGGATCGCGAAGCTGTACCGCTACCGGTACCAGCTGCAACGGTTCGGGCGCGGCGGGTTCGTGAAGCTCTGCCTGCGCACCGGCGCCCCGATCATTCCGGTCAGCGTCGTGGGGGCCGAAGAAATTCACCCGATCATCGCACGCGCCGACTTTCTGGCGCGTCCGCTCAAGACGCCGGTCGTCCCCATCACGCCTACGCTGCCGCTGCTCGGGCCGCTCGGGCTGATTCCCCTGCCCACGAAGTGGTTCATTCACTTCGGCAAGCCGATTGATCTCAGCCACTACGGCCCGGCCGCGCTGCAGGACGAACTGCTCATCAACCGCATCACGTCTGAGGTGCGGGCGACGATTCAGGAGCAGATCTACGAGCAGCTCAAGAAGCGCCGCAGCGTCTTTCTGGGCTGAATCCGGCAGACCGCTTCACTCATAGACGATGTAGTGGAACCCGGCCTCGACCTCGGCGTGCCGCGTGCGTACGCCTGACGGCCAGCGGATTTCGAGCCGCTCGGGGTCATCGCCGGCGGCCAGCCCGAAGTGTACCACGGGCGGCTGGCCGGTGTTCCAGATTCCGCCCAGTATCATCGGGCGCACCTGCACGCCGCCTCGGGTCACGAGGCGCACCGTGGCGCCCAGCCCGTAGTAATTGCCGGTACGCGATCGGAGCTCCACGGCGAGCGAACGGCCGCCGTGGCGGTTCTCGTAATACGCGGGCTCGGCGAGAAAGTTGTTGAGGAACAGATCGCCGTCGCCGTCACGGTCGAAGTCGGCGAGAATCGCGCCGCGCGACTCGTCCAAAGCGTCGACTCCCCAGGCCCGGGCGGCATCGGTAAAGGCGATCGTGCCGTCGCCGGAGCGGTTGAGCAGCAGGCGGTTCGGGTCGCTCGAGCGCATGAGCATGCCCGTGGTCACATAGAGATCCTGCAGACCGTCGTTATCGACGTCGAAGGGATAGCCCGCCCAGGTGAAACCGGTGAACTGCGCCTCCTTGTTCCCCTTGAGCACATTCTTCCACGCGTCGCCGTCACGCTTGAGCAGCACATTCTCCTTGAGCTGCTTGGGGAAGACCTCGACGTCGTAGCGGAAACGGTCGGGCCTCGGTACGCGGCCCGGTTGCTTGGGAAGCTGCACGACGTTGCGGCAGGCGACGCGGGTGCCGACGGCGACGATGCGCTTGCACAGCTCGAGGTCGCCCCGGATGTTGGCCACGTTCAGGTGCAGCCAGTCAAAGCAGATGGAGCGCACCACCGGGTGGCGCGCGGACCCGCAGTCGAGCTTCGTGAACTCCTTCTGCCGCTCGAGCCACGCGATCTCGCGGTTGAACAGCGAGCGATCGGAGTCGGCGGGCGCCTTCGTGAGCGCGCGGCGAATGGCCGTGTAGTCTTCGGCAATGCCGTTCTCCCACAGCTCGAATTCCCCATCGTTGTCGAAGTCGACGGGGATGTAGGTCATGCTGTTGATGGTGTTGTTCTCGAGGCTCGCGGCCGGAACCAGCGCGAACCGTCCATCCGGCGTTCCGCGCGCGGTGATGCTCGGGTCCTCGAAGTCGTTCCCGAGCAGGAAGTCGGCAAAGCCGTCCTGATCGTAATCGAAAAAGAGCGCCGTCATCCCGACGAAGGACTGCCCCGCGACCGCCGGCTCGAAGTAACGCGACAACCGATCGTTCCACACCGGACCCGACCGGCCGCGACCGCTCACGAACAGCATGTCGCGGCGCGTATCGTAGGACTGCACGAACTCCTTTTCGGAGTACCAGTCGAGCCCGAAGGAAAAATAGAAGTCGGGAATGCGATCCTGATTCAGATCGTGCACGGCAATGCCGCCCGACGAGTGGGTCGCCTCGGCAAGCGACAGGCCCGAAGGCGCGAAGCGGCGGCGAACCGGGTCGAAGAACCAGATGGTCGCCGGATGCCGCCCGAAATACGGCGAGTGGATGACCAGCAGATCGAGCCAGCTGTCGTTGTTCAAGTCGGCCAGCACGCCGCTCTCGACGCTGAACGGCGGCGCGCCGTCGAACAGCAAGCCGGTGGCGTCGCTGAAGCCCCCCTGCCGATCGTTGATCCAGAGCCGCATGCCCTGATCGAGTTTGAAGAGCGCGACGTCGAGCCAGCCGTCGTGATTCACGTCGCCGGCGGCCAGCGACGCGAACATGCGTGACTCTTCGCCCAGGGTCGCGACCGTGATGGTCGACGGGTAGGCCGGGAGGCGGTGGCTCTGTTCGAGAAAGCGCAGTTCGCCGGCCGGCCCCGATACCGCCGACGGGGCGAGCGGCCGGCGCACCACCGAACCCGAGCCCCACGAAGTCCGATATGCATCCGCATCCGCATCCGACCAGAGCAGGACGGCGTCGGTGACCGGGGCCGGCCTGTGCGGCTCGACGTCTTCGTCCAGAAAGGCGTCGGCAATGTCTTCGAGCGGCGCCAGGAGCGTCTGGCCGAGACCCGCGTCGAGTTCGGCGAGGGAGCGCAGTGCGTTACGGGTCGGATTCCACGGCGAGAGGTAGGCGGCGATCGTGAGCACTGCGAGCCCGACCGTCGCGGCCGTCAGCGCCCGGGTGCGCAGCCGCGGGACGCCGGCCTCGAGGCGCCGCCACAAGGGTACGAACAGGCCGCCGAGAAAGAGCGCGAGAAACAGGTTCACGTCCTTCGGCCCGAGCACTGCGGCAAGCAGGGTCGCGAACAGGGCGACGCTCGAGGCGTAGACCGCGCGAAATCCGGTCGTCGCCGGAAGCGTGCGCGGGTCGGTCACCATGAAGAAGGCGAAGAGAAGAAAGGCAATGGAGCTCGCGTGCAGCAGAAGCGTATCGAGATCGCGCGTCACGAACAGCAGCTGCAGCACGGCCCACGCCCCCAGAAAGACGAAGGGGAGCGCGTTCAGCCGCAGACGCTGCAGCAACAGCATGCCGAGCGCGGGGATCAGCAGCGACAGCCACCCCGCCCTGCCCCAGTCGAGAAAGGTAACGTAGGTATAGTCGGGAAAGGCGAGCAGGGCGACGACGATGGCCACGTTCGAAGGGTTCTGAAAGTGCGCACCGAAGCGCCACTTGGCCAGGTGCTTCTGCCCCAGGCCCACCCCCAGGCCGACTGCGTAGATCGGAAACGCCGTCGTTCCGAGCATGAAGGCCAGGTTGAAGCCCGTGCTCATGGCCGCCGGCGAAAACGCGGGCACGCGCCGTTCACGCAACGCGATCAGGGTATGCTCGATGAGCAGCGAGACGAGAAGAATGAGCCCGATCTCGACCCAGGTGACCGAAAGCCGGTAAAACACCTTGCCCACGGCCAGAAACACCAGCTGGTTGGCGAACTGGTGTATGGGGACGGGAATCGGGCGGAAACGGGGAAATCGCATGCCGGTCACATCATACCCGGAACCGGCCGCCGATTTCAGCCCAGGCGCACGACGGACTTCGCGCGCGCGGCCCAGGCGCGCAGGGCGTCGCCCTGTTCGGCAAAGCCTTCGCGCCCGAACCAGCCGTACGTCGCGCGCTTGCCGGCCTCGACCCCCGGCTGATCGAACGGGTTCACCCCGTAGAGCGCACCGGCGTATACGGTCACGAGCTGAAGAAAGTAGAGCAGCCCCCCGAGCGAACGCTCATCGATCGCATCGAGCGTCAACGACGCGTTGGGGCGCCCGTTGTCGGTGAGCGCCTTTTCGGTGGCCAGCGACTCCACGTCGAGCAGTTCGCGCAGCGAGTGCCCCATGAGATAGCCGGTCGAGCCATAGCGCGGCTCGCTCCGGGGGATGTCGACATGGGCACGGTAGCCGGCTGCGCGCAGAAAGAGCACGGTCTTGTCGTCGGGCCCCTCCATGTAAAGCTGCAGCTGCGAGTGTTGGTCGGTGGCACCGACGGCCCGCACCGGAGTGCTGCCGCAACCGCGCTTGCCCAGGCTTTCGGCCCACAGCTGCCCGAACCAGTCGCCCACCCAGCTCAGGGCATCACTGTAGAGAAACAGAACGAGCACATTACGCTTTCCGAGAACATGCTGCGCGTGCAGCGCGGCCGCGAGCTCGAGGGCCGGGTTGTTCTCGAGTTGCTCGCAGCGCGCCGCCACGTCACGCGCGCCCCCGAGAAAAGCCTCGACGTCGCGTCCGAAGAGGGCAAGCGGGAGCAGGCCGACCGAGCCGAAGACGCTGAACCGCCCGCCGAGCCCGGGGGGAATCGACACCGCGCGAAACCCACGGTCGCGCACCTGCCGCCGCAGGTCGCCCTGCTCGGGATCGGTCGAAACGACGAGATGGCGCGCGGCCTTCTCGCGGCCGAGGCGCGCTTCGAGCCAGTGCAGGCAGATCTGCAGCTGCGCCGCGGTCTCGGCGGTGGACCCGGATTTGCTCGCGACGTGAAACAGGGTCTGCTCGGCCGGAAGAATGTCGAGCAGGCCCGCGTTCGTTTCGGGATCGACGTTGTCGGGAAAGTAGTAGCGCGAAAACCCCGAGTCTACCGGAAGCTCGTTCTGCCAGGGGTGCAGCAGCGCGCGCAGCAGCGCCTCGCCGCCGAGGCTCGACCCGCCGATGCCGAGGTTCACGTAGTGCGTGAAGCCCGCTGCCCGCAGCTCGCCGGCCTGCGCGAGAATCTCGTCGACCTGCGCGCGCCCGGCGGGCTCGATGGCCTCGTGGAACGTCGAAAGGCGCTCGCGGCGGAAACGCAGGAACCCCTCGTGGCCGCGGGCGAGCCGTTCGTGCCAGTCGCCGCGCCAGGCCGCCAGCGACGGCTGCAGATTCGTCATGTCGAGACTGAACATGGGGACACCTTCAGCGCTGAAGCAACAAAACCGGCGGCGCAAACTGCGTCCCGCCTCAAACCCCTACCTTAATCCCCCCGGACCCGTCTGAACAGGTCCGTTGAATGAAAACGGGGGCCGAAGCCCCCGCTGAAATCACGGACGCCCGTAGCGTCAGGGAAAAATGACCCCCTCCAGGAACGGCTTGACGAGCGCGTCGAGGTGCTCCCAGAGAAAGTCGACGTATTGCCACATCCCCTTGGTCAGGGCGTAGTTCGTCGCCGGCTCGAATCCGATCGGATCGCTGCAGTTCGTCGCTCCGTAAGAAACCAGATTGTAGACGTTCTCCAGCGGGGCGAGGTCGATGTAGACGAGTCCGTTCAGGCTCGGGTCCGGAAGGAGAAACGCCGACACCGGCATCCCGAAGGTCCGGGTCGTGCCCGAGCGGCTCAGGGTGCCCTGCAGCACGCCGGCATTGGTGCAGTCTGCGGGAATGCTCAGCCCCGAGATGTTTGCGCCGCGCCAGCCGCCGTCGAACGAACCGGTAAACAGGGCCCGCTCGGTAAGCACGTCAGTCTCGCGCAGACCGATGAGGTAATCGGAGCCGAAGTAGAACCCGGGGGCGGTCGGTTCGAAGAAGATCTCAGGCAGCGTCGCGTTTGTCCCGTCGACGAAGTAATCATCCGAGTCCATGAGAAACCGGGCTCCCGTGAACCCTGTGGTCATGATCTTCCAGTACGGGATGAACGTGTTGAGCGGTTGCGGGTTCGTGAAGTACGCCGCGAGGTCGAGCTCGAGAAAGGCCGGGGTCGGCGAATCGATGAAGCGGATGGCAAAGTTCTCGATGACCGGGTCGAACGAATTGATCGGAATCCGCTCGTACGGCCAGTCGGGCTTGTCGACGGCGCGCATGTTGTCATACATGCGGTCGGCAAAGGTCACGATCGACTCGACGACCTCTTCCGTCGGATCGAGCGGCTTGTCGATGAGCGGAATGGCGGCGTTGATCATCCCTTCGATGCTGGCGCACTGCTCGCGCATCTTGTTGATCTGCGCCTCCGTCAGGCCGCCCTTGGCCACAAACAGCTCGACGCTGCACTTGAACCCGCCGATGTTGATGCCGAGCACGTCGCCCAGATTCACGATGCCGTTCGCGTCGCGGTCGGTGTATTTGATGAGGAACTCGTCCAGCGGTCGCTGCGACGGCTGCGCGGCATAGTAGGCGGCGCGGCTGACCAGGGCGTCAAAGAAGGTGCGCAGGGATTTGAAGCCTTTGGCCAGATCGTCGTCGACCATGTTGATGCGCTTGTCCCAACGCGGCCCGCTGCGGGCGAGCAGGTTGGGGTTGTCCTGGAAAAGAAACGCCCAGTCGAGAATGTTTACCGGCTCGGGCGACATCTCGCCGTTGAAGCAGTCGAGAAAGTTCGTCTGGATGCAGTCGGGATTCAGGATGCCCAGCATGTAGCCGATCTTGACGGCGTTGATGCGCAGCGCCGCCGAGTGGGCGAGCAGAAAGTCGAAGCCGCCGAGCAGCGTGCGCGACAGCGTGCTGACGGCCCGCGCTTCGGCCCCGTCGAAACGGGCCTGGAAGCTGACCTGCAGCACCGGCATCTTGTCGTCGCCCAGGTTGAGCACGTAGGCAAACTTGGCCTCCTTCTCCTGCGTGGCCGGGTCGGCGCCCGGGTCGGCGACGCCGATGGCGAACGCGCAGTCGGGGACGGCGAACGTCGTGACCGCCTCGGAGTAGTGAGCCATCTCGCGCGCGTGCGGCTCGATGGAGTAGGTCCAGTAGGTGTCGAGAAAGCCGATGAGGTCCTGCTCGCCGACTTCGGCCTTCTGCGCCGGAAGTTCGGGGGCGCCCGCAGCGGCGAGCGCGGCCCGCAGCTCGGCGGGGATGCGCAGGTCGCCGGGGGCCTGGCCGAACTGCCCCGAGAGCAGCAGGTTGAAGATGAAGTTGATCTGCGAGAGCATCATCTGCCCGTCGGCCAGCATGATGCCGTAGCTCGCCTGGCAGTAGTGCCGGTTCTTCGGCTGCGCCTGGAAGAACGGGTCGTTGATGACCTGAACGAAGTTGTCACGGGCGCGCTTGCCCTGGAAGTTGGTGAGCGCTTCTTTCCCGTTCTCGATGTGCTTCTGCCACGATTTGATCGCCGGATTGACGGTCTCTTCGGGCACGTCGGCCGGGCAGCCGGTCAGGGCCAGCAGAGCCGGGAGAAGAAAAAGCGCACGGAAAGCGCGGGGCTTGGCCATAATCAACCTCTGTTTTAAGCCGTTGACATTATAGTCGGCCTGCGCTTTGTCCGCCATAGAGTCATGGCTCGCGAAATGACGCAACGCATTACGGAGGAAGGCGTAAGCGACCCCGCTACTCAACTATGGAGAGGGTACAGTAAAAGATGCGCTTCGTTCCTACTAGCGCGCCCAACTCATCGTAGTACTCGATCCCAGATTGTTCGCCATTCTCGTAGTATTGGTATTTCGTAGCCAATCCCATGTCATCAGCGGTCAACCAGCGACCGTCATTTCCCCGATCATAATAGTCAACATACTCCACCAACACCTGTCCGGCGTCCTCATAGGACCAAACCTCAATTCTCTTCACAGAATCGTCGCTTGTTCCCCACACGCCATCCATGCCTGGAGAATCATTAGTGGTGATTTGCGAAGGAATCATAAAGGTGTAATCCAGATACTCCTCCGACGCCAGCCTGCTGATTTCATCATCTGAAGTGAACCAGGTGCCGTCGGTTCCGGGTGTGTTGTATTCATACCTGACGCGGCGAACGTCCGACTCGTAGTCGAAACTCGTTCGCTTCGCGAGGGTCGGCGAGCTTCCGGTATACGCCCAATCATATACTTCGTCAAGGCGATCAGAGGAACCAAACACATATTCCTTCCGATTCAGCACTCCCCAAGCGCCGTCCTCTCCAGGCTCGAAGTAATAGATGTCCCTTCTCCTTCCTTCCGGATCCTCGTGAATTTCGTATGCGTACGAATACCACGTGCCATCGAAAGTGTCGAGCCAATATACTTCGGTCCATTGGACAGTGTTGTTACCGTCGATACTCCACGACGTGAGAGACCGTTCCGTAAGCAGGTCATCTTCGGTAAACCACCTCGCATCGTCTCCTGCGAGGTACCAATGACTTTCCTCGATGCCGTCTTCCGACTCTGCCGCGATGAAGTAATAGGCGATGTTTTCGTGCCCGGTTGCTGAAGCCCCCTCGTAGTAGACCGTTAACGTGCCTGGGCAAGGTTTTTCAGTAATCGTAATGCTAGCTGTTGCACTCTTGATGAAAGTCCTGCCGCCATGCTGCACCGTGGCAGTCACAGTCAACTGGTAAAGCCCTGGTACCTCCCCCGCGGTATATGTACCGTCGCCCGTCACAATTCCGGCGGCATCACTATCAAGCTCGTAATGCGCATTCAGGATTTGCGCATCTGACGCTCCGGATACCGAAAGTGAATATCTCGTGACCTCCCCGGGATACAAGTCGACCGAACGGGGATATACGGTTAAGGCGAGTTCGGGTCGACTTGGCAGGATATCCAGGGGCTCTTTATCGCATGCTGAATATGCCGTGATGCACATAAGGGCAAAAACAATGCCAATAAGCCTCATAGATCTCCCACTTGATTTCCTGCTAGGCGCTAATCAGCCAGAGCACGAAGTAAAGCAAAGCGAAGTATATTCAATCCGCAAGTCACTCGTCAAGGGATGTTCCATGGCTCGTCCAGCACGACCCACGCAAACGCTTTGTCTGCGGCGAGCCATTACAGAGAAATCTGCAATGCAGGCGACCGAACCACGACTATTCTCAACGCCGTGACAAGGAGCTATCGAGGAACCCAAAAAGGTGCTCCGTAAGCAGCCATTGCGGTCGAATTGCCCATTGCAATTTACGGCTCAGTAGAGGCGCAGGGCGTTGAGGGTGGCGTTGAAAACGGCGTTGTCGGGCTCCAGCGGAACGGGCGAGGAGGTCAGCGCCCCGGTCTCGGGAAACGTTTCGAGCGACGCCGTTTTCAGGCGGAGCAGGCCCCCGAACGAAGGATCCTGCAGGGCAAGGTAGAACAGCTCCGGCACCTCGGCCGTCGGGCGCAGCGTGTCTGCCGGAATCGGGGCCGGCTCGGTCTCAAAGTCCTCGAACGCGTATGCAGGAATGCCGTCGGCCCCCGGCGCGTAGTCGAAGTGCTCGAAGTCGGCGCCCGGCTCTGCACGAAGCTCGAGACCCGCTTTCCGGTTCGTGACCGTCATACCCCCGGCAAACCCTTCGATCTCCAGGGCAAGTTCCCAGCCGATCTGCGTTCCGTCCGTGGTGTACGAGAAGTACCAGGGGATCAGGTTGCGAAGATACGGTGGGTCTTCCAGAAAAGCCCGGGGATTCAGGTAGACGAGATCAGGGAATTCCCTGCCGGCCCACGTCACCGCCGCCGGCCAGCAGCGTGCCGCCGCGGTGCGCATCGCCGCGTTTTCGTCGAGTTCCACGAGCGCGGCGTCGGCCAGGCGCTTGAGTCCGACCGAGCCGGGGCTGCCCGTTTCGATGTTTTCGCGGAGGTCGATTGCGAAGGCTTCGAGGGCCATCCAGAAATCCGCCGAAAACGGATTCTCGAACTCGCTCGGAATGGGATACGGCTTACCCTCTACGGTGACCGTCAGGGTCCGGTTCAGCTGCTCGAGGGCCGGAATGGTAATCCGCTCCGGAATGCCGTCGTGGTCCCGGTCAGTCCAGATGAGGATGCCGTCAGACCGGCCCGCATTCACGCGGATGGCCATGCGCAGCCCGTCGTTGGCCGGCGCCACCCGCTCCAGATGGGTCTCACGCCCGACCAGATACGACAGGGCCGACAAGGCGCCGAGCCGCACCCCCTTATAGGACTCGCCGCCCGTCATCCGCTCGCGTGATTCGTGGTCCCGGGTACCGGCCGGTTTCCCAAAG
Organism: bacterium; assembly: GCA_041690355.1. Lineage (GTDB taxonomy): Bacteria > J088 > JAWLBW01 > JAWLBW01 > JAWLBW01 > JAWLHK01. The sequence goes on along the minus strand of JAWLHK010000002.1, from coordinate 113,789 downwards.
CGTGGGTTCGCGTGCAGGGCATACGCAATCTGAGCCGAAGTTTCAAAGAACAACGCCTCGGGGTTGTCGAGGTTCAGGTCATGCGCGAACAGATAGTCGATGCCCGTCTGCACCAGGTTGCCGAGCCCGGCGAGAAGCTGGATGTGACTGACGTCCCAGGCCCCCGCCAGATCGATCTCGGCTTCGCCCTGCACTTCGATCGGGACGTTTTCGATTTTCGCGAGAAGCTTCGCCAGGTCGCCCAGATTCAGGGGCAGCGGAAAACTCTCTACGAAGAGGGTCGGATGGTCTGACATGCCGATCAGGGCATAGGCATGGCGATCGATGCCCGCAATCCCCGCTTCGATGTCTTCGACAAAGGGGAGGAGAAACTGCTTGCCGTCGATGGACGCTCTGTATTCCGGCGCATGGTTCAGGTTGGCCGCGGCGCTGATGATGGCTGAGATCGTATCGACGATGACGCCGAAGTGCGCGAGGGCTGCGCAGTAATGGGCGCCGGCATTCTCGGGATTCGCCTCCAGCACGGCTTCGGAATCCTTCAGCGCCTCCCAGTACCGCCCGCGGGCATTGTTCTCGAGGCACTGCTCGACGCGCGCCGGGGGAGAAGGGATCTCCGATACCGGCTCCGCGGCATCCCGCCCGCCGCAGCCGATGGGAAAGCAGCCTCCGAAAGCGAACACGGTTCCACACACCAGCAACGCGCGAATCGTCCTGATCTTCATGGTTCACCTCGGGCGCGCCGTGCCTCAGGCCGCAGCGGGTAGACGTTCGACTATCGATCCATTCTGTCTTCTCCTCTTAGCAATTCGCGTGCCGAGGCGTGCGGAAGAAATCCGGGCATAAAAAAAGCGGCCCCCTTTCGGGGGCCGCCTGGAGTACGTTGCCAATCCGGCTTACGGAGCCGGGTTGTAGTAGAGCAGCAGCGCGTTCAGGCCGGCGTTGAATCCGGCGCTGTCGGGCTTCGCCGGGGTCGCCGACTTGGTCAGCGGATAGTCGGCGAGCGCGTCGGTCTTCGTATAGAGCAGGCCGCCGAAGGCCGGATCCTGCAGCGCGACGTAGATGAGCTCGGTCAGCTCGAGCGTCGGGCGCAGGGTGTCAGCCGCGATCTTGGCCGGTTCGGTATCGAAGTCGTCGAACAGGTACTCGAGCACGCCGTCGACGTTCGCGCCGTAGTCGAAGTGGGCGAAGTCGGCATCGGCAGCCGATTCGAACTTCTTGCCGATCTTTTCGTTCGTGATCGTGGTGCCGTTCAGGTACCCTTCGAACTCGATGGCCATGTCCCAGGCATAGGTCGTGCCGTCGGTCGTGTGCGAGAAGTAGTACGGAATCATCGAGCGCACGCCCTTCGGCTCGGCCAGGAACTCGCCCGGGCTGACGTAGACCAGGTCGGGGAATTCCATGGCGGCATAGGTCACCGCCGACGGCCACAGGTCGACGATGAACTCGTTCACGTCGGCGTTGTCGTTGAACTCGGCGATGGCCGCGTCGACCAGCGTCTTGACGGCGATCTGCGAGGCACCGTTGTCTTCGACGTTGTCACGGATCTCAGCGCCAAGGTCGATGAGCGACGTCCAGAAGGTCGCCGAGAGCGGGTTGTCGAACTCGCTCGGGATCGTCTCGACTACGCCGTCGATGGTGATCGTCAGGTTTTCGTTGACGACGTCGATGGCCGGCACCTTGATCTTCTCGGGAATGCCGTCGGCGTCGGCGTCGGTCCACACGACCACGCGGTCGGTCTTACCGGCGTTCGCCTTGATGGCGGCGACGAGGCCTTCGCTGGCCGGGGCGACGCGTTCGAGAGCCGAAGCGCGGCCGACCAGGTACGAGAGAGCCGACAGGGCATCGAGGCGAACGCCCTTGTAGCGGTCGTCACCCGACAGGCGGGCCGTCGAGTCGGCGTCGGTCGCCAGCTTGAGCAGGCGGTTGTTCGCGTGCAGGGCGGCAGCAATGCCTTCGGTCGTCTTCAGCTCGAGGTCATTGATTTCGTCGAGGTTCAGGTCGTGCGCGAACAGGTAGTCGAGCACGCCCTGGATGGCGTTGCCGGCGCCGGCGAGCGCTTGAATCTGGCTGAGATCCCACACGCCATTCAGGTCGATTTCGGCTTCGCCCTGAACCTGGATGTCGGCGTCGCTGAACTTGCCGACCAGCTTGACCAGGTCGGCCGTGTTCAGGCTGAGCGGGAAGCTGTCGATCTGGAACGTCGGGTTATCCATGCCGACGAGGGCATAGGCGTGTTTGTCGATGCCGGCGATTCCGGATTCGATGTCTTCGACGAACGGAAGCAGGAACTGCTTGCCGTCGATGGCGGCCCGGTACTCGGGCGCCAGGTTCAGGTTGGCGGCGGCGCTGATGATGGCCGAAACCGTGTTGACGATGACGCCGACGTGCGCAAGGGTCGCACAATAGTGCGCGTCGGAGTTGTCGGCATCGGACTCGAGCGCGGCATTGGCCTTCTTGAGGGCTTCGCTGTACTTCTGGTCGCCAACGAGGTCCTTACAGGCCGCAATGCGGGTCGCCGTCGTTTCGCCCGTGGCGTCGTCCGTCGTGCTGTCGCCGCACGCAGAAAGCGTCAGGCTGAGGGCCATGAACGCACCAAGCCCGGTGCGCGTCACGCTGTTACGCATCCATTCCATAATCGGGGTTTCTCCCTTAACTGGTGACTGATTGCGCCGCTTCTTTTACAAAGCGGCATCCAAAACTGCCGGATTCTAAAACCGCGTTCCAAGCCGTCGAAGCCCTACGAGGCGACAATCCTGAGAACGAAGAACGTAGAACACTCTACAGAAAATTCGTCCGCTCTGTCAAGCGTCAACCAAAAGGTTAAAAACGCTCGCGTCCGCTTGCAGAGCCGATCTGCAGCCTGTCTCGGGCTCCGGCGCGTTGACGCACCGTATAACGCACTGCGTTACTCCCCTCCCCGGCCGGAACTCCCGGCGCACGCCCTTCTTTGGCAAGATGCGTGCCAAGTCCGTCGCTACAGGGGGCGGGGCTGCTCAAACGCCGGTTCAGACTGACAATCCGGTCGTTTGCGCCCCTCGGGCAGGGGGCCGGCCCTGACAGCATTGTCACTGCCGCGGCCGTACCGTCAGCCGGCGGCCAGATCGGGGGCCGGTTTGCCGGTCACGAATTCGTAGACCGCCTCGAAATGGGTGCGCGCGCCCCAGAGGAATCCGTCGGTGGGAATGCGCTCGTTGTGGCCGTGGAACATGGCGGCGAAGGGGAGATCGGCCGGCAACTTGACCGGCGAGAACCCGTAGGCCTTGACCCCGAGCGGCTCGAGCCACTTGGAATCGGTAAAGCCGACGGTCAGGTAGGGGATGGCCTTCGACCCGGGGTCGCGCCGTTCGAGCACCTCGGCAAGCTTGTTGTAGAGCGGCGTGCCGATCGGGGCCGTCGAGGGGGGACCCGAGCGGATGATCTCGAACGTGAACGCATCGCCGACCAGCTCCCGAAGTTCCGCGAGCAGCATGTCGGGGGTCGTCCCCGGCAGGGTGCGGCAATCCAGAATCGCGCTCGCTTCGGAGGGAATGACGTTGACCTTGTCGCCGGCGATGAGCCCCGTGGGATTGGCCGTGTTGTGCAGCGAGGCGCGCAGGACGCGGGCCTGATCGTCGGGAACGACCTTCTGGAGGAGAAGATCGGAGACGAGCGGGTTCAGCACCCGCTTGAGGATGAGCGACGAGGGCATGCCGATACCCTCGGCGAGCTCCTTGATGAACGTGGCGACGACGTCGGAGACGTGCAGAGGGAGCAGGCGTTCATCCAGTTTGGCCACGGCGCGCGCGAGACGCCCCACGGCGCTCTGCCTGTGCGGCATGGAGCCGTGCCCGGGTTCCCCTTTGGCGGTCATCTTGAGCCAGACGAACCCCTTCTCGGCGACCTGAATCGGATAGAGGCGCCGCTGACCGGCGTGAATCGTGAAGGCGCCGACCTCGTTCAGCGCATACTCCGCCCGCACCTTGTCGGGATGCTGCTCGCACAGGTACTGCATCCCCTCGGCGCAGCCGGCCTCTTCGTCGGCCACGTAGACGAGGATGATGTCCCGCTTGAGCGGCACGCCGAGCTGCTTGAGGAGGAGCGCAGTGGTCAGGTTGTAGATCGCCATGTGCTTCATGTCGATCGTGCCGCGCCCCCAGATATAGCCGTCCTTTTCGACGCCGCCGAACGGATCTTCCTGCCACTTGTCACGCTCGGCAAGCACGACATCCAGATGCGCGTTGAGGAGCAGCGGACCCTCGGAGCCGTCCCCCTTCAGGCGGGCAATCAGATTTCCCCGGTTGGGCTTCGGCTCGATGATCTCAGAGGCGATGCCGTTTTCGGCGAGGATCTTTTCGAGGTAGCGGCAGGCCGCTATCTCGTTGCCCGGCGGGTTCGTCGTGTCGATGCGCAGGAGGTCCTTGAAGCGCTCGACGGCGGTGCGTCCGATGGTGTTCCAGTTCAACGTGGTGCTCATGGGTTCTTCACCCCCTGTCGTCCCCCATGAGGGGGACCCAAAGAAGATGTGGGCCCGGGGACCGGGTGCGGAAATCGGCGTCCCTGTCTCGGGACTGACGACTTACGACTGAGGACTGCCGACTGAGGACTCTCTCAGCAAGGCATCATTATAACGAGGTTGCTACAATAGTCCCATGGAGATTCTGAACCCCGTCATCGAAGAATACCTCGACGATCTCTTCCCCGAAACCGATCCGATTCTGCGGGAAATGGAGGAGCGCGCCGAGCGGGAAAAGTTCCCCGCCGTGGGCCGGCAGGTCGGCCGCGCACTCGATCTCTTCACCCGGCTGGCGCGGGCGCGGCGCATCTTTGAATTCGGCTCGGGCTTCGGCTATTCCACCTACTGGTTCGCTCGCGCCGCGGGCCCGGCCGGACACGTCGTGCACGTCGACAAGTCGGAAGAACGCAGCCGCGACGCGCGGGAATACCTCAAGCGCGGCAAGCTTCACGACCGCGTGATCTTCGAAGTCGGCGATGCGCTGGACGTCTTCCGCCAGCAGGAGGGGGACTGGGATCTCGTCTTCTTCGATCACGACAAGGAGCGCTACGCCGACGCGCTGGCGCTCGCCTGGCCGCGCCTCAAGCCGGGCGGTCTGCTGATCGCCGACAACGTGCTCTGGAGCGGCAAGATGATCACCGGCGACAAGAGCCCGGCCACCGAGGGGATCCGCCGGTTCACCGATGCGCTGCTGAAGCTCCCCGACGGGCACACGAGCATCCTGCCCCTGCGCGACGGCGTGAGCGTGACGTGGAAGCAACAGACGCTCTGACCTGGACCGCCGTCGCCGACCTGGTGGACCTGCCGCCGGACCGCGGCCTGAGCCGCAAAGTCGGCGACGAGCGGATCGCCTTGTTCCTCGTGCGCGGCGAAGTGTACGCGGTGCGGGACCAGTGTCCGCACCAGGGCGCCCTGCTCTCCGACGGCGGCGCCTACGACCTCGACGGCCAGCCCGTGGTCGTCTGTCCCCTGCACTACTGGACGTTTTCGTTGCGCACCGGCGTCGCCCTCAGCAACGAGTGGTACGAGGCGCAGACGTACCCTGTGCGCGTCGAGGGGACGAGGGTGCTCGTGGGGCTTCCGAATTTACAATCTACAATTGACGATTGACGATTTGCCGGCAAGGACCTTGTGACAATAGCCTTACGTCTTGAGCACGCCAACGCGCCGCTATCATCGGTTACCGGGCCTTGAAGAGACGCGTGGAGGCTGATATGGCGTCCGATCTCCTGCGGAAGGCTTACTTCTGAACCGGTAATCCGCGCGGGTACGGCGCTCGGGCAATGCATCGCGCCTTCTGGCCCGGCATGCCCAGTCCCCGAAGGACCATTTCAGCGACGAGGCCATCATGTCCATCGGCGGTGTAGCCGTCAACGATGGTGGTCATGGCCCCGGCGGTCGCAGAGACAACGAACGCCAACGCAACGTTTTCGTCCGCATATTGAAAGTCGCCTTGCTCAACGCCGAGCTGCAGGTCAGCGCGGACATTTTCAGTCAGCGCTGTCTTGAAACCGTTCGCATAGTGGATGACCTGAATTACCGCCCGAGCCCATTGGGGGTCGCGAACCGCTTGTTTAACGAAGGTTCGCACACCGATGGATAGCCGTTGAGCCCCGCGGGTAACATCTAGCGTAAGATTCGAAACCTGCTGCGATAATTCGATCGCAAGCGAAAGGCCCACGGCTTCGAGAACATCCTCGCGTGAGCGGAAGTAGTTGTAAATGGTTCCACTCGAGACGCCGGCCTCTTCAGCCAACTCATTCAATGCGAGATCGACCATTCCTTTGCGTGCATAGATGCGCAGGGCCGACTCGATCAGGAGCTGACGGGTTCGCGCTTTCTTCTTGAAGCCCCGTGTCGGTTGAACGCCCGTCCGCGCAGCGATTTCGGGCGCTTGCGGCTTCAGCTTGCTTACTTTGGTCGCCATAAGTAAGAGTGCCACCACGTTTTGCCCACGGTCAACCTGCTCAACGAATTCCGGCAGGCTCTGCCCGCAGAAACACAAAGCGACCTGCAAGTCGCGCGTCGGTAATCGGTGTTTCCGCAAAGGGCGTGCTCCAGGACAATCAAGGCACTGCCCGTTGACCGGTAATTGCAGCGGAGTGGAAAAGAGCTTCGGAACACCTGTTCAGGCCTCTGCGACGACCGTGTGGACTTGTCGGCCGAGGTTTATCTTTTGATCACGGCTGATGATCGTGCTCTCGATCTGATCTCCTGCTTTCAAGTATTGGCGTCGCCGGCTTTGCGATTTCAGAAACATGTCCCACTTTTTCGCTTCGGGAAGGAGCGCACTCAACTTGACGAGCGCCGGCGACGGAAGCCCCAACGCGCACCCTGACGGCGTTCCCGTCATCAGCACGTCGCCCGGCTCGAAATCGTGAATCAGCGAGTACTCGGCGAGGGTCTCGGCTGGCTTGAAGACCAGATTTGCCGTCGTGTCGTTCTGGCGTACGTCGCCGTTGACGCGAAGCGTGAGTTGAAGATCGTTCAAGTAGTGCATTTCGTCGGCTTTCAGCAAACAAAGTACGGGCCCGAGCGGACAAAACGTGCGGTAGCTCTTCCCCTTGTGGAATTGCATCTGTGGAATCTGGACGTCGCGGGCCGAAACGTCATTGCCGATGCATACCCCGGCAACGTACTCGTGCAGGTTTCCGTCATCGATGTGGACGGGCCCGCGGGTCTGTTTCGCAAGGACGAGTGTAAGCTCGATTTCGTAATCGAGCAGCGCAACGTGGCGCGGTTTGACGATGTTCCCTATGGGCGCAGTGATGGAGGCCGCCGACTTCGTGAAGAACATATTAAAGCTCTTTGTGTCGGGATCGACTCCCGAATCGAGCATGTGCTGACGGTAGTTCGCCCCCTGGCACAAGACCTTGGTCGGCGTGGTGATGGGTGACAAGAATGTGAGCCTGCTCGCGTCGTAGCGCCGACCTCCCGTATCGATTGACGCCTCGATTTCTACGTACGTCCGTTCCACGAGGGCGCCGGTCGTCGTGCACGGAAGGTTCAGGGGAACGACTTCTCCGCCGTCGAGAAGGCCCCAGCTGATCTGGTCATCGGATTGAAAACGAACAAGATGAAGCGCCATGGGTATCCCTTATGCGTAAAGACGTGCGAGTTCAAGAAGTTTGCGAATGGAGAGGTCGGGACTATGCCGCAGGTTGTGGACGAGGGCTTTTGCGGCCGCGAAATCGATCTTCGGCTTCGTGAAGCCTGGCGGCATCTCTTCTCCCCACTGCGACATGCCTTCGCGGCTGACGGCGTGTACCCCCAGAGGAATGTCGGCGGTGAACACGTCGCCGTCGCAATAGTGTTCGTGCTTGGCTCCCCAGGGATCCTTCCAGTAGTCGAAGATCTGACTCCCGAGAATATGCCGCCCGATTCCCCAGGCATGGCTCCAGCCTCCTTCCCGCATGATCCTTTGCCCCATGCCGACCGCGTCGGCATCGACCAGTTCGTAGGCACTATGGCTGTACGCCGGCATGAACCCTTGCGCGATGGCAAGCGTGTGGTGATCGGTGGGTGTGTCGCCCAGATCAAGTCGCAGGAATACGACCGCCGGAGAGCCATCGGAGAGCACCAGGACGTCGCTGGGGATCAATCCGAAGTGCCGGGTGTACCAGGCGCACGTGCGTTGAAAATCGGCCACCTCAATGACCATGTGGCCGAGGCGCACCACCTCCGGCGCACTGACGGGAGGTCGCTGGCCTTGGTTGACCCTCGGATGCTTTTCGTCGAAGTTGAGCGCCAGAGTGCTTCGACGAGGAAGCGGTTCGGAAGGGGTCTGTCCGTAAACGGCTTCCACCGTGAAGCCTGAAGGGTCGGTAAGCCGCACACATTCACCGCCGCCGGGGGCGGTGAGCGCAATGACTCGCGATGCACCAGGGAGAGCGGCGAGCTTGACCAGGTCATCGCGGTTCGCAACGGCCAGACCAAGACCGGCAAACCGCTCTTTTCCCGCTTTGGTTACCTGATAACAAAAGGGTTCGATGCCAGTGCCGCGCATGTAAAGCACGTCAGGGCTGCTGCGAGCGGTTTGCAAACCAAAGTCTCTTAAGAATCGTTCGGCCTTGTCCAGATCGGGGCGCTCAAACAAGAGGTAGGCAAGCTTTTGCGCTCGTACGGTGGGCATCGGGTGGCGCGACGGTTGCGGCGTGGCGAGCTCAGGCATGTTCAACCTCCTCGGAGTGGACTGGAATACTTCACGGCCTCGCATACACGGATCATACCATTTTTGGCGCAGGCGTCAATATTGACTCATTTCTCATTTTTGGGTACAACATGAATGGCCTTCACACGCTAACCTATGGGCACGCAATGAAGAACGAAAACAACCAGTCGCTCCCCCCGGAAACCGACGTTTTGATTGTGGGATATGGTCCCGTCGGAGCCGCCCTCGCCGTCTCGTTGGGGCGCTTCGGTATACGGACTCTCGTCATCGACAGATCGAAGGAGGTCTGGACAGCACCACGCGCGATCGCCCTCGACAACGAGGCCTTACGTACTCTGCAAATGATCGGTCTCACCGACGATTCCTTCGCACGCGTCGCGATACCGTACATCCGCATGCATTCCCCCTATCTGGGACAGTTCGGGCAAGCCAACACAGGGGGCAGCATCGATTGCCATCCGAAGCTCGTGACGTTTTACCAGCCCGAACTCGAAAACGCGCTACGCAAGCAAGTCGAACGGCTCCCAAGTGTAACCGCGTGTACCGGTTTTGAACTGATTGATCTCAAGCAATCCGTAAACGAAGTTACCGCCGTAGTGAAGGACGAGGCCGGCATCCAACACGAAATTCGGGCACTGTATCTGGTCGGCGCCGACGGTGCAAAGTCCGCCGTAAGGAGCCTGATCGGTCAAGACTTCGACGGGCAAACCTATTCCGAGGACTGGCTTATCGTCGACGCGATTGGCCGGGAGTCGAAAGCCATCGATCACGTGGAGTTTCTCTGCGATCCCTCCCGGCCTGCGCCGCACATGCCCGCACCTGGGGGGCGCGAACGCTGGGAGTTCATGCTCCAACCAGGCGAGAAGCCCGACGAAATGGAGCGGCCGGAGAAACTTGCTTCGCTCCTTTCACGCTGGGTCGACGCCGCTGAGCTGACTATCGAGCGGCATGCCGTCTACCGTTTTCACGCCCGGGTTTGCGCCAGTTTTCAACTCGGCCGTGTCTTTCTCGCGGGAGATGCGGCTCACATAACGCCGCCGTTTGTCGGCCAAGGCTTGGTCGCCGGACTGCGCGACATCGCCAATCTGGGATGGAAGCTTGCCTTCGTCGTGCAAAACCGCGCAGGTGAGGCGTTGTTGGCAAGTTACGACGAAGAACGTCGGCCGCATGCGCACAAGATGATCGAGCTCGCCAAGGTAATGGGGCGTATCGTCATGCCGCGCAGCAGGCCCGCGGCCCTGGCCATCCACGGAGCGGTGAGGGTGGCGGGCGCGCTTCCATTTCTGCGCAGACTCATCGAGGAGCTGGAAATCAAGCCCAGGAATCTTTTCCGTCGCGGATGTTTCGTTCTCGGCAAGTCGCCCGTCAAGGTGGTGCGTGGCGGACAGCTTTCCCAGACGCTTGTCCGGCACGATGGAAGCATCCGACTGAGCGACGACCTCTTGGGCGATTCTCTCGTGGTGATCGGATTCGGGGTCGACCCAACTGCCTGCCTCGACCGCAAACTCAAGAAAGAGTGGGAGGATCGCGGAGGCCGCTTTCTGATGATCGGCAAGCGCGGACAGGCTGTCGTCGATTCCGTTCCCTTTGCAGAAGACGTTACCGACGCCCTTTCAAACGGAATACCAGAGGGCTGGATCGTAGTGACGCGGCCCGATCGCGTCATCATGCATGACGGACCCGAACAACGAACCACAGAGATGATCCGGGAATGCCTGCACGCGATTTCAGAACCGGAAACTCCATTGAGAAAAGAGTACGTCTAGCCAAGCGCCGATCTTTGCGATCGCCCAGATGGTAAGGTTGCCCTCCGTATCTCCTTCACGTCCTTGGGCTTGATACCGAAGCTGCGCAAGACCCGCCCGGCTGCACTCGAGGGTCACCTGGGCCAGGCCGTAGTGAGATGCACTCAGGCCCTCAAATCCGCCAACGCTGACCGTCATTGAAGAAGTACGACGGTCGGCAATTGCCGATTTGCCGGAACGCTGCGAATAGTTCTTGCTTCGTTGACCATCGGGCACCAGGCATTCGCGCAGCGCTGTTGGTCGCCGGAAATCGGGCGCTTCGCCCTAGAAATACACCTTCGCGCGCAGGTTCAGCCCCCCGTTGTCCAGCGGCGGGCGCAGCTGGGTGGGACCGACGGTGAGTGAACGCTGGAAGTAGACGTCGTAGTAGAGGCTCGGTTCAATGCCGAAGTGGTCGCCGCGCACTTCGGCCCCGAGGGCAAGCCCCGCGCCGAGCGCCGCGATGGTATCCTCGGCCCGGGTTCCGCCCGGAAGCGAGACGGAAAGTTCGGTGCTGCGGGCCACGTTCAGGCGGGCGCGCGGCTTGAGCGGCTCGACGAACACGTTGCCCGCCCGGTTGCGCCAGGGGACCCAGGTGTATTCGAAGCGGGCCATCCAGCCGCGGAACTGAAGGTCGTTCGGATCCCCCTGAATCGAGAACCGGTCGATGACGACGCCGAGCTCCTGCTGCAACAGGTGGTAGGAAAGCGACAGCCCGTAATGCGTCAGGGCCGAATCGCCGCGGAAGCCGAGGGCGCCGTCGACCCCGATGCCGATCGGGTAGGCAAGCGAGCCGAAGGGGACGCTCACCTCCCGCCGGCTTGAGCGCAGCGACACCACGCGCTCGCCGCGCAGGCCGTCGCCGCGCACCTCGATCCGGTGTTCCCCCAGCGGCACCGTGACTTCGACCGGCGTCCGCCCGACCCGTTCGCCGTTCACGAAGACTTCGGCCTCGGGGATCTCGGCGCGGATGAGCAGCGTGCCCATTCGCACCTCGGGAGCCGGCGCCTCTGCGGCAGGGGCGGTATCCGCAGCCGCGTCCGGAGCGGCGCCTTCAGCGATCCCCTGCGCGCCCGCCGTCGCGGGGAGCAGAAGGAGGCCAAGCACAAGAAACGCAGTACCCAGATCAGCCGGCATTCTGCTGCCGAACGGCTTCTTCATAGACTTCTCCCATGGTCGTGACCGGATCGACCTTGCGCCACACGCGCCGGATGCGCCCCTCGGGATCGATGAGGAACGTGTCGCGCGAGAGCCCCTTGTATTTCATGCCGCGGAACTCCTGCTCGCCGTAGGAGCCGAGCGCGTCGGAAAGCTGATGATCCGTATCCGCAAGGAGCGGGAAGTTCAGGTGGAACTTCTCGGCGAAGGCCTGGTGCGACGCGACGTCGTCGAGGCTCACGCCGTAGATGCGCACACCGATCTTCTCGAACTCGGCCTTGTTGTCGCGGAAGGAGCAGGCCTCTTTCGTGCAGCCGGGCGTGTCGTCTTTCGGATAGGTGTAGATCACCGTCCAGGCGCCCCGAAAGGCGTCGGGGATCCGCACCTCGCTGCCGTCGGTTGCGCGAAGGGTCAGGGACGGGAGCGTGCGCCCTTCGATGGTATCCGCGTCGGCCATGCAATCTCCTCGGGTTGCGGGTGACCGCCGGTCGAGCGGGCGGTCCCCTTCCCTAGATCCTAGCAGGCTTTGCGGGCAGTGGGCGTAAAAAGGGGGCCCGCATGCCGATCCGCCGCCCACGAAGGGGGCAGAACCGGGCGGGCCCCATAGTTCCCAGCCTGCGCAGATTGCGAAGCGGCCTTACTGCCCTTCGGGAGCAGCCTGCTGTTCGGGGCTCTGCTCCTCCAACGGCTGCGCCTGCTGCTCTTCGGGCAGCATCGGTTCCTGCTGCATGGGCTCCTGCTGCTCCATGCCCTGCTGTTCCTGGGCTCCCTGCTGGCGTTCGCAGGCGGCGGTCATCAGAAACGCCCCGGCGGCCAGCGTCATCATCAGCTTCTTCATGGCTTCATCCTCTCAGGGTAGACAATGTGCGGGACCAGTCACGGTCACTCCACGTCCATTGCAGCACAGTGCCGCACATGGCGGAATCCCCGGGAGGGGGGCAGCCGCGGGGGGGGGTTGCATCCACCGTTGAAATACCCAATGGCCGATGGCCAATGCCCAATCACCAGGGATAGAGAGCTGGTACCATAAGCACCATGGCCGACCTGCAATACCACGTCTTCGTCTGTGAGAACGTACGCGACCCTTCGGATCCGCGCGGGAGCTGCGGCGCCCGGGGCGGCACGGAAATCCGCGAGGTATTCAAGGAAGAGCTCAAGCGCCACGGGCTCAAGAAGATCTCCCGCGCCAACAAGGCAGGCTGCCTGGACGTCTGCAAGTACGGGCCCGTGGTCGTGATCTACCCCGAAGGCATCTGGTACCGGGTGCCCACGCCCGACGACGCACGCGAGATCGTGCGCGAGCACCTGGTCGGCGGGCGCGTCGTCGAGCGCCTGCAGATTCCGCTCAAGCACGGCGGTCGCGGCGGCGCGAAGCCGGCCGTCGCCGAGTAGACGCCTACTTCGTCAGGGTGACGGTGTCGAACACCGTGCCGTCGAGGCGCTTCGCCTGCAGCGTGAGCGTATTGCCGTCGAGCGTCGCCATCACGTAGTGCTCGAGCTTCTGGAACCCGTCGGGATCGAGAAGCGGATGGTCTTCGCTCGCCTCGTCGGGCCCGTAGAGCGGAGCGCCCGCGCCACCGGAAATCAGGTAGAACGGCCCTTCGCCGGCCGCCACCTTCTTGCCGCCCTTGAGGTATCCGAAACGCTGGTAGTTGTGGTCGTGACCGCCGACGACCAGATCGACGCCGTACTTCTCGAACAGCGGAACCCACTGTTCGCGCACGTCATACCGCGTCTCGCTGTCGGAGTGATTGCCGGCGTTGTAAGGCGGCATGTGAAAGAAGGCGAGCTTCCACTTCGCCGTGCTCTTCGACAGGGTCTCCTGCAGAAACGCCTGCTGCCCCGCGGGCAGCCCGCCGAAGCCCGTGTTCAGGCAGATGATGAGCAGCGGTCCGTAATCGAGGGCATAGAACTTCTCCTCGTTCTCCGGCGGCAGGCTCATGAGCCCGTAGTAGTTCTTCTCGATTATCTCGTGATTGCCGAAGGTCGTCAGCCGCGGGATCGCCAGCCCGCTCGCGTGCACGGCGGCCAGCCAGTCCACCCACTCTTCAGACTGGCCGAAGCTCGTGTAGTCGCCCGAGTCGAGAATGAACGAGGGGAGCGGATTCTCGGCGGCGATGCGAGCAAGCACCTCCGGATAGCGGGCGCCGATGCCCAACATGTCGCTCTCGGCGCGCGAGTCGCCCATGAGAATGAACGAGAACGGCATGTCTTCGCTGGGGGCGGGGCCGGTCTGCAGGGTGCGATCTTCGCTCACGCCGCTCTTGCTGCCGACCCGGTAATGAACGAGCGAGGCCGGGGCAAGTCCGGTCAGCTTCGCCTCGTGGAAAAAACCCGAAATGCCATTGATTTCGAAGTTTTCGGCCGCAACGAAGTTCCCGTAGGCAGACGACGTTCCGTACTCCACGCCGGCAGCCTGCACCTCGTTCTCGGTGCGCCAGATGACGGCGGCGGTCGTCGATGGATCGTCGTTCCAGCTCAGCCGGATTTCGGTGGGCGTGTCAGGACCGCTCTTCAGCCGGGATTCCGGAGTTTCGGCGTTGTCGCAGGCGGCGAACAGCGTCAGGGCACACGCCAGGCGTGCGAGTTGCGAACGGGTCATAGGCGACTCACAGGAAAAGGGAAAACAGGGCGCCTGTATTCTAACGCGTCGCAGGGGCAGCGGGCAATGCCCGATGCGCCTTATGCCGGTGTCGGGAAACGGACGGCGCGGCGGTAGCGGACGATCTGCTCGAACGGCACGACCGCGGCCAGCTCTTCGAGCGTCGTGAGCCCCGCTTCGGCCTTTTCAAGCGCATCGCCGAAGAGGACGTGCATGCCCGAGGCCAGGGCCTGCGCGCGCAGGTCTTCGGTCTCGGCACGCCGATCGATCAGGGCGCGCACGGCGTCGTCGGGTTCCCAGTACTCAACGAGCGCGAGCCGGCCGCGGTAGCCCGTGTGGTCGCAGGCCGGGCAGCCGGTACCCTTACGGAAGGTGGCGCCGGCCGGAAGGCCTTCCGGATAGAATTCCCCCACCAGGTCTGCATCGGGCTGGTAGGGGGCGGCGCAGCGGGCGCAGTTGCGGCGCGCGAGACGCTGGCTGACCACGCAGAGCAGCGTCTGCGAAATCAGGTTGGATTCGAGGCCGAGGTCGGTGAGGCGCCGCACGACGCCGACCGCTTCGTTCACGTGCAGCGTGCTGAAGATCAGGTGGCCGGTGAGCGCCGCCCGGATCGTCATCTCGGCCGTCTCGGCATCGCGGATCTCGCCGATCAGGATGACGTCGGGATCCTGGCGCAGAAAGGCGCGCAGAAAGCGGTTGAAGGTGTTGCCGATGGCGTCGTGCACCTGGCTCTGCTGAATGCCGTCGATGGCGTATTCGACCGGGTCTTCGGCGGTGACGATCTTCACGTCCATGCCGCGCAGCTGCTGCAGAACGGAATAGAGGGTGGTCGTCTTGCCGCAGCCGGTGGGCCCGGTCAGCAGGATGAGGCCCTGGGGATTGCGGATGAGGCGCTCGAAGCGATCGAGGGTGCCCGACGGGAAACCCAGGTCGGCAAGCCGGGGCACGCTCTGCGTCTGGTTCAGAATGCGCAGCACCAGATTCTCGCCGCGGATGGTCGGCTGCGCGGCGACGCGAAAATCCACCGTCCCCTCGCGGTAGCGGCGGCGGATCGCGCCGTCCTGCGGGCGGCGGCGTTCGGCGATGTCCATGCCGGCCGCCACCTTGAAGGCGGCGATCACGGGGCGCACGTTACGCAGGTTGAGCGGCGCGTCGGGGGCCGGGTGCAGCACGCCATCGATGCGGTAGCGCAGTTCGACCCGGTCGTCGTAGCACTCGATGTGAATGTCGCTCGCCCGCCGCCGCACCCCCGTGAGCAGCAGGTACTCGACCAGCCGCGGCACGTCGGCGCGCTGGGCTTCGGCCTCCGGGGTCTCGCCGGGGAGCTCGACGAGCATCCGGTCTTCGGGATTAGCCTCGTAAAACAGATCGAGCAGGTTCAGCAGGGCCACTTCGCCGGCGACGGCCAGGTGGGCGTGCCTGGCGTGCGCGGCCTTGGCGACGTCGTCGAGCACCTGCACGTTCTCGGGGCGGCTCGTGACCACGCGCACGGCCTCGCCCTCGCGGCGCAGGGCGAGAATCGCGTTGGCGCGGGCGAAGCTGCGCGGCACGCAGCGCACGACCTCGGCGTCGGCAAGCTCGAGAATGCGGGCGACATCGTAGTAGGGGAGGTCGAGAAACGACGCGAGCAGCTCGATCGCCAGTTCTTCGGACAGAAAGCGAAGGCGCACCAGCGCGCCCGCCAGGCGCAGCCCGTGTTCACCCGCGAAGGCGACGGCCCGCTCGACCTGGGCGGCGTCGACGTAACCGCCGGCGACCAGAAACTCGCCGAACTTCCGGTTCCCCACGCGGTAGCGCTGCAGCACCTCGTCGAGCGACCGCACGAGGGCGGGCAGATCGGGATGCGTGCCCACGGGCATGGGGCGCAGACCGGCGGTGGCGAGGGCCTCGGCATCCGGAGCGCCGCGCTCGGGAGCGATGCCATAGGCGCATCCGTCCAGTTCCACCAGCGGCAGAAAGTTCCACGCGAGCGCCCGGTCGAGCGGAACGCGATCGAAGAGATGCGCCTCGGCCCACTCGCCCGCGGCGGGCACGCCGTGCACGCCTTTGATCTCGATGAGGGCCCGCACGAGCGCCTGCCGGGTTACCCGGTTTTCCTGCACGGCCCGCAGCTCGGCATCGGACCCGGGGAGCATCGGTTCGCCCAGCAGGTCGAAAAGTTCCGCCCGGTGATGTGCGCTCAGTTCAGCCATGACAGGTTCTGCAAGCCTACAGGGTACCAGCAGCCGCCCGCCGCCGGTATCCACGGAAGCGACGCGAGGGGACGACTATGGTACATTGACTGGTTATGGAACTGGTTATGGCAACGTGGCTGCAGAAGGTCTGGGTGCAACGGTTCCTGTTTCTCGCCGCCGTGCTCGTTCTCTGGGACGGCTTCTTCCGGCTCGGCGGCTATACGGGCAACCTGTTCGCTTCACCCACCGACGTCGCAGACTCCCTGGCGCAGGGCCTGCGCTCGGGGCGCCTGCCCGAAGCGCTTCTGGCCAGCCTGCGGCGCCTCGTCGTCGGCTACGGCCTGTCCATCGGCGCCGGCGTCGTGCTCGGCACCGTGCTCGCCGCGAGCCGTCCGGTCAAGAACACGCTCGGCGCGCTCATGAGCGGGCTGCAGGCCCTCCCGAGCATCAGCTGGCTGCCGCTCGCGCTACTCTGGTTCGGCGCCGGCGAGGGGGCCATCCTGTTCGTGACCGTGATGGGCTCCTTTCTGGCGATCACCGTTTCGACCGAAGACGCCGTGCGCAACGTGCCCCCCCTTTACTACCGGGCGGGCGAGGTCCTCGGCGCGCGCGGCTGCCGCCTGTACTGCCAGGTCATTCTGCCCGCCGCCTTTCCGGCCATCGCCACCGGCCTGAAGCTCGGGTGGAGCTTCGCCTGGCGCAGCCTGATGGGGGCCGAGCTGATCGTTTCGACCGCCAGCCTCGGCCAGCTGCTGTCGAGCGGGCGCGCGGCGGGCGACACGGCCCTTCTCCTTGCCGTCATGCTCGTCATCGTCGCCGTCGGGCTCGCCTTCGACCGCTTCGTGTTCGGCGCGCTCGACCGGGTCGTGCGCACCCGCTGGGGCTTCCAGGGACGAGCGGTCGCGGCCGCATCCTGAGGCACGGAGCGCAAGCCGGATGCAGACGACATACGACATGGTGGTCATCGGTTCGGGGCCGGCCGGGGTCCAGGCCGCCCTGGCCGCGGCCAAGCTCGGCAGACGGGTGGCCGTGATCGAGCGCGACCCCCTGCCCGGCGGCGCCTGCATCCACACGGGCACGATACCCTCGAAGACGCTACGCGAGACCGCCGTGTACCTGGCGGGATTCAAGCAGCGATCGCTCTACGGCGTGAGCGTCAACCTCAAGCGCGACATCGGCGTGACCGAGCTGATGTACCGCAAGAAGGTGGTCATTCAGAACGAGTCGACCAAGGTCGCCGCCCGGTTCCGCCGCAACGGGGTCGAGACGATCGCCGGCTTCGCCTCTTTTCAGGCGCCGAACCGCATCGGCGTGCTCCGGCACGACGGCCCGCCTCTCACGCTCGAAGCAGAGCGAATCGTGATCGCCACGGGGAGCCATCCGGTGCGCCCGCCGGCCATCCCCTTCGACGGACGGGTCATCCTCGACAGCGACTCCATCCTCTCGCTCGACCGCATCCCGCGCAGCCTGATCGTCGTCGGCGGCGGGGTCATCGGCTGCGAATATGCCTCGATGTTCGCCGCGCTCGGGGTGGCCGTCACGATCATCGAAAGCCGCGACCGGCTCGTCCGCTTCACCGACCGGCAGATCGCCGACTCGCTCGCCTCCTACTTCCGCCGCCGCGGGGCGATTCTGCGCCTCGAAGAGACCGTGGGCGAAATCGGCATCCACGACAACCGCGCCTTCTGCGTGCTCAGTGACGGACGCGAGATCTCGGCCGAGAAGCTGCTCTTCGCCATGGGGCGCACCGGCAACACCGAAGGCATGGGGCTCGAGGCCGCGGGGCTCTCGGTCACGCCGCGCGGCTACCTGACGGTGAACGAGCACTACCAGACCGAGCAGCCGCACATCTATGCCGTGGGCGACGTCATCGGGTTTCCCTCGCTCGCGTCGACGTCGACCGACCAGGGGCGCATCGCGGCGCTCAAGGCCTTCGACGAGCTCCCCGCCCCGTCGGGCCTGCGCCACGTGCTCCCCTACGGCATCTACACGATTCCCGAGATCAGCATGGTGGGCCAGACCGAAGATGAGGCGATGGCCGCCGGTATCCCGTACGAAATCGGCATCGCCCACTACTTCGAGACGGCGCGCGGGCAGATCAACGGCGACACCTGGGGGCTGCTGAAGCTCATCTTCCACCGCGAGACCCGCAAGGTGCTCGGCGTTCACATCTTCGGCGAGCGGGCCAGCGAGCTGATTCACACCGGCCAGACGGTCATGGCGTTCCAGGGGACGGTCGACTACTTCGTCGAGACGGTCTTCAACTACCCGACCCTGTCGGAGCTCTACCGGCTGGCCGCCCTCAACGGCCTGAACCGGCTGGCCGGCGACGACTGAGCTTTTTCTCAATTCCGCTTCATATTTTCGGCGCCCGTCCCGTCCCCCCCGGAAGCACGACATGGTAACCTTGTGGTAATCCCTGCGCGTTACCCTTGGACTCCATGACTCCGGTTTCGACATCGCGACCCCGCCAGCCGGGAGCGCTCATTGCCGTCGAAGGCATCGACGGCTCGGGAAAAAGCACGCAGATCTATCTTCTGAAGCGGTGGCTCGAGATCAACCACTACCGGGTGTTCTTCACCGAGTGGAACTCGTCGGACATCGTCAAGAAGGCCACCAAGCGCGGCAAGAAAGAGCATCTGCTCACCCCGACGACGTTCTCGCTCATCCACGCGACCGACTTCGCCGACCGCTACGAGCGCCAGATTCATCCCCTCGTGCGCACCGGCTATCTCGTCCTGGCCGACCGTTACATGTATACGGCCTTCGCGCGCGACTCGGCCCGGGGCTGCGACCCCGAATGGCTGCGCAATCTGTACGGATTTGCCCAGCCGCCGACACTCACCTTCTACTTCCGCGTGCCGCTGCACGTCTCGCTCGACCGCATTCTCTCGGGGCGCCCGCAGCTCAAATATCATGAGGCCGGGATGGATATGAATCTGAGCCCCGATCCCTACAAGAGCTTCGAGATTTTTCAGGGAATGATCATGGACGAGTACGAAAAGATGGCGGCGGTTCACGGCTTCCGCGTCATCGACGCGACACGGAGCATCGAAGATCAGCAGGCCGAAATGCGCAGGGTCGTCGCCGAGACCATCGACCTCGAGAAGTTCAGGGTGCGCGGATGAAGACGCTCGAATTCTTCGGCACCCGGCTCCCCAATGCGCCGGAAGAGATCAACGGTCGGCTCGTCGTCGTCGAAGGACCGGATAACAGCGGACGCTCGACCCAGATCCAGCTGCTCAAGGACTGGCTCGAAGACACCGGCCACGCCGTGGTCGACATGGGCCTCAAGCGCTCGAACCTGGTGTCCAAGGAACTCGACGAGGCGATGGAGGGCAACGTGCTCGGCAAGGCGACGCTGGCGCTCTTCTACGCCACCGACCTCTTCGACCAGGTCGAAAACAAAATCATCCCGGCCCTCAAGGCCGGCTACATCGTGCTCGCCGACCGGTACATCTACACGCTCATGGCGCGCAGCCGCGTGCGCGATCTCGATCCGGCCTGGGTCGACGGCGTCTTCTCGCCGGCCCCGCGTCCCGACGTCGTCTTCTACCTGAGAGTCGATCCGACCACGCTTCTCGAACGGCGCTTCGCCGCGACGCCGTTTCTCGACTACTGGGAGTCGGGGATGGACATCGGCCTGTCCGGCGACATGTACTCCAGCTTCTACACGTATCAGACGCGCATGCAGCAGGAGTTCCAGGTCCTGGCCGAGCAGCACGATTTCAGGGTGCTCGACGGCACCAAGCCGGTGGGGGCCATCCACCGCCGGGTGCGGTCCATCGTGAGCGAGGTGCTTGCCGGCCGGCTGCGCCACCGCACGCGCATGAAGAAGCTGACCCGCAACCGCTAGCCTTGGCTCACGTCATTCCTCTTCGTCCGCGGGCCAGGACGAAGACCGCCGCCCGCGCCGTTGGTCCATACGCGCCAGCTGGCCGGCCCCCAGCAGGCCGTTGAGGCGGCCGCTTCCGAACGCCGTGCGCTCCGGAAATTCCACCAGCGCCACGCCCCCCTTCTTCAGCCGGATGCGCTCCGGATTTCGCAGCCCGATGCACCGGGCGATCAACGCGTTGAGATCCGGCCGGTGCCCACGACGAACACGGTCGCGCATCCGGCGGCCCGCGCCTCGGCCAGCACGCCGCGCAGATCCCCCTCGGGGGCCAGGTGCTCGCACCGCGACGGAGCCACGTCCCAGGCTTCGCCCAGGATCTCGGCCGTCTGCCAGGCGCGCACCAGCGGACTCGTAAGAATGGCGACGTCCTCGTGGGGCAGCACGTCGCGAAGCCCCCGTACGGCCATGCCGAACAGGCGCCGGCCCCTGGCCGTGAGCGGCCGGCTCAGGTCACGGTAGCCCTCGGTATCCGGCTCCACCGCCTGGGCGTGACGAACGGCGACAAGGTAACGCATGGCAAGGTCCAGAATTGAAAAAGGGTCAGCCGGCCGCCGCTTCGATGACCAGTTCCCGGCGGAAAACGGATTCGAACAACTCGGCCGCGCGCTCGCGAATCAGCCAGGTCTCGACCTCGGCGTCGTCGGCGGCCTCGAGCCGCAGCGCAACCCGGTCGTCGGCGACGGCCAGGCGCACATCGCTCACCGTCTGCGCGTGCCGGCGGTCGCAGGCATCGGCCAGCCGCAGGATTGCCGCCAGTGTCTGCACGCGCTTGCGGTCGGGCTTCGCCAGATCGCGGTAGGAGGAATGGCGCTCCGACGGGTGCGCCTTTCTGTGGTAACGGGCCACGTTCGCGACCAGTTCCACCTCGCGCTCGTCGAATCCGGCGAGCTCCGAGTTCTTGATCAGGTAATACGTGTGCTTGTGATGCTTGCCGTAGGAGACGTGGTGGCCGATGTCGTGCAGCAGCGCGGCGGCATCGAGAAGATCGCGGTCTTCTTCGCCCAGACCGTGCAGCGGCGCGAGCTGGTCGAAGATCCGCCCTGCGAGCGCCGCTACATGTTCCGCATGCGGACGATCGAACCGGTAGAAGTCGCCGAGCTGCAGCAGGCGGGCGCGGCGCAGTGAGCGGGAATCCCCGTGTTCACGCGGACGCAGGTGGGCGCGCAGCACCTCTTCGACCAGCATGCCGTCGCGCAGGCCGCGCCCGGAATAGCGGATCTCGGGAACGCCCGAAACGCGCAGAAAAGCGCGGGCAATGGCGACCCCGCCGAGAATGATGTCGGCGCGATGTTCTTCCTTGGGCCCGAGAATCGCGCGGCGTTGCTCCGCATCCGCCCTCGACAGGCGGTCAAAGAGGCCGTTCACCGCATCGAGCGTGAACGCCTTGCCTTCGCGCTTGAGCACATCGGCGATCGCGCCGTTGGTTCCCGCGGTCCCGAGATGCACGGACGCGCCGGGCACATCCTTCCACGCCTTGAGAAAGGCGTTCTCGAGAAACCGGTCGAGGGTTCGCAGCTCGCCGGGCTTCGGCGGATCGGCGTGCAGGAAGTATTCGCTGACGCGCGCGCTCCCGATGCGCAGGCTGGTCATCCACAGATCGGCGCCGCGGCCCACGGCGATTTCGGTGCTGCCCCCGCCGATGTCGAAGACGAGCACGGGATCGGTTCCCGGGTAGTCTTCGCAGGCGCCGAGGTGAATCAGACGGGCCTCTTCAGTCCCCGGAATGATCTCGATGTGAACGCCGGTTTCGTTCTCGACCCGTTCCGCGAATTCCGCGCCGTTATCGGCTTCGCGCAGGGCGCTGGTCGCCACGGCGCGAATGTGATCGGCCCGGGCGCCGCGGGCCCGCGAGATGAGGCGCAGGACGGCCTGGAGGGCCCGATCGAATGCGTCTCCCGAGATGGCGCCGTCGTGAAATACGCTGTCGCCGAGGCGGATGGAGGCCTTCTCGTCGCCGACGATGACGATGGAGCCGTCGGGGCGCAGCTCGGCGATCTCCATGCGGGCCGAGTTGGTGCCGATGTCGATGACCGCAGAGATGGGGTTGCGGGGCGGCTCGAGAGAAGGCGTTGCGGGTTTGGCCATCCCTATATGGTCAAGCGTCGGACGCCATTAGTCAAACAAGTGACGAGCGACGCGAATTTACAATTGACGATTCGCCGGGCCGGAACCGTTCGTCCCGAGCTGACGGCGCGTAGCGGAGTGGAGCGCGACAGCGAGGGGACGAGCGTGAATTACGATACGCCGGAACGTGTCCGCGAAAGGGTACGTCCTCAATTCGTTGACGATCGAGCAAACGGCCAGAAGGCTCAGGGCAGGTGATCGAGGATCGCGTTGGGGACGGTCGCGAAGCTCTCGAGGCCCAGCACCATGCGGCTGTCCCAGAAGGCGCAGGCCGCCCGCTTCGCATCCGGACTCACGTGCGGGTCGACACCGAGCATCATCGTACCTTCGTCGACGGTCGGCCAGGCGGGCACCCCGTCGGCCGTGGGCGTTCCCATGCGGGCGAAGCTGGTCCACAACTGCTGCGTCTGCAGCGCGAGGGTGCGGGCCGCATCGACTTCTTCGTCGGGAATCAGGAAGCGGAAGAGGTGATCGATGGTGCCGAACACGAAGAACAGCTCGATGGCGTGCGTCGACTGCAGCGCCTCGCCCACGGCGCCCATGGCATGCCAGTCGAAGACGTAGTGGTACGCCGGGGCAAACTGCCCCGCCGCCTGCACGCCGTACAGGGTCGAGCAGCCGAGGACGAAGTCTGACGCCAGGGTATACCAGGAGTCGAACGGATCCGTGTAGCCGGCCTCTTTTCCGTACAGGGCCCGCAGCTCGGTCGCATCGGTGACGCCGTAGAGCGACTCCAGCGCGCGGTAGTAGTCGCCCCAGGCCATCGTCTTCAGGCGGAACGAATGGGGATTCACGAGCGACACCGGGAGGACCTCGTTGGCGTTCGAACCTCCGAGGACGGGCACGACGTTGTGCTCGCCGCGGCGCACCGTGTTCAGCGGAACGTCGGTGAGCACGACGCCGTCGACATGTGGTTCGAGGGCCGAGGCGATGACGTCGAACTCCATCTTCTTGATCATGTCGTGCGCGTCCATCTTGCGCAGGCACGCCAGTTCGTCGGCCGGAGTTCCCCCGCTGCAGCCGGTGTCGACCGCGTAGCTCGCCGCGTGGGCATAGCCGACGGTCAGGGGGGCCACGCCGTTGCAGCCGCCGCTTTCCAGGATGGCCTTGGCAAAGAGGCCCTCGGCCAGCGGGCTCGCCATCAGGGTGCAGACGCTCATGCTCCCCGCCGACTCGCCGAAGATGGTCACGTTCGCGGGATCGCCTCCGAAAGCCGCAATGTTGTCGCGCACCCACTCGAGGGCGCGGATCTGGTCAAGGATCCCCTGGTTGCCGGTTCCCCCTTCAGGCGACTCGTCGAGCAGCGCCGGATTCGCCAGAAAGCCGAGTGGGCCGAGGCGGTAGTTGACGGTCACGACCAAGACATCCTGGCGGGCCAGCGCTTCGCCGTTATAGGTCGTCCACGAACCGGCGCCGAGCACGAACGCGCCGCCGTGAATGAAGAGCATGACCGGCTTTTTTCCGTCACCGGCCGGCTGCCAGATGTTCAGATAGAGGCAATCCTCCTCGCCGAAGACCGGAATGACATCGGGTGCGTCGGCCACCGAGCTGAGCGTCGTGCGCTGCAGGCAGACGTTGCCGGCCTCGACGGCACGCAGCGTGGCCGTACGTTTCGCAGGGGGCAGCGGCGGGGCGAACCGCAGCGCACCGACCGGCGGCTGCGCGAACGGGACGCCCAGATAGACGCAGGAGCGCCCGTCGCGGCTCTCGAAGCCCGTCACGGCGCCCTCGGTCGTCTCACGCTCGACTCTGCAGTCCAGATCGGGGAGGGCCGCATCGGGCGCAACCTGCGGACCGGGGTCGGTGCTGCAGGCAAGGAGGACGGAGAGGAGAAGAGCCGTGAAGATACGCATGTTGACCGCCTTACGAATGTCACATGCACGTTACCTTACAGACGCCGGAGGGTCAAGTCGGTAACCATCCGGTAACCGGCCTGAAATGCTCCTGCCACAGGCGCCGGGCACCCTGCAGGGTATGAAAAACCCTGTCATTCCCGCTCTCGTTATCTTGATCACGCTTCTCGCCGGAGTACCGCTCGCATATGCCCGGGCGGTCACCGCCCCGACCGGCGCGGCTGCGGAACCGGTCACGGAAGCCACGGCCCCAGATCCGTCGACGGCGGTGCCCGAAGTCTTCGCGCCCGCGACTGCAGGCGAGCTGCCGCGCGCCCCCGAGGCCGTCGCACCGGCTTTCGTCGCGCCGACCCTCGCGCCCTGGGTTACGCCGACGCTGCTCGGAAAAGCCCGCTTCGAGGCCCTCGAGGATGATGCGCGCCTCCCCGACAGCAAATCCGGTTTCCGGGTGACGCTGCTCGAAATCGGCGCCCGCGGCACTCTGGCCGACGCGGTGTTCTACCGCATCAAGCTCGACGCGGCCGTCGAAGTGACGCCGCTGGATTTCTGGGTTGAGTACCGGCCGTCGGCGGCCCTGGGCCTGCGCGCAGGGCAGTTCAAGGCCCCGTTCGGTCGCCAGGAGATCGCGCACACAGGCGAGCTGGCCCTGCCCGACCGCGCCGGCATCGCGGCCATCGCACCCGGCCGGGACATCGGTGTCATGCTGCACGGTAGTGTCGCCGGACGGCTCGGCTACGCGTACGGCGTCTTCAACGGCGAGGGGCGCAACCTGAGCCGCAACATCAACAACGCCTTTCTTCATGTCGGCCGTCTGACCTGGACGCCGCTCGGAACGCCGGTCGACGAAACGGAAATCACCGCATTTCGTCCGGCGGGCCTGACTCTCGGTTTGAACGCCGGATTGAACTACAACGGCGATATCCAGAATGCCGAGACGCGGCTCGTCGGCGGCGACGTCAGCGCTTATCTGGATCGCATGGGCGTTTCAGGGGAATACCTTCTGGCCCGCGTCAAGGCGCCGGCTGCCGCCGGATTCGCCTCCTTCGACAAGCGCGGCTTCTACGTGCAGCCAATCTTCGCGGCCGTTACCGACCGGTGGGAGTTCGTTCTCCGGTACGAGCGATATGACCTGAACACCGCCGGGGCCACGGTCAAGGAACAGGAGATCGAGGCCGGATGGATCGGCACCAACCTCTACTTCGACGGCGGCCGCGAGAAACTGCAGCTCGCCTACGGCAAGGTCGCCGAGCTCGAAGGGGTCGAATACCACAACAATACCGCCGTCCTGCAGCTGCAGGTCCGTCTGGAGTAGCCATGTTTCGAATCCTGATGACAAGTATGTTCCTCTGTGCCCTGGGGGCCGTCACACCCGGCGAGGCCGCGGCGCTGGGGCCCGAACAGATCCACCTCACCTGGCAGGGGGATACGAAAACGACGATGACGGTCCAATGGGCGACAGGCGCGACCACGACGACGGGTGTGCTCGAATACGGTCTCGAGGCCGGCAAGTACACGGACCGCATCACTGCCCGGAAGATCGAGTACCCGGGCGCCTCGCGCCGCTTCTGGGCAGCCGATGCGACCGGGCTGCAGCCCGGAACGCTCTATCACTACCGGGTCGGCGACGACGCAGGGGCGGTATCTCCCGACCTCACCTTTCAGACCGCGCCCGAAGACGCCGCGCCCAGGTTCCGCTTCATCGCCTTCGGCGACTCGCGGGGCGACTATCGACTCTTCGGGCGTGCCATGGAAGCCATGCGCAAGGAAGACGCGCAATTCTTCGTCTTCAGCGGCGATGCCACCATGCAGGGGAAAGAACAGGAATGGGACGCGTGGTTCAAGGCTGGCGAAGACACCATGCGTCTCGTTCCGTTCATGCCGACGTACGGGAACCATGACGCCCTTGCCGACAATTACTTCGAGCGCTTCGAGCTCCCGAAGAATATCCCCGAAGAAGACGACGCCGAGCAGTACTACTCGTTCAGCTACGGCAATGCGAAGTTCATCTTCCTGAACGACAACTACATCTTCGCCCTGCGCCCGTCACGCCTGGATGGTCCGCAGTATACCTGGCTGGAGAACGAATTGAAGAACGCCACCGAGCAGTGGATCTTCGTGGTCAACCACCAGCCCTTCTACTCCTCGTCCAACAAGCATGGCAGCGAAGCGAACCTGCAGCGCGTCTGGGCACCGCTGTTCGACCGCTATCACGTCAACATGGTCTTCAACGGCCATGATCACAACTACGAACGCAGTTTTCCGCTCAACAAGGGCTCGGTGCAGTCGAGCATGGATGACGGCACGGTCTATGTCGTGGCTGCCGGCGTCGGCGCGCCGCTCTACGGCAACGGCCGCAACTATTGGACGGCGCTTTCGGAATCGGTTGAGAACTACGTGGTCATCGAAATCGACGGCCCCAAGCTCACCTACACCGCGAAGCGGCTTTCAGGCACCGTGCTGGAAACCTTCGAATACGTCGCCCCCGAGCGGAAGCCCGCCGCCGACGCCGCCCCTGAAGCCGAGGCCTCGCGCGGCATCCTGAACGGCCCGCTGTGGCATTGCAGCACCGCAGGCGCTTCGCCGCTGGCCCTTCTCTGGCTGCTGCTGCCCCTTCTCGCCCGCAGGCTGATCTCCCGAGCCTGAAAATACAGAAGTTCATCCCGGAGGCCCTCGCCTGCTTGTACAGGGGCGGGGGCTTTTTCTTGTGCGCATTCCCCTGCTTCCTCCGAAGCCACAGACCCAGGGACAGCGCAATGGGCGGCCCTGCGCGAGCCTCCGCGATGGAATGGAGAAATGAATGAGCCCACGTCTGCGGTCTCCCTGTTTGCGAGTCGCCCTATGTTCGCAGACGTGGGCTCAAATTGTGCGGGATGGATCGCTCCGTGGCAACGATGGAAAAAGAATGAGCCCACGCCTGCGGTCTCCCTGTTTGCGAGTCGCCCTATGATCGCAGACGCAGGCTCAAATTGTTTGAAACGGATCGTTCCGTGGCCACCGAATGGAAATGAATGAGCCCACGCCTGCGGTCTCCCTATTTGCGAGTCGCCCTATGTTCGCAGACGTGGGCTCAAATTGTGCGGGACGGATGGTTCGTCAGACTGCGGCGGGCTCTCCCTGCGCAAGAATGCGTTCAACCTCGGCGACGAGCCCGCGCCCCATCGTGCTCTTGGGAATGAACGCCACGGCCCCGGTCGAAGCCACGAGTTCACCAAGGCGCACCGTATCCTCGGCGGAATAATAGATGACGCGCGTGTGCCGGGCCGCCGGGGTCGACTGAAAAACGCGCATGTAGTTGTCGCCCGAGAGCGCCGGCATGCGGTAGTCGAGCAGCAGTACGTCGGGCCGCATCGATGCGACCTGCTTCGTGAGCCCGAAGGCCGTGTCGGTGACCATGATTTCGTGGCCCGCGATGCGGAAGAACTCGCCGACCAGCTCGAGCATCCGGTGATCGTCGTCGCAGTAAAGAATTTTCATGATGCCTGATCCGTTACGGAGTAGTAGACGGAGAACTCGGAGCCCTGGCCCACGGTCGAGCGTACAGAGACGCGTCCGCCCTGCGCCTCGACAAGCGCCTTGACGATGCTCAAGCCGAGGCCCGAACCCTCGATGCTGCGATCGCCGACTCGTTCAAAGCGCTCAAACAGTCCTTTGAGCTTGTCTTCCGGAATGCCCGGCCCCGTATCGGCGACCGAGACGGCGACCTCTCTCCCCTCGCGCATGAGCGCTATGCGAATGCTTCCCGAGGAGGTAAACTTGGCGGCGTTGCCGACGAGATTCACCAGCACCTGCCGCACCTTGCGCCGGTCCATCCAGACCCAGACCGGATCGGGAGGCTGCAGGTGGCCGATCTGAATCGGCCGTTCGCGCGTGAGGATGCCCGCCAGTTCGACCGCGGACTGAATTTCGCTGCGGAAGTCGAAGCGTTCGAGATCGAGCTCGAGGCGCCCGGCCGCGGCGCGCGCCATGTCGAGCACCGACTGAATGTGCCCGAACAGCTCGTCGGCCCCCGAACGAAGCTTCGCCAGATGGGCCCGGGCGCGCGCGGGATCGCTGTCGAGAACCATCTCCGCAAGTTCCGCATAGCCGACAATCGTGGCCAGGGGCGTCCGCAGCTCGTGCGAAAGCGAAGAGATCATCTCCCAGCGGGCTTCGGCCTGTACCTGGAGGCGCCGGTTCTCACTCTGGAACATGGCCAGGTCGCGACGCATCTGGTCCGAAAGCCGGTGCAGCGCCTCGAGGATGGCCCGCGCGGGGGCGATGCCGTAGCCCGGCTGCAGATCGACGATGACGTCGTCGTAGAAATTGACGTTCGCGCGCGTCGACAGGTACTCGCCGACGGATTGCAGGTCGCATTCCGCCGGAACGAGCAGAAACTCCCGCTCCATGATCTCGGCGATGGGACGCTGCCCGTAGAGCGCGTGCCCGAAACGGCCGCTGAGCATGTAGAGAAAGCGCTGCCGGTTCACGGCGCCGACGATCGTGCCGTCGGGGTGCACGACGGGCACGGTGTCGAAGCCGGGGTTTTCGTGGAACCAGCGTTCGACGAGCTCGCCCGTGATGTCGGGAGCGAGCAGTGCGCGGCCGGTCACGAAGTCGCCGACCCGCATTGCGGGTGCGTCCTCCTGTGGTGGCGCGGGAACCGGCTGCACGCTGATCATGCAGTCAGAATAGCGGCCGCTTGTTTCCCGCCTGTATCGCGGGCGTTACGGAATTATTCGCCGACGGGAAAGTGGCAGGCGACCTGGCGGCCGGGGTCGAGCTCGCGCAGCGAGGGGACCTCGGTGCGGCAGCGCTCCTGCGCGTAGGGGCAGCGCGGGTGAAACGGGCAGCCCGGGGGCGGATGAATGGGGCTCGGCACGTCGCCGCGCAGCACGATGCGGTCCCGGCGCGCCGCCGCGTCGATACGCGGAATCGAAGAGAGCAGTGCTTCAGTGTACGGATGCCGGGGCGAGCGGAACAGGTCCTGCACAGGCGCAACCTCGACGAAGCTGCCGAGATACATGACGGCGACGCGATGGGCCAGATGCTCGACGACGCGCAGGTCGTGCGAGATGAAGACGTAGGAGAGCCCGAACTCGTCCTGCAGATCCATGAGCAGGTTGAGCACCTGGGCCTGAATCGAGACGTCGAGCGCCGAGACCGGCTCGTCGGCCACGATCAGGCGCGGCAGCACGGCCAGGGCCCGGGCGATGCCGATGCGCTGGCGCTGGCCCCCCGAAAACTCATGCGGATACTTGTCGTAGGCCTCGGGTCGCAGGCCCACTTTCTCGAGCAGGCCGTGAACCCGTTCGCGCCGCTCGCTGCCGCTCGCCATGCCGTGCACGAGCAACGGCTCGGCGACGATTTCGCCGACCCGCATGCGGGGATTCAGACTTGCGAACGGATCCTGAAAGATCATCTGCATGCCGCGCCGGGCCTTCTTCAGGGCGGCGCCGCGCAGGGCGAAAAGGTCCTGCCCCTCGAGCCGCGCGCTCCCCGCGCTGGGTTCGATGAGCCGCAGCAGGGTGCGCCCGAGCGTGCTCTTGCCGCAGCCCGACTCGCCTACGATGCCCAGCGTTTCGCCCGGCTCGACCGTGAACGAGACGTCGCGCACGGCGTGCACGTCGACATGGCGGCCGAGCAGGCCGCGCTGCACATGGTAGACCTTGCTCAGGTTGCGGACGTCAAGCAGACTCATCGGGCGTCACGGTCTCCGGCGGGCGCGCCGCACTCGCACGGCTCCCCGCACAGGGGTGAAAACAGGCCGCGAAGCGGCCCGGGCTCAGTTCGTCGAGCGAGGGATCCTGCTGCGCGCAGCGATCGATGCGGTTCGGGCAGCGTTCGAGAAACCGGCAGCGCGGCGGCGGCGCCACCAGATCGGGCACGATGCCCGGGATCGTCTCCAGGCGCGCCCGGCCCATGCCGACGCGCGGCAGCGAGCTCAGCAGCCCGCGCGTGTAAGGGTGCAGCGGATTCGCAATCACGTCGGCCGTAGGCCCGCGTTCGACGATGCGCCCGGCATACATGACGAGCACCTCGCTGCAGAGCTCGGCGACGACCCCCAGGTCATGCGTCACGAGCAGCACGCTCATCTGGTACTTGTCCTTGAGGCGGCCGATCAGCTCGAGAATCTGCGCCTGGATCGTCACGTCGAGCGCCGTCGTCGGCTCGTCGGCCACGAGCAGCTTCGGATTGCAGGCGAGAGCCATGGCGATCATGACGCGCTGGCGCATGCCCCCCGAAAGCTGATTCGGGTACTGCTCGTACCGCTCTTCGGGCTCCGGAATGCCGACCTCGCGCAGCAGCTCGATGACCCGCTCGCGCCGCTGCGCGCGATTCATCGTCGTGTGCACCTCGAGCACTTCGGCGATCTGCTCGCCGATGCGGAACACGGGGTTCAGGCTCGTCATCGGCTCCTGAAAGATCATGGCGATGTCGCTGCCACGATGGGCGCGCATGGCCTCGGGCGAGAGCCGGAGCAGGTCCTCCCCCTTCCACAGAATCGAGCCGCCGACGTACTTGCCCGGCGGGGTCGCCACGAGCCGCAGCAGAGAGAGTCCGGTGACGCTCTTGCCGCTTCCCGATTCGCCGACGAGACCCACGATGGTCGAGGGGGGAATGTCGAAGGAAATGTCGTCGACGGCATGCACCCAGCCCCGCGCCACGCGGAACCAGGTGCGCAGGTTACGCACCGAGAGCAGAGGGGCAGCCATCAGCTCCTCCCCCGCAGGCGCGGATCGAGCGAGTCGCGCAGCCCCTCGCCGAGCAGGTTGTAGCCGAGCACGGTGACGAGAATCGCGAGGCCGGGAAACACGCTCATCCACCAGGCGATGTCGATGTTGTCCTTGCCCGAGGTGAGGATGTTACCCCAGCTCGGCGTGGGCGGCTGCACGCCGATGCCGAGAAAGCTGAGTGAGCTCTCGGTGAGAATCGCGCCGGCCACGCCAATGGTGGCCGTCACGACGACCGGCACGAGCGCGTTCGGCAGGATGTGGCGGAAGATGATGCGGAAATCGCCCGCCCCCTGCGCCCGCGCGGCGAGCACGAACTCCCGCTCGCGCAGCGACAGAAATTCAGCCCGCACCAGGCGCGCGATGCCCATCCAGCTCGTCAGCCCGATGACCGCCATGATCGTCAGGATGTTCGGCTCCAGAAAAGCAATCGATGCGATGATGAGAAAGATGGTCGGAAAACTGAGCATGATGTCGACGAAGCGCATGATCACCGTGTCGGCCCAGCGTCCGTAATAGCCCGCCATCGCGCCGAAGAAGGTGCCGATAAACACGGCGATGCCCACCGAGAGCAGGCCGACCATGAGCGAGATGCGCGCGCCGAAGACCATACGGCTGAACACGTCGCGCCCGAGCTCGTCGGTGCCGAGCCAGTGCTCGGCCGAGGGGGGCTGGAGAACCTTGTACAGATCGATGGCTTCGGGGTCGAACGGCGCGATCAGGCGCGCGAAGACCGCCGTCAGAAAGAGCAGAAACACGATGGCCGCGCCGGCGACCGCCAGCCGGTTGTGTCGGAAACGGTTCCAGAACAGCCGGCCGGGTGATTTAGGAGTCGCAGTGCCGGTCACTTCAGCTGGGCCAGGATTTCTTCTTTGGTGACGAACCCTTTGTCGATCAGGGTGCGAATGAGCGCCATGACGAGCTGGTCGGCCGTCGGTTTGCCGCCGTCGAGGCCGGCGCGCAGCACGGTCTGCGTCATGTAGGGATCTGCAGCCGGCTTAGCCGCGGGGGCGGGCTGGGCCTGGGCCCTGGCCTCTTCGAGCTGTATCGTTTTCTGGCGCCCGCCCGTGAAGACCACCAGCTCGTTCAGCGTCGGGTCGTCGTCATCGTCGTCCAGCTTCATGTTCGAGAAGTCGGGTTCATCGGGGGCGCCGGTGACGACGTCCTCCTCCTCCTCCGTGCCGGAGATGTCGATCTTGCCGGTGGCCAGGTTCTCGACTTTACGGGCGCGACGCGGCAGCTCGGCCGGCGGGCGGGCCAGGATATCGGCCTCGACGCTCAGCTTCGCGTTCGGCAGAAATTTCATCTGCACGGCCTGGTCGTAATAGTGGGCCATGGCCTCTTCGATGCTGGTGTCGGCGGCGATTACGGGCAGCACCCGGGCGCCGACGAGAAAGTTCAGCTCGTCGATGGCGGCCAGGTTGGTCGGATCGCTCATGGCGATGACCAGTTTCTTCTTGTCGGGGCTCTGCAGCAGGGGGATCACGCCGTACTTCTTGGCGACGTCTTTCGGGATCAGGGCCACCATGGCGGGGGGCACGCGCACGGCATGCAGATTGACCGCCGGCGTGCGAAAGGTGTAGCTCAGAAACGAGACGAGTTCGTCTTCGGTGATGAAGCCGAGCTTCACCATGTTCGAACCCAGGCGGCCGCCCCACTGTTTCTGGTGAGCGAGGGCGCTCTTCAGCTGGTATTCGTCGATGAGGCCGCCTTCGAGCAGCAGTTCGCCGAGTCTCTTTCGCTCTGCCATGAATTCACTCCCACCCTGTGGTTGTATTGTACACCCTCACCACCCCGGCCGACAATGCAAAACCCCTAATCAATTCCACACGTTACGGTGTGACCCAGATCACACTCACCGGTGCCGGATGCGCGGATCGACGATGCCGTAGAGCAGGTCGGCCAGCAGGTTGCCAAGGAGCGTCAGAAAGGCGCCGATCGTGAGAATGCCCATGATCGTCGTGTAGTCGCGCGCGCTGACGCTCTCGAAGAAGAGACGGCCCATGCCCGGAATGGCGAAGATCGTCTCGATGATGACGCTGCCGCCGATGAGCTCGGGCACCCAGAGACCCAGAATCGTGACCATCGGGAGCAGCGCATTACGCAGGGCATGCTTGTAGACGACGGTCGTCTCGGGCAGCCCCTTGGCGCGCGCAGTGACGATGTAATCCTGGCGGATGACCTCGAGCATGCTCCCGCGGATGATGCGGCTGTTGTAGGCGAAGGCGCCGAAGGTGAGCGCGAGCACCGGCATGACCAGGTGGCGCAGCACGTCGCCGACCTTGGCCAGCGGGCCCAGCTGCTCGAAGTTCAGGCTCGTGATGCCCGAGATGGGGAGCCAGCCGAGCCAGACCCCGAAAAAGAGCATGAGCAGCAGGGCGAACCAGAAGGCCGGCGTGGCGAAACCGATGAAGACCGCCACCGTGGTCACCTTGTCGAACGTTCTGCCGTGGCGGGTCGCCGAGGCCACCCCCAGGGGCACGCTGACGAGGAGGATGACGACGATGGTGCAGATATTGATCAGAATCGTAATCGGCAGCTTCTCGAGAATCTTGTCGAGCACCGGCTGCCGGTTCGTGGTCATCGAGAGCCCGAAATCGAGGCGCACCATGCGGCCGACCCAGTCGACGTACTGCTCGTGAAGCGGCTTGTCGAGGCCGTACAGCTCGCGCAGTTGCTGGCGCAGCTCGGCGCTCTGCTTCTTGCCCAGCTCGCCCTCGACGATGGCGGGCTCGCCCGGCGCAAGATGCATGACGGTGAAGCTGATCAGGCTGATGCCCACCAGCAGGGGGACGAGGCCGACCAGCCGTCGCAGCAGATAACCCAGCATGCTATGCCCGCATCCTCATTGCTGCGTGGTTTCGCGCTGCGCCGCCGGAATCCACCACTTCTCGAAGTTCCATCCCAGCCCGGCCGCGCCGAGTTCGACCCCCTTCACCTTGCGGTCGATGAGCACGAGCGATTTGGGAACATAAAGAAACGCGTACGGCTGCTCTTCGGCCAGGATCTCCTGGAAGCGATCGTAGATCTGCTTGCGCTTTTCCTGATCGAACTCGCGGCGACCCTCTTCGAGCAGACGGTCGACCTCTGCGTTTCTGAAGGAGACGAAGTTGAAGGCCCCTTCGCCCGTCTGCGAAGAGTGCCAGATGGAGTACTGGTCGGGATCGATATCGCTGTTCCACCCCAGGATGACCGCCTGGTAGTTCTTCTTGTCGATGAACTCCTTGAGAAACGAACTCCACTCGATCGTACGCAGCGTGACGTCGATGCCGAGCTCCGACAGCCGGCGCTGGATGATCTCGCCGGTCTTGCGGCGCGAATCGTTTCCCTGGTTGGTGATGATCTCGAACTTGAAGGGCGTGCCGTCGGGCTTCACCAGGCGCCCGTTCACGGTGCGGAAACCGGCTTCGGCCAGCAGCTTCTTCGCCCCCTCGGGGTCGTGCTTCATGGGCTTGATGTTGCCATTGTGGTACCAGACGTCGGGACGATAAGGCCCGCTCGCCGGCGTGCCGAGACCGAGCAGGACGCCGTGCACGAGCTCGTCGCGATCGATGGCCATGCTGATGGCGCGCCGCACGCGCTTGTCGGCAAAGACCGGATGCTCGAGGTTGAAGCCGAGGTAGGTGTAGCCGAAGCCGTAGTAATCGTATTTGTTGACGCGCCCTTTCAACTCGCCGCTGTCGGCCTGGCGGGCATACTGCACGGGGGTCGGCGTCATCTCGTCGACGCCGCCCGCCTTCAGTTCGAGAAAGGTCGTCGCCTGATCGGGAATGATGCGCAGGATGTACTGGGTGATGTACGGTTCGCCTTTGTAGTAATCGGGGTTGGCCGTGAGAATGACCCGGTTCCCCTTATCCCAGGATGCAAACCGGTACGGACCGGAACCGACGGGTTTGAAGCGCAGCTCGGTCTGGGTCAACGGCTGGCCCTGCAGCAGGTGACGGGGCATGATGCCGAAGGCGCCCGCGTAACTGAGCAGGGCCGGGGCGAACGGATAACGGTAGGTCACGCGGACGGTATGATCGTCGACCTTCTCGAAGCGTTCGACGGGCTCGAAATCCACCTTGTACGGCGACGGCGTCGTCTCGGCCATGAGCGCCTCGTAGGTGAAGACGACGTCATCGGCCGTGAGCGGCGTGCCGTCGTGGAACTTGACGTCCTTGCGCAGGAAGAAGGTGAGCACGAGGCCGTCATCGCTGACCTCCCACCGCTCGGCGATCCCGGGCTCATATTCCAGATCCTTGCCGATCTCGATGAGGGTGTCGAAGACGAGCCCCGAGATCTGGGCCGAGGCCGAATCGCTCGCCAGCGGGGGGAGCAGAACGCTCGGTTCGCCGATGCTGGCCACGATGATGCGCCCCCCCTTCTCGGGTTCGCCGAGCACCTCTTCGGCGGGGGGATTGAGCCCCGATTCACCGCCGCCGCATCCGCGGGTGCAACCGGCCGCCGCTGCGGCTACGGCCGCCACCACCAACCATCGCTGGATCTGCATACTCACTCCTGGCTTTCGCCGCGCCCCAGCCGGTACCGTTCGGCGCCGGGGGGCGCATCAAGGATGAAACTGGACGCGTCGACCTGGGGCCGGAAACTCCAGTCCGACAGGCGCGCCTCGGCCGTCAGGCCATCGTCGGCCCCCGGCGTCGAAACGGTGACGTGGGCGGGAACGGCCCCCCCCTCGGTCTCCCGGTAATCACCGAACTGCAGCCGCACCCCTTCGGGAAGAAAGAGAATGTCGCGCACGAGCCCCGTCTCGAGGCCGACCTTGAGCCCGATGCGCCGCCCCTCTGCGTTGCGCAGACTCAGATAACCATACTCTGCGTCGGCCGAATAGGTGCCGGGCTCGGCCGAAAACCCCCGCAGGGGCGGAATTCCGGTCAGCAGGGCCATGAGCTCCGAGGGGCGCACGGGAATCGGGAGCACCGATCTTGCTTCGGGCGCGCCCGCGTCTCCTTCGATGAACCGGTTCGTGCCGTGTTCGAACATTGCGACCCGGTCGCCCGAGACCACGAACGTCCCGACGGGAATGCCGAACGCGGTAACCGCGTCCCCCCGCAGACGGGCCGGCGGGGCGAAGAGAAACGACAGGGTCACGCTCTGTTTGCGCCCCGCCTCGACCACACGCAGCGCGGCGCGGCCGGTAAAGGGTGCCCGGGGCTCGCGCGCGTGAATCGCCTCGAGCAGTGCGTCGGGGCCGTCGATGGGCCGGGCGAGCCCGGCCGCAGGACGCACGCGAGCGCCCGCGCATGCGGTTGCCGTCAACGCCACGAAGAGCAGAAGGGAGCGGTGGCGGTTCAAGTTCGAATCACGGTTTGTTGTCGGTCATCTGCCGCATCTTCTCTTCGATGCGCGTGCGATCTTTCGGCTTCAGGTCCTGGTGCTCGAGGGCGCGCTGGAACCACATCTGCGCCTCGGCCGGCCCCTTCAGGCGCAGCACCGTGTCGCCGAGATGCTCGAGAATGACCGGATCGTCCTGGGCCATCTCGCGCGCCCGGTTGAGCGTCTCGAACGCATCCTTGTAGCGCCCTTGCTGATAATAGACCCAACCGAGGCTGTCGAGAATGTAGCCGTCTTCGGGCTGCACTTCGATGGCGCGCTTGACGAGCGACTCGGCCTCGTCGAGGCGCACCTTCTTCTCGGCGAAGGTGTAGCCCACGTAATTGAGCGCATGGGCATGGCGGGGGTTCTGCGCGATGAGTTTCTCCATCTGCGTGACCGCGCGCTCCCAGTCGCCGCCCAGATCGAGCGTCACGCCCAGACCGTAGAGCAGCCCCTCGTCGGTGGGAAACCGTTCGAGACCGCTTTCGAGTACGGTCTGCGCTTCGGAAAAGCGTTCTGCATCGCGGAGCATGGCCCCGAGCATGTCGTAGACGTCGGCGTTGGCCGTGCCGGCCGCGATCAGGGCCTGCAGACGCGCATGGGCCTTGTCGGCGCCGGCGGTCTCGCGATCGAGCAGGGCGAGCTGCAGCTGGGCGTCGACGTACTCCTCGGCGCCGGACGGAATGGCCTCGAAGGAAGCCCGGGCGCGCTCGGCGTTGCCGCGGCGCAGTTCAATGGCCCCGATGTAGATGTGAATCTTGTGGCTGTCGGGGTTCGCGGCCAGGATGAAGCGGAACTCCTCCATGGCGCGATCGTAGTCGCCCTGCTCGAGGTAGATCAGCCCGAGCGTCAGGCGCAGGTCGAGGTTCTTGCCGTCGGTCGCCTGCAGCGTCTGCAGCTCCGACAGCGCCTTCGAAAGGTCGTTGCGGCGCAGGTACAGCTGGCCGAGGCGCCGGCGGATGTCGGTGCGGTGCGGATAGTACGTGAGCAGTTCCCGATAGCGTTCGACGGCCTTGTCGGCGTCCCCTTCGAGCTCGTAGACCAGCGCGAGCTCGGCCAGCGCCGATTGGAACCGGGGCTGCTGCGCCAGCGCCTTCAGGTAGAATTCGCGCGCCTGCTTGAGCCGCTTCTGACCTGCGTGCAGGTGCCCCAGGTAATAGAAGGCGACCGCGCTGTCGGGGGTCTGCTCGAGCAGCGCCTGCAGCGTCTTTTCGGCCCCGTCGATGTCGCGGTTCTGGGCCTGCAGCGAGCTGAGATAGACGTAGGCCTCTTCCTGGCCGGGCGCGAGTTCGATGACCTTTCGGTAGGCCTGCACGGCCTCGTCGACCTGCTGCTGGCTCGAGGCGATGCCCGCGAGAATCATGTGCGCGGGAATGAGATCGGGATCGAGGCGAATCGCCGCCACGACCGCCTCGCGGGCCCCGGGGAGATCGCCGGTGCGCACGCGCGTCTCGGCAAGGTGCACGAAAATATGGGGCGAGTCGGGGTCGAGCGCCGCCGCCCGCCGGAAGAACTCCGCCGCCTTCGCATAGTCGCCGCGCCCCTCGGCCAGCTTGCCGCGCAGGTAGGCGGAGTAGGCGCCCGCATCGGCATAGCGCGCGGGGGTGGCGCCGGTTGCGGCGTCGGGCCCCTCGTCTTCGGTGATGACGATGGGCGGCAGCGTGACGATGCGTGGCGGCGGCTGCACTTCGGCAGTCGCGTGGGCGCAGCCGGCAGCGAGTGTAAGCAACAGGGCGCTCAGGACGATCCCCTGGCGCCTGCCGGGCGGGAGGCCATTCATGTTCATGACCCGGGTCTGAGGCCGCAGGATATTCTTGCTAAAAAGCGACATTCTTCCAGTCAAAACAACAGGTTATCACAGCGAGAAACCGACCGTCAAGCGCTCGGAACCCGAAAAAACGCCTTTTCCGCCGCCCGTTCAGCGCGGCGGCAGCCCCCAGGTCTCTGCCCAGGCCCGCGCCAGGGCCTGCATCGCCTCGGCATGCGCCCGGCGGTGCGCCTCGGCGTGCAGCCAGCGGCTGAGCCCCGACGGGTGCGGGAGCACGATTACACTGCGTTCGCGCCCGCCCCAGGCGACCCGGTGCGCGGGGCCCACGGTATCGGCGAGGCCCACGGCGCGCCCGAAGACCGCCGTCGCGGCCATCGCGCCCACGGCCACGACCCAGTCGGGATCGACCAGGGCCAGTTCGGCCAGGACGTGCGCGCTGCAGGCCCGGCGCATGGCCGGCGAAGGGGGGCGGTCGTCGCTGCTTCCGGGGCGCGTACCCGGCCAGCAGTGGGCCACGGCGCAGAAGAACAGGCGCGACCGCACGGTCACTTCGTCGCCCATTCCCGCCTCGGCAAACCAGCGGAAAAGGTTGCGGCCCGCCGGTCCGCAGAAGGGGAGGCCCCGGCGGATCTCCTCCTTCCCCGGCGCCTGCCCGAGCAGAAAGAAGCGCTGCCCGGTGAACTCCACGGCCACCGGCTTGCTTTCGGACGGAAGATCGCAGGCCCGGCAGCGGCGGATGGCACGCACCAGACGCCCGGCCTCCGGCCCCGTATCGGCTCGTCTGGTCACGAATCCTCCCGGCTGCTCAGAGCCTTTACGATATCCCACGCAGCGCCCGATTTCGAGCGACGGGGCGCCGGCAGGGTGAGCAGGCGGCATCCCGCGTGGGATAATGAACCGGATGTCCTTCTTCGACCGCTGGCGCCCCCCGCGCCTCCTCGCGTTCTTCCACGAAGCCTACGCGATCAACCAGCCCGCGCCGAGCCGCACGACCCTGTTCGACCCGCTGCGCCCGATGCGCATCCAGCAGGACCTTGCGCGTTCACCCCGGGCGGCTCTGGTCGCCTGGCGGCAACCGGAGATCGCCCCCGAAGAAGATCTTCTGCGCGTACACCCGGCCGGTTACCTCGACGAGGCGCGCCGGCCCCACTTCCTGGCCGAAGTCTTCGCCATGCACCGCATCGATCCCTGGGACACCGAACTCTGGGACGCCATCCGCCTCGCAGTGGGGGGCACCGTGCAGGCCGCGCGCGAAGCGCTGCGCACGGGAATCCCCGCGGCGAACCTGGCCGGCGGGTTCCACCACGCCGCCCCGCACCAGGCGGCCGGCTTCTGCGTGCTGAACGACACGGCCGTGGCCGTCGCCGCCCTGCGCGCCGAGGGGCTCACCGAACCCGTCGCCGTCATCGATCTCGACTACCACCAGGGCGACGGCAACGAGGAGTGTCTGGCCGGCGATCGCGCAACGTGGATCCTCTCGCTGCAGGCGGCCTGGTGGCGCGACACGGGCAAAGCCGAACTGATCTCGCGCACGGTGCCCGCCGATATCGCCGACGACGCCTACCTCGGCGCGCTGGAAGTGGAGCTGCAGACCCTTGCCCGAAAGGTCAGGCCGAAGATCGTCTTCTACATCGCCGGCGTCGATCCCTGGATTGGTGACGCCATGTGCGACATGCAGCTCTCTTCCCGCGCCATGCTCGCCCGCGACCGCATGGTAGCCGCATGGGCGCGCGGTCAGGGTGCGGCGCTGGTCATCCTGCCCGCCGGGGGATACGGCGCCGAAGCGTGGCGGCCCACGGCGCGGTTTCTGCGCGCGGTGATCGAGGAGGGCGCATGACGAACCTCGGCCGCCAATGGCTGACCCTGCGCTACCGCCTGCTCGATGCCCTGCTCGACGAATCCGAGCTCCAGGCGCCCGACCCCGAAGATCTGGCCCCGCTCACCGAGGCCGACCTCATCGCCGATCTGGACGGACGGCACTCGGTCACGCGCTTTCTCAACTTCTACTCGCGCCGGGGGCTCGAAACCGCGGCCGAACGTCTCGGCTTGTTCCCCCTGCTGCGCCGGCGCGGATTCAAGCCGCGGCTGCAGCTGCAACTCACCGATCCGATGCGCCAGCTGCTGCGCATCTATGACGGCGAGGTGAAGCCCGAAAAGCTGCTCGTGGAGTTTGCCCCGCACGTCGAAGAGCGCACGATTCGCCGGGACGTTCTGGGCGACCGGCGTTTTCGCTGTCTCGTCGTCGAGTGGCTGCTGCTGCAGGACCCCAGGCAGCGTTTCACCGCAGCCCGGCCCCGGCTCCCCGGCCAGGAGCATCCCGGCCTGCGCGCCGGCGGCGAGGCCGGCGAGATGATCCTGCTCATTGCCGCCCGGCTGCGTTGCGACGCCGTCGTCACCGCCCCGCGCCACTACCACAACGGGTTGCTCTACCAGCGGCGCATGCGGTTCATCGACCCCGCCCGCCAGGCCGAATTCATCGCCCTCGAACGCGCCGTCGGCCACCTCCCCCTGGCCGAGGCGAGCTGGGCCGTGGCGCTCGGCTGCGTGGCGTACCGCGACGGGCGGCCCTACACGTGGCCGGCCGCCGATATGATTTTTCCGTTCGCCGACGTGCTCGACGAGTATGTGGATGGTCAGCGTTACCGGCGCGAGGTGCGCGAACACCTGCGCACGGCGGCCTTCAAGCTCGATGAGGCCTGTTTCAGACGGGAGTATGCGAAGGTTCAGCGCGGGGCCGCGAGCGTGCCGCCGACCTGACGCAGGTATTCGCCCTGCGGCGACTTGTTCAGGCGCAGCATGGGCAGCGCGAAGCCGAGGGCCTGCTCGATGCGTTCGGAGAGCGTCATCTTGACGGTCAGGTCGAGGCGCGAGTAGGCAACCGGCTGCGACAGGGCCACCGAGCCTTCGACCTGCATCTTCACGTCCTGCCCGTCGCCAGCGAAACGGTCGAACAGCAGCCGGCCGTTCTCCAGCAGCACGGCGCCGTGGACGTCGCCGAAGTCGATGCCGGGAATCTTGAAGGCGCCGGCCAGGTTGCCCGGTTCGAGCCGCAGGTCGTCGATCGAGATCTCGCCGGTACCGACGTTGCGCACCATCTCCTGATAGACCTCGAAGTCCCAGGAAGCATCGACAATTCCCTTGAGCGGAACCTGAAGTTTCTTCTGCAGCCCCTCGAAGCGCTCCAGATTCACGTCGACGATCTCGCCGCGCACCCACGCCGTGTCGCCCCGGGTCATGACCAGCACTTTTGCGTCGCCGTCATACCCGTCTGCATTCACTCGCACGCCCGCGCGGCCCAGGAACAGCGGGGTCAGCATCGTGCGCACGGTCAGCGAGTCGAGTTCGAGCATGGGGCCCGACCCCGGTTCGGGAGGCGAAATCCGCACCCCCTCGAGCTCGAAACCGGGGAGCAGCGTCGAGTTCACCGCGTCGTAGTCGAGCGTGTACCCGGCGTTCTCGGCCCAGGCCACGGCGACCCGGGCGAGGCGCGCCGAAGGAACCCGCAGCACGGCGAACAGCAGCAGGGCGGCGAAGAACACCGCGGCGTAGAGCCCGATCTCGATGAAGAGGCGGCGGTTCGACATGCTATCCCTGATAAACCTCGAGCGTGACGTCGAGCAGGTCGGGGGCATCGAAGCGTTTCTTGATGTGAATCTCTTCGACGGTCAGCGGGTACCGGCCCTGGACTTCGATCTGGAAGAGCAGGTTCGTCAGCTGCTTGAGGTTCACGCGGGCGAGCTTGAGCTCGACCGACGGCCGCCGCTGATCGCCGCGGGCGACACCGCTGCCGGGCTTCATGTACTCGATGTTCGTGTTCAGCTGGGCCTGGCGCGCAATCCCTTCCAGGTAGGGGAGCAGATTGAGATCCTTGCCGTCCTTGGGCAGACTGGCCCGCAGCGACCGGGCCTCGCCGGCCAGGCTGCGCATGTCCTGGACCGCGGCACGGCGCTCGTCGATGCGCTGCTCGGCGTCGTCGATGGCGTTACCCAGCGGCCGCAGC
Organism: bacterium; assembly: GCA_041690355.1. Classification (GTDB taxonomy): domain Bacteria; phylum J088; class JAWLBW01; order JAWLBW01; family JAWLBW01; genus JAWLHK01. Next base: position 71,742 of record JAWLHK010000002.1, on the reverse strand, counting down.
AGCAGCAGGTAGAAGAGAAGGATGCCGGCCACGACGCCGCCGAGCATGAGAATCTGGCGATCGCGCTGACTCATGAGTCCCCCACGATGGTCAACTCGAACAGGATGGCACCCTGTGCCGTGGTCTTCGAGTCGCTGACGGTCACGTCCTTGATCCCCTCGACCGCTTCGATTTTCTGCTCGATGGCGCCGATGTTCTCATAGGAGTCGGTCTCGCCCTTGATGCGGTAGCCCGAAGCATCGCGGTGCAGTTCGCGAATCTCGAACTTCATGTCCGGACCCACGGCCGCCGACACGTTCTTGAGCATGTCGACGACGGTCATGCCGCCGGCTCCCTGCGTGCCGCGGCGCATCTGCCGCACCTGGGCGTTCATCTGCTGCACCGGGTCGACAATGGGCTCGTTGGGGAAGGATTCCTGGAAGATCGCGACGATTTCGCTCTGCAGGGCCTCGGCCTCGGCGTCCTTCGACAGGTAGGTGAACACATTCCCGAGCACGACGATAAGCACCAGCGCGAGGGCCAGGCCCGCCGTCACGAGCAGCTTGCCGCGCACGAGCTGAATCGCGCGGGTGTAGGTGAACTCGCCCGTGCGCAGATCGATGCCGCCGCCCGCTACGCTCTGGGCCACGGCCCCGAGCAGCGGCGCGAAGTCGCCGGGAACGCCGTCGGTCTCGCCCGCGGCTTCTCCCGACCACCCCAGCGCTTCGACCGGAAGCCCGAGCAGCTCGGCGAGCCGGTCGGCAAAGCCGGGCCAGCGCGCGGCCTCGCCTGAAACGACGAGACGGGAGGGTCGCACCCGGGCCGTCTTTTCGAAGGAAACGAACGTCTTCTGAATTTCGCGCGCCAGCGGCGCCAGCCATGCCTCGAGGGCTACCGATTCTCCACGCTCCAGCGCAGCCTCGACATCGCCCGCCTCCTGCGCGCCGGCAGCAGCCAGACGGCGCGTGAGCTCACGGCGGCCGAGACGAAAGCCGCGGGCGGCGCGATAACCATCGGCGCGGGCCACCTGCACGAGAGATTCGTCGATGTCGAGATGCAGAAAGGCCATCGTCGGGGCTTCGCCTTCGACCTCGGGCCAGGCACCGCCCCCCGCACGCCACGCCGACTCGAGCGTAAATCCGTCGAGCCAGAGGTGGCGGGGTTCGTGCCCTGCGTCCTTGTAGGCCTGCAGGCGCGCGGCGACGAGTTCGCTGCGGGCGGCGGCCACGAGCAGCTCGGTCTCTTCTTCGCCCGGGGCGACGATCAGATAATTCAAGACTGCTTCTTCGGGATCGAAGGGAAACAGCCCCTCGAGCTCGAACGGGAGCACCTGGTCGATCTTCTTGCGGTCGGAGAAGGGGAGCTTCACCGTGCGCAGAGAGACCTGGTGCAGACTGAAGAGTCCCACATACTGGTCCACCGGCGTCTCGATGCCGCCCAGAATACGCGCGAGCGCAGCCTCAGACCCCTCGTCGGGACCTACCGGTTCCCGCGTGGTGCCGAGCAGCTTGAGCTGGCGTCCGGATGCCTCGACGAGCGCGACGCGAACGGCGCCTCCGGAGATGTCAATTCCCGCGATGATGCGTGCCATGATCGTCCAACCACCGCGCCGTGAGCGCGATGATGAGGTCCCGGGTTTCGTTCTGGCCGGGATCGAACCAGTGTACATGACGGTTCGCGCGAAACCAAGTCAGCTGGCGTTTTGCGTACTGCCGCGTGCGCCGCTGCGCGAGGGCGATCGCCTCGGGCTCGGCGATTTTCCCCTGCAGAAACGCGTGGACTTCGCGATAGCCGACGCTGTCCATGGCCCGGGTGGCCCCGTAACCCCGCTCGACCAGCGCGCGCACCTCATCGACCCAGCCCGCCCGCCACATGGCTTCGACCCGCCGATCGATACGCCGGTAGAGTTCTTCCCGAGGGGGGCTGATGCCGATCCAGAGCACGTCGAACTCCGCCTTCCTTACCTGTTCCGCCGCCCATTCGCTGGGCGTGCGCCCCGACGTTTCCCATATTTCCAGAGCCCGGATGAGGCGAAACCGGTCATTCGGTGCGATTTGCGACGCCCGCACGGGGTCGACCGCCTGCAACCGCGCGGTCAGCTCCCCGGTCGCCAGCGCCTCGAGCCTCGTGCGGACGGCCTCGTTCTTGCCGGGAGCCTCGATGAGCCCCTCGAACAGGGCGCGGAAGTAGAATCCCGTCCCCCCGACGACGAACGGCAGCCGTCCCGCCTCGGTCTGCCGGGTCAGCGAATCCCGTGCCATGCTCGCCCAGGCGGCGGCCGTGAACTCCTGATCGGCGTCGACGATATCGATGAGTTCGTGGGGGACGCGGGCCCGCTCATCGCCGTCGGGCTTGGCCGAGCCGATGTCGAAACCCCGGTAGACCTGGATGCTGTCGGCGTTCAGGATGGCGCCGTGAAACCGCTCGGCCAGCCCGAGGGCGAGCGCCGACTTCCCCGACGCCGTGGGGCCGACGATGGCGACGGCCCGCGTCATCCGCCGCTGCGGCCGAAGCGGCGTTCGATTTCGGCCCGGCTCAGGGTCACGACGACGGGGCGCCCATGGGGGCAGTTGCCTGCGCGTTCAATCTCGTCGAGCTGGCGCAGCAGAGCTCGCACCTCGGGTTCGCTCAAGGGCTGGTTGGCGCGCACCGAACCCTGGCAGGCGCAGCCGATGATGCGCTCGGCCACGGCCTGCGAAGCGACGTCGGCCCGCCCCAGCTCGTTCAGCTCCTGGGCGACATCGAGCACGACGCGCCGGATCTCACGGCCGGCGAGCGCCGCCGGCACCCCCGTAACGGCCACGGCGTTCCCCGAAAACGGGGCGAGCTCGAAGCCGATGCCGCGCAGCGTCTCGGCGTGTTCCTGAATCGCCTCGAGCGCGACGGGGGGGAGCTCGAGCACCTGGGGCACCAGCATCCCCTGCACGGGGGGACGTCCGGAGCGGTAGGCCTCGAGCATGGCGTTGAAGGTCACCCGCTCGTGCGCCGCGTGCTGATCGACGAGCACGATCCCCTCGTCCGACTGGCAGACCAGGTAGGTTCCCAGCGCCTGGCCGAGGTAGGCGAGCCGGCCGTAGAAGCCCGCGTCGGCGGCCGGAGCCGTCTCACGCACCTCGAAAACGGCTTCCTTGCGCCGCAGCTGCGCCTGCGTGTCGAGCATGGGAGAAAACGGGGAACCGGCGCCATAGGCGGCCGGCGCCCGGCCCCCCTCGCCGCTTGACGGAGAAGCAAAGGCGGCGGCCGCGCCCGGCGTGCGTCCGAACGCGGCCCCGAAGCTGGCCGGGGTCGCGGCACGCGGGTCTGCAGAACGCCCCAGGGCGGGATTCGGCCCCAGCGCTGCGGGGTTCGGATCGTCGCGCAGCCATTCTTCGAGCGCCTGGGCCACCGCACCCGCGAGAAAGCCGTAGAGTTCCCGCCCCCGTGCGAAGCGCACCTCCTGCTTCGTGGGGTGCACGTTCACGTCGACTTCACCAGGCGGCATCGTGAGAAAAAAGATCGCCCGCGGATAGCGGTTGTCGGGCATGAACTCGCGGTAGGCCTTCACGACGGCGTGGTTCAACGACCGATCGCGGATGTAGCGGCCGTTCACAAACCAGTGCAGCTCATCCTGCCGGGCGCGGTTGTCGCGCGGGTGGCCGAGCAGGCCGGCGATACCGTAATCGAGCGAGGCGCTGCGGCGCGCGAACTCGGTGGCGTGCCGCGCAAATTCGTTCCCCAGCAGTCTCCCGGCACGCTCGCGGGGCCCCAGCCCGGCCGGCACGTCATAGACCATGCGCCCGCCGCTTTCGTAGCGGAAGCCGATTTCGGGGAAACCGAGGGCGACACGCGTGAACGTTTCGCGGATGTGGCCGTTCTCGGTGGCGGCGCTCTTCATGAACTTGCGGCGGGCGGGGGTGTTGAAGAAGAGGTCCTGCACCTCGACCGCGGTGCCGACAGGAATACCGATTTCGCGCACGTGCACCAGACGCCCCCCCTCGACGACCACCTCGGTTCCGGAGGACGCGTCGCGCGGCCGGGACTGAAGGCGGAAACGCGAGACCGACGCGATGCTCGGCAGCGCCTCGCCGCGGAACCCGAGGGTAGCGATGCGATCCAGATCGTCGACGTCGGCGATCTTGCTGGTGGCATGGCGTTCGAGAGCGAGCAGGCACTCGTCGCGGGTCATGCCGCAGCCGTCGTCGACGATGCGGAAGCCGCGCTCATCGACGTGAAGTGAAATTTCGGTGGCGCCGGCGTCGACGGCGTTCTCGAGCATCTCCTTCACCGCGCTGGCGGGACGCTCGACCACCTCGCCGGCGGCGATCCGGTTGGCGATCCATTCAGGGAGAATGCGAAGAACGCGGGACATGAGGGTATTCATGATACCCCATCGGTGGGCAGGTGGTCCCGGGTTCGCGGCAGAGGAGTGGGGGAGCGGGGGAGTGGGAGAGTGGGGGACGGAGACAAGGGCAAGACAAGGACTGAAAAACTCGTCACTCGTCACTCGTCACTCGGGTGTGCAAGCGCCAAGCGCTGAGCACCAAGCGCCAACGAAACAAGTACCTTCTGCAGCAGGGACGCTCCGGCAAATCGTCAATCGTCAATCGTCAATCTGGCGCGCTGTTTTCGCAGGCCTGCAGGCGGGTAAGGCCGCGGCCGATTTCCGAATCGGGCTTGACCGCCGCCGCGCGCAGCAGGTGGGCGTGCAGGCGCGAGGCGCGCAGCCACCACGCCTCGTCGACCTCGAGCTCATGGCGGCGGGCCCAGGCATCCCCTTCTTCGCGCAGCAGCCGATCCCACGCGCGGAACCCCGCGTCGGCCTGCAGGAAACTGCGGATGGCCTCCCCTTCCCGCTCCATCGTCGCGGCAAACCGCGGGTGAAACGGCGAGCCCAGCATCGGCCACCGCTCGAGCAGCCGCGCGCGAAGCCCGTCTTCCAACTCGGCGCCGCGGTCGGCAAATCCGTCCAGCCGGTCGCGGAGGGCGTCCAGATCGGCGCGGACCTTGGCGAGACCGTTCGCGATGGCCGCCGCCGGATCCCCCTCTTCCGCGAGGCGCAGCCGGGCAGCGATGCGCATCCAGGCCGCCCGATCCGGTGCGGACGCAGCCGCCAAGGCCGCCTTCCACTGCTTCACCTGGGGGACCCCGGCCTCTTCGAGGAAAACCTCGGACGTGCGTACGGGAACGTCCAGGGTCTCCGAGGCGCCGAGCGCATACGCGTGCGCTTCCGCGTACGAGACGCTTCCGTCGCCGTCGTAATCCGCCGCCTCGGCCGGTTCTCCCGTTCGCCGGCGTCCGCCAAGCGCGGCGAAGAAGCGTGTCGTGTAGTCGTCATAGTCCGCCTCGCTCAGCTCGGGCGTGCACCCGGCCGAGACCCGGTCGGAGGTCGTCGCGAAAAAGCCGCAGCGATCAGGCGCGGCGAGCGTCCGGGTCTCCGGGCCGTACATGCTCGACGAAAACGCGCCCGAGAAGCACTGGGCCATGACGCTGACCACCCGCCCCCGCTTGTGGTGATCGTTCACGGCCTGCCGGTACTCGCCCGCCGTCAGCTTCTCATTGCGCCAGAGCACCATGTAGTTGTCGTCTCCGTAGGGTTCCCCGCCGCCGCCGTGGTCGGTCACGTAGACGAGAAGCGATGCGCCTTCGGTCAGGCCCTTCAGCGAGGCGCGCAGCCCCGTGAGCACGCCGTCGCGATTGGCGCGGCCGGCCCCTTTTCCGAGCCGGGCCGGACGGTATTCCAGATCGGCGTTCCCATCGCCGAAGAGCCGGTCGAGCGCATAGAGCTCCCATCGTTCGCCTTCAATGGGTTTCCGGTAGGCGACCTCGGGTACCGTGCGGGTGCCGCTGGCGACGAGGCTTCGGATCCGGCCGGCGGCAATCCCCCGCCGCTGCAGCGTGTCTTCAACAAAGCGGACGTTCTTCTCATGGGCCACCGCGTTCGACGAAGGTACGCCGCCGCCGCTGATCACGAGGGCGCTCCACCCGCGCTGCGGCGGTTCGCACCAGGCGGGGGCCGCACAGGCGCCGAGAATGAGGGTCAGCATGGAAAAGGCTGCCGGTCGCATGCCTGACAGCGTACCATGCGGGCGCCGATCCCCGACACCGGAGCGAGCCTGCCGGGGCTTCGCGACCGGCATCCCTCGCACACTGGTCCCGCGCCAGCGACAATTCAGACAGGGAAGGGAAACGCAATCATGCACAGGGAAACGCAATCATGCATTGGTGGAACCCCGAATGGCAGGAGTGGCACTGGACGATGATGCTCGGGATGGCTCTGTTCTGGATCGCCGTTCTCGTCGTGCTTGTCTTTGCGGTCCGGTATCTCTATCTGAAATATCCGCCACCGGGACGCGGCGCACAGGTCGATGCCCCTGAAGACATCCTCAAGCGCAGGTATGCGCAGGGGGACATCGAACAGGAGGAATACGCGCGTCGGTTGGCCGATCTGCGCAAGTGATCCGGGAACGAAAAAAGGCCTCCCGGAGGAGGCCTTCTTGATAGACATGCCGCGACGGCTACTGTGCGGCGGCCGGCGTTGCGGCCGGCGTTGCGGCAGGCGTTGCGGCAGGCGTTGCAGCCGGAGTCGCGGCCGGAGTCGCGGCCGCATCCTGCGCCACCGCTTCGGCCGCTTCCACCTTCCACATGCCTGATCCCGCCTTGGCGGCTTCGGCCTGGGCTTCGAAGAGCTCGCCCAGGTACTTCGTGTTCGGGGGGAATACGGCGACGACGGCGTGGCCCTGGCGCACGAGCTCGGCGTTGATCAATTTGCCATCCACGAAAACCCAGGCCAGATCGCGGCCGCGCGGATCCTTGGGTTCCACATCATATTCGATGGTCAGCGACTTGCCCTCGACCAGCTTCCGGTTCAGCATGTAGGGCTCGTGGCCGACCTGCCCGGCAACGGCGCGGTTCTCGCTGTCGAGCGCATCGACGCCGATGTAGCGTACGATCGTGCCGTCGTCCAGCTCGATCGAGTCTCCGTTGATGACCCGCTTCACCTGCACACCTTCGATCAGGTACTGGTCGAGCGTCACGATCTTCGGGTAATCGTCGCGGTTCAGCCCCCACATGCCACGCTTGTTCGCGATGGCATCCTGCTGGGCGGCCAGAAAGCGTTCCCGATACTTCACGTTCGGCGGAAAAGCCGTCGCGAAGGCATGTCCGTTGCGCAGCAGCTCCTCCTGCAGCAGCTTTCCCTCGGGTGTGAATACGTACCCGAGCAGCCGGCCCCGCGCGTCGTGCACCTGCCTGTCGTACTCGATGCGGATGTTCTTGAACTCGACGAGCGAGCGGGTCAGTTCGATGGCCCCCTTGCCGTAGTATTCGCCGGCGCGCTGCGAAACCGAAGCGATGGGGGTTTCGATACCGATCATGCGCACCTGCGACCCGTCGCGCAACGAAAGCTCGTCGCCCTTGACGACGTCGCCGACCATCCCCTCTTCGATCTGCCGGTTGAAATCGGGGTGCACCGTGGCCGACCGGGCGCTGGGGAGCCCGGGGGCCGCCGCCGGTGCGGCCGGGGCGTCGGCAATCGGCTGCGGCGCGGTGGCGCAGCCGCCAGCAAGAAGCAAGGTGCTGATCCAGAGTGTCTTTCGGGCCATGGAACTCTCCTCTCAGAAAGCGACACGATATCACAGGCCCCTACCCCCGGCAACCTTCGCCTTGCCCCATTACGACAACGGTGCTAGTCTATCTCGCAGCCATGGACGCTACCCTTTCCCCCCCCATGCCCCCCCGCTCCGGACCCATTCGCGCCTGCATCGTCGAAGACGACTTTTCGGTGCGCGAGAGCCTCGTATACCTGCTTTCGAGGCGCGGCTTCGACATCGCCGGCCATTATGCAACCGCCGAGGCCCTGCTCGAAGCGGTGGGCACGTTTTCGCCCCCCTGCGACATCGTGCTGCTCGACCTCGACCTGCCGGGCATGCACGGCACCGATGCCATCCGGCGCCTGCGCCGCCTCGACAATGCGCCCGAGGTGCTGGTGCTCACCGTGTTCGACGACCGCGAAACGCTGCTGGCGGCCCTCAAGGCCGGAGCCTCCGGCTACATTCTGAAAGACGCGCCGTTCGAAGACATCGTGCGCTGGATGAACGAAGTGCTCGACGGAGGCGCGCCCATGTCGCCGGCCGTGGCCAGGCGCGTCCTTCGCGAGTTTCAGCCCGAAGACAGCCTGGGGCCCGACAAGGAACGCGACCCGGAGGTCGAGCTGTCGCGTCGTGAGCGGGACGTGCTCGACCTGCTCATCGGCGGGTACACCTACGACGAGATTGCCGGCCACCTGCAGATCAGCGCCGGAACGGTTCAGGTGCACATCAAGCACATCTACAAGAAACTCGGCGTGCACTCGCGCACCGAAGCGGTCACGAAGGCCATCAAGGCGGGCATGCTCGACTGAGCGCGCCCTCGCCGAGGCAAGGTCAGGGTGCCGGCGGGCCGGAACGCACCGGGACGTAGTCTGCTTCAGGCAGCGCCGCCAGCTCGGCGGGTTCCAGATAGAGCACGCGGCCCGTCGGCTTGTGAAAGACGGCGGTCACCAAGCCGGCCTTGAGCTGCTCTTTCAGCTCGCGGAACTGCGCGGGGTCGAATCCGCACGACGTAGGGGCTGACTTCACGCAGGACTTCCTTTCCGATTCCGCTCAGTGTCTGTTCCGGTCAGGGATCGGTCCGATCCGGAAATTCGGCCGGAATTCCGGCCGCCCGGATGGCCGCGCGCATGCCCGCCAGTGCCTTCTCGCCGGAGTCGTCTTCGCTCCCGGCCCACAGGTCCATCGCCCGCCGGGCGTCGGTCTCCCGAACAAATACGGCGACGGTCGGGCCGACGTTGTCTTCGTGCAGCAGAACGATCTCGAACCGATCGCCGTCGGGATAAAGCACGGGCGCCATGCTGACAAGGTACCCGAAAAGCCGCGCCGAGGGAACCGCGGCTTACTCGAACGCGAGGGCGCGCTCGAAGTCCGACGGGTTCGTCGCCGCCGACTTCGCCGAATCCATCGTGATCTGACCCGACTTGTACAGCTCGGTCAGGTGCTGGTCGAAGGTCTGCGAGCCGATGTCGAGGTTGCCGCGAGCGATGACGTCCTTCATGAGCGACGTCTTATCGGGATCCTTGATGCACTCCTCGACCCCCATGTTGCTGACCATGATTTCGGCGGCAACCACGCGGCCGGCGCCCTCGGCCTTCGGCAGCAGGCGTTGTGAGATGCTCGCCTTGAGATTCTCGGCGATGCGGATGCGCGCGCCGTCCTGCTGATTCGCGGGAAACACGCCGATGAGGCGGCCGATGGTGCGGGCGGCGTCGGTCGTGTGCACCGTCGACAGTACGAGGTGACCGGTTTCGGCCGCCTTGAGCGCGATGTCGACGGTTTCAAAGTCGCGCATTTCGCCGATGAGAATCACGTCGGGGTCCTGGCGCAGGGCGCCGCGCAGGGCCCCGGCAAAGTCCTGGCTGTCGCTGCCGATCTCGCGCTGGCTTACCGACGAACGCTTGTCGGCGTGCACGAACTCAATGGGATCTTCCAGCGTCAGAATGTGCTCCTGCCGGTGGGTGTTGATGTGGTCGATGATGGCCGCCAGGGTCGACGATTTGCCGCTGCCGGTCACGCCGGTCACGAGGATGAGGCCGCGCTTGTACCCCGCGATCTTCTCGAGAACCTTGGGCAGCCCGAGCTGCGCGAACGAGGGGATGCTGATCGGGATGACGCGCAGGATGACGGCGAGCGACCCGCGCTGCCGGAAGACGTTGACGCGGAACCGGCCGACGTCGGCCAGGGCATACGACGAGTCGTATTCGGTCATCTTCTTGACGTCGGGCGCGCCCGGGTGGTTCTTCACCAGCCCTTCGACGATGGCCTGCGTATCCTCGGCCTTCAGCTTGGGCGCCTTGATCTCCTTGAGTTCCCCGTTGATGCGGAACATGGGGGCGCGGTCGACCTTCAGGTGGATGTCGGAGGCGTGGTTCTGAACGCCGATCGTGAGCAGCTTGTTGAGGTACTCGAGGTTCATGGTCAGCTCCCCTGCTTGCGCTGCAGTTCGAAGAGTTCCTGCGAGGTGCGGCGCAGGCGTTCGGACAGGACGTGGCAGAATGCCTTGTAGACCTTGAGCGCCAGATCGGCGTTGTCGCGCATCATTGCGTCCAGGTCCCGCTTGGCGAGCACCAGGCACTCGACCGGCCCTTTCGCCTTGACCATGGCCGAGGTGAGCGAAGCCTCGATGAGCGACATCTCGCCCACGAGTTCCCCCTTGCCGAGTTCGGTGAGGACACGCTCCGATCCGCCGTCGGACTTCGCGATCTGCACGGTGCCGCTCTGGATGATGTAGAGGGCGTCGCCGATGGCGTTCTCCTCGATGATGTGCGCCCCGTCGGCAAAAGTGCGCTTCATGAAGGCGCCCGCCAGCTTCGCCGTTTCGTCGAAGCCAAGCTCGCGAAAAAGGAAGGTTTCCTGTACGAGATCGGATCCTTCCATCCCTTCGAGCAGATCGAGTTTGTCGAGACTGGACATGCAATACTCCCTGGCTCGGCCGCCGCCGAACATCCGCGGGGCCGTTTTGCTCACTCCAAATCCTATCAGGCCGAGCGCACCGGTCAAAATCGGGCACGGCCGGATGGGGGCGCGGGGCGGCCTCGTATGGCGCCGGGCGCCGCCGGCGGGTACAACGATGGAATGCACGATCTGCACGCTGCCGCCTTGGACTCCGTAGCCGCATTGGCGCCGTTCGGCATGCCGCTTTGCCTGACGACGCTCCCCGAAGACGAACGGATTCGCCTCTGGCTGCTGGACGAGGAGGCCAGCCGGCGGCCGTTGCGCACGGAGCAGGCCCGGGCAGCAGCCGACGCCCCGCCCTTCTGGTCGCTCTGCTGGCCGGCCGGGCGCTGCCTGGCCGCACGGTTCCGCTCAGAACCCGAACTCGTGCGGGGGAAGCATGTCGTCGATCTGGGATGCGGCTCGGGAGTGGCCGCGATAGCAGCCGCGCTGAACGGGGCCGCGAAGGTCACGGCGGTGGATCGAGACCCCGTGGCGCGCCGGGTGACGGCCGAGAACGCGCGCGCCAGCAGGGTGGCGTTCTCCATCGTCGGCGACCTGGGGGAGCTGGCGCGTCCGGCAGACCTCCTCGTCCTGGCCGACTTCTTCTACGACCCGGCGAATCTGCCGCTGATTGCGACCTTCCGCGCCGTCTGTGGAGACCTGCTCGTCGCCGAGTCCCGGTGCGCCGAGCTGGAACGGCACGGATTGCCCCTCGTCGGCACCTATGCCGGCGACACGCTGCCCGCCTTCGGGGATCCGCAGTTCACCACGGTGCGCCTGCACCGATCCGCCTGACGAAAAAAAGAAAGGGGGCCGAAGCCCCCTCCTCAGATATCAAGCTCAGCAGAAGATCAGAACGTGACTTCCGTCTCCGGCTGCGAGTAGCCTTCGGGCGTTTCGTAGTCAATCGTGCCGCTGATCTCTTCGCCGTTCACGGTGCCCGTGTAGCTGGCCCCGTTGGCGTCGGCGGTGATCGTCATGTCGAACTCGTGCTCGTCTTCACCCAGGGTGAACGAGCCGGCGAGCACGACCGTGCCGGCGTAGGTCGTCGTATCCGAAACGCTGCCGGCAAAGTCGGCCGTGATGGTTTCGCTGCCGCTGCTGGCCAGGCTCTGTCCCTGCACCGAAAGCGTCACGTCGGTCCACGTCACGGTCAGGTCCTGCGTGGCGGCCCAGTCGGTGGGCGCGGTCACGTCGTCGCCGGTCACGAGCATGGTCACCGTACCTTCGACGGTCACCGAACCGCCGCCGTCGATTTCGACGGTTTCATTGAGCGTGATCGACTCGTTGATGATGTCGAGCAGCGGGTGAAACGGAGCCATCGTGGCGTCGGTTTCGGCGGCGGCGCTGCCGACCGCCTTGCCGATCTGCGCGGCCAGCAGGGGCGCGGCGGCCTTGGCGAGTTCCTGCTTCTGGGCATCGTCGAGCTGCTGCTGCAGGTCGTTGCCGATGTCGTCGAGCGTTGATTCGATGCTGCAGGCGCCGAGGGTCAGCGCCGAAATGAGCGAAAGAGCAAAAAGTTTCTTCATGGATTCCTCACTGGGGAAGGGCTTCTTCCCGAAAAACGCAAACAGAAAGCTTGTCGGGTAACCGGGCACCCAGCCCCCGAGTCACGACATTATATGCGATTTCAGCGGCCGGTCGCCACCCGAGCCGGTACCGGGTCAGCCGCCGAGCAGCATGGCCATGCCGATGCCCAGATAGTTGCCGATGGCGAGGCCGACCACCCCCGCCGTCATGCCCGAGGGGATGACTTCGCGGTTCTTGAGCACGTTGGCAATCGGGCCCACGAAGGGGGGTCCGAACACCGCGGCCGTCGAGGCCATGATCAGCGTGTCGACGTCGATGCTCGGGAACAGCTTCGCCAGCAGCAGATGAAGCACAATCGAAAACACGAGCACGAAGGCGACGTAGAGAAGCACGGTCGACACGGCGGCGGCCAGCGTCTGCACGTCGGCGAGCGTGCCGATGGCGAAGCAGAAGATCAGCATCAGATACTGGCCGGCCTCGTAGCTGCCCCCGGTGTTGCGCAGCGGCCGGTAGAAACTGGCCAGAATCGCGAGCGTCGTCAGCGAGAGAATGATGGTGGGCGCCGAGAGGCGCTGAAAGAGGAGCATGGAGATGCCGACCGACACTCCGGCCAGGCCGGCCGCCGCGGCGATCACCGTCACCACGCTGCGCGGCGTGAACCGGACGCCCAACCCCTTCTGCGGCTGAGCCGGCTCGTCGGGGTGCATCGGTTCGCCCCGGAAGCGGAACGGCGGGTAGAACCGCTTCAGCAGCGGCTTCGCGGCTGTCATCAGAAACAGAAGGTACGTGCTGCCGAGCAGCATGTCGGCGCCGTTGACGAGAATGAAGGTCTCCTGGGGCACCTCGAGCGCCATGGCGATGGCGGTCATGTTCGGCGTGCCCCCCGTGTAGACGCCGACGAGCATGCCGGCGATGTCGGCCGGCCGTTCGACGAGCCCCCCGAAAAGCAACACCCCGGCGGCCGAGGCGACGCAGATGGCGACGATGGCGAGCCCGAAGGCGATGACGGTCTCGCGCGCGATGCCCATCCAGTGACCGAAATCGGTGGGAAAAAGCAGCAGCGGAATGGCCAGCAGAACCGCCGCCTCGGTCACGTTTCCCGTCAGCGCGCGGTTCAGACCGACACCGGGCAGATTGCCGAGAATGATCCCGGCCGCGTAGCTGACAACGACCGGGCTCAACGTCTCGACGATCTTGAACCGGCGTTCGAGCTTGAGCACCAGGGCCGGAAACAGGACGTACGCCAGCGCCTGGAGAACGTCAAGCATCACGCCGCACCTCGTCCCGGTTGCACACGACGTTACTCGCTGTCCCGATCGACGGGGCCGGCGGCAAAAGAAAGACGCGCGTCGCCGCGCCGGGCCGTCAGGCCGGCGTCGAACGTCTGGGTTCCCTGGTTCTTTTCGACGCCGTCGAGTACATAATAGTCGGCCTGAACCCGCTTCGGATCGACGTCAAGCAGCATGTAACCGCGCTGTTCGAGGTTGCTGTACTTCAGGTGCGGGTTGGAGTTGGCAAATTTCTCGCTCGCCAGGTCACCGATACCCGTCGGAAACCCCGGCGACGTGATGCCGGGAACGACGAATTCGACCCCCAGGTTATCGCGGGCCGGATCGTAATCGGCCGCGAACGGATCGCGCGCCAGCTCGAGCCCCCAGCTCGAGTGGATGTCGCCGGTCAGCACGACGGCATTCTCGTCGGTATACTCTGCGAGCATGTCGAAAAGCCGGCCGCGGGCGTTCGAGTAGCCGTCCCACTGATCCATGTTGAAGGGGACCGACCCCGACTGCAGGTGGGCCACCATGACCTGCTGGCCGATGATGCGCCACTGGCCCGACCCGTCGCGCAGCTGCGCGCGCAGCCAGGCTTCCTGCTCGTCGCCGAGAATGTGGCGCTCGGGGCCGTCGCCGGCCGGGTCGCCGATCTGCTCGTCGCGGCCGGCAATGCGCGTGTCGAGGAAGATCAGATCGGCCAGCTCGCCGTAGCGAAACGCACGCCAGATATGCTGTGCGGGATTGTCGCGAATCGGCATCCACTCGAAGTAGGCCTGCGTCGCGACGGCCTTGCGAAGCTGCCAGTCTCCCTCGTCGTCCTGGTGATTGTTGGCCCCGTCGGCAAAAGAGTTATCGGCGGTCTCATGGTCGTCCCAGACGGCGATCATCGGATGCGCCCGGTGAATGGCCTGCAGGTCGGGATCCCGCCGGTATTGCGCATACCGGGTGCGGTAATCGGCGAGAGTCTTGATCTCGTGCGCCGGCTCATAGGCGCGCACGCCGCCGTACTGGTCGGTGCCGTATTCATAGATGTAATCGCCGAGGTGCAGCACGAGATCGACGTCGGGCCGGGCTGCGATGTGACCATATGCATGAAAGTAGCCGTGGGCATAGCTCGAGCAGGAGACGACGGCGAAGCGGGCACAGCGGGCGCCGGCCTCGCCCGGCGCGAGCCGGGTCTTGCCGACGGGCGACGTGCGCCCCAGAGCGTGAAAGCGGTAGAAGTAGTCGCGCCCCCACTTCAGCCCCGTGACGTCGACCTTGACAGTGTGGTCACGGAAGGCGCCGGTGGTGACTTCGCCGGCGGCCACGCGATCGGTGAACGCTTCATCGAGGGCGACTTCGTAGAAGACCGGCACGACCTCGGGCGACGTGACGTCGGTGGTCACCCGCGTCCAGAGAATGACCGCGTCCTCGGTCGGATCGCCGCTGGCAACCCCGTGGCTGAACGCCTCCGCAGGTCCCTGCGGCCCAGCGTGGGTATAGGAGGCGAGGTCCGTCGGCAGCGGCCCCACCGAGGCCGGATCGAAGGGAACCGTACAGGCGGCGTTCGCATCGTACCCGTCGGTATCGGGCGTGACACTCTCGCAGGCGGCGAAGGCAAGGAGGGGAAAAAGAGCAGCGGCGCGAAGGTTCGGTTTCATACAGGATCCTCAGGGCGCGACCAAGCGGCCGCGAATCGAATCGGCGACTCACGAGAGTACCTCTATCGTACCCAAAAGGGCGATCGAACGCCCACCTCGAGGGGGCTCGGGTGCGCGCAAGCATTCCTGATTCCTGATTCCTGATTCTTGACGAAGCAAGAGCAGGCAAGACAAAAGTCGGGTGATGAATGCCGGGGCGGGGCCCTTGCCGCTCAGGAATCAAGAATCAGGCATCAGGAATGCGGCCCCGGAGGGGGCGCTAGGGGGCGAGCAGGAAGTCGACGACCCCGTCACGGAAGGTGTCGTTCACGTCGAGCACCAGATGGTCGCCGCCCGTCATGCGCCAGAGGCTGACGGTCACCCCGTCGGCGCAGGTCGACCAGGTGCGCATCTCGGTCTCGGCGCCCGCGATTCCGGACAGCAGATCGGCCGCCGCCGTCGCGGGATTTCCCGTGCACCCGGCCTTGTCGACCCAGCGCTGGACGGCGGCCTCGGCCCCCACCGTGATCAGGGGGAACTCGCCGGGCTCCATCACCAGGTCCTCTTCATAGGGAACGACGTCGTCGGCCGTGCCGTGCATGTGCAGGACCGAGACCGGCTCGGTGCCCTTGCAGTCGGCCTCATCGAGAAAGACCGAACCGGCCAGCACGGCCACGGCGTGAATCCGCTCGGGAATTTCGCAAGCCATGCGGTATGACATGTATCCGCCGTTCGAGTGCCCGACGAAGTTCACGCGCGCCGGGTCGATCGCGTACAACTCCGCCGCCTCGTCGAGAAGGCCGGACAGGTACGCGACGTCGTCAATGTCGTTGGGCAGGCCCAGGTCGCAGCAGTCAGGCATCGAATTCCAGTACTGCGCGCCGGTCGGATCGAGGTTCCCCTCGGGAAGCACGAGAATGAATTGCCGCTTGGTCACCCGCCGCCGCAGGTGAAACACGAAGTCCTGCGCCTCGGCGTTCGCGCCGTAGCCGTGCAGCAGAACGACGAGCGGATACCTGGCGTGAATCGAATAGTCCTCGGGGAGCACGACCTTGGCGGGCCGGTCGCCGCCGATCGTCAGCGAGGGATTCGGATCGAGCTTCGGTCCCGCGACCGGATCGGGTTCCGTCGCTGTACAGGCGCCGACGGCCAGCACAAGGACGGCCGCGCAGGCCGCCCGCTTCCATCTGGAAACATGGCCGGAGCAAAGGTTCGCAAAGTGCATCCCTGCATGGTACGCGGACGGTCGGCGGAGGGCAATTCTACGAGAGAGACGGCAGGAATGCAGGCGCCTGCGCCCCCTATGATCGATGTCATACCCGGCGCCGCCGCTGTAACCGAGAATGAATCCCAGGAGACGCGGCCCGGGAATTCCGCACAGACTCCCTGGGAGAACCGGGCCGCCGTCTTCACAATTCCCCCCCTTTCTGGAAGAGGAGACTCGCCCCATGTTCTCTCGGCTTCGCAGCCCCTCAGACTGGTTCATTCTGGCGCTTTTCACGCTCGTTACGCTCGCCTTCGTCGGCAAGGTAGTCGACCGGGACTCTGTCCCGGACACTCGAACGGCGGCCCAGGGGCAATCGGCACGGGAAGCGCACTAGGAGAGACGGCGAAACTGGAGGAGCCCCTGGGCCCTTCGATGCAAAACATTCAGGGACGGCTTGACGATTCCGCCGCCGCGCCTCAGGCTGAACCCATGCCCGCGCTGCACCGTCTTCACCGCCGTCAGCGCCTGCGCGTTCCGCTTGAAGACGCGTGGGCCTTTTTCTGCGATCCGCACAACCTTGCGCGGATTACGCCGCCGGCCATGCGCTTCACGGTCCTGCGCGACCCGGGCGCCACGACCTTCGCCGGCCAGATCATCGAGTACACGGTGCGGCCGCTGCTCGACATTCCCGTGCACTGGGTCACCGAGATCACGCACGTGGATGCTCCCTACTTCTTCGTGGATGAGCAGCGCGTCGGCCCCTACGCCTTCTGGCACCACCAGCACCGCCTGCAGCCGCTCGACGGGGGCGTCGAGATGGAAGACATCGTGCACTACCGGCTTCCGTTCGGTCCCCTGGGACGGCTGGTGGAACCGTGGATCGTGCGTCCGCAGCTGGAGCAAATCTTCGACTTCCGCCGCCGCGTGCTCGCCGAGCGGTTCGGGGAACTGCAAGCTGGATAAGGAATGGTATGGCCAATGGCCGACCCGTCCCCCTTGCCCGTTCGTGTCGAGCCGACGGTGAAGGCAGAGCCTGAACGACGGCGAGACAGGCGCGGGGGTACCCAGGCGCGCTCCCTCGCTGTCGACCTCCATCCTGTTCCGGTCGGTCAGCTCGGGACGAACGGACAAGGGTGCTCACAGGTACTTGCCGGTAAATCGTCAATCGTAAATTGTAAATCGTCAATTCCCGTCACTCGTAACTCGTGACTTCACGTAGTCGATCAGGCCGTCCAGCGTCTGGATCTGGTCGTAGTCGGATTCCGGAATTTCGACGCCCGTCAGCTCGTGCAGGCGGATGAGCAGGTTCAGATTGTCGAAGGAGTCGATCTCGGCCTGCTCGCGGAAGGAGCGCGCCGGGTCGATGGTCGACAGGTCGATCTCCGGCGCGATCTCGCCGAGCGCCGTCTCGAACGCCTTGCGGATTTCTTCACGCGTCATGTCGTCCCTTCCGTTTCTTCCAAGTGCTCAGGACGCGCCAGATAGCGCTTCACGAGCTGGAGAAATTTGGCGCCGCGCAGGCCGTCGCTGGCCCGGTGGTCGGCGGCCAGCGTCACCGTGACCACCTTGCGGATGGCAAGCTCCCCCTCGTGGATCCACGGTCGTTCGACCGGCGCCCCGAATCCGACCAGAGCAACCTGCGGCGGATAGATCACCCCCCACACCGTCTCGACGCCGAGATCGCCGAGACTCGTCACCGTGATCGTCGCGTCGCTCAGCTCCGAGCTGCGCAGCCCCCCTCTGCGGGTGCGCCCGATGAGATCGGCGAGCTTCTGCATGAGTTCGTCGATCGTCAGCCGGTCGGCATCGCGAATGGCGGGGGCGACGAGCCCGCCCTGGCGCAGCGCGATGGCGGCCCCCGCGTGCACGGCGGCAGAAGGTTCGAAATGGTCGTCCTTCCAGAAACCGTTGACCTCGGGGACGCGCTTCGCGGCCATCGCCACCGCCTTGAGAAAGAGAACCCCCGCCAGCACCCGCTCCCGCAGCGGCTTTTCGGCGTTGCGCGCTTCGAGCCAGCGCAGCGTTTCGGTGACGTCGATATTGTCGCTCAGGTAGTAATGCGGAATTTCGCGATTCGCCTTGGCCATGGCCGCGGCGATGGCCCGTCGCATGGCGGCCTGCCGATCGACGGCCGGGTCCGCTTTCGCCGGCGGAACTTCGCGCGGCTTGCGCGCGGCCAGATGGCGCTCGACGTCGGCCCGGGTGATGGAACCCTCTTCGCCGGTTCCGCGCACGTCGCGCAGTTCGACCCCGGCTTCGGCGGCCAGTTTGCGCGCGCCGGGCACCGCACGGATCCCCGCTTCCTCCTTCGGCACGGAAGGACCTTCCGGTTGCGGCCGCTCGGCCACGGGCGGAACTTCGGGCGGGGCGGCGGCGGGTTCCGCCGGCGCCGCCTCAGGGATTTGGGGAAGAGCCTCCGGCTCGGCACGGGCAGGCTCCGCGGCCGCCGGCGCCGGGGGTGCGGCAGCGGAATCCTCTTCGGGGGACCGCAGCATGGCCATCGCGGTACCCACCGGCACGCGCGTCCCCGGTTCCACCAGCAGCGTATCGACGATGCCCTCGTCGAAGCACTCCACTTCGATGGCCCCTTTGTCGGTCTCGACGACGGCGACGATGTCGCCCTTCGAGACGCGATCGCCCGGCTTCACGGACCACTCCGCAAGGGTCCCGGCGTCCATGTCGGCCCCGAGCGAGGGCATGCGGAATTCCTTCATGTGCGCCCCATGAGCCGCTTGACCTCGGCGACGATAGTGGGTGTCTGCGGCACGGCGGCCTCTTCGAGGTGCTTCGGGTAAGGGATCGGCGTTTCGGCGCCGCAGACGCGGGCCACCGGAGCCTCGAGTTCGTAGAAAAGACGTTCGTGAAGACGCGCTGAGATTTCGGCGGAAAGGCTCCCGCTGCGCCAGGCTTCGTCAATGATGACGGCGCGCTTCGTCTTGCGCACCGTGTCGAGGATGGCCTTCTCGTCGAGCGGCCGCAGCGTGCGCAGGTCGAGCACTTCGGCGTCGATCCCCTCCCCGGCCAGCTCTGTGGCGGCGTCGAGGGTGCGCCGCAGCATTCCTCCATACGTGATCAGCGACAGGTCCTTGCCGGGCCGGCGCACGACCGCGTGATCGATGTCGGGCTTCACCGCGGGGTCGAGTTCCTCCTCCACGTTGTAGAGCGTCGCATGTTCCGCAATGATGACGGGATCGGGGTCGTCGAGCGCGGCCCGCAGCATCGTGCGCGCGTCGCTGACGGTCGCGGGCGCAACCACGCGAATCCCCGGAACGTGGGCGAGCCAGCCCTCGAGGCTGTGCGAGTGCTGGGCGGCAAGCTGCCTGCCCGCGCCGGTCGCCATGCGGATGACGAGCGGCACGCTCACCTGGCCGCCGCACATGTGCCGCAGGGTCGCCGCATTGTTCACGATCTGATCGAGGGCCAGCAGCGCGAAGTTCACCGTCATGATCTCGACGATAGGACGTACGCCGCCCAGCGCGGCGCCGACCCCCGCGCCGGTGAAGCCGACCTCGGAGAGCGGCGCATCGCGAACGCGTTCGGGACCGAACTCCTCGATGAGCCCCTTGCTGGCCGCATAGGTTCCCCCGTACATCCCGACGTCTTCGCCCATGAGAAACACGTTCGGGTCCCCCGCGAGGGCCTCGCGCAGCGCCTGGCGCACGGCTTCGCGGTAGGTCATGCGCTGCGGGGCGCCGGACGATTCGCCTGCCTTCTCAGCCACAGTTCACCTCCCGGCAGTAGACATCGCGGGTCAGGTCCTCGACCGGCTCCCACGTCCCCCGCTCGGCGAAGGCGACGGCCGCTTCGACTTCTTCGTTCGCCTGCGTGTCGAGCTTCGCGTATTCCTCGTCGGTCAGCCGCCCCGCCGCCCGCAGGCGCTCGGAAAAGAGCTGGATGGGATCCCGTTTCTTCGCTTCCTTCACCTCGCCCTTGTCACGGTATAGCTCCGCATCGAACATCGAGTGGGCGCGGAAGCGATAGGTGCGGAACTCAAGGAACATCGGACCCTCGCCGCTCCGTACCCGCCCGCCCGCATAGTGCACGGCTTCGGCTACCGCGGTCACGTCCATGCCGTCGACCGACTCGGCCGGTACGTTGTAGGAGCGGGCCTTGGCGCACAGGTCGAGCTGCGATTCCGATCGCGCGAGCGCCGTCCCCATGGCGTAATAATTGTTTTCGCAGAGAAAGAGCACCGGCAGCTTCCACAGGGCCGCGAGGTTCATCGATTCGTGGAAGGCCCCCTCGGCCATCGCCCCTTCGCCGAAGAAGCAGGCCGTCAGCTGGGCGCGGTTCTTCATCCGGTCGGCGAGCGCCAGACCGACGGCAATGGGGAGATGCCCCGCGACGATGGCGTTGCCGCCGTAGAAGCGTTTCGAGACATCGAACAGGTGCATCGATCCGCCGCGTCCCCGGCTGCACCCTTCGTATTTGCCGTACATTTCGGCCATGATGCGGTCGGCCGGAACGCCGCGCAACAACGCGTGACCGTGTTCGCGGTACGTCGTGAGCACGTTGTCCCCTTCCTCCAGCGCGGCATGGGCCCCGGCGGCGATGGCTTCTTCGCCGATGTACAGGTGAAGAAAACCGCGAATCTTCCCCTCCGTATACTTCTCGGCGCACTTCTCTTCGAACCGGCGGATGCGCAGCATGTCGCCGAGCAGCCGGTGTTCTTCTTCGCGGGTCGCGCGTGGCTGGCTCATGCGCCGCTCTCCAGTGTCGAAGTGTCCCCTTCGGGAAGTCCCAGTTCGCGGGCCTTGAGCAGGCGCCGCATGATCTTGCCGCTGCGCGTGCGGGGGAGCGTGGGAACGATGTCGATCTCCCGCGGCGCCACGGCCGGGCCGAGCCGCTTGCGCGCGAACCCGAGCAGGTCGCGGTGCAGGGCCGGCGTGTCTTCATAGCCGTGCTTGAGGGCGACGAAGGCTTTCACGATTTCGCCGGCCACCGGTTCCGGCTTGCCGATGACCCCCGCCTCGGCCACGGCGGGATGCTCCATGAGCGCGCTCTCGACCTCGAAGGGACCGATCAGGTGCCCGGCGGATTTGATGACGTCGTCGACGCGCCCCATGAACCAGAAGTACCCCTCGGCGTCGCAGGTCGCCAGGTCGCCCGAGAAGTACCAGTCGCCGGCAAAGCACTTGCGATAGCGTTCTTCCTCGTGAAGGTAGGTGCGGAACATGGAGGGCCATCCCGTGCGGATGGCGATCTCCCCCTCTTCGCCCGGCTTCGTCACCGGCGACACGTTCCCCGCCTCGTCGCGTTTGGCGAGCATGACCTCGACGCCGGGAATCGGGCGGCCCATGGAACCGGGCTTGATGTCGAGGGCGGCGAAATTGGCGATCATGATGCCCCCCGTCTCCGTCTGCCACCAGTTGTCGTGGATGGGAAGGCCGAAGGCATCGAGTCCCCAGAAGACCGCTTCGGGATTGAGCGGCTCGCCCACGCTGGCGATGAAGCGCAACGCCGGAAAGGTCTGCTGCTTCGCCAGGTCGGCCCCCGCCTTCATCATCATGCGGATAGCAGTGGGCGCCGTGTACCAGACGCTTACTTTCTGTTCCGCCAGAATCCGGTACCAGCGTCTGGCGTCAAAGTCGGCCTCGTCGACGATGCTCGTCACGCCATTGGCCAACGGGGAGAGAATCCCATACGACATGCCGGTGACCCAGCCCGGATCGGCCGTGCACCAGAAGACGTCGTCGTCGTGCAGATCGAGCGCCCAGCGGCCGGTGATGCGATGCTCGGTCACGGCGTCGTGCACGTGCAACGCCCCTTTCGGTTTGCCAGTGGTGCCGCTCGTGAAGTGGAGCAGAGCCGGATCCTCGGGCTGCGTGGCGGCGGTCTGGAATTCCTCCGGCGCGCCGGCGAGCAGCTCGAGCAGATTCAGGGTTCCCTCGGGAAACGTTCCCCCCTCGTCGGGGAGCACCAGCACGTGTTGCAGGGTCGGCAGCTCGGCGCGCACCGGTTCCACCTTGCGCCGGTACAGCGTGGCGGTGGTGACGAGAACCTTTCCGGCACCGATGGTCAGGCGCGCTTTGACCGGCTCGGGGCCGAAGGCGGAAAAGAGCGGCGAGACCACGGCCCCGTGGCGCAGGGCGCCGAGCACCGCGAAATACAGTTCGGGCACGCGCCCCATGAGCACGAAGACGCGGTCGCCCTTCTCGACCCCGAGGTTCTTTAGGACGTTCGCGAACCGGCCGGTCTGCGCTTTCAGATCCGCAAAGGTGAAATCGCGAACTGCCCCCGCCTTGTCCAGCCAGCGGATCGCGAGCTTGGCGGCGAGGGGTCCGTCGGCATGCCGGTCCACGGCTTCGTACCCCATGTTCAGTCCGCCGCCGAGGAGTCCCGCCAGTTCGCGGCGAGCGTCGTCCCAGCCGAACGAACGGCGGAGCGCCTCATAGTCCGCAAGGTTCGGCGGAATGCGCGGGGTTCCCTTTTCGATACGCTTCGGACCACGATGTTCCATGCTCAGGTCCGCCTCTCCCCTTCGGCACCTTGCCGGGACGATTCCTCCCGGCCTCTGCCTTGCGGTCGCGTGTGCATCGCATCGGAGGCCGGCTTTTCGACGTCCAGGCCGGCCTCGGCACGCAGGATCTCGCGGGTCGTACGAATCAAGGCGTCGGGGTTCAGACTGATCGACTGAATCCCTTCTTCGACAAGAAAGGCAGCGAAGTCGGGATAGTCCGACGGGGCCTGCCCGCAGATCCCCACCGGGCGGCCCGCCGCGTGCGCCGTGTGCAGCAGCATGGAGCAGGCCCGCTTGACGGCCGTATTGCGCTCGTCGAAGAGCGGCGCTACCGTGGCCGAATCGCGGTCGACGCCGAGCACGAGCTGCGTCAGATCGTTGGAACCGATGGAGAACCCGTCGAAGATCATGGCGAACTCGTCGGCGGCCAGCACGTTCGAGGGAATTTCGGCCATGACGTAGACCTCGAGGCCGTTCTCGCCGCGCACGAGGCCCCCTTCGTGCATGACCGCGAGCACCTTGCCCCCCTCGTCGGGCGTGCGGCAGAAGGGGATCATGACTTTGAGATTGGTCAGCCCGAACACCTCGCGAACCCGCTTCACGGCCGCGACTTCGAGCAGGAAGCCTTCCTTGTAATCCTTGTGATAATAGCGGCTCGCCCCCCGCCAGCCGAGCATGGGGTTTTCTTCCTGCGGCTCGTACTGCGCGCCGCCGACCAGCGAAGCGTATTCGTTGGTCTTGAAGTCCGAAAACCGCAGGATCACCGGGCGCGGCCAGAAGGCGGCCGCCAGGGTTCCGATCCCCTGGGCCAGTTTGTCGACGAAGTAGTCCGCTCCCGAGGAATACCCTTCGGTGAGCCGTTCGATCTCCGGACGCACGTTGTCGGGCTGGTCCTCGGGATGAAGGAGGGCTTTCGGGTGTACGCCGACCCATCCGCTGAAAACGAATTCCATGCGCGCCAGACCGATGCCGTCGGAAGGGAGCAGCGACAAGCCGATCGCCTTGTCGGGCTGCGCGACGTTGAGCATGATTTTCGTGCGCGGCCGCGGCAGGGTCGAGGCATCGATCTCTTCGGTGTCGAAGGCAAGGGAGCCTTCGTACACGTTCCCCGTATCCCCCTCGGCGCACGAGACGGTGACTTCCTGTTCGTCGCGGAGCGCCGACGTGGCATTGCCCGTGCCCACGAGGGCCGGCACGCCGAGCTCGCGCGAGACGATGGCGGCGTGCGACGTTCTTCCGCCGTGATCGGTCACGATGGCGGCCGCCTTCTTCATGATCGGCTCCCAATCGGGATCGGTGTTCACGGCCACGAGCACTTCGCCCTCCTGGAAGCGCCCGATCTCCTCGGGCGAGTGGATGACGCGTACCTTACCCTGCGCGATGGCGTCGCCGATGGCCGCACCGGTCACGAGAGGGCTCCCCTGCTCTTTCAGGTGGAACACCTTGAAGCGTCCCGCCGTACGCTGGCTGTGCACCGTTTCGGGGCGCGCCTGCACGATGAAGAGCTCGCCCGTCTCGCCGTCCTTCGCCCACTCGAGATCCATGGGGGAATCGGAACCGCGGCTCTTCGAGTAGTGCTCTTCGATGCGCACCGCCCACCGTGCCAGGGTGAGGACATCGTCTTCTGCGAGGGAAAAGCGGCGGCGATCGGGGTCGGCCACCGGCTCGTTCACCGTCGGCTCGCGCCCCTCGGCCGCGTACACCATGCGCAGTTCCTTCGTCCCCAGCTTCTTCCACACGACCGGGCGGAATCCTTCTGCGAGGGTCCCCTTGTGCACGTAGAACTGGTCGGGGGTCACCTTGCCCTGCACGACGTTTTCGCCGAGCCCCCAGCTCGAGGTCACCATGACGAAGCCGCGATGCCCCGTCTCGGTGTCGAGCGTGAAGATGACCCCTGACGAAGCCAGATCGCTGCGGACCATCTTCTGGACGCCGACCGAGAGGGCCACGTCGAAGTGCCCGAAGCCCATGTCTTCGCGGTAGTTGATCGAGCGCGGCGTGAAGAGGCTGGCGAAGCAGCGCTTCACGGCCGTCTTCAGAGCGTCGACGCCGCGGATGTTCAGGTAGGTCTCCTGCTGTCCGGCGAAGCTCGCGGTCGGGAGATCCTCGGCGGTCGCCGACGAGCGCACGGCGACGTCGAGGTCTTCGCGCCCGTACCGTTCGGCCATGGCGTGATAGGCGTCGTCGATCTCGGCACCGAGATCGGGCGGAAGTTCGGCCGCCACCAGCAGCCCCTGGATGGTCTGGCTGTTGGCGAGCAGGGTCTCGACGCTGCGCTCCCGATCGCCAAGCAGCTCGCGCAGTTTCGCCTCGGCCCCCGATTCGCGGAGAAAGTAGCGGTATGCCTCGGCGGTTACCGCGAACCCGCCGGGCACGTTCACGCCGAGGGGCGAAAGTTCACGGATCATTTCGCCCAGCGAGGCGTTCTTGCCCCCCACCACCGGAACGTCATTCATGCCCAGGTCCTCGAACTGCCGGATCCACTTCTTCATGGCCATCTCCCCATCCCTCCCGAATTTCGCGCAGGTTCCCATCCTCATTGTGAAGGGGAGACGGAATTTACAAACCGGTGCGCGTCCGTTCTCCGGGCGCTCGACCGGCGAGTGCTCGGTCTACTTTACCTCTCGGAGAGAGCAAGGGGCGTGCCGAAGGCGGCCGTGCCCACGGAGCGGCTCCCCGGAGCGAAACACAAAGCGGAGCGATTGTGCTCCTGTGAAACAGTGGTGTGCGCGGGAGATCACGTCCGCCCGGGCTACCATAAGCCGCCCCTCGGGGGCTCGCTTCCTGAACCCCCATCCGCGACCCCGGGCGCAATCGGAGCCCTCGATGCGATGGTTCGGTCTCGAAGGAACAGCTCACCGTAGCGCACCTCCACTCCGTGCATCCGGCGAACCAAAGCACGTGAACGGAGGCGCCGCGTAGCATTGACACACTGATGACCCTCCGACTATTATTGGAGTAATACCAGTAAGAGTAAGACATGAAGGTGACCACCAAGGGCCAGGTGACAATACCGCAGGAGATCCGCGAAGAGCTCGGGATCTATCCGAATACGGAGGTGGAGTTCCGGCGGGTGGGCGATGCGGTTGAAATCCGCAAGGCAGCCGGACGTCCTACACGCGGCGAAACGCTGGTCGAGCGCTTGCGCGGCCGGGGCACCGTGTCCATGAGCACCGCTGAGATTCTCGCGCTGACCCGGGACGATGACGATGTCCCCCCTTCGGGGTCCGCAACTTCTGGTCGCGCGACGAAACACACCCGCCGCTCCCGGTAATGACTGAGATCACCCTCGTCGACAGCAACGTCCTGCTCGACGTTCTCACCGAGGATCCAGCCTGGTTCGCGTGGTCGGCCGCGGCACTCGCCGACGCGGCGGATGCGGGGCGGCTGGCGATTAATCCGCTCATCTATGCGGAAGTTTCGGTCGGTTTCGACACCATCGAAGCCCTGGAGGATGCGCTCCCGCCGGCAGAGTTCACACGCTTGCCGCTCCCCTGGGAAGCCGGATTTCTCGCCGGAAAGTGCTTCCTGCGCTATCGTCGCGAAGGCGGAACCAGACGCTCGCCGCTCCCCGACTTCTACATCGGCGCCCACGCGGCCATCGCGGGGCTCACGCTGCTCACCCGCGACCCGCGCCGGTACCGGCGCCACTTCCCGCGCCTCCGGCTCCGCGCACCCGCCAATTGACAATTTACAATTGACGATTGACGATTTGCCCGGCAAGGACCTCGTGCGGAAGGTGCCTGTTGTTGGCGCTCAGCGCTTGGCGCTTGGCGCTTCCCAAAGCCGTCACTCGCTGGTCGTCTCGTACCCCTCGCACTCTTCGGGCGGCGCTTCCGACAGCGGCAGGTCGATGTTGACCTCGGGCCAGGGGCTGACCGCGTCGGTGACCGGATCGCAGGGGATGATGGCCTGCTCGAGCTTCTCCATGGCGTCGCCGCCCGGATTCAAAATCATGTTCTTCACGTCGGCCACCGACAGCGGCGACGGATAGCCCAGAGCCACGAAGATGCACATTTCGTCTTCGGCCTTTTCGCCGGTGGTCACGATGCGATCTTCCGGATTACGGTAGTGGCAAGCCCAATGGATTCCGTCGCCCGCCTTGTAGGGAATCGTGCTGTAGCCCGTCCACTCCTTGTGCTCCGGGAACAGAATCGGCGGCGACTCCCAGTCCTTGTTCACGAAGAACGGCTCGGGATCGATGGTCTGCGTCTCGCCGTCATACCGGTTCAGCGAGAAGCAGGCCCCACGCTCGTGCGAGTGCGTCGAGATGGCCATGAGGTTCACGTCGCGGCTGATCTGGCAGGTGTTCGCGATGATCTTGCGGGACTCCGGTGCAAGCGTGACGTCCGAGCCGCCGAAGAATCCCGTGGCGACATGCTTCACCTGTTCTTCGGGAACCGTGTGCAGGTTCACCGCCGCGTCGATGAGGACGTCCTTGCTCGTCGTGTTGATGTAGTGGTGCTCCATGAGCAGCACGAGGGGCACGATGGCCGGCACGGCAACCCCTTTCGGGAAGGCGCCGGTCTGATGAGGTTTCTGGCTGGGGTATACCGTCTGCAACCCCTTTTCCATCAGATTTCCCATCTCCTTGCAGTCATACTGCCCGACGGGGAAGCCGAGGAGCTTCTCCGAAAAGCCAGGGCCGAAGATCGCGTCCCCCACGGAGAAGATCCCCGCGTTGACATTCATGTGATGGGTATATTCCGAGCTTTTGCTCTCGAAGGTATCGAGCCAGACGATGTACTCGTCGGCGTGTGGCTCGAGGCGCACGACCTCGCAGGAATAAACCTCGCTGTAGGCGGGAACCAGGCGCGGGGTCGAGCGAAGCTGATACCCGTTCTCGGGCGGGTCGAGCCGGACGCGAAGATCAAGGGGCCCATCGGGCTCGGGGGCCGGCGCGTCGCAGGCCGCGACCGCAAGGAGAAGGACGGAAACGAGACGGGCAAAGCGTCGCATGGCGTACCCCTTTGATTGCCGAAACGATATCACCCCGACCCCTCCTTAGCAAGTGACGAGTCACAAGGATTTACGATTGACAATTTACGATTGACGATTTGCCGCAAGGTGCCTGATGCAGCAGGTACTTGCCTGGTTGGCGCTTGGCGCTTGCCTCAGTGACTGCTGACTGGCGACTGGCGACTAATGACTGCCAACCGGGTACACTGATTGGTTGCTTTCCCGGTTCCTTACGACATGAACAACCGTATTCTCCGCACGCTGTACGCCGTCTTCCAGATCGGCCTCGTTCTCTTCTCGTACCTCTGGTACCGGATTGTCCGCTATCCGTTCCTGAATGCCGAAAAGCGCGAGGCCGCCTTCGAGCGCCTGCACGAGAACGGCGCGAAGCGGCTCTTCCACACCTTCGCGTCCCTGCGCGGCGCCTACATCAAGCTCGGCCAGTTTCTCTCGACGCAGGCCTTTCTGCCCCCCGCCTACCTGATCGAGTTCGCGAAGATGCAGGATCAGGTTCGGCCTGTCTCCTTCCGCAAGATCGAGGCGGCCCTGGCGCGCGAATGGGGATCCGACTGGCGCACCCACCTGACCTCCATCGAAGAGAAGCCGCTGGCGGCCGCCTCCATCGGCCAGGTGCACCGGGCAGACCTGAAGGATGGCCGGCAGGTCGTCGTCAAGGTGCAGTATCCGGGGATCGAGGATTTCTTCCACGCCGACCTGGCGCTCGTGGGCGCCATGGTGCCGATTGCCATCCGCATGGTGGAATCGACCTTCAAGGAACTGCGCACGACCATCAACTACAGGGCGCTCATCGCGGAACTGTTCGGGCACATCGGCCGCGAGCTCGACTACGCCAACGAGATTTACTACCAGGAGAAGATGGCCGGCCACTTCGCGAACTGGAAAACCGTGAAAGTTCCCGAACTCGTCAAGGAGCTCTGCACGCGGCGGGTCATCTGCATGGAGTACATCGAAGGGGTGCGCATCGTCGACTGGTTCTCCTCCTCGACGAACGAAGACGACAAGGCCGACGTCTTCGAGACCTTCAGCGACTGCCTGCTCTACTCGGTGGTCGTGAAGGGGTGCTTCCAGTCGGACAATCACCCGGGCAACTTCATGGTGACCCCCGACAAGCGCATCGTGCTTCTCGATTTCGGTTCCGTGAAAGAATTGAAACCCGAGTTCCGCAAGGCGACCATCAAGGTCGTGCAGGGCTACATCAACCGCGACACCCGCCTGGTCGCCGAGGTGCTCACCGGTCTCGGATTCGCCACCCGGGACGGCAAGGTGGAATCGTTCGAGAAGTGGGTGCAGTACGGGTTCGAAGTCAGCGACATCGTCGTCGAGCACTGGCGCGAAGGGGGCGATCTTGCGTCGCACCTCAAGGACAACCTGGCGAAGCACGCCCTGCGCGCGAAGGGGCTCAACCGCGACTATCCCATCGCGCACATTCCCGAAGAGTACATGCTGGTCGGCCGCATGTTGGCCACGCCGTCGGTGCCCCTCGACAAGTACACGCCGAAGCTCAACCTGATTCCGCTCGTCCTCGAACACTTGGCCGATGCCGACTCGGTCGAGGCGCTGGCGGGGTGACGGGCGCCTCGGACATCAGACGCCGGACGTCGGACGTCGGGGAAGGAAGGACGCTAGACAGGCCTCCTTCATCAAGCTAGAATAGCCTTATGAAAAAGGCATCGGTCACGGAGACCAAGAATCGTCTCAGCCAGTTGCTCGACCACGTCCGCAACGGCGAAACCGTCATCGTCACGGACCGGAACATCCCGGTGGCCCAACTGATGCCGGTGCAAGCCCGTGCTGCGGGCGCAGCCGAGGGGCTTGTCGAGCGCCTTGAACGTAACGGCCTGGTCCGGCGCGCAAAGACCAGCTCCCTGCCCCGCGAAATCATCGAATCGACGCCCCCGCAGAGTTCTCGAAGCGCGCTTAACGCACTCCTGACCGAGCGGGAAGAGGGCCGATGAGGTACTGGGACAGTTCGGCGATGGTCCCACTGCTGGCGGCAGAAGCTTCCTCGGCGGCAATGCAGCAACTTCTCGCGGCGGATGCGGGCATGCTTACCTGGTGGAGCACCGCTATCGAATGTGCGTCTGCACTCTCCCGCCTTGAGCGCGAAGGGAGCATTGAGCTGGGCAGCGTCAGGGAGGCGTTTCGCCGGCTTCATGTCCTTCAAGATGCCTGGCATGAAATCACGCCGACGGAGAGCGTACGCGACGTCTCCATCCGGCTCCTTCGTGTACACGATCTACGTGCGGCCGATGCCATGCAGCTTGCGGCGGCATGGGTTGCCTCTGAGGGAAAGCCGGGCGCTTTACCCTTCGTCTGTCTCGACGCTCGACTCAGCCGGGCAGCCGAGAAAGAGGGGTTCGAGGTGGTCGGGGCGGCGTGAGCCGGATCGATCCCGCCGACGTCAACCGCGCTGGGCCTCCAGACAAAAAAGCCCGTAAAACCGAAGCTTTACGGGCGTAATTGGAACCTGCAAGAATCTGAAATGGTGGAGGCGGTGGGAATCGAACCCACGTCCGAGGAAGCTACACGCAAGCCACTACGTGTGTAGTCTATCGTTTGATCTGGTTCTCAGGGACTCCGATAGACAGGATTCTCCGAGAACGGACCCGGCCTTTGTCTCGCCCCTCGCGCACCGGGTGTTCGCGAAAGGCCAGCCCACTGATTAGCGGAACCGATTGACGTGGGCGTTCAACCGTTTCCGTGGTTGCTTAATTAAGCAGCCAGAGCGTAGTCGTAATCGTTGCCGATTATTGTGTTCTACCGTTTTAACGAGCTGGCAGCAACTCGACACGCGACTCCACGCTTCGACATCCCCGTCGAAACCAGTCGCCCCCCAGATTCACTTGAGAAAGAGTGCGGCTGAAGTTTCCCTCAGCCATGAAATTCAGTATACCAGACGCTGCCCCCCGCCGCAGGGGAAAGGGGTCGGTGATTTCCCGTATTGCGCGTCACCTGCAAGCCAACATTCGATACCCCCCCCAACATCAATTCAACCACGCCAAGCGCCGAGCACTGAGCGCCAATCAGGCAAGAACGTTCTGTATCAGTTACGCCCCGAAGAGGACCATCGCGTGAGTGTTCGCCCCGGGCCTGTCGGGGGGCCGTGGAAGGGTTCCGGGCTCGGCGGGTTACGAATCCACCCCTGTGTTCCAGGGTGGCCTTGCCTGCCAATCCGGTGGGAAGCCCATATGCCCGGGATCAATCTGATGCTTCTCAATCAAATTGACCAGGCGACCGCGCCAGTGGTGGTTACGCGAGACAATGTCGAGCGAATGAGAAAGGAGCACAAATGTATTGTAGATGTGCCGCGACCCGGGAACGAACTGCGCCGCGAGTTCCTGCGGCTTGCGCGGCAACTTCGGAATGACGGTAAACTCCCGGTTCCACAGGCGCGCATGATGGGCGCAGATATTCCGGACGGTCGTCAAGTGATGCAGCCAGGACTCCAGCACTTTGTGGTCAATGCCATAGGTACCGGCAATCGCATCGCGGGTACCCATCGGCCGAAGACTGTTGAACCACTGGGAGAGGAGACCGAGCGTCATGATTTCACAGACGGCCCACACGGGGGGTAGCTGCTCGGAATACGTGCGAACCATATGGCGAACGAATGTTTCTTTCGAGCGTTTGACTTCTTTGGTCAGCTTGGCAAGGTTTTTGGCCCAGAGTTCGACGTCATACGCGAGCGACGAATCCAAGTGCGCGTGGGGGCCATGACGATGCGCAAGATGATAGGCCCACTGACTGCGTACAGAAACCTCGAACCGCTCCACGGCGTCCATCGTTAACAGACGCAGCTCCCGGTCGAACAAGTAAAGGTTCAAAACATCGCGAAAACGCGTGCCCTCAACAAAGCGATGCTCCGTGTGGTTCGACTCAAAGGGAAGCCAGTAGGCGCCCAGGCGGTAGTAATTCAAGTGCTGCAGATAGAACTCGGCCTCGGCCTGGTCGTCGATCTGCATGCCTCGGTCGCGCAACAGGGCGAGCTGCTGGGCGTAGGTTGTCGGGGGTTTAGAAAAGGGGCGCTGCATGAACGTCAGCGCCCCCAGAAAAAGGAACCCACCGTTTTGAGGATACGCTTTCGCGCATAGCCTTGGCAGGTTTTGTTGTAGTCCATCCTACATCCCCGCATACGGTTTTGCAAGCGTTCGGCGTGCCGAATGTCACCCTACCCTGGCCGCCTGCCCAACCGTGCGCGGGTGTCTACTTTGTAGCTCGGTAAAAACATCCACAAGCGAGATTCTACCAGTAGGGTCGGACAGCCGTTGTCCCGGGGGAGAGGGCAGGTCAGGCGTCCAGATCCGCGCTTGTTTGAAGCCCTTGCCTCACCGACCTCCGACGCCTTGCCCCCCGTAGCGAAGCGGATGGGGGGTCCGACGTCCGGCGTCCGATGACTGCTATCGCCCCTGCCTTATCGCCCTTGCCACCTCGCGCGCGACCTCTTTCTTTTTGATGTCGGCGCGCTTGTCGTGCATCTTCTTGCCCTTGCCGAGGCCGAGCAGCACCTTGGCGTACCCGTTCTTCCAGTACATGCGCATGGGCACGAGGGTGAGCCCCTTCTCCTGCGTCTTCGCGCGCATCTTCTCGATTTCGCCCGCGTGCAGCAGCAGCTTGCGGGTGCGCGTCGGCTCGTGCTGGTCGAACTGGCCCGTCTTGGTGTAGGGCGGAATATGAAGATTGATCAGGTAGACGCCGTCGGGCCCCACGCGCGCGAAGGCGTCGCCGATGTTCGCCTGCCCCTCGCGCAGCGCCTTCACCTCCGAGCCGGTCAGGATCATCCCCGCCTCGTAGGTGTCTTCGATCGCGTAATTGAAGGTCGCCTTGCGGTTGATCGCAATGGCCCGGTCGCCGTCACTCATCCGTTGATTATAGGCATCGCGCCGCAGAACCGCCACCGCGCACTCTTGCCCCGACCGGCCGTTTCCGGTACAACGAGAGGGCCTGCCAACCGATCGGTAGGCATTGCGGAGGGGTCGATGAATCTTCGAATCGGACTGTGGCTCGGTCTGGCGGTACTCGCCGCCGGGTGCGAAAGCGAACTCCAGATCCCGGCCGTCGGCCCGTGGAACGACGGCAAGGTGCTCCCCACCGCCGCCCAGGCGAAGGGCGACCCGGTGCGCGGCCGCGAGCTGCTGCTCAACGGCAGCTACATGACGTGCGGAATTCCGCACAAGCTCTGGGATCTCGGCATCGCCCAGTCGCAGATCGCCGTGGCCTTCGGCGGCGACGACGAGGCCCCCCGCATTCCGGGGCGCACGGGCTACAACGAAGATCTGCCCTACTTTCTCAATTCCTTCGAGAGCCCCGACGGCGCCCAGGTCATCAACGCCAACTGCCTGATGTGCCATGGCGGCTCGTTCAACGGCGAGCTGGTCATCGGCCTGGGCAACAGCACGGCGAACTTCACGAATTCGGCCGACGTCGACCAGCTCCCCCTCACCGACGCCTTTCTCGACCCGCTCGGCCTGACCGCAGTCGAGAAGGCCAACATGCGCAAGATGGCCCAGCGCGGCGTCGCCCTCGCTCCCTTCACGACCATGCGCACGATCGGCATGAACCCGGCCGAGATGCTCGCCGTCGTGCTCATGGCCCACCACGACCGGGAGACGCTCGCGTGGAGCGACGAGCTGGTGACCCCCATCAGTGTCCGCGATCACCAGGGGAACCAGATTCCCGATCCCGTCGTGACCAGCGACCCGCCGCCGTGGTGGCGCGCGCACAAGAAGAACGCGCTCTTCTACAACGGCATGGCGCGCGGCGACCATCGCGGCACGATGGCCCTCGCCACGTCGGTCTGCGTCGACGACGTGGAGCGCGCCGCCGAGGTCGACGCCATGTTCCAGGATATCCAGGCCTACATCTCGACCATCCGCGCGCCGAAATATCCCTGGCCGGTCGACGGGGATCTTGCGGAAGACGGCCACCGCGTCTTCGTCGAGACCTGCGCCGGCTGCCACGGAACCTACGGAGACGAGGAGGCCGACGACTGGTACCCGAACCTGCTGATACCGCTCGACATCATCGGCACCGATCCGGTCGTCGCCGAAGCGGGGGTGGTCCATTCGCCCGAACTGGTGGAGTGGTACAACAACTCCTTCTACGGCCAGATTACGCGGATGCAGCCCGCCGACCCCTTCCCCGGCTACATGCCCCCGCCGCTCGACGGCATCTGGGCGACCGCGCCCTTTTTCCACAACGGTTCCGTTCCGACCCTCGAGCTGGTGCTGAACAGCAGGAAGCGGCCGAAGTACTGGAAGCGGGCGGACTACGACTCCACGAACTACGACAAGCGCGCCCTCGGCTGGCCGTTCCAGACGGTGACCTACGCGCAGAAGGACGCGCCCGAAGCCGAGCGCCCGCACATCTACGACACGACCTACTGGAGCCAGTCGAACGCGGGGCACACCTTCGGCGACCACCTCACGAATGACGAGCGCAAGGCGGTCCTGGAGTACCTGAAGACGCTCTGAGGCAGTCGCCAGTCTTCAGTCGTCAGTCCTTTTCCCGTTCGTGTCGAGCCGACGGACGGCAGCAGGGCGAACGGCGACGGCGAGACAGGCGCAAGGGTACCCAGGCGCGCTCCCTCGCTGTCGGCTTTCGCTTCCGTTCCAGCCCGTCAGCTCGGGACGATTGGGCGTACAAGCGCCAGCAGAGGTACGTTCCGGCAAATCGTCAATCGTAAATCGTCAATCGTAAATTCACGTCGCTCGTCACTTAAAGCCCTCGCGTGGTATGCTACCGCTTTCTTTTCCGGAGCTTCGGATGCTGAAGAAGATCGCTGTCGCCGCCCTCGTGCTGATCGCCATTCTCCTGACGGTTGTCGCCCTGCAGCCAGACACGTTCCGTATCGTGCGCATGACGACCATCCAGGCACCCCCCGACGCCGTCTTCCGCCACATCAACGACCTGCGGGCCTGGCAGGGGTGGTCTCCCTGGGAGGGGCTCGATCCGGAGCTGAAGCGCACGTATGAAGGCCCGCACCAAGGGGTCGGCGCGAAGTACTCCTGGGAGGGAAACGACAAGGTCGGCAAGGGGAGCATGAAGATTATCGAAAGCAAGGACCCGGAGCGCATCGCGATTGACCTGGCCTTTCTCGAGCCGATGGAGGCGCGCAACGAAACCGTGTTCACGCTCAGCCCCGTGGAGGACGGTCACACCAGGATCGTCTGGTCGATGGCCGGCCGGAATAGCTTCTTCGGCAAGGCGTTCTCACTCTTCTTCGACATGGATGCCCTGGTCGGCGCAGACTTCGAAAAAGGGCTCGCCGCGCTGAAGCGAGTAAGCGAGGTGAAAACCGAAGGGGTCGGCAAAGTCGCTTCTGCCGCCGTGCCTGCCGTCGCCCCCGTTGCGGCCACAGCGCCGACCGAAGCCGCACAGGATCCGGCGCAGGAGACCGAGGCGTCGCAATGAGGCATTTCCCGTTCGCATGGCTGTCGCTCTGCGCGTTTCTCGTCACTGCCGCACCGGCGCAGGCAGAGCAACCGGCGCCATCTGCCCCGCCGTCGCTCGCCGCCATCGATGCCGCCGCATTGTCGGGGGAACCTGAACGGATCCGCAAGGCGATCGACGCCTATCAGCACCACGACATCGAAGATCCCGAAGTCGCCTGGCGTCTCGTGCGCGCGTACTTCAATTACTATGACGAGCTGACCGAACGTGACCGGCGTGATGATCAGCAATGGGCCGCAGACCAGGGCTATGCGCTGGCCAAGCGGCTGGTCGAGAAACATCCGAAGCACCCGCAACTCGTGTACTACTATGCGACCATCGGACTCTGCTACCTCGACTTCCATCGCATGAAGGCGATCTTTCTCGTCAACGATCTGCTCGATACCTTCCACAAAGCGGCCGAGCTGGACCCGAAGATCGACGATGGCGGCGCCGACCGCAGCCTGGGGCTGCTCTACTACCAGCTTCCCGGATGGCCGCTCGGCAAAGGGGATAAGGACAAGGCCCTGAAGCACCTCGCGCGCGCCGTGGAGCTCGAGCCGCGCCGCGC
The DNA here is from genome assembly GCA_041690355.1 of bacterium. Taxonomy (GTDB): domain Bacteria; phylum J088; class JAWLBW01; order JAWLBW01; family JAWLBW01; genus JAWLHK01. Next base: position 36,186 of record JAWLHK010000002.1, on the reverse strand, counting down.
CGCCAATCGCCTCACGCTCGCCAAGGTGCTGGCTGATTACGAACGGTACGACGAAGGCTGGACGCACATCGAGTTCGTGCGCGCCGGCGACTTCAAGGTCAGCTCGCCGCATTGGAAGAAGATCTACCTGCGGCGCGTCGAGGAAGTGGCCGAGGAGTTTCCCCAGTACACGAAAGTGAAGTAGGGGAACGAAAGATTCCCGCCTTGGAGGGGGGGAGCGGGGGAGTGGGAGAGTGGGGGAATCGGCAAGGACCAGGTCACATCCGGTGCCCATCGCGGGGCGCTTGCGCCGTCTTACCTCTCGTCTTACAATAACGGAATGCCACGGACCAAGCTTTCGACCAAGGGCCAGATCGTGATTCCCCGCCCCGTGCGGGAGGCGCATCGGTGGCGCACCGGAACCGAGTTCGAAATCGAAGATCGCCCCGAGGGGCTGCTCTTGAAGCCGATCGTGCCGCCTGCGGACGTCAGTGTAAGCGACGTACTCGGGTGCACCGGATATCAAGGGACCGCCATGACGATCGAAGCGATGGAGGAGGCGGTGCGCAAGGAGGCGCGGCGCCGCGCGAAGCGCTGATGGTCGCGCTCGACACGAACGTCATCGTCCGGCTGCTGACCGCGGATGACCCGCTTCAGGCAAGGCGCGCCGCCGCGCTGATCGCTCGCGAACCGCGCGTATGGATTCCGGTCACCGTGCTGCTCGAAACCGAGTGGGTGCTGCGTGCGGCCTACGAGCTCCGTAAGGAAGTAATCGAGGCCGCGCTCCGCAAGTTGCTTGCGCTGCCGCAGGTCGAACCCGATCACCCCGAGGCCGTCGAGGCTGCCCTCAAAGGGTACGCCGGCGGCCTTGATTTCGCCGACGCGCTGCACCTCGCCCTGTCTTCGCCCGCTGAGCGATTCGCGACATTCGACCGGCGGCTTCGCGCTCGCGCCACGCGACTCCAGAAAGCCGGACCGAAGGTTGTGGTGCCCTGAGGGTCGGCGCACGAGGGGGGAGCGAGAAACGATTCCCGACGTAGAGGGGGGGAGCGGGGGAGTGGGAGAGTGGGGGAATCGGCAAGGACCGGGCCTTCGGGGGACGACAGGGGGGCCTTCCGGCTACCGATCCAGCGTGCCCCGCGTGACGCCGAGGCGCTGCGTCGCCCGCAGCGATGACCAGACCGATTCCGCGGTGCGCTCCCGGCGAAGCAGCGACCGGTAGGTGGCGATCACCTCCCGCACGCGCCTTTCGTCCTCGGTGAGAAATTCCACCCGGAAGCTCGTGACCCCGCGGGTGAGAAACCGATCCAGATAGAGCGCGCCACTCTGGGCGTGACCGTTGAAGACCGTGTTGCGGCAGCCGACGTCGGCCTTGACGGGCAACAGCGCGCCGGTATGATCGCGCAGGGCCACGTCGTGCTGCTCGCAGGGCCGCCCGCAGTCGCGGTAGTCCTTGCCCGTCGAGAGAAAGGCCGCGAACACGCAGTGCTCCATGTGGAACATGGGCATGTACTGATGGAGCACGATCTCGAACCACTCGCCGGGCGTTCTGGCCAGCATGTCGTCGAGCTGTTGGGAATTCAGATCGTAGCTCGGCGTCACTTTGCGCAGACCGAGTTCACGCAGGTCGCGCGCCGTCAGTTCGTTCGCGCAGTTGAGCGAAAAGTCGCCGATCAGATCGAAGTCCGGATGGTTCGCGCGATAGTAGAGCAGGCCGCCCAGGTTCCGCACGAGCACGCCGTCGGGTTTGTAGCCCGCCAGCTTGCGGTAGAACCCCTCCTCGCCCGGCTTCACGATGCGCGGGGTCGCCAGGTAGACGGGAATTCCTGCTTCGCGGGCCACCGCCACGCTCTCGCGGAATCCGCGGGGATCCTCGAAGTCGGCGTAGATCCGGTCGACGCCCGCAGCGCAGGCGGCGCGCACCTGCGCCTCTGTCCGGCAGAACACGGCAAGCTCCGGCGCTGCGGACGCGACCGATTCCTCCAGAACCGGGCGTTCCGGAATCGACGCGGGAAAACTGCGGCGCGCCGGCGGCGCCTCGAGCGCCCGCGTGAGCGATTCCGCCAGCGCCCGCCGCAAGCGATTCAACGCCGACACGGGAAGCGCGAGCCCGTCCGGGAGGTCCACCGTCAAAGACGAGAGGTGGAACCGTGTGCTCCCCAGGCGGCCGAGTTTCTCTTCGAGCAGCACCCTGGAAAGCCCCTGCCCGGTCGCCGGCGTCAGCATTTCGCCGGACTGCATGGTTACCGTGTGGCCGCCGGCGCGCGCTTCCACCTGTAGCGGCTGCCCCGATGCGCCGGCCACCGTCATCGCGAGGGGAACCGTTCGCCGCTCCTCCGCGAACGAGGCGCGGAGCCGACGGTTCAGATCCGCGTCGCTCGTCTTCCACACTCGATCGCCGACCTGCACGTCGCGGAAGGGGAATCCATGCGCGAGACCGATCTCCAGCGTCCCCTGCCCTTCGCGCACTTCGTAGACGGGACCGCCGGGCTCCTTACGCTCGGGGTCGCCGTTGTCGACCACGATGCCGTCGCCGGCCGTCAGCGGCACCTCCGTCCACCCGACGGTAATCCGTGGCGGACGCACGGCAAGCACGGTGCCGAGATCGAGCCCGCGGCTCTTGGGAAACCGGCCGTGCACGAGCTTCTGGTGGTTGACTCCCGCCAGAAAACCCTGGGTGAGCCCGCGGGAAAACGACTGGGCGATCTCGCGCTTTTCGGCGTCCTCCAGCGCCACCGGATTTCCCGCCAGCGCCGCGTCGAGCGCCTTCCGGTAGTGCGCCACGATGTTCGCCACGTACTCGGGCGTCTTCAACCGCCCCTCGATCTTGAAGCAGACGACGCCGGCGGCGAGCATCTGCGGAATCAGTTCAATCCCCGCCAGGTCCTGCGGCGAGAGCAGATACTGCTTCTCCCCGAGGTCGCGCGGCTCTCCATCCACGAGCATCCGGTAGGGCTGCCGGCACGCCTGCGCGCATTCCCCACGATTGGCGCTGCGGCCGCCCAGCGCTTCAGAGGTGAGGCACTGCCCCGACCAGGCGACGCAAAGGGCGCCGTGCACGAAGGCTTCGAGCTCGACGTCGACCTGCCGGTGCACGCGATCAATCTCAGAAATGGAGAATTCACGCGGAACCACGAACCGCTGAATCCCCCACTCGCGAAGCAGCGCCATCGCCTGGGGATCGGTCACGGTCATCTGGGTCGACGCGTGGATCGGAAGATCCGGAGCGATGCGGGCGGCCAGCCGTGCCATCCCCAGATCCTGCACGAGTACGGCATCGACGCCGGCTTCCGAGGCCGCCAGAAGAAACCGTGCCGCCTCGTCGAGTTCCGCTGAGAATACGAGCACGTTCAAAGTCAGATACCCCTTCACGCCGTGCGTGCGCAGGTAGCGCATGATGTCGGGAAGCTCGGCCGTCGAGAAATTCTTCGCCCGCGCCCGGGCGTTGAACGCCTCGAGGCCGAAATACACCGCGTCGGCGCCGTTCTCGACGGCGGCGCGTAGCGAATCCCAGTTCCCGGCGGGGGCGAGCAGTTCTGCGGGCATCCCGACATTATATCCGTCCCGGGGCAGAACCGAGAATTCGCGCGCCCCCGCGGCAGGCCGCCCGCGGATTCTACGGGCGGGGAATCGGAGGTAACGTGGACCTCGAAAAAGAGCGGCCCTCCCCGCTCACGCAGGGAGGGCCGTAATGGCTTGCGCCGTCAATTCCGAATCAGGGGTTGAACGGTGCAGACATCGGCGAAATCACCATCCACTCGGCGTCCGGCGTGCCGACCGGAACCTCGACGAACATCTGCGCCGCGGCAACATATCCCAGCGGCGGCGGCAGCGACGGAAGCGGATCTTCGGCCGCCGTCTCGTAGGTGAAGCTCAGCGTCCCGTCTGCATGGCGTTCGGTCTGCGCGAGGGCGAATCGCTCGAAGCCGACCATCATCGGCGGATAGTACGTCGTGTCCACGATGCCGATGAAGACGGCGATGCCGGCCACGTGGTCGGCATCCACGAGATCGGTAATGCTGCCTTCGATCCGCACGGTTCCGGGGGCGCTGCCGGCAACGAGCACCGGCTGTGCCTCGGCGACCGTGGCGTGCTTCGGGCGGTACGCTGCGAACGGCAGGCGCAATTCGCGCGCGGTCGAGTCCCGCACGACCATTTCGTACGGCGTCAGCCCGCCCGGAAACATCGTATCCATCTGCGCCGCGTCGATACTCACGTGCTGCTCCTGATCGGCATTGGGGCCGCCGTACAGGCTGAGCGTCGCCGTCTCAAGTCCGGTTTCCCAGGTATCGCCGGCGTTATCATCGCCTGCCCAGGCCCTGACCTCGAGATTGCTCGCCATCACGCCGCCGAAGATGTTGAGCTGCCCGGTGCCCAGGTCGAAGACTTCGAGTCCTGCATACCCTGCGTACGGATCGGCGGGATAACTGTTGTCAGCGACAGTCGTGAAGGTCACCGGCTGGCCAAGGTCGAACAGCGGATTGCCGTCGACGTCCCGCAGTCCGCTCAGGAATCGCAGCCGGTACGTGGTCGCAGGCGGCATTCCCGTGTACTGCCGCCGCAGCGGGAACACGGCGCCCGACGTGCTTTCGGAGTCGCCATGGCCGAGGCCCTTCGCAGGAATCCATGCATTGCCCCAGCGTTCTTCCAGAAATAGGCCACGCTCTTCGAGCGCACCGTCTTCGTGCAAGGTCTGAAGGGCCACGGGGCCGTCGAAGGCCACCCACAGCGACGCGTTCGTCGCCAGCTCCTGCGACGCCGAGGGCACGCCGACCAAGCTGACCTTCGGCGCGGCATCGGCCTCCACGTGCACGACGAACGAGGCAGGCGACATGACGTTCTGGGGCGTGGCGAGGTCGGCTACGGCGTCAACCGTCAGGTCGTAGTCGCCGGGCGCGAGAAATACGGGAGCGCCGGCTTCATCCTGTGCCCGGATTTCAAGACCGCTCATCTCTCCCATCGGTCGAACCCGCAGGGGGATGGGCGAGCCATCTTTGGCCAGCGTCACGTTCACGTCCCGGTAATCAACCTTCTCCGAGAAACCGAGGCGAAGACTGTCGAGAGGCCTCAGAACCGGCGCAGTGCCCGACATCCGGGCGGCGGTCAGGGCTGAGACGGTCGGCGCCGTCACGTCACTGGAGTCGCCTTGCACAGCGAACCCGGCCTCGAACCAGACTCGGTCCCAGCCGGTTTCGCCGGACGCATCGATGAACAGGCGGTATGTGCCCTTGCTCTGCCAGAAGAAAGGTTCCGAAGCCAACGTCGGATCGAACACGAAGCTGTCGTTCGGCACCGAAGCCGCGGCCGCATCGCCCATCACGCTCGACTCCTGCGGGCCTGAAGAGACCCGGCGCAGCTCCGCATACGAGTACATGGGGTTGATCGGCGCACTGAGCAGGACGCGCACCAGGTGGTCGCCTCCCACGAATGTGTTCGGCACCACGAAATATCCGTTGCGGATTTCCGAAGCATCCACTTTCAGAACCGCGAGGCTGGTGGAGCGATCGACAAACTCGACAGCCGTAACCGCGAGCCCTCCCGGCCCCTGTTGTTCGCAGCAGACCGTGACGCTGGCGGCGTTCCAACCCTCCACCGGATTTCCCGCCAGATCGCGGAAACCGGAAACGTCGAATTCCACTTCCGTCCCCACCGGCTCCTGCCGGGCAGAGACCGCGTAGTAGGCATCGTTGGCCTTGGCCAGGGTGAACAGTCCCGAAGACGCAGTTCCCTCGACCGTGATATCGAGCTCGATCTGCGTGCCGTCGGTCACGCGGCGGAACTGGGGAATCGCAGACGCCGGGTCAATCGACTCGTCGAACTGCGCGATGAAGCGGCGCGCCGCCGGGTACCCGCTGTCCGGAAACGACACCTGGGGGCCGCGCCCGTCGTACCAGACGGTCCGGTCCAGATCGGCCGCCGCGTTGCCGAACGTGTCCTGAATGCCGGTGAGCCCCACCGTAAGCAACCCGCCTTCGGGATCGGCCAAGCCCCAGAGATCCCACTCCTGGATCATCACCGAGACCGTCGGACCATCAATCCAGACGTTCGCATAGATGGGGACGCCCTCGTACTCGGCCCACGCCGAGAGTGTTCCCCCGTCTAGATAGGGGTCGTCAAACACGAAGATGACCGGACTCAGGACGCCGACGAAGCCGAATGCCTCTTCGCGGTTCAGCTCCTCACCCCCCGTGATGGAAGAAGAAAGAAGAACGGGCGGATCGAGATCGGGGCCGACGGTCACGACGATCGTCTGGCTCACCGGATGGGTGCCGTCAGAAGCGAAGTAGGTGAACGTGTCGATTCCCGTGAAGCCTGAGCCCGGCGTATAGCGCACGAAGCTGCCGTCGGTGACGGCGATGCCGTACGTCGGCGTTGACACGCCCGTGAGCACGAGGGCATCGCCGTCCGGCTCGTAATCGTTGAAGAGGACGCCGATCCAGGTCTCGGTGTCGACGCTCGTCGTCGCGTAATCGGCACGCAGCACCGGGGCCTCGTTCACGGGCAGGACCGTAATCGTGAAGGTTGCGCGATACGTGTCAGTGCCGCCGAAATCGGTCCCGCCAGAGTCGACCATGTCGACGTAGAAGACGGCTGAACCCGTCCAGTCGGGCGGCGGCATGAAGTAGAGCGTGCCGCCGTTATCGAGCCAGACGTTGTTGAACGGCGAGTCGCTGGTTACGTCCATGAAGTAGTATTGCCATGCTTCATCGGCAGGACCGACGACAAAGGCAGAGGCCCAGAGGGTGCCGAAGCCGATCCCGTCGGGGTCGTCCTCGAGTATGACCAGATCGGGCCCGGGGGTGAAGGTCGGCGCGTCGTTCACGGCGCCGATGCCCGCCCAGACGGTGATCGAATACCGGTCGACCCCGCCCGAAGCGGTGCCGCCGTCGTCGATGAGCGTCAGGGTGACCTGCGTGTCGCCGTTGGCGTCGGCGGCCGGCGTCAGCCACACCGTATCGCCGTTCACGGTGATCGGCTCGGCGAAGAGGGCCTCGTTGTCGGCTTTGACGTCCCAGGTCAACGCCTGGCCGGCCTCATCCGAGGGGCCGCTCGAAACGCCGCTGAGAAAGGAAATGCCGGTTTTCCCCTGATCTTCGAAAACCTGGAGGAATCCCCCGCCGGTGAAGACCGGTGCATCGTTCACGGGCTGCACGATGATGTCGAAGGTCGCCTCGACGAATGCCCCGAGATCGTCGGTGAGGCGCGCCGTCAGGGTGGCTGCCCCGTTGGCGTCGGCGGCGGGCGCAAAGGTAAGCAAACCCGAAGGGTCGATGGCGGGCTGCGTGCCGAACAGTCCTGGATTCGAGTTGGCAACCACCGAGAACGAAACCCCCTGCCCCGATTCGCCCGGTCCCGGCGAGATCGCCGTCGCCCAGGCCCCGGCATAGGGCCCGCTGTCTTCGTCGACAGAGACGTTCGGCCCGGCCGTGAACGAGGGGTCGTCGTTGACATTGTCTACGGAGATGAGCGCCGTTCGGACGGCCGTGTCGTCACCGCCGGCATTATCCGACAGCGAGACGTAAACCGTGGCCACGCCCGTGAAGCCGGTTGCCGGCGTGAAGGTCAACGTTCCGGAGACATCCACCGCCGGCAACACGTTGAAGATGCCGTCGTTATCGGTCGTCACCGCGAAGGGGAACAGGGCGTCGGACTCGCCGGGACCCGACGACATTCCCGAAACCCATCCCGCCACCGTCTGCGCGCCCGCCGTATCCGAAACGTACAGATCTCCAGCCAGCGTGAACGTGGGCGGATCGTTGACGGGGTTGATGGTGAGCGTGAACTGTTCGGGCGCCGATTCGTCGGATCCGCCGAACGCCGTGCCGCCATTATCCCGCGCGACGACCGTTACCACCGCCGAGCCGCTCGCTTCGTCGGCCGCACGGAAGCGCAACACACCGTCGGAACCGATCGTCGGCAGCTCAGCGAAGAGGGGGTCATTGTCGGTCGTCACCTCGAAGGTGACCGACTGCCAGAGCTCACCCGGATCTCCCGGATTGATATCCGCCGCCCAGGCCACCGCCTGCGCGCCTGCGTCTTCATCCCGCGCGATCGGACCACCGGGCGTGAACGACGGCGCATCGTTCACGGCAACAATCTGAATGCTGAAGGTGTACTCGGCAGAGACCGCGACCCCGCCGTTGTCCGTCCCGCCATCGTCGGTGACCGTGATCCGCACATTGGCCGTTCCCGCGGCATTCAGCGCCGGCGTGAACGAGAGGGTGCCCGCCGCATCGACCGTGGGCCCGGCCGAAAAGAGGGCCGGGTTGTCGGCGGTCAGCTGAAATGTGAGTGCCTGGCTCTCGCCGGGCCCCGCCGTGATGCCGGCAGCCCAGCTCAGAACCTCCTGGGGACCCGCATTTTCCGTAACGACCTGCCCTGCCCCCTTGCGGAATCCGGGAGCGTCGTTGACCGCGGTAATCGTGACGTCGAACGTGCGCTGGAATGAAGCCTGCGGCGCTCCATCGTCCCAGGCCGTGACGGTCACGGTATCCGTGCCGAAGGCGTCGGCCGCCGGCGTGAAGGTCAGCGTGCCGTCTGACCCCACTGAAATGGAAGCGAACATCGACGGGGTCGCCGCCGAGGCCGTAAAGGTGACCGCCTGTGCACTTTCGTCGGCCGGCCCGCCGATGATGCCGGAAACGAATCCGGGCACAGTCTGCTCGCCGGCATCCTCGAGGACTGCCGGTACTGTGCCGACCGCGAAGGCCGGGGGATCGTTCACCGGCTGGACCGTGATCGTAAACTGCGCGCTCGGTGAAACCCGGATTCCACCGTCTGCCGTACCGCCGTCGTCCCACGCGCGAACCGTCACGGTGGCCATGCCGTTGGCATCGACGGCAGGCGTGAAGGTGAGCGTTCCTGAAGTTCCGCCGGAGACTTCAATGGCAGGCAGAACAGAGAAGAGAGCGACATTATCGGTCGAAACCGAGAAGGTGACGGCCTGCGCCGACTCGTTCGCGGGGCCCGCCGCGATCCCGGTGATATAGTCGGTCACCGTCTGCGGGCCTGCGTCCTCGTCAGCGCCCGGCGGCATGCCGACGAAGAAGGCCGGCGCATCGTTCACGGGAGAGATTGTGATGGTGAAGTTCTTCTGCAACGACGCCTGGGGGGTGCCGTCGTCCCATGCCGTTACCGTGATCGTATCCGTGCCGAAGGCGTCGGCCGCCGGCGTGAAGGTCAGCGTCCCGTCAGCTGCGATCCCGAGCGTCTGGAAGAGAGACGGGGTCGCGGCCGACACAGAGAACGTCACCGACTGCGCCGCTTCGTCGGCCGGCCCGCCCGCAATGCCGGTCAGGAATCCGGCAACGGTTTGCAGAGACGCGTCCTCGAGCGCCGTCGGGTTCGCCCCCACGGCGAAGCGCGGCACGTCATTGACCTGCGTGATCGTAATCGTGAACTGGAGCGCGCTCGACTTGTTGACGCCGCCGTCCACAGTACCGCCGTCATCCCAGGCCTGGACGGTGACGATCGCCGACCCATTGGCGTCGGGAGCGGGCGTGAACGTCAACGTCCCCTCGGTGCCCGCGGGGGTGATGAAGGGCAGCGAAGAAAAAAGGGCGTCATTGTCCGTCGTCACTGCAAACGTGACCGCCTGCGCCGACTCATCGGGTCCTGGGGTAACGCCTGTGAGAAAACCGGCCAGCGTCTGCCCGGGCGCGTCCTCGGCAACCGCCGGATTGCCGCCCGCCAGAGTGAACATCGGCGGGTCGTTTACCGGACGCACGGTGATGGTAAACGTGCGCTGCGCGATTCCGCCGGCGCCACCGTCGTCGCTCAGACGCACCGTAACGAAGGCAGAACCGCTGGCCCAGTCGTAGGCCTCGAACGTCAACGCTCCGTTGTCGTCGATGGCCGGCGGGGAGGAGAAAAGCGCGCCGTTGTCGTTGCTCACGTTGAGCACGGTCTGCTGCGCGGCCTCGTCGGCGGGCCCCGCCGCGCGGCCCGTCAGAAACCCTGCCACCACCTGGGGCCCCGCACCCTCCGTGATTTCCACGTCACCCTGAAGGTCAAAGAGCGGCGAATCGTTTACCGGCTGTACGGTCAGGCTCAGCGTGACGGGATCGGCCGCGTCGACGCCGCCATCGGTCGTTCCCCCATCGTCCGCGAGCACGATCGTGAGTGTCGCCGAACCGTTGGCATCTGCAGCGGGGGTGAAGGTGAGCGTGCCGTCGGCAGCGACAGCGGGCTCGACCGCGAAGAGAGCCGGATTGTCGACGGCTACCGCGAACGCGAGCTTCTGGGCTGCCTCATCCTCGGGGCCGGCGCTCAGGGCCGTCGCCCAGGTCTGCGCGTAGGCACCCGAGTCCTCCAGCACCGTCACGGCGCTCCCCGGAACGAAGGAGGGTCTGTCATTGACGGGCGTCACGGTAATGAGCACCGTCCCCTCGCCGACGACGTCACCGACCGCAGCCTGAAAACGGATGGAATCGGATCCCGAGTAGTCGGTCTCGGGCGTGTACGTGAGCGAGCTTCCCGTCCCCGCCAGAGCGCCGTGCGCGGGTCCCTCGAGAATCGTGAAGCTCGGCAAGTCGCTCCCGGCGGGCGCGACTTCGGCGGTCAGCTCCACCGTCGCCGAACCGTCTTCGGCCACGGACACTTCGATGGTCCCTGCCTCGATGCTGACTTTCACCGCGGCCGGCGGGGGCGCCTCTTCAACCCCGCACGCCTGCACGACTGCCATCATCGCCACCGCGGTAAGCCACCGCATCCACGTCGTCGCCATAGAGCCTCCCGTTTCGGACCTTTGGGTCCCGATTGCAGTGAGCATACCCCTCCGTCGGGCGGCCGTCAAAAAATCGATCGACCCGCCGGAAACGGGTGCAGACCGCAATACGGAGCGGCCGGGGGGAATTTGCATCCGCAGGGAAACCGCGCCACACTATCGGTGCATGCGGTGGCTGATCGATATGGTAGACGCCGTACGGGTGTTCCTGAACACGCCTCTGGCGACCCTGGCGGGGAGCGTCGTTACGCTCTGGGCACTGCTCTACTTTCTGGCCGCCGCCACCCTTATCGCCTGGGTTGCGAAGCGGGTGCGCCGCTGGCTCGTCTTCAAACTCCTGGCCGAAAGCCCCGTCCCCCAGCCCATGCGCGCCACCGCGGGCACCGTGGTTTCGGTCTTCGTGACCGTGCTCGGTCTGCTGTCGGTACTCGCCACCGGCGGATTTGTATTCCCGATGCTGAACCTGATCTTCGGCCCCCTGGGCGTCGATTTCGGCACGGGCTTTCACCGCATCGTCAGCCTGCTGTTCGATCACCCGCTCGCCGACAACGTCGAAAAGCTGTCGCTCGCCTTTTTCGTCCGCCTGTTGCGCGATGTCGCGCGGGTGCTTAATCACCCGATTCTGCCGCTGGAGCACGGCTCGCTTACCCTGCTGACGCTCTTTTACGTCACCGGGGGCGTGCTGGGGCTCTTCTACCTGACGGCGCGCATGAGCCGCATGGTGGTCGACCCGATGCTCGAGCGCCGCTCGGTGCCGGGGCCCACCAAGCAGGCCGTTCTCGTCTTCATGCGCTACGGCGTGCTGGTGCTCGGCATTTTTCTCATTCTGGATTCCGCCGGCATCAACCTCTCGTCGCTCAAGGTCGTCGCGGGAGCCGTGGGCATCGGCGTGGGCTTCGGCCTGCAGAACATCGCCAACAACCTGGTGAGCGGCCTGATCATCCTCTTCGAGCGCCCGGTCAAGCTCGGCGATCGCATTGAAGTGGGCGACGTCGAGGGCGACGTCATCGCCATCCACGCCCGCGCGACCACGGTCGTCACGAACGACAACATCGCGATCATCGTCCCCAACTCCAAGATCTTGACCGAGAACGTCATCAACTGGAGCTACACGAATGAAAAGGTGCGTTTCCGGCTGCCCGTGCGCGTCGATTACGCAAGCGACGTCGCCGTCGTCGTACAGGCGCTCCAGGAGGCAGCCGGGCAGACGCTCGGGGTGCTCACCGAACCGGCCCCCGAAGTCCAGCTCTGCGAGTTCGGCGAGAACGGACTGCAGTTCGAGCTGCTCGTATGGACCGATTCACTCTCGCATCGCCCCGATCGTTTCCGCAGCCTGATCAACTTCGCCATCTGGGACCGCCTGCAGCACTATGGCGTCCGCGTCCCCTTCCCCCAGCGCGACGTGCACGTGCGCACCGGCACGCTCGAAGCCAGACCCGCCCCCAAGCGTTCCTGAGCATTGCAGGTCCGCTCTGCGTGCCTCAGCGGCCGGCCAGAACGCGTTCGGCCGCCTTCAGCAGCGGGCCGACATCGGGCGACTTCGTGAAACAGGCAACGGCGCCCAGCTGTTCGGCGGCCGCCCGGGCCGCCGGTTCGGCGGCCGAACTGTAGATGAACATCGGGATGGGCGCAGACTGATACTTGCGGATATAGTTCCCGATCGTCGTCCCCGGAAGGGTCGGCAGCTCGAGGTCGAGCACGATGAGATCCGGGCGAAAATCACGCAGAAGGGTCGGCAGGTCGACGAAGCGCTGCAGCGCCGCGACCCGATAGCCTGCCTTGCGGAACCTGTCGGTCAGAAACGCGAGCACCGTATGACTGTCGTCGATCAGGAGCACAGAACGCGCCATAGCGATAATTCCTTTGCGATATCGAGTGCCAAGTCTACCCCGCGCGTTCGGGCATGGCAATTATCTTCCCATCCGGCCTGCAAATAACCCTACAATTCAGATTGCAGGTCGGCTTTCGGTTTTTCGCCCGAGCTGTTAGCATTGGTAGCGTCCTATCCCTCGATGCACGGAGCGTTATGTCGGTGCTCGACTCCATCTTCCAAGACGGCGAACGTCCCATTCTGCGCATCGGCCAGGCCGCGCGCATGGTGGGGGTATCTCAATCGACGCTGCGCAACTACGAGGACCTCGGCCTGGTGATCCCGTGCCGCGAGAACGGTCAGCGCCTCTTTTCGATGCGCGACGTCGACTGGCTTCGCCGCTTGCGCACGTACCTCGAAGAACGGCATCTCGGCCCCGCCGCCGCCGCCTGGGTTCTGCGCATCGCACGCCTGCACGAACTTCGCCGCGACCGTACCGGCGACGTCTGCAGCTACGCCGCCACGAGTGAGGGGGCCATCTGCTGGACGCGCGGACCCGGCGCCGAGTTTGCCGGCCGCACCTGCCGTACCTGTCCGGCTTACCTGGAAAAGGACGGCATTCTCGAGTTCGAGAAGCGCTTCGCCGTCCTGCCCCGTTAGTCGCCCCTCGCCTGTCGCCACCCGCCCGGGGCGGAACGTGCTAAACTCCACCCATGGAGCCGCAGCCGCCACCGCCTGCCCCCGGAAGTCCGTCGAAGGCCTCGCCGAGGCATACCTCCGGACGCACCCGTGCCGCCGCACTGCGTCTGCTGCTCGTCGATCTGGACGGGACGCTGCTCGATCTCGAGCCGCTTCGCCGCGCTGCCTGGGAGCGCTTCACGGCCGAACCGGGCCTCGGCGGCATCCCCCTGGCCCCCTATTCCGACACCGATGCCCTGCGTACGGCCAGAGCGGCGACCGACGCCTCGGCCATGCGTCTCTTTCTCGAGGGGCGCGGCGTCGTCGTTCCCGAGGGCAGCCCCTCCGAGGGGCCCGGCAGGGCCACGCTTTACGGGCTCGCCGCGCGCTGGCGCACCCTCTTCCACGACGAGACCTTGCGGACGCCGGCAGGGGTCTTCCGGGACGTCTACGCCCTGCTGCGGGAAGCCCGCATGCGCGGCATGCACCTCGTCGGCCTCGATTTCGAACCGGGCGCCGTACGCCTGCTCGAGCGCAACCGGCTCGCGGATCTTTTCGACCGCGTCCTCGACGGCGACCATGCCGTGCTCCATGGATTTCTCCCCCTGCCCGTGCCCGATCTGATCTTCGAGGCCGCCGAGGGGGACCCCGAAGAGGCCTTGCTCCTGACGACGCGACCCGAGACGGCCCGGGCGGCCGCTCAAGCTGCCATCGCATTCGTCCTGGGCCTTGATCGGCATGCCGACCGTGAAGCGCTTGCCGGGGCAGGCGCACACCGCGTCGTGCGCACGGCAAACGACGTCGACCTGGCGGAATGCGCCGGACGGCCCGGATCTCCGCCCTCCTGAGCGTATCCGCCCCGGAGAGCCGGTGGTCTCTCTTCCTACCGTTTGATAGACTGGTTGGCAACTTTCGGAACCGGGGAACCGCCATGCCGACCCGACTTCTCGCCGCGCTGCTCCTGAGCTTCACTGCCGCCTGTTCGCCTTCGCCCGCTCCGGCGGTAGAGGACGGGCCGCTCGACCTCACGGTTTCTCTCCCGCCTCCGGCCGAGGGATACCAGCTGCAGACCGAGGTGATTGAGGTTCCGCCGATGTCCGAGGTCTACAAGTGCAACGTCGTGCGTCTCGAGCCGAAGGACGGCGAGAAGCTCGTCTGGATTCATGACCTCGAAAGCCTCAGCTCGCTGCACAGTCACCACATGAATGTGAATTTCGGCATCTTTTCCGTGGGTGACGCCTTCGTGGCCCCCGGGTATGCCGAGAAGCTGCTGGGCGTCGAAGCGGGGGCGCACGACTGCGACGTGCTGGGGGATCTGATGGAGGAGCAGCAGGTACAGACCCTCTACCCGAGCCAGAAGACCCATCAGAAGGGCTCGATGCCCGACGGGGTCGGTTTTCCCCTGCCCCTGCCGCTCGTGCTCATCATGGAGCACCACTATATCAACACCTCGACGCGTGCCGTGAAGATCAATGCCGTTCTCAACCTCGGCACGATGGCGGAGTCGCAGGTGCAGCATGTCGCCAGCGCCTTCGCGGGGGGCATCTCCGACGTGACGCTGCCGCCGAAGAGCCGACGCATCGAATCGCGGACCTGCGCCGTACAGCGCGACATCAACATGTTCGCCATCTCGAGCCACTCCCACGCGCGGGGCGCCTGTTTCAGCATGAACTTCTATGACGGCGCCTCGCAGAGCATCGCGCCCGAGCCCTTTTTCGTCAACAAAGACTGGGAGTCGCCCCCGATTCTCTTCTTCGAACGGCAGGACTGGACCGGCGGCAAAAGCTATCCCCTGCACGTAGGCGACGGTATTCACTGGGCCTGTCACTATGTGAACGGCGAAGACCGCGAAGTGCGCACCGGCCCCACGGCAGACGACGAAATGTGCATTTTCGTCGCCATGGGCTATCCCGCGAAGCTGAGCGTCGCCGAGGTGCGCGCCATCATGGAGAACCCGTCGCTCGATTCCCTCTCGCAGCTCATCGACCGCATCCCCTGCGAGACCGTCGACACCGCCAGTCCGTGGCCCGAAGACGATCAGGTCTTTCCCCTCGAGCCGGGATACCAGGCCTGCGCCGATCTGCAGGCGACCGACTCTGAAACGCCGTAAGCCTGTGCGCATGATCACGGCTGGTTGGACACCGATGTGATACAGTTGTATCCTTAATCCCTTGCGATGCCGGCTCATCACTCCGCCAGCCCTGAAGACCTTCTCGATCGCGCCGGCGAGCTCGCGCCCATGGCCCTGCTGCTCTTCAGCGCGGGAGGGCTGCTGCTGCGCGCCGAAGGCTCGGCCCTGGATACGCTCGGTATCACAGGCAATCTGCTGATCGGCCAGCCGGCAGAGCAGGTTTTTGCCGCCCATCCCGAAGCCCAACGCACGATCCGGCGGGCCTTTACCGGCGAGGCCGCCGCCGCGCGCGTCACGATGGCGGGCGGCTCGTGGCTGCTGCGGGCCCACCCCATCCGGGCAGGCGAGCAGCTCCAGGGGGTCGTCGTCGTCGCCGCCGCCCTTCCCCAGGACGAGCCGGCCCGCGATGAACGCAACCGCATGCTTTCCGAGGCTGCCTTCGAAGGGATGGTCGTGCACCAGGACGGCAGAATCGTGGCCGTCAACGATGCACTGACCGTGCTGTTCGGATGGGATGCAGATGCCCTGCTCGGCAAACCGCTGCGCATGCTGTTCAGCCGGCCCGTCGACGCAGCAGCGGTGGACGCTGCGCCCTGCGAAACCGTGGGGCAGCGCAAGGACGGCCGCCAGTTTCCCCTCGAGATCCGTTCCCGCAACCTTTCGTTCCAGGGGCGGCCCGCAGCTGCGTGGTCGGTCTGGGACATCTCCCGGCGCAAGCAGGCCCAGACGGCGCTCGAAGAGACCGAGGTGCGCTACAAAGCCATCTTCGAGGGGGCCAATGACATCATCTTCACGATCGATCTGAAGGGAAACATCACGTCGGTGAACCAATCGGGCGAGCGTCTCCTCGGCTACAGCCGTGTCGAAGCGCTCACGATGGGGGTCGACGAGATCATCGTCGCCGAGCATCTCGACCGCGCCCTCTCCATGCTGCGCAGCGGTTTGGAAACCGGGCAGCTTCCGGTTTCCGAAATTGAAGTTCTGGCCAAAGGCGGCGGGCGGCTCACGCTGGAAATGAGCGGCTCGCTGCTCGCAGCCGACGGTCAGCCCATCGGCCTCCTGGGCGTCGCCCGCGACGTAACCGAGCGCAAGCGGCTCGAGCGCGAACTCGCCGAGAGCGAGTCGCGCTACAAGCTTGCGGCGCAGGCGGCCAACGACGGCCTTTTTGATTGGGACATGGTGCGCGGCCGCGTCTACTACAGCCCGCGCTGGAAGTCGCTGCTCGGCTACGACGACAAGTCCATCGGCGATGCGCCCGACGAGTGGGTCCAGCGCATTCACGAAGAAGACCGGCCCGATTTTCTCGTCGAACTCGACGCGCACGTCAGCGGCCGTACCGAGCAGTTCGAATTCGAACACCGCGTCTGCCATCGCGACGGCCAGTACCGTTGGATGCTGAGCCGGGGGGTCGCCGTGCGCGATGACGGCGGCAAAGTGGTTCGCCTGGTCGGTTCCCAGACCGACGTGACCGATCGCAAGGAGGCCGAGGCGCGCCTGATCCACGACGCTTTTCATGACGCCCTCACGCGCCTGCCGAACCGCAACATGTTTCTCGACCGCTTGCGGCGGGCCCTGGGCCGCGCGCGCCGGCACAAGCGGCTCTTCGCCGTGCTCTTTCTCGACCTGGATCGGTTCAAGGTCGCCAACGACGGGCTCGGCCACTCGGTGGGCGATCAGCTCCTCATGGAGATCTCCGACCGGTTGCGCACCTGCCTGCGTCCCGAAGACACGCTCGCGCGGTTCGGCGGCGACGAATTCACGCTCCTGCTCGAAGATCTGTCGGGCCCCCAGGACGCCATCCGGGTCGCAGAGCGCATCCAGGAGGCGCTGCTGCGCCCCTTTCGCGTCGCCGGCCATGAAATCGTAACCTCGGCCAGCATCGGCATTACGCACTGCACGACCGAGTACGACGACCCCGAAGCCATCATGCGCGATGCCGACACGGCCATGTACCGCGCGAAGGCCCTCGGCAAGGCCCGGTACGCGGTGTTCGATCAGCGCATGCACAGTCATGCGGTCGAGCGGCTCCAGATCGAACACGATCTGCGGCGCTCGCTCGATGAACGAGGCTTCGAGCTCTTCTACCAGCCTGTCGTCTCGCTGCGCAGCATGCAGATCACCGGCTTCGAGGCGCTCCTGCGCTGGAAGCATCCGGAACGGGGTTATGTCAGTCCGGCCGAGTTCATCCCCATCGTCGAGGAAAACGGGCTCATTTTGCCGCTGGGCCAGTTCGTGCTGCTCGAGGCCTGCCGGCAGGCCGCCATCTGGCAGACCCGGTTCCGTGACGCCGCCGGTCTTACCGTGAGCGTCAATCTGTCGCCGAAACAGTTCGAGCAGACCAACCTGGTGCAGTCGCTGGCGTCCATTCTCCAAGAGACCGGGATGGTGCCCGGTACGCTGCGGCTCGAAATCACCGAAAGCCACCTCATGGCCTACGCCGAGAGCGTTTCGCAACTGCTCAACGAGCTGAAACAGCTGCGCTGCAAGCTCCAGATTGACGATTTCGGTACCGGCTACTCATCGCTGGCCTACCTGCACCGCTTTCCCTTCGACGCCCTGAAGATCGATCGATCATTCGTCGACCGGCTCGACAAGGAAGAGCAGGCCAATGAGATCGTGCGCTCCATCGTGCGCCTCGCCCATGGACTGCGCATGCCGGTCATCGCCGAAGGGGTCGAGACAGCCGAGCAGCTGCGCGACATCCGCGCGCTCGGCTGCGATTACGGCCAAGGCTACCTGTTCTCGCGTCCCGTCCCCGCCGAAGCGGCGACCGAGCTCCTGGCCAATCCCCCCGTCTGGTAAAACACGCGGTTAGAGCGCCGTGCGCAGCCGACTTTCGACGGCCCGCACCCCGGCCACCTCGGCAGCCTGCTCACGGGCCAGCTCCTCGAAGATTTCCGTCGGCACCCGCCCTTCGAGAAACACGACCTGATCTTCGACCCGCACATCGATGGGCAGGTCGCCGAGCGATTCATTGGCGCGAAGCAGGCCGCGAACCTCGGCCGCAATGATCCGGTCGGAGCGCTCCGGGGCCTTGACCTCGATGCGGTTGACGACGAGTTTATTGCCGGGAAGGTTCTGCACGGCATCCTGGAGGGCGATACTTCGCGACAGCCGGTCGGTGGTTCCGTAGAGCTCCACGAGGTTCTCGTCTACGTCGGCGCTCACCGTCGTGACAAGGTCGGGAAAACGGGCGCGGATGAGTTCCTGGACGCTCTGCGCGAGCGAGACGGTCACCTGCTCCTCAGGCGCCTCGTCACCGGCCGCCGGCCCCTCTTCCTCTCCCGGCGGCATCCCTTCGGGAACCAGGGTCTGGTCCTCCCGGGGCGTTTCTTCCGCTTGCGCGGGCGGTTGCGCCGGCGGTAGCTCGGGCGCTTCTGCAGGCGGCTGCGGCGAAGTGTCTGCGGGGGGCGTCGGCTGCCCGGCCTCTTCGCCGGGCGGACCTTCGGCACGCTCCCACGGCGGACGGGTCGGTTCGAGCTGCACGCGCCACTCCCGCCCCCAGACCGGCGCCGCTCCGCCCTGCAGGACGGTCGAAGCGATCAGACAGATGGCCCACACGAACACTCGTCCGACCGTACCCATGCGTTCAGGATGCACCGGATGGACTACGGCCGTGAGCGCGACCGCTCGCCGGCACTCCCCTCGCCGACACTTCCCCCGCCGGCCGGGCGCGGGGCTTCCGATTCGGCGTCGGTGCGGCCCCCGTGGTATCGTGTCCTTCATGCAGAACCACTCCTCCGGGATTCGCATCCTGCTCCTTGCCCTCGCGGGCAACCTTTCCGGCGCCTGCGGGGCAGGTCCCGTGACGGCCGCGACGCCGGTCCCCGCCGGTGGGCCCGCCGGCTATGCCGCCAGCCTGGAGCGCGCCGCCGGCCGCGCCTCGCTGGATTACTCCCGCGAGGAGTACTGGGCCTGCAGCGGACGCGAAGGCGACCGCTGTCACCGCGACTATCCGATGGCCCGGCGGCTCACCGACGGCACGGAGACCGACTTCGTGCTGCGCCCGGCCGTGGCGCCCACGGTCGACTGCTTTTACATCTACCCGACCGTCGATTTCAACGTGCTGCAGTCGGCGAACCACGACGACATGACCAACGTGCGGCTCCCCGCGCGCACCGTGACGACCCAGGCGGGCCCCTTCAGCGCCGCCTGCCGGGTCTTTGCGCCGTACTACCGGCAGGGCACGTTCGGCGCCTATGCCGAGGCGCCCGAGACGGGGGCCTTCTACTTCAGACGCGCCTTCGCCGACGTGGCCGCCGCCTTTGAATACTACCTGGCGACGTGGAATCAGGGGCGCCCCCTCGTCATCATCGGCCACTCGCAGGGCGCGCAGATGGCGTCGTATCTCCTGCATGGCTACTTTGACGGCGATCGCTTCGTGACGGCCATCGCGGGGAGCCGCCGCAGCCGCGAGCTGCGCGAACGGCTCGTGCTCGCGCTTCCGATCGGCTTCGGCGTCTTCACGCCGCGCGGCGCGCGCGTGGGGGGCAGCTTCTCCGATCTTCCCCTCTGCGACGCGGGCGACGAGTGGGGGTGCGTCATCCACTTCCGCAGCTACCCCGAAGGGTTCGCCTTCGACGGCGGGTGGGGCCGGGGCGCCGACGCCGTGCTCGCCGCCGAGGGGCTCCTGCACCGCGAGATGGATCGCGACGGCGACGAAATCGCCTGCATCAACCCGGCCGTCGGCGCACCCGTCGACGCGACCCAGGCGACCGACGGCGCAGGAGCGCCCGTCGATGCCGGGGCGTTGCGCCTTGCCGCGGCCACGTACCTCGTCGATCTCTTCTCGTTTCTGCACGCCGGCCCGCGAACCGATCCCGCCGCCCAGCATCTCCCCGGGCGGTACACGACGGCCTGCCGGAACGATCCGCTGGGCGGACCCCATCTGGCCGTCGGCCTCCACGCACCGCCGGGCGGCGACCTGCGCGGCGACCCGCTCGACCTCGACGGCATGCTGGCGAACAGCGGCCTGGGGCTGCACCTCTACGATTTCCAGATCGCCCAGGGAGACCTGATCGAGCAGATCCGCCGCAGGTCCCGGGGCCGAAAGACTCCCTGAGCCATGCACGAACTGAACCTCCGCTTCGAAGGCATACAGCCCCCCGTCTGGCGGCGTATCGCGGCCCCCTCACGGGCCACCCTCGCCGATCTTCACGCGTATCTCCACACCATGCTCGGCTGGAGCGGTCAGGAAGATTGGGAATTTGAAATCCGGGGCTCTCTGTACGGACCCCCTGGGGAGCGGCGCGCCAATGCCCGCAAGACCCGTCTCGAGGCGATCGCGCCCCGGCCCCGGGTGCGCATGGTCTACCGTTACGGCGCCGAACTGGAGTGGGAGCTCGACGTCACCGTCGAAACCATCACGGCTGACCCGGGCGAGTTCAACCTCGTCGAAGGCGACCGGGACATCCCGCCCGAAGATGCGGGTGGGCCCTTGGGCTACGCCGACCAGAACGCCGATTGACGGGCCAACCGGGTTCTACCCGCTCCCTCCTCAAGGCGTCATGCGCCGCGCGATCTCCGTCAGGGCGTCGACGTCGAACGGTTTTCCCAGCCAGGCGTCGGCGCCGACCTCGTGCGCCAGCGCCTGCGCCTCGACCGCCGCGGTCAGAATGACGATGGGGGGATGGGGGCCCGGCCCCTCACGCAGGCGGCGCGCGAACTCGCGGCCATCCATGACCGGCATTTTCATGTCGAGCAGGATGAGCTCCGGCGACCCCGCGGCCGATGCTCCCCGGAGCAGCTCGAGCGCTTCGCGCCCGTTCGCGGCATGAGCGACCTCATAGCGCTCGCTCTCGAGAATGAAGCGAATCATACCGGCGACGTCGGCGTCGTCTTCGACGAGCAGAATACGCGCCGGCGGCTGCGCCTCCCGTGCATCCGCCCGATGCGGCTGCGGCTCCTGGGCTTCCATGATTTCCCCCACCCCTCCTGCGGGTGCTGTTCCCTGCGACCGCGAAGGCAGGCCCTTGCCCGTCGTGCGTTCTCGGTGACCGCGTGATGTCGATCTGACTCATCATAGGACAGGATGAGGAAAAATGGATCCGGTGCGATGGCGCAGGCGCCCGCCGAAGACAGGCACGCCTCGGAAAACGGAGACCGCCTCCGGTTCGAGAAGGTGCTCTACGATCTGGCTCGCGCCCAGCGGGACAACTTCGAGGAGTCGATCCGCGCCATTCTGACCTCGGTCGCCGGATCACTACGCGTGACCCGGGTGGGCTTGTGGTTTTTCGATCCGGGCAAGGGCTCGATGCGCCAGACGCTGCTTCTCGACCGCGGTGAATTTTCAACCCCGGGCACCTGCGTCAAGGAGGCCGACTATCCTCGTTATTTTCGGGCCTTGCATGCCTGGCGTCACATCCGTGCGCCCGACGCCCGCAATGATTCCCGGACTTCGGAATTCGCCGAAGGCTACCTGCGCCCCCTCCGGATCGCGTCGCTGCTCGACGTGCCCATCTGGCGCGACGGTGAAGTCGTCGGCATCCTCTGCAACGAACATGTCGGTTCGCTCCGAAACTGGACCGATGAAGAGGCGGCCTTCGCGATGGCGATCTCAGACATGGTATCGCTGGCGCTCGAGGGCGACGCCCTGCGCCGAGCAAAGACGTTGGCCCAGGAACGTGCGCAAGCCCTGACGGCCGTGCTCGACAACATGGTCGACAGCGTTCTGGCAATGGACACCGCCGGCCGGGTGACCCTGCTGAACCGCGCGGGGCGACTGCTGCTGGGGCTTCCCATCGAGGGGCCGGTGACGAATGAGCAGATCGAGGCGCAGCTCGGTCCCGTCAAGCTTCCAGACGGCAGCACTCCGGAGCGCGATCGTCTGCCCGGCGCGCGGGCCCTGCGCGGAGAAACGGTCCTGAATGAAGATATCCTGGTTACCGTCCGGGGCGGCGAGCGGCATTTCCGCACGAGCGCTTCGCCGCTGCGCGCCCCCGACGGCAGCGTCACCGGTCTGGTCGCGGTCTGGCGCGACATCACCGAACTCGAGGAATTGAACCGCCTCAAGGACCAGTTCCTGCGGGTGGCGGCGCACGAACTGCGCACCCCCATCGCGGTCATGCGCGGTTACGCGCAGGCGCTGACAGGCAGGCTCGTGAAGGGCGAGCCGGTCACGGCCGCCTCTCTGCAGGCCATCGTTCAGGGGGCCGACCGGATGGGCCGTCTGGTGACCGATCTGCTGGACGCATTGAAACTCCAGAGCATGAACACCCGCTACGTACTCGACGTCAAGCCGTTCGATGCCGAAGAACTGCTGCGCGAGGTCGTGAGCGAGCAGGCGGTAACCACTTCGCGACACGCACTGAAGTACCGGCAGGGCGAGCCCTCGATTATCGCCGGCGATCGCCTGCGGTTGCGGCAGGCGCTCGGAAATCTTCTTCAGAACGCCGTCAAGTATTCTCCTGAGGGGGGCGCCATCAATGTCGAAACCGATGTGATCGAGGGAATCTGGCGCGTGACCGTCAGCGACCGCGGCGTCGGTATTCCGGCCGAAAAGATGGAGCATCTGTTTCAGCCCTTCTACCGGGCCCATACCGATACGCCGCACGATTTCGGCGGTCTCGGCATCGGGCTCTTCATCACGCGCCAGATCGTGCGCCAGCACGGCGGCGACGTGCAGGTCGCCGCGCGCGAAGGGGGCGGCACGCGGTTCACCGTCGAGATCCCCGCGGTTTCAAACGAGGCCCCCGGCCAGTGACCCGCTGCCGTGCCGCCGCGCGGACACCGGGCAGGAGTGCTGGATCGACTATCCTGCACGCACGAGCCACTCATGAAAATCAACGGCGCAGGCCATCGCTGGTTTCTCGTTCCCGACGCAGTCGACCACCGCTTTCTCGAGCGCGAAATGCTGACGCACGGCATGTTGCTCGGCTGGTCCATTTCCCGGGACGGAATCACGGGCTGCTACCAGATCGAAGTCGAAGGCGATCTCGAATTCGCCTGCGCCGTCGCCACCGGTCTCGAGCCGGTCCTGGCCTCGTTTCGAGACGTGTGGAACTGAGCCGAAAAAAGGGCGCACCGGAGAACATTCCGGCGCGCCCTTTGTTATCGGGTTCCTTGTACGTCAGGGTTCGATCTTGGCGCTGATCAGGCCGTTGCCGTAATCGCCGATGTACAGGATGTTCGCTGTCGGAATGATGTCGTATACGTTGTCTGACGTGTCGAGCGTTGCGGCGAGAGTCGGCGACGACGCATTCGACACATCGTAGACATTGACACCGGCCGAGCTCTGACCGACGTAAAGATAGTTACCCGAACGGAAACAGCCGTACGCATACGTACCAGTAAGGGTCGCTACTTCTGTAAACGTCTCGGTCGACGGATCGAACCGTACCCATCGCGGAGCGCCCGATGCTCCGACGACGGCGTCAAATCCGGTAAAGCAGGTCGCGTAGACGTAGGACCCGTGCGAGTAGACAGCAACCGGATCCGGAGCCGCCGGATTCGCGATGTCGATGGCCCAGACCTGGCCGCTCGAACCGAACTCGCCGATGAAGGCATAGCGTCCCGATACTCCGACATACCGATAGTCGTCAACGATATCAGCCGTCGTGCTGCAGGCGCCAACGGCGGTCGGGCGGCATACGGAAATACCGGACGGCGTCGCAGAAGAGACGTCTACGACGCGCAGCCCGTAATCCCCATCAGCGAGATACGCCCGCTGACCCTGCAAGACGACGTCCTGGAAGGATGAGCCTGTAAACGTCGCCGAGCCGATTTGTGTAACGCCCGACGGTCTCACTTTGTCGACATAGACCGAGGTCGAGTAGGCACGCACCTGCACGCCATCGCGCATGGCCATGCCGTAGCTGACGCTCGTGTAACCGACCTGGGTGGGAGCACTCATGTTGCGGACGTCGACAACTTCAGAACGGCTGATATAGCCGCTCGCCAGGTAGGTGCCGTCCAGCGCCAGCCGGCCAAACATGCTCGTGTAGGCACCGGTGTAGTTGGTCTGCGGGCTTACCACAACGGGCTTGCTGAGTTCGACCACCTTCGTGTAGCCGGCTTGACCCACGAACATGTGGTTACCGTGAACCGCGATGGAATAGGGCGCTGACGTAGTCGTCCACTCATAGACCCCCGCGACTCTCACACTGGTCGGCGTTCCGATGTCGACGATGGTCACACGCTTATCGCTGTGGTCGCCTACGTACGCATACGGCCCCTGAACCTCGACAGAGTATGCATTGGCCGTCGAAAGTCCGCCGACAACCGACATGCTGCTCGGATTGGAGATGTCGACGATACGCAATCCGATGGTGCCAGCCGCTACATACGCATGACTCCCGGCAATTCGGATGCCTCGGGAATACGCACCCATATTGACCGTTCCGTAAAGCGAAAACGACGGGGTGGCGTTTCTCGTGTCATACGCGTACATGTTGTAGGTCGTGCCTGATCGCGTCACAAGGCAAAGGCCTGGGGCGCAAGCGATAGCCGACGTGTTCGAATACGAGAGCGGAAGACTGTTCGCGAGCGAAACGGTCCCATTAGCGGAACGCTGGTAGTACTTCAACTCCGACGCCGTGGCTACGACGACCGCTCCCGCCGTCA
The DNA here is from genome assembly GCA_041690355.1 of bacterium. Classification (GTDB taxonomy): domain Bacteria; phylum J088; class JAWLBW01; order JAWLBW01; family JAWLBW01; genus JAWLHK01. Next base: position 11,301 of record JAWLHK010000002.1, on the reverse strand, counting down.
CACTCATGGCCATCGGTACGTCACTCATGAAATGATTCTGAATGTTCGATGCCGTGCCCGCGCTGACGTCATAAACGCGCAGCCAGTCTGACCCCGCGCCGATATGATCGACGAGATAGACAATCGGCCAGTCAAGGCGGGCCGCCCGGATATCCGTACCGGAAATCGTCAGATAGCTTTGCGGATTCACGATGTCCGAACGGTCCTCGATCACGACCTGGGTGCTGCGCACCTGGGCCAGATACGGATGATCGTAGCTCAGGCCTAAACCACTGGTAACGCTCGTGGATGCAAGCTCGACCGGGGTGATCGGGTTGGGCAGCACCTTGATAGCCGTCGTCCGAGCGCTTTCAAGACCGACGCGATCTACCGCCGATACCGCGACGTAGAAGGGGGTGTTATTCGTGAGACCGTTGAGGCGCTGCGCGATCTTGAGACCCGCATCGACGGGGCTTGGCCCTTCGGCCGCAAATGAGCCGGTAAGATTCGTGCTCGTGATGCCGTAGTAGACGTTGTAATAGACGACGTCGCTGCTCGTCGACGCCGTCCAGTTCAGCTGCACGAACCCGTTACCGCTGTCGGCGGTAAGTCCGGTCGGTACGTTGGGCGTCGTCGTATCGCGGATGATTGTGATCGAATCCTCGGCGCTCACGTTCCCCGCATGGTCCTTGGCTCGGACGTAGATCCGATTTTCGCCTTCGTTGAGGTTGATCGACCAGCTTGGCGGTGTCGCCCCGCTTGACGAGGAAACGTTGGTCCACGTTGAGTACTGGCCGCCCTTCAGCTGATAGCTGTTGAAGTAGGCCTCACCCGTGCGCGGCGTGTTGCTTACCAGAGAGACAGTGAGCGAGGTGGCGTTGACGGTCTGCGAGGCCGTCGCGAACAGCGGGTTTTCAGGCGCTATTTCGTCGAAGATGATGTAGGTGTTGCGATCCGTGAAGTTACCCGCATCATCGTAATACCGGACATATACGTACCGGTATCCCTGCGCGTTCGAGCTCAGCACGTAGGTGGCCGTGGGCGCCCAGGGCTGTGAAACGGCCCCCGCAAAATCCCAGTTTTCCGAAATCGCCATCCGGGTCGCCTCGGTCGCAGGCGTCTGAATGGTCAGGAAGCGCGAATTCGTATACTGCGCGCCGTTGTTGATGATCGGATACTCCGGATACGGCGCGACAGTATCGATGACGGTGTACTCACTGACGACCACGGTCTCGTTGCCCGCCTCGTCGCGATACCGGACATAGACATACTTGGTTCCCTGGCCGTCAGGCAGCGTGTACTCGATCTCGTCCTGATAGGCGATCCAGGGTTCGTCGTCGAACACCCCGTCCGTCGAGATCTGCATCTCTGTCGCGCCGACCGCATTCAATTGAAGGGTCAGCGTCGGCAGCTCCGTTCGCCGGACGCGCCGCGGAGGCGTGCCGTACTGCAGCAACTCCTTGAGGAACTGCTTGCGGGTCGGGTCGCTCACCTTCGAGAAGAAGCTCCAGGACGAGCCGTCCGGCGGCAGGCCCAACGCCCCGATGTCGTACCGTACCGCCTCGGTACCGTCGAGGTTCTCGATGCCGATTTCGGTCGGGTTCTTGACCGTTACCGTCGCGTAGGAGTACGTAATTTCGCCGTTCGGCCGCAGGGTCACCTGGAATGAGTTGGTGACCGAGGTTCCGTAGTTCGGCACCCCGAGATAGGCCACCGTGAATGCATCGGGATAGCTGGCATACTTGATGTCGCCCAGCGTGTAGTTGTTCAGATCGCGCCAGAGCAGCGCCAGCACGGCATTCGGAGTTCCGGCGCCCGGCAATGGCGGCGGGCTGTACGCGCTCAGATTCTGCGACTGGAACGAGAGGAACCCGTTGGTCGTCACGTTGACGATATCGAAGTACCCACCATAGAACGGGAAGGTAAACGGCAGCGGGAACGACTTGCCGTAGTCGTCGCTGTGGATGCCGGTGTCGCTCGGCGTCAGCCCCCAGTGGTAGGGGACCTGTTCGTAGCCGGCGGCGCGGGTTGCCAGTTCGGCATAGCTGAAGCCGATGGGGAACGTACGGCGGTTCTCGCCGTACCAGCGCGTGCCGAGGGCGACGATGTCTGAACCCCGTTTCAGCATCGGGCGCATCCGCCAGTCGTAATAGGCCGAGAAGGCGCCCAGATTGCTTCCCGACCAGACCGGGCGGAAGCTGGCGTCGGCCGCGAATCCAAACTCGGTCGTTCCGGTGACCACGCCGCCGGACGGAACACTTCCGTAGGTGTAGGCGCCCAGAAGCTCATTCGACATCCACGAATAGGTGGGGTTGGCGACGTAGCCCGGGGCCAGCAGAACGATGGTGTGATCTTCCCACCCGACGTTGTACAGCGCATACTCGTCGTTCATCGTCAACGGCGCCGGGTCGTTGCCCGCCGACCAGAGAATGACGTGGTACTCGTTCAGCACCATCTGCGACGGGCCATCGAGCCCGGGCTGTACCTCGATGACCTCGTAGGCGTACCCCAGCGCATCCAGGTCGGCCAGGAGAAGCTCGGTGGCCCCCTGGTCTCCATCGTCGTCAACGACAAGCAGGGGTTTGCCCTGCGAGACCGGCTGCCAGGGGAAGTATGCTTCAGGAGATGCCTGGCTCGTTGAGCCGTCGGCATACCGGGTGACGACGACGTAGCCCTTCGAGTAGTCGTTGACCGGCAGCGCAGGGACCCAGAAGGAGGCATCGGCGTCGACGTCGACGGTCGAGATCGGCGTACCGACGTTTCCGCACCAGTTGTCGCAGGTGTAGACCGTATAGCCCTCAACCCCCGGCTGCGCCACGGGGTTCCAGGCGATGACCCCGGACGTATTGTTCGTGAGCTGCCCTTCGGCAATCGAGATCGACGGGCTTTCCGGCGCGGTCTGATCGAGCTCCACCGTATCGGAGAGCGTGGCGCTGACGTTGCCGGCGCCATCGCGGAAGCGTACGTAGACCCGCTTGGTTCCTTCGCCGTTCGACAGGGTAAAGGATGCCGTCTCGGCATATGATTGCCACGAGGCGCCCGTGAAGGTCGACGACTCGGACAGCTGCATCTCTGCGACGACGTAGTTGTCGCTCGCGCTCAAGGCAACGGTGACCACCCGTTCGTTCGTCTTCGCAACGCCGCCGGCAATCGAGATCGACGAGGGCGTCGGCGCCGTGCGGTCCATGATGATGGACGTCGAAACGGGGTCGGAGTAGTTGTCGGCGGCGTCGATGAAGCGCGCCCAGACCCAGTGGGTGCCTTCACTTGCGCTGCTGAGCACGTAGCTGAGCGACGTCTTGTAGTCCTGACGTGCCGATTCGGGGAACGTATCGGTGCTCGACAGGATGACCTTGGAAACGCCCGAACCGCTGTCGGTCGCCGACAACGTGAGGGTCACCTTGCCGTCGGCCGCCTTGGTGTAAGCAGCGCCGCCGTCAACCACCACCGAGCCTGCCGAGGGTGCAATGTAATCGAGCGTCGAACTGGCGCTCGAAACCACCGATACGTTTCCGGCTTCGTCCCGGTAGCGGATGTAGATGGTCTGCGAACCGCCGCCCGGCGGCAGAACCATGTTCGGAACCTCGGTGGTGTAAGGGATCCATTCTTCGTCGTCAAAGGTCCCGTCGATGGAGATCTGCATCTCGGTGGCGCCGACCGCCGACGGGAGAATCGTCACGTAGGGCACCGGAGTCTTCGTGACCGCCTCGGGAGCCGAGAGCCAGCGAATCGAGCGCTGCAGATAAGCTGCGAAATCCGGGTCAATCGGAATCGAATAGCGGAACGTACGGCCGGTATACGCTTCGACCGGGAGTGTCACGCCTCGCGTTCCGGTTCCGTCTTCGATCCCGATGACCGTGGCCGGGCCCGTCGTCGTCTGGGCGTACGTGAACTCGATGGTGCCGTCGGGGAAGAGACTCGTCTGCACGGTCGACGTATTCGCGCCGCCATAGTCCTGCATCTGCGACCAGGTCATGGTGAACACGTCGCTTTGACGGTTGATGTACATCCGGCTCGTCGGCCCGAACATGAGGTCACGTCGCAGGGGCGCAATGAGGCGGTTGGGCATGTTCGACGAAGGAATCGGCGTCGTATAGGCGCTCGGATCCATGTACCAGGTGTAGTCGAACGAAAGACTTCCGTTCGCGTTGAAGTACGTATACGTGTAGTAATCACCGAAGAACGGGAAGCCGAAGTCGAACCAGGTATACTCGGCGCGGTCCTGATCGTATATCCACCCGATGTCGGTGCCGGGCTCGCGCCAGCTCACGGGCACCTCGACGAAGGTGCTGACCGTATTGCTATACATCAGCGACTCCAGCGGGTACGACTGGAAGAGGACACGGCTGGTCGCATCGCCCGACTTGGGCGAGCGGATTCCATAGACGGCTCCGTTGGTGTCGGCCAGGGTCGCGGCCACGCTCGTATCTTTCAGGATTGGCGTCTGCCAGGCCCAGGACATACGTTGGGGCTCGAAGCTGACACCGTCGCCGACGGCTTCGCCGATACCGTAGAGCGTGGTAGACGAGCCGCCCGCCCCGCCCCCGCCCGAGGTCCAGTCGGGCCCGAGAATGCCGAGGGTCTCGTCGACAAACTGCAGGCCGCTGCCGCCCCAGTTCGAGGGGAGCGAAGGTGCGATAAGGAACAGATTGCCGCCCCCTTGCGTGTAACCGTCGAGCAGGTTCAGATCTTCGAGCGAGAGGGAGCCCTGCGGGTTATTCCAGACAACGAGCTGGTACTGGGCAAGCTGTGCCGCCGTCAAGCCGCTCGAGCCCATCCAGGTCGGAGGCGCCGTCCAGATGTCGGGCGTATACCCCAGCGCCTCAATCTGCGGAATGACGATATTTTCGGTGGTTGTCTGCCCGTCATCCTGGTCGACGACGAGCATGAACTTCGGATGCGTGGCGAGCACCTCGTCGTCTTCAACAGCCGCCCGGGACAGTGCAGACCGGGTCAGGTCCGTGAACTTCGACCGGAGCGCAAAGCTGTCGGAATAGCGGTAGCCGATCATCACGGCCTCGCGCGCATCGGGCGCAAAATCCGAAACCGGTCCCGAATAGCCGAATCCGTCGTTAACGAACAGACGATATTCGAAAATGTTCCCTTCGTGACTCGGCGACCAGTTCAACTTGACGAACGCCTTGTTGGAATAGCCGCCCTCGGCAAGCGTCAACCCCGAGTTCGACGGGGCGCTCGTATCCAGGATAATGCTGTCGTTGAAAGGGCCCGCCACGTTGCCCGCTTCGTCGCGGAATTTGACGTGTACGGTCTTGTTTCCATCCAAGGTCGTAAGGACCCAGGCCGTCGACGTCGTCACCGGCTCCCACGTTCCCGTCGAGAACTTCGGGTCGTTCGCGACGTGCATCTCAGAAGCGCCCGACACCATGAAAGTCAGCGCGACCACGGCGTTCGTGGCATAGGCGTCGCCGTCGTTGATCACGATTCCGCCGCCGGCCACGACCGGAGCGGCCCGATCGAGGACGATGCTCGCCGAAACCGGCGTGGCGAAGTTGTCGGCGCGATCGCTGTAGCGGACCCAGACGCTCTTCAGTCCGTCTGCCCCCGGAAGGATGAGGCGCACGGCAGGCTGGAAGTTGAGCCGCGGCTCCGTATCGAACGTGCCGTCGAGCGAAAGCTCGTAGAAATCGGCGCCCGCGGCCGTGAGCAGGACGTCGACGGTGGCGGACTTGGAGTAGCTGCCCTGCAGGAATTGGACGTCGACGCCCTGCGGCAACAGCGTGTCGAGGAAGAACGAGGTCTGCGCAATCGTGCTCTCGTTACCCGCCTGATCCTTGAACTGCGCCCAGACGTTCTTGAGCCCGTCACCGGAAGGTACCGCCGCGACGGCATTGACGGGCGACACGCCCATCGCCTGCCAGGTTTCGGTGTCGAACGTACCGTCCACGGAAAGCCGGTAATGGCTCGCCCCGGCAGCGCCGAGGAGCATCGTCACGCTCGTCGAGTTGGCGTAGTCGTAGGGGACGTTCGCCTTGGCCACAAAGGGGCTTTCGGGGGCGACCGTGTCGAGCTGGATGGAGGCCGAACCGGAATCCGAAACATTGCCCGCTTCATCGCGGTAGCGGACGTGAACCGTCTTCGTGCCGTCGTCGGCCGTCTGCAGCGTGTAGGCGAGCGAGCCGTTGTAAAGCTGCCACGCGGCGCCGCCGAAGAGCGGATCCTCGGAAATCATCATTTCGTGCGCCGAGCCGTCGCTACCCAGCGCGAGGGTGACCACACGGGAGCGCGCGTAGCCGGCGCCGCCGTTAATAGCGACCGTGGGCGCGGCGGGCTTCACCGTATCGAGGGTAATGACCCGCGCATAAACCGGGGTGGTGTTGCCGGCGGTATCCGCAAATTCCACGTAAACGGTCTTCACGCCGTCCCCCGCGGACAGATCGAAAGCGGTGACCGAGGCGTACGGCTGGCTGACAATCAACCCCATATCGCTCGTCTCGCCGATCTTCATCGTGTCGGCGCCGGTCGCAAACAGAGTCAGGTGAATGTTACCGGCCGTGGCGAACTCGCCTTCGTCAATGCTGACCTGCGACACGCTCGGGGCATTCGAGTCGAGAATGACCGAATCGGAAACGATTGCCGTTTCGTTGCCGGCGTCATCCTTGAACATGGCATATACGGTGTGGCTCCCCTGTTGGTTGCTGAGGGTGAACGCGACATTCGCGGCGTACGGCTGCCAGGTTGCGTCGGTGAATGCCGAACTCTCGCTCACGATCATCGACGTCGCGTTGGCGGCGGACAGAATCAGCGACACCACGACGCTGTTCGCATAGCCGTCGACCGGGGTGACCACCGATACCGAGGGGGTCTGCGGGGCCTGGGAGTCATACTCGATGACGGCCTGCACGAGACCGGAGACATTGCCGACCGCGTCGCGGAACCGGGCATAGACGGTCTTGGTTCCCTGAGCCGACGAGAGGAGGAAGGCCTTCTGCTGCGCGAACGGCTCCCAGGCGGCGTCGACGAAGGTGTCGTACTCCGAGAGGATCATCTCGGCAGCATCGGTGGCGCCCAGCGTCAAGGTGACGAGCTGCTGCACGGTATGCGTAGCGCCGCCGTTGATGGCAATCGAGGTCCCGGTGGGTGCGGTGCGGTCGATCGAAACGCTGGCCGTGGACGCGGCGGTCGTGTTGCCCGCCAGGTCGCGGAAGCGGACGTACACGATGCGCACGCCGTCGGCACCCGTCGCGAGCGTGTGGGAAGCGTTCGCGACGAACGACTTCCACGTCGCGCCCGAGAAGGTCGACGATTCGCTGATCTGCACCTGGTCGGCGCCTGACACCGAGAGCGTCAGCGTAATGGCCGTGCTGTTCGTAACCGGCGCCTGATTGATGCGGACGGAATCGACTTCGGGGAACACCGTGTCGACCTGGATCGAATCCTGGGCGACGTCACTGAGATTCCCCGCCGCGTCGCGGAACCGGACGTACACGTTGCGAAGGCCGTCGGCGGGCACCTCGATGGTCGTGCTGGTGGCGTAGGCGACCCAGTTCGTATCCGTAAAATCGCTCCGGTTGGAGACGATCATCTCCGTGGCCCCGATGGCCGACGGAGCGAGGTTCAGAATGCGCGAGGTTGCATAGGCAGCCCCGCCGTTGATGGCCAGGGCAGGGTTCGCGGGCGGCGTCGTATCCAGCGTAATGAGCGCCTGAGAGACGAGGCTTTCGTTGCCCGCGGCATCCCGTACCTTGAGATACAGCGTCTTGTCGTCGTCGGTACCCGACAGAATCCAGGCCGTCGCCGTCGTGAAGGGTTCCCACATGCCGCCGACGAAGCTGCTGTTCTCGGCGAGCATCATGTCAGTGACCCCGTTCAGGTCCGTGGCGTCGAGCGCGACGTTGACGACACTCGTCTGCGTATGGGTCAGGCCGCTGTTCAGCGCGAAGCTGGTCACGGCCGGGATCGTGCGGTCGATCCGGATCGGAAGCGGGGTCGCGGAAACCTCGTTTCCGGCCGCGTCGCGGTACTTGACGTACAGCATGCGATCGCCGTCGAGACTGCTCGTCAACGGGAATGCGCGTTCGGGCAGATAGGCCTGCCAGCTGCCGACGGCGAAGCCCGCATCGTCGCTGATCCACATCTGCGCAGCTTCAGACACGTTCGAGCGGACGGTGACCGACAGCGAGTTGCTGAGGGGGGCTTCATCAAGCGACACAGTCGCGACCGAGGGTGCGGTCGCGTCGTACGTGATCGACGTCGAAACCGTTTCGCTGACGTTGCCGGCCGCGTCGCGGAACCGGGCATAGACGGTCTTCGGGCCCTCGGTCGTAAACGTGAACGCCGTGGGCGCGCCCGCTCCAACCCAGGTGGCGCCCTGGAAATCGGTGCGGGTCGAAAGCATCATGTGCGTTGCGCCGCTGACACTCGGCTCCACCGTGACCACCGGCAACGTCGTGTACGCTGCGCCGCCATTGATCTGGACGAAGGCTCCCTGCGGCGGCGTCGTATCGAGGGTGATCGACCGAACCGACGGACTCGACTGGTTGCCGGCCCGGTCGCGCACCTTGAGGTAGACGTTCTTCAGACCGTCGCTCGCTTCAAGCACCCACGAGGTGGTGTCGGTCATCGGCATCCAGGCGCCGCCGACAAACCCCGCGTTGTTCGAGAGCATGTAGTCGGCGACGGTGTCTCCGTCGGACCCGGCCAGGGTGACGTAAACCAGCTCGGTCCGGGTGTAGGACGACGCGCCCGCGAGCTGGAAGTCCGTGATCGAAGGCGCGGTACGGTCGAGCAGAATCGAAGCATCGAGCGCACCCGACACGTTGCCCGCGGCGTCGCTGAACCGCACGTACACCGTGCGCATGCCATCCGGACCCGCAACGAGCTTCACGAGCGGAGAAGCGGAATACTCGCGCCACAGGACGCTCGTAAATGCCGGATTCTCACTGATCTGCATCAGCGTGGCTCCGGTCGCCTCCAGAGACGCCTCGACATCGAGCGACGCGGTGATCGCGGTAGCGAGGGCAAAGCGTACCGGCTCTGGCGCTTCTGTATCGAAACGGATGGCTACCGAGCGGACCAGCGATTCGTTGCCCGCGGCGTCGCGCAGCTGACCGTACACGGTCTTCTCGGCGTCGCCTCCCGAAAGCGTGAAGGCAGGATTTGCATCGTAGGCCGTCCAGGCCACGGCCGACAGATCCGGGTTCTCGGAGAAGCGCATCTCGGCGGCGCCCGAAGCGGAAATCTGCAGGGTAATGGCCGTGGAATTCGTCAACGACGGCGCACCCATGGCGTTGAACGCTGGGGGCGCGGTATCCAGCTCGATCTGATCGGACACCGCCCCGTAGACGTTCCCGGCGTCATCGCGGAACTGTGCGTAGACGGTCTTCAGGCCGTCGGCCGTGGTCAGATTCCACGTGAGCGAAGCGGCATATTCCTGCCAGGATGCGCCGACGAAGGAGCCGCTTTCGGAAATCATCATTTCGCTGGCGCCGCTGACCGAGAGGGTCAACTCTACCGTGCGCACGTTGGTGAACGGCGCATCGGCATCCACGAGGATGGGCGAGCCGACCGCGGCAGGCGGCGTCTTGTCGTACGTGATCGTGCGCTCGAGGCAGGTGGCCGTGGCGTTGCCGGCCGCGTCCTTGAAGCGGATGTAAATGGTCTTCAGCTCCTCGGTCGCCGAAGCGAATGCGTAGGCCTTCGATTCCGCGTACGCTTCCCACCCGGGGGCGTTACCGTTGATGCAGCTGCCCTCGCCGATGTACATCCAGGCGGCATCCACCGCCGAAAGCGTCAGGTTGATGCTCGGCGAACTCGTGTAGTCGCCCTGCTGGATCGTGGCCGAAGCGAGCTGCGGCGGCGCCGTATCGAGGACGACGCTGTCGGCCACCGTGACGCTCACGTTCCCCGCGGCATCCCAGTAGCGCGCGTAGAGGGTCTTCGTGCCGGCACCCGAGGAAGCGAAGGTGTAGGTAGCGGGGGCGGCGGAGACCGCGTGCACCACGCTGCCCGAGAAACCGACGTTATCCGCCAGCTCCACGAAATCGGCACTCGCGTAGGCGTAGGTCACCGGCACCGTGGTCGTCGTCGTCGCACTCGGCGTGATGTCGATGCCGGCACTCGTCGGACCCTGCATGTCGAGGGTGACCGTCCAGTTGCCCGCATCGGCGGAGCGTCCGGCCGCGTCACGCACCTTCGCGTAGACCGTGCGGGCCGCTCCATTCGCATCCGCCGAAGCCGGCAGGTCCCACTGTACGTATTCCTGATAAGGCTGCCACGAGCTCCCCGCGAAGTCGGCGCGGTTGCTGAGCATCATCTCCAGCGGATTGGTGTCCGTGGCCACCAGATGGGCGATGACACGGGCAGAAGTGCTCGACGCGAGCGCCGTCCCGCCCACATCTTCGAGCTGGAAGCTGCTCACCACCGGTACGTCGGTATCGAGGATGACCCAGGCCGAAACGGGGTCGGAATAGTTGCGCGCGCGGTCGCCAAACTTGACCCAGAGGGTCTTGACACCCGCGCCGGCGGTCAGCGGGAACACCACTGCCTGCTGGTATCCCTGCTCGGTGTCGGTTGCAAACGTCTGATCCTCGGACAGGTACATGTACTGGACGCCCGAGGTCTCGTCGATACCCGTCAGGCTGAGCGTGACCTGGCTGCTCGTCGTGTAGAGCGCACCGCCATTAATCGACAATGCCGAGTAGTTCGGCTTCGTCGTGTCGAGGACATACGTATCACTGACGGTCTCGGTCTCGATGCCCGTGGACTTCTTGAAGCGGGCGTACAGCGTCTTCACGCCATCGGGACCCGTGAAGGTCGCCGTCGTGAAACCGGTGTACGGCACCCACGTTGCGTCGGCAAGCGTCGCCTGCGTCGACACCTTCATGTAGTCCGCGTTCGAGGCGACCAGCTGCGCCACGACTTCAGTTGCCGAGGTCACATCGGCCTGAATCGTCACGTAAGCGGTCGTGATCGAGGTGGTATCCAGGAGGATATCGTCGTTGACCACGAGGGACCGGTTGTCGGCCGCGTCGCGGAATTCCGCGTAGACGGTCTTGGTGCCGTTGCCCGCCGAAAGCGTAAACGTGCGCATCGCCGTGTAGGGCACCCAGGCGGCGTCATTGAAGCCCGAGTTTTCACTGACGCGCATCTCGGCGGCATCCGTCGCCGAGAGGACCAGCGTGACAATGCCGCTCGAGGTCGCCGGCGCACCGTAGTTGATCGAGATGGACGGCGTGGCCGGCGCCTGATTATCCAAAGTCACCGTCTGCGCCGGCAGACAGGCCGTGCGGTTATCTGCCGCGTCGCGGTACTGCACGCGGATCGCGTAGGCGCCGTTCGTCGCGGACGACAGCGTGTACGACT
>JAWLHK010000001.1:0-438431 GCA_041690355.1 bacterium | reverse complement strand
GGAATGTGCGCCGTAGGGCCGCCGCTCTGGCTTGGCAGCGAGTCGGCAAACCGAATCAGCTCGCGCAAAAAAACCGCCGGCTTCTCCAGGTGAATGGTGTGCCCCGTCGGTTCGCTGAAGTACTCGCTGTGAGGAACAGCCTCACGAACACGCTTGACGTCGCTGTCGTCCATCGCGCCCACAAGGCCGAACTTGGCGTCGCGAAACCAGTTCGCGTGCATCAGGAGCATGGGGCATCGCACGCGCCGCAAAGTCTCGGCTTGATCGAAGTCGATACCCGCGCCGCTGAAGCACATCCGCGCGAACGCGGGGTCGTACATCGAAAGCGACTTGATGAGCACCCGCAACTGGGCCGGCAGAAAGCGGATCTCGACGACACCGTCGCGGCTCTTGCGCTCATAGTGTTGGAGCAGCAACGCGAGGAGGCGGCTGACCGGCCTCGGCAGCTTGATGATGCGCTTGCTGCCCTCCGTAGGCACCTCGAGTTCAGCGAAGATTCCGGCGATGTCGCGCCCGGCAGGGGCGTCGAGGTGCCTTACAACAAGATCGGCGAACCATGAGACGTAGCAGTCGTCGCGCAGCCGCGGCCATTCGGTGCTGAAAAGCGGCGGGTCCTCGGGAACGATGGCTCGCACCCGTTCCGGGGCGTTGGCCGCGAGCCATACGGCTAACAGGCCGCCCGACGAGTTGCCTGAAACAATGGCAGGAGACTCCATCGTTGCGAGTAGGGCGGCAAGATCGCGTCCGATGGTGCTGAACGAGTAGTCGCCGGGCGTGCGCGACGTCTTGCCATGTCCACGAATATCTACCGCGTACACGTGAAACCGCTTTGCCAGCGCAGGAAGCACCTTCTCGTAACTCTCCCAGCACATGATCTGCCCGGGGATGAGCAGCAAGGGAGGCCCATTGATCGGACCTTCGGCGTAGTTGAGTTGTATGCCGCTGATGGGCAGCTGCTTTTCTTCAACACCGGCTCTGCTTACGGAACGGCGCATTCGGGCAACATACTAGCACCGGTCGTGGATGCTAGTCAAAATTCTGAATCACCTGAACGCCTACAAAGACAAACTCACCCTTTGCTTTGGCTGGTGAAACCGAGAGGAGGTACGCTGTCTGGTTGTTGAACGTTGGCCAGGGGGAAATGCGTTTCGCCTGCTCATAGTCCTTGACTTCGAACGCCCGAATGTTGGGGCGCACTTTGCCTAGCCGCTCATTTGCGGGCTCGAACCGGTTGTACGCATCGAGCTGAATAGCTGCTAGATATTTCTCCGCCGCGGCAACAAGCCTTTGCTCCTCATAGAGCACGTCGCCGTCGATGATGAGCTGGGCCGCCTGCCGCCGTGCCTCCTCCCGCATTTGCTCTCGCGCTGCGGAGACTCGACGCGATTCAATGGCGTCGGTGGGATGAGGCGGGCGCGCCCCTACACCACCCGCACCGGCTCTCCCGCTTTCCACTGCCGGATATTCTCGACCACCTGATCGGCCAGGTTCTGCATGGCGCGGCGGCTCGCCCAGGCGTGGTGCGGCGTGACGAGCAGGTTGGGGAGCGTTGTGGAAACGAGTGGATGATCCGCCGGCGGCGGCTCTACGGTCAGCACGTCGACGCCGGCGCCCGCGATGGTTCCCCCTTGCACAGCAGCGAGGAGCGCCGCCTCATCTACGATGCCCCCGCGGGCCACGTTCACGAGGATCGCCTCGCGCTTCATTTGCGCGAGCTCGGCGGAACCGATGAGGTCCCGCGTTTCGGCCGTGAGCGGCGCGTGCACCGTGACCGCATCCGCCTTCCGCAAGGCTTCCTCAAAGCCGACCCGTCCCTCGCGCGGCGGCTGTCCGCGTCGTTCCGCAATCAGGACGTGCATGCCGAAGGCGCGCGCGCGAAGTTCCACCGCCTTTCCCAGGGCGCCGTAGCCGACGAGGGCCAGCGTGGCGCCCGCCAGATCGAGCAGCGGCGGATCGATCAGCGCGAAGGAGCGCGAGCGCGACCAGGCGCCCACCTGCACGGCTTCGCGGTAGGGGATCAGCTGGCGGCGCAGGGCGAGCAGCAGCAGAAAGACATGTTCCGCCACGCTTTCGGTCGCGTACCCGCGCGCGTTGCAGACGGTGACCCCCCGCGCCCTGCAGGCGGCGAGATCGATGTGGTCGGTGCCCGTGGCCGCGGCGACAATCAGTTTGAGGCGTGGGGCGGCATCGAGTTCGTTCTCGCCGATGCGCACCTTGTTGGTGACGGCGACGTCGGCATCGGCCAGGCGGGCGGCCGTTTCGGACGGCGCGGTGAAGTCGTAATCGACCCAGGCGTCTCCGGGGGGCGGGACGAAATCCGCGCGCACGGTGGCGCGATCGAGAAAGACGATTCGCAGGGACATGGGGAACTCCACAGGCGCCTGCATTCCCCCCGACGTGTGCGGAAGGAAGGGGAACGGGCCTGCGCACGATGGTGTCACTCCGGTGCGCCTCTGTCAATTTCCCGCTGCCGCCTGAGACAAACGCTGTCCGTGTGTCGGCGTATCCTGAACGGAAACAGGCGGCGCAAGGGCCCTCTTTTCCCCCGGCAGTGACCGCCGTCCATGGACGGTAACTGGCGCCGTAATTGTCGGTGGAGCACCGCCCCCCGGCCTGTTAGAATGAAGCCTTCTCAATGGATGGGTTATGGCAAACAGCGTAAACAAAGTGATTCTTGTCGGTCGTCTCGGGAAAGATCCCGAAGTGCGCACGACCGGTAACGGCAACTCGGTGGCCTCGTTCTCCATCGCCACGAACGAAAAGTGGACGGGCAAGAGCGGGCAGGCCGAAGAGCGCACCGAGTGGCACAACATCGTCGCCTGGGGCAAGCTGGCCGAACTCTGCGGGCAGTACCTGCAGAAGGGGGGCCAGGTCTACATCGAGGGCCGCCTGCAGACCCGCGAATACGACGACAAGGACGGCATCAAGCGGCGCACGACCGAAATCAACGCGCGTGAAGTCGTCTTCCTCTCCTCGAAGGGGGGCGGCGCGCGCGACGACGCCGGCTCGTACGGCGGCGGCGGCGGATCGCGCAGCTACAGCGGCGGCGGGGTCGGCCCGGCCGATCCGGTGGTCGCCGACGACGACATCCCGTTCTAAGCGGAGCTTCGGCTCCGCGCAGCCGTGCGCATCTCCGTCATCCTGAGCACCTACAATCAGCCCGACTGGCTCGAGAAGGTTCTGTGGGGGTATGCCTTGCAGACCCATGCGGATTTCGAGCTCGTCGTGGCCGATGACGGCTCCGGTCCCGCGACCCGTGAGCGCATCGCGCGCTTCGAGGCGGAATCGGAGCGCCGCGTCCTGCACGTCTGGCAGGAAGACGACGGCTTCCAGAAGACGCGCATTCTGAACAAGGCCATTGTCGCGTGTGGAGGAGACTATCTGATCTTCTCCGACGGCGACTGCATCCCTCGCGGCGACTTCGTGGCCGTGCACGCCGCCCATGCGCGCCCCGGCCGCTTCCTTTCCGGCGGCTACTTCAAGCTTCCCCTTGCCACGAGCCAGGCGATCACCCGCGAGGATATCCGCACGGGCGACGCATTCCGGCCTGCCTGGCTGCGCGCGCACGGCCTACCCTTCACGCCGAAGATCGCCAAGCTGGCGGCGCGCGGCGCGGGCGCCCGGTTCCTCAACGCCGTGACGACCACGAAACCGACGTGGAACGGGCATAACGCCTCGGGGTGGAAGGCCGACCTCGTCGCCGCCAACGGATTCGATGAGCGCATGCAGTACGGCGGTGAAGACCGCGAATTGGGGGAACGGTTGTGGAACGCGGGACTCAAGTCCACCCAGATCCGCTACAGTGCTGTCTGTGTCCACTTGGACCACGGCCGCGGCTACGTGCGCCCCGAGATGATCGCGCGGAATGATGCCATCCGCGCCGAGACCCGCCGCCTGCGCCGCACGCGCACGCCGTTCGGCATCGTGAAGGACGGCCCGGTTCCCGCCTGAGTCCTTCACGGATCTCCCGTTCCAAGGACCGGACGTTTCACGCGGAGGCGCGGAGACGCGGAGAGGCAAGGACTCGGAAGTACCTTTTCGGGGACGGGGGTTCTTCTCATCTCTCGTTTCGGGTCTCCCCTCGGGGGACGACAGGGGGGCCGTTAGAGGAAATCCTCGCCCACGCTCGCCGGCTGGATGAAAAAGCCGTGCGACTGGAAGGAGTAGAAGCCGCCGGCGGCCACGACCACATGATCGAGGACCTTGATGCCGAGCAGCTCGCCCACGCGCCGCAGCCGCTGCGTGATCTCGAGGTCACGCTGGCTCGGCGTCGGATCGCCGCTCGGGTGGTTGTGCACGAAAATGACCGCCGCCGCCGAGCAGCGCAGCAGCGGTGCGAAGACCTCGCGCGGGTGGACGATGGAGCTGTTCAGATCCCCCTCGGAGACCAGCTCCTCGCGCAGCAGCCGGTTCTTCGTAGTCAGCGCCAGCGCCAGAAAGCGCTCTTTTTTCAGGTGATTCAAGCGGGGTCCGCAGAAGCGCGACACTGCTTCGGGTGACGTCAGCTCAATCTCGTCGCCGCGCAGGGCGATGGCGCGCCGCCCCAGCTCGAAGGCGGCCAGGATGGCGGCGGCGCGCGCCGGTCCCACCCCGGGCAGCGCGGCGACCTCGGGAAACGAGAGCCGCGCCAGATCGGGCAGTCCGCGGGCGGCGAGTTCCCGCCCGATGTCGACGGCGGATTTCCCCCGCGCGCCCGTGCGGATGAAGATCGCCAGCAACTCGGAATCGGAGAGCGCCTCGGCCCCCCGGGTGGCCAGTTTCTCCCGTGGGCGGTCTTCGGCGGGCCAGTCGCGCAGCGTCATGCCGCGAGGTTAGATCAGGTGGGGAAGAAAGGTCAAGAAAAAAGCAACGTTGACCGCCTCGCCGTCGAGGCGCCGGTGCGGACCTCATCCCCGTCGGCGCTTGCGGCGCCGTCGACCCTTCTCCTTGCGAAGGAGAAGGGTGAAAAATCAATTGTAGAGAGGGCGGCCCCTTCCAGAAGACTACGATCGATGATATGGTCGGCCGATGACCCAAGATCATGAATCGCACAGCGTTCAAAAAGCGGCGGCGGGAATTGCGGAAAAAGCAGACTCCGGCCGAAGCGTTGCTATGGGAACGTCTTCGGGGAAAAGGCCTGGGCCTGAAGTTCAGGCGGCAGGTTGGCATCGGTCCCTACATCGTCGACTTCTTCTGCCCTGTGGTGCGGCTGGCCGTCGAGCTGGACGGCAGACAGCACTACCTTGACGAAGCGGTCGAATACGATGCTATCCGCCAGGATTACATGGCCTCGGTCGGGATCAGAACCGTACGCTTTCCGAACTTTCTGATCCTGCGGGACATCGAGACTGTGTGTGCGTCAATCGCGAAGGCCCTGTACCCGGATAACCCTCCTCCTTAGCAAGGAGGAGGGTCCCCTGCGCCTCAGCGCAGGGGGGGAGGAGGTCAATTGAACCCGAATTTCTCGGCCACCTTGTTGATCTCCTCGATCAGCTTCTGCGCTCGCTCCGAGCGCTCCTTGCTCGCGATCATGCGGATGTAGAGACGGCCGCTTTCGCCACGATGCTCGTTCTCGATCATCGTGTTGCCCTGGCCCTTCTCCTCCTTCCAGATCTTGAACGCCTGGTCGGCCTTGAGCTCGCCGAGCGCGATCTTCGTGAGCAGCGACAGGTCGACGCCCAGATTGCGCGAGAGGTTGGTCAGTTCCACGATGTCGTGGACGTTCTTCTTGCCGAACTTCCACTGGTGCGTGTACTTGTAATCGTAGTCGATCATCCGGCCGATTTCGATGTCGCTGATGAGCTCGACATCCTTGATGTCGTTCTCTTCCATGATCACTCGGCGGGCAAACAGAAACAGCTCACGGGAGTTGGGGAAACGGACCCGGAGTTCCTTGGTCTTGATTTGGCGTCGCATGGTACTGATGCTCCTGAAGGGCGTGAAAGCGGCGCCGCGCCCGCCCGCCAGGCGCTTTCCAGTGGAAAAGACGACTGCACGGGGACCCGGATATCCGGTGTCGCGCGACTGAGAGAAAAGATACCAACCGGCCGATTTCTTGTCAAATCATCCTGACTGGACTATTCCGGAATCCCTTCCCGAGGGGAGAGAACCGGGAGGGGCCGCCACGCCTCGGCCGGTAGCCAGCCGCGCAGGCCCCGCGGGGTGCGCACCTGCAGCCAGGCGCCCCCCGCCTGCTCAATCCAGGCAAGATCGCCGGCGGGGAGCAGCGTGACCGTGCCGCTGCGCTCGTCGGCCGCTTCGTGCAGCGCCGTCTCGCGCCAGAGCACCCCGGGCTGCGCGTCGTTAAGGCGGCCGTACAGCCAGGCGCCGTGAATGCCTGCTGCCAGGGTGAGGAGAAACAGAACCGCCGCCGTCCACCGCAGGCGCGGACCGAAGCGCGCGACCAGCAACGTGGCCGTGAAGAGAACGAAGAGCCCGGCGGTCAGCCACCCGGCTTCGCCGAACGTCATGAGGCCGGGGACGGCCGCCCCCGCCGAGCCCCCCATATCGGCGACGGCCTCGCCGATGAGCCGCCGGTTCGCCGCGACGTCGGCGTCGCGCGGGGCCAGGCTGTAGGCGCGCTCGATGGCATATCGGGCCAGGGCGGGGTCGCCCGCGCGCCACGCGGCTCCCGAAAGGTTGTAGAGGATATTTACTCGTGGCAGCAGCTGTTCGGCGGCGCGCTGGTAGAGGCGGACGGACTCCCCGTAGTTCCCCTCCATGTGCGCCTGCTGCGCGCGCTGGAACAGGGTGTCCGTCGCGGCCGCAGTGCCGATGCCGCCGAGCGCGAGCACGAGAGCAAGCGCGGTGCCCCCTTTGCGCAGCCACTCGCGCAGTACCCGCCGTGCCCCGTGAGCATCGCCGCCGCCGCCGTACACCGCCTGCTGCAGCCGGCGCCGCGCCTCGAGAAAGCCGTCGGCCTGATCGCCGAGGGCCGCGCGGACGTCGGCCTCGGCCGGGGCGGCCCCGAGCCCGTGCGCCTCGTGCAGCCACTGATCCATGGCGCGCAGCAGGACGAGCGGATCGGAGTCGGCGGAATTGACTTCGCGCTCGAGCTTGCGGCGGGCCGCCGTGCGCCGATCCTCGGGGGTGGCCTCGCGCATGCGCCGTCGCACGGCGGAGCCGGCCTGCAGGAGCACGAGCCCCACGAGCGGCAGCGGAAGCAGCCAGGCGAAGAGACGCCAGGGCGTCAGCGGATCGGCCGGCGCCGGCCCCGGTTCGGTGCGCAGCGGGCGAAAGCTGAGGCTGCGCAGCGTCCGCGTCGGGGCGCCCGCCCCGGGCTGCGCGAGAATTTCGACCTCGCCGGGGGTGATGCGCAGCGTCCGGTAGGCTTCTACGGCCGGTTCAAAGTAGCTGAAGGCGAA
Source organism: bacterium (assembly GCA_041690355.1). Classification (GTDB taxonomy): domain Bacteria; phylum J088; class JAWLBW01; order JAWLBW01; family JAWLBW01; genus JAWLHK01. The sequence goes on along the minus strand of JAWLHK010000001.1, from coordinate 431,088 downwards.
GGTCGGCATCTGCTGTCGGCCCGGGCCCGGCGGGAGCAGCAGCAGCTCGAACTGCTTCTCGCCGCTCATCCCCGCATCGCCCGCGCGGGTATCTTCGGAGACGCGCCCCGGGTAGATGCGCCAGCCGGCCTCGGTCACCGGTGCCGGGGCGCCGACGCGGCGGAAGTTGCCGATGCCGGCCACCGACAGAGAGAGGGTCACGGGCTCGTCGGCGTGAACCCGGGCGGGCAGGCGGCCGGCGCGCAGCGCGAAGCTGCCGACGGCCCCGCCGAAGTCTGCGGGCGCCCCCTCGGGAAGCGGGCGCACCTGGACGCGGATCGGCTTCGCGCGCAGGACCTGGTCGCGGGCGAAGAAGAAATTGCCGCGGAACGAGAGGGCGGCCGGATCGATGACCAGTTCGCCGCTGCGCACGGGATAGAGCAGCGTGCGGATATCGAAGTACTGATACGGGCGGCCGTGCACCATCACGGTCTGCGGCTCGTCGCTCTGACCGAGATCGAAGGCTTCGAATCCGGCAAAGTCGGGGGTGTCGTAGGTCGGGTTGTCGGGCGCGAGCCGGTAGAAGAAGAAGCGAAAGGTGTAGACGATAGGCTCGCCCTGCCAGACGCGGTCGCGATCGACGAACGCCGTCACGTACAGGTCGCGCCCGGGGGGCGGCAGTTCTCCCGAGAGCGCCGGCTCGGGTGCGCCGCCGCCCGGCCCGGCTACGCCGGGCGATCCCTGGCTCGCGCCGGCGGCATCGACCTGGATGGAGACGACGGGCGCGGCCACGAACTGGTTGCCGCGCTTCACCCCGACGCCGTCGAACCGGTAGCGGCCGGGTTCGCGGGCAACGAAGGTGAAGGTCTCGATGAGCTCGCGCGTGACGGCGCCGTTGACGAAGCGCATCGTCTGGTTCGACGCGCGGCCGACGTTGCGCAGTGCAGGATGCGAGGGGACGACGACGTCGCCCGCTCCGGCAAGGCCGGTCGACTGCACGGTGACCTCGAGGCGGAACGCCTCGCCCACGGCCACGCGGTCGGGCGCAAGGCGCGCCGTGACGCCGACGCTCGCCTCGGCGCCCGCGGGCAGCAGCGCGAAGGCCAGCAGTAGAAGTCCCAGTACGTTACCAGTTGCGGCTCGGATCATAATCGTTCGGCGGTGCATCGGAGTGGCGGACGGGCGGCCGCGTCGACTCTCGATCGGCGGATTCAAGGATATCATCCGCTTCTTCTTCCGTCAGGTCTTCGCCGCCCGAGGAGCGGCCGGTCTTCTCCTCTTCGCCGCGTCCGTCGTTCTGCTCGTCGTCGCCCGAAGAAGCTTCACGATCTTCGGTTTCTTCCTGGGGGCGCCTTCCGTCTTCCCCTTCGTTCCCCTTCTGCGCCTCGTCCTGCTTGCCCGTGTCTTTCTGCTGCTCGTTCTGCTCACCCTCGTTGTTCCGGCTGTCCTCTTTTTCCGGGGTGTTCGAGGGCTGCTGCTGCGGCGGGGGCGGCGGCATGCGCAACAGACGCTCGAGATTCGTGCGTGCGCGCCCGTTGCCGCCGTCTTCCATGAGGGCGCGGCGGTAATCGTCGATCGCGCCGGGGTAATCCTGCCGCTGCTCCCGCAGCCAGCCGCGGTTGTACAGCGCCTGCGATCGCAGCTCGGGATCTTCGGATCGGGCCGAGCGGTCGAAGGCGCGCTCGGCCTCCTGGGCCTTGCCCTCGCGCGCGAGCGCCGTCCCTCGGTTGAACTCCGCGCGCTGCGCATCCGCGTCATCCTCCTTGCGGGCGGCTTCTTCGAAACTGCGCACGGCCTCTTCGTACTCGCCGGCTTCCCACGCGGCGCGGCCGTCGCGGTTTTCCGGAACCTCGCGGTTCCACGGCGCGGCCGCGGCGTCGCCGACCACGCCGGCGAGACCGAAGGATCCAAGTATGAGCAGGATCAGGCGGCGCGCGATCATGCGTACTCCCGCTCGCGGAACCAGAGGCCCGCCAGAAGAAACACCAGGGCCGGCACGGCCCACCAGGGGTACAGGGCGGCTCGCTCGGTTACGGTGCGCTGCTCGAGCATCTCCTTTTCCAGCCGCTGCACCACCTGCGCGACGGCGTGCGCGTCGCCCCCCGGTCCGATGCGGAAGTAGCGGCCGCCCGACAGATCGGCGATGCGCTGCAGGCCGGCTTCGTCGAGCTTCGAGAGCACCGGTTTTCCGTCGGGGCCCAGCAGAATCGCCTCACCCCCGTTGGGCGCCTGCAGCGGAATCGGTTCGCCGCGCGCCGTGCCAATCGCGATGGTGAAGATGGGAACCTGCCGATCGCCGGCTTCACGGGCCGCGCGCAAGGCGTCACCGACGGTCTCTTCGCCGTCGGTGAGCAGAACCAGGGCGCGGCTCCCCCCCGGCGTGTGCTGCACGAGCTCGAGCCCTTTGCGGATTCCGGAGGCGACGTTCGAGCCCGGATAGGGCATGGACTGCGGCTCGACTTCGTGCAGCAGGTTACGCAAAATCGCATAATCGGTCGTGAGCGGGGTCTGCATGAACGAAGTCCCCGAGAAGACCACGAGTCCCACCCGGTCGCCGCGCATGGCATCGAGCAGGCGATCGATCTCGAAGCGCGCGCGCCGCAGGCGGTCAGGCTGCACGTCGCGGGCCAGCATGCTGTTCGACAGGTCGAGCACGATGACCACGTCGGTCCCCCGGCGTTCGAGCAGGCGTGATGTCGCCTCGCCGAGCGGCATGGCCATGGCGCCCGAGAGGCCGATGAGCGCGACCGACCAGGCGAGTTGACGCAGCCGGCGGCGCGTACCCGCCGTGTCGACGGCTGCAGGCGCTCCGATTCCCCAGGCCGCGGCAACACGCCTGCGAACGCGTTCGGCATGCAGGCCGAGGCCGAGAAAGAGGGGGATCGCGAGGAGCCACCAGAAAGCGTCAATCTGCGCGAATTCCATCAGGGGATCCTCCGCAGCACGGTGAGTTCGAGCAGCCAGCCTGCGAGCAACAGGACGAGCGCGAGGGCGAGCACCTGCGGATAGAATTCCCGCACGGTCACGTACTCGTTCAGCTTGACTTCGCTCTTTTCCAGGGAGCCGATGGTGTCGTAAACGGAAGAGAGATCGCTCAGGCTGGCCGCCTCGAAGTAGCGGCCACCCGTCTGCCCGGCGATGCGCTGCATGAGCTCGACGTCCATGGTCGCCCCGGCCTGCAGGCCCATCATCTGTTCGATGCGGCCCCGCATGCCGCCGTCGCGCGTCCCCATGCCGATGGTATAGACGCGTATTCCCTTGAGCTTGGCAATTTCTCCCGCGGTATCGGGGTCGACCTTGCCGCGGTTGTTGACGCCGTCGGTAAGCAGAATGACGATGCGGCTCTTCGCGGGGCTGTCTTTCAACCGGTTGACGGCTTCGACGAGCCCCATGCCGATGGCGGTGCCGTCTTCGATCTGCCCAATGGCGACAGCGTCGAGCAGCTGCGACACGGCGCGGTAGTCGAAGGTCAGCGGCACCTGGGTGTAGGCGCGGCCCGCGAAGACGACGAGCCCCACGCGATCGGTCGTCCGGCTCGCGATGAAGCGCTTGAGCACGCGCCGGGCCGCCTCGAAGCGGTTCGGGGGAAAATCGTTGGCCAGCATGGACGACGACATGTCGAGGGCGAGCACGATGTCGATCCCCGGCGCCACGATTTCCTGGCGTACGTTACGCAACTGGGGCCGGGCAAGGGCGAGTACGAGCGCGGCGGCGGCCAGCCAGAAGAGGGCGCGGGGGATCCACATCCACCTGGCCTTGCCGCCGCGGAACGGTTTGAGCCGTTCGAGATCGGAATAGACGACGGCGCGGCGATCGGGGCGGCGCCGGCTGCCCCAGTAGACGAGCGGGAGCAGCAGCAGGAGAAGCAGCATCCACGGCTGGGCAAGCGTCATGCCGCGGTATCCCCCGTCGCGGCCCGCGTGCCCGAGAGAAAGTGGACGAGATGAATGGCCCGCTCGACGAGCGCGCTCGCCTCGGCGGCCTCGTGTTCTTCGCCGGCGAAGCGCACGCGATCGGACTGGTCGAAGAACGCGCGCACCTCGGCGAGCCGGTCACGCCCCATGGCCGGCGTAAGGCTGCGCAGGAACTCTTCAGAGGTCTCGGTCAGGCTGCCGACGCCGGTCGTGGCGACGAGAAACGCGCGCACAATGTCGTCGAGCTGGTAGGTGAAGAGTTTGATCTCACGGCGCTCAAGAAGCCCCTGCGTCTGCAGCTCGAAGATGGCGTCGAGCGCGATCTGTCCCGGGGTGCGCAGATCGGTCGGCGCGGGGGGGAGCAGGGCACGTCGCCGGCCGCGGTGACGGACCCAGTAGAAGAAACCGCCGAGCACGAGCAGACCGACGGCGATGCCCGCGAAGAACCACGGGTTCCACGCCGTGATCTCCACCGGAGGGGCGAGGTCGGCCGGTTGCGCATTTTCTTCGGTGGTGGCGACGATCTCCACCTTGCCGCCGAGCACCTGAAAGGGGTGATCGACGCCGGCGTCGTCGGTGAAGCGCAGTTCGAGCGGCGGCAGCGTGAAGGAGCCCAGCGTGAGGCCCGTGAGCACGACGCGTGCGGTAGACGCTTTTCCGTCGGGAGCGGCCGTGATCTCGCGCGACTTCACGTGCATGGCGCCGCCGGTGGCCGGTCCGGCAAAGCCGACCGCCCCGTCGGGATGGCCGATGCGGGTCGTCCAGACCACCTCGACGCCGAGCGGCGCGCTCGCCGGTTCGACGCGGGTGTCGACTTCGAGCGCCGCGACGACCGGATCGACGGCGGCTCCGCCAGCGCCTCCCTCGTTCGGGGCGGCCGCCGCGTCCGGGGTGGCGGGATCCGGCGTCTGCGCCGCCGTCGACCGGGCGTCGGCCGAAATCAGGAAGAGGATGGCAAGCAGGGCCGCGAGCGGCAGGGTTCGTCGCGCCCGCTTCATCGCTTTCTCCCCTTGCGCAGCGCGAAGTAGCGTACCAGCGGGCGCACCGCGTCTTCGCCATTGCGTAGAAAGAGCGGACTCATGCGCAACTCGCGCAGGCTGGCCGTGAGGCGGTCTTCTTCGGCCGCCGTCATCCGCGCGAAGGCTGCGCGCGCTTCGCGGTTGCCCGCGTCGATCCAGGCGGTGGCTCCGCTTTCGGCGTCGGCGACGCGCACGAGCCCCGCCGGGGGAAGCATGTGTTCGAGCGGGTCGCGTACGACGACCGGAATGATGTCGTGCCGGCGCACGGCGATGCGGGCGGCGCGGCTGAAACCGTCCATGCCGTGCAGAAAGTCAGAGACGAGAAACGTCACGCTGCGGCGCGTCGCCAGGCGGTTCAGCGTTTGCATGGCCGCGCCCAGATCGGTGCCGCGCGCGGCCGGCTCGTAGCCGAGCAGCTCGCGGATGATGCGCAGCGCGTGGCGGCGCCCCTTGCGCGGCGGCAGTATTTTTTCGACCCGGTCGGTGAACAGCATGAGCCCGACCCGATCGCCGTTGGCGATGGCCGAGTAGGCGAGCAGGGCGGCAATCTCGGTTGTGTATTCCCGCTTGGTGCGCGCGCCGCCGAAGCCGAGGCTGCCGCTCGCGTCGACGAGCAGGTTCACGTTCAGCTCGCGCTCTTCGGTGAAGTTCTTCGTGAAGAGCTCGCCGGTGCGCGCGGTCACGTTCCAGTCAATCGTGCGGACGTCGTCGCCCGGCTGATAGGGGCGCACCTCGGCGAACTCCACGCCGCGCCCCTTGAAGACGCTGTGGTAGCCCCCGGCAAGCGATTCGGCGACCTTGCGCGAGGTGATGATGTCGATGCGCCGGACCTTTCGGATGATGTCGCTGGCCTGCATGGTCACGCGGGTCCCCTCCGGCGGCGCCGGGTTCGTCAGGGAACTTCGACGCTCTGGAGAATGCGGCCGAGGATCTCGTCGGCGTTGACCCCCTCGGCTTCGGCTTCATAGGATAGCAGGATTCGATGGCGCAGTACCGCCGGCCCCACGGCCTTGACGTCGTCGGGGGTGACGAAGCCGCGGCCGCGCAGAAAGGCGTGGGCCCGCGAGGCCTTCACGAGCGCGATGGACGCGCGCGGGCTGGCTCCGTAGGCGAGCATGCCGTCGAGCGCGGCGAGGCCGAACTCGCGCGGGAACCGGGTGGCGTGCACCAGGTGTACGATGTAGTCCTTGACGCGCGGATCGATGTAGATGCGGTCGACGACCTGCTGCAGCGCGAGCACGTCCTGGGTGGTCGCGACCGGCGAGGTCTTCGGCGCGTCGAGGCCGGCCATGCGGTCGAGAATCAGCCGTTCGTCGCGCACCGTCGGGTAGTTCACGACGACCTTGAGCTCGAACCGATCCACCTGGGCTTCGGGCAGCGGGTAGGTACCCTCCTGCTCGATGGGGTTCTGCGTGGCGAGCACCAGAAACGGCTCGTCGAGCACGTAGGTCTGCTTGCCGAGCGTGACCTGCCGCTCCTGCATCGCCTCGAGCAGGGCGCTCTGCACTTTGGCGGGAGCACGGTTGATCTCGTCGGCGAGCACCAGGTTCGCAAAGAGCGGGCCCTTCTGCGGCTGGAAGCTCTGGGTCTTCGGATCGAAAATCTGCGTGCCCACCAGATCGGCAGGGAGCAGATCGGGCGTAAACTGGATGCGCGAGAAGGAGGCGTGAATGGTCGCCGCCAGCGACTTCACGGCCAGCGTCTTGGCCAGGCCGGGAATCCCCTCGACCAGCACATGCCCGCGCGTCAGCAGGCCGATGAGCAGCCCCTCGAGCAGCTCGCGCTGCCCGACGAGCACGCGGTCGACTTCTTCGGTAATGCGATTGACGAGCAGCGCCTTTTCGCGGACTTCGGCCTCGATCAGTTCAAGACCACCGGACACAGATCACCTTTGAGTTTCTTGAGGGCGCCGGCCTCGATCTGGCGGACGCGTTCGCGGGAAATGTGGAGCTCGTCGCCGACTTCCTGCAGGGTGGCGGGCTTTTCGGCGAGAATCCGCTTCTCGACGATGAAGGCTTCACGTTCGTTCAGGCGCGCCAGGGCGTTCTGCACCCCTTCTTCGCGAATCTCTTCTTCTTCGGCGTCGATGAGCAGCTGCTCGCTGTCGGGGGCTTCGGCCTCGAGGCGATCCAGATAGGTGGCGTCGCCGTCGTCGCCGAGCTGGTTGTCGAGCGAGAAATCGCGGCCGCTCATGCGCAGCTCCATCTCGAGCACGTCGCGATCGCGCACGTTCAGCGTCTCGGCCAGCACGTCGGCGGTGGCATCGGCGTCGGTCCCCTTGCGCAGGGCGTTCTTGGCCTGGTTCAGCTTGAAGAACAGTTTGCGCTGGGCCTGGGTCGTGCCGATTTTGACCAGGCTCCACGACTGCAGGATGTACTTCTGGATGTAGGCGCGAATCCACCAGACGCCGTAGGTAATCAGCCGGTAGCCGCGGTACGGGTTGAACTTCTTCACGGCCATCATCAGGCCGAGGTTACCCTCCTGAATCAGGTCGGGCAGACGCATGCCGTAGCTGCGGTATTCGTGGGCGATCTTGATGACGAAGCGCAGGTTGCTCGTCACGAGCGCGTGGGCCGCCTCGAGGTCGCCGTGGTCGTAGAACCGGATCGCCAGCTCGCGCTCCTTTTCCGGCGTCAGAAGCGGGTACTTCTCGACCTCGGCGAGGTAGGCGCCCAATTCATGGGTCAGGGCTAACGTTGCGGACATGGTTGCTACTCCTTGGGAGAAACAATTCCCTTTCGAATCATTTTAGCACTCGCGGTGCGAGAGTGCTAACATTTGCACCCAGAAATCGAGCTCCCTTTCCCTCGGGGTCGAGCAAGGCGCGTGCCAGCCTCCATTTTCAACGGATCCCGTGGCGGAATCGAGGGTATGCGCTGGGGTACGTCGCGAAACCTGTTCCAGATTGCAACACGCGGGCCGGCCTCCCCTCAGCCGTCGAGCGGCGTCCGGCGGCAGGGGCGAACGGAATCTTCCCGGGTCCGTCCCCATGAATGCCCATCCAGGTTGACCCGCACGGCCGGGACGCTATATAGTTGACGCTTGCAGAGCCGTCTGCAGGGAGAACCATGGATCTGGTCGAACGCTTCATTGCCATGCGCCGCCGCACCCGGGACATTTTCACCTGGATTGCGCCCGAGTTCTCCGAGGCCTGGGATGCCCGGCCGATACCGCTCCGGCATCCGCTTCGTTTCTATGAGGGTCACCTCGCGGCGTTCAACGCGAACCTGCTGCACGCCGCCGGACTGCTCCCCCGGCGCCCCGAGCCCGCCTTGAGCGATCTGTTCGCCCGGGGTATCGATCCCGAATCCACCACGCAGGCGGGCGCCCTGCGCATCGACGCCTGGCCCGAGCGCGCCTGGGTGGGCGATTATGTCGCCGTGGTCGACGGGCTCATGCTCGATGCCGTGCGGTCGGGTGAACGTCCCGAGATTCTTCTCACCTGTGTGGAGCATGAGGAGATGCATCAGGAGACGCTGATCTACCTCCTGCACCGGCTCGACCCCCGCTACAAGCGCCCCCCCGCCCGGTACGCCCCTCCCGAAGACGCGCCGTCTCCCGCGCGCAAGCTGTGCGACGTTCCCGGCAGACGCGTCACTCTCGGCTGCCCGGACTCCGCCGCCTTCGGCTGGGACAACGAGTTTCCCGCCTGCACGGTCGACGTGCCCCCCTTTCGTCTCGAGGCGCACAAGGTGACCAACGGCGACTTTCTCGCCTTTCTCGACGCGGGCGGATACGCGGATCACCGCTGGTGGAGCGACGCCGGCTGGGCCGCCCTCGAAGAACGTCCCGGCCGCCACCCCCCCTTCTGGATTCCCCGGGGAGAATCGGGGGATGACGGCTGGCTGCTGCGCGGCCTCTTCGGTCTGCGCCCGCTGCCGCTCGGCATGCCCGTCTACGTCAGTTTTCACGAGGCCGAGGCCTATGCGCGCTGGCGCGGGCTGCGCCTGCCGACCGAAGCGGAATTTCACGCGGCCGCGTTCCATTCCGGACCGCCGGAGGCGGGCGCCGTCGATTACATTGTGCTCGAGAGCGCGCCGGTCGGCCGCGACGACGCACCCGTGACCGCCGAGGGTATTGTCGAGCCGGTGGGCAACGGCTGGGAGTGGACGGCATCGGTCTTCGCGGGGCTCCCCGGTTTCCGGCCGCGCCCGTACTATCCCGGCTACAGCGCCGATTTCTTCGACGGAACCCATCACGTCGTCAAAGGCGGCTCGCCGGTCACGGCCCGGCCGCTGCTGCGCCCGAGCTTCCGCAACTGGTACCGCGACGCCTACTCCTATGCCTACACCACCTTCCGCTGCGCCGGCGACCTCAACGAATCCGCCTGATCGGAACGAAAGCGTGAGCGCACTGGGACGGGCCGTTCGCGACGGGCTGTCCCCGCGCCCGCGCCGCATGGATCCGGTCTGGTTCTACGATGCGCTCGGGTCGCGCATCTTCGACGCCATCTGCGCGCTCCCCTGGTACACGATTACGCGCGCCGAGGGGCGCCTGCTTGCCGCCCACGCCGACGCCATGGCCGCTGCCCTTCCGGCCGAGACGCTGCTGATCGAGCTGGGCCCTGGCAACGGAGAGAAGTCGGCCCTGCTCGCCCGCGCGCTGACCGACCGGCACGGGACGGTCGACGTCGGTCTCGTCGACATCTCGGCCGGCGCCCTCGAGGTCGCCGCGGCGCGCATCCAGGAGATCGCCGGGGCCGTACCGATCCCCTTCGAGGGCCGCTTCGAAGCCGGCCTGGACGAACTCGTCGCGCGCAGGGCGGGCGCCCGGCCGGTGACCGTGCTCTTTCTCGGATCCAACCTGGGCAACTTCGATGCCGCTGCCGCGAAGGCTTTTCTGGCGGAACTCCGCCTGCGTCTGCGGCGCGGTGATCGCCTGTTGATCGGGGCCGATCTGGTGAAGCCGGCCGATCGGCTCGTGCGCGCCTACGACGATCCGCTCGGAGTGACCGCGGCCTTCAATCGCAATCTTCTCGTGCGCCTGAACGCCGAGCTGGCGGCCGATTTCAATCTCGATGCCTGGGATCACCGCGCCGTGTGGAATGGGGCGGCCGGCCGCGTGGAGATGCATCTCGTAAGCCGATGCGCGCAGACGGTGACCTTCGGCGAACTCGCATGGTCGGTGCGCTTTGACGCCGGCGAAACGATCTGGACCGAGAGTTCCCACAAGTACACGCCCGACGGCCTCACGGCGCTGGTCGAAACGGCCGGATTCAGCCTCGAGCGTCAGTGGATCGACGAGCAGGACCTGTTCCTCGATGCCCTGTTCCGCCTCTGAGCTGTTCCCGGTCTGAGCCGGGCACCCGGCTCGGGCAATGCTCCGGGGCCATGTCATATCGCCGCTCTTGTGGTGCCGGCCCGGACCTGGTCGTCATGCTTCCCGGGCACTTCGAATACGCCGGCCGGCTGCATGGCGCTTTCCCGGTATTCACGCTGGGGATAAGCGTCTCGTGGGGGTTCTCGCCTGAACTTGTACGACCTGGCGAATCTCCTGATAATCAACAGTACATCATCATGGCCAGCGTATTCATTCTCGATAACGATCGGGACACGCGAGAAATGTTGTGCGCGGTGTATGAGATCTCGGGTGTCAGGAGCTGTGTCACTGCCCCTTCGGTTGAAGCCATGAAGGGGGAGGAGAATTCCGTTCTCAACACGAATCTCGCCGTGCTCGACATGAACCTCGGTCCGGGGCAACCCAGCGGCACCGATGCCTACCGGTGGCTGATGGACCATCACTACCAAGGGAAGGTCGTCATCCTGACTGGCCACGGAATCTCGCACCCGCTCGTCAAGGATGCGGCGAGATGCGGTGTTCCGGTACTCGAGAAACCCGTTGACATCGACACGCTCATGGAGCTCTTGCGGTGAACCGCATACCCCCGATACCCGAGGCCGTTCTCACGCGCAATCCGGCTCATTACCGTCGCCTCCTCTATCTGGGCCTCATCATGCTGGTGGCTACCCAGACGCTTTTCGCCACGTCGAACCTGTTGATGGGCTTTGCCCACCTGGTTGTGTTGCCCGCAGCGCACGTCGTATGGTGCCTGGCGCTCGGCGTTTTCATCTATTACAGCCGGGGTGACCTGCTCGCGAGACCGGCGGTTCGCGCCGTAATCGTAGCATTGGGTGTGGCTCCGGTGTACCTGACGATTTGGTTGCGCCACACGGTATTGGCCTCCTCCGGCTTGGATTGGATCCCATTTCAGGGCATCAAGCTGATGGTTATCGGCCTGGGCATCGTTGTACCCGGCCCCTATTGGCTTCACGTTCTGCTTATCGCGGCGTTTGCCGTCGAGGCGCTGCTCTTGTGGTCGAAGTTGGATCTTGCCGTGCGCGCCAACGTTTCGGTCGTAGACGAGCCGATGTTCACCATGATGTTCATCGTGGTGGCGCTCGGGTTGCTGGCGTTTCGCTGGCAACATGACGTGCTCGAACGCCGCATGCTGGCATTGGAGTTGCGCGCGGCATTCGTCAGCCGCATGGCGCACCTTTTCCTGCGCGTTCGCGATCAGTTCAATACGCCGTTGCAGACGCTCAGATCCGGTATCGCGCTGCTCGAGGCGCGCAACGACCTGCCGCCGGCGGCCGCCGAGCGCATGCAGCGGGCCGTCGATCGCCTCGCCGCGTTGAATAACGAGTTCGTGCGCTATGAGAAAGCGATCAGGTGGACGGGCGATGAGCTCGAGGAAGGGGAACTCGACCGGTGGCTTACATCGCTCGAGCCGGAATCCCCGGAATCCGAAGAGAAGAAGTCTGCAGCCAAAGAAGATCGCTTGCGGCCTTAGCGGATAGCTTTCCGTTGGAGCCCCGCATTGCCGATCAACGTATGCCGGAACCCCATGGCTCGATTCGCCGCAAGCAGTGCGGCGGGTTTTTGACTTCGTGTCCCTAACAGTGTTAGGATCGTGACATGTCGGATACGAAGGACAGAATCGTATCGGAGGCGGTTCGCCTTCTGGAAGAAGAGGGCACGAGCGGACTTTCGATGCGCAGGCTCGCCGAACGCGTCGGGATCAAAGCTGCCTCCATCTACGAGCACTTCGCCGACAAGGGGGCCCTGCTGGCCGAAGTTCGGGTCTACATCTGGATCGAGCTCTTTCAGTACATCCAGTTGCGAAGCCGCAATGGGAGCCCGGCTTCGCAACTGGTCGACGCCGGCATGGCCTACTTCCGCTTCGCCCGCGAACGGAACGGGGAATTCTCACTCCTTTTTCACGAATTCCGGAGTACTCGATCTCCGGAGCAGCCCGTCGATGCCCGTTCGCCGTACGCATTACTGATGCACCTCACTGTCCCGGTCGCCGGCGACGACGCATCGGCTGATGCCCTGGCGTTCGGCATCTGGAGTATGGCGCACGGTGCCGCTGTCCTGGCGGGGACGCACCTGGTCGACTTCAGACCGGCGGTCGAAAAAAACCTGCGCCGGAATCTTGCGGAACTGGTTTCCTCGTATGGAGAGGCCCGATGCTGAGCCTGGCCCTTGCCCCAGCCGTGATATTCGCGCTCGAGCACCCGGCGCTGCGCGATACCCGCACCGTTACGCGCGAACCCGCCCACGGACTGAAGGTGCAAGCCATCGAAGGAAACTTCAGCGTGGCCGAAGATCGCCGTGCCGAAGACGCGAGACGCCTCGAGCTCCCCTTCCGAGTCACGAATCCCCAGGCGGCCGAGGCGGTCTTCTATTTCGAGGGCGGCCCTGGAATCAGCAACCTCAAGTTTGAACCTTCCCCTGAGCTGTTGCGCGAATTCGCCTTCGTGCAGCTGGGGTACAGAGGAATCGACGGTCCGGTCCGGTTCGATTGCCATGAGGTACGGGGTGCGATCGGAACCGGGGCGCCACTCTCAGAAGCGTCGCGCAATGCGATCTCCGATGCGTTCGCGGCGTGCCTCGACCGACTCGCGCAGACCGGCATGGCGCTGGATGACTACACAATCGATGAGGTCGTCCGCGATGTCGAGTCCTTCCGAAAAATTCTTGGCTACGAGCGTATCCACCTGTTGGCGAACAGTTACGGCACCCGCGTGGCCCTGCTCTATGCGACCGCCTATCCTAATCAGGTGAGCCGCGTCGTGCTTGTCGGCGCAAATCCGCCCGGCAACTTCTACTGGACCCCGGAGAATACGTCGCGTGTCCTCGAGCGTTATGACCGCTACCTTGCCTCTGCGGTGCCGGAGCTCGCCGGAAAACCCTTCGAGCAAGTCGTCGAAGAAGTTCTCGCCAACGCGCCGCCGCGCGCTTTCGGCATGCGCGTGGATCGTGACCGGCTGCGCATCATGACGTTCGTCCTCCTTTTCCATCGTTCCACGGCCGACTGGATTCTCGACGCGTACCTCGATGCATGGGAGGATGGCGACTATACGGGCCTCGCCACCATCTCCTTTGCCTACGGGTTCGCAGTCCCAGGGCTCATGGAGTGGGGAGACTATCTCGTGAAGGGGATCTCGGCGGATGCCAATCCCGACATCGACTACGACGCTGAACTGAAAAAGGCCGGCGGGGGCCTGGGATCGCCGCTGAGCGAGCTCTTTTTCACCCTCCCCGTCGCGGAGCGCATCCCCCGGGCGTATTCGCTCAGCGCGCCCCTTGCCATCAGCGCAGAAACCCTGGTTCTCGCCGGCGAACTCGATCTGTCGACCCCGGCGTTTGTAGCCCGCGAGCAGCTCGAGGCGAAGTTCGCCTCCGTCCGAGTCCTGGAGGTTCCCGGGTACGGCCACGTCGGGGATTTCTGGAAACATCGCGAAGTAACGGGGCGGGTCGTCGCCGCCTTTCTGAAGAACCGAACGGTCGAACCTTCCGCCTTCGCGCCCCTTCCCATGAAGCTGCGCGGTGCGTGGACGCTGGGGAATCTCGTGCGCGGGGCGGCCGGCGTTGCGGGCATACTCGTTGCCGGCGCTGCGCTGCTCCTGCTTCTCTAATTAGAGGCGCGCCTACTGCGCGGTCGCGGCCTCGAGGCGGCGGATGTTCATGGCCGTGCCGCCCCGTTCTTTCGCTGGTTCGCGCTTGACCTCGAAGCGCACCGCCAGGCCCTCTTCAACGGTCTCGAACGGAAGCGATCCGCAGAGATCGGCAAGGTGGAAGAAGTAGTCGCGGCCGTCGGTCGCATGGATGAACCCGAAGCCGCGGTCGGCGACCTTCTTCACGATCGTACCCTCGAGCGGCGTGCCGACGCAGGGCGACTCGGCCTCGGGGCAGGGGAGCTCCCGGCCGCACTCCCTCGAACGCGCATAGGCTTCGCGGCACGGCTCGCAGAAGAACTGCTGCCCGCGCCGCGGATGAAATGTAGTCATCACCCGGCGATCGCCCTTGTGCATCGGCGATTCGCACTCCAGCTCATGCGGATCGAAGCGCAACGCCAGCCGGTCGAGCAGCTGGTCGAGCCAGATGATGTGAAAGTCCTTGAGTCGCGACTCGTCGCGCGGATCGGCGAACTCGGGGCTGCAGCTGCCGTGAATACTCGCAATGGCCACGCGCTTGCCCAGCTTGCGCACGCTCTGCAGCACAGGCTTGAAATCAGCGTCTCCGATCACGGCGATGGCGATGTCATAAGCGTTCGGCAGCGCGGCATACGTGAGCATGCTCGTGGCGAGCGAAATGTCGACGCACTTCTCGCGGGGCTCGAAGGGGTCTTCGGGATCGCGTTCAGACCGCTTCAGGCGGCGTCCCAGAAAGTTGATCGGAAAGATTTCGAGCTCGTAGTGATAGTCTTCGCGCAGGCGGGCGAAGAAGTCGAGGCGCCGCTGGCGGGCATCGTCATCGCGGGGGTCGCAGTTCGTGGCATAGCTGCCGAACAGACAGGTGCGTACGACGTCGAGTTCTTCATCTCCGAGCTGCTTTCGAACTTCATCGGCGAGCACGCAGGGGAGCTTGCCGAAATCCAGATGGAAGTCGGGATGTCCCGAGGCGGCGGCCAGGCGCGGTGTATTGCAGTACAGCCACGTCCCGTCAATGAAGATCATCGCCTTGCGCATAACACCATTCTACTTGAGAATTCCGCCCTGAACATGCGGTCTGTTCCGAATCATCGCATTCCGCAAAGGCCCCAGGCACCGACCGGCCCGGAGATTGGCCACTTGTCACTCGTCACTCGTAACTCGTCACTCGTATCCCTCATTCGGCAATGTTCCCGAATCCGGCCTTGAACACCTCGGGCTTCACGCCCAGCGCCTCGACCTCTGCCTTCGTGAACGGCATCTTGTGGTAAAGGTTCTTGTAGAAGTTTTCGGCCCAGCCGCCGAAGTACGGGCTCTCCGGATGTTCGGACTGGCCGCCGGGGATGCCATGCCACATCTCGAACCCGTCGGGGCGCACATGGTGGATGGTTCGGTTGCTGGGCGTGTTGCCCACGAAGTAGCGATCGGGAACCGCGCCGCCGCGCAGCAGCGTGAAGTCGGCGACGTCGACCGTCCAGAGCCCTCCGTCGATCCCGTAGGGTCCGAGAATCATCGCGGGCACGGCGAAATCGGCCGGATTGTCGAGGCGCACGACGTGAAACTGATCCCAGCGTCTTTCGCGCCACGAGGCCGCGTAGCCCATGTTCGCGGCCGCCTGGTTCGTCTGCGCGAACGCCCAAGCGAAGGCGTCGAGCAGAATCTGATCACGGGATTCGAGCGGCGCGGTATTGATGTCGTCAAAGTAGTTGTGGCCGCTCGCCGAGGGAAATTCAGCCTGGCCCGCTTCGATGACGTGGATGGTGTCTTGCGTGTCGTCGAGGAACTTGAGCAGCGGGCGCACGAAGATCTGCGCCTTCGAGCCGTCGATTTCGTCGAGGGCCACCAGGCTGAAGTCGGTCTTGGCCGAGAGCTCGTCGCCGAACGTAGCCTGCAGAACGCGGCCGAGCCAGGCGTGAAACAGGTGCGCGACAGTGGAGTCACCCGCGGTCGTAAAGTTCCACCCGGCCATAGCCTGCGCGGCCGCGAGGGTCTCGCCTGTAAAGCGGCCGGGGGCTTCGGCGAGGGCCGCCTTGAAGTAGGGGATCAGGCGCGCCGCGACGAGAGAATGGGTGTCGGCCTGAAGGGTCATCATGTCTTCGGGGTTCACGCCGCCGCGGGCGACGAGGCGGGTGAGCTCGTCGTCGATGCGCTGCGCCCGGAACCCGACGTCATAGATGGCGCCGATGTACACGTTCTTGTCTTCGGGCGAGCCGACGAGGGTGCCCCCGCCCGAGTCGTTGTTCGCCGAAACGATGAAGCCCCGTTCGGGGTTGCGCGCATGCGGGATCGCGTCGAGCGGAACGGTGCCGACCCACTCGCAGGAGCCGTCGCCGGGCAGCATGAGGTAGGGGCGGTTACTGCACCCGCGGATGGGGAGCATCTTGCGCGCGTGGTATCCGGTGTCGCCGTCGCGGGTGGCGTAGTGGATGTTGAAGGCGCCGCCCGTGTAATCGGTGAAGCTCTCTTCGGCGCTGTTGGCGTCGGTCGACCGGCTCAGGCGGAAGAATGCGCGGATGCCCGACCCTTTGAAGCCGCCTTCGAGCCCGGTCCAGCGCATGGAGACCAGGATGGCGTTGCCGATGCCGCTGAGGCTGTCGCCGAGCAGCGGCTCCAGTGGAAACACGGGGCCGTGGTGGGGAACTTCCTGGTAGGTGATGGTCTCTTCGCCCGAGGTGCCGTCGGGTTCGCGCCACTTCCACACCTCGACGCGCTCGACGAGGGGCACCTTCTCGCCGTTGAACCGGACCGCTTTCTGTCCATCGAGATCGGTGACGACTTCGAGAAACAGGTCGGCATCGTCGGCCCGGTTGGTCGTGGCCCCCCAGGCAACGTCTTCGTTGTGGCCGATCTGCACGCCGGGTCCGCCGGGAAAGTTCAGTCCGGTGGCGTGGTAGGCCGCGCCGGCGTTGACGTGCACCTGATAATAGACGGGCGGATTTCCGAGACCCTGGTGCGTGTCGTTGGCGAGAAGAGGGGCCCCCGACGCGGTGCGGTCGCGATTCACCGTCCAGGCGTTACTGCCGCCGATCATCTTCCCATTCAACGACTGCATGCGGGGGATGAGCTCGCCCAGCCTGCGCAGCGCCTCGGACCGGAATTCGAGGGTCGGCGCCGGAGCCGTGAAGTCGCGGACGGCCGTTGCGGGGCGGTAGGTGCGGTCGAGGTTGTCGATGAAGCCGGGCACGATGGACACGTGCGCCGGCGGGTTCACCGAAACCAGATCTTCGAAGGTCTGCCCGAGCAGCTGGCGCAGCAGCTCGAGCATCAGCTCGATGAGCGTGCCGGGCGCGGCCTGAAAGGTGATGAGGCGATCGACGGCGAGAATCTCTGCGGGGCGCACCGGTTCGGGGCGGATGCCCAGCGCGCCCCACATGGGCGAGAGCTTTGCGCCGCGGGCCCCCGTCTCGGCGTCGGCGATGAACTGATTCACCCCTTCGGTATAGGCCAGAATGGCTTCCCAGGCGGCCGGATCGACCTGCTCGGCCTCGGCCGCCCAGGCTTCGGCCCGGCCAATCAGATTCCACGCGCGTACGAAGATATCGGTCTCGCGCTCTCCCTTGCCCAGGATTTCGCTGAGGCGGCCCGCCGCGGCGCGGCGCATCCATTCCATCTGGAAGAGGCGGTCGCGCGCGGTCACGTAGCCCTGCATGTACATGGCGTCATGCAGGTTGGCGGCGTAGATGTGGGGAATTCCGTGCTCGTCGGTGAAGACCTCGACGTCGGCATGCAGGCGATCGAGGGGCGGGTGTTCGGTGCGCACGTTGGAGCAGCCGGCGCTGGCGGCGAGAACCGGCGCGGTGAGCAGAAGGACGGCGAGCAGGCGAACCATGGGGACCTCGGTGCCGGAGGCGGCGAAGAGTGCCCCATATCATACAAATTGTGCGGTCCGGAATTCAAAGCGGCCGCGCCGCGAGCGCCTACTCGGTGCGCTTTTCGGAGACGTCCTGGTGCGTGTCGGCTTCGGGCGGCAGGTTGTCGCGGCTGTGGGTCTCGTCGCTCACGCCGCGCTCGTACCAGAAGTGCTCGGCGCGGCTCGGGTTGAGCGGCGCGTGCACGTCGTCGCCAGGACGCTGCGCCTGCAGATGACGGCTCCACGCCGCCGGGAAGAGCGCAAAGAGCACGCCCCCCGCCAGGAGCGCAAGAATGAACCATTGTCCCGCGATGACCTCTCCGATACCGAGAAACCCGAGGACCAGAAAGACGACCGCGAATCCGGCGGCCGCCACCGTCATGATGCGGTATCCGCCCAGCTCCGATCGGCTGGAATAGAAGCGTACGTCGTGCTCGGTCACCCACACTCCGGATTCCGTCCGCGTTCGTTGCTTTGCCATATCCTCATTGTGAGGGAGAGTTCGTCGCGCGCAGGAGTTCGGGCGCCTGCCCGGCGACCCCCGCGGGGGTGGGGAACCGTCCGTGGTTTCCTAAATAGCTGAATATAAAGCGGAAATGACCGGCGTTGAATAATGAATCAATGCTCATTGACCGCGCCCTGAGCTTCCGCTATGATGAATCTACTGGCCGGTAGGTACGCCCATGGTGGGTGTCATCCGCCCGCCTCCTTTTCCCCCTCGAGGAGCAACGATGAGCCGGAAAGTCTGTGTTATCGGCGTCGGCATGACGCCCTTCACGAAGCCGGGCACGAGCCCGGAGTACAACGAAATGGCGCGCGAGGCCACGGCGATGGCCCTGAAGGACGCCGGTATCGATTACAAGGAAGTGCAGCAGGCCGCCGTCGGATATGTCTACGGCGACAGCACCTGCGGCCAGCGCGCCGTCTATGAGATGGGCCTGACCGGCATTCCGGTCTACAACGTCAACAACAACTGCTCCACCGGCTCGACCGCCCTGTTTCTCGCGAAGCAGCTCGTCGAGGGCGGCCTGGCCGAGTGCGTGCTGGCGCTCGGTTTCGAGAAGATGGAGAAGGGCGCCCTCGGCTCCAAGTTCACCGATCGCCTGAACCCGATGGACAAGCACGTCGAAGTCATGCTGAACAAGCAGGGGTACGAGCCGATGGCTCCCCCGGCGGCGCAGTTCTTCGGCGGCGGCGGCCGCGAACACATGGAGAAGTACGGCACGACCCGCGAGCAGCTCGCCAAGATCGCCGTGAAGAACCGCAAGCACTCGGTGCACAACCCGTACTCGCTTTTCCGCCAGGAAATGTCGCTCGAAGAGATTCTGGCCGCGCCGATGGTCTTCGATCCCCTCACGCGCTATCAGTGCTGCCCGCCGACCTGCGGCGCCGGCGCCGCCATCGTGTGCTCCGAGGAGTTCGCGAAGAAGCACGGCCACAACAACCCGGTCTACATCGCCGGCATGGCCATGACGACCGACTACGGCTCGAGCTTCGAAGAAAGCAGCATGATCAAGTGCATCGGCTTCGACATGACCAAGGAAGCCGCCGCCAGCGTCTACAAGCAGGCCGGCCTCGGACCTGAAGACGTCGACGTCGTCGAGCTGCACGACTGCTTCTCGGCCAACGAACTGATCACCTACGAAGGCCTCGGCCTCTGCCCGGTGGGCGAAGCCGGCAAGTACATCGACGAAGACGCCTTCACGTACGGCGGCAAAGTCGCGGTGGTCAATCCGTCGGGCGGCCTGCTCTCGAAGGGGCACCCGCTGGGCGCCACCGGTCTGGCGCAGTGCGCAGAACTGAACTGGCAGCTGCGCGGCGCGGCCGACAAGCGGCAGGTCGAAGGGGCCAAGGTTGGGCTGCAGCACAACCTGGGTCTCGGCGGCGCCGCCGTCGTGACCATGTACCGCCGCGATTGATTGCGCCACGCGGTTACCGGTAGACGGTAATCGGCCCGACAGATTACACGAAGACCCGCGGCAACGCGGGTCTTTCTTTTTTTACGGGTAAGGGGAGAGGCGGCTGTCCGAAGCGGCGCGGCTTACTGCAGGGCCGGATCGGCCAGTGAATCGCCGAGCCAGTCGAGAAAATCTGCGATCTGGTGCCGCGTCGGCCGATCCTTGTCCCAGCCGGTGAAGGTTTCCTTCAGCTTCCAGAGCGTGCTCGCCGTGAGCTTGCCCTCCGAGCCGGCCCACTCGAGCAGCGCGCTCACATTCACGCTGAGGCCCGTGGGCGCGCCCAGCTGCTCAGACAGCGACACGAGCACGGGCTGGCGCGGGTTCGGCACCGGCTTATCGGGTAGAGAACGCAACAGGGCGGCGTAGCGGGAAAGCGGCGTAGACATCAAGCAGATCAATCTAGCAGAGCGAAGAGGGATGTCAAGGCGGCCCCTCAGCCGCTTCCCACTCAGATTACCAATCAAAGCGGCCGATGTCTGTGACGCCGATCAACCTTGCGGGGTGGCACAGGCAGGGGCGCAGGTGGTATCTTGCCGCCTGCACCCCGGAGGTTTTCGTCATGCGCCGCGCGTATGCTTTCTGGATACCGGCGATCGCGATCGTATTGTCGGCCTGCGCTCGCGAAGAGGTTCCGCCGCCCGCCGCGAATGGCCCCCCGCCCGTCGCGCCCGTCTGGGTCGAGCTCGGGCGCCCGATGCGTGATGCATTCGGCCTTGCGGCTCCCCTGCGGCGCGGCAGTCCCAAATGGGACGCGCAGCGGCGCTGGCAGATCGAAGCGGCGGCCGGGATCGGCTTGAGTCACTATCGCCACGAAGTACTCTGGGTCGAGACCGAACGTACTCCGGGCGTCTTCGAGTTCCCCGACGAGGAATCTCTTCAGGAAGCTGCCGCGGCGGGCCAGTCGATGCTCGGCGTCATCGCCTACGGCAATCCGCTCTACAGCGCCGAGGGGGCGGCCCGGCACGATCATCATTACCCGCCCGACGATCCCGAGGCCCTGCGCCCGTACGCGCGCGCCGTGGCTGAGCGCTACCGGACGCTGATCTCGCGCTGGGAGTTCTGGAACGAGCCCAACGGCGGCTACCGCTTCTGGATGTCCGATATCGGCGGCGACCCGGTCGCGTTCGGCACGCTCGCCCGCATCGGAGCCGAAGCGGTTCGCGAGGGGAACCCGGAGGCGAAGCTGGCGCTCGGCGGCCTGTTCTATCACGACTACGCCGTCGTGCCCGGCGCGCCCCGGTTTCTCGAGGCCGTCGTTGCCGCGCACCCCGACCTTCCGGAACTGTATGACGCGGTCTCGTTTCACCCCTACAAGCCCTACCCGCCGGGCGACCCGCCGGAGATGGAAGGGAGCTGGGACGAAGACATCGTCGCCATGATCCGCACGATGCGCGAAACGATGGACCGCCTGGGCCTGCGCGGCCACGAACTCTGGATCACCGAAAACGGCTGGCCGACCGGCCTCCTGGTCGACGATCGGTCGCAGGCCCGCTACCTCGTTCGCGGGGCGCTGCTCAGCTTTGCCGCCGGGGTCAAGGAGTACGACTGGTACACCTTCTGGGATTACGAATCGACCGCCAACGTGCTGGTTCCGACCGAGGCCTGGTTCGGACTGGTGCGGCCCGGCGATCCGGCGCTCCCCTTTGATTACCTTCGCGACGGCGCCAACCCGCCGCAGCCCAAGATCGGCTGGTACGCGCTGGCGGCCATGCTCGCCGAGCTGGGTACGGCAGACGCCTTCGCCGATATCACTGACGCCGTCGATTCTGAGGCGCGACCGCTGGGTCTGCGCTTCGTGGCCGCGCGTCGCGGTGCCGATCTGACCGTGGCCGCCTGGCACGCCGGACTCGGGCAGGGCCTGCGATTCGCGCCGCCGCAGATCGAGGGATTCGCGCTCAAGTCGGCCGTCGACATGACCGGCGGCGCCCTGGCCCTCGAGCCGGCCATGCAGTTCTCGCCCTCGCCTGTCTATCTGCGGTACCGACCTCTGCGTTGACGCCGAGGCGGAAAACGAATCGCACGCCTGCGCCGATTTTTTGGAACCTGGCGGCGCGCGGCTGGTAGACTGTATCTTCCGTACGGTTCTTACCCGTGGTCCTTCATACACGGAGTGCCCGCCGCGTTCGCCCATGGCCAGAGAAGCAACACTCGAAAAGGTCGGCGCAAGCCGGATCGTCGTCCGCGCCCTGTTTCTCATGGCGCTCTGGCTCCTGTTGAGCGGACACTACGATACCTTTCACATCACGCTCGGCATCGTGTCGGTGGCGCTCGTACTCGTGCTGAACCACGGCCTCTATCAGCTCGATTACGGCACGCGCACCAAGCCCGAATGGACGCGGGTGCGTCTCGTCAAGGCCATCCTCTACTTTCCCTGGCTTTCGTGGGAGATCGTCAAGGCGAGCCTCGCCGTCGCCCGCGCCGTGATGTTTCCCTCCCGCGTGCCGATTGAGCCGGTGCTGCTGCGCTTTAACAGCCGCCTGCCCAGCGTAGGGGCCGATCTCGTGCTCGCGCAATCGATCACGATCATGCCGGGCACGCTGACCATCGCCATCCGCGAAGACGAATTTCTCGTTCACGGGTTGAACCCCGAAGCCTACGCCAGCCTCATCGACGGCTCCATGTCGGCCAAGATCGGCGAGCTGTTCGAGGGTACGCGTGAAGGCGCCCTGATCGAGGACGTCCGCATCATCCGCTCGGTGAAGGACCTCTGATGGAATCGTTCTTCTCCTTCGCCGCCGCGGCCATCGTGCTCGTCATGCTGCTTCCGTTCTACCGGGTACGGCGCGGCCCCACCGTTTTCGACCGGCTGCTCGCGGCTTCGGCGTTGAGCACGAAGACGCTCGTGATCGTGGCCCTCATCGGCCACGCCTACGGACGTTTCGACATGTTCGCCGATATCACGCTCGCCTACGCCATTCTCGGCTTCATCGGCGTGGTCGCCATCGCCAAGTACTTCGAACCAGGTGAGCCCTCATGAGCGCGCTCGAGTGGATTCAGAACGGTCTGGCCGTCGCCGCCGTGCTCTCCGGCATCTTCTTTCTGCTCGTCGCCAGCATCGGGCTGATCCGCTTTCCCGATTTCTACTCCCGCGCGCACGCCATTGCCAAGAGCGATATGCTCGGCATCATGCTCGTGCTGCTCGGCATGGCCATCTACCAGGGTTTCAGCCTGAATACGGTCAAGATTCTGCTGACCATGCTCTTCATCGGCATGGCCAACCCCATCGGCACCCACGCACTGGCCAAGAGCGCCTGGGACTACGGCCTGCGTCCGTGGTTCGTCGACAGCGGCCGTTCAGGCGGGGCTGAAAAGGAGAAGGGCGCATGATCGAGATCGAAGTCGCATTGTTCATCTTCCTGCTCGCCGCCGCCGTCATCAGCCTGCGCGAAACCGATCTGCTGGCGGCCTCGGTGGCTACCGGGGTGTTCAGCTTCTTCAGCGCCGTGCTCTTCGTGACCATGGGGGCCGTCGACGTCGGATTCACCGAGGCGGTCGTCGGCGCCGGCGTGACGTCGGTGCTCTTCATCGTAGACATCTTTCAGACGACACGGAAAACCAACGATTGAAAGCTCTCTCTGCCATTCTCCTGCTCGGCTTCGGCGCGCTCATGCTGTACGCGGTCGCGGCGCTGCCGCCCCGCTTTGACGTGAACGCCCCCGCCCAGCGCGCGCAGACCCCCGCCGGGTCGCCGGTGGCCGGATCGTACTACGTCGAACAGGCGTATGCCGACGCCGAGACGCCCAACATCGTGACCGTCATCCTGGCCGATTACCGCGGCTACGACACGCTGGGCGAGACGTCGGTCGTCTTCACGGCGGGCATGGCCTGCTACCTTATTCTGCGCCGGAGGCAGTCGTGAGGCGCGCGCCCGGCAGTCCGATTCTCTCCATGGGGGCGCGCTGGCTCGCGCCGGTCATCCAGGTATACGCCCTGTACGTGGTCGCGCACGGCCACTACAGCCCGGGGGGCGGCTTTCAGGGTGGCGCCATGTTCGCCGCCTCGGTCATCCTCGTGCGCCTCGGTCTCGGCTCCGAGCTGGGCGCCCTGCAGTTTCCGCGCCGCTGGGGCACGCCGCTCAGCTCGGCGGGCACGCTGATCTACGCGCTCGTCGGCCTGGCCGCGCTCGCCGGCGGAGGCTTCTATCTGGATTACGCGCGCATTCCGGTGCCGCTGCTCGAGGGGCCGGCGCTGCGGTCCATGGGCATTCTGGCCGTCGAAATCGGCGTCGCCATCGCCGTGGCGGCCACGCTGGTCTCCCTTTACGACGACCTGACGGAGCCCGACGATCATGCTTGAGTTCGTGCGCGGGCATTACGCCTATTTCTTCATCGTCCTGCTCATGCTCGTCGGCATGTACGGCATGCTGTTCAAGGCGAATCTCGTCAAGAAGCTGATCGGCCTCAGCATCTTTCAGTCGACGATCATCCTCTTCTTCGTGGCCAGCGCGAACAAGTCGCAGACGGCCACGATCCCCATTCTCGATTCGGCCTACGGAGCGGCTCCCGATCAGTACATCAACCCGCTCCCCCATACGCTCATGCTGACGGCCATCGTCGTGGGCGTGGCCACGATGGGGGTCGCCTTCGCGCTGCTCATCACGATCTTCAGGCGCTACGGGTCCATCGAGGAAGACCAGATTCTGGAGCGCATGCCATGATGGTCCGGCACGCGCCCGTCCTCATTCCGCTCCTCTTTCTTTTCGGAGCGCTGCTCGCGCCGCTGGTCGGCCGGCGGCGCGCCGCGTGGAGCCGTGCCGCAGCGCTCGCGGCGTCGGCCGCCGCGAGTGCGGTGTCGGTGATCGCGCTCGTGCACGTGGCCACCGAGGGCACGGTGCGCTATCGTCTCGGCGGGTGGGCCCCTTCAATCGGCATCGAGTACGTGCTCGATCCGCTCGCCGCCTTTCTATCCGTCATCATCTGCGCGGCGGGTTTCTTCGTGCTCGTGCACGGCGGTTCTCCGGTGCGGCGCGAACTCCCGGGCAGGGAGAGTCCCTTCTACGCGATGGCGCTGCTGCTTCTTTTCGGGCTGAGCGGCATCGTCGTGACGGGCGACGCCTTCAACTTCTACGTCTTTCTCGAAATCTCCTCGCTTGCCGGCTACGCGCTCATCGGTGTCGGCGACCGGCCGGGCCCCGTGGCCGCGTTCCGCTATCTGCTTCTCGGCACGCTCGGCGCATCGTTCTATCTGCTCGGCGTCGGCTTTCTCTACATGGCGACCGGGACGCTGAACATGGGCGATCTGGCTGCCGCCATCCCGGTCGTCGGGGCGACGCCGATCATCGTGGTCGGGCTCGCCCTCATCGCCGCCGGTCTGGCGCTCAAGATGGCCCTGTTTCCCATGCACGGCTGGCTGCCCGACGCCTATACATTCGCCCCCTCGACGACGTCGGCGCTGCTTGCCTCGGTCGGCACGAAGGTGGCGGCCTACGGACTTCTGCGTTTCCTCTTCTACGTATTCCCTCTCTCGTACGTGACGCAGGCTGTGCCGGTCACCGGGGTCGTGCTCTGGCTTTCGGCCGTGGCGATCATCGTCGGCTCGGTCATGGCCATCGCACAGGGCGAGCTGAAACGCATGCTCGCCTATAGTTCCGTCGCGCAGGTCGGTTACATCGGTCTCGGCATCGGGCTCGCGAATCCGCTCGGCTTCGTCGGCGCCGTGCTGCACATTCTCAATCACGCGGTCATGAAGGGGGCCCTCTTTCTCGTGGCCGCCAATCTGCGCACCCGGCTCGGACACTCGCAGATCGACGCGCTCGACGACGACATCCGCCACCGCATGCCGTGGACGATGGCGGCCTTCACCGTCGCCGCGCTGTCGATGGTCGGCATTCCCCCCACGGCGGGATTCTTCAGCAAGTGGTACCTGGCCCTCGGAATTCTCGAAAAAGGGCAGGGGATTCTGCTGGCAGTCATCGTCGTGAGCAGCCTGCTGAATGCCGTCTATTTCTGGCGCGTTCTCGAGCGCGTCTACCTGGCGGCGGGCAAGGCCAAACGCAAGGTCGAACTGCAGCCCGAGCTCACCGCGCCGGTCGGCGCCGCCATGATCGTGCCGACGCTCCTGCTCGCCTTCGGCCTGCTCGCGCTCGGCCTGGCCAACGCGTGGATCGTCGAAACGTTTATCCGCCCCATGCTGCCCGGGGGGCTCGGCTGAGATGGACGCCCCGGTGACGTACGCTTCGCTCGTGCCCCTCTGGGCCATCCTGGTCTCGCTCGCGGCCGTGCCGCTCATCGTGCTGAGCGACCGGTGGCGCAACCTGCGCGAAGGCTGGTCGCTGCTCGCGGCCTTCGCGAAGTTCGCTCTCGTCCTGAGCCTGATACCCGACGCCCTTGCCGGGAAGATCGCCGAAACGAGCCTCTTCGAACTCGCCCCCGGCGTCGTCTTCGCGCTGCGTGCCGACCCGCTGGGCATCTTCTTCGCCGTCATCGCTTCGGGCCTGTGGATTTTCACGACCTTCTACGCCATCGGCTACATGCGCGGGAACCACGAGAAGCGGCAGACGCGCTTCTTCGCGAGCTTCGCGCTGTCGTTGTCGGCGACCCTCGGGATCGCCTTCTCGGCGAACCTGCTCACCTTTCTCGTGTTCTTCGAAGTCCTGACGATCGCGACCTATCCACTCGTCATCCACAAGGAGACCGAAGAGGCCAAGCGGGGCGGGCGCAAGTATCTCGTCTATACGCTGACCGCCGGCAACCTGCTCATCGTCGCGACGGTGTGGACGTGGAACCTCGTCGGCACGCTCGACTTCGTGCCGGGGGGCATTCTCGGCGCCGCCGCGCTCGATGGCGGCACCGCGCTGGCACTCTTTCTGCTCTTTCTCGGTGGCGTGGGGGTCAAGGCGGGCATCATGCCGCTGCACAGCTGGCTCCCGTCGGCCATGGTCGCGCCCACGCCCGTGAGCGCGCTGCTGCACGCCGTGGCCGTCGTCAAGTCGGGGGTTTTCGGCGTTTACCGCGTCGTGGGCTTCGTTTTCGGCCCCGAGGTGATGACGCGCTTCGGGCTCAACACGCTGCTGCTCGTACTGGCCGGCACGACGATTCTTGTCTCGTCGCTGCTCGCCATGCGCCAGGACAACCTCAAGCGCCGGCTCGCCTATTCGACCGTCGGCCACCTATCGTACATCGTGCTCGGCGCGGCGCTGCTGTCGACGACCGGCATGGTCGGCGGGCTCATGCACATCGCGAGCCACGCCGTCATGAAGATCACGCTCTTCTTCTGCGCCGGCGCGATTTACGTGAACGTGCACCGCGAGAATATCAGCGAACTCGACGGCATCGGCAAAGCCATGCCGTGGACGATGGGCGCCTTTTCCATCGGCGCCATGGGGCTGGCGGGCATTCCGCCCATCTATGGGTTCGCCAGCAAGTGGCTGCTCGGCGCGGGGAGCCTCGAGGCGGGTCTGTGGATTCCGCTCGTCGTGCTTCTCTTGAGCGGCGTGCTCAACGTGGCCTATTTCTTTCCGATTATCCACCGGGCCTTTTTCCGCGCCGATGTCGAGGGGCGCTATGCCGAACATGGCGAAGCCTCGGTGCTCATGGTCGCGCCCCTGGTGGGCACGGCGCTGCTGGCCGTGATCTTCGGTATCGCGCCCGACCTCGGTCCGCGTTTCTACGCCTTCGCGCGCATGGTGGTGGAGGGAATTCTGTGAGCCGCACCGGCTGGATCGCATTCGGCATCCTGATGGCCCTCTCGGTCGCGGGGCAGTACTATCATCCCGCCGAGGGGGGACACGAACCCTACTGGTGGGAGACGATTCCGCTGGCCGTCGGCCTGTTCGGCTTCGCCGGCTGCGCGCTGGTCATCGTCATCGGCAAGAAAGTGGTCGCCGCCCTGCTGCAGCGTCCCGAGGAGTACTGGGATGAACGTTGAGTGGACTCTGCACAGC
Source organism: bacterium (assembly GCA_041690355.1). Lineage (GTDB taxonomy): Bacteria > J088 > JAWLBW01 > JAWLBW01 > JAWLBW01 > JAWLHK01. The sequence continues at coordinate 403,550 of JAWLHK010000001.1, read as the reverse complement.
CTGCCGCCGGGCGTGCTCATGCTGCTCGGCGCCGTCATCGTGCCGCTGCTCCCGAAGGCCGTGCGTGCAAAGGCGTTTCTCCTGTTCCCCCTCGGCGCGCTGGCGCTGCTGTGGACCCTGCCCGACGGCGTGCACGCTTCGTTTGCGTGGCTGCACTATACCCTCGAACCGGTGCGCGCCGACGCCCTGAGCCGCATCTTCGGCGTCATCTTCGCCTTCATCGCTTTCGCCGGGGGGATCTACGCGCTGCACATCGACGACCGCCGGCAGCAGTCGGCGGCGCTCGCCTATGCGGGCGGTTCGCTCGGAGTGACCTTCGCGGGCGACTGGATTACCTTCTATTTCTTCTGGGAACTGATGGCCGTCGCGTCGACCGTGCTCATCTGGGCCCGCGGAACGAAGGCCTCCGATAGCGCGGGCCTGCGCTACATCGTGTTCCACATCGTCGGCGGCGCGCTCCTGCTCGGCGGCATCGCCCTTCACGTCGGCGCGACCGGAAGCCTCGCCGTGGCGCCGCTCGCCGACGACGGAGGCATCGGCAACTGGATTCTGCTCGCCGGGGTCGGCCTGAACGCGGCCATGCTGCCGCTGCACGCGTGGCTCCCCGACAGCTACCCGAAGGCCACGGTGACCGGTGCGGCGTTTCTGAGCGCCTTCACGACCAAGACCGCCGTCTATGCGCTGGCCCGGGTGTTTCCCGGCTGGGAGATTCTCGTCGTCCTGGGCGTGGCCATGACCCTCTTCGGCGTCGTCTACGCTTTTCTGCAGAATGACCTGCGCGGCATCTTCAGCTACCACATCATCAGCCAGGTCGGCTACATGGTGACCGGTATCGGCATCGGCACGCAGCTCGCGCTGAACGGGGCGGTGGCGCACGCCTTCAGCCACATTCTCTACAAGGCGCTGCTCTTCATGGCGGGGGGCGCCGTGCTGCAGGCTACGGGCACGACGCGGCTCACCGACCTGGCGGGGGCCATGCGCCGCATGCCCGCCGTGTTCTGGCTCTACCTGGTCGGCGCGGTATCGATCTCCGGCGTGCCGTTCTTCAACGGCTTCATCAGCAAGTCGATGGTCGTCAGCGGCGCACTGTATGATCAACGCTATCCGGTCATGTGGCTGCTGCAGCTGGCCGCCGTCGGCACCTTTCTTTCCATCGGCCTCAAAGTCCCCTTCATCACCTGGTTCCGCGAAAATCTGACCGGCGGGGTGCAGGTCGCCCGGCTGCCGGCGAACATGACGGCGGCGATGGGGCTGCTCGCTGCGCTGTGCCTGCTTTTCGGCGTCTATCCCGATCTGCTTTACCGCTATCTTCCCTTCGACGCCGCCTACGAGCCGTATACGGTCGCGCATCTGGTGGAGTCGGTGCAGCTGCTCGGCATGACCTTCGTCGCCTTTTTTGCGCTGCGCGCCCTGTCGGTGCCGAGTGTCGGCGTCGTGCTCGATGTCGACTGGGTTTACCGGCGGTCGGCCCGCTTGCTTCGCGCGGTCTTTCTCGAAGGCCCCGGCCGTCTTTTTCAGGGAACCGAGCACCTCGTGCTTTCACTGGCGCGCGCGCTCTCGGAGCGGGCCCGCCACCCGGCCCCCTGGCTTCTTTCCCTGGCCGCCGGTCGGCCCATCACCCGGCGCGAAGCCTACAGCCCCGATCGTTCACGGCCGCAGAGCGCGTATCTGGTGGGTTCGCTGCTTTTCTTTTTCGCGCTCCTTGCCGGCCTTGCGCTTCTGTAGCCGGGCCCGCCCTTTGAAAGCCGCCGTGGCGCCGATCCGCTTTTCAACCGGCGCGCATTCCGGGTAAGCTGATCTTCTGCGCCGGACGTCCCGGTGCTTCCGCAAAGGAGACGGCCGATATGAATGCGATTCTCGGGTTCGTGAGCGGCGTGCTGGGGTGGACCCTGATGGAGTACATCATCCACTACCCGCTGGGCCACCTGCCCAAGGGAAGGACGTTGATTTCCTCAGAGCACCTCAGGCACCACAAGGACATTCTCTATTTTTCACCTGTGCCGCTGAAGATTCGGGGCGCCGTGCCCGTGCTCGCCATTCTCGGGGGAGTCGCCGGGTTTCTCGTCGACGGCTGGTTTGCGGGCGGCTTCCTCGTCTCGATATCCATCGGCTGGACGACCTACGAGTACCTGCACCAGTCGATTCACGTTCGTGGGCCGCGCACGGCGTACGGCCGCTGGGCGACGAAACATCACCTGTATCACCATTTTTCGCGGCCGAATCGAAACCACGGCGTGACGACGCCGATCTGGGATTTCGTGTTCGGCACGCTCGACCGTGTCGACAGAGTCTCGATTCGCGAACGTGACGTGGCCAGCGTTCCCTGGCTTGCCGAGGCGCTGCGCGATCCGGAACATGCGCCGCCGTTCGTGCAGGATTATGAAGTGCGCCAGCCGCAGGTGAAGGGCGCCTAGTGGATTCGGTCGTCTCCGTTCAACAGGTTTCGAAGACCTATGCTTCGGGCTTCACCGCGCTCCGTGACGTCAACCTCGAAATCCGGCGCGGTGAAATCTTCGCCCTGCTAGGCCCGAACGGGGCCGGCAAGACGACGCTGATCAGCATTATCTGCGGGATCGTCAATCCGAGCGGCGGTCGGATTCTGGCCGACGGACACGATATCATCACCGACTTCAGGCCGGCCCGCATGAAGATCGGCCTGGTCCCCCAGGAGCTCGCGACCGATTCGTTCGAAAGCGTCTGGGCCACCGTGAAGTTCAGCCGCGGCCTGTTCGGCCGCCCGCCCGATCCCGCGTATCTCGAGCGCGTTCTCAGGGATCTGTCGCTCTGGGACAAGAAAGACGCGCGCATCATGACCCTCTCGGGAGGCATGAAGCGCCGCGTCATGATTGCGAAGGCGCTGTCGCATGAACCGCGCATTCTCTTTCTCGACGAGCCGACGGCCGGGGTCGACGTCGAGCTGCGCCGCGACATGTGGGCGATGGTGCGCCGCCTGCGCGACAGCGGGGTGACGATCATTCTCACGACGCACTACATCGAAGAGGCCGAAGAGATGGCCGATCGCATCGGGGTCATTCACAAGGGCCAGATGATTCTGGTCGAGGAGAAGGCGACGCTGATGCGGAAACTCGGTAAGAAGCGGCTCACCATTCATCTCCAGAATCCGCTCTCTGCCATCCCCCCCGAGCTCGGCGACTACCCGCTCGAGCTGCAGGCCGAGGGCTCGGCGCTCCTCTTCACGTTCGATGCCCAGAGCGAGCAGACCGGCATCGCCGATCTGCTCAAGCGGCTCACCGGGCACGGCATCGACTTCAAGGATCTGCAGACGCGCGAGAGCTCGCTCGAAGAAATTTTCGTCGACCTGGTGAGGTCCCGTTCATGAACGTCTACGCCATTCGCGCGATCTACCTCTTCGAGCTCGCCCGCACCTGGCGCACGCTCATGCAGAGCATCGCCACGCCGGTCATCTCGACCTCGCTCTATTTCGTCGTCTTCGGGGCGGCCATCGGCAGGCGCATGGGCGAGGTCGACGGCGTCACCTACGGGGCGTTCATCGTGCCGGGCCTCATCATGCTGGCCCTGCTGACCGAAAGCATTTCGAACGCATCGTTCGGCATCTACCTGCCCAAGTGGCTGGGAACGATCTACGAGATGCTCTCGGCGCCGGTTTCGACGGTCGAGATCCTGATCGGCTACGTCGGCGCCGCCGCCACGAAATCGGTCATCCTCGGGGTCATCATTCTCTTGACGGCGCGCGTTTTCGTCCCTTTCGAAATCGCCCATCCGGTCTGGATGGTGATCTTTCTCCTGTTGACGTCGGTCACCTTCAGCCTTTTCGGTTTCATCATCGGCATCTGGGCCGACGGCTTCGAAAAGCTGCAGGTCATCCCGGCGCTGGTCGTGACCCCGCTGACCTTTCTGGGCGGGAGCTTCTACTCCATCGACATGCTCCCCGGCGTGTGGCGCCAGATCGCGCTCTTCAACCCGGTCGTCTACCTGATCAGCGCATTTCGCTGGAGTTTCTACGGCATCGCCGACGTGAACGTCGTGGTCAGCACGGCCATGACCGTGGTCTTCATGGCCGCCTGTCTCGTCGTCATCGTCTGGATCTTCAAGACCGGATACCGCCTGAAGAACTGATCGCCGGCGCGGGCAAATTTCAATACCCTGCTCCTGCTAGAGGCCGGCGCACTGATCCTCGAGATTACCGTCGACCTGGTTTCCGCTCCCGAACGGGGCCGGGTCGTTGCGCTCGCATTCCACGTTTCCCCGGATCAGGTTCTCGGAAATCTCGAACGGGCCTCCCGTGTTGTCTTCGAGCTCGACATTGCCGTCAATCCGGTTGCGCAGGATGGCAATCGCCCCCCGGTTCGACTCCAGGTGCACGTTTCCGTCGATCTCCGAGTCGAGTATCGAGACGCTTCCTCCGCGCTCGGCCTCGACGTTTCCTCGAATCAGCGATTCGGACAGCGTGAGCTCGCCGAAGTCTTCGGCCTCGAGGTTCCCGTCGAGCCGGAGGTTCGTTCCCGTGAACCCGGCGCCGTCGTCAATCCGGAGATTTCCGGTGATGCGCACGTTACGATAGGTGCAGTCCTGCTCGCCGCCCAGGAAAACGTTGTCGTCGATGGTACGGTTTTCGACGTCGCACCCCGATGTTCTGCCGTCGTCAGAGTCGTCGTCCCGGTCATCGTCGTCACGGTCACCATTCGTGTCGTCTCCGTCGTCGTCCCGATCGTCATCGTCGGTATCGTCGGTATCGTCGGGAGGGGGAACCCGGGTTTCTTCGGTGGGTTGGCCCGGTGAGTCGTCGTCACCGCAGGCAGATGCCGAGAAGAGAAGCAGGGCCAGAAGCAGAAGTCGCATGGTACACCTTTCCGGGAGCGGAAAAGTGCGCATGGATCCGCTCCTCGATACGAGCGTACTCCATGCCGACGGTAATCCGAGGCGCTGCGGCGCCGGCGCCGTCCGAGGGGTTACGTCTGGACGAAAAATCGGTTAGGGAACCGGTGCGGGGCTGGGCGCCACGGTCAGGCGACGCGGTGGGCGCTTGCAGGAAACTCGAATCCGGCGCCCTCCAGATACTGGATCGATTCGGCAGGCGTCTTGAAGAAGTGGGTCTCGATCCCCCCGAGGTACGAGGCGGTCTTGGCGAGAACTCGCACCCAGGCCTTGGGGATGGTCGCCACGAAGACGAAGCCGTCTTTGCCCAGTTCCTTGGCCAGGCCGGCGAAGGCCGAGACGTAATCGTTGTCGGCGGCGGCAAGCTCCGAAACGTCGTGGTAGATCGCGATGCGCAGGTGCGAACGGCGCAGCGTGGCCACGGCTTCGCGCATGGCGTCGGTGATGCGGCGCCCCTGCTCGAGGTTGCCGGTCCCTTTGTGAAAAACCAGAATCAGGTTTCTGTGCGTGACGACTTCCACATTCCGCTCCATGAAACCTATACTCTACAGCCCGGAGCGATACCCTTCAAGGGGCGGGCGATCGCACCAGGCCCGGCAGGGGGGCGGGCGAAGGGAGTTCCAGGGAGTTCTATCACGACGGGCCCGAGGAACCGTCGATAATGGAGCTGAAATGCCCCTATTCATCCCTGACGCCCGGAGAGCCGCCCCGCGGCGAGGTTGATGCGAGTTTCATGAGCGAGCAGCCATCCCGAGATCCTGAGCGCCGGCCGCGCGGCGAGGCGCGCAGGGTAGACGGATTTCCGCAGGCGCACAGCTTTGCCGCGCTTGCCCGCATCGGCGCCGTCGTCGTGCGCGAGGGGAGCGTCGAGCGGATCGCGCGGGCCATCGTCGACCAGTTCCGTCAGGCCGGCGCGAGCATGGCGCACGTGCACCTTCTCGACCCCGACCGGCGCCGCCTGGGGCTGATCGCCTCCGACGGTATCCCGCCGCAGCTCGTCGAGCAGGTCTGCGAGCTTTCGCTGGATTCACCGCTCCTTGCGGCGCGCGCGGCCAACCGGAAGGAGATTCAGGTCGCGGATCTGCGGCGGCCTCTCGATTCCGAACTCACGCTCGCGGCCCGCGTCATGGCCGCCAGCGGGTCCCACACGGTCATTGCGGTTCCGCTCATCGTCCACAGCAGCTGCGTCGGAACGCTGACCCTGGGTTTTCCCGAAGAGCGGGTGGTGAGCGATGAGGAATGCGAGACCTTCGTGGCGATCGGTGAGGTTTTCGCCAGCGGCATCTCGAGCGCGCAGGCACGTGCCCAGCTGGACGAGAGCACGCGCAAGGTCGACGAGATCATCGAGACGGCCCCTGTCGGCATGGCCATCGTCGGCCTTGATGGCACCTTCGAGCGGGCCAACCGGGCCCTGTGCGAGATGCTGGGCTACACGCCCGAAGAGCTCGGGCGGATACGCTTTCAGGACGTCACCCACCCCGACGACCTGAACGTCGACCTCGAGCTGGCCGAGAGGCTCCGCACGGGCGAAATCCCGAACTACCGGCTTTCGAAGCGCTACGTGCACAAGAACGGCGCGGTCATCCACGCCATCCTGAGTGGATCGGCCGTCCGGGACGAGAACGGGTATGCCCGTTACTACATTGCCCAGATCGTCGACATGAGCGAGGCCAGGCGGCGTGAGGAGGCGCTCGCCGAAAGCGAAGAGCGCTTCCGGCTGATGGCCGAGAACGCCCGCGACATCGTGTTCCGCTGGAGCCTGCAGACGAACCGGTTCGACTACCTGTCGGGTGCAACCCGGAAACTGCTGGGATACGCCCCCGAGGAGTTCGACGCCGATCCGGAACTCGTCTTTCGCCTCATGTCCCCCGAAACCCGGGCCATGGTCCGCGCCATGCTCAATGGAGAGCGGGAGTCGCGCTCTCCCGTCCGGGCCTACCTGAGCCATAGGGACGGCTCGGGCGTCTGCCACGAAATCGGGTTCACGCCCGTCGTTCATGATGAGCGCATCGTCGCCGTAGAAGGGATTTCACGCGATATCACCGAGCGCGAACGATCCGAGCAGGCGCTGGCCGAAAGCGAACGTCGTCTGGCCTTCGTCGCTGCTCATGCGCCCGGCACCATCTTCTATCAGGACACCCGGTTGTTCTATACGTGGTTCGCCCGCATCCGGCCGCCCTTCGACGACTCTGCAGTCGGCAGGACTGATCTCGACCTGTTCCGTCCCGACCAGGCGGCGCGCATCGTCATCGAGAAGCGCCGGGTGATCGAGACGCGCCAACCTTCGCGTTGCGAGCTGGAAATCAGCACCGGAGAGCGCAACCTCATTTTCGACGCCGTCCATGAGCCCCGCTTCGACGACAAGGGGGCGATCATCGGGCTGGCAGGGTACTGGACCGACATCACCGACCGGATCGAGACCGAACGGCGCCTGCGCCTGAACGAGGAACGCTTGCGCGAGGCGCAGGAGGTCGGCCTGATCGGCAGCTGGTACTGGGACCTGCGTACCAACGAAGTGCAGTGGTCTGACGAAGCATACCGCCTGTTCGGTTTCGGAGAAGAGCGTCCGAAGATTACCTATCCCATGTTCCTTTCCATGGTCAACCCTGACGACCGGCCGCGGGTCGAAGAGCGGGTGCGCGAGGCCCTGAGCCGCCAGGAGGCCTATGAAGTCACGCACCGGATTCAACTGCCCGACGGGCGGGAACGCTTCATTCAGGAGAAGGCGAGCATCGTCGGCCCTCCCGGGCGGCCCGAACGCCTCGTCGGCACGACCCAGGACGTGACCGAGCAGCACCGGAAGGAGGCGGAGCGCGAATCGCTGCTGCAATCGCTCGACGAAGAAAAGCGCTGGTTCGAGGCGCTGATCAACCACTCGCCCAACGGCATCATACTGGTGAAGCGCGACGGCAGCTTCATGTTCAATCGCCGAACCTGCGAATTGTTCGGCGTACGCCTGCGCTCGGAGGGGGGGGCGGCGCAGTTCGAGGACCTGCTCTTTCACATCGACGGTTCGCCTCTCTCCGAAGAAGAACGGGTCGTGCCCCGTGTCCTGCGCGGTAACGTCGTGCGCATGGCCGAGTACCTCGTCCGGCGCCCGGACGGCAGCGAACTGTACGTTTACAAGAGTGCGGCGCCGATCCTGGACGACGACCAGAACATCATCGGCGCCGTCATGATCTTCGAGGACATCTCAGAAAAGCGCGCGCTCGAGCAGACGCGCGAACGGTGGACGGGGGTTATCGCCCATGATCTGCGTCAGCCGCTGACCACCGTCCTGGCGCGTGTCGAAATGCTGCGCCACCGGTGCACCGGCGCAGACCCTGAAGTCATGCGTGAACTCGACCACATGCATGCCAGCGCGGCGCTGATGAACCGGATTATCGGCGACATGGTGGATGCGTCGAAGATCGAGGCGCACCAGCTTTCGTTGCGCCGATTGATGGTCGATCTGCGAGAGGTTGCGTGCGAGGCGGCCGACAGATTTGCCGCGCTGGGCATCACGATCCGCGTGACCAGCGGGGAGCAACCAGCGCTCGCGTTTGCCGACAAGATGCGCATGGAGCAGGTCCTTTCCAATCTGCTTTCGAACGCGGTCAAGTACGGCGTCCGGGACGGCGCCGTCGCAATAGACGTTCGATCGGAAACCGCGCAGGTACGCGTCAGCGTCGTCAACGACGGAGAGCTCGACCGGGGAGCGCGCGAGCAGCTCTTCGAGCGCTACCATCGCTCCCGGGTATCGATACGCAAGGGGATCGAGGGGACGGGCCTGGGGCTCTATATCGTCAAGGGCATCGTGGAGGCGCACGGCGGCCTCGTCGGGGCTGAGAGCGGTGACGGGAAAACGACCTTCTGGTTCACCATCCCCAAGGTTCCCGGCTGAGGCAGCGGCGCACCGGCGCCTGCGGGGGGTACAATACGGGAGGCGGAAATTTCTGCGTCCGCCGGAGAGAAGGTAACCCTTGCGCCGATTCGCTTTGCTTTGTCTGCTTGCCGCCGGCTTCGCGGCTGCCGGCTGTGCCCACGATTCCGCGGGGCATGCCGCCCATGACCCGCATGCCTCCCACGCCGACCATGCCGCGCCCGCAGCGCACGATCCTCATGCCGCTCACGAGACCGACGGTGACGCCAATATCGGTCTGAACGACGGCCGCAAGTGGGAGACCGACGCCCCCCTGCGCGAGGGGATGACCGCCATCAAGGGGCAGGTTCTCGAAGCGGTTCGCGCCGTCGACGCTGGCACGATGAGCCCCGACGGCTACGTCAAGACGGGGGCGGCGGTGGCGGCCGAGAACCGGCGGCTGATCGCAGAGTGCAAGCTGTCGCCCGAAGCCGATCGGGTGCTGCATGATGCCGTCCTCATCCGCCTGATCGGCGGCGCCGCGCAGCTCCAGTCGGACGATGAAGAGGAACGTCGCGGCGGTCTCATGCAGCTGGCCGAGGCGCTCGAGCGCTACGGGGAACTCTTCGATCACCCGGGTTGGACGTTCGGCCTCGAATAGCGGCGTTCAGCGCCGGCTCAACGTGACGGGCTGCGCGTAGCGGGCGACCCACAGGGGGTCGAGGTGCGAAGAAACGATGGGCGCCTCGTCGGCGGTCTGCCAGGGCACGTCGTCGGGCCACCATCGCGCCGTGGGGAGCGGGCCGTCGGGAACGAGGAGCTGCCCGGGCTTCGGCTGCGCGATCCGATTGCCCCACCGGCTCGCCAGAACGCGCATGCGCTCGGCGGGTTCGACCCAGCTGTGCAGCGCCAGTTGGAACAGGCCCCAGTGGATCGGCAGCAGAACCTTGCCCCGCAGGGCGCGATGGGCGATGAGCGCCTGTTCGGGCCCCATGTGCACGTCGGGCCAGCGTCCGTTGTAAGCGCCCGAGTCGAGCATCGTGACGTCGAAGGGGCCGAATCGCTCCCCGATCTCCGTCAGCTCGGGAAAGAGCCCCGAATCGCCGCCGAAGTAGACGCGCCGCGCCGCCCCCAGAATGCTCCACGAGGCCCACAGGGTGCGGTTGCGGTCGGTCAGGCTGCGCCCCGAGAAGTGGCGTGACGGCGTGCAGACGAAGCGGATGCCCTCCAGCTCGGCCGACTCCCACCAGTCGAGTTCGCGGATGCGTTCCGGCGCGACCCCCCAGGCCTCGAGATGCGCGCCGATCCCGAGTGGAACGAAGAAGTGCACGGCGTCTTTCAGCGCGACAATCGTTTCGTAATCGAGGTGGTCATAGTGGTCGTGGCTGATCACCACGGCGTCAATCGGAAGCAGCGCCGCCAGGTCGATGAGGGGCGGGGTGAAGCGGTGCGGGCCCGCAAAGGAAACCGGCGAGGCGCGGTCAGACCAGATGGGGTCGGTCAGAATCCGCTTGCCTTCTATTTCGATAAGGATGGTCGAGTGTCCGAACCAGCGCACGGCAAGATCGGTGGCCGGACTCGCGAAGTCGGCAGCCGTCAGCGTCTCGACGGGCATCGGCTCTTCGGGAACCGTCTGGGCGTCGTTGTTCAACCACTCGCCCAGCATGGCGAGGATCTTGCCGAACGTCCAGTCGTCTTCGGCCATCGGCAACCGGTTCCCGAACTTCCCTTCGCGGTACTGGGGCGACGCCTCCATGCGGGCAAGACGCTCTCCCGACGCGGCGCCGCCGAACGCGGCGCAGGCGGAGAACGTGAAAGCGAGCAGGAGCGGAACCAGGCGAAGGGATGTTGAGCAGCGCATCCTTACACGATACCCCAGAGACGGCACGCATCGAAGGCGATTGCGCCCAAGAAAAAACCCCCGCCGCTGCACGGGGCAGCGCGGGGGTGCAAAGGCCGGGGGCGGAGCTCAGGCCGTGATGGCGTCGAGGCCGAGCAGGCGCAGAGTCATCTCCTTGCGGCGCTGCTCCTGGTGGCCGTCGTCGGTCGACACGAGTTCGTCGGGCTCGACCTTGAACATGACCTGGCCCTTCTTGACGATTTTGCCGTCGACGTTCTTCATGAGGTTCTTGACCACCGTGCCCGAGAACGGGGCGGTCACCTTGTTGAACATCTTCATGACTTCGATGACGAACAGGGGCTGGCCGGCCTCGAAGCGCTGCCCCTCGTCGATGAGAATCGGCAGGTGCGGCGCCTCGCGGGCGTAGAAGTGGCCGCCCATCGGGGTGACGATTTCGTCGGAGCTGGCTGCCGGCGGGGGGGCGAGTGCCTTGATGAGATCCTTCGTGCTCTCGCCGTCGCGGAAGCGTTCGGGAAGCACGGGGTTCAGACGCTCGTCCATGCCGACGTCGACAAAGCCCGAGACCATGCCGATGCGTGGCACCACGAGCAGCAGCTCCATGCCGAGCTGGAACCCGCGATGCGCGGCCTGGCAGGCCTCCCATGTTTCGGGCTGCCCCTTGAACGCGGCGGGGGCGCCGCCGCCGAGCAGCGTCTCCAGCTTGTTCCAGCTCCCGGCTCCGGTGCGCTCGCGCAGGGCGGCGTAGAAGGCGAGGGCGTCGGTGAGAATCTTCTGGTCGTGGTCCCAGACCATCTCGCTCGGCGGCTTACCCGGAGCCCACTCGAGGTGCAGGTAGTGGTAGAGGGCGTCGAGAAACTCGATGGGATTCACGGCGAAGGCGACCTGTGCGCCGTCGCGCGTCCACAGGCGCCCGTCGTATCGGCCGATGAAGCCGGCGGTCAGGTGTGGGTTGGCGAGCAGCCGCTGCAGCGGACGCAGGATCAGTGTTTCCTTACGGTCGAAGACCGCGCGCGCTTCCTTGTCCTTGATGCCTGACTCGACGCGGGCGAAGGCCTGCTCGAGGTCGAGGTCGCGGATGACCGTAGCGACCGCGCCGACTGCAGCGAGGTAGGCCGACATGAAGCGCGTCGACGGCTTCAGCATGGCGTCCTTGCCCAGGATCCAGTTGAGCAGGCCGTAGTGCACCGGCATGTTGGTCTGCAGGTCCTCGCCGCGCAGCTCCGTGCGGCGCAGAATCTCGGCGAGGCGCTCGAGGTTGTCGCGGCGGTTCACTCCGTCGGTGACGACGAGTGCGATGTTCGAATCATAGGCGCCGGCCAGGTGGTAGTAGACGAAGGACCCCGTGTCGGGGTTGCGGATGCCGATGCCCTGGTCGTCGCGGATCTCGCCGGGGAGCGGCTGCGACCAGGAGCGGATGACGCCGCCGGCGTGGGGCTGCAGGGCGGCGTTGGTGGCGTTGATGCGCACTTCGGAGCCGGCCACGTTGCGCACGAGCCGTTCGGGCCTGGGCACGCGCTTGCCGTGCAGCGAGAGCAGCAGCATGGCCTCGATGAGGCTTTCGACGAAGAAGAAGTCGTTCGCATCCTCGGGGTTCGTGAACTTGAGCCGGTAGGCCAGCTCCGTCACCCGGTGTTCGACCTGGATGCGTGTGTTCATCTCCATGAAGAAGTGCTTCGTCCCCTCGACGATCGCTTCCCAGGTCGAGACGCTGTTCAGCCCCACGGCGGCGCCGAAGCGCTCGGCCTCGGCCTCCATGCGCGCCAGCGTCTGCTGGTCCTCGAGCAGCGTCTCGCGGCGGGCGGCGCCCTGTTCGAAGGCGAGCTCGGCGTCGAGCAGCTCCTTCGTCAGCGACACTTCGAGCAGCTTCTGTTCGTGCATCTGCACCGAGCAGTCGCGGCCGCCGAGCGAAAGACACCATTCGCCGTTGCCGATGAGCTGAATCTCATTGTGGCGGGTGGTCTCGATGTTGAGCTCGATGAGGAAGTTGCGGTTCGAACCCGGGGCGATGACCTTGGATTCGGCCAGGATGTCCATGACGGCCGCGCTCACCTCTTCGGGCTTGCCGACGACGCGCTGCCCCTTGCCGCCGCCGCCGCCGATGTACTTGTAGCGGATGCGGCTGCCCGGGTGATCCTTCCAGATGGCCTGCGAGTGCTCGCGGGCGCAGGCCTGAAGCTCTTCGATGGTGACGAGCTCGAGCGTGCGGGCGTAGCCGAGCTGCAGCAGGGCTTCGGCGTTGTCTTCGAGCGACGCCTTGTCGTCGAACGAGAAGGCGAGCTTGTTTTCCTTCGCCAGCTTCTCAAGGCCGCTGCGGTCCTTGATCCGCGCGAGAAGCGCGAGGGCCGAGACGTTATCGACCCCGGGGGTCACCGAGTTGCCGAGGCGGCGGGCGAGCTTCTTGGCCTCGTCCTTGGCGCCGGCGCCGCGGGCGACGTGCGAGGACGGACCGGCGAAGATGACACCGGCCTGCTCGATGGCCTCGATGAACTCGGCGTCTTCGGCCATGAAGCCGTAACCGGCGAAGATGTGCGTGTAGCCGTTATCGACGGCGATGGAGACGATCTCGCGGATGCGCGCCGTCTTCTCTTCCTGCCCGGCGCCCATGTAGTCGGGCACGCGGTGCACGTTGTTCGGGAAGCGGAACCCGCGCAGCTCAGGCGCCAGGGCGCGCGGATAGACGATGCTGTCCTTCTCGGACAGCAGGATGCCGTATTCCCGGATGCCGGCCTGATCGAACACGTCCATGGCCTCTTTGCGCACGGGGCCGCGGCAGACGATGAGGCACTTGATGGAGGCCAGCGAGAACGAGCGCGCCCACTCGGACGGCGACTCGTCGAACCGCATCGGGGTGAGATTGCGATCCAGCATTATTCAAACTCCCTCTGCACGCCCGACATGGGGGCAGGCTGATACTTGCGAAGCAGAAAATCAAGGTTGCGGCCGAGTTCGCGGCGCGTGTTTCCGGGCATGACGACGCTCGACACCGAGCCGAGCGAAAGCGCCTCTTTGGGGTTGAGCAGCTCTTTCTCGTAGCGCTTCGACAGCGCGGCCAGCGCTTCGTTGCGCACGCGCGCCGCTTCTTCTTCGGAGCCGCCCTTCTGGACGGCTTCGCGGTAAGCGCGGTCGATGGCCTGAATGTCCTTCTTGTAGACGTACTCGCGGCCGGCCGGGCCCATGACGGCGATGCGCGCCGTGGGGAGCGTCAGCACGACGTCGGCGCCCGTGAAGTACGAGTTGAAGGTCGCATAGGCGCCGCCGAAGGCGTTGCGAAGAATGAGCGTGATGCGCGGCGTGCGCAGGTCGATGATCGAGTCGAGCAGGCGCCGGCCCTCGAGCACGATCCCCATCTGCTCCTGCTCCTTGCCGGGCAGAAACCCGGTGGTGTCTTCGAGAAAGACCATGGGGATGTTGTAGAGGTTGCAGAAGCGCACGAACCGCGTGCCCTTGCGGGCGGCGGCGATGTCGATCTGCCCCGAGGCCACGGCCGAGTTGTTGGCGAGAAAACCGACGACGTGCCCCCCCATGCGCCCGAAGGCGGTGATCATGTTGCGGGCGCGCTGCGGCTGCAGCTCGAAGTATTCGCCATGGTCGCACAGCTGCTGCAGGTAGAGCGTGATGTCCATCGGCGCATTCATCCCGGCGGGCGAGTTGAACGTGCGGCGCAGCAGGATGTCTTCGTCCATCGTGAACCGGTCGAGCGGGTCGGTCGTGGGCACGAACGGCGGACGCGAATGATTGTTGTCGGGCAGGTAGCTGAGCAGGCGCAGCGCCGAGCGCAGCGTGCCCAGCTCGTCGGCGGCGACCAGGTCGGCCACGCCGCTCTGGCCGTGCACGCCGGGGCCGCCCAGCTGATCGGCAGTGACGTCTTCACCGAGCACCGACTTCACGACGCCGGGGCCCGTGAGGCCGAAGAACGTGTTTTCAGACTGGACGAGAAACGAGCCCTGGCGCGGCAGGTAGGCGCCGCCGCCGGCGTTGAAGCCGAACATGCACATGATGCTCGGGACGACGCCGCTGATCTTGCGCAGCGCCGTAAAGGCTTCGGAGTAGCCGTCGAGGCCGCCCACGCCGGCCGGCACGAAGGCGCCGGCCGAGTCGTTCATGCCGATGAGCGGAATGCCCCGTTCGCCGGCCATGAGGATGAGCCGGGCAAGCTTGGCCCCGTTGGTCGCGTCCATGGATCCGGCGCGCAGCGTGAAGTCATGGCCGTAGACGGCCACGTCGCGCCCCTTGATGTTCAGGATGCCGGTCACGATGGAGGCGCCGTCGAGCCCGGGGCCCCAGTTCTGGTAGAAGATGTTCGGCTCGGTGTCGGTCAGCACCTTGATGCGCTCCCAGACCGTCATGCGCGACTTCGCATGCTGCACCATCACGCGGTCGGGGCCGCCGCCCCGCAGGGGGCGGGCGATCAGGTCGCGGCCGAGCTCGAGGGCGCGATCGTAGGGGCTGGCGTCGTCTCCGAGGGGGGCGGCCGTCGCGGCGTCGGACGCGGCGGGGTCGAGCGGATTGTCCAAAGTATAGGCTGGCATCGTCATGTGTGGCTCGAAGTGGATTTCATCAGTCGGAGCCCCGGACTGCCGAGGGGCGCCGGGGAGGCCGAGGGCAGGCCGGAGATACGTTCCCGGCGGGAAAGTTGATGGCGATCTGCCGGTCGGGGAGTGTAAATCCTGTTCTAATTACGAAAAAAATGTCGTGATTTGTTGATCGTTACATGGTACCACGCCGGGCGCCCCCTTTGCAAACGTCCGGAAGCGTGCCGGAGCCGGTCGCCGGGCCGTCCGGGAGGCGGTTCGGGGTGCCCGGAAACCGCGGCTCGGGGGGCCTCATTGCCCCCGCCGTCGGCCTTGCGCGGACTTGCGCGCCACGGTGCGACCGTCGGGGAATCGGGGGCTCCGGCGAGAGCCGCCCCCTTCTGGGACGGACGGGCCCGAACGTGGTACCCTTTCTCGGGGGCGCCGCCTCGGGAGGATCCGCCTCAGATCCGCCCTCCGGCGCTGCCGCACTGCAGGGAGAAAACATGACGGCCTCGTCGAACGCCCACGAATTCGAAGCCATCGAAGCCCTGATCGATCAGGTCAGGGAGTACATCGACGGAATCCAGCAGCCCCGCACCGCCGACCGCCGGTGGAGTGAACGCGTGCGCGCGGTCGGCGATGACCTGGCCGGCCGGATAGCCGCTTTTACGGCCGGCGCGGGACCCGCGTCGAGCCTGGAGAAACTGCGGGAGCTCGCCGATCGCATGCGCGCCTACAGCGACACGCTCGCCGAATCGCCCAACGTGCAGGCGTTGAAGGAACGCAAGGAGCGTCTGGCGCGGAGCTACGAAGAGCTGCTGCTTGAGCTCAAGAAGCGCCATGCCGAACGCGCCGCGGCCCTGGGGCTCTCCCGTCAGCTCAAGCCGACGAACTACGTGCGGAACCTTTTCCACATGTCCAACGGCGTGATTGCCTTCACGCTCTATCACTTCGTGCTGACTCGCGAGAGCGCGCTGATGGTGCTGGGCACGATCTTCTCGGTTTTCTTCGTACTCGAGGTGACGCGGCGTTTCTCGACCCGCTGGAACGATTTTCTGGTCGACAAGGTCTTCGGCTCGATATCCCGCCCTTCAGAGCGCTACCGCACCAACTCGGCCACGCTCTATCTGCTGGCGCTCATCATCATTACCTGGTTCTTTCCCAAGGTCGCCGTCGAGGCGGCCGTGCTCGTGCTCGGCTTCAGCGACCCGATCGCCTCCCTTGTCGGCAAGCGCTGGGGCCGGCGCAAACTCTTCCGCGACAAGAGCTGGGCGGGCACGCTCGGTTTCTTTTTCACGGGCCTGATCTCGGTCGGCGCCCTCCTGCTGCTGACGCAGCCCGCTCTGGGTGTGGCGGCGGGGCTCGGCATTGCGGCCGGGATTGCCGCGGCGGGGGCCGTGACCGAACTGCTCAGCAGCCGCGTCGACGATAACCTCTCGATTCCACTCGTCTGCGCCGCCGTGGGGGCGCTGCTGCTGTAGGGGGAGTGGCGAGTTACGAGTTGCGAGTTGCGAGTGACGAGTGACGGACCCCGGGCAGTCCAAGTCCTTGTCTCTCAAGAATCAGGAATCAGGAATCAGGAATCGGAATCAGGAATCAATCCGCGCGCTCGCGCGAGAAGATGACGAAGGCCATGGCCGGGCGGCGGCTGTTGTCGCGCATGGCGAAATGAATCCCTTCGAGGGCCCAGCCCTGCGCCGTCAGCTGGTTGAGAATCTTTTCGAGGCCGCTGTCGCTGACGTCGCTCGTTTCGGCGACCTTGTATTCCACTGCCATGCGCTCTCCGGTTGATCAGACGCCGGCGGGGGCGGCCAGCGCGTCGAAGATGGAAGCGAGCCGCCGCGTCTGCTCCTGGCGCGACAGGGCGCGGATGCGATCGTCGGGCTCGTAGGTCGGACTGTTTCCGCCCTGCCATTGGTCGAACATGCGCACCAGCTCGGCGCCGAGGCCGTCGCGCGCTTCGGGGGCGAAGATCCGGCCCCGGCCGAGGCCGTGCACCAGCGAGCTCGCTTCGCCTTCGGGGGCCATGCCGACGATCGGCCGACCCGCCCGCAGATATTCGTAGATGCGCCCGCTGCTCGCCTCAGGTCGGTGGTACGTGAAGATGAGCGCGTGGGCTTTCTGCATCCAGCGCACCGCCTCGCCGTGCGGCTGAAATCCGGTGGCGACGGTCTCGTACCCTGCGTCGGCCGGCCAGCGCACGTCGCCGTGGCCGACGTGGACGACGCGCACCCGGTCGCCCGGAATCTTTCCCGCGCGCACCTGTTGGGCGAGCGCTTCGAGCACCGGCGCCGGATCGGTGAGCGGATAGGCCGTTCCCACGAAGGCGAGGGTCCACCGGTCCGTCGGCCGCGCCTCGGGTTCCGCGCAGAAGTCGTTTTCGTCGTACCCGTTGCCCACCAGCTCGACCGGACGGCATGCGGCCGGCCGGTCGGCCTGGTAGGCGCGCACCCAGCTGTCGGTCACCGTGGTGACGGCGTCGGCGCGCTGCATCACCTCGCGCTCGACTTTGCGGGCGAGCGCCCTGTGCGCGGGGGTGAGAAACGGCATGTTCGGATTGCGCGTCCAGTCATCGCGGAAGTCGGCCACCCAGGGAACGCCAAGCTTCTTCTGCAGGCGCAGGCCGGCTACGGTGGCCGAGAAGGGGGCCGAGGTGCTGAAGAGCACGTCGGGCGGTCCGCTGCGCGCGGCTTCGTCGAGCACGGCGCGCACCAGGGCAGGCACCCAGCCGATCTGGCCGTCGACCGGAAACGTCTGTGGAATGCGGTAGGAGAGAAACCGCAGGCGCATCCGATCGAGGGCGCGCCGCACGGCCGCGGCTTCCCAGGTGCGCACGGGAATCCGGCGCACCGCGGGGGGCACCTCGGCAAGCAGCGAGGGATCCTGCACGTACAGGTTCCCCTTACCGGCGTGAAAGACGGTCGGCTCCCAGCCGTAGTCGGGCAGATAACGTGCGAACTTGGTCGCGCGATGGGCGCCGATGCCGCCGACGGGGGGAAAGTAGTAGGCGAGGAGGAAAACGCGCCGTTTCGTCATGGAAGCGTCATTATACCCCAACGTCGGCCCGCCGCCCTTCGGCCCGGCGCCCCCGTGCGAAGGCGTCAGCCGGCGTCGAGCAGACCTTGCATGACCCGGTCGTGAAAGGCCGGGCGAAAGGCCTTGATGCCCAGGTTCGAGCGCAGCGGATGGATGCGGTTCGTGAGCAGAATGACGGTGATGTCGCGCTCGAGGTCGATCCAGATGCTTGATCCCGTGAAGCCCAGGTGTCCGACCGAGCGCGCAGAAAAGTGGCTTCCCGACGTGCTCTCGCCCGGCGTCGGCGTGTCCCAGCCGAGCGTCCAGGTGAATCCGGGCGCCTCGACCGGCTTCGTCCAGAACATGCGCGCGGCCTGGGGCTTCAGAATTCCCTCGGCGCCGTGCCAGGCGCGGCGCCAGGCTTCGGTAATGGCGTAGACGTCGGCGGCCGAGGCGAAGAGCCCGGCGTGTCCGCCCACCCCGCCCATGAGGTAGGCGTGGTCGTCGTGTACCGCGCCGCAGAGCACTTCGCCCCGCCACGGGCAGCGTTCGGTGGCGGCGAAGCGGCCGGGAACCGGCGGCTCGTCGTCGGCGGGCAGACGCACGAAGCGCGCCGCGATGCCCAGGGGGGCCGCGATCTGCTCTGCAAACCAGGCGTCGAGCGGCATCCCGGCGACGTGCGCGAGGGCTTCGCCAAGCAGAATGAAATCGAAGTCGGAGTACTGCTGCTTTTCGCCGGGCCGGCTCGCCAGCGGCTCGTGAAGGATCCGTCCGACGATTTCCTGGCGCAGGGCGGTCCAGGGGAGCGCGTGGAAGTCGGAATAGCGAACGATGATCTCGCGCCAGTAAGGGACGTAGAGCGGAAACCCGGCCTGATGCGCGAGCAGGTCGCGCAGCGTGAGCCCTTCTTTGTCGGTCCCCCGCGCGGGCGGATACATGTCGCCGAGCCGCGACTCGAGGCTCACCGCGCCCGCGCCGACGAGCTGGGCCGCGGCCGTGGCCGTCACGAGCGCCTTCGTGAGCGAAGCCGTGTCGATGAGCGTCGTCTCGTTCATCCGCTCCGCGGCGGGCTCGAGCACGGCGTGGCCGAACGTTTCGTGCCAGAGGACTTCGCCTTCGCGGGCGACCAGAACCTGCGCTCCGGGAAACGCCCCCTCGGTCAGCGCTTCTTCGGTAAACTGCCGCGCGCGCTGGAGCGCCGCAGGGGCCTTGCGGGATGTGGCGATCACAGGGTGTTTCGGGGAGCGGTGCGCACGTTGTTCCGGCGCCGCGGACGGACGAGATCCCCCAGATAGCGCGACAGGGCGATCTGGCCCGACCGCTCAGCGGCACGCATCTGTGATCTGAGAAACGGCCGGCTGCGGCGGTGTCGGTAGTCGGCGATGATCGAGAGCATGGAGACGCGGTCGCCCTCGTCGCCCATGTCGGCCGTGAGCTCTTCGAGAACGGTCATGACCTCGTCGTCGTCGGGGATGGCGCTGAGAACGCGGGCGAGCGCAATGCGCTGCCGATCGACGAAGGCGAGCTCGAGGTGATGAAAAAGTTTCTCTTTCAAGCCGGGGCCGTAGGCCATCAGGGCTTCTTCGCACGCGGCGACGTAGCCGTCGGCGTCTTCGTCGTCGCTGAGGCCCGAGCGCATCAGCAGGCCGAGCAGATCGTCGACGGCCGGCTCGTAGGCGACGGCCCCGAGGCTGCGCACCGCGTTGCGGATGACGAGCGTCGTCGTGTCGTCATCGGGCATGCGCAGAAGGCGCAGCAGCTCCGGGCCAATCCACTTCCGGTTGCGGCGCATGCGCGTGAACTCGGCCCGATCGAACTCTTCTTCGTTGAGGAGGCGCAGCACCGACTTGCGCGCGGGCGTCATCTCGGTCTCGGGGAGCGGGTCGACGCGGCGGGCAACCTGCCGGCGCCGGTCGGGCCAGTGCTCGAACCGCCCCCCCTGCCAGCCTTCGAGCCCGCGCACGACGTGGGCCATGCGCTCGAGCCCGAGCAGCCAGCTGTAGAGCGGGTCGGTTTCCATCCACTCGGTGGGATGGGCCAGATAATCGCCTTCGAGCACCCGGGCGCCCGCGCTGGTCAGGCGATCGTAGGCGCGCGCGAGGTTGCCCTGGAGCATGGCCTCGTAGGCTTCGCGGATGAGCGTGCTGACCCAGCGCGACGAATCGTAGTCGCCCTCGACGAAGCGGTGGAAGGAGCCTTCGACGGCGACCGTTGCCTCGCGGAAGCACTGGAAAAATTCGTTGTGGACGGGGAGGGAGCGGCGGCCCGCTTTGCCTTTCTGGAACATCTGCTGCGGCAGCAGAAGCACTTCGCGCAGCCGGCGGGTGAATTCGTTGTCGCCCGGATAGTCGCCGTGCACGACGGCGAGCGCCAGCGCTTCGGCGAGGCGATCTTCGAAGAAGGTCGCATACAGGTCGGCAATCTCCTGCCGCGAGAAGCCGCAGTCGACCCCGTCATCGACAAACGCGCGCAGGCCGTCGCTCGTCCCGATTTTCTCGAGGATCTGCAGGGATTCGACCCAATGCCGCACGGTCCGACGCATAGGTCCAATTGTAGCAGAAGGCCTCTTCCGGCGCAGAGTTGGCGCCGATCGCCGGGAGGTGCGCTCAGCTTTCGGACCAGGCATCCGGATCCTCGCATGCGAAGGCTGCGCGCAGGGGCTCGCCGCTGCGCCAGACTGCGTGGGGCATCGCCGGGGTGCCATGGGCGACGCCGACGCCGCCCGCGCGATCGACGCCGATGATGCCCGTGCCGGCGCCGCCGGGTCCGAACGCGGCCCGCAGACTGTCGAGGGTTTCTGCGGCGGCCGCGGCCGGCGCGGCCCCCTGTGCAACCCGGTGGCAGAACTCGGCGGCGCTGAGCAGACGCAGCATGTACTCGCCATGTCCGGTCAGGCTGGCCGCCGCTCTGTCGGTGGCGTAGTTGCCGGCGCCGGGAATGGGGCTGTCGCCGATGCGGCCGGGGAGTTTTCTGGTGAGGCCGCCGGTCGAGGTCGCGGCGGCCAGGCGGCCCCGGTCGTCGAGGGCCACGGCGCCGACCGTCCCCGGCGGAGGGTCACCGCTCCCGCCGGCGGGATCTGCGCGCCTCCGCTCCCAGGCGGCGCGGCGGGCGGGGGATTCGGGATTCCACGCGTCGAACCCGTGGGCGCGCGCGAACCGGAGCGCCCCCTCGCCCCCGAGCAGAACATGCTCGGTCGTCTCGAGCACGGCCCGGGCGACCAGGACGGGATGGCGTACGTCCCGGAGGGCGGCCACGCCGCCGACGCCGCGGTCGTGGCCGCGCATGATGGAGGCATCCATACTGATGTTCCCCTCCGCGTCGAGGCACGACCCGGTGCCGGCGTTGAACAGCGGGTCGTCTTCGAGCACGCAGACGGCTGCCGCGACCGCTTCGAGGGCGCTGGATCCGCCGGCGAGCTGCTCGCGCCCCGCCACGGCTGCCCGCCGCACTCCCTCGCGCGCCGCGGCCGCATCGGCGGCCTGCCACGCGCCGGCGCCGCCATGGACGACGAGAACCCGCATACGGGCATTATAGGCCGCCGCCGGCGGGGCCGCAGAGCTTCGCGCCCGGGAGGCGGGCGGTTCCCGGGAGGGTTCTCGCCCTGAAATCCGCGGCGAAAATGGACGTTTACGCGTTGACGCTGGAGGCGGGTTGCAGTAGGATGATACGGTTTTTACCCCGCCACGAGCCGCGCCCGGTTCACCGGGGTGCCCCGTATGATTCTGGTCGGCCGGCTCGGTGAGCCTTGCCGCGCGGCCCGCGTCCCAACTTTCCCTATGTGAGGAATTCCATGGAAACCATGGTTCGTCGCTTTGACACCCTTCCCGACCTCTTCCAGAAAACCGTCAAGGACCATGCCGCCCGCCGCTTCCTCGGCGAAAAGAAGCAGGGAACCTGGCAGTACATTTCGTACGAGGAATTCGGCCGCATGGTCGATGCGGCCCGCGGCGGGCTTGCCTCCCTCGGCGTGCAGAAGGGTGATCGCGTCGCGGCCATCGCCGACAACTGCACCGAGTGGGCGGTCATGGCCTTCGCGACCTTCACGCTCGGCGCCATCTACGTGCCGATGTACGAGGCGCAGCTTCCCAAGGAATGGGAATTCATCATCGGCGACAGCGGCGCCAAGGTGATTCTCGCCGCCCGTAAGGCGATTGCCGAAAAGTGCCTTCCCATCAAGCAGAGCGTCGAGTCGGTGCAGCACATCGTCGTGCTCCATCCGGCCGAAGGCGGTGTTCCCGAAGGGACCGTCGCCTACGCCGACCTGCTCGACAAGGGGCGTCAGAATCCGGCGCCGATCGCCGCCGTGACGCCCGCCGACATGGCCACGTTCATCTATACCTCGGGCACGACGGGCCAGCCCAAGGGGGTCATGCTGTCGCACGGCAATATCGTCGACAACATCAATGCCATTCTGGCCGTGTTTCCCATCGACGAGCAGGGCGAAACGTCGCTCGCGTTTCTCCCCTGGGCCCACGCCTTCGGCCAGGTGGCCGAGCTCTACCTGCTCTTCAGCATCGGCGGAACCGTTTCGCTCGCCGAATCGCCGACGACGCTGCTCGCCAACCTCGCCGAAATCCGGCCGACGATTCTCTACAGCGTTCCGCGCGTGTGGAACAAGGTCTACGCCAGCCTGCACAAGAAGATGGCCGATGCGGGCGGCCTGAAGCTCAAACTGTTCAACCGCGCGCTCGCCGTCGCGACCGAACTCGAGCAGGGGAGCCGTAATCCGCTGACGATCCTGCAGCACCGCGTCCTCGACAAGCTGGTCTTCTCCAAGATCCGCGCGGCACTGGGCGGCAACCTGAAGTTCGCCGTCAGCGGCGCGGCGGCCCTGTCGCCCGAAGTCGCGCGCTTCGTCTCGCATGTGGGGATTACGGTCTGCGAAGGGTACGGCCTGACCGAGACCAGCCCGGCCGCCACGTTCAACCGCCCCGACGCCGTGCGCATCGGCACGGTCGGCACGCCGATCCCGGGGGTGCAGATTTCGATCCTTCCGGTCGACGCGGCGCCTGAAGGGCAGGGCGAGATCGTCATCAAGGGGCACTGCGTCATGCAGGGGTACTACAAGCGCCCCGAAGAAACGGAGAAGGTCATGCTCCCCGACGGCGGTTTCCGCACCGGCGATCTGGGGTACGTCGACAGCGAAGGCTACCTGCACATCACCGGCCGCGTGAAGGAGCAGTACAAGCTCGAAAACGGCAAGTACGTGGCCCCGGCGCCCCTCGAAGAGCAGCTCAAGCTGAGCCCGCTCATCGGCCAGGCCTTCATTCACGGCCAGAACAAGCCCTACAACGTGGCGCTCATCGTGCTGAACAGCGATAACCTTCCCGACTGGGCAGAGAAAAACGGCCTGGGCGGCAAGTCGCTGGCCCAGCTGGCCGACGAGCCGGCGGTGCGCAAGGCGGTCGATCAGGACATCCGCAGCCTGAGCGAAGGGTTCAAGAATTTCGAGAAGATTCAGAACTTCGCACTGCTGCACGAAGAGTTCACGACCGAGAACGGCATGTTGACGCCGACGCTCAAGGTGAAGCGCCGCGCGGTGCTCGAGAAGTACGGCGACGTCATCGAAAAGCTGTACACGAGCAAGGCCTCGGTCTGACGCGCCTCCGCAAGGGTGCACGCAAAGGGGGCTTCGGCCCCCTTTCTGTTACGCGGCGTCGGAGTCGACCCGCGTGGTATAAAGTAGGATCATCTGTTGTTCGGTGTCAGAGGCTTTTATGGGACGCATATTTGAGACGCGCAAGCATACGATGTTCGCCCGCTGGGACAAGATGTCCAAGCAGTTCACGCGCATCGGCAAGGAGATCGTCATCGCCGTCAAGGCGGGCGGCCCCGATCCGGCCTCGAACCCGGCCTTGCGCCGCTGCCTGCAGAACGCCAAGAGCGTCAACATGCCCAAGGACAGGGTTGAAGGCGCGATCAAGCGGGCGATGGGCAAGGACAAGGAAGACTACAGCGAGATTCTGTACGAGGGCTATGGCCCTCACGGCGTCGCCATCCTGGTCGAGACCGCGACCGACAATCCGACGCGCACCGTGGCGAACATGCGCTCGCATTTCGACCGCGGCCACGGGAATCTGGGAACGTCGGGGAGCGTGGCGTTCCAGTTCAAGAAGATGGGGGTCTTCAAGATCGACCCCAAGGGAGTCGACCAGGACGAGCTCGAGCTCGAGCTGATCGACCACGGGCTCGAAGAGATGGGCGAGAGCACGACCGATGACGGCAAGGACATCCTGGTGATCCGCTGCGCCTTCGCCGATTTCGGCACACTGCAGAAGGCCCTCGAAGATCGGGGGATCACGCCCGTCAGCGCCGAAGTAGAGTGGATACCGACGACGCCGGTGGAGCTCTCGGACGAAGCCGCGCAGGAAGTGCTCAAGCTGGTCGACCGCCTCGAGCAGGACGACGACGTCCAGAAAGTCTTTCACAACCTTACCTGACGCTGGCGCGTCAGGAAGGTTGCATTCCTGATTCCAGATTCTTGATTCCTGAAACGGGAACGGCGTCGCCCTAGCGTGCGGCGGCGTGGGCCTTGCGGATCTTGCGCGCCTCTTCCCAGTCGTCCTGCTCCTTGCGCGTGCGGATCTTGAGGGGCGGAACCGTCGTGGGGCGGCCGTCTTCGCCGAGTGCGATCATGGTGAGGAATCCTTCCGTACACAGGACCGCCTCGTCCCGGTTCGGCTTCTGGGCCCGGATTTCGACCTTGACGATCATCGACGTGCGCCCCGTGTAGACGACCTTGGCCCAGGCTTCGATCGTGTCGCCCGAACGGATCGGGTGCCGGAAGTCGAAGCGCTCCATGCTCGCCGTCACGCAGTTGCACCGGCAGTAGCTGTTGGCCGCGAAGTAGGCGGCCTTGTCGGCGAGCGCGATGACCTGGCCGCCGAACATCGTTCCGTAGTGGTTGGTCTGGTTGGGGAACACGATTTCGAGCGTGCGGATGGCCTCGGCGGCCCGCTCGCGCGCTTTCAGGGTCCGTTTTGCCGTGGGGGATGCGCTGCGGTTCGCCATGGTCTGTACCGGAGGAATGGGTTACGGGCAATGGAGCCCCTCTCGCTGTCGGCGCCGGCTCTGCCGCGCCCGTCAGCTCGAGGCGAACGGGAATGTCGCTTTCGAAACGCTCCACTAGATCGTAGAGGGTGGAATCCGGCGGCGCAACTCGGTAGCATGGAGAATTCCACTTCCCTCTCCAAGGTGGTCCATGAAACCGACGCTCCAGTATGAAGCCCCGCTGCTCTCCAATGAGGACCGCTTTCAGGACCCCTTCTTCCGCCGCTTCGCCCTGCGCCCCGCGGCGGCCCCCCTGCAGCTCGACGAGGCGATCGCCAAGGACTACCGGTTTCCCACCTTCTACGCCGACGTGACCTGCGCCATCGGCATCTTTCTCTGCGATTACGAGGCGGCGCGCGCGATGCTGCCGCATCCGGCCATGCGCCCGGTGGCGGTGCCGGGCGGGCGGGCCGTGGTCACCATCTCCTGCTACGAGTATCGGAACGTCATGAACGTGCCGCCGTACAACGAGGTGGCCTTCACGATTCCGGTGCTCATGAACGCGCCGCTCTCGGTTCCGCTGCTTCCGCTGCTCTGGGGCGGCTACCCGGGGTTCGGCTACTACGTCTTTCACATGCCCGTGACGTCGCTCGAAAACCGCATCCGGGGCAACCGCATCTGGGGGCTCCCCAAGGTCACCGAGGAGATCGACGTCCGCGAAGAAGACGGCGACTGCGTGACCGATATCCGCGACGAACAGGGACGGCGCTACTTTTCGCTCCGCGTCCCCACCGAGGGCAAGCCGACGGAGTTCGACGTGGCGGCCTGGCTGTACAGCCGCAAGGATGGCGAACTTCTGCGGGCGCAGACGAACTTCAAGGCGCGCTTCGCCGTGCGCAAGTACATGTCGCGCCTGTGGAGCCGCAGCGCGCGCCCTGAACGTGAATTTCTCACGATCGGCGAAGGGGGCATCGCGGACCGCCTGCGCGCGCTGCAGATCGATCCGCACCCCTTTCAGTTCCGCTTCGCCCGCGGCATGAACGCCGCCTTCGACCTCCCCGACGAGTCCTGGTCGGCGCGCGGCTGAGCTACCAGCCGCTCTGACGGCCGGTGGAGATCGGGTTGAGCACGCCGCCGATATTCGGATAGGCGCTCAGCGTCCCGTACTCTGTCGCGACGCCGTGCAGGGTTCCGGCGGAATCCATCGCGAAGCCCATGCCCCCGAGCCCCCACTGGCTGTCGATGAGTTTCGTGACATGCCAGCCGCCGACACTGGAGGCGTAGCTCAGATCGCCGCCGCTGCTGGCAAAGCCGATGTGCGCGTAGTCTCTGTCGTCGATCCGGAGAAATGCCAGGTACCCGGTATCGCCGTCGCTGTCGAGCAAAGTGAACTGCCAGCCTTCTCCACTCCAGACGCCGTGCCAGAGATCGAGCTCGCCCATCTCGTACAGCAGCACGTGGATGCGCCCCCGGCTGTCGGCCGCGACCGCCGTGGCGAGAGCGGTGGAGGGCCCGGCGCCCAGCTGAAGCTGAGTCCACGTGCCATTCGTTTTACGCCAGACTTCTGCGCTGAAGTCGTAGGAACCGAGGTCGCGGGTCAGGGCGACCACGGGGTCGCCGTTGGTCGTGAAGGCGATGCGGGTCCGGGCGACGTCGGTGCGGGTCGTCGCCACCTCGGTGGTCCAGCCCGCCATGCCACGCACGGCGACGTGGAGTAACCCGTCGTGCACATAGCTCACCGCCGGCGTTCCGTCCGCAGCCGCCGCGATGTCGGGCTGCGATGCCCCGACGGCCTGCACGGTCTCCTTCTCCCACGTTCCCGTATCGGCGTCGAACCGGGCATACCGCATGGCGCCGTTCGCATAGGCGGCGTGCAATCCGCCGTCCACATCGACGGCGAGCCGTCCGAGCCAGGTACCGGTATCGAGCGTCGCCGTCTCCCAGCGCCCCGAGCGGTTGGTGGCATGCACCAGCGGGGCTCCGCCGCTGTTATCGCCGTAGAGCGCGTGCAGCTCGCCCGGGCGCGGCGACGCGATGACGGGATTGGAGCCATATCCATAACCGCTGCCGATCATCTGACGGCCGCGCACGCCGGTCGCCAGCGAGACGTAGCGCACGTCGCGCTCGTCGAGATGCATGTAGACCGCGTCGATGGTCCGCCGATCGGTAGCCACCGCGCGCAGGCAGTGCCCGTAGTACGGGCTGATCGCCGTGTCGATGACCACTTTTGTCCAGCCCCCGCCGTTGTTGCGCGCGGCGCGAAGGGTGTCCTGCTGGTCGGAGTAGAAGACGGCGAGGGCGCCCTCGGGACTCACGGCGATGGCCGTGTAGTTGCGTACGTTGACGCTGTTTTCAAGCGTTTCGGGCGCGCTCCAGGCGGTGGTATATTTCCGGTAGCGCAGCTCGTAGTCCACGCCGGTATCGCTGATGAGAACATAGGCAAGATGCAGTATGCCGTCTGCGCCCGCGGTCATCGAGGGCCACCCGCCGACGTTCCCCGCCGACTCCAGCGCACTGACAAGCCATCCGCCGTAGACCCGCTTCGCCCAGGTCAGATCCTGATTCACGCCGTTGTAGTAGACGATGTGAACCGTTCCGTCGGCCTGCAGAGCGATGGCCGGCGGATGTCCGTTGCCGGCCTCGCTGGCGACCCCTTCGTTGGTGACGACCGTATCGCCCTCGATGGCCAGATAGCGGATGTCGTAATAGCTCCCGTTCTGGACCATGAGCGCCACGTGAATGATCCCCGCGCCGTCGATGACGCTGTCCATGCCGCGCACGGTGGCGTTGGCCAGAAGCACGCCGTCACTCCAGACCCCTTCCGTGGTTCGCTTCACGTAGAGGAGGCTGGGGTCAAGCCCCACCAGTCCGAACAGTTCGCCGTTGCGGTAGTGCAGGTCGTTGTTGTACGGGGTGTCGGTGGGGTAGACGTTCGTATGGGCCCACTTGCCGCTGGAGTTCTCCGAATGCCAGAGCCCTTTTCCCTGGCCGTCGGAATACAGCGTGTGCGCCGTTCCCGACGGGTCGACCGCGATACCGCAGCCGTAGCCCAGGTACGATCCGCCGGGATCGTGGTGAATGATGGAACGGCGGCTGAGCCGCAGATCGAATTCGCTGTCGTAGGTCAGGCTGTTGCTCTGGTTCGAGGTGCGAACCGCAACCGTCTCGTCGAAGATCTCCTTCTCGGGCGTTGAGCGCAGCCATTCGGTCACGTTGTTCGCGAGGGCCGTCGAAAAGCGGCTCTTGCCCTCATCCCGATAGAAGTGCACGGCGCTGAGCGTGCTGGTCCCCGGCTGTACCGGAATCGTGTAGTGAAGCCCATCATTGCCATATACCCAGTAGAGGCGCTCCACGGGGCGGTACGGATCGGCCTGGGCGACGAGGGACCAGGAGGAGACGTTGCCCGCCTTGTCGACGGCGCGGATGCGGTACAGGTGCGGCCTGCCCGTCGTGGGGCCCACCGCGTCGTCGTAGCCGTTGGTTGCGGCCCCGAAGGCAATGTAGGGGCGAAAGCCGTTGTCATACCCGTAGACGTAGCGTTCGAGTTCGTAGCCGGCGAGATCGGCGGCCGAGGGGCGCGTCCACGTCAGTTCGACCCGGTCGGCGTTGAGCCCGAATCCGTCACCGTCGCGATCGGCGATCGTCAGGGCCGGCGCTTCGGGCGCCAGCTGATCGAGGCTGACCTCGATGGGCTCGATGTCGAGTTCGGCTTCGTCGCCGGTGACCGTCAAGGTTCCGGCCGGCCAGCTCTCGCCCTCGGTGATCGACGCGGTAATGTCGTAGATGCCCGCCGGAAGACCGTCGAGGCGGAATGCCCCGTCGGGCGCCGACAGCGCAGAGTACGTGAGCGTGGGTCCGCTGCCGGCCATCGGGTAGTAATCGAGCAGCTGAAAGGGTGCGCCCGCGGCCTGGGAGCGCAGGCTGGCCGAACGGACGAACGTGACCATGACGCCCCCCTTCGAGCCCTTGGCGCCGCCGCGGTCGATGGTCGCCGTGCCGTTGATGCTCGCGCGCCGGAGCGGAAGCGTGATCTCGCCCAGGTCGACGCGGCCGTCGAGTGGTACCTGGATGCGCTCGGTCCATTCTTTGAAGTAGCGGGTGGTGAGGCGTGCTTCGTAGAAGCCGGGTACGATGCCGGTCAGCTTGAGCGTGCCGTCGCTGCGGCTGCTCGCCGAGTAGGTTTCGTGCTCGCTCTGCAGCACGAATTCAACCTGGCCGGCGTCGGGTTCGCCCTCGAGCAGGACGCGCCCCGAGACCTGGCCGCGTGCCTGCAGCTTGAGCGGCGCGAGGGGGTCGAACGGGCCTTCGTGTGCGAGATCGCCGCAGGCGGCCAGCGGCAGGAGGAGGAGAAAGGCTGCGAGTCGGTTCATGGTGACGCTCCGGAAATCTATGCCCGTCAGGGTACCGGAATGAAACCATGATTTCTGTGATCGGCGGTACACGAGAGCGCATTTCCCACATTTCATTGCGTGGAAATGTGCGCGTAATCACATCGCCCCTGGTGGCGAGGAGCCGCAGACTGGCCGGGACTTCGACGGTGTCGCCGTCGTGAATCCGTTCCGCTGAACGGCGGTGTGCCTATTTCAGCGGAATGGTTTCGCCGATCTTCATCTCGCGGACCCTGGCCTTGCTTGCCTCTTTCTTCAGGGCTTCCTGAAGCTGCGCCGGGGTTCCCTTCAGTACGGGAAAGGTGCCGAAGTGCATGGGGATGACCGTGGCCGCGCCGATGAGCTTCACGGCCCGGGCGGCCCCTGTCGGGTCCATCGTGAAATGGCCCCCGATGGGCGCGAGCAGGTAGTCGATCTTCGTGCGTTCGCCGATGAGGGCCATGTCGCCGAAGACATCGGTGTCGCCGGTGTGGTAAATCGTCGGACCGTTCTTGACGCGGATGACGAACCCGCCCGGATTCCCTGCCGCATGTACGTCGGGCTTGTTCTCGAGCTTGATGGTCGACCCATGAACGGCCGGGACGAGGCGCACCAGAACTTCGCCGTCCAGAAGGCTCAGCTCGCCGCCGAAATTCCCCATCGTGTCATAGCCGGTCTGCTTGGCCGGAAAACCGGAATAGGCCACCATGGCATTCCCGAGATCAAAGGTGGCGACCAGCTTCGCGCCGGTTTTCCGGGCGATGGCGGTGGAGTCGCCGACGTGGTCGGAATGGCCGTGTGAGAGGAGGATGAGGTCGGCCTTCGCAAGTTGCTCCAGCTGTTCTTTCCCCTTCGGGTTGGCCGGATTCGTAAGCCAGGGGTCGATCAGGACGATCTTTCCCGAGGGGGTCTTCAGCTGGAAAGCGGCATGACCGAACCAGGTGAGCTCGGTCGCTCCCTTCGCCTCCTGGGCCGAGGCCGGCAGTGCGGATGCAAACGAAAGGGCGGCAGCCAGTGCAAAGCGCGGGAGCAGTTTCATCGCAGAACCTCCATGGGGATAGCGGGGCGTAAACTGCCAATCTACCGCACCCCTTTGGAAAGCGGCAAGGGAATTCCGATCGATTGACGACTTACAATTTACGATTGACGATTGACCGGAAAGAACACAGGGCGCTTGTCCTTGCTTGCTTGACGCTCGGCGCTTGGTGCTTGGCGCTTCTGCCTGGTCGGACAGCGCTTGTCTCCCCTCGCATGGTATCGTCACTGGTGCGAACCCGAAGGAGTTCTCCATGCACGACCACGACGACGACCAGACGCTCATTCAGGAATCTGCGCCCCCGTGCCCCGCCTGCGGATCAACTGAAGTGGTACGGATCCTCTACGGGTACCCGACCGACGAAGCGCTCGCGGACGCCCGCGAAGACCGCATCGTGCTCGGCGGGTGCATCATCGACGGTGACGACCCCGACTGGAACTGCAACGCCTGCGGACACCAGTTCGCGTTGGCCTGACCGGCCGCAGACCAATCTGCGCTTCACCGCGGCAGGCGCAATTCGCCTTCGAGCACCGTGCCCAAGGGACGCGCGGCGAGCCAGCAGGAAGCGTCATCGCGGCAGTCGCGGTCGAAGAGCGTCACGTCGAAGAGCTTTCCGGGGACGAGGGAACCGAGCTCCCCGTCGCGCCGCACCGCCGCGGCAGCTCCCTGTGTGTAGCAGCGCAGGACTTCTGGCCAGGTCAGCCGTTGTTCCGCATACCAGCCGCCCGGGGGCGTTCCCTCCGGTGTCTGACGGGTGAGCGCGGTGTGAAATCCGAGCGTCGGGCGGATGTCGGAGACCGGGGCATCGCTGCCGCACGCCAGCAGGGCGCCGGCGGCGGCGTGGCTGCGCCAGGCATAGGCCCTGGCCGCGCGTTCGGGCCCCAGGCGTGCACCCGCCCAGCCGAGATCGTCGGCGACGTGAACCGGCTGCATCGACACGACAGCCCCGGTTCCGGCGAGCCGCGCGAAGTCTTCGGCGGCCAGGAACTGGGCGTGTTCAATCCGGGTGGGGTAGGGGTTGGCAGCAGCGTCCCCCTCAATCCAGCGGATGGCCTCGTGGTTGGCCTTGTCGCCGATGGCGTGCACGGCCACCTGCCAGCCGACCTTGCGTGCAAAGGTGTAGATCCAGCGCTGGAGCGTCAGCGAAAACGCAGGATGCCCGCTGTTGCCGGGGTCGTCGGCATAGGGTTCGTAGAGCATCGCGCCCCGGCTCCCCATGGCCCCGTCGATCATGAGCTTGATCCCCATGATCTCGACCCGGCCGCGCCGGGCGTCGCCGAAGGGGTGCGCGAAGAAATCGCCGAAGAGCCACGGCAGATGCGTTCCCGCCATGTAGACGTAGACGCGCACGGGAAGCGGTCCCTCTTCTGCCTGCAGCGCCAGCAGTGCATCCATGGCCGGGCCGAACATGGCCATCTCGTGCAGCGCCGTGAGTCCGGCGTCGGCCGCGGCGGCTAGGGCGGCCCGGATCATCTCCTTGCGTTCCTCGAGTGTCGGCTGGGGCATGCGCGATTCCGCGCGGATGAACGCCTCGTCGAGCAACAGTCCGGTGGCATTCCCCTCCGGATCGCGTCCGACGCCGGCCGGGTCGCCGCCGGTTTCCCGCAGCGGAATGTCCGTCAGTGCGAACGCGCTCTCGTTGAGCACGGCGGCGTGCCCGTCGGTGCGAATCAGAAACAGCGGGCGGTCGGTGATTCCGTTGACGTCTGCGAAGGTGGGGAAGGCCTGGTCCGGAAACAGATTCTGGTCCCAGCCGAAGCCGCGGTAGACGGTGCTCTCCGGATGGGCACGCACCCAGGCCTCGGCCCGCGTCCGCAGCTCGGCCCGTGACCGCACGCCGGTGAGATCGAGGGCCGTCAGCTTCATGCCGAGCCCCTCGAGATGCAGGTGGGCGTCGTGCAGACCGGGAAGCGCGCTGGCGCCCGGAAGGCGAACGACTTCGGCCCCGGCCGCAGGGGGAACTTCTTCATGGACGGACACGATGCGCCCCTTGTCGTCGACGCGCACGGCCCGGGCAATCGGCTGCGCCGCGTTGCCCGTCTGAAAGACAGGTCCGACGTAGAGACGATCCGCCTGGGCGGGCCCGAGTAAAAGAAGAACCAGCGACAGGGCAATCGAAAACGACTTCATGCCCAACAGGATATCGGGTCTGCGGGCTTCGGGTCCAAGCGGCGGGTGTCAGGATTCAGAGTTCTGCGGCTTGCGTTTGGAATTGGCTCATTGGCCATCGGGCGTTCCGAGACAGTATACTGGCCGAGACAGTATACTGGTCCTTTTCCACTCGCTGACCGGAGAACCGCCCATGCGCCCGCGCTCCTTGCTCCTGCCCGCTGCCCTCCTGCTGCTCGGGGGATGCTTCGCCGCCTCTCGTGTCGATCGGTCGTTCAACGCCGTGACCCAGGAGCCGGCAACCGTGAGCGAACGCGCCGCCGCACTGCATCGTGAGCTCCTCACCGCCGACCTGCACGCCGACTCGCTGTTGTGGAACCGGCCCATCGAGGGACCGAACGACGCCGGCCATGTCGACCTGGCGCGCATGCGGGCGGGCAATCATGCCCTCCAGGCCTTCACGATCGTCAGCAAGGTGCCGGCCGACATCAACATTGACAGCACGGGCGATCAGGGAGACCTGATCAGCGTCCTTGCCATGGCGCAGGGATGGCCCACGCCGACCTGGTCGTCGCTCGTGAGCCGCACGCTCTATCAGGCGGGCAAGCTGCAGGCTGCCGCAGACGCTTCGGACGGAAAGTTCGTGATCATCCGGACCCGGGCCGATCTGGCTGCCTTTCTCGATCGCCGCAAGGCGGAGCCGGACCTGATCGCCGGCTTTCTCGGCATCGAGGGGGCGCATGCGCTCGAGGGGAACCTGAGTAACCTCGACGTCTTCTATGACGCCGGCGTGCGCATGGTCGCCCCCACGCACTTCTTCGACAACGATATCGGCGGCTCGGCTCACGGCAAGAAGAAGGGTGGTCTGACGCCGCTCGGCCGTGCCTGGGTGAAGCGGATGGACGAGAAGAAGATGATCATCGATCTCGCCCACGCCTCGGCCCCGGTCCTCGACGAAGTGCTCCGGCTTACCCGGCGCCCGATTTTCATCTCGCACACGGGCGTCAAGGGGACCTGCGAGAACAACCGCAATCTGTCGGACGATCAGCTGCGCGCCATCGCGCGTAACGGGGGCGTCATCGGCATTGCGTTCTTCAAGCTCGCCACCTGCGGAGAAGACGTTGCCGCGGTCGTGCGCGCCATGCGCCACACCGTTGACGTCGTGGGGGTCGACCACGTGGCGCTCGGATCCGATTTCGACGGCATGGTCAGCACGCCGTTCGATGCCGCCAACTTCGCCATGTTGACCGACGCACTGCTTGCTGAGGGATTCACCGAAGACGACGTTCGCAAAATCATGGGCGGTAACGTCGTGCGGCTGCTGGCGGCACTTCTTCCCTGAGCGGCCGCACGCTGATGGTGCGGCGCAAGCAGGCCGCTACCAGATCTGAAAGCCTGGCGAAACGAAGCGCGGCGCGTAGGTCAGAAAGAACGGCCCGTAGGCGATCAGAATCAGCGCGATGGCCGCCACGACCCACCAGCCAAGTCGGTCGAGGTGCCGTTCCCATCCGTGGCGCGCCGGAGCGAACAGTGTCGACGAAAGCGGGATGTCGCGTGGGCCGGCCCCTTTCTTTCCCGCCACGGTGGTCAGCAGCATGTCGATGAAGAACAGGGCGATGCCGATGAACATGAGCGTTCCGCCGACGGCCGTAATCGCCCCTGAAAGCTCCCAGCCTTCCCGGTAGTACGTCGCCTGGGCGATGAAGGTCCGCCGCGGCATGCCCGCGAGCCCCGCCGAGATCATGCCACGCGCGAAGATGAGCACCCCGATCGTATAAATCCATGAAGAAGCCAGCCCCATGGTGCGGCTGAAGAGCGCGCGTCCCGTCAGATACGGGATCATCCAATAGGCGACACCCATCAGGGTCAGGGCGACCGCGCTCCCGACGGTCATGTGGAAGTGCCCGGGGACCCAGGTCGTGTTGTGGATGACCTGATTCATGGTGAAGCTTGCGTTGATCAGGCCCGTGATGCCGCCGAACACGAACGTGATCATGGCCAGAACCTGTGCCGCAAGTGATGGGTCGCCCCACGGGATCTTGCGGATCCACCCGAACAGGCCGGTGCCGCCGTGGCGACGGCCGCCCATCTCGAGGGCCGCCATCATCGTGAACGCCGTTGCCAGACTTGGAAAAAAGACGATGAAGGTCAGCACGGCGTGGATCCCCTTCATCGTCGTGCTGATTCCGGGGTCGGTGTACTGGTGGTGGAATCCAGTCGGAATCGAGTAGAGCAGAAAGAGGATGAACACGAAGCGCGTCAGCGGGTCACTGATGATTTTCCCCCCTGCCAGGCGCGGCACAGTGGCGTACCAGGAAACGTAGCCCGGAAGCAGCCATGCATAGACGATGGCGTGCCCCGTGAACCAGAACAGTGTGCGGATGAAGAGCGGATCGGTCTTCTCGGTCAACCCCACTGTCCAAGGGGTGAGAAACGCGAGGAAACTGGTTGCGATCGGCAGCGAGGCCAGAAACCACATGACGTAGCTGATGACCGCGATGTGCGCGAGCAGCGGAACGCGCGCGTCCGGATGAGCCTTGCGGTATCGCCGGTAGACGCCGAGCATGTTCACCAGCGCCACCCAGGTCGAGACGACCACAAGGACCAGTCCGATATAGTACGTCCAGTGGGCCTGGAGAGGCGCATAGGACGTGTAGAGAACGCTGGCCTGGTTCGTCGTCACGGCATAGATGACGAGAATGTTCCCCGCGATGAGCAGATCGAGCGAGAGCCAGAGCAGAAACCCGCTCAACTTCGCGCTCAGGGCGCGCGCGGTCATCAGGGGCAGAAAGGCGTTGCTGAACGAGAACGTGAAGATCAGCGCGTTGGCCACGCCATGCGCGGTCAGCCCCTGGTAGTAGCTGCGCAGAAAGGGGAAGTACTCGAGGATGTCGATCTTCGCGTAGGAGAGCGATTGGGCCAGGCCGTGGAAGATCCCGGCCGTCAGGGCGAGATAGCCGACATAGACCGTCCACCGGATGGCCCGGCGGTGATCGCGGGGAAGGTCGAATCCCAGGGGATCGAGGACAATCGAAGTTGTCGCGCTCATTCCACAATCACCTTTCCGGCCATCGTATGGTGGGCCGCGCCGCAGTATTCATGGCAGACGAGCAGGTATTCTCCCGGGCGCCGGAACGTGTAGGTGTTCCGCGAGATCTGCCCGGGGATCATCATCATGTTGACGCGCGTGCCGTCGATGTGGAACCCGTGGATCACGTCGGCGGAAGTTACCGTGAAGACGATTTCCTTGCCGAGGGGGAGGCGAATCTCTGCGGGGACGAAGCTCCAGATCTGCCCCACGACGACAGCTTCGACTCGTCCGTCGGGAAGCTGGCGTACGCCGGGATTATCGAAGGGGGGCGTCGTGTGCACGGCCTGGGGGTCGATGGTTGCGTGGCGTCCGGGCAGGTGGATCCCCATGCCCACGGAGGCGTAGAGCAGGGCGAACAGGCAGCCCACCAGAAGGACGCCGCCAACGATGAGAAACGCCTTGTCGTAGCGATGGACCTTCATGTCAGCGCCCCAGCAGAAGCACGTACATCATCACCCAGAAGCCGAAGATCAACATGAGAAAGACGATCATGAGAAAGAAGGTACCGGTCGCCACCGGCTCTTCGCCGGGGCCGAACTCGGTGTCTTCTGGCCAGTCGCTCCCCATGGCCAGCGGCTCTTTGCGTTCCGGATCCTGATCAGCCATGACTCCCTCCGCCGGCGCGGCCGGCCCGTGAAGACGCTCCGTCGTTCCACCGCTCGATCGTGCGCGCCAGCAGAAAGAGCAGCACGAGAAAGACGGCCAGGACGGGAATCGCGATCCCCACCTGTTGCCAGCTGCTCCGCAGCGCGAGCACGCCGTTGAGCGTTTCCCACAGGTAGCCGACCATGGGCAATCCGATGACGACGAAAACCGCAATCGTCACGATGAGCCGGGTCATCGACACCTGGGGCGCCGTAGGTTCTGTACTCGCCATGGGACCTCTCTTCG
Organism: bacterium; assembly: GCA_041690355.1. Lineage (GTDB taxonomy): Bacteria > J088 > JAWLBW01 > JAWLBW01 > JAWLBW01 > JAWLHK01. The sequence goes on along the minus strand of JAWLHK010000001.1, from coordinate 366,978 downwards.
AGAGTCCACTATAAAATCGGATCCGGAGGCGGGGAAGGGGGGAGGGGATCAGAGCATTCCTGATTCCTGATTCTTAATTCTTAAGAAGCAAGAGCAGGGGGAGCGAGCGCCAAGCACTGAGCGCCAGACTGGCACCAAGGTCCTTTCCGGACAGATCGTCACTCGTCACTCGTCACTCAAAACTCGGAACTCAAAACTCTAAGTCACTCGTCACTCGAGTTGATGCGGTTGCGCCCCGCGCGCTTGGCGGCCAGCAGGCGATCGTCGGCGCGTTTCAGCAACAGTTCCACCGTGTCGCCATCCGCGGGAAACGCAGCCACGCCGGCGCTGAACTGGACGTGGAAGGATTCTCCCGCATCGCTGTGGAACTCGATACGCGAAAACTCGGCGAGCAGCCGTTCGAGCAGCGCGTGCGCCATCTCGGCCGACTGTTCGAGAAAAGCCAGCGCGATCTCCTCGCCGCCCCAGCGCGCGCGCAGATCCTCGGCGCGGAACCGGCCGGCAATCGACGCCCCGAGGCGCGCAAGGACGCGGTCGCCGACCCCGTGGCCGTATCGATCATTGACCGTTTTGAAATGGTCGACGTCGAGCAAGGCCACCGCGAGGCTTGCGTTCTTGCGCGCCGCCTCGTGCAGGCGCGCGGCAAGCGCGGTGAGAAATGGGGGGCGCAGCAGGAGGCCGGTCAAGCCGTCGTGCTCCATCTTCTCACGCAGCAGGCGATTGCGCTCGAGCCGCAGATCGAGGCGCGCGGCGAGTTCCTCGCGCACAATCGGCTTGACGAGCAGGTCGTCGCCCCCCGCGCGAAACGCTTCGATGCGCGACTCCATATCGGTGCGCGAGGTCAGAAAGAGAACGGGAAGCTCGCGCCAGCGCGAGTGGGTGCGCAGCATGCGGCACACGTCGAACCCCGACATGGTCGGCATGTCGACGTCGAGCAGAAGGACGTCGGGTTGCCGATCGGCTAGCAGCGTGAGTATCGACTCCGGTTCCGCTGACACCGCGGCCTGGTACCCGGCAGAGCGCAGCATACTTTCGAGCAGCTGCAGAAAGTCTGCGTCGTCGTCGACGGCCAGCACGGTGGCCCGAGCCGCATGCCGCAGGGCCGCGAGATAACGCACGCCGTCCGTGAACGAGGGATAGTCGAGCGGGCGCGTGAGAAAGAGCGAGGCTCCCGCGTGCTGCGCCGCAATGCGGTTCTCGATGCCGTCGTCGGCTTCGTCGGCCAGGACGGCGATGGGCACGCCGGTCGTCTCTTTGAGGCCGCGCAGCGTGGCCAGAAGGGCGGCGTCGTTCTCCAGCGCGGCGCTCAGATTCACCAGAATGCCGTCGAACTCGCTGCGGGAGACCAGCGCGAGGGCCTCAGCGGCATCTGCGGCGCCGAACACGCGTACCAGGGCGCGGTCGGCCAGATGGCGGACGGCAACCTGGAAGGCCGGATCGGAATCGATCACGAGCACGGTGGCGACCCAGGCGCCCGGCATGGCCGCCTCGGACCGCGGATCGCTGAGCGCCCCCAGTCGCACCATGCGGTGCAGCATCTCGCGCGCCTGTGCGAACCGGGGCGGGGTCGCCCGCAGGGCGGTTTCGATGGTGCCCGCTGCGGCGCTCACTTCGTGAAAGCCGTACGAGCCGGCCGTGCCGTGCAGGCGGTGGGCGAGGCGAAGGGCGGTTTCGTGCCGGTCAGGGTCGCGTTCGGCCTCGGCAAGCGCCGTCCCCAGGTCTTCGAACCGCACGGCAAGCTTCGCCTGATACTCGGCGCGCAGGCCCGCAAGCTCGGCGGCGAAATCATCGATGGTATCGTCGAATTCCGCCGGCGGCAGCAGGAGGGCCGTGCCGGGCAGCGCCTGGGGAACCGGGGCTGAAGCCGTCGGCTCGAGAAAGTGCGCCGCCTGCCGCATGAACTCGAGCGGTGAAATCGGTTTGTGCAGAATCAGCGGAACCGAGAGGTCGCGCGTCAATCGGCGGAAGCTGGCCAGATCGCGGAAGAACGCCGAGAGAAAGAGAAAGGTCGAGGTGTCGCCGGCCTGCCGCCGCTCCTCGATCCACGCCATTCCGTTACCGTCGGGGAGCAGCCCGTCGACGACGACGAGATCCGGCCGCTCACGCTCGAGAAGGGTTCGCGCGTCACGGATACGATAGGCGACGCTTACCGTGTGGCCGTGGTGGATCAGCGTTTTCTGCAGGAGATCGACGAAGGCCTGATCGTCGTCGACGAGAAGAATTTTCATGCGGACGCCGACGGTTCGAGCGCGTCGAGAAGGCGACGGATCTGCGCGGGCAGCTCCGTCGGCCCGAACGGTTTGCGTAGCAGGCCCTGGGCGCCGGGGATGGTGTCCGAATCGTCGGCGCCGAATCCCCCCGAAAGAAAAAAGACGGGAACCGCCGCCGTTTCAGGCAGGCCGCGCAGCCGCTCGAGCAGGCAGGCGCCGTCGCACCCGGGCATGTCCATGTCGAGCAGAATGAGTTCGGGGCGTACCGTGGCCGCCAAGGCCATGGCCTCTTCGTGCGAGCCGGCCGTATGTATCTCCCAGCCTGCACGGCGCAGCACTTTCTGGACGACCGTCAGGATGTCTTCGTCGTCGTCGATGGCCAGGATGCGCCGCACTTCCATGCTTATACGGTAATCACTGCGGGCGGCGGTTGCAAGCGCGCCGGAGCCCTTTATGAAGCGGTACGGTGCGGTTTCGACGAGCCGGCCGATGCGGTACGATGTCGCCGTGATTGCACGCCGTTTCATGCTGCAGACCCTCGCCCTGGCCGCGCTGGGTTTGTCGGCCGCCTGTACGGATCACGCCCGTCTGGCGGAGCCGCGCGCTGCGTCGGCGCGCTTCGATTCCACGCCCCTGGCCGAGCGGGACGACCTGCTCGGCCCCGCCCGTCTCTACGAAAACCGCTGGCGCATGCTTTCGTCCTGGGATCCCGGGGTTTACAACCTGCTCCCCGTTTTTCCGGCCGGCAACGCCGACTTCGGCGCCTTCGATGCCGATTGCCGCCGCACGCCGAGCCCCGATCCGATGGCCTTTCACGTCCGCCGGTGGCCGGTCTGTCCCGAAGCGGTCGACGGGCTCGTCTACGCGCACCTGGCCGGCCCGGGCACCGTGTCGCGGATCTGGCTGACCGCGCTCGACCTGGTGCGCAACGTGCAGTGGGAGAACGAGCGGCTCCAGATTTTCGCAGACGGGATCGCCGAGCCGTTCCTCGATACGCCTTTTTCGGAATTCGGAACCATCTATTCCGGCTCCCTCGTTCTCGATACCCCTTTTCGTTTCGAACGCGAGGCCTGGGTCGTACTCGCCCATCCGCGGCACAAACTCTACTATCACCAGATCGATCTGGTGCAGGGAGATCTGCCGCCCGCTCGGGCCGAAGCGGGCAGCGGCGCGATCCTGGCGGGGTCCGAGCATGCTCTCGCGGGGACGGCGGCCACGCTCTACGCGCGGCGGGGGCCCGGTGCGGCGGTTCAGATCCGGCTCACCGCGGCGCGCGGGGATGCCGAAACGCTGCGCCGGGCGGTGCTCTCGTTTGCCTTCGACGGCGTGGCCAGCGCGGCGCGCGTGGGCGATCTATGCAATGCGGGCCTCGAGTGGGCCGACTGGGACGGCGGACGTATCGTCGTGCGCCGGGACGAGGCGTCGATCTCGTGCCTTCTGCGGTGGGGCTGGCCCCACGGGCGCGAAGGGGAGATTTCGCTGGCGGTCACCCAGCCGGCCGACATCCGCTATCGCATCGACACGTTGGCCGAGCCGATTGCCATCCCCCCGGGCCGATTTTTCGTGCAGACCGCCGTCCACGATGCCATCGAGCCGGCGCTGCACACCTGGGCGGATATCGGGGGAAGCGGCCGGCTCGTCGCGTTTCTGCTCGCGGCCGAGAGTGCGCCCGATACGCACATCCTGATCTCCGACCCGCACAATTTTCTCGAGGGGGACGAGGTCTGGGAGATTGACGGCGAAATCCGCGGGCGGGGCACCGGGACGGAGGATCTGTTCAACGGCGGCTTCTACTTCAAGGACGGGCCCTACGGCGCGCCCTGGGGAGGCGTGTCGCTCGTGGACGTGACCCGCGCCGGATGGGGGCGTGCGCAGATGGCCCGTTACTTCCTCGGCGCCGATCAGATCCGCTTCCGCGAGCGCCTGCGCGCAACGTTGGAGGTCGGCGTCAACCATACCGACATCCCCCATCGCTATCGCTCGCTTGCCATTGCCTATCTGACGCCCCCCTGATGTCCCCGGTGATGACCCCGGATTGGTATCCGCCGGCAGGGATACCGTCCCGCACGATCGATCTGGCGCCCCGGCGGGGCTCCGTGCTATTATTCGCTCGCCTGGCTCCGGACATGCCGTCCGGACCTGTTTACGTCCGCCACCCCTCAACGTCCGTTTCCTGCTACAGGATTCCCCATGCGCGCCACATTCGCGTTCGTGCTCCTGGTCACGCTGTTGTCCGGCTGTATCGGCCTGCTCGATTTTCCGGAGCTCCCCGAGCCCGATGATGAATTCATCTGTCAGGGGGCATGCATCGGCAACGGGGAGTTCAGTCTGCCCGACGGCCGCGTTCATAACGGCCCGATGCCCGAACCGACGATGGGCGATGGCGCCCCTGTCGTGTCGAACGTCGCGTGGACGCGCATCAGCGACACCGAAACCGGTCTTGATTTCACGATTCAGGGCTCGGCCGCATCGGCCGTCTACATGGAATACGATGGCGTCGTTTACGTGGTCGACCCGCTCGTCGTCGACGGCGGCAGCGGGAGTTACTCGGTCGACGCCTGCAACGTCCTCGCCCAGCAGCAGGGCTATTCGTGCACCACGGCCTGCGTCAAGGCCTGCTCGTGCGTCGATTGCGACGACGCGACCATGGAAAAGAACATCGTCGACTCCTGCGCCGTCAACTGCTCGATCTACTCGCACCAGGGGCAGATCGGCCCCGAACCGTATACGAGCGAGGAAGTCTTCGCCGATTTCATCTATAACGGCAATGCCGAATGGGGCATCAGCGGCATGCTGCAGAGCCTGCCGCAGTGCTCGGGCGATGTGTGCTCGAGCCGGGCCGCGGCGCAGGAAGAAAAGCGCATGCGGGTGAGCTTCTACCACCCCGGCTCGTGGACCATGCGGTTCCCCGACGCGCTCATGGTCGAGCGGGTCATGGACGGCACGCAGAGCTACGGGTACACCGAAGTCACGTTCAACCCGTAATCGTCGGCTGAGAGTTCGACTTTCCGGTGACGGCGGGACTCAGGGTTCCGCCGCCGGCCGGAGGTTGACGAAGACCATCCCCCCGACGGGGTATTGCGAACCATAGTAGTCCGCCAGCCGCTCGGGCAGCCGGTGTAAAGTCCCGCGCGCTCCGATCCCCCAGCCGACGGGACCGAGGCCGGGCAGGTGGTGCAGGTAGCCCAGTCCGAGCGCCAGCACGTCGTACAGCCGCTCTTCGTCTTCGGGACGCAGAACGAGATCGTGCCCCTCCTTTTCGACCCACTCGACCCGGGCGAACGGCTCGTGGCGGCCCATGCGCCAGGCCGACTCCAGCCGCCAGGCGTCGCTCGAAGGTTCCCCGTCGGGGACATTCCGCGCCCAGACAAGAGTCGAGGCCAGATAGCGATCGGGCGCCGAGGACCGGGTATGCGAGACCGAGGCCGTCGCGCGATGCAGACTGCGGTCGGGATGGAGCCCTTCGGGACTCTCGAGAAAGCCGTAGGAGCCCTGAAGCGTCCAGTTCTCCGACGGCGCGAGCTGAAAACGTCCCGAGAAGGAATCGGGCCGGCGGAAGTCGAAATTCGTCCGGTGCTCATCGGGTTCGCGGCCGTTGAACCAGCTCCCCTCGAGCTTGGCCCAGCGGTTGTAGAAGCCGGACGTGATCACCCCGAAGAGAATGTGCGTCGCGTCCTGCCAGTGGTGCGCCAGGGGCGCGAACGGATCGGCCAGCGACGACAGCCGGTGCGGATACGCCGTCGGCCCCAGGGCCGGCTCTCCCACGGGGGCCACGTAGAGTTCCCAGGCAAGCCCGTCGGCGACCCGCTTGCGGTACACGAGGGCGATCTCCATGAACAGCTCGTGCGGATGCTGACGGTCGAACAGCGGGCGCCCGCCCGCGCTCTCGCCGGTCTGCAGGAGCAGCGGATAGCCATCAGCCGGCAGGGTCAGCGGATCGAAGCTGAACATGAAGCGGGGTTCGACGGATCCGCCCAGCAGATTGCGCCGTCCCATGAGCATGAACCAGCTCAGGGTCGTCCACTGATCGTCGCCCCGGGGGCCCGCCTGCACGTTGTAACCCGCGTGCACGTTGCCGTGGACCATGAGGGACCAACGGCCGGCGCGTGCATGCCAGCCGGGCATCGGGGTGCCGTCGGGCAGCCAGGACGTCCCCGAGGCCACGCGCGAAACCGGAACGCCGAGGGGAAGCCGGTCGGCAGCATGCCCGGGCATGGCCGCGTGACCGGCATGCGCTTCAGGCATCGCTTCGGCCGGGGCTACCGGCAAGGTAGCGGGCGCGGCGTGATCGGGGTGCATCTGGCCGAGCATGGCCAGCAGAAGGAGCGGCGTCATCATTTCCTTTCAGCCTATGCCCAAACCGGGCTTCCGCCAACCCGGTATGCGGGACGGCTTTCGGAGAGGAGTGTTGCAGGACAATGCAGCCGAGTGTTCCGCAGCGCGACACTTCTCCGGGCGTCGGCCGATGGCATGGCCTGTGGCATGCTTCCCGCTCCATTGCTCAGACAAGGAGTGACCTGATTCATGATTGCCGTGCCGCCGTCTACTTCTCTGCCCTCTGTCGCCGTCGCCCGGCCCACCGTGCGGGCACGGCGGTTCGGCATCGACACCTATCAGGAGCCGGTCATCTACATGCGCCGCGACTGCGAGGTCTGCCGGGCCGAGGGGTTCGAGGCGCACACGCGGCTGCGGGTAACCGCGGGCGATCGGGAAATCATCGCGACGCTCAACGTGACCCTCGATCACTTTCTCGAGGTCGACGAGGCGGGCCTGTCCGAGGCAGCGTGGCGGTTGCTCGGGGTTGAAGAAGGCGATCTGATGACGGTGGGGCACGTCGAGCCGCTCGATTCGCTGAGCCACGTTCGCGCCAAGATGTACGGGCAGACGCTGAATGAAGCCCAGCTGGGGGCCATCGTGCAGGATGCCGTCGCCGGGCGCTACTCTGATGTGGAACTTGCCGCCTTTCTGACCGCGACCGCCGGCGACCGCATGACCGTCGAGGAGACGGTCGCCCTGACGCGCGCCATGACCCGGGCGGGCGATCGGCTGCGGTGGGACGCGTTTCCCGTCGTCGACAAACACTGCGTGGGGGGACTGCCCGGCAACCGGACGACGCCCATCGTGGTGGCCATCGCGGCGGCCGAAGGGCTCGTCATCCCCAAGACCTCGTCGCGCGCCATCACGTCTCCGGCGGGTACCGCCGACACGATGGAGACGCTCGCGCCGGTCACGCTGTCTATCGAACAGATGCGGCGTGTGGTCGAGCGGGAGCAGGGGTGCGTCGTCTGGGGCGGATCGGTCGGGCTCAGTCCCGCCGACGAGACCTTCATTCGCATCGAGCGCGCCCTCGACGTCGATTCGCCCGGCCAGATGGTGGCCTCGGTTCTCTCCAAGAAGGCCGCCGCCGGATCGACTCACGTCGTGCTCGACCTTCCCGTGGGGCCGACAGCCAAGGTGCGCGACTTCGAGTCGGCGCGCACCCTCTCGCGGCTGCTGGTCGCCTGCGCCGAAGCGGTGGGGCTGCACCTGCGCGTGGTGACGACCGACGGGCGCCAGCCCGTAGGGCGCGGCATCGGCCCGGCGCTCGAGGCGCGCGATATTCTCGCCGTGCTGCGCAACGAGGCTGCCGCCCCCGCCGATCTGCGCATGCGTTCGCTCGAGCTGGCCGGCGAACTGCTCGAACTCGGCGGTAAGTGCGCGCCCGGATCGGGGGTGCGCTGTGCAGAGCGCGTGCTGGCCGGCGGTCGCGCGTGGGACAAGTTCCAGGCGATCTGCGAGGCGCAGGGGGGCATGCGGGTGCCGCCCGTCGCCCCGTATACGGCCGAGGTGACGGCTGATCGCGCCGGTGTCGTGCACGCCATCGACAACCGCCGGCTTTCGCGCATCGCCAAGCTCTGCGGCGCGCCACAGGCCCCCGCCGCCGGAGTCACCTTTCTCGCGCCGCTCGGGACGCAGGTGCGCTGCGGCCAGCCGCTCCTGCAACTTCACGCCGAGACCCCGGGCGAGCTGCGCTACGCCCTCGATTATGCACGGCAGAACCCGGCGACCGTCGCCGTGACAGACGGGTAGACATGGAACGCGAGCGAGGTATCGTTTTCGGATTCGGCGGCGGCGAACCTGCGGCGGCGCAGGTCGCGAAGGAGCTCGGCTGGCGGCTCGGCCGCGCCGAACACCATCGTTTCCCCGACGGGGAATCGCTGGTGCGCGTGCTCGATCCGGTGGGCGGCGCGCGGCAGACCGTCGTCGTGTGCCCGCTCGACCGGCCCGACGAGAAGACGGTTCCCCTGGTCTTTCTCGGGCGCACCCTGCGCGAGCTGGGGGCCGGTCGCGTCGGGCTCGTCGCCCCCTACCTCGCCTACATGCGTCAGGACAAACGCTTCCGGCCGGGGGAGTCGCTTTCGAACCGGCTCTACGCCGATATGCTCTCCTCGGCATTCGACTGGGTGACGACCGTAGACCCGCATCTGCACCGGATTGCCGGGCTCGAGTCGCTCTTTCGCGTCCCGGCGCGGGTTCAGCATGCGACCGCGCCGCTTGGCGTGTGGATCGCGCGGAACGTGGAGAATCCGTTCCTCATCGGACCCGACGATGAGAGCCGGCAGTGGGTGGCGGCGGTTGCCGCGCACGCGGGGGCCCGGTATGCCGTGCTGGAAAAGGTGCGCCGCGGCGACCGGGACGTCGAGATCCGGATGCCGGCGGGGTTCGACCTTGCCGGACGCACGCCGGTGCTCGTCGACGACATCATCTCCACGGGGCGCACGATGATCGAGACGGTTCGCCTGTTACGTGCGCAGGGGTCGGCGAACCCCGTCTGTGTCGGCGTGCACGCCGTCTTTGCGGGAAACGCCTGGGAAGACCTGAAGGCCGCGGGCGCCGGCCGTATCGTCACGACCGACGCGATCCCCCACCCGACGAACGCTATCTCCCTGGCGCCGCTGCTGGCCGAGGGGGTGCGGGAAATGGCGGCACGCGTATCCGCATGATGTTTTCACATCTGGCTGCCGTGACTGCTATGGTACGATCCAGGGACGACCGGAGGCACACATGGCGAAATCCAAAGCAAGAGAGGATACGGCACCGCTTTCTGAGTTTCGGGCTCACGCCGCCGCAGTGATCCGTCAACTGAAGAAGACCCGGCGTCGTCTCATCCTCACGCAGCGCGGCTCACACTCTGCAGTTCTTCTGGATGTAAGGGAGTATCAGCGTCTCATGGAAGAGCGCGAATTGGTGCAGGAACTTCTTACTGCCGACCGGGAGGTTGAGCGAACAGGCGGGGTCGGTCACGACACAGTCGTTGCCGAGATGCGACGCAAGTACGGATCGTGAAGCTCGTCTGGTCGTCCATTGCATTCCGATGTCCGGCAAATCGTGTTCGGGTCCTACCGGATCTTCTATCGAGTAGTTACAGACGAAGTCACGATTCTGACTCTGCGCCACTCACGTCGTCGGTTCGAGGCGAGGGAAATCAAGTGACTGCCCCCCTGCTCGCGTTTTACTACGGCAGCGCCCCCGACCACCGTGGCCGTTACCTTGCCGAAATCCTCCGGCAGGACGACGTATGGCTCGAGGTAACCCATGACTACATCCAATGGCTTTTTCCCCTGCGCGAAGGGAGTGGCGTAAACCCGCAGGCTCCGAGACTGACCCCGCAGATCGAGGCTGCATTCCACAGCGACGACCAGATGCGCGAGGATCTGCGGGCTGCCTGTCGCCGCATGCTCTCCTTCTACGGGCTGACCGAGCGGGCAGAAGGTATCGTTCCCGGCGAGAACTGGCTGGCCCGCAAGACCAACTGGGCGGTCCACGACACGCACAATAATCTTCGGATTACGCGCATCCTCAAGAGCCTGACCCTGCTCGGCCTGCGCGACGCGGCCCTGCGCCTGCTCGCCTGTCTCGAGGACCTGCGGGAGAACGATCCGGACTGGGGCGTCTCGGATTCCTCGTTCCGCTACTGGCGAGAGGCCGTCGCCGGCTGAGCGCCAAGGCCAAGCGCCGAGCGTCAACCAGGACTGAAGACTGACGACTGAAGACTGAAGACTGAAGATCTGCGGTATTCTGTCATCGATGGGCACCACCCGCATTGCCGTCAACGATCTCATGCAGCAGGGCTATGTCTACGTGCTGACCGAGCCCGAGGGTCGCAACTTTCATGCGGAATTCCGCCCGGAGCTGACCCCCCGCCAGATGCTCGAAATGGGGGTTTTCGGCGGTAAGTACATGTCCGACTGCCGCGACGAGTTCCCGGCCGACTGGTTCGTCAACGCGAAACTCTGCCACGAACGGCACGACCCGAAGCTGAACTACTTCGGCGTGAACGCCTCGCAGCCGCTTGCGGAATGGCGGCGCAAGGGGTGGATCTACTACGAGGATCCGCGAGGCTGGTTCCAGTGGTACTGCCGCTACTACCGCGGGCGGCGTTGCCCCGACGACCTGCGGCAGATCGGGCGGTGGCGGGCGATGAAGCGGCACGCCGCGCAGATTCAGCGCAATTGCCTGCCGGGCGACCTCGAATGCCGCCGTCGTCAGCGCCAGGCGCTGCTCAACTGGGCCTGGGACAGCCGGCGCCTTTGAGCATGCCGGTCAGTAGGCCAACGTGAGCTGCAGCGAGCCGCCGAGCACATTTCCGCCGTACGTATAGGCGGGATACCCGAAGGCGGTGATCTGATTGCCCGGCGCCGCCGCGCGATCTTCGAAAAGAACCTCCGAGTCGCGCTTGTCGACATGCTTCTCGACGAGAGCCACATACTCCACGGCCGCCGTGAGGGTCACCGCACCGAGGACGTAGTTTGCGCCGAGGCTCATGCCGTGCTGCGGGTTGTCGAGCAGGTTGAGATCGACTGCCTCTTCCTCGGTAATCGTCTCGCCGGCCAGATCCCGCAGGGTCGTGATCTTGATCAGGCTGAATCCGTCGTCGGATTCCATGCTGGGGCGGTAGAAGTAGCCGGCGAGAAGCTCCAGGCGTTCGGTCGCCTGCCACCCGAAGCCCGCGCGCGGAACAAGGATGTCGCGGGCGCCGCTGAACCGGTAGCGCACGTCGACGCCGTCAGGGGTGCGCGCAAGCAGTTCCGCTTCGGACGGCAGGCACAGCCCGGCCCCCCCGACACTCAGGCAGGCGCCGAGCAGCCCGGCGTCGACAGCCCCCGACGCGGCCAGCACGTTGCGGGCCAGATTCCGCAGACCGCTCGCCGAAAACTCGGCCAGGGGAGGACGATAGCGCGACCACTGCTCCCACGCCAGATCGCCCTGGAGGCGGAAACGGTCGAGAAACGTCCACTGCGCGCCGCCGCTGATGCGCCGCGGCTGAAATTGTGTGTTCACCGAGGCGCTCCAGGGAACGACGGCCGGCTGGGCGAGGCCCGACGAGAGCACCATGCGCCCGTCGACGTCGACGCGGCCGCTCGATTCGTCGCGGTAGGCAAGCCCGAAGGCCAGAGTCTCGGCCGCCTGCCAGCGCAGACCGGCGACGGGGCGCACGCGCGGGGCGACCCCCGCCGTGACCGTCGGCTGGATGTCGGCATCGGGCACCAGCGGGTCGTCGCGGAGGATGATGTCGGTGACCGCAAAGCGCAGCGGCACGAACACATCGGCGTCGACGTCGGCCTGGATCAGATCGACGACGGCTCCGAGGCCGACGCTGAGCCCCCAGGGAAGGTCGCGCCCGACGGCCGCACGAATCACGGCCGCCTGGTTCCGGTCGTGAAAGTCGACGAAGAACGGCGCCGATTCGCTGCCGAGCTGGATGGCGGCGAGCCGCCCCTGCGGCACGTAGACGCCGATGCCGAGCGAGGTCAGCGCCTCGCTGCGCTCCCGGGCCAGGGGAACCACCACGCCCGCGTAAACGCCGCGCATCAGCGGCGCGTCTTCGGCCCTGCGCTCCTGGTCGGCGTTGATCCGCGCGCGGAAACGGACGAGATGAAACTCCGGGTCAGACTCGCCGCGCGGGCCCGCGGCAAGATACCCCTCCAGTTCAGCATTCTGCCCGGTGTCGATGAAGAGCGACGGACGCGCCCAGAGCCAGGCGATTACCGTCTGCTGAACGCCGGTATTCATCCCCGCCGGATTATAGGCGAGCGCCGCGGTGCCCCCCTTTTCGGCGGTACGCGCGCCGCCGAGCGCGATGGATTCGGCGCCGAACCCGGGATAGGCGGCCGGGTCGGCTCCCGCGGCAAAGGGGAGGGCGAGCACGAACGCCGCGAGCAGCAGGATGCGGATCATGATGTCACCGGAAGGTCATGGTTTCGAGAACGGCGTCGGCGGCGAAGCCCTCTTCGGTCCACGTCACGGGTGTCGCGGCGAGAAGGGGATCGCCCACGACGGCGCCGAGCACGCGGCCGAGCAGACCCAGTTCGCGCAGCGGCGCGTATGTGAGGCCCCCCTGGGCCGGAGCGAGCCGGAGGGTGCGCCCCTCGAGGCGCAGCGTGACCGGCGTGCGGCCCACCTGCTCGCCGGCCTCGATGCGCACGCCGCGCACCGGCCTGAATTGCCCGCCGGAGTAGACCCACCCCGTTCCGGCATCGCTCTCACCGTCGCGGCGCACGAGCGCGAAACGTCTGCCGCCGGCCCCGGTGGTGCGCAGGCGGAACCATTGGCGCCCGATTTCTCCCGGCGTCGCCAGGCTGCGTGCGTGTTCGATATGAACCGTGGCGCCCTGTGAAACCGGTGCGCCGCTCGCCGGCCGCAGTGTGATGGTCGCCGTGATTCCGCTTGCGAATCCCGGAAGGTCGTAGGGATGCGGCCCCGGAATGCTCGGCGGTTGCAGCCACTGAGGATCGGCCTGGATGCGGATCTCGAGCCTGCCCTCGGGAAGCACGGCTGTCAGAACCGGCCGGCGCCCATCGGTGATCGCGCAGCCGCCGATGGCCAGGTGCGGATCCGGCTCCGGCGCGTAGCTCCATTCTCCGTCGGCGACGACCTTCTGATAGCGCCACGTAAGCGAACCGGCGGCCGCCATGACCCGGCACACGCCGCGTCCCGAGCCGGGCCCCGCATTCGTCGCCCCGAGCTGAACGACCGCGACGCCGCCGCCGGCCAGGTCGGCGCTGATCGTGAACGTTTCTGTATACCCGTCTGCGTCGTCGGGTGTCGGCTTGAAGCGCGCTTCGGTCGCCGCGGCGTCGGTAGCGAAGCCGAGCAGAAGGAGCACTGCCGGGAGAAGGGCTTTCATTCGTGAGTCTCCGTGTCGGGGTCCGAGGGTTCTGCCGGCCGGCGTTCCGGCTCGGCCGGGGGGCCCGGCTGCTCTGCATTCGGCGCGATCGCGCAGCCGGGGCCGAGAAAAAAGAGCGGGATGAGACCGAGGCCTCTCATACGGGTACCTCCTGCGAAGCCTGCGGGGTGGGCCGCGTCAGGCGTTCGCGCAGGGAATCGAATCCGGCGTAGAGCACGGGAATGACGATCAGTGTGAGCACGGTCGCCGTCGTCATGCCGCCGATGACCGCCGTCGCGAGGGGCGCGAAACGCTCTGCACCGAGGGCCCACTCGCCGGCCAGCGGGATCATGCCGATGATCGTCGACAGCGAGGTCATCATGATCGGGCGAAAGCGGGCGCGCACCGACTCACGCAGCGCCGTGTCGCGATCGGCCCCCTCGCGCCGCCGCTGCTCGATGAAGTCAAGCAGGATGATGGCGTTGTTGACGACCGTGCCGACGAGCAGGATGAGACCGACCATGACGGGCATGGAGAGAAACTTGCCGGCGATCCAGAGCGCGGCCGAGACGCCGCCGAGGCTGAGCGGGACGGTCATGAGAATCGTGAGCGGGTGCAGAAAGGAACGCAGCTGGGCGACGAGCAGAAGATAGACGGCCAGCACGGCCACCACGAGCGCTGAGCCGAGTGCGCCGGCCGCCTCGCCCATGTCCTGGTTTTCGCCCACGAGCACGACGCCATAGTCCTGCGGAACGGTGAAGTCGGCGAGCGCGGCACGTGCGTCGTTGACGGTGAAATTGAGCGGACGATCTCCGAGAGACGCGAGCACTTCGAGGTTCGGCGTGGCATCTTCGCGCGTGACCAGCCCCTGCCCGACCGTACGGGACGTCGACGCGACGGTTCCCAGCGGCAGCGGATCGGGGGAGCCGGGAATGAAGAGGGGGAAGCGGAGCAGATCCTCGGGCCGCGCGCGTGCCCTCGATTCATAGCGAACCCAGACGGGATAGGGCGTACCGCCGTCACCATGGAATTCTCCGGCGGCGAAACCGCTCGATCCCGCGAGCATCTGCCCTGCGACCGCCGTGGGATCGAGGCCGAGGCGGCCCGCCCGCAGCGCATCCACGTCGACGCGGGTGCGCTCCAGATCGAGGCGCCAGTTGCGCCGGGGCTCGACGACCGAGGATACCTGCGCGAGCCGGTCGACGACTTCGTCGCCCAGGCGATCGAGCACGAGTGGGTCGGGCCCCGACACGCGCACGACGATCGGGGCGGCAGTCGTTGCCTTGGCGGTGTTGCCGATCTCCTTCACGCTGATCGAGCGGATGCCCGGTATCCGCTGCGCCGCGTCGCGGATGCGCTGCTCGATCGCCCAGATACTCTCGTCGCGCTCGGTGCGCGGCGAAAGAGTCACGGTGATGAGCCCCTGGGTCGGCCCCTGAACACCGGTGGAACCGAAGGAGCGCATGCCCGCCTCGAAGCCGGCCTGCGTCTGAATCTTCACGACCGCCGGCTCTATGCGCAGCAGGGCCTCGATATCGTCGAGCACGCGCACGGTTTCTTCGAGCGACGCGCCCGAGTGGGCTTCGACGGCGACCGAAAAAGTTCCCCCGTCCATGCGCGGGAGCACCTCGGCACCCCGCAGGCGCAGGCCGGCGACCCCGGCGATGAAGAAGACGAGGGCGCCGGCGAGGATGACAGACCTGTGCCGCAGCCCCCACCCCAGAGCGCGATCGTAACCATCGAGAACCGCGTCCATGAGCCGGTTCCAGGGCCGCGCGATGCGCTCGGCCCA
This sequence comes from bacterium, assembly GCA_041690355.1. GTDB lineage: Bacteria > J088 > JAWLBW01 > JAWLBW01 > JAWLBW01 > JAWLHK01. Next base: position 351,830 of record JAWLHK010000001.1, on the reverse strand, counting down.
GCGGTCGCCGCGCCCGCCGTCGACGGTCAGGGTGGTGAAGACCGGCACGACGAAGAGGGCGATGAGCAGTGAACTCGAGAACGCGAACATGAGGGTGCGCGCCAGCGGGCCGAAGGTGCGGCCGACGAACCCCGGCAGAAACTGCAGCGGGATCAGGACCGCCAGCGTCGTGGCCGCGCCGGCGACGACGGGCAGCATGATCTCGTCGGTTCCGCGCACGACCGCTTCGAGCGGCGCGAGGCCATGTTCGCGGCGCCACGTATCGGCGTTCTCGATGACGACCACTGAGGCGTCGACCACCATGCCGATCGCGAGAATGATGGCCGTCAACGTGACCATGTTGAGCTCGGTACCGGTCGCGTACATGAGCGCGAACGTGGCGCCGTAGCTCAGCACCATCGACAGCGTGGCCACGAGCGCGCTCCCCCAGCGGGCGAGAAAGAGAAAGATGAGCACGGCGGCCAGGGCCAGGGCCTGCCAGATGTTTTCGAGCAGGCCGCCGATGGAGATGCGCGTGAATGAGGCCGATTCTTCGCCGATGAGCAGCTCGAGTCCGGGGCGTCCCGCCACGCTGCGGCGCGCGGCGGCTGTGGCCTGTCCGACGACTTCGACCGTGTTTCCCTCGGTCGTCTTGAAGACCTGGACGGCGATGGCTTCGCGGCCGTCGATGGCGAAGGCCGCATCAGGGTCCAGGCTCCCGCGCCGGATGTCGGCGAGATCGCCGAGCAGGATGCGCGAGCCGTCGGATGCCGTAAGCGGAATCGTGCGCAGCGCCTCCAGATCGTCGGCTCGGCTCTCGACGCGCAGCATCGACTGGCTGCGCTCGTTGCGCACGCTCCCGGCCGGAAGCGCGGCGTTATGGCGTTTCAACGCATCGGATACGCGGGCGAGGGGAATGCGGTGGGCTTCCAACCGCTGCGGGTGAACGTCGATCAGCACGGCGCGTGCGTGGCCGCCGAAGACGTCGACGGCCGCCACGCCGGGAACCCGCTGCAGCTCGGGGGCCAGCACGTCTTCGGCGAATGCCCGCGCGGCCGCCAGGTCGGTTCCGGCCACGCCGAAGGTGATGACCGGACGATCGCTGGTCGAGAACTTGAGCACCTGCGGCTCGCGGATGCCGGCGGGGAGCGCGCCGCGCACGGCCGAGATGGCGTTCTGCACATCGACGGCGGCGAGTTCGACGGGGCGATCGTAGCGGAACTCGACGCTCACCAGCGAGAGGTTGTCCTGCGAAGTCGACTTCACGCGCACGACCCCTTCGAGTGCGGTGAATTCGTCTTCGAGCACCCGGCTTACCGATTCGGCCACGTCCTCGGCGGCGGCGCCGGGCCAGGCCGTGACGACGTTGACGAGCGGCGGGGCCGTATCGGGAAAAAGCTGCATCGGCAGGCGCGCGTAGGCCATGGCGCCGAAGGCCGCGATACCGAGCACGAGCGCCCAGACGGCGTGCCGGTTGCGAAGGACGGCCCGCGTGATGCTCATGGCGCCTCTGCTCCCGCGCCGACCGCGTAGATCGGAACGCCGTCGGCCAGCCGGGGGTCATGGCTGACGACGACCAGGGTGCCCGGGTCGAGCGGCGGTTCGACGGCGACTCGGCCGTCGGCCTCGAGGCCGGCGGTCACGGGACGCAGGGCGGCCCGATCGCCCTGCACCACGAAAAGCCCCGGGCCGTCGGCCGTCTCGACGAGGGCACGCTGCGGAACCGAGACTGCGTCGGGCATCTGCGCCATGACGAAGCGGACGTCGACCGAGGTGCCGTGGCGCAGGGCCGCGGCCTTCTCGGGGAGGGGGATGCGCACTTCGACGGTGCGCCCCGGGCCTGCGGCCAGCGGCGCGACGGACCGTACGCGCGCGTGGAATTCGGCGGTTTCCGCGGCGGATCCCGGGGGTGCGGCCCGGCCCAGGCGCACGGGGGTTCCCGGCCGGATCCCGAGTGGTACGTCGTCTTCAGAAACGGCCACCACGACGTCCTTTTCGGCGTCGGCGATGAGGACGAGAGGCCGGCCCGGCAGCACCGGCTCGCCTTCGCGCACCAGGTGGCGCAGCACGATACCGTCGAAAGGGGCGCGCTCGCCGACATAGGCGTGCAGGGCCCGGGCTTCTTCGACGGCGGCGCCCGCCGCGCTCGAGGCGGCGCGCGCGGCGTCGCAGGCACGCCGGCTGTTGTCGCGCTGGCGCGGTGCCAGGGCCCCCGCCGCGGCGAGTTCGGCGTCCCGGTCGGCCTGGTCGCAGGCAAAGTCGCGTTCGACCCGGCTCCGCATCCACTCGGCTTCGGCGCGGGCCAGCCTGGCGTCCATTTCTGCGGATGCGATGGCGACGACGAGATCTCCCCGTGCAATCGAAGTCCCTTCCGGCGCGGGGAGCGCCGCGACAGAGCCCGTGGTGCGCGCAAGCAGCTGCACTTCGCGCCGCCCGGCCACGGTGCCGACGTAGCGCAGGCTCTTTTCGATCAGACCGCGCACGGGATGCGCAACCCGCACGGCCAGCGGCGCCGGGGCGGGCGCGGGCCCAGCCTCGGTGCGGCAGCCTGAAATGGCCGTCGCGGTCAGCAGGCCTGCAAACAGGAGCACGGTTGGACGGGCGGGCATGGGGAGCACCCTCGGTGAAAAAGAAAGACTATCGCAAGTAAGTACTTGCTTACAAAGTAGCAGGGGGAAACATGCCCGTCAACCGTTTTTACAAGGTATACGTCTCGGGCCTGCCCTCCCGGCTCTGGTGCATTGACAAGCGAGTACATACTTGCTACGGTGAGGCATGGAGAAACGCCAGTCCGGATCGGCGCGCCGGCAGCAGATCGTCGACGCGGCCCTCGCCATTCTGAACGAGCAGGGGGTTCACCGCCTCACGGCGGCCGAAATCGCCGCGCGGGTCGGGATCTCCGACGGTACGATCTTCCGCCACTTCCCCAACAAGGAAGCCATCGTCCAGGCGGCCATCGACTCCTTCGAGGCCCTGCTGTTCGCGGGCTTCCCCCCGGCTGATCCAGATCCGCTGGCGCGGCTGCGCACCTTCTTCATCGGCCGCCTTGCCCTGCTGCGCGAGCATCCCGCCATCTTTCAGCTCGCGTTCACCGACCGGCTCGCCGAGGCGGCGGGACAGGAAGGGGCCGACCGCATGCGCGCCATCGTCCTGCGGCAGTTCGCCTTCGTTCGCCACTGCCTGGTCGAGGCACAGGAGCGGGGCGACGTCGGCGCCGACCTCGCCCCCGAAACGCTTGTGTGGACGGTGATCGGCATGCTGCGCGGCGTCTCGATGGTGCTCCAGCAGGGGGTCATCGGCCCTGAGCTCATTTCGGGCGAGAGCGTCTGGCAGAATCTGGAAACGCTCTTGCGCCGCTCGGCCGTACCCCGCGGCGTGCCGCAGCGCTGACCCCGCGGGTGCACAGGGGCGCATCCGCTTCTGCGGGATTTCCGCCGTCCACGAGGAATTGCGGCTGCGTTCCCCCTCACTGTCGAACGCGGCCCCGGGCGCGAGTATGATCGGTCTCACAGGGAGGCCGAGGTGAAGAACGCAAGCAAATTCTGGGGGGGAATCGTCGTCGGCGCCGCCGTGGGCGTGGCCGCGGCCATGATCGCCGTCATGATGATCCCGAGTCCGTGGGACAGCCTCTGGGAAAATTTCGCCGTCGTCATTTTCGCCTTCATGCTGGCCGCCCCGATCATCGCGGCCGGCATCGGCCTGCTCCTGCGCAGCGAGCGGTTTCCCCGTGCGCGTGCGTACCGCGCCAGTGAAGACACGGCCCAGGAACGCAGGGATGCGCGCGGGCGCGAGGCTTTGCCGAGCGAGGAGACGTCGGCGCCCCCCACGACCGGCCGCTCGACTTCAGGCCGTGACTCCTGGCTCCCCCCCGATGCCCGCCAGACGGATCAGTTGCCGCCGGAGAGATAAGAAACAGCCTGAGTCATGCTCAGCTTTCATCCGGGGACAACGCTGGAAACGGAAGACCGGTCACTGATTCCTCATGGAAACACGTAGGCCCGGATTCCGTGTACTTTGGCGGCCGCCGAAATGCGATCGCATTCGCCCGAGTCGGCTGAACGGATGTCGGCCATGGGGGGCACGAGAACCTTCACGAGCTGGCCGAGCTCGGGAACGACAATCGTGTCGGCGATGCCGTGAATGTCGTTCACATGCACCGAGCCGCCGATGTACCCCTCGAAACTCGCGCCGTCCGGCGCCAGGGTCAGATCCATGCGCGCCTCGACGAGCGTCAGGTAGTAGGTGATGCCGAAGACGACGATCTTCAGGTCCATGTCGAAGGGTCCGCCGACGAGCCGGCGATTCACGATCTCAGCCTCTGGCTCGCCGCCGATCCAGTAGGGCCGGTCGAGCTCGAAGGTCTGCGACGGGAGCATGCGGTCGTCGGTACCGAGCATCGGCGTTCCGGCGCCGCGGCGCATGGCCACCCCGACCAGCGAATCGTTCTTCCAATCGTCCAGACCGACGAGTTCGGGCAGAATCAGCAGGCCGCCCTCGTTGATGGCGTTGCGGATGAGCAGGGGGAGGGCTTCGCGAATCTCGTCGGTGAGCGCGGGGATCAGGTTGGCGATCTGATTGTCGACGCCCGTCTGCCCGTCGGGGCCCGTGAAATCGCCCGTGCGGCATCCATCCGCATCGTCCTTCGCGCTGTTCATGCCGTCGAGGTCCCAGCCGGGAACATGGCCGTCCGCATCGGGCCCGGCAAACGAGAACTCGTCGATGACGAACGTCTGACCGCCGCAGCTTGCGCCGCACGCTTCCAGATCGATCGGCTGCTCGGCATCCTCATCTCCGGCGCAGGCCGCGGCCATGAGGACCAGTCCGAACAGCGCAGTGTGCAGCGGGCGCATCGTTACACCTCGATGTCCGAGAGCCCGTCGGTGACCAGCCCCTCTTCCTTGCCGAAGTCGGCGGCCAGCACGTCCATGGCGCGCACGATGCTGAGCAGCACCTTGCTCGCGTTTTCACCCGACGGCGAACGATAGTGAATTCCCTGCTTGAGGACGCCCCCCGCCGAACCGGCGAGCAGGATCGGATAGTCGTCGAAGGAGTGCGTGCGCCCGAAGGAACAATCGGTCGTTCCGAGAATGATGCAGTTGTCGAGCAGCGTCCCATCCCCTTCGGGAATCGATGCGAACTTCTCGACCATGTAGCCGAACTCGGCGACGATCTGCTTGACGATCTTGTTCACCTCGGGCTGCGCCCCCGGTTCGTCGTGGGTGAGCTGGTGATGCCCCGACGGCGCGTCGGGAAACAGCAGGTTGTTCACCGAGTACGTGAAGAAATTGCTGAAGACCCGCGTCTGGTCGCAGGCGAGCGCCATGGCCATGACGTCGACCATGGCCCGGTTCTTCGCCGCGAGCTGCGGCCGCCCGTTGATCTCGGGATAATCCTCCTGCGGGGCCGTGGGGATGGCGCACGCTTCGAGATCGGGGGGGTTGGCCTCGATGTAGGCGATGCGCCGTTCAAGTTCGCGGATGCCCGTCAGGTGCTGGTCGAGACGCTCCTTATCCGTCTGCCCGAGCCGCTTGTTGAGCCGCGCGGCGTCGGCCGCGACGGCGTCCAGCACGCTGCGACGCACGCCGAGCACCGGATCGGGGCCGCCCCCCTCGCCCGGCAGGCTGAAGCCGCCGCCGAAGATGCGATCGAAGAGCGCGCGCGGAGAGCTCTCCGGCGGGTTCCGGTTATCGGGTCCGTTGTACGATTGGCCGTCGCCGGGGGCCGCGCCGAATTCCAGCGAGCGGAATCGGGAGTAGCCGCCCACTTCGGCCGCGATGACCTGGTCGATGCTCGGCGACGTGAACGTGCGGTGCTCGCCTTGCAGATAAAGCGGCGCTCCGGAGAGAATTCCCGCGGCGCCGGCCGTGTGCGGCTCGAGATTCTGGATCTTGAGGGCCATGCCGCTGACGACCGTGACGAGGTCCTTGACCGGCGCCAGCGCGGCCAGCTGCTCTGACAGCGTCCAATCCGTTCCCGTGCCGGTCGGGTTCCACTTGAGCGGAAGCACGCCGTTACCCCAGAAGAACAGGCCGAACCGCTTGGGCATTCCGGTGCCCAGGGCCGAGGCGTAGTGGCGGTCAGAGAAGATCTCGAGCCAGGGTAGGCCGATGGTGACGGCGGCGCCGCCGAGTGCGCCGCGCAGGAGCATGCGCCGGCTGATCTTGAACTTTTTCATTCGCTCACCATTCCCGCATGGCGAAAAGCGCGGCTCGCAGCCACGTCCACCAGAAGGTTTCTTATCCGGAAACCGGATTGCTCGAATGCCTTGCCGAGGGCGATGAGGAACTCGAACTGGCCGTACTCTTCTACGTGCCCCGTCGCGTAGCGGAGCAGATTGCGCGCGAGGCAGTAGCCGACCTGGGGATGACTCGCGATGGCCCCGCCCAGATCCCAGGCGCTGCCGAAGCGCGCGCCGTCAAGGTCGCCGCTCGCGTCGATGAGCGCGCCGTTGTCGTGCGTGCGCCACTTGCCCAGGGCGTCGAAGTTTTCGAGCCCCAGGCCGATGGGGTCCATGTTGCGATGGCAGGCCGCGCAGTTCGGGTCCTGCTGGTGAATCGTCGAGCGCTCGCGCAATGTGGGCGCGTCGTCACTCGGCTCGGGAATTCCCGTATTCAGCTCCGAAGGGGGCGGGGGGATTTCGCCGCAGAGCAGGACCACACGCACGAATTTACCGCGGAGGACAGCCGAGCTGTCGACCGGATGCGACTGGTTGGCAAGAAAGCTCGCGTGCCCCAGAAATCCGCGCCGCCCGAGAGTGCGCGGCAGGGTCACGGCGCCGAAACCGTCGGTGACCGGGGCCGGAATGCCGTAGAGCGCCGCCAGTCGGCGGTCCACGAACGTACGCTGCGAAGTGAAGAAGGTGCGGAAATCGGCGTCCTGCTCGAAGACGATATCCTCGATGAGCCGCAGCGTCTCTTCGCGCGCGGCGGGCCCGAGCTCCTTGTCCATGAAGGTGTGCACCATCGTGTCCTTCATGAGGTGATCGAGCTCGTAGAGCTCGTAGAGTTCCGTAAAGAAATTCCGCACCGCTTCACGCGCCCCGGGTGTCTCGAGCAGGCGCCGGGCCTGTTCGCGGACGCCGGCATCACCTCCGAGCGCACCCGACTCGGCCGCGGCGAGCAGCTCGTCGTCAGGAGTCGTGTTCGTGAGAAAGAAGGCGAGGCGTGAGGCCATCTCGTACCCGGTGTAGCGCAGCGCGCCCGGATGTTCGGGATCCGGCTCGCCCAGCTCGACGCGGAAGAGGAAGTTGGGCGATTGCAGCAGCGCGGCCACCGCGAACTCGACGCCGCGCATGAAGGAACTGAACTGTTGCGCCGCCGCCGTGGCGACCCCGACGAGGGAATCGATTTCTTCGGTGGCGAGCGGCCGCCGCCAGACACGCCGGCCCAGGGTCGTGATCACCTGTTCGAAGCAGGCGGCGTCGGCGGTCTCCTTCGGCTTGCACGGAATGAGCGCCGCCCGGCGCGCGGGCGTCGCAACGGCCTGCGAGGCGACCTTCAGGGCAGCCGATTCGTAACGCTCGACGCCGAGCGGCGAGATCGTCGCGTTGGCCCCGCCGAGCGCGATGAGCCCGTCGACCGAGACGTCGGGTTCGAGCGCCGACGGAATCACGATGTCGGCCCCGAACAGGTCGCGGATGCTGTTGCGGTACTGCTGCTGTGACAGCCGGTGCAGGGTGGCCGGGGCCGGATCGAGGGGCACGGCCTCGAGATCGATGCGCGGCTCGGGTTCCGGCGTCGTGCACGCGCCCGCAGCCAGGGCGATGCAGAGGGCCGTCAGGAGGGGATACCTCATGGCAAGCTCCGATACGTTACGAGAGGAGAAACAGAAGTGGTGCCGGCGACGATGCCGGCAACGGCGGCGTCGCGGTCGCCGAGCAGGTGGTAGCGGGCGAAGGCGAGCGCGTAGGTGTCGACGATGCGGAATCCTTCGGTGACGTCGAGCGTGTCGCAGACCCCCATGGCGAACGATTCATGGCAGGCGTCGGCAATCTCGACCCACGTCAGGTCGATGCCGCGCATCCAGTCCCAGGCCTCCGCGGCCCCCACCGGGTCGTTGCCGCCGGTCATCTGCAGGATGGGGATCGCAACGGATGCATAACCGTCGCCGAACCACGCGCGCTGATAGGACCCGGCCATCGGGACGGCGGCGACGATGCGATCATCGCCCAATCCATCCTCGAAGACAGCGAGGTCGGCCTCGGCGCACACCCCGGACGGGGCCGGACAGTCGGCGCGCAGGGCGTCGACGTCGAAAGCGGCGCCGGCGCTCGCCCAGGCCGTGAAGGTGCCGAAGCTGTGTCCGGCCATGACCACCCGGTCGGCCGCGATCCGCCCGTGAAGCGGGTCGCCGGCCGGAAGGTCGCGCACGGCGTCGAGCGCCCGCGAAAGGTCGAACGAGCGGGCATAGTACACCCGGGTCGGGCGCGGATCGTCGGTGTCGTAGAGCGTGTTGTCGGTGTGGTCAGGCGCGATCGTCACCCAGCCGTGCGACGCGAAGTAGCGTCCGAGGTGTGCCCCCGTGCCGGCGAAGCCCATATGCCCGTGCGAGTAGACGAGCACCGGATAGCCGCAGCCGTCGAGCGGAGCTGCGGGGGGCGCGTCGACGGCGACATCGCGGTCGCGCCAGAAGTCGAGGTAGCGGGTACCCTCGGCCGGCTCGGTCTGCGTGGGATACCAGACGTTGACCGTGACGGTGCGCGGCTGCTCGGTCCCCGGCAGGGTATAGGTCAGGGGAAAGGTACGGTATCCTGCGTGGTAGGGGCCGGCCTCACCGACGGGGGCGTCGGCCGTCGCGGCCGTCGTGCAGGCGCCGGTGGCAGGCACGAACGCCGCGGGTTCGGGATCGGCGGAGCAGGCGAAACAGAGCGGCAGGGCGACCGCCCACGGGACGATACGGAAAGACAAAGGGGTTCCTCCGGGATGCGGAACGCGGACGCACCAGTGCCGTCAGGCCGCGAAGCGCCCGCGAGAGCCTACTATACCACGTCCGTTGTCCCGGGAAAATGGGTTCAAACAGTGTTTGTTTGCCCGAAAACCGGTTCCGCCCTTCGTTCTCTCCCGCCTGACCTGACGGATGTCATTTCCGTCCCTCGTGCCGAGGCGTATGCTGCATGCTGGGGATGGGCCCGAGGAGAAGAGACGTCATGAAGCAGTTTCGAAACCTGCCGGTCATCAGTTGCTCGCCGGGCGGCGCCCGCATGTCCGCATCGCGGCTGTCGACGTGCCGCACCAGACGCGCGACCTCGGGCCCGTGCGCGGGGAGCGCCAAGGCCGCTATCCGCAGAGTCTTGTTCCTTCGCAGGCATACGGCCGGCCTGCGATAGACTCAGGCTGTACCCATGCTGCTGCCGGTGAATGCCCCGTCCATGGCAGATTGCCCGCAGCGAGCGGTTTGCCGACTTGCTCCTCGCCGTCTATAATCCTCCGATGCGCATTTACATCGCCCTGGCCCTCCTGCTCTCTGTCGCCGCCCCCGCTTTCGCCGACGAAAGCCCTGCTCCCGTGACTGCTCCGCTGTCGCTGCTCCCGTCTGCCGCCGTGACCAGTCCGGTCGACGACGTGAAGACACGGCTGAGCTTCATCCGCAGTGAACTCGAGGCACGCGACCGCTACGCTGCCTACTGGTGGTGGGGATTCACGAGCATCTACGCCATCGGCACCATCGGGCAGGGGGTGCTCTACGTGGCCACGCCCGACCAGCGTGTGCGCAACGACGCGCTCGTCGGCGGCGTGACCTCGGCGCTGGGGGTCATCGGCATGCTCATCGTTCCCGCGCCCAAAGGGGGCACGGCCGCCCAGGTCGACCGGGCCTTCGCGCGCACCGATTGGACCGACGAGCAGAAGCTCGCCGTTGCCGAAACGGTGCTCATGGACACGGCGGCCAAAGAAGCCGAGTCGCACCACTGGTTCCAGTACGTTCAGGGGGCTGCCGTCGGGGTCGCCGCCGGCGCCGTCATGTGGTGGGTCTACGATCAGCCTTCCTCGGCCGGCATCAAGCTGGCTACGACCATCCTCTTCGGGACGCCGCGCACGGTGTTCACGCCGACCGGCGCCGAAGATGCCTGGGAGACCTATCGTGCCCGCTACAATCCGGCGGTTGCCGGTCTGCGGCGCGATCCGGAGGTTACCTGGTCCGTCGTCGCCGGTCCTTCACAGGTCGGCGTCCAGTGGCGGTTCTGACCGGGGGGAACACGATGGCGAAGTTCAAGGGAAAAACCGCAATCGTTACCGGCGCCGCCTCGGGCATCGGCAAGGCACTGGCCGAGCAGCTCGCGAAAAAAGGGGCCCACGTCGTTCTCGCCGACATTCAGTTCGAAGAGGCCGAGAAGGTCGCCGCGGCCATCCGGAGCGCCGGCGGTTCCGCCGAATCGAGTTTCCTGGACGTGACCGACGCCGAAGAATTCCGCTCGCTGGTCGAAGAAACCGCCGCCGCCCGGGGCAGGCTGGATTATCTCTTCAACAATGCGGGGATCGCCGTCGTCGGGCCGGCCGAGGACTTCTCGCTCGAGGACTGGAACCGCACGATCGACGTCAACATCCGCGGGGTCGTGCACGGCGTGCATGCCGCGCTGCCCGTCATGCTGCGCCAGCGCGACGGGCACATCGTCAATACAGCCAGCCTCGCCGGCCTGATCCCCTCGCCTTCGCTCGCCGCCTACAGCATGAGCAAGCACGCCGTGGTCGGGCTCTCAGTATCGCTGCGGGCCGAGGTGGCCGGGCGCGGGGTGCGGGTAAGCGCCATCTGTCCCGGATTCGTGAACACGGCCATCCTGACCGACAGCAAGCGCGTCACGGTCGACGCCGAATACACCGAGCCCGCCTTCCGCGTCGCCATTTCGCCCGAAGAAGCCGCCCGCCAGACGCTGCGCGGGGTTTCGCGCAACGAGCCGACGATCCTCGTCACCGGCCACGCCCGGATGGCGTCGCTCACGCACCGTCTGATTCCGGCCGTGACCCACGCGGTGGCCCGCGGTGCCGCCCGCCGTCTGAAGCGAACCGAAGAATAGACGTCCGAATCGCCTTCCGGATCGGATTGCCGGCCGGGTCGGATGACCGGCGGAGCTTTCTGCTTGGTACAATGAAAAATCCTTTCTGCCGAATCACGAAAGAGGCTTGCATGCTCCGCCCGGCTATCGCTCCGGCTCTTCTCCTCCTATCCCTGCTCGCGTCCCCGCTCCACGCCCAGGAAGCGGTGACGGCCCCCGCATCCACACCCGCAACCTCCTCGGCCGTGGAAGAGAAGGCTGCACCGGCCGTCGCCGAGCAGCCGCCGGCGGAACGGAAACAGGAATCCGCGCAGCAGGAAGAGCGCCCCATTCAGACGCTGGTCTCCGGTGACATCAAGCACGGCGGTTTCGGCGGCCCGACGCTCCGCTTTGGCCAGGTGCTCGGTGAAACGGCGGTTCTCGTGGGGGGGCGCGGGGGCTGGCTGATTGACCAGCACTTCGTCCTGGGTGGCGGCGGCATGGGTCTGAGCAGCGAGATTTCGGTTCCCGTTCCCGCGCTGCAGACGCTGTACGATAAAGTATTTCTCGGGTACGGCGGCGTGTATCTGCAGTACATCTTCTGGCCCGAGAAGGTCGTGCACATGACCTTGGGCAGTCTGTTTGCGTCCGGCGGCGTGGGCTACTCTCCGATCGATAACGACTTCATTCAGGATATTTCAACGAGTATCTGGGTGATCGAACCTGAGATCAGCGCCGAACTGAACATCACGTCCTTCATGCGCCTGCTCGGGGGCGTGAGCTACCGTGCCGTGACCGGCGTCGATATCGTCGGGATGACGAACGCCGACCTGTCCGGCATCAACGGCGTGCTCATGCTCGAGTTCGGCGGCGGATTCTGACGCTCTTAAGCTCCGGTTAAGACGGGCCGGGTAGGCTCAGTGTCATGGACAGGAGGAAATCCATGGCACAATCCGCCGAAACGACACTGGTACGCGCCCGGGTCTACGATCCGGTGCTGCGCGTTCTTCACTGGGCCCTCGCGGGCTCGATACTGCTGCTCGTGGCCACGGCCTGGCTTTCGGAGTTTCTCGAAGAGGGCCTCTCCGAAAAAGCCGTCTGGCTCACGCACATCTCGCTCGGCTACGTCTTCGCCGGCGCGCTGCTTGCGCGCATCGTCTGGGGCGTCGTCGGACCAAGGCATGCGCGCTTCACGGCGCTCTTTCATGCGCGCGTGTGGGCCGAAACCCTGCGGCGACGCCGTCTGGTGCGCACACGCGCCTTCGGCCACGACCCCTACGCTTCGCTTGCCTACCTCGCCCTCTACGCAGCCCTGATCGTGGCCGCCGTGACCGGACTGGGGCTCGCCGCGGTCGAGCACGGGGCCGGCCCCCTTGCTCCCTGGCTGTTCGATCGCGTCGGCCTCGAGGAAATAATCGAAGAGCCGCACGAGGTGATGCAGTTCGTCATTCTCGGCTTCGTCGTCATGCACATCGGGGCCCTGATTCTGCACGAGCGTCTGGAAAAAATTCCCCTCGCGCAGGCCATGATCAGCGGGTACCAGTACCGGAGCGCCGAATCCGCCGATGCGGACGAAAGCACGGAGGGAGAGCGGAAATGAGGACCCCTGCTGTACTCTTCGCGCTCGCCGCGGCCGTGGCCGTACCCCGTGGGGCCGCGGCCGACACGCCCCAGAGCTTTCTCGATGGCTACGCCAGGGAGGCGCGCGGTCAGAATTCCGCCTTCGTCCCGTCGGCTTCGCGCGGCGACAGCCTGTTCCACCGCGAGTTCCCGGGAAGGAACGACGCCACGTCCTGCGCGACCTGCCACACGGCCGATCCGCGGCGGCCGGGGCGCACCCGGGCCGGCAAGACCATTGATCCGCTCGCGCCGGCAGCGAATGCAGCCCGGTTCACCGACGCGGCCAAGGTCGAAAAGTGGTTCCGCCGCAACTGCAATGACACGCTCGGACGCGCGTGCACCCCGGCTGAGAAGGCCGACGTCCTGCACTATCTGATTTCGCTGACTTTGGAGAAATGACATGGGCTTCCGCCGCTGGATACAACTCATGACCCTGATTGGCGTTCTGGGCGCCGCCGGCTACCTGGCCGCCGACGACGATGACGAGGACGAACACGAACATCGCCGCACCGAGCAGCCGCTCGAAAAGGAAAGGGGGCGGGCCAGGGCGCGAACCCGGTTCCGCCAGCTCGAACCGGTCGCGAGCACCCGCTGGAAGGAGGAGTGCGCGGCTTGCCATACGCTCTACCACCCGGGTCTGCTCCCGACGCGGTCGTGGATCGCGATGATGGACGATCTGGAGAACCACTTCGGTGAGAACGCGAGCCTGGATCCGGCCGCGCGCGCCGAGATCACGGCCTTTCTCGTCGATCACGCGGCCGATCGGGCGCCGAGCCTGCGCTCGCGTCGTATCGCACAGTCCATCCCCGCCGTCGAGACGCCGCTGCGCTTTACGCAGACACGCTACTTCGAGCGGCGTCATGAAGATGTCTCGTCACGGGTTTTCGCACGCCCCTCGATCGGGAGCGCGGCGAATTGCGCCGCCTGTCACCGGAACGCCGACGCGGGCATCTTCGACGAGGAGCAGGTCCGCATTCCCCGCCCGTAGAAGTATCGGGCGCGTCGGCCTCGGTGGTACGCTGATGTGAGGCCTGCGGTAAGGGGAGATCAGGATGCGCATCCTTCTCGTAGAAGACGACGATCTGCTCGGCGACGCCGTTCGCGCGGCCCTCGTAAGGGCGGGCTATGCCGTCGACTGGATGCGCGACGGCGCCGACGCGGCCTATGCGCTTGCGGACGAGCGGTACGATGCCGTCCTGCTCGACCTGGGCCTGCCGGGACGGAGCGGGCTTGACGTTCTGCGGGAATACAGGGGAAGCGGGGGCAACGCTCCCGTGCTGATCGCGACGGCGCAGGATGCGGTGCAGGATCGGGTCGCGGGGCTGGATGCGGGCGCCGACGACTACGTCGTGAAGCCGTTTGATCTCGACGAAGTGCAGGCCCGCCTGCGGGCTCTGATGCGGCGGGCGGGGGGCCGCGCCGTATCCTCCATCCGCCACGGCGCGGTCGAGCTGGACCCGGCCGCGCACCGGGTGACGCTTCGCGGCGAACCGGTCGAGCTGTCGCCGCGGGAATTCGCGGTGCTGCAGGAGCTGCTCGAAAACGCGGGGCGCGTCCTCTCGCGCCGTCAGATAGAACAGGCGCTATACGGATGGGACGACTCGCTGGCGAGCAACGCCGTCGAAGTGCACGTTCACCACCTACGGCGCAAACTGGGCGAAGACCTGATCCGCACGATCCGCGGCGTCGGCTACATGGTGCCCCCGGCCGAGGGCAAGGCATGACGGGCGTAACGTCGTTGCGCCGGCGCCTCGTGCTGCTCGTGCTTGCCGCCACGGCGCTGCTCTGGATCGGGGCCGGTGTCTGGAGCTATCGCGCGGCGCACCGGCAGATCGATGCGGTCTTCGATGCGCAGCTCGCGCAGACGGCGCGCGCGGTGCTGGCGCGTGTCGAGCACGAGTACGACGAAGACGAGGGGGACGAGGATGAGCGCCCGCGCCGACACGAACGGCGCGGCCGGGGTGACTCCGATCGGGTGCGCGAGGACGATTTCGGCGGACGGGACGAAGAGTCCCGCCGTGCGGGCGCCTGGCGGCAGGAGGTCTGGTTCGAGGTTCGTGCGCCTTCGGGCGACCTGCTGCAGCGCTCGTCGGCGCAGAGCCCGCCGCTTGCCGGCTTCGTGCGGGATGGATTTCACGACGCCACGGTGGGCGGCGAGCGCCTGCGAGTCTTCGTCACCGACGACGACGGTTTGCGGGTTGCCGCCGCGCAGCGCCACGCGCCCCGCGAACGCCTTGCGGCCCGCTTCGCAGCCGGAATTCTTGCGCCGCTGCTTCTCGCGGTTCCGCTGCTGGCCGTCGGCGTCTATCTGGCCGTGCGGCGCGGCCTGAAGCCGCTCGACGGATTCGCGCGAGAAGTCGGACGCCGCGGCCCCCACGACCTTGCCCCGCTCGAAGGAGAGGTGCCGCGCGAGGTGCGGCCGCTCCAGACGGCCCTGAACGAGCTGCTTGCGGGGCTCGAACGATCGCTCGCGGCCGAGCGGCGCTTCACGGCCGACGCCGCCCACGAGTTGCGTACGCCGCTCGCCGGGTTGCGTGCGCAGGCGCAGGTGGCGCTGACGGCGGCCGACGAGCGCGAGCGGGGGCATGCGCTCGAGCATCTGCTGGCGGCCGTCGATCGGCATGCCCATCTGGTGGACCAGATGCTGACGCTGGCCCGCCTCGAGCCCGATGACGCGCTGGGGGATACCGAGCGGGTCAGCCTGGTCGATCCGGTGCGCGCCGCCATGGCGGCGCTCACCCCCGCGGCCGTGAAGTCGGGCGTCGAGGTCGATCTCGAGGCCAACGAAGAGGTCGTCGTCGACGGAAACGCGGCCCTGCTCGAGGTTCTCGTGCGCAATCTCGTCGACAACGCGATCCGCCATGGACGCGACGGGGGCGAGGTCGGCGTCCGCCTCCGGGTCGAAGAGGGCCGGGCCGTGCTCGCCGTCACGGATCGTGGCCCCGGCATCCCCGAAGCCGAGCGCGAACGGGTTTTCGAGCGGTTCGCGCGGCGCCCCGGAAGCGCCGGTTCTGGACTCGGGCTGGCCATCGTGCGCCGCATCGCCGGCCTGCACCGGGCGACGCTGAAGGTCAGCGCCGGGCCCGACGGAACAGGGCTGTCGATCCGCGTCCTTTTTCCGCCGGCCGGGTTCTCTTCCACGCACTCCGCCTGACGTCGGTGTCCTTCCAGAAGGGCGTCCGCCATACCCGCGTGGTACGCTGAACGGATGGCTGCGAAGTCGATGCCGTGGAAACGTATCCTGATCCTGGTGCTCCTCACGTTGCTGACGTGGGGCTCGCTCGCTGGCGGGTATGCGGCCGTGTTCGCCTATGCCGTCGCCCGTCCGGCCACGCGCGCGCATGTGGAAGAGATGGATAAGGAAGAGGTCCGCAAGGGAAAGCTGCAGCTCGATGTCGGCGCGATTTTCGATCGCATGGCGGCCCGTGCGCAGACGGTTCCCTGGTTCGCCATCCTTCCCGTATTGCATTTCATCGCCTTTCTGCTCCCCGGCTGGATCGGCGGGCGCTTCGGCATGCGGCGCGCTTCCTGGCTGCTGCTGCCGTTGAGTCTGCCGCTCACCGTCGCGTTTGCCCAGCCGCAGTTCTTCGGCGGGCAGGGGGGGCGCATGCTCGTCCTGCTGCTGTGTCTCGGGGCCGCCTCAGGCGCGCTGGCCCTCACCCGGCGTGCCGGCCGGCCCGGCCGCGCGCGCAAGCCCGTGAACGTCTGAACCGGCCTCTCATCCATGCACACTGCCCGCCTCGCCAAAGGGCGCGAAAAATCGCTTCTGCGCCGCCATCCGTGGATCTTCTCGAACGCCGTCGAGCGCCTCGAGGGCTCGCCCGCGCCTGGCGACACCGTGCGCGTCGTCGACGCCCGGGGCAACGTGCTGGGTCTGGGCGCCTGGTCGCCCGCATCGCAGATTCGCATCCGCATGTGGACCTTCGGCGCCGAGGAGCCGGAGATCGAAGCCGCCTTCTTCGCCGGCCGTATTGCCGACGCCATCGCACGGCGCACGGGTGAGTTCGCCGACCCGGCGGGGGGCGCGCGTCTCATCTACGCCGAGAACGACGGACTCCCCGGGCTCATCGTCGATCGCTATGCCGGCCACCTGGTCTGCCAGTTTCTCGCGGCCGGCGTCGAACGCTGGAAGCGCGAAATTGTCGCCGCGCTCGCCGAACGGTTCCCCCAGTCGTCGATCTACGAGCGCAGCGATGCCGACGTGCGCGCCAAAGAGGGTCTCGCCGAGCGCACGGGCGTCCTGCACGGCGACGTGCCCCCGCCGATCGTCTGGATCCGCGAGGGGAACTACCGCATTCCCGTAGACATCGGCCGCGGCCACAAGACCGGTGCGTATCTGGATCAGCGCGACAACCGGCAGCGCCTCGGCGCCATGGTTCAGGGGGCCGAGGTGCTCAACTGCTTTTCCTACACCGGCGGCTTCGGGCTTGCGGCGCTCTCCGGCGGGGCGGCGTCGGTGCGCAACGTGGATGCGTCGGCCGACGCGCTGGCTCTGTCGGCGCAGGCCGTGGTGGAAAACGGATTGGAAGCCGGGCGCGTCGAACACGTGCAGGGGGATGTCTTCGCCCTCCTGCGCCAGTACCGCGATGCGCGCCGCGCCTTCGACGTCATCGTGCTCGACCCCCCGAAATTCGCCGAGTCGAAGGCGCAGGTCGCCGGCGCCGCGCGCGGCTACAAGGACATCAATCTGCTCGCGTGCAAGCTGCTGCGCCCCGGCGGACTGCTCTTCACCTTCTCGTGTTCCGGGCACATGGATGCCGACCTCTTCCAGAAAATCGTCGCCGACGCGGCCCTCGACGCGGGGCGCGACGCGGCCATCGTCGCCCGCCTCTGGCAGGCCGCGGATCACCCCGTGCGCCTGGCGTTTCCCGAAGGGGGATACCTGAAAGGGCTCGTCTGCCGGGTATAGCCTTACGCCGCCGCCCCGACCGTGCTAGGGTGGGATCGCCATGGCCAACCTGCCGAATCGCCCTCTGCTTCGACGGACGCTTTGCGTGCTGCTGCTTGCCGCCTTCCTTCCCGCGGCCCCGAAGGCGCACGCCCAGGAAACCGGCGAAACCCTGAACAAAGAGGGAACCTTCCGCGAAGACCTCTATCTCGCCGGCGGCCGCGTGCGCGTCGCGGGGGTTGTCGAGGGGGATATCGTCGTCGCCGGCGGCAATGTATCGGTTCCGGCCGCGGTCAGCCAGGACGTCATCGCCGCAGGGGGCGAGATTCTGCTCGAGGGGGAGTATGGAGACGACCTGCGGGTGGCCGGCGGCGAGGTCACCCTGGGGGGACCCGTCGAGGGCGATGCAGTGCTTGCCGGGGGGACCATCCGGCTCGGCGAAGCGACGCGCGTCGCCGGGCGCACGTGGCTGGCGGGCGGAAGGATCGAAGTCGACGGCGTGCTGTCGGGCGAGCTGCGCATCATGGGCGATCAGGTCACGATCGCCGGCTCCGTCACGGGTCCCGCCGATATCTACGCCAACCGGCTGACCATTCTGTCGTCTGCGCGGATGGAGGGCCCCATTCTCTACCATGGGCCCGAACCGGCGGTCGTCGAAGACGGCGCGCGCCTTACGCAGGGAATCTCCTACGAGCAGATCGAGCGGCAGGACGTCGACGGGCGCTGGGCCGGGCTCTTCTTTCTCTTCGCGTGGCTCGTGCTCGGTCTCGCCTGGGTCTTTCTCTTCCCCGCTTTCTCGCGAACGGCTGCCGAGGCAACCCTGCGCGATCCGTTTCCCGCGGCGGGTACGGCCGTACTCATTGCGATCGTGACTCCCCTGATCGCCTTTCTGCTCTTTCTGAGCGTCGTCGGGTTTCTCGCGGCCCTCGTCCTGCTCGGCCTGTGGCTGCTCTGGGGCGTGTTCGGGTACGTGAACGGCCTGGTCGTCCTGGGCACGCAGGTCCTGCGCTGGGTGCGGCGCGGCGGAGCCGAACCGGTCGATCCGGCCCGTGCGAATGCGCCCGGCATGCGCGCGGCCACGGTGGCTGTCGGCGTGCTCGTTCTGGCGATCCTCACGCTCATTCCCGGGCTGGGCCCGGGGCTGAGCTTCCTGCTCTCGCTGCTGCTCTGGCTGCTCGGCGCCGGCGGACTTGCCCGCGCGCTTCTTGCCCGCTACCGTGAAGCGAAACCGGCGCCCCGCAGCGCCTGATCGCAACCTCCGGCCTCTGGATTCCCTGGATTCCGATGAAAGACTTCTTCCACTGGCGCCCGCACCCCTGGCATGGACTCGAGGTGGGCCCCCAGCCCCCCGACATCGTGCACGCCTACATCGAGATCACGCCGTTCGATCTCATCAAGTACGAGGTCGACAAACAGACCGGTTATCTTCGCGTGGATCGACCGCAGCGTTCGTCTGCACAGCCGCCCGCGCTGTACGGCTTCATTCCGCGCACCTATTGCGCCCGGCGGGTGGCCGCACTGATCCCCGGCGCCGAGAAGGGAGACGGTGATCCGCTCGACATCTGCGTGCTCAGCGAGCGGCCCATCAACCGCGTCGAGATCATTCTGAACGCCCGCGTCGTCGGCGGCATTCCGCTCATCGACAAGGGCGAAGCCGACGACAAGATCATCGCCGTGCTCGCGAATGATAACGTGTGGGGGAATGTGCGCGACCTGCACGAGCTTCCCCCCGTGCTCGTCGAGCGGCTGCGCCACTACTTCGCGACGTACAAGCTGGTACCGGGCGAGCCGCAGAAGATTCAGCTCGGCGAATCCTACGGCCGCGACCACGCGCAGCGCGTGATCGAAGCCGCTGTCGCGGATTACCGGGAAGAGTACGGCTGAGGGGGAATTTCCCCTTCCCCCCGGCCCCCCTGTCGCCCTCCGTCGGGCGGGATAGACTCGCCCGGACCTTCTGCCTTCGGCACCATGCCTTCCCCCTCCTCCTCGTTGGAGGAGGAGGGCGCCATGCGCGGCAGCGCAGGCGGGAGGCGGTGGAAGTCAGACCGCGGGCACCTGCTGCGTCAGGCAGTGGAAGCTGCCGAGGCCCCAGATGAGATCCCAGCTGTCGATGGGCACGACCCGGCGATCGGGAAAAAGCCGCTGCAGCGTTTCTGCGGCCCGGCGATCGTTCGGATGCCGGTAGGTCGGCAGCGCGACGATGCGGTTGCCGATGTAGAAGTTCGCGTAGCTTGCGGGCAGGCGCTGATCCTCGTAGACGACCGGACCCGGCATGGGGATCGTCACGATGTCGAACGGACGTCCCTCGGCATCCCGGAAGGTCCGCAAGCGGTGCAGGTTCTCCTGAAGCAGCCTGTAATTTTCATCCAGCGGATCCTCTTCGACCACCGTCAGGATCGTGCGCGGACCGACGAACCGCGTGATGTCGTCGATATGCCCGTCGGTGTCGTCGCCGACGATCCCCTCGCCGAGCCAGAGAATCGTGTGCATGCCCAGCGTGTCGCGCAGGCGGCGTTCGATTTCGGGCCGGGAAAACTGCGGGTTGCGGTTGATGTTCAGCAGGCACTGCTCGGTCGTGAGCAGGATCCCCTCGCCGTTCGTGTCGATGCTCCCCCCCTCGAGGATCATCACCCCGCGAAACAGCGGTACCTGAAGCTCGGCGGCCATGCGCTGCGGGATCTGCTCATCCAGATCCCACGGCCCGTACTTGCCGCCCCAGGCGTTGTATCCCCAGCGGGTCGCCGCCAGCTCGCGCTTTTGGCCCGCCGTGCGGGTCACGAAGATGGCGCCATGATCGCGGCACCAGGCGTCGTTCGTGGGGAAGAGATGGAGGCGCACGCCGTGGAACACGCCGGCCGCAACCAGACGGCGGCGCACGTCTTCGGCCATGGCCACGTCGACGACGTTGATGCGCACGAGCTCGCCGCTCTGCACCAGGGCGCGCACGAAGGCCGTCATGACCTCGGGCACCGGCTCGAACTTGCCGGGCCAGCTTGCTTCCTTGTGGGGCCAAGAGATCCACGTCGCCTGATGCGGTTCCCACTCCGCCGGCATGCGCCAGCCCTGGGCGGCGGGGGCTTCTTCCTTCCCCGTGGTCGTCACTTCGGTTCTCCGTCCAGGTAGCGGGCCGTGATCTCACCATAGGCGTCGATGCGGCGGTCCCGCAGGAACGGCCAGTGCACGCGGCGCGTCTCGACATTCTCGAAGTCGATGGTCGTGAGGAGGACTTCTTCCTTGTCGACGCTCCCCTTGATCAGGGGAATGCCGCTCGGATCCGAGACGAAGCTCTGCCCCCAGAATTCCAGACCGTCGCCGACGATGACTTCCTTGCCGACCCGGTTCACGCTGGCCACGAAGCAGCCGTTGGCGATGCCATGCGAGCGCTGGATCGTCTCCCAGCTCGTATACTGCGCCGCGCCGTACTGCTCCTTTTCGGACGGATGCCAGCCGATGGCCGTCGGATAGATCAGCAGCTCGGCACCGCGCAGGGCCGCCAGTCGCGCGCCTTCGGGATACCACTGATCCCAGCAGATGAGCACGCCCAGCTTGCCGAACTTCGTCTCGAAGATCCTGAACCCGAGGTCGCCCGGCGTGAAATAGAATTTCTCGTAGAAGAGCGGATCGTCGGGGATGTGCATCTTGCGATACTTGCCCAGGTACGTTCCGTCGGCGTCGAGCACGGCCGCCGTGTTGTGGTAGAGGCCGGGCGCGCGCCGCTCGAACATGCTGGCGACGATGACGACGCCGAGCTCCTTGGCGAGCGCGCCCATGCGCTCCGTCGTCGGGCCGGGGATCGCTTCGGCGTAATCGAAGTACTTGTGATCTTCTTCCTGGCAGAAGTAGAGCGTCGTGAACATCTCGGGCAGGATCACGATGTTCGCGCCCTTTGCGGCCGCGTCGCGGATCATGGCTTCGGCCTTCTGCACGTTGGCGGCCGGCGACTCCTGCATGGCCATCTGCACGAGACCGATGTTGACCGGGCGTCGTTTTGCCATCGCTATCCCCTCTGGTGGAATCCGGAAAACTGAGACGGACAAAAGCGGATATTGTAGCAGAACCGCGCCCGATTCCCCTGCGGTGAGCCGTTTCTGACCCGGCCTATTCGTCCCGCTGGAAGGGATTCTTGACGAAGGTCACCGCCCCCGGCACGGCGAGCGGTTCGAGCACGACGCGCATGTCGAAGGGGCGCTGCGCGTGGACGATGAAATCGCACTGGGGGCGCCCGAACCAGGTCTGGACGGGAACGATGCGCATCCCGTCGTCATCCACCGAAGAGAACCCGTTGCGGGTCTCGGGCGGCTGCTCCTGAAGGATGGGGTCGAGCTCGACGGTTCCGTCGGCATGCAGCCGCACCCAGCCGTAGTCCATGCGCAGCCCGAACCAGACCGAGAACAGCCACTCCTGCTCGACTTCTTCGGTCGCGAGAAACAGAGTCGCGTAGCCCGTCGATTCGCCGTCGTGGTGCGCGGCCCGGTGGTGGGCCATGCCGGGATGGATGCGATGGCGCCCGATGAAGCGGGTATACGAGCGAAAGGTGCGCGCCACGGAGAGGAGATTGTGCCCGACCCGGTTCGGCAGATAGGCGGCGGCGCGATCGAGACCGGCTTCGGGGATACGCGCGAGTCGCTCCGGATCGACCCCGAGCGCGGCCGCCAGCGAAGCGAGGCGCGCGACGGGGATCTCGCCGGTGCGCCGCCACTCGCGCAGCCGGTCGACCGGCACGCGCATGTCGCGGGCGAGGCTTTCAAAGGAGCCGCCCGCCCGCTTGCGGTACGTCTTGAAGGCGCGTTCGAAGATGTCGATGCGGATGGAAACCCAGTCAGACACGCTTACACGTTAGAGAGTTGCGCCGGGGGAGTCAAGGGCGGTCGTCGGACGCCGGACGTCGGACGTCGGCCAAACGAACGGACCTGAAACATGGACCGATCATCCACGCGGGGCGACGCGGGGAGAGCGAAAAGACCCGAGCTTCTGATGGCGCTCACGGCCCCCACGGGATACGATCCCCCTGTGCAGAATGATTCCGCCGGTACCCGGCTGACCTCCGATGAACGAGAGAGAACCTTGCGGCTGGCGCTTCTCGGCGACGCCGCTTCGCCGCACGTGCAGCGGCTCGCCGCCTGGTTCGCCGCGCGCGGATGCGAGGTTCACGTGCTCACGGCGGCCGCCGCCGAGATTCCCGGCGCCCAGGTGCACCGCTATCCGACGGCGCGCTTTCCGCTCCAGGTGGCCGCCATCGCGAACATCCTGCGCCGCATCCGCCCCGACGTCCTGCACTCGCACTTCGTGAACCTCGGCGGGACGCGCGCCACCGCGACCGGCTACCATCCGCACGTGGTCTCGGCCTGGGGGAGCGACCTTTTCGTCGAAGCCCACCTCTCCGCCCGTAAGCGCGCGCAGGCCGCCGCCGTACTGCGCGCAGCCGATCGCGTGCTCCCCGTCGGTCCCGCCCTGCGGGACGAAGCCGTACGCCTCGGCGCGCCCGCAGAGCGCACCGAGGTCGTGCACTGGGGGGTCGACACGGCCCTCTTCTCGCCGGGTGACGATGCGGAATTCCGCCGGCGCCACGAGCTGGGAAACGGGCCGGTGATCTACAGCCCGCGCGCCCTGCGGCCGCTCTACAATCAGGAAACGCTCGTGCGCGCCTGGCCCGAAATCCGCCGCCGGTTTCCCGACGCGCACCTGGTCCTGCAGGATTACCTGCCCGAGCCGGCCTACCGCGAGCGGCTGGTGGGGCTGCTGGCGGAACTGGGGGAAGCGGATTCGGTGCGCTTTCTCCCGCCCACCGACGCGGCGGGCCTGCGCGACGCCTACCGTGCCGCCACGGTCGTCGTCTCCATCCCCGACAGCGACGGCACGCCGAATACCGTGCTCGAAGCCATGAGCTGCGGGTGCCCGATTGTCGCCTGCGACGTCCCCTCGCTGCGCGCGCTCGTCAATGATCCCGCCAACGGCCGCCTCGTGGACCCCCGCAATTCCGCCGCGGTCGCGGAGAAGATTCTCGATCTGCTCACGCTCGACGCGGACACGCGCCGCGCCATGGTCGAAGGGAACCGCGCGCGCATTCTCGCCGAGGCCGACCGCGAGCGCTGCCTGGGGCGCATGCTCGCCATCTACCGGGAACTGGCGGCGCAGGGTCCGGCGGGGTTCAAACCGGTCCGCTCGTTCCGCAACGCGCTGGGCGCATAGTACAATACGGGTTCCCCCGCATCCCTTCTCGAGGTTCCGCACCGCCATGCATCGCGAACAGCTCATCGGTCAACTCTTCGTGCTCGGCTTCCACGGCACCGAGGTCCATTCCGAACTGCGCGAACTGCACGCCGACCTGCGCCCGGGCGGATTCATCCTCTTCAAGCGCAATGTCGGCGAACCTGCCGCCATCCGTGCCCTGAACGACGGGTTGCAGGCGATGGCCGGCGAGTACCCCGCGTTTCTCTGCGTCGATCAGGAGGGGGGCATCGTGGCCCGCCTGCGGAAGCCTTTCACGGAATTTCCGGGCAACCGGACGCTGCACAGCCTCTACCGCCGCGACGGGACGACCGAAGCGGCCGAGGACCAGGCGCGTATCTTCGCGACCGAGCTGCGCATGGCCGGCTTCAACTGGGACTTCGCCCCCGTGCTCGACGTCGACAGCAACCCGAAGAACCCGGTCATCGGGCGGCGCGCCTATTCCGCCGATCCGCAGGAGGTCGCCACGCTCGGCGTCGCCTTCTCGCGGGCGCTCGAAGCCGGCGGGGTGCTCTCCTGCGGCAAGCACGTTCCCGGTCACGGCAACACCTCGCTCGATTCGCACCTCGATCTGCCGGTCGAAGAAACATCCCTCGCCGAAATGCGGCGGCGCGAACTGATCCCCTTCCGCGCGTACGCCGAGGCGAAGCTCGCGTCGCTCATGACGGCGCACGTGACCTACACGGCGCTGGATCCGCGCTGGCCGGCGACGCTCAGCGAAACCATTCTGCAGCAGATCGTCCGCCGCGAAATCGGTTTCGAGGGAATGATCGTCACCGACGACATGGAGATGAAGGCCATCGACGACCGCTACGGCATCGAAGAGAGCGTGCTGCAGGCGGTGGTCGCCGGGTGCGACGTGGTGCTCATCTGCCATACGGCCGAGAAACAGCGGCGCGCCTGGGAGGCGCTCGTCGCCGAAGACCGCAAGAGCCGCGTGGTGCGCGAGCGCATCGACGCCGCCCTGGGGCGCATCGTGCGCGCCAAGAAGAAGCTGGGGCCGCCGCCCCCGTGGGATCCGCGCGCCATCGGCACGCCCGAGGCCCTGCGGATCGCCGGCGCCATGGTCGCCCACCAGGCCTCCGTCGACGAGCGCGACCCCACCGAGCAGCTGGGGTGATCCTGGGCGCTGGACGCTGGGGCGGACGGCGGAAGCGCCAAGCGCCGAGCACTGAGCGCCAAATAAGGCGATGTCCTGTCCTTGCCGTCCAATCGTCAATCGTCAATTGTAAATCGTCAATTGTGCCATGCCGCTATGCGTTATTGACGACCGGCGGTGCGCTCTTCTAGACTAACGCAACGAATCTTGGGCGTTGTGCACGTTGTTGAAACGGATGGCAGGAGCCCGCTCGGCACCGCATCCGGAATCATACCCTGAGGAGGGACGAAATGAACAAAGCACTGATGGTCGGTATCCTGGCGGTGGTCGCCGTACTCGCCGTTCTCTTTCTGCGGCCCTCCGACGAGGC
This sequence comes from bacterium, assembly GCA_041690355.1. GTDB lineage: Bacteria > J088 > JAWLBW01 > JAWLBW01 > JAWLBW01 > JAWLHK01. The sequence goes on along the minus strand of JAWLHK010000001.1, from coordinate 326,680 downwards.
GCCGCAGCCCGACGGCGGCGTCGCCGAGCAGACCGCGGGTCCCGGTGTCGACCTCGAGAAAAAGGTCGTGCGCATCGGTATCCTCAATGACGAGAGCGGCCCGGCGGCCGGCATCGGCAAACCCTATGCCGTGGGCAAGCGCCTGCTGGCCGCGAAGGTGAACGCCGGCAACAGCGGCTATCTGCCCGAAGGCTGGCGCATCGAACTGGTCGAGCGCGATCACGGGTATAACCCGCAGCACTCGGTGCAGGCCTATAACGAAATCAAGGATCAGGTGCTCTTCATCGGCACGAGCTTCGGCACGCCGAACACGCTGCCGCTGCGCAGCATGCTCGAGCGCGACAACCTGGTCGCCTTTCCCGCCAGCCTCTCCTCGAAGATGGCGGAACACAAGTACACGCCGCCGCTCGGTACCCCGTACTCGGCCGAGGCCATGCGCGCCATGGACTGGGCGGTCGAACACGCCGGGGGCGCCGACAAGGTGAAGGCCGGTATCGTCTATCAGCAGGACGACTACGGCGCCGACGGCCTCGAGGGCTGGACGCGCGCGGCCGCGCACCACGGCGTCGACATCGTGGCGAAGCAGACGGTCGCCCCGGGGCAGTCTGACTACACGGCCGTCGTCTCGGAGCTCAAGCGCGAGGGGGCCAACTACATCCTGCTCACGACGCTGCCGTCGGCCACCGGCCCGATTCTCGGCACGGCCGCCCAGCTGCAGTTCATGCCGGTCTGGATCGGCAACACGCCGGCCTGGATCGACCGCTTCTTCAACAAGGATGTCATTCCGCCGGTGGTCTTCACGAACTACTACTGGGCGACGGGGCTGCCCTTCTGGGGCGAAGCGTCGGTCAAGGGGATGCAGGACTTTCTGGCCACGTGGGAACAGCACGGCAAGCAGCTCGGCAGCCCCGATTTCTACGTGCTCGCCTCGTACTCGCAGGGGGTCGTGCAGCTCGAAGCGCTGAAGGGGGCCATCGAGGCGGGGGCCGTGAACCGCGCCGGCTACCTCGAGGCGATGACGAGCCTGACCGGCGCTACCGGGGGCGATCTGGTGCAACCGGTCGATCTCTCGAAATTCCCCTACCAGACCGGACTGACCTCGCGCATCCTGAAGCCGAACATGGCCGAAGGGACGTGGCAGGTCGTTGCCGAGTACGCTGAACCCAAGGCCGGCATCGAAAACCCGGCCCCCGTGACGGCAGCGGCGGAGGCGCAATAACGGTTCCATGCTGCAGGTGAAGAACCTCGAGGTCGTCTATCATTCGGTCGTCCTCGTGCTCCGCGGCATCAGCCTGACCGTTCCCGATCAGAAAATCGTCGCGCTTCTCGGCCCCAACGGGGCCGGGAAGACGACGCTGCTGCGGGCGTTGACGGGGCTGCTCCCCATTCACGAAGGGCGCCCCACCAAAGGTTCCATCGAGTGGAATGGAGAGAACATGGCCGGGCTGCCCAGCGACGCCATCGTGCGCCGCGGGATCGCCCAGGTCATGGAGGCCCGGCGGATCTTCGCCGATCTGTCGGTGGAGGAGAACCTGCTCGCCGGCGCCTACACCCGCGCCGATCGGGGCGAGGTGCACAGGGAGATCGAAGCGCACTACGCCCGCTTTCCCGTGCTCGCCGAGCGCCGGCACCGGCAGGCGGGTTACCTCTCGGGGGGCGAACAGCAGATGCTGGCCATCGCCCGGGCGCTCATGTCGCGGCCGAAGCTCCTGCTGCTCGACGAACCCTCGCTCGGGTTGTCCCCTAAGGCCCGCGAAGACATCGCCGCGCTGATCCGCGAGATCAATGCAAACGGCGTCGGTATCCTGCTTGTCGAGCAGAACGCGTCGATTGCCCTCGACCTGGCCGATTACGGCTACATCCTCGAGAACGGCAAGGTCGTGCTCGACGGCGACGCAGCGACCCTCAAGGGGGATCAGGACATTCAGGAGTTCTATCTGGGGTTCGGCTCGCATGGCCGGCGCAACTATCGCGACGTAAAGCTCTACCGTCGCCGCAAGCGGTGGTTGTCCTGATGGCACAGATCGAAATCGATTCCGTCACGCTGTCGTTCTCGGGCATCACGGCCCTGCGCGATGTCTCACTCTTGGTCGACGCGGGCGCGCTCGTGGCCGTCATCGGCCCGAACGGCGCCGGCAAGACCTCGCTCTTCAACTGCATCTCGGGGCTCTACCGGCCGCAGCAGGGCTCGGTGCGCTTCGACGGCCGCGAGCTCACCAAGCTGGCGCCCGACCGCATCGCGGCGCTCGGCGTCGCTCGCATGTTTCAGAATCTGGCGCTGTTCGAGCACCTGACCGTGCTCGACAACCTGCTCGTCGGCCGCCATCACCTGTACCGGCGCGGCTGGCTCGCGAACCTCTTCTGGACGCGCGGCACGCACCGCGAAGAGCTGGAACACCGGCGCAAGGCCGAGGAGATCATCGACTTCCTGAATCTCGAGCGCTACCGGCTCATGCCGGTCGGCATCCTGCCCTACGGCGTGCGCAAGCGTATCGAACTCGGCCGCGCGCTCTGCATGGAGCCGCGCCTGCTGCTGCTCGACGAGCCGGCGGCCGGCCTGAACCAGGAAGAGACCGAAGAGCTCGCGCGCTACCTGCTCGACATCAAGTCCGATCTGGGCGTGACCCAGATCCTCATCGAGCACGAGCTCGGCTTCGTCATGGATCTGGCGGAACGGGTCGCGGTCTTCGACTTCGGAAGCAAGATTGCCGATGGCGATCCCGACGAAGTGCGCCGCGACCCGCGGGTCATCGAAGCCTACATCGGCCACACGCAGGCGGGAGGCGCAGCATGAGCATCGCCGTTGCCGATCGGCTCGAAACCGGACTCGCCGCGGGCGACATGGCTCTCGCGCAGACGCTTCCGGGAAGACTTTTTCTCTGGGCCCGGCAGCGGGGCGACAAAGCGGCGCTGCGCGAAAAACGGCTCGGGATCTGGAACGAAATTTCGTGGCGCGAATACTACGAGAACGCCGCGGCCACCGGCCTGATGCTGCGCCGCTTCGGCGTGCAGCCGGGAGACCACGTCGCCATTCTGAGCGACAACCGGCCCGAATGGTTGTATGCCGATCTCGGCGCCCAGGGGATCGGCGCCCGCAGCGCCGGTATCTACCAGACCAATCCGGCGCCCGACGTGGAGTACGTGCTCAATCATTGCGGCGCGAAGGTGCTGTTCTGCGAGGATCAGGAACAGGTCGACAAGGCGGTCGAGATCCGCGAACGCACGCCCGGCCTGACGCACGTGGTCGTCTTCGATCCGCGCGGTCTGCGCCTCTATGACGACGAGCGGATCGTCGCCTGGGAAGCGTTTCTGGCCGAGGGGCGCCGGCTGCTCGAGACTGAGGCGGGGCGTTTCGTCGATGCCGTGCGGGCGCTCGACCCCGACGCGCCGGCCATGGTCGTCTACACCTCGGGAACGACCGGCAACCCCAAGGGAGCGCTGCTGTCGAGCCGTAACGTCGTCGCCCCCGCCCTGGCCACGGTCGATCTGCTCGGGTTCACGGAGAACGATACGGTGCTTTCGTACCTGCCGCTCTGCCACGTGGCCGAGAAGATCTTCAGCCTGTACCTGCCGCTCGCGGTGGGCGCCGTCGTCCACTTCGGTGAGGCCATCGAGACCGTGCAGGAAGATCTGCGCGAGGTCTCGCCCACCGTCTTTCTCGGCGTGCCGCGCATCTGGGAGAAGATGCACGCCGCCGTGCAGATCAAGATGAGCAATTCCTCGTGGCTCAAACGCACGATTTTCGAGCGGCTCAGCGGCGAGGGAAAACGCGGCGGGCTCCTCGCGGATCTACTGCTGCACCGGCCGCTGCAGGAACGTCTCGGTCTGCGCAATTGCCGCATCGCCGTTTCGGGGGCCGCGCCCATTTCAGCCAACCTCCTGCGCTGGTACGAGAGCATCGGCGTTACGATTCTCGAGGGGTACGGCCAGACCGAGTGCGCAGGCGTCAGTCACCTGAACACCCCCGATGCGCGCCACATTGGCACGGTGGGCCGGGCGCTCCCTTTTGTCGAGTGCCGCATCGCCGATGACGGCGAGGTGCTCGTGCGCGGCCCGAACGTTTTTCCCGGCTACCTGCACAACGAGGAGGCGACGCGCGAGGTCATCGACGGCGAGGGCTGGCTTCACACGGGCGACGTGGGCGTGGTCGACGCCGAGGGTTTTCTGCGCATCACCGGCCGCAAGAAGGAAATTCTCATCACGTCGGGAGGCAAGAACCTCTCGCCGGAGAAGATCGAAAACGCCCTCAAGATGAGCCCGTTCATCAAGGAGGCCGTGGCCATCGGCGATGCCCGCAACTACGTCGCCGCCCTCGTTCAGATCGAATACGACACGGTGGGCTCGTGGGCGACGTCGCAGCGGATTCCGTACACCTCTTTCGGCGACCTCGCCGCGAAGGAGGAAGTGCGCAAGCTGATCGCCGCCGAAGTCGACAAGGCGAACGAGCATCTGGCGCGGGTGGAATCGGTGCGCGCCTTCCGCCTGCTCCCGAAGGAGCTGAGCCAGGACGACGGCGAGCTGACGGCGACCCAGAAGGTGCGCCGGCGGAATCTGATGCAGATCTACGCCCCGCTCATCGAAGAGATGTACAAGGGAGGAGCACGCTGACATGAGCAACACGATCCAGCTGCTGACGTCGGGCCTCGCGCTGGGGGCGATATACGCCCTCATTGCGCTCGGCTTTGTCGTCATTTACCGGGCCTCTCAGGTCTTCAACTTCGCCCAGGGGGAATTTCTGACCGTGGGCGCTTTTCTCACGGTGTCGCTGAGCGGCATGGGGCTCCCCTGGTTCGCGGCCGTGTTCGGCGCCATGGCGGGAACCGGTCTGCTCGCCGCCGCGGCGGAGCGGGTCGTGCTGCGCCCCATGGTCGGGCGTCCGGTCTTCACGACGATCATCCTCACGATCTTCATCGGCATGATCCTGCGCTCGGTCGTCATTCTCCTCTGGGGGGCGCAGCCGCGCGGCATGCCGACGCCGTGGGAGACCACGGCCACGATCGACGTGATGGGCGCGCACGTGCTCGCCAATTCCGTCGGCGCCGTCGTTGCGGGGGCCGTTGCCCTCGGCCTCTTCTTCGCGATCCTGAAGTACACGCGCGTCGGCATCGCCATGCGGGCGACGAGCAGCGACCAGGAGGCTTCGCTCGTGCTGGGCATACCCGTGGGGCGCATCTTCGGCGCCACCTGGTTCATCGCCGGGTTCTATGCCGCGCTGGGGGGCGTGTTTCTCGGCATGTTCCCCCGCAGCGTCGACGCCAACCTCGGCTTCATCGCCCTGCGCGCCTTTCCGGCCGTGATCGTGGGGGGGCTCGATTCCGCCGGCGGGGTCGTGCTCGCCGGCATCCTGCTCGGCCTGCTCGAAGTGCTGGCGCAGGGGCACGTGAACCCGCTGCTCGGCTCCTTCGGGCAGAACTTTCACACGGTTTTTCCCTACATCGTCATGATTCTGGTGCTCATGGTGCGGCCGCAGGGGCTCATGGGGCGCAAGGAAGTGAAGCGGGTCTGACATGCCTACGCGCGCTCTCGTAACCCGGTACGAACAGGATCTCGAGCTGTTTCCCGACCTATGGCAGCGCATCGGGCTGGCCGTCGTCATCGCGTCGCTGCTCGCATTTCCGTGGACCGCCTCTGCGCACTGGCTCAACGTGGGGAGCCTGGCGCTCGTGACCATCGTCGGCAGTCTCGCCCTCATGCTGCTCACGGGGCTGACCGGGCAGATCAGTCTCGGCCACGCGGCGTTTCTCGCGCTCGGCGCCTACACGGCGGCTGTGCTGGGCCAGCGGTTCGTGCTTCCGTTCTGGCTCATCCTCCCCGCCGCCGGATTCGTGGCCGCGGCCGTCGGGATCGCCATTGGTCCGTTCGCGCTTCGCCTCGAGGGGCTCTATCTCGCCATCGTGACCCTCGGCCTTCTCTTTCTGGTCAACCACATCCTGCTCTCGGTTCCCTCGCTCACCGGCGGAGTCGCCGGGATTGCGGTTCCCATGCACACCGGATTCGGCGCCGACTTCCGACGTCCGCTGGCCATGGGTGGATTGCAGTTGAGCGGGGAACAGAAGCTGTTCTACCTGTACGCCGCGCTGGTCGTGCTTGCGCTCTGGATCGCCAACAACCTGCGCCGCTCGAACACCGGACGCGCGATGATGGCCGTGCGCGATCACGACATGGCCGCGCAGGTCATGGGGGTGAACGTCGCCCGCACGAAGGTGACGGCCTTCGGCATCAGCTCGTTCTTCGCGGGCGTCGCCGGCGCCATGTTCGCCTTTCAGCAGCAGTACATCACGGTCGACCCGCCGTTCAACCTCGGCATGAGCGTGCAGTACATCGCCATGATCATCCTGGGGGGAGTGGGGACGCTGACGGGGGCCGTGGCCGGCGCGCTCGCCTTCATTGTGCTCACGCCGCTGACCGAACATGTCGGGCGCATGCTTCCGCTCGTGCGCGAACTGACGTCGGCGCAGCAGTCGACCCTGCTCTTCGCGCTCCTCGTCATCGCGTTTCTTCTCTTCGAGCCGCTCGGGCTCTACGGCATCTGGCTGCGCGTGAAGCGCTACTTCATGGCCTGGCCGTTCCGCTACTAGGCCAGCTTCCACCAGGCGCTCTGGATGCGGATCACGGCATCCAGAGCCGCCGCCGCGCGTGCGTTCGGTTCCGCAGCTTCCACCGCCGGCTGCGGATCGAGAAGGTCGGCGACGCATGCGCCCACCCCTTCCTGCAGACCGGTCAGGTCGTAGCCGCCTTCCAGGAGATAGACGATCTTTCCCCCGCAGGCGCGGTCGGCGAGATCGCGCACGCGCGCGGCCATGGCGCCGAAGCCCGCCCCGGTGACCTGCATGGAAGCGAGCGGATCGGCGGCGTGGGCGTCGAAGCCGGCCGAGACGAGGATGAACTCGGGAGCGTACTGCTCGATCACCGGCAGGATGATCCGATCGAAGGCCGCCAGATATTCCGCGTCGCCGCACCCGCCGGGAAGGGGGATGTTGACGGTCGTGCCGCGCCCGGCCCCCCGTCCGGCCTCCGACGCGTCGCCCGTTCCCGGGTAGTAGGGGAACTGGTGGGTCGAGACGTAGAGCACGTGCGGGCTGGCTTCGAAGCTGTGCTGGGTGCCGTTGCCGTGGTGGACGTCCCAGTCGAGGATGGCCACCCGTTCGGCGCCCGCTTCGCGCACGGCGGCGGCGGCCACGGCGACGTTGTTGAACAGGCAGAACCCCATGGCCCGGTCGGCCTCGGCGTGGTGGCCCGGCGGGCGCACGAGCGCGAAGCCGCCGTCGAGGTCGCCCCGCCACACGGCGCGCGCGAGGTCGACCGACCCTCCGGCGGCCGCATGGGCGGCGGTGGCCGAGCCCGGGCTCACGTAGGTGTCCGGATCGAGATCGAGCTCGCGCCCGGCCAGGGAGGCGATGCGGGCCACGTGCTCCGGCGTGTGCACGGCGACCAGCTCTTCCGGCGTGGCCGGGCGCGCGGCCACCGGCGTCATGCGCCCGAGCAGGCCGCGCGCCTCGAGCCCCTGGCGGATGGCGGTCAGGCGTTCGACCCGTTCGGGATGGCCGGGGGGGTTACGGTGGTCCAGAAAGATCGGATCGGAGACGACACCGATGCGGCGCATGCGCCCTCCGCGCGGGGAAAAGGGGGTTCCGCTTGGATTCTAACGGCTCCCCTGCGGACGGGCAAGCCGTTGTTGCTCCCTATCGGCCCTGCGGAATTCCGCGGCGACGCCGGGCATCGGCGCAGGCGCGCCCTGACGGCGCGGGGGGCGTCTCTGCTACACTGTTGCGATGTTCGGCATCGGATTCACCGAGCTGGTGATTATCGCCATCGTGGCTCTCGTGGCCGTGGGCCCGGAGAAAATTCCGGGGCTCGCGCGCACCATCGGGCGCATGACCTGGGAGCTGCGGCGCGCCTGGGAAGACGTGCGCGAAACGGTGCGCGAAGAGATGAGCGAAGTGCGTGAGCCGATCGACGAGCTGCGCCGCGCGGGGACGAAGACCCTGCAGCGCGTGCGCCGCGACGCCGAGCAGTTCCGCCGCGACACGGCCGATACCGTACAGTCGACCCGCCGCGAGCTGCAGGCGGCCGTCAAGCCGCTCGAGGCCGCGACGCCCGCGGCTCTGGCCGCGGCAGCCGCGCTCCCGCCGGACGCCGGCTCGCCTGCGGCCGCGCTTCCGGCTGATGCGGCTGCCCCCGTGGAGAGCGCAGCCGCCGATCCCGACGCACCCCAGCCCTTTCAACGCAAGCGCCTCGTGCGCGGCATGATCTACTACGATCTCGACGGCAACCCGGTCGATCAGGGCGAGGGGCTGATCGACGCCACAGCCGGCGAACCCGAGGCGCATGGCTGAGGCACGCCCCGAAAACCGCTCCGCGGACTTCGACCCGAAGAACATGTCGCTCGTCGAGCACCTGCGCGAGTTGCGCAAGCGGCTCGTCTATGCGCTCGGCGGCATCGGCGTCGGATTCTTCATCGCCTACGCCAACGCGCAGGTCCTCTTTGGCTGGCTGATGAAGCCGCTGCTCGACGCCATGCCCGAAGGGGCCGAGAAACGCATGGTCTTCACCGGGCTCGCGCAGCCGTTTCTGGTGGACCTCAAGGTCGGCATCTTCGGCGGCCTGATCCTGGCGCTCCCGTTTCTGCTCTATCAGATCTGGTCCTTCGTCGCGCCGGCGCTGTATCCGCAGGAGCGCAGGGGGGTGGTGCCGTTCATTGTCAGCGCGCTCTTTTTCTTCGCGACGGGCGTCGCCTTCGCGTACTTCATCGCGTTTCCCTTCGCCTTTCAGTATTTCCTGGGCTACAGCAGCGCCGAGCTCGAGCCGATGCTCTCGATTCACGAGTACCTGGATTTTGCGACGCAGATGTTTCTCGGCTTCGGCGCCATGTTCGAGATGCCGCTGGTGATCTTTCTGCTCGCCAAGTTCGGCATCATGACACCCCAGCAGCTGGCGAAGAACCGGCAGTGGGCCGTGCTCGCCATCGCCGTCATCTCGGCAATCTTCACGCCGGCCGACGCGCTCTCGATGCTGGTCATGGCGGTTCCGCTCTACGTGCTCTTCGAGGGGTCGGTTCTCGTGGCCCGCATCGTCTACCGCAACCAGCCCGTGCTCGTCGACGCCGAGGGGAACCTGGTGGACGAAGACGACTCGCCGGAAGGCGCCTGATGGCCAAGAAATCATTCGGCCAGCACTTTCTCGTCAATCCCGGCGCCGCCGATCACATCGTGCGCGTCGCAGAGCTCGCACCCGGAGACCGTGCTCTCGAGATCGGCCCGGGCCGCGGCGTGCTCACCGAGCGGCTGCTGCGCACCGGTGCCGACGTAACGGCGATCGAGGCCGACAAGGATCTCGAGCCGCTGCTGCGCGACAAGTTCCCCGGGCTGGACCTGCGCATCGCCGACGCCACCCGCTTCGACTTCGCAACCCTGGGCGACGGTCCGTTCACGCTCGTGTCGAACCTGCCCTACAACGTGAGCAAGCCGCTGCTCACGCGCTTCTACGCCGAGCGAGCGCGTTTCCCGCGCTGGGTGCTCATGCTGCAGAAGGAGCTGGCCGATCGCCTGCTCGCCGCGCCGGGGAGCAAGGAGTGGGGTCCGCTGACGATCATGATTCAGAACGCGACCCGCATCGAGCGGATCATGGACCTCGGCCCGCAGTCCTTCCGGCCACCGCCGCGGGTGGATTCCACCGTGCTGCGCTTCACGGTGCGTGAGCAGTTCCAGTTTCCGCTCGGTCTCTCGGCGGCGGAAGAGAAACGCTTTCTGGACAAGCTTTTTCAGCTCTTTCTCGAGCGCCGCAAGACGTTGAACAACCGCATGAAGGCGCTCGGCGGCGATCCGGCCCTGCTGGGGGAACTCGGACTGACCGGACAGGAGCGGGTCGAGGCGCTGCCCATGGCGACCGTGGTGGCGATTGTGCGGCGGCTCGTGGGGGGGTGACCGTAGGTCGCCGCCTGCAGGATGCAGGAGTGGGGGAGCGGGGGAGGGGGAGAGTGGGGGAGGGGGAGAGTGGGGGACCAGACAAGGGCAAGCGCGGTCACCAGGACTCTGCGCTCCCTCTCCGAATTCGTCACTTGTCACGGGCAAATCGTCAATCGTCAATCGTAAATTGTCAATTGCCCTGATTCGTCACTCGTAACTCGTAACTCCTGCTCAGCGCCGCGTCTGCCGGCCCGCCTGGACCAGTTTCGAGACGAGGCGCATCAGTTCCGCATTGTGGGTCAGGGGCTGGCCGTCGGCATTGACCGTCGGCTCGTCGAAGATCAGTACGCCGTGAAACTGGGCGTCGGGAAAGAAGTAGTAGACCGGATCGACCAGCGGCTGTGAAACCGGCTGCGTGTTCGTGACGAAATGCACGTCCTGCAGGGTGCCGTTGCGCGGATCCTCGGCCAGGTCGACCGGGCGGCCGCCCACGTTGGAGCCGCTGGGCCAGAGGTGCTTCATGTCGGTGGCGTCCCACCGGCCGTTCCCCAACGTGTTCGGGCGCAGGGCGCCGCCGCTCCAGAGGCCGGCGTCTGCGAACTTCTCGGCCTTCTCGCAGCTGCCGGCGCCCGGGTCGGGGCAGCCGTCGTGGCGGCCGTTCGCATTCACGTCCCAGAAGTCGAACATCCCGTTACCCTCGGTGCCAAAGTCGCGTCCGTTCGCTTCGTCGGCGAGCCCGAGCCGATCTTCATTGTTGTCGCAGCCGTCGTCGGAGTTGGTGGCGGGATGGTAATCGTCGCCATGGGGATCGGCCGCGCGCCGGACGTAGCTGCGGTCGGGGCAGCGCACGACGGTTTCCTGAAGGCTCGGCAGCTGGTCGTAGCCCCAGTCGCTCCAGCGTTCTTCTTCGCGATCGATGAAGAAGCGGCGCTCCGTCCGGTTCCACAGCGGAAAAAAGTCGCGCCCGTCGCGGGGGTTCTCGAACCAGCGGCTCAGGCGCAGGCTCGGGATGTTCACGCCGCTCGCCAGAAAACCAAGCACGAGGGCGCTCTGGTTGAGCTGCAGGTACTTGGTCAGGTCGAGCGGATCGGGCCCGCGCAGATTCTTCGCCAGGTCGCGCAGAAAATCCTGGGCGAGCGGCTGCACGGTGAGTCCGATGCGCTGGGGAAAGGCATCGGTGCCGATCGTTTCGCCGTCGGAGTACTGCCCGTCGGCCTCGCCCGCGTCGGGGCCGGCCTTGAGCCAGGGGGGATCGTAGCGTCCGTTCTGATTCCGATCCAGATACAGATCGGTGTCGGGGTCGTACTGGCCGTCGCCGTCGTCGTCGCGGGTCAGCAGCTCGCCGCCGTCGCCGCGCACGGCGTCGCGCGAGTGTTCGGGGGGGCAGACGGCGTCGCCGCCGCAGTCGAAGTAGCGGAAGATGTCGTTACGCTGATCGTCACGCTCGCCCTTGACGAAGGTGACCGCCTCGTCGAAGCGGGTGAGGCCGGTGATGAGGGCCGCCCGGGCAGTGGCGAGGCGTTCCTGTCCCACGCCGCCTTCGACCAGCGTGAGAAATCGAGGATTCTTCTCGAGCGTCTCGATGAGCTCCTTCTGGAACGATTCGGGGGGGACCGGATCGATCAGCAGGCGCGGGCCCACTACGCCGTGCCGGGCGACCATGAAGGCGAAATCGAGCGCGCCGTTGTAGCCGCTCACGAACTTGATTCCCCCCTTGAAGAGGTGGAGGAGGGCGTCGACGACGAGGGCGTCGCCGGCATCCCACTCGCCGCCGGGATCGAAGGTGAGCTCGGGCATGCCGATGGGCTGAAAGGCGAATCCGTCGGCGACGTAGCTGTTCTCGGCCGGCATCTCGGCGGCCAGCAGATCGAAGCGGGCGATGACCGGATCCACCGAGCGGTCGACGAGCGAACTGAGCGACTCTTCGCCGACGCTCGAGACGAAAAACTGCGCCGGCGCCTGCTGCGCGAAGAGGAGGAGATCGGCGTAGGCGGCCCAGAAGGCGACGTCGATGTCGCAGGGATAGTCTTCGAGGGCCGTGTCGAGGCAGCTGACGGCTTCGCGGAAGTTGAGGCCGGTTGCTTTGCCGTAGAAGTCGCCCCGGCGGATGGCGTCGATGACGTCAGACACCTCGACGCCGGCCGAGCACTGCCGGTGCTTCGGGGCGGCGCTGCCCACCGTCACGTTCCACTTCGCCGTCGCGCGCACGCCGTCGCGCTCGATGTCGGCCTGCACGGTCTGCGTCGTCCCCTTGAAGCGGGGGCAGGCTAGAAAACGGTAGGTAGACGTCTCGGCGACGATCTTGCGGTCGATGCTCCAGCTCGTCGTCGTGCTCTCGGGCTTGACGCCCGGACACAGCGAAGGCTTCAGTTCGACGGCCTTGCCGTACTCCACCGAAACCGTGTGCGCGGTCGTGTCGGCGATCCGGCAGACGGCCTCGGGTTCAGCGCAGGCCAGGGAGAGCGCGGCGCCCGCGGCCACGCCGAGATAACGCAGCTTCGGCATGGCTACATTCTAGTCGCTCGGCCGGGGGGCGGCAAACGATTCGGCCTGCGGAATTCCTGGATACCGCGGACCCGCGGCGGGAGCGGGAAAACGCCCGGGAACGCCCGTGGCGGCAACCGTTTGGCCTGCGGGTGCGGGCTTGCTACACTGGCGGAATGCGTTTCGTCGACCGCCTCTGGTTCCCCCTCGTCCGTCTGATCATGCTCCCCTTCCGCATCGTGCCGCTGGCCTGGTCGCGGGCGATGGGGCGCGCGCTGGGGCTGTTCGCCTATTATGTCGTTCCCATCCGCAAGTCGGTCGTAAGGCGGAATCTGGAGTGCATGTTCGGCGACGAGTGGGACGCCGCCCGGCTCGAGCGCGGCGTGCGCGAGGCCTATGTCGGCTTCGGGCTAGCGATTGCGGAATTCATCTGGGCCGAGAACTTCACGCCGGAAAACGTGGCCCGCTACGTGCATCTCGAGGGGCTCGAGCACTATGAGGCGGCCCACGCCGACGGGCGCTCGGTCATCCTCTACGGCTCGCACCAGGGGATGTGGGAGTGGGCGACCACGTTTCCGCACTTCACCGGGCGCCCCTTTCACGTCGTCATGAAGCGGATCCATAACGAAGCGGTCGACCGGTACGTGACCTGGCGGCGGCAGAGGTTCGGGGTCATCGCCGTGAGCCAGCGCGGCGCCGTGACCGCGCTGAAGGATCTCGTGACCGCCGGGGTCGACTACGGCGTCTTCGTCGATCAGCGCGCCGCCAACGGCAAGGGGGTCTGGGTCGACATCCACGGCCATCCGGTGGCGGCCATGGCGGGGTCGGCCGTGCTCAGCCTGCGCGGCGACCTGAAACTTCTGCCCATCCGCGTCTTCCGCACGAAGCAGGGGATGACCTTCCGCTTTCATCCGGCTCTCGACGTGCCCCGCACGGGCGACGAAGCCGTCGACGTGCAGCGCCTGACCCAGGCCATTCTCGATCCGACGACCGAGTGGATCCGCGAGCAGCCCGACGCCTATTTCTGGCTGCACAACCGCTTCAAGATCCACGACGCAGAACGGGAGGCGGCCGAACGATTTCGCGCCGGTCTCAAGGCTCCGGTCGCCCGGTAGCCCCCCACCCCCGCCCCCCGGGACCGGGGATGATACCGTTGAACCCCGGTGGCAACGGGCAGGCGCGAGGCGGTCTGCCCTCCCGTTGCCCGTTGCGGACCCGCGGGAGTATAATGGGGTCACGACCCGAAGGGGCCCTCTGAGGAGAGCCACCTGCGGTCGTCGTTTCCCCCTGAGAAGGCGTGGGGCGGGGCAGGAACGCCCCGGCCGTGGCGGCTCGTTTTGCTCATTTACTAAGCGAATTCAAGATGTTAGAAGAGTTTCTTGCGAGGGTCCGTTTCGATGAGCGCGGCCTGGTGCCGGCCATTGCGCGCGACGCGACCAGCGGGGTCGTGCTCATGCTCGCCTGGCAGAACCGGGAGGCGATCGAGCGGACCCACCAGACGGGCGAGGCCCACTATTACAGCCGCTCGCGGGCGAAGCTGTGGAAGAAGGGCGAAGAGTCGGGGCACGTCCAGCGCCTGCGCGAGATGCGCCTCGACTGCGACGGCGACGCCGTGCTGCTGATCGTCGATCAGACGGGGCCGGCCTGCCACACCCTGCACCCGACCTGTTTCTTCGCGACCCCCGAGGGGGAGTCGGAACAGCCCCCCGCGCCCGCGGCCGTACTCGACGCCGTCTATCAGGTGATTCAGAGCCGCCGCCAGGCCGGGGGAGAACGCAGTTACGTGAGCTCGCTCTTCGAGAAAGGGCCCGAGGCGATCTTCGCCAAGGTTACGGAAGAGGCGGGCGAGCTGGTCGATGCGAGCCGGCGCGACCTGGGCGAAAAGGATCTCGTGCACGAGGCGGCCGACCTCTGGTTCCACAGTTTGGTGCTTCTGGCCCGTCACGACGTCGCCCCCGCCCGGATCTTTGCGGAACTGGAGCGCCGCTTCGGCCGTTCAGGACTGGACGAGAAGGCCGCCCGCAAACCCGCGCAGGCCTCGGAGGCGGGTTCGTGAGTTCGTGTATTTCAGGCCGCTATGTAGCACGGTTTGGGCGGCCTTAAGTGGTGAAAATGGCTGGCGATCTCTTTCCGGTTTCAGACTTCTTGACGCTCCGGAAAGAGGTTGCTACGGTGTGAGAATTGTTTTCGCCGGCAGAGCCTGAACACGGCCCCGGCGCTGGAGTTGAACCTGAATATGACGACCCTCGAACGGCTTCGCGAAGACATGAAAACGGCCATGCGCAGCAAGGACGCGGTGGCCCTGACCACCGTGCGCATGGTGCTCGCCGAGCTGAAGAACCGCGAAATCGACAAGCGCGCCCCGCTCACCGAAGAGGAGACGGTCGACGCCCTGAGCTCCATCATCAAGAAGCGCCGCGACGCCATCGCCGAGGCCGAGGCGGCCGGGCGCGACGACGTCGCCGAGCGCGAGAAGAGTGAGCTGGCCGTCATCGAACAGTACATGCCCGCGCAGCTGTCGACCGAAGAGCTCGACGGCCTGATCGAGCGGGCCGTCGCAGAAAGCGGAGCCGCCTCGCCCGGCGACATGGGCAAGGTCATGGCGGCGCTCATGCCCCACGTGAAGGGGCGCGCCGACGGCAAGATCGTGAGCGCACGGGTGCGCGAGAGACTGGCGGGGGCCGCGAAGTGATTGTCGATCCCTCCATCATCGACGAAGTCAAGCGTCGCGTGAACATCGCCACCCTCGTGGGGCGGTACACGACGCTGCGTCGCGGAGGGAAGAATCTCGTCGGTCTCTGCCCGTTTCATACCGAAAAGAGCCCCAGCTTCTCGGTCAACGAAGCCAAAGGGGTCTTCTACTGCTTCGGCTGCCAGGCCAACGGCGACGCGCTGGGCTTTCTGATGAAGATCCGCGGCCTCAGCTTTCCCGAGGCCCTCGAAGAGCTGGCCCGCGAGGCCGGCGTGGCGCTGCCCGAGCGCACGGTCAGCCCCGACTGGGAGAAGCGGCGTGAGAAGAAGCGCCGGCTCGAAGACCTGCAGGATCTCGTCGCCCAGTTCTATCACCAGATCCTGCGTAAATCGCAGCAGTCGGCCGCCGAGGCCCGGGCCTACCTTGAAAAACGCAGGCTCGAAGAAGCGGCTGTCGCCGCCTTTCAGATCGGCTACGCCCCGAACCAGTGGACGACGCTCGTCGAATTTCTGCGCAAGAAGGGGGCCGATCTGGCCATGGCGGCCGAGCTCGGGCTCATCGTCAAGAAGCACGACTACTACGACATGTTCCGCAACCGCATCGTCTTCCCCATCCGGGACACGCGCGGCCATGTCGTCGGCTTCGGCGGGCGGGCCCTCGGCGACGAAACGCCGAAATACCTGAATTCCCCCGAAACGGCGCTCTTCAAGAAGGGGCAGACCCTCTACGGGCTGTCCGAAGCGATTCCCGCCATCGGGCGCGAAGGCTACGTCGTCTTCGTCGAGGGTTACGTCGACGTCATCGCGCTCTGGCAGGCGGGGATCCGCAACGTCGTCGCGCCGCTCGGCACGGCCCTCACGCGCGAACACCTCGACCTCGTGCAGCGCTACGCCTCGTCGGCGGTTTTTCTATTCGACGGCGACAATGCGGGTGAAAAGGCCGCCGAGCGCGCCGTCGATCTTGTGCTCGAGGTCGGCATTCCGGCGCGCATGGTGCGTCTCGAAGACAACCTCGATCCCGATGATTTCGTCCTGCGCCACGGCGGCGACGCCCTGCGCGAACGGCTGAAGAACGCCGAACCGCTCGTCGGCTACTTTCTCAACCGCGCCTGGGACAAGGCCCCCAAGGACGCCCCCGGTGTGGCCGGCTGGGTGCGCCACGCACTCGATACCGTTGCGCGGCTGCGCGATCCGTTCGAGCGCTCGCTCTACCTCAAGAAGGTGGCCGAGCGCTCGCAGTTCGACGAGGGCAATCTGCGCCATCAGATCGCGAGCCGGCTCGTGCAGGCCTCGCGTGAGCGTCCGCGGGTCGAGGCCCCGGCGGCGCAGCTCTCGACGCTGGCCCGTTTTCCCCAGGAAGAAGTCATGGTCGTCAAACTTCTTCTGCATTACCCGAAACTCATCCCGACGTTCCGCGACCTGCGCTTCGTCGACAAGTTTTCCGATCCGCTTCTGCGGCGCGCCGCCTCGATCCTGCTCGAGTGGGATCCGGGGGCAGACGATCAGGCCCGCGAGGTGCCCGACGCCCTGTATGCCGACGAAGAGCTCGGAGGGTTCATCAACCGCCTGCTGGTCGACGGCTTGACCGGCAGCGAACAGCATGAGGAGGTCGCTCACGGCAGTCTGCTGGATGCGCTGTCGTTGCTTTTTGTGCGCCATATCGAAGAGCGGGTGCGGGATATGAAACTTTCGCTCATCGGGCTCGAAGGGCCCGAGGTCGAATCCATCACCCAGGAGGTCATCCGCCTTCAGCACATCCGGGAGTCATTGCGGCGCGGCGAGCGATCGCTGGCGACGCTGTCCCGGATTCATTGATTCGCTACTTGATTCGACGGTTCCGCAGGCCCAGATTCGTCCGTCGAATGATTCCGTGCGTTGCGTGGGGCACGCAGCGTTCAGCTTGAGGAGGACGTGAATGTCTACCAGGAGCAAGACCAGTAAGAGCACGGACCAGCCCACCCCGAACAAAGCCGCCGGACGCCGGCGGGGGCGCGCGAGCGCCAAATCGGGCGAAGGCTATCTCAGTTACGAAGAAGTCGCCCTGCTTGCCGACGAAGAACCGGGCGACGACATGACCGACCTCTTCGGCGCCGCGCCGCGCCGGCCCGAGGGCGAGACTCCCGATTTCTCGGTGGGCGCGATCGACGACCACGAAGAAGAGGAGGACGCCGACGAGGAGCCCGGCGACGAGTTCGATTCGCAGCAGGCCAACGACACGGTGCGCATGTACCTCACCGAGATGGGGAGCGTGAGCCTGCTCAAGCGCGAAGACGAAATCGAAATCGCCAAGCGCCTCGAAGAGGGGCGCGAGCTGCAGCGTGTGGCCATCTATGGCCTGCCCGGCACGATCCGCCTCATCACGGCCCTCGGCGATCAGATGCGCGCCGGCAAGCTCTCGGCCCGCAAATTCACCAACGACTACAATCCCGAGCAGAAGTGGGACGAGGTCAAGGAGAAGCGGCGCCTGCTCAAGCACATGGACACGCTCGTCGATTTGACCGACAAGCGCCGCGACATCTCGCGCAAGCTGCTCAAGGCGACCACGCCGGCCAGGCAGCGCGAAACCCTGCGCGCGCAGGATCAGGAGCTGCGCGAGAAGATCCTCAAGACCATCGACGACCTGTCGATCTCGCCCGAGTTCGAGCAGGGGTTCATCCGCTCGCTCTTCGATTCGCTGGCCCGTATCGAGCGTGCCGAGGCGATTCTTCGCGACTACATCCGGGCGCGCAAGCTCGACGACGGCTTCGGCCCGGGCACGGTGCCGAAGAAGACGCTGCTCAAGCTCAAGGGGGGCGACCGGTACGACAAGCGCGCCTACGGGGCCATCGAGCGCATCCGTCGCGAAGTCGAGCAGGCCGAGGTCTCGGTCAATCAGCTCAAGCAAGCCATCGACCAGGTGCGCAAGGGCAAGGTGCGCATGGACCGTGCCCGTAAGCAGCTCACCGAGGCGAACCTGCGACTCGTGGTCTCGATCGCCAAGAAGTACACGAACCGCGGCCTCCAGTTCCTCGATCTCATCCAGGAGGGGAACATCGGGCTCATGAAGGCGGTCGAGAAGTTCGAGTACCGCCGCGGCTACAAGTTTTCCACCTACGCGACGTGGTGGATCCGCCAGGCGATCACGCGCTCCATTGCCGACCAGGCGCGCACGATCCGCATTCCGGTCCACATGATCGAGACGATCAACAAGGTCGTGCGCACGCAGCGCTTTCTCACCCAGGAGCTCGGCCGCGAACCGACTCCGGAGGAAATCGGAGTGCGCATGGAGATCTCCGAAGAGAAGGTGCGCAAGGTGCTGCGCATCTCGAAGGAGCCGATCTCGCTCGAGACCCCGGTGGCCGACGACGAGGAGAGCAACCTGGGGGATTTCATCGAAGACAAGAACACGCTGACCCCGGTCGAGTCGATCATCAACGGCGACCTCTCTGAGCAGACCCGCAAGGTGCTCGCCACGCTCTCGCCGAAGGAAGAGCGCGTGTTGCGCCTGCGCTTCGGCATCGGCGAGGGGAGCGACCACACGCTCGAAGAGGTGGGGAGCGACTTTGCGGTCACGCGCGAGCGCATCCGCCAGATTGAAGCCAAGGCGCTCAAGAAGTTGCTGCACCCGAGCCGCAGCAAGAAGCTCAAGTGCTTCGTCGAACAGTCCTGAGCGTCTGACGGCACCATTTCCACGCCCCGGCGGTTCCCCCGCCGGGGCGTTTCTGTTTCTGGAGGCCGGCTTCCGGCCGTGGTAGAGTGACCCGCTGGCCCCCTGCCTGCATACGGCCCCCCTGTCGCAAGACCCCCTGTCGTCCCCCGAGGGGGGACCCAAAACTGCGGGGTGATTGCGGCGGCATGGGACACGGTTCGGTCTCATTGCGGATACGCCATGCTCTGCTGCTGCGCGGAATGACTGACGACTGAAGACCGACGACGAAGACTCTCGACTCTCGACTCAACTGGCACGACCCTTGCTTACCCTCTCCTGCAAGGAGACAACGATGCGAATCTTCACCCCCCTGCTTCTTCTGCTTCCCCTGCTGACGACCGCCTGCGGCCCGGGCGGGAGCACCTGTTTTCCCGAATCGGTCAGCTACTGCGCCGAGTACGAGACCCCTGACACGCTTGTCATGGAGGGCTTCTGGACCGGCAGCTATGACGCGGGGCACCACCACCTGCTCTACACGAACGAGGTCATGATGACCTGGCAGGGTGACGCCTACGAACTGCGGGTCGAACGCGAGGGGGCGATTCGCTATCCGTTCTTCCGCACGGCGCCCTTTCACGGCTACGGGCCGCTGTTTCCCGACCAGGCCAGCTTCTTCGCGAGCTACAGCCCGTGGGAGGCCTGGGAGTTCCGCGGCGGCTACTACACGCAGGGGAGCGACATCGTCTTCAGCGGCAACCTGCTTGCCGAAGGCGACTCCGTCGGCAGCTTCCAGATGCGCCGCCGCCGGCTCTGCGTGCGCGAAGAGACGAAGACCGAAGACGTCTGCATCGACTGGACGCGCGACTATGACGACGACGTCACCGACACGACCGACGACGGATTCGCCATCGCGCGCGCGACGCTCGCTCCGAATCCCGTTACGGCGGGGACGCACCTCGGCATCAGCGCCGAAGCGCAGCCCGCGGGCGGCGCCTATGCCTGGGAGATCCGGATGACCCCCGTGACGGCGCCGACGGATGTCGTGGGCAACTGGAGCCGCACGGGCACGACCTTCTCGTTCGTCGTCAGCGCGCCGACGCAGCCGGGCGACTACACCGTCTCCTTCAGCGTCGACAACGGCGAAGAGACGCGCGAGGTCGAACAGACGCTCACCGTGACGCCGTGATGCCGGAAACGACCGTGCGCCGGTTCCACCGCTTCGTATTCGTGCTTCTGCTCGGCGTGCTGACGCCTGCCTGCGGCGAAGACGGCGATCCCTATTGGTGCGAAGACAGGGCGGTGACCGTCTGCCACGGATGGGAGTCGCCGGCCACGCTGCTGCCCCAAGGGAGCTGGAGCGGAACTTATGACGGCGGCTTTCACCACCTGCTTTTCGAGCAGCCGCTGGCCATGCGGTGGGACTACGACGTCTACACCCTCGACGTGGGACGCCAGGGGGCGCGCGAAGTGTTCTTCCGGGGGGGAACCTTCTCGCACACCGATGCGCTGGGGCGCAGCCAGAACAGTTTCCGCGCCTGGTACAGCCCCTACGAGCCCTGGGAGTTCCGCGGCGCCTACACGGTCTCGTCCGACACGGTCTACCTCCGCGGCCGCGTCTACGCCGAGGGCGAGGACATCGGACCCTTTGAACTCAGCCGCCCGCGCCTGTGCATCGACGAGCGCACCGGGTGGAAGGATTCGTGCAGCGGAGAGATTCGGTACGAATGAAGTGACGAGTTACGAGTGACGAGTGACGAATACAGGCAAAGACACTCGAGCCGCAGGTCCTAGCTTTTGTCGGCGCTCAGCGCTCAGCGCTTGGCACTTGGCGCTTTACGTCTGGCCCTAGAACTGCAAGTACGTATATTCCTTCAGCGTCTTCTCGTACTCGGCGAGCAGCCGCATCCCCTCGTTGGGTTTCAGGCGGTCGCCCTTGATGGCCGCGTCGACCTGGGCCTTGAGCCCCTTGACCAGCTCGTTCTCGTGGTACTGCGTGAGGCGCAGCACGGTTTCAATGGTCGAGCCCTCGATGATTTCCTCGATATACCAGCCGTCTTCCTCGTCCGGATCCAGAAAGACGTGCACTTCGTGCACGCGGCCGAAGAGATTGTGCATGTCGCCCATGATCTCCTGGTAGGCGCCCGTCATGAAGAAGCCGAGATAGTACGGCTTGCCGTCGGGCGCGTGCAGGGGCAGGGTGTCGCGGTAGTCGGAGGGATCGATGAAGCGGCTCACCTTGCCGTCGGAGTCGCAGGTGATGTCGACGAGCGTGCTGTTGCGAACCGGTTCCTCATGCAGCCGGTGAATCGGGCTGATGGGAAACAGCTGGCCGAGCGCCCAGTGGTCGAGCAGCGACTGGAAGACCGAGAAGTTCATGAGGAACTGGTCGGAGAGCTTGTTCTGCAGGTCGCTCACTTCTTCGGGAATTTCCTCGGGCGGAAAGTCCCGGAAGCGCTTGAGGATCTCGGCGGCCAGGTGCCAGAACAGCTGTTCGACCTGCGCCTTGACGACCAGATCGAGCAGGCCGAGGTTGAACATGGCCTGCGACTCTTCTTTGATCGCCATCAGGTCGTGCTGCGACTCACGCAGGTCGCGACGGTCGAGGTTGTCGCGCAGGTAGCCCAGGTCGCGCAGGAGCTTGTGGCTCTCCTTCGTGATCTCGACCTCGTGCACGCCGCGCGCCTTCTCGATCTGTCCGAAGGTTTCGGCGATGAGCACCGAGTGGTGGGCGACGACGGCGCGGCCGCTCTCGCTCACGATGTTCGGGTGGGGAACTTTTTCTTCGTCGCAGACGTCGAGGATGTTGTAGACGATGTCGTTGGCGTATTCCTGCAGCGAGTAGTTGGTCGAGCTGTGGAAGCTGGCGCGGTTGCCGCTGTAGTCGACGCCGAGGCCGCCGCCGACGTCCATGTAATCGAGCTGGGCGCCCATCTTGACCAGCTTGGCGTAGAAGCGCGCGGCTTCGCGCACGGCCCGCTTGATGGTGAAGATGTTCGGGACCTGCGAGCCGATGTGAAAGTGGAGCAGCTTGAAGGTGTGCCCGAGCCCTTCGCGCTTGAGCATGTCGACCGCTTCGAGCAGCTCGGCGGTCGAGAGGCCGAACTTGGCGTTCTCGCCGGCCGAGGTGGCCCACTTGCCCTCGCCCTTGGCGAACAGGCGCACGCGGATGCCCACGATCGGCTCGACCCCCATCTCCTGACTCTGGCGGATGATCGACTGAATCTCGCTCAGCTTCTCGGCCACCATGACGACCTTCTTGCCGAGCTTGTTGCCCAGCAGCGCCATGCGGATGAACTGGCGGTCCTTATAGCCGTTGCAGACGATCAGGCTCTCGGGATGGTTGTGGATCGAGAGCGCGGCCATGAGCTCGGGCTTGCTGCCGGCTTCGAGGCCGTAGTTGAAGGGACGGCCGGCGTCGTTGATCTCTTCGACCACCTCGCGCAGCTGGTTGACCTTGATGGGGAACACGCCCATGTACTTGCCGTTGAACTTGTTCTCGGCAATGGCGCGCGCGAAGGCCTGGTTGATCTGTTCGACGCGGTGGCGGAGCAGATCCTGAAAGCGGATGAGCAGAGGGGTGCGCAGGCCGCGGGCGAGGGCTTCTTCGACGACGTCGACGATGGGGATGGTCGCCGTCGGATCTTCCGTCGGGGTGACGATCAGGTTCCCCTGTTCGTTGACGCGGAAATAGTCGAGCCCCCAGCGGTCGATCATGTAGAGGCGCGTAGAGTCTTCGATGGCCCAGGCCTCACGGTCAATGACGTTTTCTTCCAATGCAGGCGTCCCCTTGGTGCGGGCAGAAACGGAATAAAGACAATTCCGATCATAGTACCCCCACGGGCGCAACGGGCGCCAACGGCGAGCGGTAGCTCCGGCGTGGCGGGAGCCGCGGGGCCCCCCTGTCGTCGCCCGAGGGGGGACCCGAGGACGATGGATTCCTGATTTGCGTGCGAGGCGCCCTTGTCATCGGCTCCCGAGTCGACCGCGCACCATTTTCCGCGGTAGTCGGTCGGTGCCCACGCTTGCGATCAGGCACGCCTCCCGTTGTTCGTTCTTTGCCCTTCGACCCCAGCGGGGTCGCACTCTTGAGGTAAGGACGCCCCCGATCGTTTTTTTGCCCTTCCTCCGCCCAGAGGGCGGATCTTCACGGCGGCCCAGCTACGGAGCACGGTATGGAGCAATGGTCCGAATGGGAACGGCTCTTTGGAAGGGACGCTTGACGTAGGAACGCCTAACGTGGCCGCGGAATTCTTCGGGCGCCTCGAGCGCTCACGGCAGCGCCGGATCCGCCAGACACCCGCGATCCAGGTCCGTGACGACCAGCAACCCGCGCCGCAGCACGTCGTCGACCATGCGGCACAGGCGCAGCACCGGAGCGCGCGCGGGATCGTCGGGGGACGAACGCGGCGCCTCGGCGAAGGCGAGCGGCATGAAGACGACCCCTACGGCGAAGCGCATCGTCACCAGCGTCTCGAGCGCGGCGAGAACGTCCGAGGCGCGCCCCCGCCCGTCTTCGTCGACGACGTCGAAGAGCCAGAGCGGACGCATCGGGTCGCGCAGCAGCTCCCGGGCGATGCGGACCGCGTCTCCGCGATCTCCGGCCGGCGAGCCCGCGGCCGGATCGCTTCCGACCCTGCCGAACGGTGCGGCGGCCGGCGAGGCGGCGGCGGGGGGCGCGGCCGTGGGCACGGTGCGCATCCGCCAGCGGCGCACGGGGGCGAACGTGTCGCCCGGGAGGGCCCCGACGACAACCAGCGCTCCCGGCGGCGAACCCATGAGATGCGGGCCGTGCGGTGCGAGGCGCACGACCGGATCGGCAACGACGCGCGCTACCTCGGCGGCGCGCGCCAGGCGCACGGTGTCGCCGCCGCTCACGGCCATGCCGGGCAGAATGCGGTAGACGTGGCGCACGGTGCAGCCGAAGCGCAGGCACAACGCCCGGGCGGTGGATTCCGGATCGGCGCCGGCTGCGGACCGAAAGTCGACGATGACCGGCGTTGAATGTGCCGCCTCATCGGGGCGCGCGACGGAAATCGACACGAAGAGTGCCGCCGCGCTGACGAGCATCCACCCCATGATCCCCCCCTGGATGGCCGTTGGCTCTTTCCAAAATAGCAAGGGTTACGGATCGGCGGCAGGGGGGGGCGGCCCGGGTGGAATGCAGGAGAGCCCGCGACAAACGGAAGACTGAAAGCCCCCGTGCCCCTTGCAACCCGCTCACGCATCGAGTATCCTAATGATAATCATTATCAATTTCAATGGAGCCCAGGTGACCGCCGTCGACCCCCGCGAACACTTCCGCGACTTCATCCGCCAGAAGGGCCTGAAGAACACGCAGCAGCGCGACCTGATCGTCGAGGTCTTCTTCGAGGTCGACCGTCACTCCAGCGTCGAAGAGCTCTACAACGAGATCAAGAAGCGTCACGCCAACATTGGCTTTGCCACGGTCTACCGCACGCTCAAGCTGCTCAAGGAGGCCGGCCTGGCCCGCGAGTGGAACTTCGGCGACGGTCACGCCCGCTACGAGCACGTGCGCGACATGGACGAACATCACGACCACATGATCTGCATCGGCTGCGGCAACATCGAGGAGTTTGAAAATGATCGCATCGAGCGCATGCAGGAGCAGGTCGCCCGCGAGCACGGCTTCACGGTGACCCATCACAACATGGAACTCTACGGCTACTGCCGCCGCTGTTCCGCCGCCGGGCGCCCGCGTTCGACCCGAGCCTCCTGATTCCAGGATTTCCCATGCGCACGACACCCTTCCGCCTACTCCGTTCCGCCCTGTTCCTGCCCCTGCTGGCCGGCGCGATCTTGCTCGCCGCTGCGGCGCCCGCCGCGGCCCAGGGAACTTCCGAGGCGAGCGAGCTGCCGCGCCTCATGGTGCACCTGCTCGACTACATCGGCCGCGACTACGGCGTCGCCGTGCAGGACGGCCAGGTGATCAGCGCGCCGGAATATGAGGAACAGCAGGAATTCGTCGCCACCGTGCGCAAGTCCGCCGGCGAGGTCGAGGCGCTGCGCAACGACGCGGCCTTCCTCGCGGAACTCGAGGCGCTCGGCGCGGCGGTCGACGCCAAAGTTCCCCCCGAAGAGATCGCCGAGCGGACCGGGAAGCTGCGCGACGTCGTGCTCGAGCGCACCGGCATCCCCATGGCCCCGACGGAGTGGCCCGACATGAAGGTCGCCGCGCGGTTGTATGCGGGACAGTGCGCCTCCTGCCACGGCGTCGAGGGGCGCGGCGACGGACCGGATGGCGCGGGGCTCGAACCGGCGCCCGCCAGCTTCCGCACCGAAGACGCCAAGTCCATCTCCCCCTTCCAGTACTTCAACACGATCCGCAACGGCGTGCAGGGGACCGGGATGCCGGCCTTTCCGCAGCTCACCGATGAGGAAGCGTGGTCGCTCGCCTTCTACATCACGGGCATGAAGTACCAGGGGCGGCTCGATGCGGCCGACTATGCGGCAATCGACGTCGGCGAGCGGACGCTTCCGAACCTGAACGACCTGGCTGTGCAGAACGACCGCCAGCTGGCTGCGGCCCTCGGCGGCGAGGACGATCCCCTTTTCCTCGCCCTGCGTCTCGACCCGGCCCGCTTTCTCGCCTCGCGCCGCCAGCTCGATCTCGCCCTGAGCCAGATCGACAAGACCGTCGGCGCCCTGCGCGGCGGCAACGACGACGAGGCCCGGAGTCTTGCCCTTTCCGCCTATCTCGACGGCATCGAGCCGTTCGAGGCCCGCCTGCGCGCCCGGGACGCGAACATCGTCGTCGAGCTCGAGGCGGCCATGATGGGGCTGCGCAACGCGGTGGAATCGGGGGATGTGGAACGGACGGAGATCGCGGCCGCCGAGGCGCGCAAAACGATCCGCCGAGCAGAATCGTTGCTCGGCGGCGACAAGCTGAGTTTCGGCATGACGGCGCTCGCGGCCCTGCTCATTCTGCTGCGCGAGGGGTTCGAGGCGGTGCTCGTCGTCGTCGCCCTGCTGGCCGTTCTGCGCCGCATGCAGGTGCCCCGCGCGCGCCACTGGACGCACGCCGGCTGGATCGCGGCCATTGCGGCGGGGATCTTGACGTGGGTTCTCTCCGACACCCTGCTCGATATCAGCGGCGCGGGGCGCGAGGTGCTCGAGGGGGTCGTCGGGCTGCTCGCCGTCGTCGTGCTCCTCTTCGTCGGGCTCTGGCTGCACGGGCAGGGGGAAATTCAGAAGTGGGCCGCCTTCGTGAACCAGCGGGCGCGCCAGGCCGTGCGCGAGAACCGGTTCTACACCTTCGCCGGCATCGCCTTTCTCGCTGTCTACCGCGAAGTCTTCGAGACCGTGCTCTTCTACCGTGCGCTCTCCCTCGAAGCCGGCGAGGGTACCGGTTCGGCCCTGCTGCTCGGCTTCGTCGTGGGGCTCGTGGGCATTGCGATCATGACCTGGGCCATGCTGCGCCTCGGCGCGCGCCTGCCGCTGCAGCGCTTCTTCCAGCTTTCGGCCGGGCTCATTCTCCTGCTCTCGGTCGTCCTGCTCGGCAAGGGGATTCACTCGCTGCAGGAAGCGGGCCTCATCTCGGTCACCTCGCTCCCCGTGAATCTGCGGGCCGAGATTCTCGGCATCTTCCCCACCGTCGAGAGCTTTCTCGCCCAGGTCGCCCTCGCGGTGTTCCTCTTCGTGCTCTGGCATCTCCGCTCGCGCCGCCAGCGCCGCGCCGTGGGCGCACCGGCCTGACGCGCAGAGCGCGTCATTCCTGATGCTTGATTCTTGATTCCTGAGAGGCAAGAGCAAGCACGTTGGGTAGGCATTTGCGCTTTCGTGCGCTCACGTTCCCTCCCTGGCCCTCTCCGGCTCAAGAATCAAGAATCAGGAATCAGGAATGCGGCGGCGGCCGCCCCATGTCAACGGAATTGAGCGCCGGCCGCCGCCGCAGGTGGCAAAGTGGCCGCGTCCGCGATAGGCTGGAAGCAGGGGCCTGAGAAGAGACCCCTCCGCCCAGCGGCGACACCCACCCATCCTGCACGGAGAGAATCGGATTATGACTGCTTCGGCCACGTGGAACCGGACGATCGAGATTATCGCCAACCCGAGTCAGGACGAGCTTCGCGCGCTGGCGCTCGAGCACACCCCGGCCATGCGCGAGACCGATTATGGCGCGCTCAACAAGGTCGCCTCTTACAACAAGAACCGCGTCGCCGGCTATACCTACGTCATCGCCCCGCCGGGCAACGAGAAGAAGTACAGCGCGAAGACGATCGCCCCCGAGAAGGCGGCGGAACTGATCGCGCACCAGCAGCGCTACATCGAACAGGCCGGCAGGCTGATCCGCGTCGACGGCTACCTCGGCGTCGGCCCCCGCGCGGTGGGCGCGCAGTGGTTCTACACGATCGAGGGAGCCAACATCGCCGGCATGCAGTCGGTGCTCGCCTTCTCGCGCGAAACGGTCGAGGGCCCCGGCGCGGCCGACAAGCCGTTCGAGGCGCCGCTCACAATCGTCTACACGCCGGGCTGTGACGCCCCGGGGATGCCGGGGGGCCAGGCCATCCTCGTCGACCTCGAAAAATTCCACACCTACATCCTCGGCCCCGACTACTTCGGCGAGAGCAAGAAGAGCGCCCTGCGGATGCTGAACGATCTGCAGTACCGCCGCGGCGGGCTCGTCATGCATGCCGGCGCCAAGGTCATCGACCTGGGCGGCAAGAAGTTGACGATGGCCATCATGGGGCTGTCAGGAACGGGCAAGACGACGACCACCTTCGCCAAGCACGGCGAGGGAACGCACCCGCTGCAGGACGACATGATCACCCTGTGGCCGAACGGGGAATTGTCGATTACCGAGAACGGCTGCTTCGCGAAGACGATCGGCCTCACGCCCGAGACGGAACCGGAGATCTACCGCGGCAGCACGCAGCGCTCGGCGTGGCTCGAGAACGTCTATCAGGATGCGCAGGGCAAGGTCGATTTCTCCAAGGGGGTCATCACCCCCGAAGAGGCCGCCGCCCACCGCGAGATCCTGATCAGCTCGCGCGTCAACGCCGAGAACCTCGACGCCTACATCGCCGGCAAGGTGTCCGCCGAAGAGGTCGTGGATGCGCACGGCATCCCGAAAGACGGCTGGGACTTCGTCGTGTGGACGCAGAACGGCCGCTCGATCTTCCCCCTGTCCGCCATTCCCAACGCCGCCGACCTGCATGACGTGCCGCCGGTGGCGAGCATCGGCATCCTGAATCGCGACGAGGGCCCCGATGCGGCCACGCCGGGGATCGTCCGCTTTACGTCCGCAGAGCAGGCGTCGGGCTACTTCATGCTCGGCGAGACCTCGAAGACCTCGGCGGCGGGCAAGGAGCGCGGCAAGACCCGCTCGCCGTTCACGCAGCCCTTCTTTCCCCTGGCGGCCGGCCTGCAGGCGTCGCGCTTCGACGAGATCGTGCGTACGATCCCGTCGGTCTCCATGTGGATGATGAACACGGGCTACATCGGCGGCGACGACCTCGACGTGAAGAAGGGTTCGGCCCTCAAGGTGAAGATCCGCCACAGCTCGGCCATGCTCGAAGCGCTCTTGCGCGACCGCGTGAAGTGGACGATCGACAAGGATTTCGGCTACGAAGTCGTCGACGTCGACGCGCCCGAGAACAAGGCGCTGGTGGAAGCGGTTCCGGCCGAAGTCCTTCAGCCGCGCCGGTTCTTCGAAAAGGCCGGCCGCATGGACGAGTACAAGGCCTGGGTCGACCGCATGCACAAAGAACGCCGCGAGTACCTCGAGAAGCACGACGTCGATCCCGAGATCGTCAAGGCGACCTGCCTCTGGTAAGGCACGCAGCGCGGGCGCTCTGCCTGCAACAGTGCAACGCTTTCCAAAGCCCCGGTTCGTCCGGGGCTTTTCTTCGTCTACGGTTGCTCCCCGTCGCACGCGCCGCCGGTCTCGCACGCGCGCGTCCACTCGACCACGCCCTGAACCGTCGACTGATAATCGGTTTCGCTGTCAGGGAAGAGCTCCCTGTAGTTCAAAGTCACGTCCCGGTACGTGATCCGAACCGTTTCGGTCGTCGCCGTTACATGCGCAGTGCCGCCGAAGCCCTGATACCCATTGCAAATCCACTCGCACTCGGCATCGGGAATGATACTCAGCTCGACGCTCGCTCCGTACCCCTTCGAGAAGGAGTACGTGTCTCCATGCTGCGGTGACTCGCGGAAGGCAAACACGACCAGCACTGAAGCCCCGTCTTCGGCATCCCGGAACGCAACGACCAGGTCGCCTTCATCCGTTTGGGTGAAGGTCGCAAGACGACCGTCGAACGAGCGGGGTATTGCATCGTTCCCCGGCGCCAGTTCACCTTCGACGATGGTGTATTGGGCGTGCGCCCACCGTGGCGCCTCCACCGCGGGCTCTTGCGGCGTATCTACATTGTCATCCGCGCCGCAGGCTGCAAACAGCAGAAGCAGCATTCCGCGTGAAACCAGTCGCATTCTAACCAGCGGGTTTCTGTGCACGTGTCTTCCTTCCTGTTCCGCTTTGGTGTCGGCGTTGCAGTTCAAAGCTTCTCCCCGTCGCACGAGCCGCCGGTCTCGCACGCGCGCGTCCACTCGGCGCCGCCGCGGATCGTAACCGACTCGGTTTCTTCCGGAACGGTGACCCCGAAGTTGGAGCCCGGCCGCAGCTGAAGCGTGACGTTCTCGAAGGTCAGCGTCACGTTCTCTCCACTTACCTTGACCGTCGCGGCGCCGCCGGAGGCGGTCCATTCGTCGCACGCGACCATGCACTCGGCATCCGGCCGGATGAGCATCCGGATGTCGGCTAGCTGCCCGCCACTCGAGAAGGCATAGGAGTCGCCATCGGCCGGCGAGCTCGCAAAGAACACCTCGACCTGCGTGCCGCTGCCGTTTTCCCCTTCCCAGGCGACGAGCGTGGGTTTGCCGTCGCTCTCGTTCCGGAAGCGTTCCCGCTTACTCAGAAAGCTGCTGTCCAGGGAGGACGAGCTCCCCGCGGTCACGCTGTAGGCGACTTGCGCCCACTTCACGGGTTCCGTCTCTTCGGGGGCGACGCCGCAGCCGGCGGCGAGGAGGGCGAGGATCAGACAGGGGATGATTTTCTGCATGGGGAACTCCTTGGGTGATCCGCCTGGAGATTACCCGCGGAATGCTGGGCTGTCAAGTGGCGGGGGGACGATATCCTGCCGCGTGCCGGCAAGGCCATCTGGTGCGCCGAAAAGGGAGATCCGCCCAAGACGGCGGAGGCGGAAAAAGAAGACGACCGGGCGGCCCGGTGGCGCCCAGGCCCCCCTTCGTGATACAAATCAGACATGCTGACAGCGGTATTGGCGATGGCGCTCGCCGGAATGATCGGGATGTCGGATGCGGAATTCTGCGCGACCGTGGCTGCGAAGGCCGACGGCGACATCCGCGTCGAAGAGCGGACGAGCGATGACGGCGTGCGGGGCGCGCGTTTCTGCGGCTGGGTCGACGCGAAGCCCGACGAGGTTTACGCGGTGCTGACCGACTACGCCTCGTTCCCGAAGTGGCTGAACAAGGTCGAGAAGACGACGACCACCCGCGTCGACGAGAAGACGATCGACGTGGCCTATGAGATGGACTTCACGTTCAAGACCGCAAAGTACGTCCTGCGCCGCGTGCACTTTCCGGCCGAACGCGAAGTGCGCTGGACCCGCCACAGCGGCGACTTCAAGTCGCTCACGGGGCGCTACCACTTTCTCCCGGGACCCGAGGGAAAGGGGACCTGGCTCGTCATGGAGCAGTATGCGGATGCGGGGATGTGGGTTCCCGGCTTCGTCCGCGACAGTCTGCAGCAGGGCGCTTCGCGCCGTCTGGTCGACGACGTGCGCGCCGAGGTCGCCCGCCGCCGCAAGACCCCCACCCAGGCCCACATCGCGCCGCCGGCCAATCCGCAGGCGGTCACGACGGGCGCAGAGCGCCCGGCGCCAAGCGCTAAGCACTAGGCGCCAAGCGCCGAGGAAATAAGAACGAAGCGGTCTTGGAGAAGCGCCAAGCGCTGACCGGCAACAAGGTGCTCAGGTCCTTGCCGGCAAATCGTCAATCGTAAATTGTAAATCGTCAATTCGCGTCATTCGCGAAAGTTCGTGAACTGCAGGCTCAGCCCGAAGTCCTTGCTCTTGAGCAGCGCGATGGTCTCCTGCAGGTCGTCGCGGTTCTTGCCCGTGAAGCGGACCTCTTCGCCCTGGATGGCCCCCTGGACCTTGATCTTGGAGTCCTTGATCTCCTTGACGATCTTCTTGGCCTTCTCGGTCGGGATGCCCACGACGATCGTCAGGTCCTGCTTGACCGTGCCGCCCGGCCCCGGTTCGACCTTGCCGTGGTCGAGGTTGTTCAGCGGAATGCCGCGCTTCACCAGCTTGCCCAGCAGCACGTCGATGGTCGCCTTGAGCTTGTAGTCGTCGTCGGCGACGATGTGCAGCACCTTCTCCTTGTGCGTGATCTCGCACTTGGTCCCCTTGAAGTCGTAGCGCTGGCCGATCTCCTTCATGGCCTGGTTCACGGCATTGTCGACTTCCTGCAGATTGACTTCGCTGACCACGTCGAAACTGGGCATGGCGATCCTCGGACGATAGACGGTGAGTGGAATCAGAAATTCTGTTCGATGACGTCGAACCCCTTCGGCGGCGTGTACGAGAACTGCTTCTCGTCGACCTTCTTGCCGTGCACGGGGTTTTGGAACTGCACGCGCGTGACGTTCCCCAGAAAATCATACACCCACGTCTCGCGCACCGCACCGGTTTTTGCATCGGCGATGAGCACGACCTTGCTCACGGTCGGGTCGGGCTGCTTCGGGGTGAGCACCAGCGGCGTCCCCTCGCCGGCTCCTGCGGGCGCTGCGCCGAGGGCGACCGTGAACTCGTCGGTCAGGCGCCCCTTGCCGGCGAGAAAGGTGATCGACGCGCGGTTCTTGAGGTACTTCTCGGCGTCGCTGCGCACGGCCTGCTTGTCGTCGGGCTGCACGATCCAGAGCGTCTTGCCGTCGGAGATCAGCTCCTGATCGATCGGCTTCTCGTAGATCCAGCGCATCTTGCCCGGCTTCTTGAAGACGACCTTGCCCGACGCCTCGGTCTTCTGCCCCGTCGTCTTCAGGGTCGACGTCTGGGCGAAATCGGCCTGGTAGGATCCGGCCGTGTCGTAGAGCTTCTGGATGCGCGCGACGAGCTGATCGGCCGCGGGCGGAGCCGCCTGCGCCGGCGCGGCGAGTGCCGTCAGCAGGAGCAGGAAGAGGGCGTGGAACCGTAGAATTCGCATCCCCTCAGTATAGCGGAAAACAGGGGCGCCTTGCCGTTGCGCGCGGCGGTGGGCGGTGCCGGGGGCCGGAATCAGCGGGGCGCGGGCGGGGGCGTGCCGCCGGAAGAGGGGATACGCGGCGCGTGGCGCAGCATGAGAAAGAGCGCGCCTGTCAGAAAGGGGACGAACAGCACGAAGCTCTGCGTGAAGAAGGCGAAGAAGAGTCCGACGACCGCCACCAGGTCGGCCAGGCCCCACAGGATCAGAAAGCGCACCGACAGGCGCACCTGGTCTTCTTCGCGAGTCACGTCGAGCGTTCCCTCGGCGAGCGGCCGGCGGATCAGATACTCGCGGATGAAGAGCGAAGCGCCCCCGAGCCCCGTGGCGGCCACGCCCAGCGCGGCCCCGAGGATGGGGAGCAGGTCGTCGGGGGGCACCGGGCGCGCGTTCCACAGCGTGAAGAAGGCCATGACGCCGAAGCCGGTCTTCGTGGCCACGAAGACCCAGTACAGCCCCCACAGCCGGCGGTCGAGCGAGTTCATGCCTGCAGTTTACAGGGATTCGCGCAGGATCTCACGCGGGTTCGAGCCGTTGGGCGGACCCACCAGCCCCGCGTCCTGCATCTGGTCGAGCACGCGGGCGGCACGGTTGTAGCCGATGCTGAACTTGCGCTGCACGGCGCTCGTGCTGGCGCGCTTGGTCTGCATGACGAAGGCGACGATCTCGTCGTAGAGCGGATCCTTCTCGGCATCGCCGCCGCCCGCGCGCTCGCCCCCCTCGTCGTCCCCTTCGCCCGGCTTGGCCTGCAGCAGCCCCTCGTCGTATTCCGGTTCCCCCTGGCGGCGCAGGAACTCGACGATCTCGGCGATCTCTTCTTCGCCCACGTAGGCGCCGTGCACGCGCGTGAGCCGGCTGCTCTTGGGCGGAATGAAGAGCGAATCTCCCTGGCCAAGCAGATTCTCGGCGCCCGAGCCGTCGATGATGGTGCGCGAGTCCGTTCCGCTCGCGACCTGAAACGACAGGCGCGTCGGCAGGTTGCTCTTGATGACGCCGGTGATGACGTCGACCGACGGGCGCTGCGTCGCCACGATGAGGTGGAGGCCAGCCGCGCGCGCTTTGGCCGTGAGGCGCGCGATGGAGTCTTCGATGTCTTTCTTGGCGACCATCATCAGATCCGCCAGCTCGTCGATGATGATGACCCAGTAGGGGAGCGGCTTGAGATCCACCACCTCTTCGACGGTGTTCTGCCCTTCGCCGTAGGAGATTGTGACCTCGATTTTCCCCTTGGCCTTGATCTCGTCGCTCACGCGGCGATTGAACGTCTCGAGATCCTTGGCGCGGCCGAGCGCCTTCATGAGCGCGTAGCGGCGCTCCATTTCATCGACGCAGCGGCGCAGGGCGATGGCGGCCTTCTTGGGATTCGTGACGACGGGGGTGCGCAGGTGGGGGATACCGTCGTACGCGGAAAGCTCGATCATCTTCGGATCGACCATGATGAACTTGACCTGCTCGGGCGTGAACCGGTAGAGGATCGAGAGGATCATGGCGTTCACGCTCACGCTCTTGCCGCTGCCGGTCGAGCCGGCCACGAGCAGGTGCGGCATCTGCGCGAGGTCGCTCACGACCGGTTCGCCGCTGATGTCCTTGCCGAGCGCGATGGGGATCTTGAGCTTCGGCTCCTGGAAGGCCGACGACTCGATGATCTCGCGCAGGAAGACGGTCTCGCGCTGGTTGTTCGGGATTTCAATCCCCACGCAGTTCTTGCCGGGAATGGGCGCGACGATGCGCACGCTCACGGCCCGCATGGCCATGGCGATATCGTCGGTCAGGCTCACGAACTTCTGTACCTTCACGCCGGGCGCGGGTTCCAGCTCGTACATGGTGACGACCGGTCCGGGCTGCACGGCCACGACTTGCCCCTGCACGTTGAAGTCGCCCAGCTTCTTCTCGAGCTGGCGGGAGTTGAACTCCAGGCTCTTCCGATCGATCTCCAGCCCTGAGCTCTTGGGCGGATTCATGAGCTTCGTCGGCGGCAGCTCGTACTTGCCGCGCTTGCGCTGCATGTCGAGCTCGGGCTGCGTGCGCGCCGTTTCGCGCGGGCGGATTTCGACCTCCTTGCGGACGGTCAGCGGCTTGCGGGCGGGCGCCGGGGGCGCGGTGTCCTCGGACGGTTCGTCGACGTAGGCGGGGCGCTTCGGGCGCTCCTTCGGCGATCTTGCGGCGGCGGCCGGGCGCTGCGGCGGGCGGGGGACGTCCTGAACGGCTTCCCGTTCGGCTTCGGCGCGCCGCGCGAGAAATTCCTTGTGGCGGCGCTTCTGCTCGAGCCGCTTCTGGAACCATTCGGCCAGGCCGCGCGAGACGCGCACGGCGGCTCCGCCGAGGGCTCCGCCGATCCACCGGGCGGCCGTCCCGAGCACGCGCAGGGGGATGCCGGTGGCGAGCAGGGCGCCGATGAGAAACAGGGCCGTCGTGAGAATCGCCGTGCCGGGCTTGTTGGCGGCGCGCAGCAGCAGCGGCGCCACGGCCATCCCCAGCTTGCCGCCGGCGTCGACGGGCCGGCTCTCGAAGTGGATTGTGAGCCAGAAGACCTCGGCGAAGACCGACGAGGCGAGCATGACGAGCAGCACGCCGAAGACGTGACGCGCGATGAGCAGGGCGCGCAACTGGCGCAGCAGTCCGATGCCGACGACGGCGGGGAGCAGCACGAACCCGAGCGCGCTCACGCCCGCCAGGCGCACGAAGGCGTCGACGGGGGCGTGCCCGAGAATGCCCGTCCAGTTCTGGAGCGAACCGGAGGAGCCGTCGTCGGGGTGGTAGGAGGCGAACGCGAGCAGCAGGTAGAGCGTGAGAAAGACGAGCGCGAGGCCGGAGAGATCCTTCCCCCGGCTGCGCTTCAGCCTGGCCTCGGGCTCGGGGCGCGGCTTGGCGGCGCTGTCTGGAACTTCTTTTTTCTTACGGCTCATGAGGGCGGCCTCTACATCTTACTGAGCGGAGCGGCGGATCGTCAAACCCGAGCGGTCGTCGGACGCCGGACGTCGGACGTCGGTACCAGCAAGAACGCGCATCATAGGGTCGCACAAGGGTGAGACAGAGGCTGTCTCCATTGACGATTTACGATTTACGATTGACGATTTGCCGGCAAGGACGCAAGTTGCCGTTCGTCTCGAGCTGACGGGCCGCAGCGGAAGCGGAGGCCGACAGCGAGAGGTCGCGCCTGGATACCCACGGGCCTGTCTCGCCGTCGCTTCAGGCACTGCCTTCCGCCGTCGGCTCGACACGAACGGTAAAAGTTCGAGACGGGGGTACCGGAATTTCCCCCCGGACTATCGACTGACGACTGAAGACTGACGACTGCCGGCCGCGGCCTGCGACCGCTTGACGACGAGCGCGGCCGGCATCCCCACCCCATACATGAACAGCCCGTAGGCCAGCACCGCCATGAGCACCAGCTCGTCCGCGTAATGGGTGGTCGCGAGCAGCATGGCCAGCGTCACGTTGCGCACGGCCGTCGTGAAGGAGAAGGCGGCGCGCAGACCCCGGCCGGTCAGCAATCCAGAGAGCAGGCCAACGCCGACGGTAATCGCCGCCGCGGCGAGGGCCGGCCACCCGATGGTCCACAAGAGATGCCCCTTGGTGACGAGGAGCCCCGCCACGAGCCCGAGCAGCATCAGCAGGCTCACGCGGGCCAGCCGGGGCTGCCAGCGTTCTACCCACGGCGGAAGTCTGCGCGCCACGGCCAGGCCGAGCCCGAGGGGCAGGAGGATGAAGGCGAGAATCCGCAGCACCATGGGAACCGCATCCGCAATCAGGCTCGCTCCGCTCTGGGGCGAGAACGGGGCCATCCACAGCGGCGTGAGCACGAAGCTGAGCAGCGTGAAGAGCACGAGCAGCCCCAGCGAGAAAGCCACGTCGCCGCGCGCGAGATACGTCAGCAGCGACCCGGTGCCCCCGCCGGGCGCGGCCATGCAGAGCAGCAGCCCGAGAAAGATCGGCTGCGGCAGCTCGAGCACGGCGTCGAGCCCGAGCAGCACGAGAGGAAGTACGAGGAAGTTGACAACCAGCGCGGCCGCCGTCGTTCCCGGCGCGCGGGCCAGCGACCGCAGGATGGCGCGCGGGGTCAGCCCGAGCCCCATCGAGAACAGGGTCAGGAACGCGAGCGCAATGACGTACAGGTCGACGATTGACAATTTACGAATGACGAATGACGATTTGCCGGCAAGGACAGGACATGGCCCTTGTTTCCTTGGCGCTCAGCGCTTGGCGCTTGGCGCTTCCGCAGCTACAGCGAGAACGCCTCCCACAATTGAAACCGGTCGACGATCAGGATGAGCAGCGCCAGCGGAACGGCGAAGTTCCACACGGCGCGCTCGAGCCACACGGTCCACCGGGCCGCGGGGGGATGCGGGCGGGACGCGAGCGCCGCCGTGAACAGTCCGTACGCCGCGAACGAAACGCCGATGGCCGTAAGCGAGGGGGACCACAGGTCGTCGTACCACCAGAGAAACGCCGCCGGGGGGATGCCGATGGACAGCGCCAGCCCCGCCCGCCGCCGCCCCTCGCGCCACGCCGTCCGCACGTCCGCGCGCCAGCCGCCGACCGCGACGAAGACGAGCAGGCCGAGGGTGAGCGCGCTCCACGCTGCGGCCACCAGCCGGGCGCGCAGGCCCAGGCGGGCCAGGGTCGCCAGCCGTCCCGCCGGGCTCGCCTGGGGGAACCGTTGCGCCATTTCCACATAGGCCGCCTCGGCCGCCTCCAGGTTCCCCGCCGCTTCGTGAATGCGGCCGATCCAGTCGAGCGCCACCGGGGCGAGCGGATCCGCCGGATACTCATCGACCACGCGGCGGTACCAGGGGAGGGCCGCGGCCGGATCCCGGCGCATCTCGCGGTACTCGTTCCCCAGCCAGAAAGCGGCCTTCGGAGCGACGCGTGCCGTGGGCCAGCGTTCGAGAATCGCCCGCGCTTCGTCCTCGGCCTTCTCGGAACCCAGCTCGGGATAGCGATCGACGATGGCTCGGTAGCGCCGGTAGGGTTCCCAGTCGAAATCCGCGTAGGCGTCGAGTTCCTCGACCCGCAGGGCCGCGTTGCGCGCGCCCGCATGGTTGGGAGCGTCCACCAGAATTCCCCGGTAGAAGGCGGCGGCCGCCGCGTAGTCTCCCGCCGCTTCGGCCCGGGCCCCCGCGCGGGCGGCGTCGGCCGGCGTCATTCCCTCACGAAGGCCTTCAGGAAGGCCTCCGGGAACGGCGGCCAAGAGGGCGCCTGCCAGCGCAAGGAGTGCGAGCGTCTGCATTCTCACAGCGTAACGGGGCGCCGCAGGCCGGTGCAAATGCGCGGGGTGCCTACCGGGAACGGCCTGCAATTTGTTACCCTGAAAGCTGCGTATGTGGATTTTATGGCAAGAACGCTGACCCCCCAGGCCTCGGCCCCGGCAGACCCGCAGAACGTCTCCTCGAAAGAGAGCCGGGAGGGGGACGAAGCCCGCCAGATGCGCGAAGCGTGGATGGCGAGTCTCGACGTCTCGAACCGCGAGGAGCGGTTCTTCGGGCTCGACATGCAGCTGAAGGCCCTCGATCGCTTCTTCAACCTCGACAATCAGCCGATCACGCAGACCGACTCGGTCATCTCGCGCGACTTCAGCCACGAGGTGCGCGTCGTCGCGGTGGCCGCGGCGCGCATCGCCCGCCAGGCCCGCGCGCTGCTGCGCGAAGACTCCAACGCCTTCACCTTTCGCAGCTACATCGAGCACCGCATGCTCGGCGACCGGGTGCGCGACCTGTTCATCGAAGAGCAGCTGCGCCAGTCGACCCCGGCCGAATCCCTGTTCCTCCTCGGAGAATCCTTTCAGAACATCGCGGACGTCGCCCAGGCCCTGACGCGCCTCAACACCGTGAGCTTTCCGCTCTTCAGCAGCCTCGGGCAGATGATCTCGCGCACCATCTCGGCCAACCGCTTTTTCAATCCGATGGCCGGCGACGTTTTCCGCCCCGAGATCGATCGCCTGCGCAGCCCCCTGGTGGCCGAGCTGGTGCGCGGGATTGCCGATCAGCGCCTGCGCAAGCAGGTCACCATCACGATGCTCGCCTTTTTCCGCCTGCTCCGTTATCTGGAACAGATCGATGTCGACGCCGATCAGCGCGACGAAGTGCAGCAGGCCGTGCTCGTCTTCGCGCTCATCCACTCCGAGACGCGCATGCTCGTCCAGTATCTCGAAAAGGAGATTCCCGAGCTGCTTGCCGGCGCTGAAGATCGACCGCACGCCGAGGACTTCCAGGCCGCCGCCGATTCGCTTGCCTTCCAGTGCACGATGGAGATGCGCAAGGTCTTTCAGCAGGTTTTGCGCGAAGCCCTGTCGGTCACGAACACGCTCAAGCTGCGGGGCACGATGGCGGCCGGCGCGGGCGTTCTGCGGAACTTCTTCGAGCAGGCGATCATCGTCGTCGTCCAGGTCTTCGCGCCGCAGACCGCCGGCCGCGACGTCTTTCCCGGCTTCGTTTCGAAGCGCGAGCAGTCGCTGCGCCTGCGCGAGGATCTCTGGGTGCTCAACAAGCTCTGCGACGCCGTCGAGCAGCAGATCCTCAAAGACGGACTTACGGCGGCCGAGTTCGGCGCAGCCATCGCCCCCCTGCGCCAGTTTCTCAGCTACTTCCAGAACCTGAGCTTCAAGTTCGTGCGCTACTCCGACCACGATGAGCTCGAACGCTTCTTCATGGTCGCCCAGTCGCTGACGGATCAGACGGCCGAGAACCTGGGCAAGCTGAACGACTTCCGCAAAAAACTAAACTACTTCAACCGGTTCGTCGAGACGACGCTCGGGCACGTGCGCCATCGCGAGGAGCTGCGCGATCTGCCGCTCGATACCGAACATGCCCAGCGACTTCTCGATCAGTTCCTTCGCTGAACCCCCCCGGCTGCACGTCGACCTGACGCCGCTCGGCGGACGCCTGCGCACCGAGCCCGAAGACTTCCGCGTCGAGGAGGTGCCGCTCTACCTCCCCTCGGGAGACGGGCAGCACCTGTACCTGCACGTGGAGAAGCGCGGCCGAAACACAGAGGATGTCGTCCGCTGGCTGCGCAGGCTCGGCTTCGCCGAGATCGGCGTGGCCGGCCGCAAGGATCGGCAGGCGGTCACGACCCAGTGGATCTCGGTGGAACGGCGCCGCTGGGAGCCGGCCATGGCCGCTTCCGCGCCCGAGGGGATGCGCGTGCTCGAAGCCGTTCCCCACGGCAACAAATTGAAAACGGGTCACCTGCGCGGCAACCGGTTCCGCATCCGTCTGCGCGGCGCCACGGCGGAACCGGAGCTGCTCGCGGCCTGGACGGCCCGCCTGCAGGAGCGCGGCGTTCCCAATTACTTCGGCGGCCAGCGCTTCGGCCGCGAAGGGGACAATGCCGTCGAAGGGCTGCGCGTTCTGCGCGGCGAGCGGCGGCTTCCCCGGCGCGAAGCCCAGTTTCTTCTCTCGGCCCTGCAGAGCGAGCTGTTCAACCGGGTCGCCGCCGAGCGCATGGCCCGCGATCTGCTGTTTCGCGTGCTCGCCGGCGATATCCTCAAGAAGCGGGAGTCGGGCGGCCTCTTCGAATGTACGGATGCGGCCGCCGATCAGGAGCGCTACGATCGGCGCGAAGTCATACCGACCGGTCCCCTCTTCGGGCCCGAGATGAAGCGGCCCTCGGGAGAACCGGCGGCGCTCGAAGCGGAAGTGTTGGCCGCGTCGGGGATCGCGGAAGCTGACTGGGCGCGCTCGCGGACGGCGACCACGGGGTCGCGCAGGGCGCTCCTGCTCCTCCCCGAAGACCTGACGCTCGCCGCGGATGCCGACGGCGTCGTGGCGTCCTTCTTCCTGCCGAAAGGGAGCTTCGCGACGGTCGTCCTGGGGGAACTCATGGGAACCCCCGCCGCCGGCGCGGGGGACGAAGAGGAGGGGCGCGAATGAATCCGCCTGTGATCGTAGACGCCGAACCGTTCGACCTCGATCCCGGCGCGGCTCCGGCCGCGGCCCTGTGCGTGCACGGCTTTACGGGAACCCCCTACGAGATGCGCGGGATCGGCGAAGCGCTGTTCTCCGCCGGCATCCGCGCGCGCGGCATCCGGCTTCCCGGGCACGAGCGCTCCGAGGCGCTGGCCGCCGTCACGCGCGACGACTGGCGGCGCGCCGTTCGCGAAGCCTACGCCGAACTCCGGGCGTGCCATGAACGCGTCGCCCTCGTCGGGATGTCGATGGGGGGCGTACTCTCGCTCGATCTGGCGGCGACCGGCGCCCCGCCCCCCGACGCCGTGGTCACCCTGGCCGCGCCCATGTTTCTCTACGGGTGGAAGACACAGATCCTCCTCCCCGTGCTCGGCGCGAGTCCGCTCGGCGCACGACTGCGCTGGACCAAGGAGTCGCCTGGGAACATCAAGGACGCGGCGGCCCGGTCCCGCCATCCCTCCCTGCGCTGGGCGCCGCTGTCGGCGTTGAACGAATTGCGGAACCTGGTCCATGAGACGCGCCGCAAGCTCTCCGGGATTTCGGCGCCGCTGCTCATCGCCCACTCGCGCTACGACACGACGGCCCTCGTCGCCAGCGCCGACATCATCGACCGCGGGGTGCGCAGCCGCGTGGTCGAGAAGATCATCCTGACCGACAG
Source organism: bacterium (assembly GCA_041690355.1). GTDB lineage: Bacteria > J088 > JAWLBW01 > JAWLBW01 > JAWLBW01 > JAWLHK01. Next base: position 286,129 of record JAWLHK010000001.1, on the reverse strand, counting down.
CTACCACGTCATTACCGTCGACCGCGAACGCGAGCGCGTCGAGACCGACGTCGTGCGCTTTCTGCGCACGCACCTCCTGAGGCATTCCGGCGAGCGCGAGACGGAGGTGACGCCGTGAGCGACAGATTCCGCGAAGAACAAGACTCGATGGGGACGGTGCGCGTACCCCGCGACGCCCTCTACGGCGCCCAGACGCAGCGCGCCGTGCACAACTTCCCCGTCAGCGGCCTGCGCGCCGATCCGGCGCTCATCCGCGCCTACGGGCACATCAAGCGGGCGGCGGCCGTGGCGCACCGCGAAGGCGGCCAGCTTTCCACTGAGGTGGCCGACGCCATCGTCCAGGCAGCCGACGAGGTGATCGAGGGGCGCTGGAACGATCAGTTCGTGGTCGACGTCTTCCAGGCGGGGGCCGGCACCAGCTTCAACATGAACGCGAACGAGGTGATCGCCAACCGGGCCGCCGAGATCCTCGGGGGCGCGGGGGGCGCCTACGACCGGGTGCATCCGAACGACCACGTCAACCGCTCGCAGTCGACGAACGACACCTTTCCCACGGCGCTGCACCTCGCGGCCCTCGATCGCCTGGTGGCGCTGCTGCCGATCCTGGAAGCGCTTGCCGCCGCGCTCGAAGAGAAGGGGCGCGAGTTTCACCCGCTGCTCAAGGCGGGGCGCACGCACCTGCAGGATGCGACGCCCATTCGGCTCGGCCAGGAATTCCGCGCGTACGGCGCCGCCATCCGGCGCAGCATCAGCCTGCTGCAGTCCGCCGGCGAGGAGCTCAACGATCTTGCCATCGGGGGTTCCGCGGTCGGCACCGGCGTGAACACCCCCGACGGGTATCGCGAGCGCATGATCCGCGAACTGGCGGGTCTCACCGGCCTTCCGCTGCGCTCCGCTCCCGATCTGCGGGAAGCCATGCAGAGCCGCCAGGCCGTGGGGGCGATGTCGGCCGCGCTGCGGGGGCTCGCGCTGGAGCTCATCCGCATCGCGAACGATCTGCGCCTGCTCTCCTCCGGACCCGCGACGGGGCTCGCCGAGATCCGCCTTCCCGCCGTGCAGCCGGGTTCCTCCATCATGCCGGCCAAGGTCAACCCCGTCCTTGCCGAGTGCCTGAACATGGTCGGCTTCCAGATCGTGGGGAACGATACGGCTGTGGCGCTGGCCGTGCAGGCGGGGCAGCTCGAGCTGAACGTCATGATGCCCCTCATGGCGCACAATCTTCTCCAGAGCTTCTCCATCCTCATCAACTTCCTCCCCGTCTTCACCGAGAATTGCGTGAAGGGGATCGCCGCGGATCCGGACCGGCTCCAGGGCTACGCGCATCGGACGGCGGCGCTGGGCACGGTGCTCAACCCGGTCACCGGCTACCTGCGCGCGGCCGAACTGATCAAGGAATCCCTCGCGACCGGCAAGGACATCCGCACGCTCGTCCTGGAGAAGAAGATCCTCTCGGAAGCGGAGCTTGACGCCCTGCTCGACCCCGCGCGGCTTACGGGGGAGGCGTGAGCGGATTTCGAGCGCCAAGCGCCAAGCGCTGAGCGCCAAGGAAACAAGGACTAGGTCCTGTTCTTGCCGACAAATCGTCAATTGTAAATCGTCAATCGTAAATTGCCCTGATTCGTCACTCGTCACTCGTCACTTGAATGGCTCAAGGTACCGGCTGCCGCCCAAAAGTGTTATCGTTGAAAACTATATGCAGACCTTCGACTACGACTATATCGTCATCGGATCCGGCTTCGGCGGCTCGGTCTCTGCCCTGCGCCTGAGCGAAAAGGGGTACAAGGTCGCCGTGCTCGAGGCGGGCAAGCGCTTCGGACCCACCGACTTCCCCAAGACCAACTGGAACCTGCGCAAGTTCTTCTGGGCTCCCGCCCTGGGGATGCACGGGATCATGCGCATGACGATGTTGCGCGACGGGCTCATCCTGAGCGGCGTCGGGGTGGGCGGCGGGTCGCTGGTCTACGCGAACACGTTGCTCGTTCCGCCCGAAAAGGTCTTCAAGCCCGCTCCGTTCGGACGAGCCGAGGGCGCCGACGTCTATCATGAGCTGCTGCCGTACTATCAGCTCGCGCAGCGCATGCTCGGCGTGACGAAGAGCCCGATCACGACCCCGATGGACCGCCTGCTGAAGGACGTGGCCGCGGAGTACGGCAAGGCCGATACCTACCACCGCCCCACGGTCGGCGTCCACTTCGGCACCCCCGGCAAGACGGTCCCCGACCCGTACTTCGGCGGCGAAGGTCCGGATCGCATCGGCTGCAATTACTGCGGCGGATGCATGGTCGGCTGTCGTGTCGGCGCGAAGAACACGCTCGACAAGAATTATCTTTACCTCGCCGAGAAACGCGGCGCGACCGTGATCCCCGAAACGAAGGCTACGCTCATCCGCGAGCTCGAGGGGGGCGGCTATGAGGTGGAGACCGTGCACTCCACGGCCCGCTTCTTCAAGGGGAAAAAGACATACCGCGCGCGCGGCGTCGTCGTCGCGGGCGGCGCCCTGGGGACCAACGAGCTGCTGCTGCGTTGCAAGGAGAAGGGGACGCTTCCACGCCTCTCGCCCCGCCTCGGCGACTACGTGCGTACGAACAGCGAGGCGATCCTAGGCGTGCGCCAGAAAGACGCCACGGTCGACGTCAGCAAGGGGATCGCGATTACCTCCGGCGTCCATCCCGACGAGGATACGCACATCGAGATCGTCCGCTATTCCCAGGGGAGCGACGCCATCGCGCCCCTCTCGACGATTCTCACCGATGGCGGCGGCGCCGTCCCCCGCCAGCTGCGTTTCGTGGGGAACATTTTCCGCCACCCGCTGCACTTTCTGCGCACCCTTTCGCCGGTGAACTTCGCGAAGCGCACGATCATCATTCTCGTCATGCAGACGCTCGACAACTACATGAGCCTCGGCCTGCGGCGGCGCTGGTGGTGGCCCTTCTCCAAGACGCTCGACAGCCACTACGCCCCCGGCCAGAAGAAGCCGCCGAGCTACATCCCCATCGCCAACGACTTCGTGCGCCGCCTGGCGAAGCGCGTGAACGGAATTCCGCTCAGCTCCTTCAACGAAGTGCTCTTCGACGTGCCGACGACGGCCCACATCATGGGCGGCGCCTGCATCGGCCGCGACGCCGAGAGCGGTGTCGTCGATCAGCACTGCAAAGTTTTCAACTACGAGAACCTCTACGTCTGCGACGGGTCGATGCTCCCGGCGAACCTGGGGGTCAACCCGAGCCTGAGCATCACGGCGCTCAGCGAGTTCGCCATGGCTCACGTTCCCGCCAAAGCGGGGGTCGAGCCGCGCCCGCCGATCGGCTACGAGGCGCTCGCGCAGCCGCCGGTCCTCGACAAGGGCCTCGACGTGCCGATGGAAGAAATCGAGCGCACGGGCGGCGACGTCATCGGCGACCGCGGATGAACTCGATTGACAATTTACGATTTACGATTGACGATTGACCCGAAAGGACGTGGGTTCCTTTGTCCTTGCTTCTTAGGAATTAAGAATCAGGAATCAGGAATCAGACGCGAATCAGGAATTAGGAATCAATCGCGCGCCTGACGAGGGCTTTGCGGAACTCGAGGACCCAGAAGACCAGGCTTCCCGCCGCGATGGAAAGCAACAGCTGCTCCGGCGCGAGCGGCCTCGTCCCGAAGACGCCCTGCAGGACGGGCAGGTACACGACGGCCAGCTGCAACAGCACGACCGCTGCGACCGCGCCGAGCATGGCCCGGTTGCTGAAGAGCCCGACGTGGAAGAGGCTCTGCACATTGGTTCGCACCGCGAGCGCCTGCCATATCTGAGCCGTGGCGATCGTCGTGAAGACCAGCGTCTGCCACTCGCCCTCGCCCGTCGCCCAGGTCCAGTACCCGAGGCCGAGCGACACTCCGCCGACCAGAACGCCGACGAGAACGATCTGCCCGAGCATGCCGCGGGAAAAGAACGGCTGTGAGCGGGGGATCGGCCGGCGTTGCATGACCCCCGGCTCCGGCGGTTCAACGCTCAGGCCAAGGCCGAGCAGCCCGTCGGTCAATAGATTCAGCCACAGGATCTGCAGGGGCGTGAGCGGCATCGGCATGAGCAGGAGCGGGGCCAGGAGCACGACCAGGATCTTGCCGAGGTTCCCCCCGACGGAGTACTTCACGAACTTGCGGATGTTGTCGTAAATCGTCCGCCCCTCTTCGACGGCCGACACGATGGTCGTGAAGTTGTCGTCCAGGAGAACCATGTGGGCCGCTTCACGCGAGACGTCCGTTCCCGTGATCCCCATGGCGACGCCGATATCCGCGCGCCGGAGCGCGGGGGCGTCGTTCACGCCGTCACCGGTCATGGCGACGACATGGCTCCGCTTCTGAAGCGCCTCTACGATCCGCAGCTTGTGCTCGGGAGAAACCCGCGCGAACACCGACGTGGTCTCGACCCGCTCGTACAGTTCCTCGGGGCTCATCCTGTCGAGCTGTCTCCCCTCGACCGTGCCGGGATTATCCGCGATGTGCAGATCTTCGGCGATGGACCGCGCCGTGGCCGGGTGGTCGCCGGTGATCATGATCGGACGGATCCCCGCCGAGCGGCAGGTGAGAATCGCGTCGCGCACCTCGGGCCGCGGCGGATCGATGATGCCGAAAAAGCCGACGAAGATGAGTTTCTCTTCCAGTTCGCCCGGGGCGGCGGGGTCGTCGACCGGGCGCCAGGCAAACCCGAGCACGCGCACGCCCTGGGAGGCGAGTTCGTCGTGGGCCGAGAGTATCCGCCGGCACCAGTGATCGTTCAACGGCTCGACGCCTTCGGCCGCGAGCACGCGATCGCAGACGGTGAGCAGGCTGTCGACGGCGCCCTTCGTGAAGACGGCCGCCCCGGGTCGCGTGCCGCCATTTGCGGCCCCGAGGATCCCGCTCACCTCGCCGTCGCCGGCGATCCGGTGCAGCGTCGACATCCGTTTCCGCTCCGAGTCGAACGGTTTTTCATCGAGGCGCGGCAGATGCCCGGCGAGTTCGCCGCGATTGAATCCGAAGCGGGCCGCGGCGACGACGAGGGCTGCCTCGGTCGGTTCTCCGACGGCGTGATAGTGATCCTGCTCGGTCTTGCGCTTCTGCAGTTCCGCATCGTTGCAGAGGGCGCCGCCGGCGAGCAGCAGCTTCATCGATGGGGCCGTGGATACCGGTGCAAGTTCAGGTGCGTCGGTGTCGATGACGCCGGTCGTCCGCCGCAGATGTTCTGAAAGGTCGACGCGGTGGTTGGCCGTGTCGAGCATGGTGACGGTCATCCGGTTTTCGGTCAGCGTACCGGTCTTGTCGGAACAGATGACCGTGACGGAGCCGAGGGTCTCGACGGCCGGAAGCTTGCGAATCAGGGCGCGGCGCCGCAGCATCCGTTGCGCGCCGAGGGCGAGGGCGATGGTCACGACGGCGGGCAGACCTTCGGGAATGGCGGCGACCGCGATACTCACGGCCGTCATGAACAGCACCTGCATCGACTCGCCGCGCAGATAGCCGAGGGCGAAAATGACCGCGGCGACCACCAGGGCGAGAAGCACGAGACCGTGTCCGAGCGACGCGAGCCGCCGCTGCAGGGGAGTCGCCTCGCGCTCGACGCTCTGCAGCAGGGTCGCGATGTGGCCGAGTTCGGTCTGCATGCCCGTCGCCGTCACCAGCACGGAGCCGCGGCCGTAGGTCACGTAGGTTCCGCGAAAGACCATGTTGTTCCGATCGCCGAGGGAAATGTCTTCGCCGGTCAAGGGGTCGGCGTCTTTCTCGACCGCTTCGGACTCGCCGGTCAGCGCCGCTTCCTGCACGCGCAGATTGGCCTCCTCGAGAACGCGGCCGTCGGCGGGCACGAGGTTCCCGGTCTCCAGAACCAGGAGGTCCCCCGGCACGATCTGCACTGCGTCGATTTCCCGGATGCCGCCTTCGCGGCGCACCCGTACCGTCGGGGTCGACATCCTGCGCAGGGCGGCCATCGCCTGCTCGGCACGGTATTCCTGAACGAGGCCGAGAATGGCGTTCAGAAACACGATGGCCAGAATGGCGATCGCATCCTTGTAACTGCCCATGAATGCAGAAACACCGGCCGCGACGATAAGTACGACGATGATCGTCGATGCAAACTGGGCGGCGAAGATCTTCCACGCCGGGCGGGTCTGCTTCTCGGTCAGCTCATTGGGCCCGAACGTTTCGAGACGCTTCCGGGCTTCGTCATCGGAAAGTCCCCGGGCCTCGTCGACGTTCTGCCTGCGGAGCGATTCTTCGGAGGAGAGTCGATACCAGTGTGTGTCGAGTCGCGGTTCCATTGACGGAAATTGTACTGCAGGCGCCGAAGGGGGGTGACGGGCTCTGCGCCGTCAGAGCGAAAGCCTTCTTTCAAGCCGGGCCCTTGCTGCTTGACCTTTCCTGCCCGCTCGGACACGATATGGGGACCCGGGGTGCGACCGCTCGCCGCGCTCGCGTCAGCCAAAGTTTTTCCGCACGTTTTTCATGTCGTTTCCCGCGAGTCCCCCCGCAACACCGGAACGAATCCGCGTCCGCCGGATACATGCCGTGCGCATCCTGGCCGATTACTTCGGCCGCAAACTGCGCGAACAGGTGCCGAGCGTCCTGCCGATCGTCGTCTACCTCTTCCTCTTCCAATGGGCGGTGCTCGGGGTGCCCGTCGCGCGTGCCGGGGCCATCGGGGCGGCGCTCTCGCTCGTCATCGTCGGGCTCATGTTTTTCATGGAAGGGCTGCGCCTCGGGCTCATGCCGCTGGGCGAAACCATCGGCCACCGCCTTCCCGTCAAGGCCTCGGCCGGGGGAATTCTCGGCTTCGCCTTTCTTCTCGGCATCGGCGCCACCCTGGCCGAGCCGGCCATCGGCGTCCTCAAATCCGCCGGCGCGAACGTGCGCCCGGGAGAGGCGCCGCTGCTGGCGGCGATGCTCACCCGCTACTCCGGCGCGCTCGTGGGCGCCGTGGGGCTCGGGGTCGGGGTGGCGGCCGTGCTCGGCATCCTGCGCTTCCTGCGCGGTTTTTCGCTCAAACCGTTTGTCATTCCGCTGGTTCTGATCGCGCTGGGACTCTCGGCCTGGGCCATGCAGCATCCGGATACGGCCGCCATTGTCGGCCTCGCGTGGGATTCGGGCGGGGTCACGACCGGTCCGGTCACCGTTCCCCTCGTGCTCGCATTGGGCGCGGGTGTCTGTCTGGCGCTCGGGCAGTCGAACACCGGCATGTCGGGCTTCGGCATCGTGACGCTGGCTTCGCTGCTCCCCATCGTGACCGTGCTCGGGCTCGGACTCTACCTGCATCACACCGGCTACGAACCGGCGCTTGCGCAACTGGCGGAACCGGCGGGCGGAACGAGTCTGTTCGCGCAGCTGCTCGCCTCGCCGCTGGTGCAGGCCGTGGTCGGTTCGGCCCAGGCGATCCTGCCGCTCTGCGCATTCCTCTTCGTCGTTCAGCTCGTTCTGTTGCGCGAACGCCTGGCCCACGCCGACGAGATCGCCCTGGGGATCGCGTTCACGCTCGCCGGCATGATCCTCTTCTCGCTCGGCCTGCTGCAGGGGCTGTCGCCGCTCGGGCTCCAGGTGGGATCCCTGGTCCCCGGGACGTTTTCGGAGATCGCCGCCGGCCAACCGCCCCAGCCGTTCGGTCCCCTCTTCGGCTATGCCGGCGGCGTTGCGGTGACCGTGTTGTTCGCCTTCTTTCTCGGCTACGGCGCGACGCTGGCCGAGCCGGCGCTGAACACGATGGCGGTTCAGGTGGAGGAGATCACGGTGGGCGCCTTTCCGAAGCCGCTGCTCATGCACTCCGTGGCCGCGGGGGTCGGCCTCGGCCTGGCGGCGGGCGTGATCAAGCTCGTGTTCAACCTTCCGCTGTTGTATCTGCTGGCGCCGGCGTACCTGATCCTGATTCCGCTCACGCTCTTTTCCACGGAGGAGTTCGTGAACGTGGCCTGGGACGGCGCGGGCGTGACGACCGGGCCCATCACCGTTCCCCTCGTCATCGCGGTCGGGCTCAGCCTCGGCGGCAACGTGCCGGGCGTGGTGGAAGGTTTCGGCATGCTCGCCGCCGCCAGCGTCGGCCCCATCCTTTCCGTGCTCACCGTCGGCCTCATCGTCGGCCGGCGCCGATAACCCTACCCGTTCCGGAGACCGCGCTCATGGGAAATACGAAACTCCTCGAGAATCTGGTGCAGATCACGTGCATCGTGGAACGCGGCAAGGCCGACGCGGTCGTGAAGGCGGCCATGGCCGCGGGAGCGCCGGCGGCGACCATCTCGTTCGCGCGCGGCACGGGGATCCGGGAACGGCTGGGGCTGCTCAAGATCGCCATCAGCCCCGAAAAAGAGGTCATCTACATCGTCGCCCCCCACGCGACGGCCGACGGAATCTTCGACGCCATGGCCAAGGCGGGCGAGATCGAACTTCCGGGCAAGGGATTCATCTACATGGTTCCCGTGCTGCGGGCCCTCACCTATCTTCCAAGTGACGAGTGACGCGAATTTACGATTGACGATTTACGATTGACGATTTTTAGGCAAGAACATCCCAGCGCCCAGCGCCCCCGACCGTTCGTCCCGAGCTGACCGCGTGAAGCAGAGCGGAGCGCGACAGCGAGGGAGCGCACCTGAGAACGATGAGACTGTCTCGCCGTCGTCTCCGGCTACCGCCTGCGACCGTCGGCTCGACACGAACGGTAGGAGAACCGGGAAACCTTCCCGTCCTCATGCTCAGCGCTCAGTGCTTGGCGCTTGGCGCTTGGCGCTTTGTACGCGCCGCCTACCGCGTGAACTCCTCGACCGCCTTGTACTCGGCCGACCGCTTGCCGAGCCGCGCCGCCAGCCAGCGCTTCGAGCGCCACTGCGCGACCGCGTCCAGGGCGTCATCGACCGTGCGGCTGTGCCGGCGCAGGGTCTCGGCTGCGAAGATGACGGGGAACTGCGCGGCGGCGTGAAAGCGCAGCAGTCCCGCCTTCGGCAATCCGTATTGGCGGAAGGTGCCCGGCGGGAGAAACAGCGCCGTGTACCCGAGCTCCAGATAGTAATCAATCCGCTTGCGCAGCGCGGCGAATCCCGCGTCCTGCGGCGTCGGGGCATAGGACTGCACGTAGGAGTGCGCGAGGTTGCGTCCGTCGTCCCCCGATTGACGCGCCCCCTTGATGAAGTTCGCGAAGAGCAGGCGCAGGCCGTCTTCGATCGTCTCGGGATACCAGCGCGGCTGCACGCCCATGATGTGGCCGACGTAGCGCCAGAAGTGCATCATGGCTTCGATTTCCTGCCTGCTCGGCCGGTAGCCCAACGCCTTGAGGCCGAGCCCGGGCGCAACGCTGCCGCCCATCAGCGTGAGGATGGCGTCGCCCTGGCTGATGGGCACGCCCCACGCATCCAGATTCCACTGCGGATGGTTGAGGAGACGCTTGCGCACGAAGACATGCATGAGCCGCACGCGCAGCGCGGTCTTGACGCCGATGCCGCCCGGGCGCAGGCCGTCCTGCGACGAGACGTCGATCCAGAAGGCGGCCGTTTCGAGAAAGCGGCGGTTCGCCGATTCCCCCGTGTACGCCCCCGTGAACGCGAGCGGCTTGGCGACGGAATTCTCCAGGTACCCTTCGAGCGTGATGGCGCCGGCGAAGCTGTACAGATGCGGACCATAACGGCGGAAGGTGCGCGCGCCCAGTTCCACCAGCTTCCAGTCGAGCCACGCGGGCGGCTGCTCCAGTTCCGCAAAGAGCCGGCGCAGCGAGGCGGGGGCGTCGGCGATAGAGTCGACCCCCTTCTCGAGCGCCTGGTCGAGCAGCTTGCGCCCCGCGGCCTGTCCGCGCGGGATGTAGACTTCTTCGACAAACGCTTCGGCGACGGGGTCGGCGTCGAAGTACGTGTGCGCCCACGTGCGCACCACGTCGTCGGGAAGCAGCGGATCGACCCGCAGGAACCGCTGCATCGCCTTGCGCCGCCGCTGGATCTTCGGCGACGTCACGTTTTCGAAGTAGCGGAACTCGGTGGGAATCCGATCCGTCACGTCGGGGGCCGGAGAAACCTTGGTCTTGGCGCGAGCCATGGGGGCTCCTGGGTACGAGGTTCGAACCTACAGCATACAGGGTTTACCTACCGATGAGTAGGCTCAGCGTGCGTCCACCGGGCCGGCGCTGAAGGCAGCGCCCCGCCAGGCTCGGTGGCATGATGGCAGCGTGGATCCGCATCGCTCCAGAACAGACGGAATCGGGCGCACGGCCGCGACGGCACAGGGGCTGCTCTATCTGACGACCGGGCTCTGGCCGATTCTTGCGCCGCGCTCGTTCCAGCGGGTCACCGGCCCCAAAACCGATGTCTGGCTCGTGAAAACGATGGGCGCGCTGCTGGCGGCCGACGGTTGGCATCTGCTGCGTGAGCGTCGCGCTGTGCACGGGCTGAGCCGCGCACTTGTCCTCGGCGGAGCCGACTTCACTTACGGTCTGCGCGGCCGCATCTCGCGGGTCTATCTCGTCGACGGCGTGGTCGAGGCGGGATTTGCGGCGCTGCACGCCGTCGCGTTGTTCCAGGCGCGCGCGGCCAAGCGGAAAACAGGCGGAACCCGGGCGCACCGTCCAGACGCCTTCTTGCGCGAGGGGAACGAGTGGCGTGCGGTTCCGTTCGGCATGCCGCGGCCGACGGGTACGACCACGTCGGCATTCTCGGCGCGCGAGGTTCGGGCCGATGCGGGGGCCGATCGCGTAGACGAGGCCTCGGCGGAATCTTTCCCCGCGAGCGATTCGCCTTCCTTCAATCCGTGACCGCTGTCCCGCTCACCCCGGACGTCCGTCGGGGCGCGGGGTGACCAGAATGCCGGCATAGCGCATGACGAACCAGGCGAACGCGACGGTCCATGCCGCGGCGGCGGACAGGTGCCAGGTGTTCGCGAAGGCGGGCGCGGCGATCGGCCCGGCGACCCGGAGCGCCGCCGCGAGCAGAACGAGCAGAAAGGCGACCGCGGTTCCGCCATCGGCCGCAATGTTCCGGCCGGTATGCCCGAGTGAGACGCGGGTCATCATGCCGAGGGTGAGCATGCCGATGGCCCCGGCGGTGAAGGCGTGCAGCGCGGCCGTCGGGGGAATCGAGAGCGGCAGCGCGCGCAGGAGAAACCCGATGGGGATCCACAGATAGCCGAGGTGGAGCACCCAGAGGATCGGCGTGCGCGCCGTCGCGAGAGACTGCCAGCCGAGCATGCGGATCAGGTGAAAGAGGGCGGCGGCGCCGGCGATCCACGGAACCGGTTCGGCCCAGGCGGCCGCGTCGAGCAGGACGACGGCCAGCGTCAGGAACAAGGCGCTCCAGTCGGCCCAGCGCAGCGGGCGCGCGGGAACTTCGAGGGCGTTGCGCGTGAAGAAGGGAATGATGCGCCCGCCGACGAGGGTCATCATGAGCACGACGATTCCCGTTGCCGTCCACAGCAGGCGCGACGAAAGTTCAGGGCGCAGGTGCCAGAACAGATTCAGCGCCGCCAATCCGAGCAGCATGGGGACGAAGGCAAGATTGCGCCAGTTACGGCTGCGCACGACCGGCCGCGCGACCACCAGCGCGAGCGCGGGGAAGAAAGCGACGTCTACGGCGAGCGCCAGCGCGGGGGGAACGGCGGTGCCGGCAAGCAGCAGTACACGTCCTGCCAGCCAGAGCGCCGCGAGACCCTGGAGCGCACGTCCGCTCGCGGTCGGCAGCTGCGTCCAGTTGCGCGCGGCCGTGAGCAGAAAGCCCGCGATGACGGCGGACGTATAGCCGAAGAGCATTTCATGGCCGTGCCAGGCGACCGGATTCCAGGCGGGGAGCGGGAGCACGCCGGCAAGAAAGCCGCCCCACAGCACCACGAGCAGGGTGCTCCACGCGCCGGCCAGCAGAAAGAAAGGGCGGAACCCCGTGGCCCAGAGAGCGGGTCCGCCGGACTCCTGCGTACGGATTCGAATCACATCCAAAGCGTATTCCTCCTTTCACCATGGAACCACACCGGCCCCTCGCGTGCCTATGACATCGGTCATCTCTCGGCATCATCTGACGCGATATGACATGCATCATGCCCGGCGCCTGCGCTGTTGCGTAGAGTGAGAACAGATCGCCACGTTACGCCTCGAACCAGGGAGAACTCCGTGCTCAGCAAATCGCAGTCTCGACGCTTCTTTCTCGGGGGAACGATTCTGTTCTCCCTCATCTTTCTCGGGCTGACCGTCGACACCATGCGGCAGATCCCCGAACGAACCAAAGCGCGCAACATGAACGAATCGGTGGTGCGCGGCAATCACCTCTGGACCGGCAACAACTGCATGGGCTGCCACACGCTGCTCGGCGAGGGGGCCTACTACGGTCCCGAGCTGACCAAGGTGTATACGCGGCGAGGCGAAGCCTGGATCCGCCTGTTCCTCAAGGATCCGGAAGCGATGTTTCCCGGCCAGCGCCGCATGCCCAATTACGGCTTCAGCGAACAGGAGATCACCGACCTGATCGCCTTCTTCCAGTGGGCCGGCGAGATCGATACGAACGACTGGCCGCCGGAGCCCGATCTTAAAGTATCGGCTGCGGCAGCGGCCCCGGTCCCGGAAGCCGAGGTTCCGCCGGCGCCGGCGATGTACGCCGCGGTCTGCAGCGCCTGCCATGCCATCGGCGGTCAGGGGGGAGCCGTCGGGCCCGCGCTCGACACCATCGGGCAGCGGATGGATGAGGCCCAGCTCGTGGCCTGGCTGACCGACCCGCAGGCGATCCGGCCGGGCACCGCCATGCCGAAGATTCCGCTGTCCGAGGCCGAGCGCAACGAAATCGCCGCCTACCTCGCGGCCCGCCGATAACCCGAGACGTCTTCGGAGAACGCATATGAAATACGAAAGTCAGAAAGTCGCCTACTGGTTCTTTGCGACCTGCATGCTGCTGCTGTCGCTGCAGATCGTCTACGGGTTCATCATGGCCTTCGCCCACATGGGCTACGATGGGCTGCACCCGTGGATTCCGTTCAATACGGCGCGCGCCACTCACAACAACCTGCTTGTCGTATGGCTGCTGACCGGGTTCATGGGGGCCGCCTACTACATCATTCCCGAAGAGTCGGGGCGCGAGCTTTATTCCGTCAAACTCGCATACGTCCAGCTCGTCTCGCTCGTGCTCGTCGGAGTGATCGCCATCGCCGGCTTCCACATGAACTGGTGGGAAGGGCGCAAGTTCCTTGAGATTCCCCGCCCGCTCGACTATCTGGTCGTCGCCAACGTGCTGCTCTTTCTCTTCAACGTCGGATGGACGGCGCTGCGCGGAAAACAGACGACCACAACGGCGACCGTCCTGCTCGGCGGGCTGATCTCGGCGGCGCTGCTCTACCTGCCCGGCATGATCACCTTCGACAATCTGGCCTATGAGTCCTACTTCCGCTGGTGGGTGGTGCACCTCTGGGTCGAGGGGGTGTGGGAACTCATCATGAGCGGCATTCTCGCGTTTCTGCTCATCAAGCTGACGGGGGTCGACCGCGAGGTCATCGAGAAATGGCTGTTCGTCATTGTGGGCATCACGTTTCTCTCAGGCATCATCGGTACCGGTCACCACTACTACTGGACCGGCGGACCGCGCTACTGGCTGATGCTCGGGGGCGTCTTCAGCGCGCTCGAGCCGCTGGCGTTTCTGGCCATGGCCGTCTATGCAGTCACCATGGCACGCAAGGCCCAGCGCAACCATCCGAACCAGACGGCGCTGCTGTGGACCGTCGGCTGCGCCGTCCTGGCGTTCGTCGGCGCGGGCTTTCTCGGATTCGCCCACACGCTTCCCCAGGTGAACAAGTGGACTCACGGCACGCTCGTGACGGCCATGCACGGCCATCTGGCCTTCTGGGGCGCCTACGCCATGATCGTGCTCGGCATCATCACCTACGCCCTGCCCGAAATGACGGGGCGGCGCCTGTATGACACCGCGAGCGCGCAGCTGGCCTTCTGGACGAGCAACATCGGCATGGTCTCGATGACCGCGGCCTTTGCCGTCGCCGGCATCACGCAGGTCTATCTGGAACGGAAGATGGGCATGGACTTTCTCGAAGCGCAGAAGGCAACCGAAGTGCACTTTCTGGGGCTCGTTCTCGCGGCCACGCTCTTCACGACCGGAATAACGTTGTTCATCTACAACTTCATCCGCTACGGACTTCCCGTTGCGCGCGCCGAACGGGTTCCCGGCGCCGACGATGCCGTCCCGGGCGCCTGGGCGGAGGGAGCGGCCCAATGACGTTGCTTGCTACGCGCGAAGAGGCGTTACCGTATTACCGTCCGCAGGGCTACGAGATCGAGCTTGGGAAGAAGGCCTACGAGCACCGCCTGCCTTTGCTGCTCAAGGGACCGACAGGGTGCGGAAAATCACGGTATGTCGAGCATCTGGCGGCCCTGCTGGGCCGCCCGCTCGTCACCGTGGCCTGCCACGATGACACCTCGGCCCACGATCTGCTTGGCCGGTACCTCATCCGCGGCGGCGAGACGGTCTGGCAGGACGGCCCGCTCACCCGGGCCGTGCGCGAGGGGGCCATCTGCTACCTGGACGAGGTCGCCGAGGCGCGCAGCGACACTATCGTCGTTCTCCACCCGCTGACCGACCATCGCCGGCAGCTCTTCGTCGAGCGCCACGACGAGGCGCTCACGGCGCCCCCGGAGTTCATGCTCATCGTGAGCTACAACCCCGGTTACCAGCGCAGCCTGAAGGAGCTGAAGCCGTCGACGCGTCAGCGCTTCGTGGCCCTCTCCTTTCAGTACCCGGAGACCGAGGTCGAAGTCGAGATCGTGGTCGAAGAGACGGGTCTCGACTCCAGAACGACCCTTCAGCTCGTGCGCATCGGCCAGAAGATCCGGGGCCTCGACGAGCTCGGGCTTGCCGAGTCGGCCTCGACCCGGCTGCTCGTCGATGCCGGCCGGCTGATCGGAGCGGGACTTCCCGCACGCCAGGCGGCCGATGCAGCCATCGTGCAACCGCTCACCGACGATCCCGACACCGTGCGGGCGCTGCGCGATCTCGTTTCGCTTCACCTTTGACGGAATGAGGGCACGGTGAAGCTGCCGGAATTCGAACTGGAACTGACCGTCTGGCGCGCGCTGGAAGCGGGTTACGCGCGGCTGTTCCGGCCCCGTCCGGTGCCTTCGGAAACAGAAGTGCGCCTGGCCGACATCCAGGGGCCGTTGCTCATCCTTGCCCGCGCGCTGACGGGGCGCAACGTCGAAATCCGCAAAGCCGAAGACTGGGGCGGGCGCAGCGGCGACATTCTGCTCCTCCCCGCGTGCATCGATCGATACGGATCGGCCGAGGATAACCATCGCTTCTACCTGTTCCGCGTCGCGCTGCTTGCGGAGATCGAAGCGGCCGAGCCCGGAGCGACCGAGGCCGAGCGGCAGTCGCGCGCGGCGCTGGCCGGTCTTCGCGCCCTCGCGCGGGTTCGGCGGCGGCTGCGGGGGCTGTATCCGTGGATCGAGCTTGCGCTCGACCGGGAAACGCAAGTGCTTTCGCACGCCGGGGCGACCGAGTCGGATCGCTGGCACAGAGGGGTGATCGCACTGGCGCGGCGGCCCGAAGCGGATCCCGCGCTGTGGAACCTGTTGACGACCGAGCCGTTCGAGTCTGCACTTCGATACTTGCGCGCGGGGTTCGTGCCGTTCGCTCCGGCCGCCTTGTCTCCGCACCTGCTCTGGGGCCGCCTGTATCCGCCTGTTGCTCCCGCAGGGGAAGAAGCCGGACCTCCCGACGGCGAACGCGCCGCGTCGCATGCTGACGGGCGGGAGCTCGAGGCGCCGCAGCGCGAGCAGGTCAAGGTGATCACCGTCGACGAAGAGCGCTGGAAGAAGAAGGTCTTCGCGCCGCAGTTCGAGTCCACCGAATCACTCGAGGAGTTCAACGGTTCCATGCGGCCCATGGACGGCAGCGATCAGCTCGACGAGCAGGGAGAGGCGATGCGGGAGCTGGATCTGCGCGAAGTCATCCGCACGAAGGAGGCCGCGCACACGATCTTCCGCGCCGATCTGATGCTCGATACGGCAGCCCCGGAAATGGCCGATCCTGAAGCGGCCGAGGCCGTCGGCATTCCGTACGACGAGTGGGACGCGCGCAAGCGGGCCTATCGCAGCGGATGGTGCACGGTCTATCCGCGCACGGCCGGAACGGGCGCACACGGATACGCAGCCGAAGTGTTGCGCCGTAACGGCGCTACCTTGCGGACGTTGCAACGGCGGCTTGCCGTGCTGAACGCGGCCCCCCGGATGCGCCCGCGTCAACTTGACGGGAGTGAGATCGACGTCGACGCCGTGGTCGACGCGCACGCGACCCTTTCGTCCGGGCATTCGCCCGATGAGCGGTTGTACATCCGTTCGCAGCGGGACGAGCCGGAGATCGCGTTGCAGCTCCTCGTCGATCTGAGTCTTTCGACGGATGGCTACGTCGACGGCCGGCGCGTGCTGGATGTCGCGCGCGAAAGTCTGGTGGTGCTTGGCGAAGCCTGGCAGGCGCAATCGGACTGGTTCGGCGTCGCGGGTTTCTACAGCAACACGCGGCATGCCTGTCATTATGTGGAACTCAAGGGTATGCGCGAACCGTGGCGCCGCGCGCGCGATCGGTTCGGGAGCCTCGAGCCGCAGGGGTACACGCGCATCGGCCCGGCCGTGCGTCACGCGCATGCCGGACTGGCGAAGGCTTCAGCGCGGCGCAGATGTCTGTTGCTGATCACCGACGGCAAGCCGAACGACTACGATCGCTACGAGGGGCGTCACGGCATCGCCGACGTCCGGCAGGCGATCCGGGAGGGAAACCAACGTGGCATCCTCACGTATGCGCTCGCCGTCGAGCGTAACGGGCGTGACTATCTGCCGGCCATGCTCGGTCATCGAAATTACCGCGTGCTTCCGCACCCGGGTGAGCTCGTGACGGCCCTGGGCGATCTGTTTCTGCGGCTGCGGGCGCGGTAACGGTGGGTGCCCACGCATTGATGCGGAGTGGGGGAGCGGGGGAGGGGGAGAGTGGGGGAATCAAAACAAGCATTCCCCCCTGTGACTCTCGTATTCTCCGCGTTTTCCCTTTTCTCTACAGCGCCGCCGTCACTTGCAGTGCGCCCCAGGTCGGGTAGTTCGGCGCATTCGGGTTGGCCGCCTGGAACGACGGGCCCGCGTCGAGGATGGAGTAGAAGAGATCGAAGCGCACCTTCTCGGCGGCCTGAAAACCGAGGCCGAGATCGAGCTCCGAACCGAACGCGCCCGTTCCGCCTGTCTCCGGAAGAAAGTGGTGCCCCGTCGCGTAAGCCGACCAACGGCCGCGGTTCCCCGAGACGCCCGCCCAGGCATCCTGCAGGCCGAGGCCCGCCGTGTCGCGCGGAAGGTTGAGGAAGAGGTCCATGTGGCCATAGAACTTGTGGTTCGTCGCATACAGCGTGTCGAACGCCGCCTGGTCACGGGAGGCGTCGGCGCCGCTCAACCGGTCATAACCGGCTGCAATGCGGAACCCGCCCGTCTCCGACTTGCGCGTCCAGTTCGCTTCGCCGCCCACGAGGTACGCGAGCGAGAGGTTGCCGCCGACCGCGTGCGTCTGGCCATATGCCTCCACGCGGTACCCGAAGCCCGCGCCGAGCTTCCCTTCGGAATAGGGGCCGAACGTCCACGTCTTGCGGTCATTGCGCGGCCGCCAATCCGCCGCCGCAAAGGCGGCCAGCGCGCGTCCGGCGTTGGTCCACGCGATGGTTCCGGCAGCGAGCCCGTGATCGCGCGTTCCGCGGCCGACCGCTTCGGAGATGGAGGCGGCGAAACCGTCGAAGACCACACGGTCCCAGACGGCGCGTCCGCGGATGCCATCGAAGCTGCGGCCCGGTTGCGCCCAGTCGAGGCTGCCGATGAGCCGCTGGTTCAGATAGTTGATCTCCTGCCGGCCGACGCGCACCCAGGCCTCGGGCGCGCCGTACTGCAGGGTCGCCTGGTGCAACGTGAGCTGACCGTCGCCGGCGATCGGGTCGGGACCCTTGCCCCAGTTGCGCGCGTCGCGGGCCTCGCCGAAGAGGGTCCACGCGTCGCGGGACGCCGCCACGCCGATGGCCGCGCGGTGCGAGACCAGGTAATTCGTTTCGGGGGTCCGCTTGTGGATCGCCTCGGCGCGCGGCCGGTAGGCGAGACTGACGGACAGATCGGTTTCTTCGGCCTGGGCCGCGGGCGACGCCGCGAGCACCATGGTGAACAGAACTGCAGATGAGATTCCGGCCGTTTTCATGATGGGTAACTCCTTGGGGGTGGCAGACGGCGCCGGGCGGGGACGGTTACTGCAGGAGCATGCGCACCGCCTGAATGGTTTCCTCGGGATCGGCCCGGAGCCCCACGGCTTGATGCGTGATCTCGCCGCGGGCGTTCAGGGTGGTAATCTTGTTGGAATGCACGATATCGGCTCCTGTCTTTTTGTAGCGGATGCCGAGCAAAGCGGCAAGCTCGTAGGTGCGGTCGTCCGGGGCGCGCAGGAACGTCCACGCCGCCGCCGCGGGAATCTTGGCCTGGAAGGCGCGCAGGACTTCGACGGTGTCGACCTCGGGATCCATGGTCACGACGACGAAGCGGATCTGCTGCCGTTCCGCTTCGGTGAACCCCTTCTGGATGCGGATGAGGTCGTTGACGAGCACCGGGCAGGCCATCTTGCACGTCGTGTACAGCATCGTGAGCACGACCGGTTTTCCCTCCAGGTTCCGGAGCGCGATCTCCGTTCCCTCTGACGTCGACCAGGCCCCCTCGAGCCAGTAGAGCGAATCGGTGCTCGGCGCATCGCCGCGGTCGAAGGCCGCACTGTCTGCGCCCGGTTCCGCGTGCATGGCGTGATGGGCGTGATGGTGCGCATGGGGATCGGCGGCGGGTTCGGCCGCCTGGGTTCCATGCGCGCAATTTACCGTGAGGGCCAGCAGCAAGGGGATCCAGAGGGTACGCATGGTCATTCTCCTGTTCCGTCGTAGGCACAGCGGAAGCCGAGGTTGCGGCCCGTGTAGGCCGGGGTCAGGCTCGAGCGCAGCGCGAATCGCATGTAGGCGGCATAGTCTGCGCGGTCGGTCGACAGGCCCGCCGAGGCGCCGCAGAACAGATTCCGCTCGCTGTCGCCGTCGCCGCGGTTGTCGCCGGTCGTGATGTTCGTGTTGAAATCGTCGACCCATTCCCAGATCAACGAGTGCATGTCGTAGAGGCCCCAGTAGTTCGGCGGCCGCGCGCCGACGGGGGCCAAGTCTTCATCGGCGGGCGTGACGTACCAGCGCATGATCCCCTCGCGCACGGCGGGTTCCTGGCGCATGTCGGGGCCATGGTCGCCGGCCAGGGCCGCATATTCCCACTCCGCCTGGGTCGGCAGGCGGCCGCCATGTGCCCGGCAGAACGCGCGGGCGGCGAACCAGGAAACCTGCACGGCAGGTCGCTGCAGGGCTTCGGGGGAACCCGGTTCGAGGTCGCCCGCCCAGTCGCGCAGGTAGTGCTCGTCGCGGAAGATGCGCGGCGCGTTCGTACGCTGCCACCGCGGCTGTTCGCGCAGGAAGTCACGGAACTCGCCCTGCGTCACCGGTTTCGCGTCGAGTTGAAAGGCGGCGATGGCCACAGTGGCTCCGGTCCCTTCGGGACTGTAGAGCGGCGTGAAGGTCGCCGCCCGCAGAGAAACCCGTTCGCGCGGCGGCGGCTCGGCACCGGCCGCGCGAGCGGAAAAGAAAGCCGCCATCGCGAGGATGGCGGCGATGGTTGCCCGTTTACTCAGAACGCACCTGCTTGACTTCGTCGGGGCTGGTGACTTCACCCTTGTTTCCCCAGCTGTTGCGGATGTAGGTGACAACTGCGGCCACTTCGTCGTCGGAGAGCGACGCGCCGAACGGCGGCATCTCGCTGTTGTAGAGCGTGCCGTTGACCGTCACCGGCCCGTGCAGCCCCTTGAGCACGACGTTGATGGCGCGGGCCCGGTCGGCCATCAGGTAATCGCTCTTCGCGAGCGGGGGAAACACCGAGGCGATCCCCGCACCGTTGGGCTGGTGGCAGGCCGAGCAGTTGTCCAGATAGACCGCGTTCCCCTTTTCGATCATGGCCGTGCGGCTGAGCGCCTTGACCTTCGGGTCGGCCTGCAGCTTCGTGCGGGCTTCCTGGGCCTTGGTGCGGGCCTTGACGCCCTCGCTCGTCTGGCTGCCGAGGTAGACGGCGTCGACTTCCTTGCCGGAGTAGATTGCCTTGTCTTCTTCGCCGCTCACCTTCAGCATCCCCAGCGTTCCCTTGTTGAAGGCGCGGAAGAGGGAGTGGTCCACAAGGATGAACGTTCCCGGCACGTCGACCTTGAACTCGACGATGGCCGAGCCGCCGGCCGGGATCAACGTGGTCTGCACCTGCTCCTGATTCCCCTTGATGCCTCCCTCGGTGAAGACGCGGTCGAAGATTTCGCCGATGACGTGGAAGGAGCTGATCAGGTTCGGTCCGCCGTTCCCGATGAACATGCGGATCGATTCGCCCTTCTTCGCCTGCAGGGCGTTGTCGCCGACCAGCGATCCGACGGCGCCGTTGAAGACGACGTAGGAGGGGTTCTCGTCGATGCCGCGCTGCATGTCGAACGGCTGCAGCCCCTTCTCGCCGAAGTTCCCCTTCGTGTAGAAGTCGCCCTGCACGACGTAGAACTCGCGATCGACCTTCGGCATCCCTTCCTTCGGTTCCACGAGAATCAGGCCGTACATGCCGTTGGCGACGTGCATCGGCACGGGCGCGGTGGCGCAGTGATAGATGTACAGGCCCGGATTCAGCGCCTTGAAGGTGAATTGCGACTGCTTGCCGGGGGCGGTGAACGAGCTGGTCGCTCCTCCGCCAGGGCCGGTCACGGCGTGGAGGTCGATGTTATGCGGCATCTTGCTCGACGGGTGGTTCATGAGGTGGAACTCCACCGTGTCGCCTTCGCGCACGCGGATGAACTTGCCCGGCACCTTGCCGCCGAACGTCCAGAAGACGTATTCGACGCCGTCGGCGAGGGTGCCCTTCTGTTCGATGACCTCGAGCTCGACGACGACCTTCGCGGGGGTTTTGCGTGTAATCGGCGGCGGCACATCGGGCGCATCGGTAAGAATGGCTTTTTCGACGGGCAGCTTGCTCTGCGCCGCTTCGACGGGCTGCGACAGCGACGCTGCCAGCAGGGCGGCGGCTGTCGTGAAGGCTGTTTTTTTCATGTTCGCTCCTTCGGAGATAATGGGTTGCGGGCGATTCCTTTGCCTTCAGTCTGCCCGCAGCACGAGGGCGCCGGTATGACAAGCGTCATGACGCGGAAAGAATTCTGAGCAGACGGATGAATTACTCCGGCCGGCGGATGTCGAGGGCCCAGTGGTCGAGGCCGACGTGGACGGAAGCGAGGCCGTAGCCCTGGCGCCCGAGTTTGCGGAGGAGGGGAACCGGCTCGAAGATCGCGTGCAGCGTCATCGTTTCGCCAGGGGCAAGCGAATTCACGGCACTCATGATGTGCTGGTAGGGCTCGCCGCCGTCGAGCAGGAGCTCGCGCACGTCGAGGTGACGGCGCCCGGTCTCATCCTGCCACGCGCGGATACGGGGGTCGTCGGGCAGATCGCTGGGAAACACGGGCATGGGTGACGGATATCATACCCCTTTTCGCCCCCGGGGCCCTATACTTCTGGTCATGTTCTGGAAAAACACACACCCGATTCGGGCATCGCTCGCGATCGCGCTCGCGTTTCTCGTCATTCCCGGAAGCACGCTCGGGCTCGTGCGGCTGCTCGGCTACGCGGGGTGGCCGCTCCCCCTGGCGGCGGTGCCGGCGTGGGTGCACGCGCTCGTCCAGTCGCTCGGGTTCTTTCTCGTGCTCATCTGGGCCTTTCTCGTCCGCGGCATGCCGGGCATGCTCGGCGGCGGGCGCGCCTGGGGTCCCCGCATGATCGCGTGGATGTTCGCGCTGGCGGCCGCGCTCGCCGCGCTCGTGAGCGTCCACTTGGTGGATTTCCGCGCGGGAAGCATGGCGGCCGGCGCAGCGGTCCTCGCCGCGCTCCTCGGCGGAACGGCCGTGCTCTGGCATGCGGCGCTGCAGAGCGAACGGCCGCTTCTCGAGGCCCCCTTTCTCATGCTTCTCGGCGGATTGACGATGGCCCCGGTCGCCACGGCGATCGTCCTCTTTACCCCGTGGGGATCGCCGGGCGGAACGCACCTGCTCGTCTACGGAAGCATCGTGCCGATCACGCTCGCCATGGGGGTGCGCATGCTGCCCGCCATGGTCGGCCTCGATTTTCCCCACGAGCGGATCGTCGCGGCGGGGGCCTTCCTGCTCCCTGCGGGAATGGCCGTCGCCGACTGGGCGCCCGCACCGTGGTCGATTCCGGGTGCGGCGGCTTCTGCCATTGGCGGGCTGGCAGCGGCCTGGGGGATGCGCGTCTTCGCGCCGCGCCGCGTGCGCATGGGGATCGAACGCGAACCCGAGCTCGACGCCGTGCTGCGACTTTACGTGCGCATCGCCTTCGGCTTTCTCGCCCTCTCGGGGCTGGTGCACCTGCTCGGTCGCGCCGGCGGGCTGCCGGGCAACGGTTACTTCTGGGTCGACGTGGCCCGCCACCAGGTGGCCGCGGGGTTCGCCCTGCTGCTCGTCATGGGGCTCACGCAGCGCGTGTTCCCGAGCATGCTGCGCACGCGCCGCGCATCCGTTGGCGGATACTGCGCCGTGCTCGCGCTCGTCACGCTGGGCGTGCTCCTGCGAACGGCGGAACCGATGCTCCCCGCAGCGGCGGGGATCGTCGCGGCTTCGGCGGTGTTCCTCTACGGGGGCGTCTTCTGGTACGCCGTTCAGCTCGCGCCCGCGCTGGTGCCCGACACGCAACGGCCCGCGCGTCGCACGGCCGGCAGCGAGGCCTAGCGCCTCCGCCTACAGCGACGACTCGCTCAGCTCCTTGAGCCGTGCCGCGTCGGGGAAGCGGAAACCGTCCAGGCAGTCTGCGTCATGGGAGCGTCGACGTGGACGCGGGTTCACCCAGCCCCAGTTGGCCGTACCGATCCCAACCGACGCATTGTATCCGGTCCGAATAGTAGCAAAGGTGGTAATTCCCGATCGCGAGCAGGCTCAGGTTCCTGGGGAGCGGCGCGGATGTTGGCCTACGGATGCAGGAGTCCTCCGGAACCGAACGTTGTATACAGGCGTCCATGTCCTCACTATCGAAAATCCATTCGCCCCAGCAGGAAAAGTCGCCACTCTGCAGGCGAGCACAGGTCAGCCAATTTCCGGCGTGCACGTCGGTGGCGCCGGAGGCGATAACTTGAACAGGGGTTGCGCTGATATCCGTTGAGAGTGGGAGTCCCAGCTCACCACCCCAGTTGTACCCCCAGCAATAGACGGCGCCCGTATCTAGAAGCGCGCAAGTGTGTCGCCCCCCGACAGCAATCTTCGTTGTCGAAGCCGGAAGCGGAACGCGCCAAGCACGGATCGGTGTTGCAGAGATGCCATTCAGTTCAAAGGGTTTGCCCGGAGAGCCTGTATTCTCCGGAGATTGATTCCATATCGGACCCAGGGTCACATCCCACTCGCCCCAACAGGAGACAAAACCATCTTCATCGAGGCCGCATGCGTGGAGCCCGCCCACGCCGACGGAGACAGCCTCGGTGTTCGGCATGTAAAACGCGTTCTGGAATTGTTTGTTCTCTTCTGACCAGTAGATGAACCAGCAATAGACGCGTTGCTCTGCGGTTACGCCGCAATCAAAAAGTGCTCCAGTATCCAAAACTTCAAGTTTCGGCAGACCTTGAACAAGGTATGGCTGGCTCAGCTTACGATGTGCGAGCAGGCCCACATCGGTATGACCCCAGCAGTAGGTCTCCCCCTTTTCCGTTTGGGCGCAGACCCTGCTCAGGCCGGCCGAAAGGTGGGTGAATGGCTCGAGGGGCGTAGGCGGTGAAACGGGGGTGGCTGAGCTCAGGATGTCCTGGTGGCCGAACTGCTCTTTGTGGTTCTGGCCCCAGCAATAGGGTGTACCCTTGTCAACAACAGCGCAGGTATAGTTCTGCTCGGCCGACAGGATGATGACCCCTGATAGATCAGCCGCCTGCGTAATGCCGGCAGGGTGCTCTACCTCGACGTCGTCTGTGAGCCTGCGAGAGGATGTTCCCGTATCCCCCCGGCATCCGAGGAAGATCGCGCAGCCGATGGTCAGGAGGGTCAGTGTTCGCATTGGAGACTCCGTCAGCCTTGGGGGCGGCCATTCCCTCGCGTTCCGCACCAGGCCTCCACGCCTGGGAGAGCCTTGGCGAGCGCACCTGTGCGTTATCGCTAAGGATACGAACTATACCGCAGGGCGAAAGATCCTGTCAACGATCGCTTGGCCGGCGCCCGTGAAGAGCGCGGGCAGGATGCGCATTCCGCCTACAGCGACGACTCGCTCAGTTCCTGAGCCGCGGTTCGTCGAGGATGCAGAAGCCCTTCTGGGCGCCTTGCTCATGGTAGCGTCGAAGTCGACGCGGCTTCACCGAGCCCCAGCTGGCCGTACCGATCTTTTCCCAGGCAGTAGACCCGATCGGTATAGTAGCAAAGATGGTAGTTTCCGATCGCAAGCAAGCTCAGCTCGCGTGGGAGGGGCGTTACCTCCGGCCGAAGACGAATGCAAGCGTCGGGAAGCTCAAAAGCTGAAGAACAGGCCTCCAGGTCGACATCTTCAAACAGCCATTGGCCCCAGCAGGAAAATTTTCCATCCTGTCGCCGAATGCAAGTGGTCAGATTGCCTGCATACAGGTCGGTGGCCCCGGAAGAAACGACTGCAACCGGATTGGCACTGTATTCGGTTGTAAGTGGAAGACCGAGTACGCCGTTCAGGTTGTATCCCCAGCAATAGACGGCCCCGGTTTCCAGAAGCGCACACGTATGGTTCACCCCAGCCGCGATCTTCTTTGTGGAAGCTGGTAGCGGCACCTGCCACGCATGAATGGGCATCGCAGGGACACCGTTCAGGTCGTAAATATCTCCCGGGCTGCCGACGCCTTCAGGCGGGTTCTGCCATACGGGTCCCAGGGTCACCGCCCATTCGCCCCAGCATGATACGAAACCGTGTGGGTCGAGGCCGCACGCGTGGAGACCACCTGCGGCGACGGAAACGGCCTCGGTGTTCGGCATGTAAAACGCGTTCTCGAACTGGTCCTTTTCGACGGGCCAATGGATGAACCAGCAGAAGACACGATGTCTGTCATCAATCCCACAGTCGAAAAGTCCGCCTGCATCCAGCACGCGCAGTTTCGGTAGCCCTTGAATCTGATACGGCGTTTCGAGTGTGCGATGTTTGATGGAGCCGACATCGGTATTTCCCCAGCAGTAAGTCTGGCCCTGAACTGTCTGCCCGCACACCCTGTTCAGGCCGGCCGTAAAGTGTGTGAGTGGTTCGAGTGGCGTGGGCAGCGAAACGGGGGTTGCCGAGTTCGGGAGGTCTTGGTGGCCGAGCTGTCCTGTCTCATTGTCGCCCCAGCAATAGGGCACACCCCCGGTTGCGACCGCACAGGAATAGTTCTGATCGGCCGACAGGATTGTGACCTCTGATAGATCTGCAGCCTGCGTGATGCCTGTAGGGTATTCTACCTCAATGATGGCGCCTGGCTTGGTCGAGGGCGGTTCGCCTTGGCACCCTTGGATCACGATGCTACTAATTATCAGTAGGGTGAATCTGTTCACGGAAGCTCCACCCAGTCGCCAACGTCTATATAGTCGTCAAGGTCGTTCGACTCTAGAAAGTTACGGATGTTATCCATGACTGCAGGGTCCTGTGAGGCTTCTGCGATTGCCGCCAGCGCCAGCGAGATCTGCTCATCCCCTGCGTCGACACCCGCAGACTCGATAAACTGGATGAATAACTCGGGGAACTGGATGAAAACGGCAACCATCCCCTCGAAATTCTGTGTCACCAGACTCTCCAAAGAGTCTATCCTCGAGCTGAACGCCGGGTTCAGCTTTCGGTGGTAGTGTTTCAAGTAGTTGAGCCACTGATCGTTCCTGCTGGTCGCAGATTTCCACTCCAATTGCCCTGACTTGAGGCGTATGACGTCCCCGAAAGTCAGGTAGTTGCCCCCGGATGGGTTCTGCGCGTTCGGGAGCGCCACCATGATGAGGCCGATGCGGAAAGCCTCCAGCGTGTCACGTAAACCCTTACCTGCATTGGCGACGATCAACTCGTCGATGAATGCCTTAATCTTCTCGCCTGAGCGGCGATCGATGACCGGCCTTGAGTAGTCGGTGGGACTGGCATTTTCAAATGCGGCCGCTACTTCCAGCGCAACCCTTGCAATTTCAATGAACTTGCCAGCCAGGGCAGGATTCTGTACGACGGCCTTCTTGATATCTTCCTGCACATGATAGTACTTACGGGCGGCAAGGAAGCCAAGTCTGTGCTTCATCAGTGTTTCATCACGAAACGCGCGCGCTTCAGTTACGATGGCGGTGTCGCCCGCAATACTTGCGCTCTCCTCAACGGCGCACCTTTCGGATTCTACATCGTAATAGTAGGTGGAGGCGTGGCCCATCTGCCTTGCAGTAGAGCGGTCGAAGTCATTGGCCTTATGGAAGTCTTGCTCAGCGTCACGCTCATGGGACAGCCAGAACTTCACACCGTAGGACCCAGGCACCAGGTAGGGGGTCATGTCATAGCGGAAATTCGGCACGAACATTACGGGAAGTTCAGACTGATTAAGATAGCCATCCCCATTCGTCTCAGCCCAGCCAATGTCCGGATAGGGGTGCATGTTTTCCTTTGAATACGGGCTGAACACGATTGGCTGTCGCTCGTAGGTGTACTCCCACGTTGAGGGGTCGGCAGGATCCGGTGCGTTTGTTCGCCATCGGCACGTAAAGGCATCCTCCACACCGTCCAAACCGAAGCCACAACTTTCGCCGATGGCAGGGCGAGGGCAACTCTTGCCATCCGGTCCCAAAGGACAGAACTGCACAGCTACGCTCTCATGCAAATTATGGATCACGAAGAATTTGTCACTGTCTCTAGGTCTCACCCGTGACATTTGGACAAACCAAAGTGGGTCGCCCAGAACGTTAAAGGGTGGGGCCCCTCTCAGGGCCAAAGAATCCGGAGTCGACTGAACTTGATTCCCACGCTCGAAGCGGAAATGGATATTGCCCTCCCCCGACGGAGCCATCCCTGAATGAAACGAGCGCGGGAAGCCCGGCGTAGCCGCCTGACTGATCGGGTGGCAATCCAGCAACGGTTGTGGCGGCATGACATCGGCACCCCCGTCATGCACCCCAAATCGGATGTGCGTGTCTTGATTCTCAAGCCACGTGAGAAACCCCGAATGGGCTCCTGAGAAAGAATCCAGGAGTACGGCCCCGGCGGGGGGGCGCTGGTCGGTCGAGACGGCAACCGGTCCGGTGCGAGAGAAATTGGTCAGCACCTCTTGAGCTACAGTTCTGCCCAGGGTTTGAATCGTAGGCAGGAAGTTCGTTCGCAGCCAAGCCCCGGCCTCTTCGCTGACCCCCCCGGTTGAAGCGAAGGCCAAATCCCCTATGACATTGTGGCTGAGTTCAGTCAGCCGGACCGGGACACACTCCCCAACCGGAGCCGGAAGTTCATTGACAATGAATCCTTCATCATTCGGGGAGACGCCAATTTCAAGTGCCTGTCCAATCATCCTTGTCTGTTCTCGATAGCGGCGCACCCAGTTCCAACTGTGCCTCGCAGGCATCGTTGCATTCCCGGAGAACGAGTAGACGCACCCCAAACCAACGGGTGGGAGCGGTATCTCAAGAATGGGCTCGCCGGCGTCGCCTTCGCAAGGAAGGGGATCGTATACAACCCCCGTGATTTGCTGTTCGACTGTAAAGTTCAGATCGCGAATGACTTTCCCACCCACCGTGCGACCTGAAACGTAGCGGCCGTCAGACTTAGGCACGACCCGGATGACCGATTCCAACTCATATTGACAGAGGGGCTCTGGGAGTTCGAAAGTACGATCGGTGCCAGGAATAGGCACAGACTCAAAGCACGTACCACCCAGGTAACTGTACTGCATACCCACAAGGTAACTCTCCGGCCCATTGCCCTTCGGTGTTATGTTGTCTAACCGGACCTCGTCATTGGACACCGTGTGGTGACCGGGTGAGAAATAGAGAAAGATGCTTTCTACTGCTTCGTTTGTCGTGTCCGTCGGGACTTCGTTCAGCGTGATTTCGTCGTAAAGTGTGGGCTCACACGACTCACAGGCTGTGCATTGACGTCCGGTGCAGGCAGCGATAAGCAGGACGGCAGCTCGAAACACTAGTTTGCGCATCTTATCCTCGGTAAAGATTGCTAGGTAGGCAGACTGTAGCGCCTGGATGTGCGCATGTCAAGCTATATTTGTTTTTGTAGGGTATATGGCGCAGGGGACGGTGGCCTGGCAAGTCTGACGCTTATGGTGTCTCAGGCTTTGGCATATAGGCACGGCTGTGCCCTGCCATTATTGGGGAGGATTGCGAGGCACACCCGCCTACAGCGACGACTCGCTCAGCTGCTTGAGCCGCTGTTCGTCGAGGATGCAGAAGCCCTCTTTGCGCGTCTCGACGATCCCCTCCTTCTGCCAGCGGCTCAGGATGCGGATCGTCGTTTCGACGGAGGTGCCGACGAGATCGGCGATCTCCTTGCGCGAGAGGGCCAGCGGGATGCAGGTGCGCCCCTCTTCGACCTGGCCGAGCCGATCGGCCAGCGTGAGAAACAGGTGGGCGATGCGGTAATCCACGTTCCCCCCCGAGACGTCCTTGATGCGCCGGCTGATCTGGCGCAGGCGTCCCGCGAGATCGCGAATCGTCGCGCGGGCCAGCTCTGGATGGCGCTCGAGGAGCGCGTCGTAATCCGCCCGGGGGAGCGCGAAGATCTCTGCATCCGCGTGGGCGGCGGCCGAGGCGGGGTAGGGCATGTCATCGAGCAGCGCGACTTCGCCCAGGGTTTCGCCGGGGCCGAGGATGTCGACGATGAACTCCTTGCCACTCTCGAGCGTACGGGCGATCTTGACCGTCCCCGCGACGACGAGCAGCAGGCGGTCGGGCTCATCCCCTTCGTAGAAGATGGTTTCGCCCCGCGCTACGTTGAAGAAGCGTCCCCGGCGCTCCAGTTCCGCCAGGAGCGGCTCGGGCAGCGTGGCGAAGCGGTCAATTGTGCGCAGCTTTTCGTACACCGCTTCCCATTGTAGCCGGGGCGGGGCGAGGGGGCACGCGGGTGGAATATGAGGCAGGTCTGACGCACATGGAGACTGCCATGGCCGCCGCACGGCGAGAAAGCTCTGAGCATGGCGGGTGGGTACGCTGGCGCTTCGACAGGCTCAGCGCGAACGGTACGTCGATGTCGACCGCCAGGAGTTCATCGCCGGCTGACCAGCTCTGCTTCTGCCTCAGGCCAGAGTTGGGGAAAATAGAAGCGCAGCGCGTGAAGCGGTATCCGGAATCGAACGTCGCTCGCCGGACCGTTGCTCTCCAGCAGCTCTCTCGACAACAGCGCCGCCAACAGCTTCTGGGCGGTCTTGGGGTGCAGTCCGGTCATGCGCTTGAAATCCTGGCGGGACACCGCTCCCGTCAGAAACACATAATGCATCGGCGCCAACGCGTCCATGCGGATTCTGGAGTCCTGAACTGACTCGTAGGCCAGAAGAGCCTTCAGCCGGTCCCTGAAATCCTCCAGGTGCAGCATCCTGCTCATGAATCGGACTTGATCCAGGCACACGCGCAGAAAGTATTCGGCAAACTCGAGCAGCCGGCGTTCACTGAGATTGCCGCGTCCATCAAGGTCCCCCTCGCGAGGGCCGTCGGCGAGATGGAGTCGTTCAAAGTATTCCTGGTGCGTGCGGGCCAGACCGCGCATGACCGACCAGATGCCGTTGCTGTGTTCGCTCGCATGCAGCACGAGATGAGAGTGCAGCCTGGCCACTCGCCCGTTTCCGTCAAGAAACGGGTGTATCCATGCCAATCTGTGATGGGCGCAGGCGACGGCGAGCAGGCTTCGGGCCCCATCGCCGAAGTTCCCGTAGGCTTCGGACCAACGACGCATGAAAGCCGGGACGTCGGCGTAGTTCGGCGGCACATGGTGTCCGACTTGAACCTCACGCATCCGGAGTGTTCCGGGCTCGACAACCGTGCCATCTTCAAGCGTTCTGTCTTCCGGCGAAAGATGCTCGAACAGGTGACGATGGATTCCACCTACCCAATGAACATCGTAGAGTTGGCCCGGGCCTTTCCCGGTGACCTCTTCTTCGAGTGCCTCTTCTGTACGGAGGTGCGCAACGGCAAGCTTCTGCCGCTTCACAAGATCGAGGTTGTCGCCGAAGTCCTGCTTCAGCGCCCGCGCAATGTCGCTGGGGAGTGTGTGCTGGCCTTCAATCTTGTTCGAATAGTACGAATTCATGGCGCGAAGGAGCGGCGCAATCGCCTGGCGGACAGGCAGGCTGGCGCCTCCCGCGAGACGTCCCGATTCGCGTGCAAGGCTGCTTGCCAGGTCGAGAAGCTCGCCACTTTTGTCTTCGCGGGGGAGCATGGGCTCCATCCGGGTCGTGGAATCTGCTCCCTTGTTCATGCCTCCATGCTAGCAGAAAAGGCAGTCAGGATTCCAGTTGAAAATCCAGGTCAAGAACTGTAGTATGCGTAGTAAAATCAATGTGTTGGTGTGTATTCGTGTAGAAAATGGGCCAGGCTGATTTCCACCATGAATTCCATGCGTTGCGGTCGGGGGGAACGGAGTACGGCATCCAAACCCCGCTTCCCTACCGGAAAGCGGGGGTTTTCATGGATGGCTTCCGGCGCCCGGTTCAGTTCGGGTAGACGAGGAACGCGCTCTGATCGGTGGGGGTCCAGATGGTGGCCGCGAGTCCGTCGCCCACGTTCGTTCCATAGCGGTCGTTCGCCTGCACCGTCGCGTACTGAACGAGCAAGGTGTCGGAGTTTTCGTAGAGCACGAGCTGCCCCGTGCGGGTCGTCGCCGCGTCGCCCCAGTCGCCGATCTGATCCCAGGTGACGACGAAGACCCGGTTCGGCGCCGTGCCCAGCGTGGCCACGTAGATGCCCTGGCCGGCGTCGGGATTCAGGTCGTTCCAGTTCACGAAGAACGCCAGGGGGAGCCGGCTGACCGGCGGCGTGCTCGCGCCGTAATCGCTGTCAGACTCGAGGCCGAACGTCACGTAGCCGTTTGTGTTGACATAGATCGTGTCGGCGGTGACGCCGTAGTAGGGAAAGGGGAAGGGGAGCGCGATGGCGTGGTTGACCTCGTCTTCGCCGAACCAGCTCACGAGCGCGTCGGGCGTCACGGCTTCGGTCATCCAGGCGAAGGTCGTGGGCATGGCGACGTACGAGCCAGAGGCGGCGATCAGACGGATCGGCACCCTTCGCATGTCGGCGCCGGACAATTGCAGGTCGAGCGAACCCGCGTGGATGCCCGCGGCGAGACTCTGCGCGTCGGTGGCGTAGGTGACCGCCTGCGTGGCCCCCGGTGCGATCGTGACGGTCGCCGCCTGCGGATAGATCCACGAACTCTGCGTCGCGACGGTGACCTGCATGGGCGCGGCGGTGCAGTTCTGCACGTCCATGGCATGGTCCTGGGGCGCCGACGAGAGGGTCTGCGCCCAGGTCGTCATGCCCTTGACCATGACGTTGGCCGAGGTATAGTACACGCTCACCTGCTCCCACGAGCCGACGCTCCAATCAGGGTTGGTGACCCCGAAGCCCACGACCGAGAAATCGTCGGTACAGCGGCCCGGCCGCACCCTGACGGTGACCGTGGCCGTGCCGGCGCCCGGGTACAGGGCGAACCAGTTTCCCTCGAAGTTACTCAAAGATGGGGAGTAGGTCTGAATCGGTCCCGCCCAGCCGTCGGGCACGTTGTTCCAGGCGACGAGGAACGTGACCGTGGTCGTACTGTCGGGGCCGAGCACGAGGGGTTCGTCGAGCGGGTGATCGGTAGCCACGACGCGTACCGACGGCGCCCCCGCAATGAAGTAGGTCACCGCCTGGCCGGTGATGCCCTCGCCGCCGCCGTTGCTGCCATCGAGCTTGATCTCAATCGAGCCTGACGTCCCGGTCGTGACGCCATGCAGGCTGACGGTCGTCTGCGCGCAGCCGTTCGACGGCTCGAGCGTTATCTCTTCGGCGGGCAGCGGGTCGTGAAAGTTCCACTGGTCATCGATGGCGACGAGCCAGACGGTCTCGGTCGTCTTCACCGCGTAACTGACCACGGCCGTGAAGTCGTAGGTCGTGTTCGGTTGGAGAACGGCGTCGGTGGCGGGCGACATGCTGACGATGCCGAAGGCGCGGTCGAGATCGCAGGCCGAGGCGGGGAGCGGTCCCGAAGCGATGCCATAGCGATGAGGAATGGACGCCGGGAGCGGCACGGGGTCGATCGTGAGCGACACCAGGGCTGTGTTCGACATACCGGTGCCGTCGGAGACGCGGAAGGCGAAGCTGTCGGCGCCGACGTAGCCCAGAAGCGGCGTGTAGGTGACGGCGCCACCGTACCCCAGCGTGAGCGCGCCGTGCTCCGGGGCGGTCACGATCTCGTAGGTGAGCGCGTCGCCATCGGCGTCGACCGCCTCGAGCGTCGCTTCGAGGGGATGCGGCGCCGTCACGGTGTATTCCGCGTTGAACGCCATGGGTGCGCGGTTGGGAACCGTCACGGGCGCGGCGGCGACCTCGGCCCCTGCCATCCGGCCGTCGAAGGGGGTGACGAACGGCTGCAGCACGGCGCCGCTAGTCACGTAGGTCGCGGGGAGAACGGCGCCCGCCACCGGCACGGTGACGCCGTCGACGACCCAGCGGTAGAAGTACCCCGGCGGATCGAGGTCGGCGTCGCTCCAGCCCGCCGCCGTGACGTAGGCGGTCACGCCGCCATGGAAGGCGCCGCCCAGCGTGGCCGACTCGAGGGAGGGGGCGTCGTTGACGGGCGCCACGTCGAGCGCGACCGCGGCGCTGGCGCTGTCGGCGCCGTCGGAGACCTGATACGTAAACGAGTCGGCCCCGAAGTAGTCGGGGTCGGGGGTATAGAGGAAGGTTCCCTCAGGCGCCAGGATCAACGTTCCGTGTGACGGCGGGGTGACCACGCTCGCCTCGAGCAGGTCGCCGTCGACGTCGTGGTCGTTGACGAGCAGGCCGAGCAGCGGCGAGAAGGGCTTGTCTTCCTGCAATGCGTAAGCGTCGTCGGCGGCGGTGGGCGCATCGTTGACCGGGTTGACGGTGATTTCCACGAGCGCGACGGCGCTTTCGATGTCGCCGGCCCGGGCCCGCGCCCGGAAGGCGTCGGGGCCGGCATAGTCTGCCTCCGGTGTGTACGTGAAGACGCCCTCGGTGAGCGCGACCGTGCCATGCGCGGGCGGCTCCGCGAGAATCAACTCCACGGGCGAGCCGGGATCTCCCGTAACGGCCGGCGTCAGCTGGATACGCAGCGGCGTGTCTTCCTCGGTCGTGACGGCCGCTCCTGCAAGGGTGATCGTCGTCGTGGATGTGTTCTCTCCGCCGGGATCCGGCGTGGGACAGCCCGCCAGGAAAACGAGCAGGGCGGCAAACGGGAGGGAGAGGGAGCGGTTCGTCATGAAGGCCTCAACGCAGAGTTGTCATTTTTTATACGATCGTATAAACTTTCTGTCAAGCGAACGCCTATGAAGACCACCGCCCCATCGAAGGTTCGCCGCCCCGTCCAGGACCGGGGCGAGGCGACCCGGCAGCGCATTCTCGAAGCCGCCGTGCAGGATTTCGCCGCACACGGTTTCGAGGGCGCCAGTGTCCGGCGCATCGCCGAGCGCGCGGGCGAGAACGTGGGGCTCATTCCCTACTACTTCGGGAGCAAAGAGAACCTGTGGAAGGCGGCGGTCGACTACCACTTCACCCGGCTCCGGAACTACCTGCGCGAAGCCGACGCCGCCGTCGCCCGTCTGGCGCCCGAGCGGCGGATCCGCGAGAACCTCAAGAGCTTTGTGCGCTTCGCCGCGCGCCATCCCGAACAGATGCGCATCATGGTGCACGAGGGGCAGTTCCAATCCTCGCGCATGCAGTGGCTCACCGAGGCGCACCTCAAGCCGCTGTTCCGCGACTTCCAGCGCATGGCGGCCAAAGCGGTGGCCCTGAAGCTGATCCCCGCGGCGCCGCCGGCCCACTACTATTACGCCTACCTCGGCGCCGCGTCAAACATCTTCACGGCCGCCTCGGAGTGCGCCGCCGTGACCGGCACCGACCCATCGTCCGAGCAGACGATCGAGCAGCACGCAGAGTTTCTCTCGCGCCTGTTCTTCGGGTAGGGCACGCGCCCGACTGAAATCACGGCTGGCCGAGGGGGCACGCGGGCGGAATCCCCGTGCGGAATGCGCATGCTTCCACACGGGGTCCGTCAGTGCAATCAATTGCACTGGTTGGGGTGTGCCTGCATACCACGCTCCTGGAAATTAATTTCCGAAATGGGAAACGGTTTCCCATTTGGGGGGCGAAAGGAGAGGGGTATGGAGCCGCTTCAGGGAACGCCGCAAACGTTCGTCGGCAGGCACGTCAAGCCATGGCTGCAGTCGGCGTTGACCGTACACGCGATGCCGGCTGTGCAGTCATACCCTTTTCCGCCCGACATCCCGCTCACGACGAATCCGCTGTTCGTGACCTGCTCCATGATGGTCTGGTTGCCGATGCTTCCCTGCAGGTCGTTGCTCAAAGCGATGGTCGCACCGGTTGCGCCGGCCGAGATGTTGAGCGAGGCGGCGCCGTTAATCGCCGACGCAACCTCCGTTGCAACCTGATTGGCTGTCATGACGTTCGAGATAATCACGGCGGTACGCCCCGCTCCCACCGAGGAGTTCTTGTCGAACTCGAAGGTAACCGGCGGATTGATGCCGTCGCTCAACCAGAAGATTTCGCCGTCGGCGATCGATGAGCCCGCGATGGCCGTGATGCTGCCGGTGGCCACCGCCAATTGCGCCTCGCTGCACGTCTGATTGCACGTGCCGCACGCGTTGGCGTTCAGGTCGTCACAGACCTCCGAACCGTTGACGATGCCGTCGCCGCAGTAGGCCCCGCTGAGCCACAAGGGCGTGCTGCAGTCGTCGGTGCAACGCGTGCAGGTCGCCAGGCCGTACGGGCACTCCGACTCGGTGGTGGTGTTGCCGTCGTCGCACGTCTCCGATGCGTCGTTGACCGAGCCGTCGCCGCAATGATTGCCGCCGAGCGTCAGAATCGTCGAGCAGTCGGCGCTGCACCGCGTGCAGCTCGCCTCACCGTAGGGGCAGCTGGTTTCGGTGACCTGGTTTCCGTCGTCGCACGTCTCAGAGGGATCGTTCACCGAGTTGTCGCCGCAGTAGGCGCCCGAGAGGGCGAGCGTTTCGCTGCAGTCGCCGGCGCACCGCACGCAGCTCGCCTCACCGTAGGGGCAGCTCGTTTCGGTCGTGGTGTTGCCGTCGTCGCAGGTTTCAGGGCCATTCCTGGCGCCGTCGCCGCAATAGGCACCGGCAACCGTATATTGCAGGCTGCACGCGGCGTCACAGCGGTTGCAGGTTGCCGTGCCGTAATCGCAGGTCATCTCGGTGACCCGGTTGCCGTCGTCGCACGCCTCGGAGGGGTCGTTCACCGCGTTGTCGCCGCAGTGCGCGCCGGTCAGGCTGAGTGTCTCGGAACACGTCGCGTTGCAACGCGTGCAAGTCGCTTGCCCGTAGGGACAGCTGGTCTCGTCGACGGTGTTGCCGTCATCGCACACCTCCGAACCGTTGGTCACGCCGTCGCCGCAGAATTGACCGCCGAGCGTCATGGGTGTCGAACAGTTCGCGTCGCAGGCGGTGCAGCTCGGGGAGCCGTAGGGGCAGCTTGTCTCGGTGGTGGTGTTGCCGTCGTCGCAGGCTTCCGGCCCGTTCTTTGTATTGTCGCCGCAGTACGCGCCACTCAGGTTCAAGACTGTAGAGCACGTCGCGTCGCACCGGCTGCAGGTCGCCTGACCGTAGGGACACTCCATCTCGGTCGTCGTATTGCCGTCGTCGCAGACTTCGCTCCCGTTCTGAACGCCGTCGCCGCAGTAGCCGCCGACGAGCTGCATCGAGGTGGCGCAGGCCGCGTCGCAGCGCGTGCACGACGCCGTACCGTAGGGGCAGGCGCCCTCGGTCGTCGTGTTGCCGTCGTCACAGACTTCGCCGTTGGTCGTTTGCGTATCGCCGCACCAGGGGCCGGTCAACACGAGCGTCTGCGTACAGGTCGCATTGCACCGCGTGCAATCCGGTTGGCCGTAGGGGCACTGGGTTTCGGTTACGGCGTTGCCGTCATCGCAGACTTCAGAGGCTTGTTTGACGCCGTCGCCGCAGAACCCCCCCGGTAACGTCAGCGGAATCGTACAGGTCGAATCGCATGCGGTGCAGCTGGCCGCGCCGCCAGGACAGCGCGTCTCTGTCAAGGTGTTGCCGTCGTCGCATACTTCTGTACCGTTGACTTTACCGTCGCCGCAAACCGGGCCCGTCAGCGAGAGCTCTTGCGAGCAGTCGGCGCTGCAGAGCGTGCAGGAGGCGGTGCCCGCCGGGCAGGCCGTTTCGGTGAGCAGATTGCCGTCGTCGCAGACCTCGCTGCCGTTCACTATCCCGTCGCCGCACCAGTTTCCGACGAGGTTTTCGAAACCGGTGCACGAATCGTTGCAGGCGACGCACGCAGGGACGCCGTCGGCACACGTTTTCTCGG
Source organism: bacterium (assembly GCA_041690355.1). Classification (GTDB taxonomy): domain Bacteria; phylum J088; class JAWLBW01; order JAWLBW01; family JAWLBW01; genus JAWLHK01. Next base: position 249,572 of record JAWLHK010000001.1, on the reverse strand, counting down.
TATCGCGGTTGCCGTCATCGCAGACTTCGGCGCCGCTGACGACGCCGTCACCGCAAACGTTCTGGTGAACGGGTTGTGGGTCGGTTTCGGCCGAACACGACAGAAGAACGGCGGACAGTACAAGGATGATGAAGCAAGCAGCCGAGCGTCGAGTCTGGTCCATCGGTAACCCTTCTGTGGATCGCAGCGCGATAATGCTTCCGAAAGAAATCGGGGTGCTCCCGGGAGAGCCAAGTCTGTTGAGGGCAGGGTACAGTCGTCGTCCCCAAGTGTCAAACGTAACGAAACGATGCAGTGTTCCGGTTGTCGACAGGTTGCACTATCGCCAACGCAAGAGGCCGTAGGCCGCAATTCCATTCTCTTTGCCACCCAGCGGCCTTCGAAACGCTCGCGCGCACGGCCGAATCCAACGGCTGCGCGTCCCGTGCGGATCGATGGGGATGCGACCGGCGAGGTGACCGATGCAGGAAGCCCGATCGCCGGCGCCAGGGTGATTGAGGGGGGGGGTAAGCGCTAAGCGCCGAGCAGGAATTCTTCTGTCCTTGTCGGAAACTTGTCACTTGGCGAAGCGCCAAGCGCTAAGCATCAAGCGCCGATCAAGCAAGGGCGCCGGATTCTACGTCCTTGTTTGAAACTCGTCACTCGTCACTCGTAACTCGTCACTTGAGTCGTTCGGGGTACGGCCGCAGACCGAGAAGGATTTCCGAGCGCTCGGTGAGGGGCTTTTCGGCGCAGTCCCTCTCCGTGTATTCCGCGAGGTGTTCGCGGACGAGGGCATAGACGGCCTGGCGGTCCTGACTGGTGTCGACCTCGACACACCGGCCTTCGCGCTTGAAGTAGTCCACTGTGGGCAGCGTCTCTGCTTTGAAGGTGTCGAACCGCAGCTTGATGCTCTCCACGTTGTCATCGCTGCGGTCTGAGTACTTGGCGCGCCCCAGAATGCGCTTTTCGAGGACGGGAAAGGGGCACTCCAGATACAGCATCTTCGGAAGCGCCGCCTCGCGGCCGAAGACCTCGAGCCAGCCTTCGAGGTTGGCGAGCGAGCGGGGGAATCCGTCGATCAGAAAGTTCCTCTTCCCCGTCTTCCGGGTGACGTTCTCCATGGCCTGCTTGAGCAGCCCCACGGTGACGTGGCTGGGGACCAGCTTTCCGGCATCGAGAATCTCGCGGATGGACGCCGCCATCGGCCCGCCCGCCTCCTGCTCGGCGCGCAACAGGGCCCCGGCAGACAGGTGCGTCCACCCGAGCTGATGTTCGGCGAGCTCGCACATGGTTCCCTTGCCGGCGCCGGGTCCGCCGAGCACGAAGACAACGTTGGGCGCGGGGCAAGGCTCTCTCGGATCGCAGTGGTGGATCACTATCTCAGGCGCCGGCGCAATTCCGTTCTTGTAGACGTTCCACGTTCGGTCCGTCGGGGGCAGGGGTTCCTCGGACGAGATTTCGTAGGCCAGGTGTCCGTCGAGGCGGGCGATTCGCCAAGCCTGGTAGGAATTCGAGTACGAGAGCGCCGGGCTTCGCGCCCCCATGCCGTCGGCCCGATCCCAGGCCATCCTGCCGTTCCAGTAGCCGGGCCGGGACAGGGTGCCCGACTCGGACGTGGCCGGCGGGGCCATGGACGGAACATAAAGGCCGTCGACTTCGGGAAGCCCCGCGCCGCGGACCTCAATAAATACCGTGTGGAGTTCTGTCTGTTGCATGGTCGGTCATGGTATCGAATCCCGGCGGAGATTGCTCTCTGGCCGGGCCTGCACCAGCCGGTTGGTGTTCGGTGGCCGAGTATTGCTCAGGCCGCGCACTGCCCTTTGACGTCTGCGCGCTGTGAGGTTACACTTCTCATATGATACGAAGCTTTCGGCACAAAGGACTCAAGCTTCTCTACGAGAAGGGCGACCGCCGGAAGATTCATCCTGATCATGCGGTGCAATGGCGATGAAAAACCCACCCACCCCGGGCTCTCCGTTCGGCATGATTGCTTAGAGCCTTTGGGCCTCACCGTATCTGAAGCCGCGAAGCGCCTTGGCGTAAGCAGGCGGCAGCTCTCGGATTTCGTCAATGGACGCGCCGGGATTTCACCAGAAATGGCGATTCGGCTCGACAAGGCCTTCGGCGGCAGCGCCGAGACCTGGTACCGGATGCAGGCGGCTTACGATCTCGCCCAGGCGATGAAGCGAGCAGACCGGATTAAGGTTGAACGGGTCGCGTAACCTCAAGCGCTACGTCGCGGAGCGCCTGACAGGCGCTCCGCGGACGGCCAATGGTCGATGATCAATGGCCGATGGAAACACGCCCCCACTTCGCTCCGCGCAATTCCCTCGCGGAATACCGGCCGGAGGCAAAACAGCGGTTCCGGACCCCGGGGCGAGGGGGCATAAGGCTCTTTGTGGTTGTGGGCATTCCTTTTCGGTCGCAATTGCCGGAAGGGTCGTTACGAAAAGGCTCAAATCCTACCCCCTGTTTTCCAATGATTTCAGGGGTTTCCGCTTGTGCAATTAATTGCACAATTGAGGGGTACCCTACCCCGGGGGAAGCGCTTAGCGCCAAGCACCGAGCGCCGAGCGCTGATCGGGCAAGGCTCTTAATTCGTCGTCCTTGTCGACGACTCGTCACTCGTCACTCGCAACTCGTCACTTGATGAAGCGCCATGCGCTGAGAACCAAGGGCTGATGGGACAAGGGCATGGTGCTCGTCGTTCCAGTTGAAACTCGTCACTTGGCAGGCATCCGCGAGGCGCTCTGGGGCCATGATGTCGTGATGATGTTATGATGATATCAGTCGACACTGTTCCGAAATTCCCCTTGTAGGGGAATACGGGGAGGGACCTTATGGCGAACCTTACCGTCCGCAACATTCCCGACGACGTCTACGAGCGGCTCAAGCAGCGCGCGGCGGCGAACCGGCGCAGCCTCAATCAGGAAATCGTTCTGCTTCTCGAGCGAGTTGACCAACCGACCGCCGAAGAAAAGCAGGATTTTCTCACCAGGCTCCGGGCTTTTCACCAGACCTTGCCTGATTTCGAGATGACCGATGCGGAAATTTCCGCGGCCAAGCGAAAAGGCCGGCCGTGATCGTCGCCGACACAAACCTGATTGCCTACCTTGTCACCAAACGACCCCCCGAACTTCATGCGCTCGCCGTGAAGGTCTACGAACAGGATGCCGTGTGGCGAGCGCCGATCCTCTGGCGAAGTGAATTCATGAATGTTCTTGCCCTGCAGGTCAAGGTCAAGAACCTGAGCCCGCAGGCGGCCATCGAAGAGATGAAGTTTGCGCTCGAGCTGATGGAAGCCGGAGAACATCAGACGGATTTCAACGCGGTTCTCGAACTCGCCGCGGCCACCGGCGCCTCGGCCTACGATTGCGAATTCGTTTCGCTGGCCCGGCGCCTCAATGTGAAGCTGGTCACGAACGACGGCCCCCTGCTGAAGCTTTTCCCCCACGACAGCGTCTCCCTTCGAGCATTCACCGCCTGAACGACGCTCCGACCGCCGGAGGCAAGGCGCGGGGCGTGACGTCCGGGGCGGCTTGCTGCGACCCCTCCGGGGTCGAAGGGCACGGGGGGATTCCGGTAGCTAAGTGATGGGACCCCGCCGGGGTCCGTGGGGCCGGGTCGGGTGCGAAGGGCGGGATCGAGCACACGGAGGCATGTTTCCTCCTCCTCGCTGGAGGAGGAGGACCGGGCGAGTCGATCTCGCCCGGAGGAGGTGGTTGCGCGGCGGGGAGTGCGACCCCGCTGGGGTCGGGAGGAGGCTGCCTCACTCCCCGAACACCGGCGCGTCGCGCAAGCCTACGCGGCCGACGAGCGGAAGCTTCAGGGCCGGGCGCCAGAGATCGAGGCCGAAGGTCAAGCCGAGCAGGTTCACCTCGAGCCCCTCGGCGAGACCCGCCGTGAGCCCGAGGGCGCCGAAGAGCGACAGCTGCGCGCCGGTGCCGCTCTCGGACCAGCCGACGAGATCCCCGTCGTCGATCCAGTCCTTGCCGATGGCGTGCGGCGGCAGCTCGACCTGCAGCTCTGGGACGGCCCGCAGAATGTGCGAGACGAAGGTGTTGCTGTTCGGCCCCGGCCACGCCCGGTAGGCGTGCGGATACGGATAGGACAACGCGGCGGCGTGGATCTTCGGGATGGCGCGCTCAGCCGCGGGTCCCCGCAGTTCCGCCAGCAGCGCGGGGGGCGCGCCGTACCAGCGCCGATCCGGGTCGTCGTCCTGGATGACCACGGCGGTTCCCGTGCGCTTCAGGCGGAAGCCGATGACCTGGTACGTCGTCCACGTGACGGCGTTGCGTGGCTTGACCGCGATCCAAGAGTGCACGGCGAACCAGCCGCGCCACTTCACCGTGCGCGCCGCGTAGACGTGCACGAGCGGCTCCGGCTCCTCCGTCGCCTTCGGCGCGATCCCCATGCTGGTCCGCGGCGCCGTACGCCAGTTGTCCGCGGCCGAAAGCTCCGAGCGGATCCCGAGCACGCCGGCGACGAGGCCGATGACGACCAGGGCGAGCAGCAGAAGGCGGAACCTCGGGCGCGACAGCGGAATCATGCGGTCCTCAGGCGGAACCAAAACGTGCGGCAATGCGCGCCTTGAGGCGGTCCGCCACGACGTAGAAGGAAGGGACGACCAGCAGACTGAGCACGGTCGCCACCGCGAGTCCACCGATGATCCCCAGGGCCATCGGGCTGCGCGTTTCGCTCCCGGGCCCCAAGCCGAGCGCGGCCGGAATGGCGGCCGTGAGCGTCGCCGCCGAGGTCATGAGAATCGGCCGCAGCCGGATGGGACCGGCGCGCAGCATGGCCGTGCGTGGATCGGCCCCGTTCTCGCGCTCCTCGTTGGCGTAATCCACGAGGATGATCGAGTTCTTCATGACGATGCCCAGCAGCAGCAGCAGGCCGATCATGCTGAAGATGTTGAGCGACTTGCCGGCGATGAGCAGCATGAAGGCCGCCCCCGCGATTGACAGCGGCAGAATCGTCAGCACCGTCACCGGGTGGAGGAACGAATTGAACTGCGAGGCGAGAATCATGTACGCGAAGAGGATGCCGAGCAGCATGGCGAAGAAGAGGCCGCCCATCGATTCCTGAAAGGCGACGCTCGACCCGCCGAGCACGAGGCTGTAGCCGACCGGCATCTCCTTCTGCAGCGCCTGCACGGCCGCGAGCGCTTCATCCTGCGAATGCCCCGGCGCCACGTTGGCCGAGAGCGCGATGGCGCGCTGGCGGTCTTCGCGGCTGACTTCCTGCAGCGACGGCTGCTCCTCCCACGTCACGAGCGACGAGAGGGGCACGAGGGTGCCCGCAGCGGTGCGCACGAAAAGACGCGTGATGTCTTCGGGGCGCGAGCGCTGATCGGCGAGCAGGCGGGCGCGCACGTCGAGCCGGCGTCCGCCGCTGCTGTACTTGCCGACGCGGCTTCCGCCCACGAGCAGGTTGACGGCTGCCGCGACATCCTCGATCGGAATGCCGAGATCGGCGGCGCGGGCGCGGTCGGGCACGAGGCGCACTTCGGGCTGGCCCACCTTGTAGTCGCTGTCGAGATCCGTGACGAGTCCGGTGGCGTCGAGCTTCTCGCGCACCGTCTCGCTCAGCTCCACCAGCGACTTCCACTCCGGACCGCGCACCGAAAATTCCACCGGATACCCGCGGCGCGCCGAGAAGCCCGATTGCGAGAGGTCCATGACGAAGGCGCGCAGGCCGGGGATGTTGCGGAACTCCTTGCGCAGTTCATCGGCGAACTCGTTCTGGCTCAGCTTCCGCTCCCCAGGGGGCACCAGAGTGACGAACATGCGTCCCTCGCTCACGTCGCCGCCGCCGACGATGGCGAGCGCGCGCTGTACCTCGGGGCGGCTGCGCACGATGTCTTCCGCCCTGGCGATGAGGCGGTCGGCTTCCTCGAGACTGTTGCCGAGCTGCGTCTGGTAGCGCACCATGAGCCGGCTCTGATCCTGCGAGGGGACGAACTCCGACGGCAGCGCCCGGAACACGCCCAGGGCGGCGAAAAAGAGAAGGACGGCAGCCCCGAGCACCCAGCCGGCGTGGTCGAGGCTCCAGCGGAGAATCCGCTCGTACACGGAGGAGAGGCGTTTGAAGACGCGATCGATCGTCGAGCCCCCTTCGGCGTGCACGGTCATGAACTGCGCCATGCGGGCGGGGGCGAGCGTGATTGCTTCCACATAGGAGAACAGGATGGCCGCGCAGAGCGTCACCCCGAACTGCATGAAGAACTTGCCGATGACCCCGTCCATGAAGACGACGGGCAGAAAGATGGCGACGACGGAGCCGGTAGCGGCCAGCGCGGGGAATTTGATCTGTTCGGTCCCCTCGAGCGCCGCCTGGACGCGCGACTTCCCCATTTCCGCGTGACGGTGTACGTTCTCGAGCACCATGATGGCGTCGTCGACCACGAGCCCCACGGCGAGCGCCAGGCCGAGCAGCGTGAAGGTGTTGAACGTGTAGCCGAGAAAGTAGATGACCGCGACCGTGCCGAGCAGCGACATCGGGATGGCGAGCAGTACGTTCAGCGTCGTCGAGAAGGAGCCGAGGAAGATGAGGCAGATGATGCCGGTGAGGATGACGGCGAGCACGAGCTCGAACTGCAGCTCGTGAATCGACTCCTCGATGAACTGCGTGGAATCGAAGTTGACGGCCAGCTCCATCCCTTCGGGAAGCGTCGGGCGCACCTCGTCGAGCGTGGCCCGCACCCCCTGCGCCACGGCCACCGCGTTGGCGCCCCGCTGCTTGCGGATCCCCACACCCTGGGCTGGAACGCCGTTGGCGCGCATGAGGCGGCGGATGTCCTCGAACCCGTCTTCGACGATGGCCACGTCGGCCAGGTAGACCGGGGTCGTCCCCGTCCGCGCCACGACCAGCGAGCGGAAGGTTTCGAGATCGAGCGCCTCGCCCAGCACGCGCACGTTCAGTTCGCGCCCCGCGCTCTCGAGACGTCCGGCCGGAAGTTCCACATGCTGCCTGCGCAGGGTAGCAATGACTTCCCCCGCGGTCACCCCGCGTTCCGCCAGTCGGTCGGCGTCGAGCCAGATCCGGATGTTCCGCTCCAGGTACCCCCCGAGGGCGATCTCGCCGACGCCGGGCACCGTCTGCAGCTTCTCTTTCAGCTGGTAGCGGGCGTAGTCGCTCAGGACGCGCTGGGGGAACGGTCCCGAAAGGGCGACCCACATGATCGGCTGGTCTTCGGGGTTCGACTTCGAGATGACCGGCGGGTCGATGTCGGCCGGCAGGCGCCGCTGCGCCTGCGAGACGCGCGTCTGCACATCCTGCAGCGCGAGGTCGACGCTGCGATCCAGGTCCAGTTCCACCGTGATGCGGCCGCTCCCCATCGACGAGCGGGAGGAGATCGACTTGATCCCTTCAACCTGCGTCAGCGACTCCTCGAGGATTTCTACGACGTCGGTCTCGACGATCTCCGGTGAAGCGCCTTCCCACGAGACGTTGATCGAGATGGTCGGATAGTCGACGTCGGGCAGGTTGCTCACGCCGATGCGCGTGAAGGCCACGAGGCCGATGACCAGTGTGGCGCCCATGAGCATCCACGCGAACACCGGCCGGCGGACGGAAAGTTCCGTGATGTTCATCGGGTCTCCGCCGTCTGGGGCGCCGGGGCCGTCACCGGCCGCCCTTCGCCCGCGCTCGCTTCGGCCACGCGCACCGCGACGCCCTCGCGCAGGGCGTCTGCCCCGCGCAGCACGAGCTGCTCGCCCGGACGCAGCCCTTCGCGGATCTCGAGCAGCCCCTCGGGGGTGCGCATGCCCGAGACCACCGTGCGTCGGACGGCTTTTCCGTCTTCGACCACGAAGGCGATCAGTCCGGCGGCGCTCGGGCGCACGGCGATCTGGGGAATGACCACGGCGTCACGGTTCACGTCGGTCACGATGCGCACGTTCGCGAAGGCCCCGGGCCGCAGATCCGCCGTGCCCCCCTCGACGCGTGCGACGACGGGCACCATGCGCGCGGCGTTGGCCGAGCCGGCGATGTGCAGAATGGTGGCCGCGTATTCGCGCCCGCCGGAGGTGAAGCTGACGGCCGCGTCGCGCCGGAGATCGCGCGCCTCGGCCTCGGCGACCTCGAAGCGCAGGAGCAGCGGATCTTCGCGCAGCAGGCGGGCGATTGCCGTGCCCGGCTGCACGTACTGCCCCGTGTGCACGAGGCGCGCCTGCACGATGCCGGCGGCGGGCGTGCGCACGCTCGCGTCACGGAGGTTCAGGGCCGCGAGGTCGTGGGCCGCTTTCGCCTTCATGGTTTCCGCCTCGGCCGCCGCCGCTTTGGTGCGAAAGGCCTGCAGCTCCTCTTCGCGCACCAGATCGGGATTCGTCTCGGCGAGCCCCGCGCGGCGCTGCCAGGCCTGGGCGGCCTCGTCGCGCATGGCGGCGGCCTGCTTCAGGGCCGCCTCGGCGGCGAGAAACTGGGCGCGGTGACGCTCAGGTTCGATGACCGCGAGCACCTGCCCGGCCCCGACGCTGTCTCCCTCCATGAAGCGCACCTGCTCGACGACGCCGGCCACGCGCGCCGTCACGCTCACCTCTTCGAAGGCCGTCACGCTCCCCACCGCGTGAACGGTGACCTGCAGCGGCCTGCTGCGGACCGTCATGGTCTCGACGGGGAAGACGGGGGCCCCCGAACCCCGGCCGGCCGGCGCGTCGCTCTTGCCCGAGCAGCCGAGCGCCATCAGCAGGGCCAGGGGTACGAGGACCAGGGATGTGGTGCGGTTCATGAGGGTTCCTCGGTGACGGATTCGATCGGGTACAGCCCGAGCGCGTTGCGCAGGGCCAGGCCGGCGCGCCAGTAGTCGAGCCTGCGCTGCACCAGCGCCGCCCGCGCCTGATAGGCCGAAAGCGAGGCGTCGGCCTGCTCGAGGCCGCTGGCCAGCCCGGCGGCATAGCGCTGCGAGATGTCGCGCAGGTAGGTGTCGGCTGCCTCGACGGCGGCCTCGGCCTCGCGGATGGCCGAACGGGCGGTCTCCAGGTCCTGCTGCGCCGTGCGGATCTCGTAGCCGACGGCGCGTTCGTTCGCTTTGAATTCGAGGTTGGCGATGCGCGCCTCGGCTCGGAACTGCCCCGCCTGCGCCGCGGCAATGCCGCCGTCGAAGAGTCGCCACGTGGCCGTGAGGGCAAGATTCCAGTCGTCTGCGTATCCCGAGAGGCCGGTCTCGTTCGTCAGCCGGTAGGTCCCCTGCGCGCCGAGCGAAGGCAGGTAGCGGTACCAGGCCGCGCGCGCCCGCAGGCTGGCCGCCTCGGCGCGCAGGTTGAGCGACTTGAGATCTTCGCGCTGCCCGATGGCCTGCGGGATCAGGTCGGCCGGGGCCGCCTCGATGGGCGCCGGCAATTCCGGTGCGGTCAGCTCGCCCGGCAGGGGGCTCGCTATCAGGTATTCCAGGGCGAAGACGGCGCGCGCCAGCGTGTTGCGCGCCTGCGTCCGTGCGAGCTCCGCCCCCGCCCGTTCGACCTGGGCGCGCGTGACGTCGGTGCGCGACGCCAGCCCGGCGCCTGCGCGCGCCGTGGCGTCGGTCACCACGCGGGTCGACTGCTCGACGCGCTGTTCGGCCACCCGCACGAGCTCCTGCGCGGCGAGCACGGCAAGATAGGTTTCGGAAACGAGAAAGGCAAGATCGCGCCGCACCTCGACGGCGTCTGCCCGGGCGGCGTCTTCGAGGCGCCGGCTGCTGCGGATCTGCGGAATGGCCGGCAGATTCACCAGGTCGAGTTCGGCCACCGCGCTCCCCGCCAGGCCGTCACGCGACTGGATGATCACGTCTTCGCCCCCGACCTGCCGCACCACCTCGCGCGCCCGGCGCGTATAGATCCCCGTGACGGTGAGCGAGGGGAGGAGCGTGCCCCAGGCCTCGCGCACGAAGGCTTCGGCACGCTCGATGCGGTAGCCCGCCTGCGCGGGAGATTCATTGCGGGCGAGGGCCTGCTCGATCGCCTGCTCGAGCGTGAACCCGGCGGCGGCGGCGGCGGGCGCCGTGGCGGCAAACAGAAAGACGACACTCAGGAGGATGCTGCGGAGAGGGAATGACATGCAAGGGGCACGGGGAACGCAAATAGGCGAAACTAGAATGATATCAGGCCTGAACGCTCACAATCTTCCCGAAGGGAAGAAGATAGGACGCGACCGGGGCCCCGAACGTTCAACCGGATGGGAAATGGCCGTCCGTTGAACGGATTGGCCCCGGTGCCCGTCGTATGGGAAAAGGGCGAAATGTTTCGTCCGTCGCCTCCGAGGTAGTCATGAAAACAGTCTCCATGTTGGTTCTTGCCTTCGCTCTTGTCGCCGGCGTGTCTGCCCCGGCCGCCGCCGGTGAGGGGCACGGGTTCGGAATGCGAGCGCTCGAGAAGCTCGACCTTACCGACGCGCAACGCAACGATCTCGAGCGGATTCGCAACGAAACCGCCCCCGCCTTGAAGGAAGCGCGCAAGCACGTGCGCGCGCTGCGGCGGGAGCTGCACGGAAAGATGAGCGCCGACGCGCCCGAGAACGAGCTCCGCGCGCTCTTTTCCCGCCTCGAAGAAGGCCGTACGGCGCTTCACCGCCTGGAGTTCGACCGGATGCTCAGCGTGCGCGCTTTGTTGACTCCCGCCCAGCGAGCGGATTTGATGAAGTGGATGAAGGAACACAAGAAGAAGCACGGGAAAAAGGGGCATGGCTGGAAGCATGGTCCCGGCCCCGCAGGCGCTGCCGAAGCCGCCGGCGACGAATCGGCTGGAGAGGGTTCGCCGCGTTGAGCGCTTCTCGCCCGATCCTTCGTTTCCCGCGCGCGCGAACGGGCGAGGGGACGTTCGCCGACTATTACCATGCGCACGAACGCATGGTGCGGTCGATCCTCTACTCGCTCGCGCCGCGCGAAGACGTCGACGATCTGGTGCAGCAGGTATTTCTGAAAAGCTGGCAGGCGCGCGGACAGTTTGAAGGCCGCGCGAAGGTGAGCACCTGGCTCGCGAGTATCGCCGTGAACGCCGCGCGCGACTGCTGGCGGCAGCGGAAAGGGGTGGGGACGCCGGTCGCCCTCGACGACCTGGCCCCCCTCCACGACGAGCGGGCCGACGCCGCGCAACGCGGTACCGAAGCCCGGCTGCAGATTGAGGGCGCGATGGCCGGGCTCAGCTTCGAGCATCGGACCGTCATCGCGTTGCGCTACTACGAGGACATGACGGTTCCCGAAATCGCCGAATCGCTCGGCGAGCCTGAGGGGACGGTCAAATCCCGCCTTCACTACGCGAAAGAACATTTGCGGGCGCGCCTGTTGCCCGCAGAGAGGTTGCCATGACGAGTCCATCACGCGAACCCCGCCTGAGCGGGCCCGAAGAAGACGATGCCGCGGATCCGCTTGCCGTACTGCTTCGCGCGCACCGGCCGGTGGTTCCCCCGGCCCCTCCCGGCGAACTGGCCGCCCTCGAGCGGCGTGTGGGCAACCCCTGGGTGCTGCGGGCGATGACGTCTCCGCGCATGTGGGCGGCGGCCGCCGTTCTCGCGCTCGCGCTGATCGGGGTCTGGCCTTCGCCGCAGCCCGCACAGCAGGCTGCCGTCGACGAGCCCGAAGACTTTCTCATCTCGGCCATGGCGGCGCCGGTCGAAGAAGACGGCTTCGCCCTTACCGATCACCCCTACGCGGCCCTGCTCGCCGACGAGTAGACAGAAACTACCGTTCTGCCCGCGGCGGGATCAGCCGAAGATGGCTACCGTCTGCGTGCTGAGGGCCGCCGGACGCCCCTGCGGATCCCAGAGCACGGCGCGCGTCTGCGCGTACCCGTGGGCCGCCGCGTCGGCCTCGGCGCGGTAGAACCACCAGTCGCCGGCCCGTGCCTCCGGGCTCCACTGCAGGAACTGGATGGACCAGTCGAGCGAGCTCCCCGGCGCGGGCGTTGTCAGCATGGGGAGCACCGTCGGCGGCCAGGCGTCCACCAGTCCGAGGATGTGCTCGTGCGTTGCCGGTTCCGCGGCATCGCGCAGGGCGCACCATCCCCCGATCTCCCGCTTGCCGCTCCCCGAGAACGGAAGGTCGCCGACCGTCCAGCGGTAGTCATAGTGCTGCGTGAAGGTCGGCGTCATCCCCTCGACGTAGGGGAGCGTGAGCCCCTGTTCCGGCTCCGGCGCCGGGGGACGCGGCGGCGGTTCCGCATGCACCTGCGAAGGGCGATCCGCGCCGAAGGCGGCCGTCATGCTCGTGCAGACGCCGTCTTCCTGCAGGACGTGACATTCCACCAGCGTGGCCGAGCGGCCGGCGCGCAGCAGCCGCGTCTCCAGGCGTGCGTCTCCCGGGGCGACCGGGCCCGCGAAGGTCACGTGCAGCGAACGCGGATGGCGTTCCGGATCGACCAGCCGCCGCATCGCGGCGAGCCCGGCCGCCGCCAGAAGTCCGCCGAAGGTGGCGCGCCCCTGGGTCCAGTGCGCGGGGGTGCGGAGGGTCTCGGCGCCGGCGGCAATCGGCGCGAGAAGTTCTGCGAATTTGGTCATGGGAAAAACTCCGGATCGGTCAGGTGTGCAGATCGCCGCGCAGAAAGCTGCGCACGAGCACGTGCGTCTCGTCGTCATGCTCGAACTGGGGGACGTGGCCGCAGTCGCGCAGAATGATCGACCGCGCGTGGGGGAGGGCGTCGGTCGCATGGCGCGCGAATGACGCGGGGACGAGCAGGTCCTTATCGCCCCAGAGAAAGAGGGCGTCGTGCTTCATGGCCGGCAGGCGGTTCCAGAAGCCCTTCTCGCCGCCGGGCGTTTCCAGGTAGATCTGCTTCGCGGCCGAAAAGAAGGCGATGCGCGCCCGCGGCTCGCGAAACACGCGAAGGAATTCGTCGACGGCAGCGTCGTGCCAGGTCTGGGGGAGCACGCGCGAATCCGCGAACATCATTTTCAGCGTCCGCAGGACCTGCATGCGGGGGAGCCGCAGCGGCAGCGCGGCCAGCTGCGGCGAGAGCACGCGGGCGACAGGCACGAACTGGCGGAAGCGTTTCCACGCCATCGACGGCGCGAAGAGCACCAGACGGTCGACGCGGTCGGGAAAACGCAGCGCCGTCTCGAGCGCGATCCGTCCGCCCATGGAGTTGCCGATCAGAATCGCGCGCTCGATCCCGAGGGCGTCCATGAAGTCGCGCACCCAGCGGGCGAAGAAGACCGGATGGTAGGCGCGCACCGGTTTGTCGCTCTCGCCGAATCCCGGATTGTCGGGGGCCAGAATCCGGTAGTCGCCGGCGAGCGCACCGAGCGTGGGCAGCATGGACGCGTTGGTGGCGCCGAGCCCATGGAGAAGAATGACCGGCGTCCCTTCGCCGGACTCGAGGTAGAAGGTGCGCAGGCCGCCTGCGTTCACGTAGTCGGCCCGCACCCGCTCGGCCAGCGGCCGCGGAGGCGGGAAGAACGACTCGATCTGCATGGCCAGTGCCAGGTTGCCGCGCACCGTGAGCCGCCCCTCGAGAAAGGCGCGCACCCCCGATTCCTCACCCTCGACGACCTGCAGCAGCGTCTCGGTCGTGCTGCGGATGCGCGTATCGGCCCGCCCCGTGTCGGTCGAGACCACGAAGCGTCCTTCTTCCATCCGCAGGCGCACCGAAGGGCCATCCCAGGGCTCGAACTGAATGACGGCGTTGAGGCTCCGGGCCAGCGCGGTGGGATGGTCGATGCGGCGGCGCAGCGCTTCCAGAATATCCGAAGGACGTCCCGGCCGGGCATGATGGTGCGGCCGGATCATGGCCGCTCCTCCGCGGCGCGGGCGCAGACGGATCCGGGGGAAAGAAGCGGGGCCGGAAAAGCGGCGAGCGGGAAGCAGCCGCACGGGGATGGAACGTTCATGAAAACTCCAACGCTCCCTTTAAACTAAACGAGCCGTCCGGCCGGCGCAAGCTTGCGCCCTCTCCGCGCGCTTACTGGGCGGTGTACCCTCCGTCGATGGGAATTGCGCAGCCGGTCATGAACGGAGCGCCCGTGCACAGCCACCAGGCCAGCTCGGCCACTTCTTCGGGCTGCCCGACGCGATGCAACGGGTGGGCGGCCGTGACCGCCTTGATCATCTCGGGATTCTCTTCTTTCGCGCGCTTGACCATCGCCGTTTCGATGACCCCCGGGCACAGCGCGTTTACGCGGATGCCGAGGGGGCCGGCCTCGAGCGCCGCCGCGCGCGTGAGTCCGATGACGCCGTGTTTGGAAGCCACGTAATGCGAGAGACTCGTGAAGCCGACGAGTCCCGCGATGGAGGCGTTGTTGACGATGGCCCCCGAACCCCGTTCGCGCATGACCGTCAGCTCATACTTCATGCACAGCCATGTGCCGGTCAGGTTGATGACGATGACCCGCTCCCAGTCCGCACGTGCCAGGGCATGGACCGGCTCCTGATGCCCTTCGATGCCTGCGTTGTTGAAGGCGTAGTCGAGGCTTCCGAAGGTCGAGAGGGTCTTGTCGACCATGGCGGCCACGTCGTCATCCTTCGAGACATCGGTCCGGATGGCGACCGCTTTTCCACCTGCCTTCTCGATACTGGAGACCGTCTCCTCGGCGCCCGCGCCATCGATATCGGCTACGGTGACCCCGATGCCGTCCCGTGCGAACCGGAGCGCCGCCGCGCGTCCGATACCGGCTCCGCCCCCCGTGATGATTGCCGCTTTCATGCGTTCCCCTCCGTGCCCCACGGTCAATATTCGCGGTTCAGGCAGATCTTCATTCTCGGACCCACCGTTTCCTGTCGCAGCGAACGGGCGGCGGCGCCCAGCGCAAGACCGGTGGCCGCGGCCGCGCCGAAGAGAATGTTCCTGCGGCGCGCGTTGCCGAGCAGATCAGCCGCGGCGCTTTCGACGACGTCGACCCGATCGGCCAGCAGCAGCAGCGCCCAGTGCGACGTCTTGTGCTCCGGCACGTTGTAGGCTGCCCGGCGCAGCGCGCCGCTGAGACCGTGCGGCGGCTGGCCGGTGCCGTAGACCGGGGTCAGTTCGTCGAGCTGGGCGCGCTTGAGCACCTCGAAGGGCGGATGCTCCTGCCCCTCGACGTTCTGCCAGTGCGTGCCCGGGGCGGGCGCCGGCGGATCCTTTTCCATCGGAACGCCGGGGCGCGCCTCGGGAGCTGCGTCGGCGCCGCGGTATTCCAGGCTTTCGAGTCTGGGATTGTCATCCATGAGCGTCCTCTTTCCAGATGTTCAATGCACGGTCGGCGGAATCAGCACGGTCTTGATGCAGTTGTCCTGTTTCTTTTCGAAGATATGATAAGCGTCGGCTACCTCTTCGAGCGGAATGCGGTGCGTGATGATGCCCGTGGAATCGAGCCGGCCGGCGCGGATGTGATCGAGCAGGTGCGGCATGTAGCGCCGCGTGTTCGCCTGGTTCATCCGCAGCGTCAGCCCCTTGTTCATGGCCGTGCCGATGGGCACCAGGTTCCACGGCGGGCCGTAGACGCCGATGAGCGACACGTTGCCCCCTTTACGCACCGAATTGATCGCCCAGTGGATGGCCGTGGCGGCGCCCGCCTGGAATTTCAGCTTCATGCCCGAAATCGTCTGCAGCAGCGAGCCGTCGGCCTCGAGCCCGACCGCGTCAATGCACACGTCGGCGCCGCGTCCGTCGGTCTGCTTGATGAGCCACGCAATGATGTCGTCGACCTCGCTGAAGTTCACCGTTTCGGCGCCCGTGAAGTTCCGCGCGAATTCGAGCCGGTAGTCCAGATGGTCGACGGCGATGACGCGCCCTGCGCCGAGCAGCCAGGCCGACTTCTGCGCATAGAGGCCTACGGGGCCGCACCCGAAGACGACGACGGTCTCGCCGGGTTTGATCTCGCCCATCTCGGCGGCCTGGTAGCCCGTGGGCATGACGTCGCTCAGGAGCAGGACGTCGTCGTCGCTCATGTCGTCGGGAATCTTCATCGGCCCCACGTCGGCGAAGGGGACGCGTACGTACTCGGCCTGCGCCCCGTCGTATCCGCCTGTGGAATGAGAGTAGCCGAAAACGCCCGAAGCGATGCTCGCATTGGGATTCGTGTTCTCGCAGTTCCCGTACAGCAGGCGTGAACAGAAAAAACAGGTTCCGCACGAAATGTTGAACGGTATCACCACGCGGTCGCCCGGCTTGAGGTTCTGCACCGTGGGGCCGACCTCTTCGACGACTCCGGTCGATTCGTGCCCGAAGGTCGTACCGACCCGGGTATCGGGAATCAGCCCGTGGAAGAGATGCAGATCGGAGCCGCAGATCGCCGCCCGGGTGACGCGCACGATCGCGTCGTTACCGTGCATGATGCGGGGGATCGGTTTCTGATCGATGCGGACCCGGTGGGGGCCGCGATAGGTCATTGCCAGCATGTCCGAACTCCTTTCGCGTTGCTGCGAACGTACCATGGCCGCAATCCGCGCTCGACGGCAATGCGCCGCCGCGCGGGGTGCGAAGGAGTCGGGCCCGGCGGGGTCAGCGCGCCGGAGCCTGCGGCGCGGGGTGGGCGACGCCCCAGACCATGTGGCTCAGAAAGTGGGGCCGGGTGCGGTTTTCGACGTGCTTGATCCAGTCCACCGCAAACCCGGTCTGGCGGATGATTGCTTCCGTGTCCTGATTGAGGCGGCAGCCGCCGGCGAACACCGACCAGGCCGGGCTGATGCGATCCTGCAGGGCGGCCGAGCGGGGCTGCGTATGGCGCACGTGCTCAACGAAGAGGAGCCGGCCGTCGGGTTTGAGCACCCGTCGCGCCTCGGCGAGCGCTTTCTCGGGGCCCGGCACCGTGCAGAGCACGAGCTGAAAGGTGACGGCATCGAAGCTTCGGCTTTCGAAGGGGAGTTCGAGCGCCGAGCCGTCGACGGCGCGCACCGGAAACGGGGTCGGATCGGACTGCAGCCGCCGTTCGAGCTTGCGGCGCGCGGTTTCGTTGGGCTCGAGCCCGACGAGCTCGGTGACGCGCGTGGAGTAGAAGGGGAGGCTCGGGCCGCTTCCGATCCCGATCTCGAGCACCCGTCCGTGTGCTTCGGCGAGAAGCTCCTTGCGGAACTTTGCCGCCGATTTCGTGTACCAGTCCGTCACCACCGGGAGCACCCGGCGATCCCATTCGTCCAGAAAACGCTGTCCTATCCGCATTCCATCAGCGTACCCTGCTCGCCATGGGGATCTCCAGTTTGCTTTCGGCAGACCGAGTGCACGTGGAGCTTGGCGCCCGGCGGGCTGAGGGGGCGCCCCTGTCGCCACGGCCTGCCGACCGGATACACTGTGGATCTGTTGATCGCCGTCCGCAATGAGGTTCCGCCATGCGCCTTTCAGCCATCCGACTGACCATCATGCCGTTCGTTCTCGCCGCACTGTCGGCCGGCTGCAATGCCGACCGGATCGCCGACCTCGAAGCACGGAACCGCAAGCTGGCTGAAGAGCGGCAGACGCTGCAGGAGCAGATGAGCGACCGCGACCGGCGCATCGACGCCACCTTCGCGGCCCTCAACGAAATCTACGACGAGCTCGCGCGCGTCGACGCCGAGATTGTGACCCTCAAGCCGATCGAGGCGGGCGAGAGCGGCGCGCTCGATGCGGTGACCGAGGCGACCCATCAGCATATCGACAACCTGCGCCAGGCCCTCGAAGACAAGCAGCGGCAGATCGAGGATCTGGTGGCCCGGAACGATAAGGCGGGCGTGCGCATTGCCTCGCTCAACCGGCGCATCAAGGAGCTCTCGCTCGAGCTCAAGCTGCGGCAGGAGCGCATCGAAGCCCTGCAGGCCGAGATCGGCGGCCTGCACGATCTCGTCTCGGCCCAGGGGGTGACGATCGCGACGCAGGCGGGCGAGATCGCCGAGAAAACCGAGCGCATCCGTACCGCCGAAGACCGCATGCGCCATCTGCGCGAAGAGATGGAGCGCACCTTCTACGTGATTGGGACCGAAGCCGACCTGCTGACGGCGGGGGTCATTCGCAGGGAGGGGGGCTTTCTCTTCGGCTGGGGATCGGTGCCCGTCCTGAACCACCCGTATCCGGCCGACCGCTTCATGCCGACCTCGGTGCACGTGACCGAGCTTGTTGTTCCGGGCGAAGTGGAATCGCTCGTGCCGGCCCGCGGACTCGATACCTACCGCCTCGAGACGGCCCCCTCGGGCACGCGGGTCGTGATTCTGCGCCCAGAGGCCTTCTGGCAGGAGCGCCACCTCGCGGTCATGCTGCGCTGAACAGAATCAGACGGCTTCGGCCAGAAATTCGACCAGCCGCGTCCCGAACGCATCCCACTTCTTCTCGCCGAGCCCTGAAACGAGAAGGAACTCGTCGCGGTTCTTCGGGCGGAACAGGGCGACCTCGCGCAGCGTCTTGTCGCTCATGATGTGAAAGGCGGGCACCTCCCACTCCTTGGCGAGCGCCACGCGCCAGGCCCGCAGGCGTTCGACAAGCTCGCGATCGATCCCTTCTTCGGCCGGCAGCGGACGTTTTGCCGGACGCTTCGTGGCGACGGCCGCCTCCGATTCCAACCCGAGGCAGCGATCGCAGTGCCCGCACTCGTCGAGCTGTTGACCGAAGTAGCCGAGCAGTACCGTGCTGCGGCACCCCGATGTTTCCGCATAGTCGCGCACGCGGTATAGACGGTCGAGCTCGGCCCGCCGATGGCGGGTGAGCCAGTCGAGCGCCCGCGCGCCGCCGTCGCCCCCCGTGCCGGCGCCGAAGCCGTCGACCGGATTTCCCGTGAGGTAGCCGCTTTCGAGCAGCGCAGACAGGGCGAGCGCGTGGGCGCCCGTGTCGGCGTCGCCCTGGGCGAGATCGCGCAGCTCGCCGCGGACGGCCGCCACCTGCACGGCGCGCAGCGTATCGCGGTCGGGGTATTGATCTTCGATGCGCTGGTGGTTGTAGCGCAGATCGGAGCGGGAGTAGAGCAGCGTGCAGGCGGCGGGCTGGCCGTCGCGCCCGGCCCGGCCGGCTTCCTGATAGTAGGCTTCGAGCGATCGCGGCATCGAGTAGTGGATCACCTGGCGCACGTCGTCTTTGTGCACCCCCATGCCGAAGGCGATGGTGGCGGCCATGACCTTGATGGTGCCGTCGCGAAAGCCCTGCTGGCGCCGCTCGCGCACGTCGCCGGGCAGCCCCGCGTGGTAAAAGCCGGCCGCATGTCCGGAGACGCGCAGCACGTCGGCGATCTGCTCGGTCAGCTTGCGGCTGGGCGCGTAGACGATGGCCGCGGCGGCGGGCTCGCGCCGCAGGAGGGCCGTGATGGCGTCGAGCTTCTTGCGCCCCGAGGCCTCGGCCACCTGCCAGCGCAGGTTGGGGCGGTCGAAGTCGCCGATGACCTCGACCGCGTTGCCGAGCCCCAGGTTCCCCAGAATATCGCGGCGGACGGTCGGCGTCGCGGTGGCCGTGAGGGCGATGACCGTGGCGTCGGGAATCCGGTTGCGGAACTGGCGGATCTGGCGGTAGTCGGGGCGGAAGTTGTGCCCCCACTCGCTCACACAGTGGGCTTCGTCGACGACGAGAAAACGCACGGGAATGTCGTCGAGCGCCGTCTGGAACCGGCGTGAGGCGAGCCGTTCGGGCGCGACGTAGAGCATGCGCAGGTCGCCGCTACGTGCCCGCGAGAGGATATCCGCCTGGTCGTCCTGCCCGGTGCGCGTCGTGATGGCGGCGGCCGCCTCGATGCCGCGGGCGCGCAGCTGGTGCACCTGGTCTTCCATCAGCGCGATGAGCGGCGAGATGACGAGGGTCAACCCCTGCTCGAGCAGGGCGGGGAGCTGAAAGGTGAGGCTCTTGCCGGCCCCCGTCGGGAGCACGCCGAGCACATCGCGTCGATCGAGGGCCGCCCGCACGATCGCCTCCTGCGACGGGCGGAAAGCCGAGAAGCCGAACAGGCGCTGCAGCTCGCCGCGCAGATGTGCGTCACCGGACACGGAGACGCTCGGTGTGGGCAGAAGTGGAGATAACCGGCGGTGGGGACACGGGAATCATGGCGAAGGCAGAGAAAAGAACCTTCAGGATACCCGCTTGTCCGGGCGGCATCCACCGTCGCGGCCGGATCACCGCAGAATGCGCTCCTCGACGCGCCCGGCCTCGATCTCCGCCTCGGTGCAGGGGAAGTCGCGGAAGGTGTGCGCGATGTAGTCATCCACCCGATCGAGGTAGTGGGGATCTTCGGGATCTTCGCTCTGCCCCCAGGGGACCATGAACTTCGCGCGGATGCCGTCCGGCTCCATGCGCCAGAAACAGCGGTTCGAGGGAGCGTTGTCGAAGACGTACCGGTCGACCAGCTTGCCGTCCTTCCACCCGTTGAACTGATCTTCTGCGAACGGTGCGGGTTGCGCGCTCCCAGACGGCCTGCGAATATGTTAGTCAATGACTCACTATGCTGACGCATCGACTGCCCCGGTGTCGAATGCCGCCTTGACACGGCGTCCCGTCGCCGAGCGCCTGCGCGACGTTTCGGTGCGGGCCGCTGAGCTGCTTTCCGAGCGGGGATACGCCGGATTTCGCCTGGCCGATCTGGCCGCCGAATTCGGGATTACCGAGGCGGCTGTCTACCGGTACGTGCAGGGCAAGGATGCGCTGGTGCACATGGCCTTTCGCGCGGCGCTTTATCCGGCGCTCGATCCGGTGAATCAGGTGCCCGCGCCGCTCGTTTCCCGACGCGAGACTATCCTGCTCGCGAAGCGCTTTCTCGAGAAGGACTCGCCGCTGCGTCAGCTGCGCGCGCGGCTGCAACTCCCGGTCGACGGCGCGAACGCCGTGGAGGCGCTTCACGCTCTGCTGGCCGAACTGTATCGGGCGCTGCACGGTCATGCCGTCGCTCTGCGGCTCATCGAGCGCATCGCCAAGGAGTGGCCCGAGCTGGAGCAGCTCTGGTTCGCGCACATCCGCCGGCGTTTTCTCGACGATTTCGCCCGCTGGCTCGAACGCCTGATGGATCGTGGAGCCCTCTGCCGCGCGGGGAGTCCGCTGACGGTGGCCGGCGTGCTGGTCGAAACCGTGCACCAGTTCGCGCTGGCGCGGCAGTTCGAGAAATCTCCCGTGCCGCTGGTCGACACGGAAATCGAGCCGGCCCTGCTGCACATGCTGACGCGGGGACTCGCGGGTTGAAAACCGGAGGGGCAGAAAGTACCCTGAGGTGATCATGCTTCCCCTGAAACCCTACCTGTTGCGCGCTTTTCACGAGTGGATCGTCGACAACGGCTGGACGCCGCTCGTCCTGGTCGAAGCGACGCGCCCCGGCGTCGAGGTTCCGGCCTCGCACGTGAAAGACGGGCGCATCGTGCTGAACGTGAGCCCCCGCGCCGTGCGCCACCTGAGCATCGGCGGCGACGGCATCGAATGTGATGCGCGCTTCGGCGGGGTCCCGTGGCGTCTTCGCGTTCCGCTCGGCGCCATTGCCGCCATCTATGCCGAAGAGACGGGGCAGGCGTTTCCCTTCGTCCTCGACGAAGAGAGCGACCTGCCGGCTTCGCTCGAGAACCCGCCGGTCGACGAACGGCGGGCTCCGCAAGGCGTGCCCGAAGCCGCCGCTTCGGAACCGCCGGAACCATCCGAGCCGCCCGAGCCGCCGCGGCCGGCGGGCCGTCCCGCCCTGCGGGTCATTCGGAACAAGGACTGACGCGGCCTTCACTGACCGCTGTCTTCGTCAGTCAAGCGTATAGTTGCAGGCCTTGCCCCCCGGCGCGTCGTAGGTGCCGTTTCCGTCGGCGTCCACATAGATCGCGTTGGACGTGAAGCGCGGTACGTTGCGCGGATTGAACTGCGGCAGCCCGCGCGGCAGGGGCTCGTCGCTGAAACCGGCGACGACGATGTGCGCGTCGGCCGTCACCGCGACGGCGTAGCTCTGGTCGTGCTTGACGACGTCGCCGGGGGCATCGGTGGGGGCTTTGAGCACCTCGTCGCAGTTCACATAGATGCGGAACCGCGCCACGTCGACTTCGGGGAGCGCTTCGATGCGGATACCGACGTCGACGCTGCCGTCCTTGTCGGTGATCACGTCGCCCATCGTCTTGCCGTTCACGGTGATGCGCGCGAAGGCGCCGGTGCTCACGAGCACGTCGCCGCGGTGCACGGCGTCGACCAGCTGATCGGGGTGAAACAGCTCGGGGCGATCCTCGATCACGCCGAAGTAGATGCGCGGCATGCCCAGTTCGCTGAAGCCGTGCTCATCGCTGGCCCCCACGGCGGTGATGCGGTGGCCGTGGTTGAGAAAGCTCAGCCAGTCGTCGAAGAGGCCGGTCCGATCGGGGTGCGCGGGGTCGAGAAACGGATTCTTGGGTCCGTTCATGTACTCGATGCCGTGAAAATTCCACGTCCAGAGCGACTGATCGGCGTCCAGCCCGATCCGGGTCGGATCGTCGAGGGTCGGCGCGCCGGCAACGCGGTCGTAGCCGATGATGCACATCCAGTTACAGCCGCCGCGCGGGTGGTTCAGAAAGGCCACCTGCGCCCCCCGGCTGTAGGCGTTGCCGAAGGCCTCGTCGAGCCCGTGCTGATACCACACGGGCGGGCTGCCGCGCGGCGTGCCGTCGGGAACGACGGGGAAAATCGTCATGTGCTCGGGGACGGTCGCCGTGAACTCTTCGCCGCTCACCGAGTTGACCCACGACTGGAGTCCGCTGGCCGCCACGGCGGCCTCGAGCCCGTGGATGATCTCGTGGTCGGTCGCGACGGGCACCTCGAGACCTTCGCCGGCGGCCGAGAGGATGCGCTCGTGAAGGAGCACGGTCGAGTCGGCGCTCGGCTCCTGGTGCGTGTGTGTGTCTGCCGAAAGGTAGCCGCTCGTATCCACCAGGTGGTGCAGGGTCGCCTTCAGTTCGTAGGCGCCGTCTTCGGGCACCGTCAGCGTCCCCTGATGGGTTCCGTACTCCCAGCCGTGCGTGACCGAGACCTCGTAGGCGCCGGGGGGCACCGGTTCGCTCCCCTCGCCGCGCACGAAGAAGTACTTCACCTGCTCGCCGGCGCGGAACAGGGAGATGCGGGCGGGGAGCGGCGCGCCGGTTCCGTCGACGATGCGGTAGTCGATGCGCCCCTCGGCTTTCAGCTCGATCTGCAGCGGTTCGGCCGGCGGCGCGTCGAACGCGAGCGGCTCGGTGGGCTGGCGCCCGGGCGTATGGGCCACGACGCGGTAGGGGGTGCCGCTCCCTTCGAAGACCGAGAGCGAGTCGCCGAACCGGCCCTCGGCATCGCTGAAATAGCGCTCGAGTGTGTGCCACGCCCCCTCGGGGTTCTGCATCTGCACCTCGACGGTCGCGCCGGAGACGGGATTGCCCGCCGTGTCGACCGTGCGTCCGCCGAAGGGTTCCATCGTCCAGGTCCACTTGGGGAGCGGTTCCGCAAGATACGGCTGCAGCTGTTTCGCGGCGCTGTGATCGTCGGTGGGTCCGGCCGCGAAGAAAAGTGTCATCGTGCTCGTCTCGCCCGGCGCCACCGTAAGCGGATCGGTGAGGGCCTGATCGAGATCGAGCACGGCGTCGACGCCGGAGACGTTCGTCTGGCTCATGCGCGCATCCTGCATTCCCATGGCATAGGAGCCGTGGGGCGAGCCGGCCGTGAGAAAGGGAATGGCGCCCAGCAGCGAGAAGCCGCCGAAGGCGACCGAGAGGTTCCCGTAGCGGGCGACGCGCAGCCGGTCGCCGAAGATCATCTCGGGCCCGACCATGAAGCGGTGCGTCTCGTCGCCGAGGTTGCGCACCGAGAAGTCGATCTGCAGGGTTGATGCTCCGGGCGGCAAGCGGTAGTCGACGATGACCTCGACGCCGTAGGGCTGCGAGAGCGGCTTGACGCCCCCTTCGTGGAACTTCTGGCGGATGAGCTCGTACTCGACGAGCCAGTAGTGGTCGTCGACGCCGCGCACGCGCACATGGGCCGCCTTGCCGTCGCTGCCATCGTTCACGATTTCCACTTGCTGCCCGCGGAAGGCGCGCAGGGTCGAGGCCGAAAAGTCCGCGAGGTCGAGCTTGCCGAACAGCAGCCCCATTTCTTCGAACTGATCGTCGGCCACCTGCCGGCAGCGTTCGGTCGGTGCGGCATCCACCAGAATCCCGCCGTAGTGGTAATAGGTCGTTCCGCGGTCGATGCCCGAGATGACGAACGACGCCTTGTCGGAGCGCAGCAGGTAGTCACCCTTCGTGCCCACCGCCTTCACTCCCGAAAGGAAGGGCTCTTCCGACGACAGCGCGAAGGCCTGGGCGCGTTCGGCGGGGGGGCACGCAAGCGAAGATTCCGGCGGCGTGCCGCTGCAGGCCGCGAAGAGGCAGGCCGACAGCAGGGCTGCGGCGGGCAATCGATTCATGGAGACTCCGGACATAGGGTAGACGCAAAAAGATACCATACGGCGGCCCCGGCCTGCCGCCGGCATGGGACCCCGGGGTGTCGGGCGCACTCCAGTTTTCTGGATACCCGGGGTCCGCAGCAACGGCTACACTGGCCAGCCAGAAGCAAGAATCCGCATGCGTGCGGGGAGGGTGTTCATGAGAAACCGTTGGCGTACGGGAATTCTGGCGGGAGCGCTTTGGGGCGCGGTGCTCGGCTGCACCGAACCGATTCCGCAACCGGATCGGCGAATCACTGAGAGCCTGCTCGAGGCCCACGACGTTTCGGCGCAGACCGAGGAGGATACCCCGTTGCGCGCTTCGTTCGATGTTGCGGGCGATGTTGCGGGCGATGTTGCGGGCGATGCGGCGGGCGATGCGGCGGGAGCCTCCGGGGTCCAGTTCAAGGCGCTCACGCAGCCCTCGAACGGGACGCTGACCCTCGATGCCGCCGGTTTCACGTACACTCCGCACGCAGACTTCCACGGCGCCGACAGTTTCGACTATGAAGCGATCGCCGGCGACGAATCCGCTTCGGCAACCGTCATGATCACGGTCATACCGGTCAACGATCTTCCCTCGGCAACGGGCGCCACGCTGGGTGCGGCGACGTTCCGCGCCGGCGATACGGTCACGGTCGCGGCCGAGGGCTGGAGCGACGTGGATGGCGACGCCGAAGGGTACCGATATCGGTGGGAAGTGAACGGAAACCAGGTCGATGCCGAAGGAGCCACGCTGCCCGCGATTCATGTCGTCGAGGGAAACACTCTGCAGGCCTTCGTGGTACCCTTCGACGGCACCCTAGAGGGCGAAGAGGTCGCCAGCGAAGTCGCGGCCGTCGTCAACACCTCGCCCGTCGCCTACGCAGCGGACCTGACGACCGCAGAGGATATGGCAGTCACGAACATCTACCTCTATCATGACGCCGACGTTGCCGACGACATCACAGTCGAGATCGTCGAAAGCCCGCTGCACGGGACGCTCTCCTTTCCGGATGCCGATTCCTGGACGTACACTCCGGACGCCGACTGGAACGGCGCCGACGGCTTCAGCTTCCGCGTGAGCGACGGCACGGCGTGGTCGCTTCCGGCCGACGTCTCCATCGAGGTGCTTCCGGTGAACGACGCGCCTACGGCCGCCGCCCTGGTGTACGCCGGAAGCGAGTGGCGGGCCGGCATGACGGTCACGGTACTGGAGCCGATGATCGTCGCAGACGTGGACGGCGACTCGGTTTCGTTCCTCTATGCCTGGGAGGTCGACGATTCGGCGGTCCCCGTCACCACGAACACGCTCCCCGGTTCCTACGTCGTCAAAGGCGCGCAGATTCGCGCCGTCGTGACCCCCTTCGACGGCATCGTGACCGGCGACGCCGTCTTCGGTGCGTTCATTACCATCGTGAATACGGCACCCACGGCCGCGCCGATCACGGTCTCCACCGATGAGGACACGGCCGTGCAGCAGGCCCTCGCCGGAAGCGATGCAGACGCGAGTGACGTACTCGTCTATGAGATCACCGCGAACCCGGCGAACGGGACGCTGAGCTTTCCATCGGAGGATGCCTTCCGCTACTCGCCTTCCTTCAACTGGCACGGCACTGACACGTTTTCCTATCGGGTCAGTGACGGCACGGCGTGGTCCGATCCGGCAGAGGTCACGGTGACGGTCAACCCCGTCAACGACTCTCCCTACTGGGTCATGACCATGGGCGCCGGCGTGAAAGCTCCCGGCGAAACAACGACCATTCAGGTCTGGGCCGCCGATTACGAAGGGGATACGCTTTCCTATGCCTGGCTTCGCGACGGCGTGACCGTGGCCACCGGGTCGACGTATTCAGTCACGGCCCCGGCTGAAACCTACGCAGAAATCGCGTTGACGGCACGCGTCAGCGACGGCGCAACCTACCGCGACCTCTCCTTAGCGGTACGTACCGCCGGCCCGGGTGTGACCGGAGTCATGGTGACCCCCGCCTCGACGGCCAACCGGTGGAGTCTCGCGGTCGAAACCGGCAGCTATACGGGCGCCGCGGTGACCGACGTCTGGTGGCGCATCGGCGGCACGGTCACCGCGCAGGGAGAAACGGCCGTGTGGGATGCGCCTGGCGTGCCGGGTATCTACCAGTTCGAACTTGCCGTCACGGATGCGCAGGGGTACACGGGCTGGTTTACGGGAGCCGCCGCCATCACCTCGCCGACGCAATGGGCCGGCAACGGCAACGATCTGCAGAACACGGGGCAGCACTACTTTGCCGAAATGCTGGGGACGGATATGCTGCCGGCTCCTGTCGATACTACCGGGACGGTCGTCTATGCGGTGTTCGTCGGGACGGATGCGCACCTCCCGCTCTCGCTCAGCGCCGAGGGCACGATCGTCGGCTCCCGGTTTCAGACTTCGGTCTTTGCGCGCCGTGCGACGGACGGATCCGAATTGTGGTCGAAAGCCACCGCGACATACGGCGTGAAGGCCGCAATTTCTTCGGGGGGTACGGTCTACGCCGCCGGCAACAATGGAATGCTGCACGCCATTCGCGAAACCGACGGCCACGTGTACTGGACCGTTTCTACCGGCGGCGGTCATCACAGGGAACCGGTGCCTGGGTCCGATGGCCGGATATTTGCCGCATCCGAGGCCTCTCAGTTGTTTCGTCTGTTCGATCCGGCCGACGGCTCTGAGATCTGGGCGACCGATCTGGACCCCCTGACCACCAACGTTCTGACGTCGAACGTCGTCGTCAACGCCGAAGGCCAGAGCTACGTTGTGGTGGGAGCCACCCTGTTCTCAGTTTATCCCGATGGAGCCACGTCGTGGGCGGTCACAGTGGCCTCCGGCGCGGTGAGCTCCCTGGCGCTCGGCGGTGACGGGACCGTATATGCAGGCGGTGAGGATAATCACCTGTATGCTGTTGCGGCCACCGGCGGCGTGCTCTGGTCGGTAAACATAGGTCAGGATGTCAATCCGCCGAAGATCGGACCCGACGGCACGATCTACGTGAAGACCACCAACGGGAACCTCTCGGCCGTCTCGCCCGACGGTACCCGCAAGTGGTGGTACGACTCGCTGGGGGGCAATCCGCCGGCCATCGGCGCCGACGGCACCATCTATCTCGGAACCTGGGAGAAGCTCGTGGCGCTGAACCCCGACGGTACCGTAAAGTGGCATTACGACAAGGCCGGCGTCAACTTCGGTTCGCCGGTCGTCGATGCCGAGGGGTACGTCTATGTGGCGACGAACGCGGGGTATCTGTATAAACTGAAGTGACGAAGCACCCGTGACTCCCGTAAACCCCCGCATCCGCGTCTTTCTGGCCGACGACCACGAGCTCGTGCGTGATGGCCTGCGCGAGCTCATCGGGCGGCAGCCGGAGTTCATCGTCGTGGGCGAAAGCGGCCACGGTGACGACGTCGCCGCCAGAGCCGCCGATGGACATTGGGATCTGCTGCTGCTCGACCTGTCGCTGCCGGGCTTGTCGACGCTGGACCTGGTGACGAAAGTGAGGCGCCTGCAGCCGACCCTGCGCATCATCATCCTCACGATGCGCCCCGAAGACGGCTACGCGGTGCGGCTCGTGCGAGCGGGCGTCAAAGGGTACGTCACCAAGGGGAGTTCGTCGCGGGTGCTTCTCGAGGCGCTGCGGGCGGTGGCCGCCGGCGGCGATTTCTTTTCCGATGAACTGCACGCGCTCCTGCTCGACTCGTCGCAGCGGGGCGCACAGCTGCCGCACGAAACGTTCTCGTTCCGCGAGACCGAAATCTTCCGCCTCTACGTCGGCGGACTGAGCACCAACGTCATCGCGCGCAAACTCGGCATCGACGCGAGTACGGTGAGCACCCACCTCAAGAATATCCGCGAGAAGCTGGGCGTCGCCGATTCGCGCAATATCCTGTCGTACGCGGCGGCGCACGGGCTGCTGTCCGAAGCCCGCTGGGAAAAGCCCTAGACTGTCGCGATACCGGCCGTTTCGGCGGAAAAGCGCACCCGGACGGCCGTACCCCCCAGCCGCAGACTTTCCTCAACGGTGAATTGTGCCCCGAGCCATTCGGCGCGCTCGCGCATCCCGATGACGCCAAGACCCGACGGCCGCTCGGCCAGCGCATTACCGGGACCCGAGCCGTCGTCGTGGACTTCAAGCGCGAAACCCGCGCCCCGGCCCGCCTGCGTGAGCGACAGAAAAAGCCGGCGGCACCCGCCGTGCTTGAGGGCGTTCGTCGTCGCTTCCTGAATGATGCGCAGGGCCGCCAGCTTGATTTCGGGAGAGACGACGGCGTCGAGCGGGGCGATTTCCCACTCGACCTCGACGGCGCACTTTCCTTTCAGATCGACGAGAAAGTCCTCGACCAGATTCGGCAGGTTGCCGTCGTCGAGCTGTTTGGGGCGAAGCTCATGAATCGCGCTGCGCGTGCTGGCCATGAGCATGTCGATTTTCTGGCTCATGTCTTCAATGCGCGCTTTGTGGGCCGGTACGGTCACTTCCTCGGCGAGAAGGTCGGTGCTGATGCGCAGGCGCGTGATGAGCTGCCCCATGACATCATGCAGCTCGCGGGAGATGCGCGTGCGTTCGAGCTCGAGGGTCGCCTCCTGCGAGGCCAGCAGCCAGCGCAGATCGGCGGTGCGCTCGGCGACGCGCTTTTCCAGCAGCGCGACGTGGTTGAAGTTGCTGCGCAGCAGGCGGTACACGATGTGCCCGAAGACGCTCATGGTCACCAGGATGATCGCCATGTTCGGCGGAAACCGGAAGGCAGGTTCGCTTCCGTGCACCAGCGCGTACTGGAAGACGTAGGAAATCCAGGTCAGCAGCACCACGGCCGTCGTGGCGAGGAGCCGCTGAAAGAACGGCAGGATGAGCACCAGCGCGACAACGGCAAGCGGATAGCTGAGCCCGAATCCGGGGTCGTGGTAGGCGGCGATCCGGTAGGCGGGCCATCCGGCGGACCAGACCAGCGCGACGGGAAGCGACAGCCAGTACGCATTGCGCTTCGCCCAGGAAGAGCGCGCGAACAGCAACGCGATGCCCAGCGCATTCAACGCCTGGATGGTCCGCCAGAAGGACGCCCGGGCAAGAAGGGCCGGATTGTCGCGCAGCGCAAAGTAATCCACGGGCCAGGCAAGCAGCACGAGGGCGATGATGAGCCAGGAACCGTAGAGGGCGACCCTGGCTCGAAGCCCGTTGGCGTATTCCTTGAAGGCGCGGTCGTTTTCCCGGAACTCGTCGTCGAGTAGAAAGAAGCGCCGCAGGGCCGCGAAGACGCGGGCGGGCATGGAGGGTTGGGAAGGGGGCATAGGCGCGCGCCTTGATCATACCCGGTTTCGGCGGGCGCGGCGATGACGGGACCGCACGTTCCCGCACGTTCCCGCACGTTCCCACGAAGGGAACCGCTGGAGAAAGCCGCAGAGAGCCGGTCGCCGCCGGGTTCTACGTCCGTCATGTCCGGCGCCGGTCGGACTCTCTGCGGCAAAGGGTTACAAAAGAGGTGGGAGCAGCGCCTCGTCGATACGGTCGAGAAAGCGGGCGAGACCGAGGTCGCGCACCGGGGCGGGGTGCTCGGCGTCTGCGGCGGAACCGAGAAATGCAAGCGCGTCTTCGATGAGCTCCGGCGCGCGCAGGAGCCTGAAGTGGCCGAGGTTCCTGGTCGTCCGCAGTTCACCTTCGGGGAGCAGGGCGGCGACCGACGCACCTTCGGACCATGGGATAATCGGGTCACCGGGGTCGTGAAAGACGAGCACCGGCTGCCGGATCAGCCGTGCGAGGGTCGCGAGGCGCACCGATTCGAGCGGCCGTCCGATGCGCGCGGCCAGGCGCCGCTCGAACCGCGCCTGCGCACGGTCGGGTAATCCGGCGAAACGCCCGAAGCTTCGCGCTCGCGTTTCGAGGTTGTCGGGGGGCGCGAGAAAAACGGCGCGGTCGGCGCGCAGTCCTTCGGCGAGCGCGATGGCCGTTGCGGCCGCCCCCATGGAGTGCGCGATCACGGCGTGCACGGGGCCGAGGCTGTCGGCCACGGTGCGCGCGGCGGCGGCGAAGTCGAGCAGGTGCGCCACGGCGCCCGCGCTCGACCCGTGCGCGGGGCCGTCGAAGGCGACCACGTCGTATCCGGCCTCGGTCAGCGGACGTACCCAGGCGCCGAACTGAAGCCCACCCCCTTCCCAGCCGTGCACGAAGAGAACCAGCGGGGCGCGGTTCGCGGAGGCCTGCTGCACGGCGGACGGCCAGCGCCAGCCTGCCAGACGTCCGCCGCGAAACCAGAAGGAGACCGGCGCTCCGCTGGCGGCGGCCGCGGCGAGCGCCGGCGGGACGGGGGTCGGGCGCGGGGTGAGAAACCGCCGTTCAGCCCGCGCCGCCGCCAGCGCGGGAAAAGCGGAACCGAGTGCGCCGGTCAACCGGCGTCCCGCACGAAAAACGAACGTTCGTTCGTTTAGGGTCGATGTCCGTTCGGGCTTCTGATTGGGCATGGTCAGCTCCTTTTCAGGTACGGTCCAGGGTTTTCGTGAATCGGTTCGGTCAGGACGGTTTGCGGCCGCGTCGCCGGGCGTCGTTCAGCAGCTTATCGAAGGCCCGGCGCACCCGGGCCTCGGCTTGCGGATCGGAGAGCAGGTGCCGTGCGTGGTGGAACCCGAGCACCAGGCTGTACATCTCGTAAGCCAGCTGGCGAGGGTCGACGTCGGCGCTGAAGTCTTTCGTCTCGATGGCGATGCGCACGGCCTGGGTCAGCGTATCCATCCAGTCGGTCTGCGAGTGGACGAGCGCGTCGCGCACCGGTCCGGGGCGCCCGTCGAGCTCGAAGCTAGCGGCCGCGAAGATGCAGCCGCCCGGAAGAATTCCCTTGCCCCACTCGATCCACCGGTCCATGAGGGCGCGCACGCGGGCTTCTCCACGTGGCTGCTTGAGCGCCGGTGCGATGACGGCTTCGACGAAAATTTCGCGCGCGTGTTCGAGCACCTGGATCTCGAGCGCTTCTTTGGACTGGAAGTGCGCGAACAGGCCGCTCTTCGACAGGTCGAGATCCTGGGCGAGCCGGCCGATGGTGAGCCCTTCGAGCCCGACCTGGCTGGCGAGCCGCGTGGCGTGCTCGAGAATGGCGGTGCGCGTCTGCTCTCCCTTGCTCATAAGTAAAAAATAGCACGAGCGTTCGTTGTCGTCAAGGAGTATGTCCCCTCCGCAGGGCCTTGCGTGGGTGTATGATTGAAGCGTGCGCTCTGCGATCCTGTTTCTCCTGCCCGCCGTGACCGCGTGCGGATGGCCGCCGGTCGATTTCGAGATCGAAGCCGCCACCCCGGTCCGAATCACCTACACGGTCGCCGGCACGACGCAGACCATCCATGCCGACGGACCCTGGACGCACGAAGAACCGGCGCCGCCGGGATCCCGGCTGCGCCTCGAGGCGCGCTGCGACGTGCCGGGCTGTCCGCTGTCGGGGCGCATTCTCTGGGGGGGCGCCGAAATCGAATACGACGCTTCGTTCTACGTGTCCGGAGCAAGCGGTACGCAGCTGATTCTCTCGGGCTACTCGCCGGGGGGCCCCTGGCCCTTCAGCCCCTACCGGGCGTCAGGGCAAGCTTCTCGAGCAGAAAGCGCAGGTTCTCCCGCGCCCACTGCTCGCTGAGGATCGGCACCGTCAAGGCCAGCGAAACCAGCCCGTGCAGCTGGGCCCAGAAGATCTCGGCCAGGCGGCGGCGCTCGGCCTCGGGCAGCGCGTCCCAGCCGGGCACCGAGGCCATGGTTCTCGCGACGACCTGCAGCCCCTCCGAACGTTCGGCCACCCGCGCCTCGTCGAGATCAAAAAGAAAATGCGGCCGGTGCATGAAGATCAGCTTGTACATCTCAGGTTGCTCGAAGGCGAAGTCCAGATAGGCCGCGCCCAACTGCGCCAAACGTGCGGCTCCGGCCCCCGAGCCCCGCTGCAGGTAGGCCTGGAGTTGCGCGTAACCGAGGGCGATGACCTCGAAGAGCAGCTCGTCCTTGTTCCGGAAGTACCCGTATATCGTGGGCGCCGTGTAGCCGATGCGGGCGGCGAGCCGGCGCATGCTGAACTCGCGGTAGCCCACTTCGACGAACAGGCCGGTGGCTTCGCGAAGAATGCGATCGCGCAGCTCCTGCTTGGCTTCGGCGCTGCGCGCGCGCTCTCGAGGGGTCTTACGGCGGGGCATGAAGAATTCCGTTGACGCAGATAATTTAACCATGTTAAGTTAAAGCCGTTCTCTTGGCAAGCCGACATGAGGTCGGCGGGAGGAATCCAATGACTCGCTGGCAGGAAATGGTCGTCTTCTACGCGTCTTCGCACCGGCATCCGGTGAACATCGCGGTGCACGTCGTGGGCGTACCGGTGATCGTCTGCTCGGTTCTCGTCGCGGCCGCCTGGCTCCGCATTCCCCTCGGGGACCTGACGCTGCCCGCCTCCTGGATCGTGGCCGCCGCCGGACTGGCCTACTACTTCTCGCTCGACAGGATCTACGCGGCCATCTACGCGCCGTTCCTCGTCGGCCTCGTCCTCCTCGCCAATGAACTCGCCACACTCCCCTTCGAAACGGCCGCGGCGATTTCTGCGGGCGGATTCTTCGGCGGATACGCGGCGCAGTTCCTCGGCCACGCCATCGAGGGCCGCAAACCGGCGCTCTTCCAAAGCCTGTGGAAGGCGATGGCCACCGCGCCGCTGTTCGTGGTCGCCGAAGTCTGCAAGTTCGCAGGCTACCGCAAAGACGAATTCGCTACGGTGCTCGCCGAAATCGAACGCCGCGAAGCCGCCGCCGCGAACTGAACCGCCTATCCTTGGGAGGCCTGAAGTGACTCCACCTGTGGAAGAACCGTTTCTTACCGGGAAACGCGTCGTGCGCTTCGAGGCGCTCCAGTCTCGCCTGGTGCCGCGCAGTGCCTCGTTCACGCCGGCGGAACGCGAAGCGTCGCGCACCCTGGTCAACGACCTGGTCGGCCGCATGCCGGCTGCAAACCGGCGGAAGCTTGGACTGTTTCTCGTCATCATCGACGTGCTTTCGTTCTTCTTCGGCTTGCGCCCATTCCGCGAGCTGCCGGAAACCCGCCAGGAGCGTGTGCTTGGAATCCTCTTCGACGCCCCGGTCGGACTCCTGCGCAAGGGCTTCTGGGGCTTGAATACGCTCGCGAGACTGGGCGTCTACGGCCAGACCTCGCTCTATTCTGAAATCGGATACCGCATCCGGGAGAATCGCGATGACGCAGCGAACGCTTGAGTACGATATCGCGGTCGTCGGCTCGGGGGCCGGCGGCGGCACGATCGCGCAGGAGCTTGCGCCGCTGGTCGCGCAGGGGCTGCGCGTCGCCCTGCTCGAACAGGGCGGCCACTTCGAAAAGAAGGACAACACCCGCCGCGAAGTCGAGATGGCCTCGAAGTACTACGTGGACAACGGCGGCTTCCAGACTTCGACCCAGGACATGACGCTCGCCTTCACGCGCGCGCTCGGTGGTTCCACCACGGTTTACACCGGCGTGACTTTCAAGCCGCCTGCATCGGCCCTTAAGAAGTGGAACGTGCCCGGCCTGACCGAAGCGGATCTCGCGCCGCGCCTCGAGAAGTATCTCGTCGAGAACAACGTCCACCTGCAGCCCCCCGAGAACATCAACCGGAACAATACGCTCTTCGCGGATGCGTGCCGGACGCTCGGGTGGAACCTGGGTCAGTTCCCCCTGAACCTCAAAGGGTGCGGCGGGCTGAACACGTGTAACGTCGGCTGCGCGCGCCATGCGAAGCAGGGGACCGCGGTCGTCCAGATACCCAACGCGCGGAACCAGGGGGTCGAAGTCGTCACCTGGTGCCGCGTCGACCGCATCGAAGGCGATACCCTCCACGCCGAGATCACAGCGCCGAAGCACGGGCTGGCGGCCTCCATCCATGAGCCGGGAAGCTACCGGATCAAGGCGCGCCGCATCGTGCTCGCCGGCGGAAGCCTGGGCACCGTCCCGCTCCTCATGCGCTCGTTCGGCGAAAATGCCTGGCCCGCGCTCGGCCGCTACTTCACCTGCCACCCGGCGCTCACCCTCGTGGCGGAGCATGCGGATGCGGTCGACGGCACGATGGGGCACCCGAAGAGCTACTTCTGCGACGAGTTCGTCGAGCGCGATCGGTTCCTGCTCGAGACCTGCATGTACTTCCCCTTCACGACGGCGAAGAACCTCGTCGGCTTCGGCCCCGAAGTCGACGAGCTGCTGCACCGCTTCGCGCACCTGCAGCAGATTCTCGTGCTTGTCCTCGACGAAGCCCACGCCGAGAACCGCGTGACCGTGAACGCCGACGGCGCGCCCGTGGTGCACTACGCCATCGACGACACCCTGATCGACGCGTTCGTGAAATCCATCCGGGCGAGCGGACGCATCTTCTTTGCCGCTGGCGCACGCCGCGCGCACCTGCCCGCCACGGGGCGCTTCTTCACCGAAGCGAAGGACGCCGATCGCCTCGACACCCTTGTCCGCAAGGAGCTCTTCAAGACCGGTCAGGTCGCCATCTCTGCGGCGCACCTCATGGGCGGATGCCGCATGGGGACCGATCCGCGCACCTCCGTGACCGACGCCTGGGGGCGCGTGCATGGCCGGCCCAACTTGTACGTGGCCGACAGCTCGCTCTTTCCGAGCTCAGTCGAAGTGAATCCGTATCTGACGATCATGGCGCTCGCGAACCGCGTCGCTCAGGCCGTGCGCGAAGACCTGGTCGCCGCATGAGTCCCCGCATCGTCATCGTCGGCGCCGGCGCCGTGGGCGGATCGCTGGGCGGCTGGCTGCAGCAGGCCGGGCGCAACGTCACCTTTCTCGCCCGCGGAGAAACGGCGCACGCCCTGCGCGCGCGCGGGCTGCGCCTCTATCCGGGAGAAGCGGCCAGTGGGGGCGCGACCATGACGGTCGGCGTGCGGGAGCGCGCGGCAGATATTCCGGCCCCCGACGTCGTGCTGCTGGCCGTCAAGAACTACCATCTCGCCGAGCTGGCGGCCACCCTCGCGGCGGCCTGGGGCGCAGGTCCCCTCGTGATCGCGCTGCAGAACGGAACGGAACATCGCCGGATCCTTCCGCCCGTTTTTCCGCGCACGGTTTACGGCATCGTCCACTACAACGCCTGGGCCGACGCGCCGGGCGTGATCGGCTACGCGCGCAAGGGTCCCCTCGTGCTCGCGGCAGAAGCCGACCGGAAGGCTCTGCTGGAAGAAGCAGCTCGCCTGTTCGACGGCGTCGTCGACACTTACGTGACCGATCGGCTGAATGACGCCGTCTATTCCAAGCTGATCGTGAATCTGACGAGCTCGCTCACGACGCTCGTCGGCTACCCCGCCCGGCCGCCGTCGGATCCGGTGCTCTTCCAGAAGCTGATGACCGGGATCACGAGCGAAGGGATCGACGTCGTGCGCGCGGCCGGCTGCCGTGAGTACAAGGTCCCCGGCATTCCCACCTGGCTGCTCATGAAGGCGGGGGCGAAGCTGCCGCCGTTTCTGACCCGCAAGGCGTTCCAGAAGAATCTGGCGAAGCAGCGCATCAACAGCATGGCGCAGGACATCGCCCGCGGAACCGACGATACGGAGCTCGAGACCCTCACCGGCCATCTTCTGGAGCTGGCGGAAAAGACGGGGACCCCCGCGCCGATCAACCGGACGGTATATGAATTGTGCCGCGCACGCTTTGCCACGCAGCCGTTCGAGCCGGTCGACGTGGGTGACGTGTGGTCGGCCGTGGCGAAGGGGCCCGAGCGGGTCGCGGGTTAAACCACCGGGCAGCGCAGCCCGAGCTTCAGCGCGACCCTGCGCTGTCGAGCATCCGTCGTAACGAAAGTGGTCAACCCCAATTTACCCGTAGCAACGCAGTGCAGGAGATCGAGTGATCTGCATCCTGTCTTGCCCGTGTGTGCCCGAGAAACCATGGCTGCCTCCTGATGCACGGCTTCCCAGTCAAGCGTTCGTCGGACAAGCACTCCCTTGCGGACATCTTCGTCGATCATCGCAAGGGCGGCACGTACCTGGCTTGATGTCGCTTCCTTTCGAAATCGTTTCAGCTCGAATGCGTTCGTTATCTCGAGTTCGTGAAGGGTCGTGAATGCGATGGTCCGGTGCGCAACGAGAGCTGCCACGCGAGCACTCTCCGGCTCCGGATGGTAAAGCTTCAGGAGACAGCCGGTATCGAGGTAGATCACCGTTCTCCGCGGTCTTCGGAGACGATCTCGCTCAAGGGTTTTCCACCGGGGCGCTCCCCCCACACCTTTTCGGCTCGAGCCAGGAAGTCCGGCGAATCGACCGTGGATGCTACGGCAGGAACAAGCTTTGCGACCAGTTTCCTGCGTCGAAAAACATGAACCTCTTCGCCGTTTTCGACCCAGCCGAGGACCTCGTTCAGGTTGTGCTGAATCTGTCGGACAGTGGCCGTCTTCATGTTATACATTTTGACGCACATCAGGGACGGCGTCAACGACTGTTCGTAGCTGCAAAAAGCCGGCCTCCCCCGCGGGGAAGGCCGGTCCATGAAATAACAGGTTCTTCCCGGCCGGTCAGCCGGTGACCTTGCGCACCACGGCGCGGCCGATGAAGCGGAACTTGTCGCCGAGGGGGAACCGCTTGAGAACGGTCTTCACGACCCCCTGGGTAAAGCGGGTGCGCTTCGAGTAATCGATGCGCACGTCCACGACCACCGGCTGGCCCGACTTCGTAATCTCCAGCGCCTCGCGGATCCCCTTCTGGAGCTCGGTGTTGCTGTTGATCGTGACGTAGCGGGCGCCGGTGGCCATCGCGATCCCCTCGAGGCGGATGTTTCCGAGCACGGTGCAGGTCTTGCGGTTGTACGGAATCTCCTGCCCCTGGCTGATCTGCGACAGCTCCCCATCATAGAAAACGAAGTAGGCGATGCCCGCCCCTTCGGTCGTGGCCGTGAGAATCTCGAGGCCGGTCATGAGAAAGGCGCCGTCGCCGACGATGCCTACGACCTGCTTGTCGGGGTTCACGAGCTTCGCGCCGATGGCGGCCGGCACGCAGTAGCCCATGCAGTTGAAGTCGGTGGGCGAAATGAAGTGGCGCGGCCTGCGCACCTCGTACTGCTCCGCCGCCAGAAAGGTGTGGTTGCCGTCGTCGACGACGACGATGGCGTCGTCGGCAAGCTGTTTGCGCAGCTCGTCGAAGAACATGGCGGGGTTCACCCGCTCGTTCACGTGGCGGTACCACTCTTCCTTGTACGCCTTCTTGTCGCCGGCGATCTGCGCCTCGACCTGTTTCCGCCGCTCGGGGTTCTCAACCCCTTTCCCCTTGAGCCGCTCGAGCAGCATGGAGAGCGATTTGCGCGCATCCCCCTCGATGGCGACCTTGGCAGGAAAGTTGCGGTTGGGAACCTGCGGATCGATGTCGATGTGAATCAGGTTCTCGGGCACGGTCACGCCGAAGCTGCCCGTCGGAATTTCGCCGAAGCGCGTGCCGACCGCGAGAATGCAATCGGCGTCCTTGAAGGCGTTTTCGGCGGCGGGGACGGCCGCCTTGCTGAAGCCCATGCCCGTGTGCAGCGGGTGATTGCCCGGAAAGGCGCTCAGCCCCTGCAACGTGGTCGAGACCGGCGCGCCGAGCATCTCGGCGATCTGGCGCGTCTCTTCGGCGGCGTCGACCGCGCCCCAGCCGACGAAGATGGCCGGCTTCTTCGCGTTCGCGAGCAGATCGGCCGCCTGTGCGAAGGCGGTTTCGGGGGACTTCACTTCGGGCCACGGCTTTTCGAAGACCGGCACCTCGTCGATCTCGCCCTGGAACAGCTGGACGTTGACCGGCACCTCGATGAACACCGGGCCCGGGGAGCCGGTCGTGGCCACGCGGTATGCCTCGTACACCGTCGAGACGATGTCCTTGTGGTTGTCGATCTTGTAGGACGCCTTCGTGAGTCCGGCCAGGATCTTGTGCTGATCCAGCTCGTGCAGCTGGTATCCGAAGGGGATGTCGGTGCGCGTGCCCCCCGAGATGACGAGCAGCGGGATGCCATCCAGATAGGCTTCGCCGATGCCGCTCATGGCGTGCGTGAGGCCGGCCGCCGGTACGATGACGAGCACGCCGATTTCTCCGTTGGGGCTCGTGCGGCTGATGGCGTCGCCGATGAAGGCCGCCCCTGCCTCGTGCGTGACGAGCACCGGATGGATCTTCTCCGATTTGTTCAACTCGTCGTAGAGTTCGGTCGTGTGCACGCCGGGAATGCCGAACGTGTGCGAGACCGGCAGCTGCTCGAGGGCGTAGCGCAGCAGCCACGCGCCGCTCTTCTTCGAGCCGAGGCGCACTGTTTTCTTCTGGGCGGGACTGGTGGTGACATTCGACATGTCAGGCTCCTGCGATGGTTCGACCGGCCACGCGCCCCGTCAGGACGCAGCTGCCGAGAAAAGTTCCTTCCAATGATCCCAGACCGTGAATGCCGCCGCCACCGAAGCCGGCGGCTTCACCGACCGCGTAGAGGCCGGGAATGGGCTGCCCGTCGGCGCGCAGCACGCGGCACCCGAGGTCGGTCTGAATGCCGCCAAGGCTTTTACGCGCCAGGATGAACTCGCGGATGGCGATGAGCGGCTTCGCGCCGGAATCGAGGATCTTCTGATACTTGCACGTGCGGATGCGGTCGCCGCGGTTCGTGCGGTAATTCATGATGCGCCGCAGCTGGTCGTCATTGAAGAAGGCTTCGCCGCGGTCGATCATGTCGTCGTAAGCGCGGATGTCGGCCTCCATGCGCTGCAGGTCGACCTTGTGGCCGAAGAGGCTGCGCTGGTTCATCTTATCGACCAGTTCGGGAAGCGTCTCGGCCGCGACGACATCGTCGGGGCATTCCTGAAGCAGCCGTTCCACGAGCTCCTTGTTTCCGAAGAGCAGGTGCTGCAGCAGCAGCGGCTTGCTCTTCTCGGCGAAGGCGCGCATGAAGTCGCTGCCCGAGACCGCCAGCTCCTTGGCGGCGATCTTGTAGTTCATGACCTGCCAGGAGTACTGGCCCGGCTGCTTGAGAATCGATTCCACCAGCCAGCGCGTATCGGCGTAGCCGACGAGCGGCACCGGGCCGATGCGTTCGCCGCGCGCGTTCATCCAGAGCGCCGATCGCGGCGGCACCAGGCTGAGCCCGTCGCGCTCCTTGCGCTTCGCCGGGTGGTGCACCCCGGCGGCATAGTGCCACTGCTTGTCGAGGTGCGTGACGTTGCCGCCGAGCTCGCTGACGCGATCGTGCAGCATGCCGTCGCCGTAGATGTGCGCGCCGTTGAGCAGAACCTCGGGGGGATTGCCCCACGGCTTGTACCAGTTCGCGCGCACCTTGCTCAGGTCGCCGCCGCAGATGCCCCCCGAAGCGATGATCAGATGTTCGCCCGTCGCGGTGTAGGCGGAACCGTCGACCATCGACTTGCCGCGGAAGGCCACCGCTTTCCCGTCGCTGAGATCAATGGCGTTCACTTCGTGGTCGAAAAGAATCTCGAGGTTGCCGCGCTTCGGGTGCGCATCGAGCGCCGCCACCAGCCGGGCGATCAGTTCCTTCCCCGTTCCCCAGGTGATGTGCCAGCGCGGGACCGAGTTGCCGGGACGGTACAGGCCGCGCTCGGGCCAGTTCACCAGCGGGAGAAACTCGACCTTCTTCTTGTCGAGGAAGTGAAAGATGTATTCGAGCGAGTTCTCGCAGTAGAACTTCGCCCACTGTCGCGGCAGCTCGTCGTCCGCTCCGAATTCGGCGAAGCTCAGCCAGTCCTGGTAGGCGAGCTCGGGGTTGTCCTTGATGCCCATGCGCCGCTGGTGCGGCGTGCCGATGATGTGCACGCCGCCGAAGGACTCCTTCGCGAGTCCGCCGAACTTTTCGGCCTTATCCTTGTCGATGAGCAGGACCTTCTTGCCGTGATCGAGCAGCTCATAGGCCGCGACGATCCCGGCCAGGCCGCCGCCGGCAATGACGATTTCAGCCTGATAGGCGCGATCAGCCATGCATCACTCCCTGTACGTCTGGTGAGACCGGTGGGTCGGTCCAAAAGCATACCACAGGGTGAGCGCCCCGGGCACCTGCCGATCGGCCTGCGAAGGCCGGCTACGCGGGAGCGGCCCGTTCGCGGCCATGCCGGTGGATTGCGGCGAAGAAATCGTTGAGCCGCTTGCGTCTTTTTGCCAGACTGAACGGATGGAACTGATCGTGGACTTCGGCCGCGTCGCCCGCCTCGCGGATCTTCCCGAAGGGAGCATCGCGCTCGACGGCTTCGTGCGCGGCCCGCAGATCGATGCGGCCGGCCGGCGCTATTCGTTCGACCACCACGAAGACTGCGTGCGCCACGCGACGAGCGCCACCTGTGTCCAGGTGCTCGACGCCCTGCTCGTCGGCTTCGATCCGGATGGATTTCGCGTCTACGTCAATGATGTCGACGCCGATACGGTGCTGTCCGTTTTTCTCCTCTCGCACCCGGACAAAGCCGCCGATCCGGCCGTCCGTCGGCTTGTCGAAGCGGTGGGAAAGATCGACGCGCACGGCCCCGCCTATCCGCTGCCCGAAGCCGACCACCGGCTCGCGCGCACGTACCTCGAAGCGATCCTCGAGGCAGAGCGCAATGCCCGGCGCAAGGGGACGTACGGCGGCGAGAGCATCCGTGGCCTGCTCGATGAATCCCTGCGTGCGACCGGGGCCTGGGTGAACGCCGGATTTCCCGCGGCCGAAATCGCCGCGCCGGCGCCCTACCGCGTGCTGTTTTCGGAGGGAAACATGGCGCTCATCGAAGGAGACCGCGAAATGATGGGCCTCGCCTACGCCGACGGGTGGCAGGTGCTCATCGCCACGCTGCCGGCGAAGGACGCCTCGCGCGCCTACACGATCGCCAAGCGGAGTGAATTCGTCGCTTTCGACGTCCCCGGCCTGCTGGCGGCCCTGCACGCCGTCGAGCCCGGCTGGGGCGGCGGCTCCACCGTGGGCGGCGCGCCCCGCAATGCCGATGGAACCCGCTCGTGCCTCGATCCCGAAACGGTCTGGAAGATTGCGCTGGGGAACCGATGACACCGGTGCGTCACAAGAAAGGAAGAGTCCGTGGAAATTCTGCGCACGCCTGATGAACGCTTTGCCGACCTCCCCGATTTTCCGTATGCGCCCCATTACGTCGACGACCTTCCCGGTTACGAGGGGATGCGCGTGCACTATGTCGACGAGGGGCCGGCCGATGCCGCCGAGACGTTTCTGTGCATTCACGGCGAGCCGACGTGGGCGTTCCTGTTCCGCAAGATGATCCCTGCGTTTCTCGGGTCCGGTGCCCGCGTCGTGGCCCCTGACATGCTCGGGTTCGGCAGATCTGACAAACCGGTCGACGACGAGGTCTACACGTTCGAATTCCACCGCAACCTGCTCCTGGAATTCATCCGGCGGCTCGATCTGCGGAATATAACACTCGTCTGTCAGGACTGGGGCGGGCTGCTCGGGCTCACGCTCCCGCCGGACATGCCCGAACGGTTCTCGCGGCTGCTCGTCATGAACACGGCGCTCGGGACGGGTGACGTTGCGCTCACCCCCGGCTTCGAAGCCTGGCGCGGCTATGTCTCCGCGACGCCCGACCTGCCCGTCGGCAAGCTGCTCGGTCGCGCCTGTCCGCACCTGACCGCCGAGGAGCGTCGCGCGTACGATGCACCGTTTCCCGACGCTCGCTATAAGGCGGGGGTGCGCCGGTTTCCCGCCCTGGTGCCCGACCGTCCCGATGCGCCGGGGGCCGCCATTTCCCGCCGCGCGCGCGACTGGTGGCAGAACGAGTGGAAGGGGAAGACGTTCATGGCCGTGGGCCTGCAGGACCCCGTACTCGGCGGCGAGGTGATGACCCTCTTGCGCAGCTGGATCGGCAACTGCCCGCCGGCGATGGAGGTCGACGAGGCGGGCCACTTCGTGCAGGAGTGGGGCGAAGCAATCGCGCAGCGCGCCCTCGCGGCCTGGAACGAATCCCCCGATGCTGCCTGAACCGGATGCCGGCGCGCTGATTGCGCAAACCGATCTGCTGCTCGACAGCCACCTTCGTGTCACCGGCCGGCCACTGCTGGCCGATGCGCCGGCCGACCCCCGGGCGCGAGCCGAAGCGCTTTTTCGCGCGCCCTTCGTCGTGGTCTCGCACGGGATAGAGGCCGATCCGGTTTTCAACTACGGCAACGCGAGCGCGCTGGCCCGGTTTGAAATGACCTGGGCGGAATTCGTGGCGCTTCCTTCGCGCTTCTCCGCAGAACCCGTGAACCGCGACGAACGGGCGCGCCTGCTCGCGGCCGTAACCGCGAAGGGCTACATCGACGACTACGCGGGGGTTCGCATCGCGAAGAGCGGCCCCCGCTTCCGCATCCGCCGCGCGACGGTGTGGAACCTGATTGACGCCGCCGGCGTCTTTCGAGGCCAGGCTGCCACTTTCGCCGAAGTGACGAGTTGCGAGTGACGAGTGACGGATCGAGGCGATTTGCAGAATTACGATTGACGATTGCCGCCAGCGTCCAGCCCTCAGCGGCCAGCCCCTACGAGGCTCCGAATCGTCTTCGGGCCGCATCCACTTGCGCCCAGAGGGTTACGCCCTCGAAGATCCGGTCGCCGTCACCCGGCTCTACCGCCGCGAGCAGAATCGAACGCGCCAGGTCGGGAACCGGAATGGGGCGGAAGCGCGCCGCCGTCCCCCGCAGGCCCGCGGCCGCGGCGGCGTTCAGCGCGGCGGCCATGCCCGGCGGCGGCCGGTGGGGTCCGCCGATGAACGACGACGGGCGAAAGAAGTCGTGGCGCAGGCCCGAACCGGTAACGATGCGCTCGACTTCGGCCTTCGCCTTCAGATAGGTGCCGACCGGCCGTCCCGCCCCTACGGACGTCAGCGCGACGACGTGCGGAACGCCGGCTTCCCGTGCCGCCGCAACGAGCAGGCGCGTCGTGCCGATATCACTCGTTTCGTAGGTATCGCCCTGCTTGAACCGTTTGCGCATCGTGCCGATGAGCTGCAGCACGGCGGTATGCCCGCGCATCGCTTCGACGAGCCGCGCGTGATCGTCCAGATCGAAGACTGCCGCCGCCGGATCGGCTCCGAGGGGGTTCCCTGCCGCCCGCCGGGGGCGCAGGTGGGGCGTGACGGAAATCCCCGCGGTCCGGGCGCGGGCGACGACCTCGGCGCCGACGACGCCCGTGGCGC
Organism: bacterium; assembly: GCA_041690355.1. Taxonomy (GTDB): domain Bacteria; phylum J088; class JAWLBW01; order JAWLBW01; family JAWLBW01; genus JAWLHK01. The sequence goes on along the minus strand of JAWLHK010000001.1, from coordinate 206,306 downwards.
CGGCGACGAAAAGACGGGGAGCGGGATGCGGCATGCGGAATCCTCGGTTGGAATGCGTTCCGCGAATCAGCGGATCGAACTGCTGATTCTATCCTGCCGGCGGCGCGGCTGTCAGGGAATCTGCCAGCTTGCCGGACAGGCGACGCCGGTTCCGCCCAGGCCGCAGTATCCGCCCGGGTTCTTGGCGAGATACTGCTGGTGATACGGCTCTGCATGGTAGAACGGCGGCGCCATGCGGATCTCCGTCGTGATCGTGCCGAGCCCCGCCTCCTGCAGGCGCGGCTCGTAGATTGCGCGGCTCGCCAGCGCAAGGCGCAGCTGCTCTTCGGTGCTCGCATAGATCGCCGAACGGTACTGCGTGCCCACGTCGTTCCCCTGCCGCATCCCCTGCGTCGGATCGTGGTTCTCCCAGAAGAGGCGCAGCATGGCGTCGAAGTCCGTCTTTTCCGGATCCCAGACCACGAGCACGACCTCGGTGTGGCCGGTCATGCCCGAGCAGGTCTCCTCGTAGGTCGGATTCGGCGTATCGCCCCCCGCGTACCCGACCGCGGTCGTGTAGACGCCGGGGGCCTGCCAGAACTTGCGCTCTGCCCCCCAGAAGCAGCCCATGCCGAAGACGGCCTGCTGAAAGCCCGCGGGGAAGGGCGGCTTCAGCGGAGTGCCGAGCACCTCGTGCCGCGGCGGCACCGGCATTTCTTCGCGCCGCCCCGGGAGTGCCTGGCCCGGGGCGGGAATTTCGAGTTTTTTGCGGAAGTACATGTGTTCCATTGTAACTTCGGCGCGGGATCCGGAGCGCAAGACCCGCGTCCTTTCCCTGCGCATTGGGGATTGGGCATCGGACGTCGGGCATTCGCGAAGCGCCCGCATGCTACACTGTCCCCATGCTGACCTACGCCATGCGCATTCACAGGACCGGCGGTCCCGAAGTTCTTCAACGCGACGAGATCGAGCTCGTCGCGCCCGGGCCAGGCGAGGCGCTCGTGCGCCATGAATACATCGGCGTCAACTACATCGATACCTATCACCGCTCGGGCCTCTATAAGCTGCCATCGCTGCCGCACGGCATCGGCATGGAGGCGGCCGGCGTGGTCGAGGCCGTCGGCGCGGGAGTCACCGAGGTGAAACCCGGCGACCGCGTCGGTTCCATCAGCGGCCCGCCGGGCGCGTATGCGGAACGGCGGATCATGGGCGCCGTAAAGCTCGTTCCACTTCCCGATGCGATCGATTTCCGGACGGCCGCCGCCACGATGCTTCAGGGGATGACCGTGGAGTATCTGATCCGGCGCACGTTTCCGGTGCAGCCCGGCATGACGGTGCTCTGGCATGCGGCCGCCGGCGGCGTCGGGTTGCTCGCGTGCCAGTGGCTGCGGCACCTGGGCGTGACCGTCATCGGCACGGTGGGGAGCGACGAGAAGGCGGACCTGGCCCGGGAAAACGGCTGCACGCACACCATCGTGTACACGCGGGAGAACTTCGTGGATCGCGTGCGCGAGCTGACCGATGGCAAGGGTGTTCCCGTGGTCTACGATGCCGTGGGCAAGGATACCTTCGAGGGATCTCTGCAGTGCCTCGCGCGCCGCGGGATGCTGGTGTCCTTCGGCAATGCCTCGGGCAAGGCGCCGCCGGTCGACGTCATGACGCTCGCCGGACATGGGTCGCTCTACCTGACCCGGCCGGGGATCGCCGATTACACGAGCACCCGCGACGAGCTTCTCGAAAGCGCCCGAGCGCTCTTCGAGGTCATTGCGAAGGAGGCCGTACGCGCGCAGCTCGGCGGTGAGTGGCCCCTCACCGAAGCGGCCGCGGTCCACCGCGCGCTCGAGTCACGCCGGACCACCGGGTCGCTCGTGATGAAACCGTAGCAATCTGTTCCCCCACGCAAGGAAAACGAGCGGCCTCCTGATGGAGACCGCTCGCTTCGAGGACCAGGGTTTCATGCGTTCTATTTGAACGCGTAGATCCAGCTCAGACTCGCGACGTAGAGATCGGATTTGTACGTACCGGGGAGGTCGGCGGCGCCGGCTGCAATCTCTTCGGCGCCCACGGTGCGGTTCGTGAAGGCCTGCCACTGGAGGCCGAGCGCGAATTCGTTGCGCTTCCAGTGATACGAGGCGCCGATCGCGGTGACGAATCGATCGGAATCCGGATCGAGCGGGCTCATGCGTTCGATCGGGATCGGGGTCGGGTCCCAGGCGACACCCGCGCGAAAGTCCCACAGCCGGCTCCCTTTGTACTCGGCGCCGAGGCGGTAGCTCACCGTGTTTTCCCAGTCGTTTGCCGAGACGATTTCGGGCGAGGGGCGGTCGAGCGGAAGGTCGATGCGTAATTCCTGGTTCACGTTGTACCGGTTGAACTCCACTTCGGCGTCGATCTTCCAGCGGTCGGCCGGAAAAAGTCCCACGCCCGCGTTGAGGGTGTCGGGAAAGCGGAACGTCGTCTCGATCTCCTGATCGGGAAAGGCGGGCGCGTACACGGGGTTTGGAGTCTGGAAGTCGATTTCTCCTTCCATGTCGACCTTGATTGCGGTGCGGTAGCTCACCCCCAGGGCGAGCATGTCGGTGGGCTGCCAATGCACGGCCGCATTTCCCTGATAACCCATGCCGTCGGCGGCGATGTGGATGCCGATGTCTTCGGCCGGATTGCCGAAGTTCGGCCGGAGCGCCTCTTCGATTTCCAGGGAACTCTGAACCAGCGAGAAGCCGGCCGCCACACTCAGCTTCGGCGTGATGGCCCAGGCGATGTTCGGGTTGACGGCCAGGGCGAGCACCTGGAGATGGTGGCCCTGCGCCCGTCCGGCCCAGTCTTCGGGAAACTGAGAGCCCGTCGCGAAGGGCGCAAAGACCCCGAGCCCGACAGCCAGATTGGCTCTCGGAAGACGGGCGACCCCGTACAGGTGCGGAATCGGAGCGACCGGGAGGGTCTGGTCTACGGTTTCCCCTGCACGAAGCTCCGTGCGTGGAGATCCCTGCGGAAGGTTCTGGTCGGCCGTGAAGCTGCCGTCGAGTATGAGCGGCGTTACGCCCAGCATGAGGGCTGAGTCCTCGAGCCGGGCCATGGCAGCCGGGTTGTAGTAGACCGCGCCGGGATCGTCGACGATGGCGACCTGAGCGTCGGCCATGCCGACCCCCGTGGCCGAGTTTTCGGTGTTCTTGGTGGCGGTGGCGTGCGCTTCTGCGGCGAAGCCGGCCACGCTCACGAACGCCAATATACGGGTAAGTTTGTGCATGGCGAGCCTCATTGCGGAAAGATGACCTGAAGAGCCGTTCCGTTACTCAGCAGGTAGCTGCCGAGGTAGTTGAGCATCTGTTGACGCATGGCGGCCGTGACCGGCAGGAACTCCGTATCCGGATCTTCGGTCGCCGGGTTATCGGGTGTCAGCAGTACGCTGTGGCCGGCGACGTCGAACTGCGTCCAGGCCGGGAACGGAAATGCCCGGGTCAGCTGGTCGACGGGGGTGTCCGGGGTCACCAGCTCGAGCTGGGCCAGGCGCGCCATCGTCTCGGTGGCGAAGGCCGGAATGACCGGATCGCCCAGCGGCTGCTGGAGCAGAATCGAGTTGGCGGCCGAGATGTTGTTGCCGTTGAGCGCCGATTCCAGGTAGTACGCCGGTTCGGCCGGGTCGATGAGCCCCTGCACGAGCGGCACCAGTTTCGTCAGAAAGTCCTGGAAGGTCTCGCCCGTAACCGGGCCGGCCCCTGCAGACTGCGCGATCCCCTCAAGCACCGGGGGCCCGATGGCCGGCGATTCGAGAAACAGCCGCGAGAGCCAGACGCCGGTTGCGTTCACGACCCCCACGTTCACGATGTCCTGTTCGGCGAGGAACATGGAACCGACGATGCCGCCGAGGCTGAGGGCGGCGAAGGTTTCGCTCCCGGGCGCGAAGTCGCCGCCGCCGCGGACGGCGTTGAAGGCGCCTGCCCGCAAGGCCTTGGCGAGCGCCGTCTGGTCGACGACGGTCTGCCGCAGGGCATCCCGGGTAACCGAAAGGTTATCGACGCGCACGAACCCTTCGCCGGTGCGCACCAGCGCGCCATCGATGATCTGGTCGCAGGCGCCCGGCTCCTCGTTGTCGTTGCTCGTGTCTGCGTTGGTGCGTGTACGATCGCCATGCTCGACGATATCAAGGCCGACCACTGCGAAGCCGGCCTGTGCGAAGCTGTCGGCTACGGCAAAGATGGCCTGTGTCTTGCAGCTGCCCAACCCGTGCTGGAAGATGACGACGGGCACGGGACCCGCGGTGATGGCCCGCGGGTAGGTCACCACGACCGGAACCGTCACGGGACTGCCCATGGTCGACGTGACCGGCGTGGCCCAGGCGCCGTCTTCACCCCGGTAGTCGAGTGAGGTGATGACGCCGAAGGCGACAAAGGCCAGATTGTCACGCGGCACATTCGGGGCGTTGGCGGCGAAGAACGGTTCTGCCGGAAAAGTTACGCCCGGGAAGAAACCGCCGGCCGAACCGCTGGCGAGCACGTCGGCGACGGCCGTATCGAGCTCTGCCGTCGGGTCGCCGCCCGGATAGGTCGCGGTCACGAAGGCCGAGGCCACGGCGACATGGTCGATCACCTGGGCCTCGGTGAAGCCGGTGGCCGGCCGGCCGGTATCGCGCGCCAGATCGGCCCGCACGGCCTGCAGAATCAGCGGGTTTCCGTAGATGCTGCGCTGGTAGATGCTGCGCAGCTGTTCGAGCTGGGCCGCCTCTTCAGGGCCGACGTCCTGCGCGAGCAGAAGGTCGCTCAGAACCCGATTGGTCTCAGGATCGAAGAGCGGTTGCGTGTACTTGGTGAAGCGGAAGAAGAGGTCTTCCTGGATGCGCCGGTCGGCTTCGCCGCGGATCGATTTGGTCAGCAGCACGACGTACTGAAACGACGGGCGCAGCGGGCGGCGGGGGTAGATGCGCAGTTTCAGCAGGTCTTCGTCAAAGTCGATGTCCATGTCTTCGCCCAGAACGTCGACGTCCTGGTCGTTCGCCGGGTTGACGCCGGCGACGTTCAGGTTGACGCCGGGGAGAATACTCGCTTCGGAAATCGGCCGGCTGAAGTCGACGGTGATGACCGGCAGCTGGGTGAAACCCGTGAGTTGATTGACCTGCGCGAGGAGCGGATCGTTCTGTGGATTGGGCAGGTTGAGCGGTCCGATGATGAGCTCGCCGGTATCTGTGCGCCGCGTCTGTGCCACGACGTTGGGCCAGGGGAGCTTCTGCTGCTCCTGCAGATCGAAGAGGGCGATCGGTCGCTGGGTCTCGGTGTCGGCCGTGTCCAGATCGAGATCGGGCGCGCAGGACGCGAGAAGGAGCAGGACAGGCAGCGGCCACCGGTACAGGAGGCCGTTCAGCCAAGGCGGCGCGACGCGCGATCCCGGGAATACCACAGAGTCAGGGTGCATGCGGTCCTCATGGGTTTGTGGCACGGGGAATCCTGCCGGCGGCCTCGAAGGCGCCGACACCCGCAGCCAGCAGGGTCTCAGGGGACCACCTTAGATCGAAGCGGCGCTTGGGGGAAGGGGGGGGCAGCGTTCCAGAAACCGGGCGGCGGCGGCGTCGCGGGAATTCTCGGCCAGGACCTCGCCGAAGAGCGCCGCGGCGGTGGCATACTCCTCGGCAAAGAAATGCGCCACGGCGGTTTCGAAGCGCTCGCGGCCGGCCAGCTTGGCGGCCCGCTCCTCGGGCGGTTCGGCGTCGAGCACCTCGAAGACGCTCATCCCCCGGGCTTTTCCCTTCACTTCGGCCCAGCCCAGGTAACGCACCCCGTATCGATCCGGATGGCGCAGGAGACGGTAGAGTTCCTCGCTGATCAGGAGCGTGGCGCCGAAGCTCTTGGTGAGCCCTTCGAGGCGCGAGGCGGCGTTGACGGCGTCGGCGATGACGGTGCCCTCCATGCGCTCCGACTCGCCCACGACGCCGAGCATCAGCGAACCCGTGTGCAGACCGATGCCGATGCGTACGGGGGGCGTGCCGCGCGCCGCCTGTTCGGCATTGAACCGTTCGCGCGCGCGCACCATGCCGACGGCCGCTTCGAGTGCGTCGTCGGGGGAGGCGAACAGCGCCATGACGGCGTCGCCGATGTACTTGTCGATGAAGCCGCCGTGTTCGCGCACGACCGGGCCGACGTGCGCAAGATATCCGTTGATGAAGTCGAAGTTTTCCTTCGGGGTCATCTGCTCCGACAGCTGTGTGAAATCACGGATATCGGAAAAGAGGATCGTCATTTCGCGCTGCACCTGGTCGCCGAGGCGCACGTCGATGATGGAGCCGATTTCGAGCTGCTGGAGAAATTCGAGGGGAACGAAGCGGGCGAAGGAGCGGGCCATCGCCTGTTCATTCTCCAAGGCACGGTGCTCGGTGGCGAGAGCCTCGGCCTGGGCGTGTTCCTTTTCCTTGCGGATGACGTTAATGCGGTCGGCGAGCGCAAGGGAGAGCAGCAGCGCTTCGACGGCGCCGCCGATGCGCAGGCCGTAATCGGTCAGGAACATGGAGGGGAGCACGCCCCACTCCTTGAGATCGACAAACAGATTGCCGAGCGCAAGCGCCGTCCACGCCAGCAGGAAGTAGCGGGCAGGGCTGAAGCCACGGCGCCAGGCAAGCAGCCCGGCGGCGATGATGAGCACGCTCATGACGATGCCGACCAGGATGTTCAGCCGGATGGACCATCCGCGGTGCAGAAACACCAGCGCCACCTGAAAAGCGGCAAGGCCGATACAGAAGACGATCATCCTGTCGAGACGCCGGTGGAATGCGGGCGTACTTAAAAACCGCCGGGTGAACAGCAAGGCAAAAAGCGCTGCCAGCCCCGAGAAGAACTGGATGCTCTGGTTGTAGAATTCCGGTGAATCGGGCCAGAAGTTGGCGAAGGCCAGGCCGTCCCACCCGTAGTAGAAGACGGCGTAGGTCGCCAGATACAGAACATAGTAAAGATAGCTGCGGTCGCGCAGCGCGCCGAACAGAAACAGGTTGTACAGAGCGAGCGCGAAGAGGATGCCGTAAAAGATCCCGAAGACGTTCAGTTCGTCGGCCGCATGCAATGCCAGCCCCTCGACCGTCCAGAGGCGCAGATCGAGAAAAATGGTCCCCGGCGTCGCCAGACGCAGGTAGACGTCTCGCTGTTCGCCGGGGCGAATGGAGAGCGGCAGGTTGATCGCCCGGTAGGGGGCGCCCCGCTGTGCAAACGGCTGCTGATCGCCGCCCAGAAAGCGTTGCCAGCCGGTCGCTTCGCGGACGAAGATCTCGGCAGAGTCCCAGAGCGCCGTTCCCGTCTCGACAACCCAGCGCTCCTGCGGCGAATCGTTCCGGATACCGAGCCGGACCCAGGCGGCCCCCTTCACGTATCCAAGGCGGGCGCGCGGCTCCGGGTGTTCCACGAAATCGGCCGGGCGAGCGGTGACGTCGTCGATCGTAAGTTCCCCGGTCGGATCGAGCAGAACGGCGACCCGGCCGGACCCCGACACGGGCTGCGCCCGGTCATCGAGGATCACCGGGGCGGCGGCTGCCGGGGCGGCCGCGAGGGAAAGCAATACGAAAAGCAGTACCGAGCGCATGGGAACAGCAGTCTACCCCAAGGTTGCGTCGAATCCAAGTGGCGCAGCGGTGTCGCTGTGTTTCATTCCGATTCGATTCGCCTTTTCCTTGCTGTGCGTTTTGAGACACTCCGTGCAAGGACGCGGACGCTTGTCCTGGCCGGGCACGAGACTTGCGGTGCAGGTCACCGGCGACGGACCGACCCCCTGGTTCGGCATGGACACATGGGGGCCCTGGCAGAGATGCAGAAGTCGCTTGACGCGGGGCGTCACGCTTCGATAGGATGTGCGCTTGCCTTGGAAAGGCCCGAGCCAACGCGGATCCGGTATCTGTTCGCAGTGTCGTCGAGTGTTTTCTTCGTGGCCACGACTTTCTCTTTTTCCTGGATTGAGGTTTCCCATGCGTGCCTATGGTGCGTTTCTTCTGTTCGCCGCGCTTGCGACCAGCGCCTGCAGTGAAGATGAACCGGCAGCGCGCCGCGATACGTCGGGCGCCGAGGTCATCGTTTCCGTTTCTCCGGAGAGCGTGACCGTTGCGCCCGGCAGCGACACCCGTTTCTCGGCCGAGGTTTCCAATAGCACGGACGCGAGTGTCGTCTGGAGCGTCGAAGAGGCCAACGGCGGCACGATCGACGCACTGGGGCTGTACACGGCTCCGGTCACGGAGGGCATTTATCACGTCATCGCGACCAGCGTTGCAGACGCCGAGGTTTCGGCCCGGGCAACCGTAACGGTCAGCGCAGACGTGCCACTCGACGTGACGATCTCGATCTCGCCCACGAGCGCTTCGGTTGAAGCCGGCAAGGCGGCAACGTTCACGGCCACGGTCGCCGGTGCCGGCGACAAGAGCGTGACCTGGAGCGTCGTTGAGGCGGGCGGCGGCACCATTACCGCAGCGGGCGTCTACACGGCGCCGTGGATTACCGGCAAGTACAAGGTCAAGGCGACGAGCAACGCCGACCCGGCCAAGTCGGCCACGGCAACGGTGACGGTCACTCCCTCGACGAGCGGCGGCAGCGGCATCTCGGTTTCGGTGAGCCCCGTCGCCGTCCAGGTCGACACGGGCTCCCAGACGACCTTCACGGCGACCGTCAACGGCACGACCAACACCGCCGTGAACTGGTCGGTGGTTGAGGCCGGTGGCGGCACGATCACGAGCGGCGGCGTTTACACGGCTCCGTCTGCCCCGGGCACTTTCACCGTCAAGGCGACGAGCCAGGCCGACCCCGCCAAGTCTGCGACGGCCGAGGTAACCGTCGTGGTTCCTGTCGGCGGCGTCACGCTGACCCCGCTGACCGCGACCATCGAACAGGGCGGCACGGTGCAGTTCACGGCCACCGTCGAAGGCGGCGGCCAGATCGACTGGTACGTGCAGGAGGTTGGCGGCGGCAACATCGGGGGCAACGGAAAGTACACCGCGCCCATGGCGAACGGCATCTATCATGTCGTGGCCGAGAACCGCAGCGACGCTACGAAATTCGCGGTTGCGACCGTGACGGTCGTGGCCCCGACTATCGATATCACGATCAGCCCCGAGTCGGCCGACGTTGAGATCGGCGGCAATCTGCTCATCACCGCCTCGATTACCAGCGTTCACAACGGTTACACGCTGTCGCTGCAGGAGACGAGCGGCTGCGGCGCCATCAACAACACGACCGGCATCTACACCGCGCCGATGATTGAAACGGTCTGCCACGTTGTGGCGACGAGCACGTTCGACCCGACCAAGACGGCCGTGGCCACGATCAACGTGCATGGTCCGAAGCTGTATCCCAGCATTACGCCGGGCTTCGCGAGCGTCGAGCCGGGCATGGCCGTGCTCTTCTCGGGCGACCTGACGGGCAGCACGCTGTATGGCAGCTGGCACTATGAAGTCAGCGACGGCTACATCACGTTGGGCGGGCTCTACTATCCGCCGACCTCGAACGGCCTCTATTCCGTCTACGTTGTCAGCGATTACAACAGCGACGTTTCGGAGGCGGCCACTGTTGAGGTTCGCGATCCGATCCTCTATCCGTCGGTCGTTCCGGAAGCAGTCACCCTCGAGAAGGGGCAGGGCTTCACCTTTGCCGGCATGATTACCGGTACGGCCTACGATACGTTTACCTGGTCGTTGCCGGTACCCGACTCGGGCACGATCGACCTTAACGGCAACTATAACGCTCCGGTCACGCCGGGTACGTACTTCGTCGTTCTCGTCGCCGACTACGACAACGATGTGACGGCCTACAGCACCGTGACCGTCGTGGCCCCGACCATCTACGTCTCGGTCTACCCGACGCAGACGACGATGTTCACCAGCAGCACCTACCAGTTCTCCGCCGAGATCACGGGCACGATCTACACCGCTTACACCTGGGAAGTAGTTGGTCCCGACGCCGGCTTGATTGACGGCAGCGGGCTGTACACGTCGCCCTCGACCGAGGGAACGTATGAAGTGCGTGCCGTCAGCGTTGAAGACCCGTCGATCTACGCATCGGCGTTCGTCACGGTCGTCGCGCCCTACTGCCCGACCGGTTCGCGGCAGATCGATGTCAAGACCGACCCGGGCCAGGATACCTGGTGGGACACGCAGGACGACGTGCAGACCTCGATCGTGCGCGTGCTCTACGGGCCCGCGACCACGTATGTGACGATTCTGCGCCTCGACGAGGTCGAAGCCGACGGGTTCCCGTTCTATCCCTACAACGCGACGGCGGTGATCGTATACTCCGGCGCCGGGGACGACGGATTCTTCGGCACCGGTGACGACGAGATCAGCAGCTACTACGCGCTGCACTACGACGTAAGCGGCCTCCAGACCGGCTACTCCATCATGGATCCGGGCCCGGACCAGGCGTACGGCACGAACGACGACATTCCCATGGGGGGCAAGCTCGTCGAGTGGAACGGTGGCTACCAGGCGAACGTGTACACCTACATCGAACTCGGGCTCGAAGGCTACGATGTGGCGAACGGTGAAGTTACCGGCCGCGAGTACTATTCCCTGAGCGATTTCGCCATGTGGAATTGCGCGTTCTGCACCCGTCGCGTGCCCGCCCAGATCTCCTCCTACAGCGGACCCGGCGCCGATCTCGTGTGGGCCGGTTTCGCCGGAGATACCGATGGCGACGAATACGCGGGCCAGCAGCAGATTCAGTGGGATAACTACTATTATCTCGGCTACTTCTACGGCAACCAGTACCGTTACAACGGTTTCCCCAACGACGTCTACGATTATAATCAGCGCGGCAGCTACCAGTACCGCTCCGATTGGTCGCAGGATCGCTGGTGGGACGGCGTCGAGTACCGTTACGAGCCGTATTGGGTCAACAACTACCGCTACAAGGGTAACGGCGATCAGATGTTCGACGGCCGCTACCGATTCTACTGGGGCTCTGACAAGGAGATCCCGACGCGGGTCGACTTCGAAGACAAGCAGTACCGGCGCATTGCCCGGGCCGACCAGAAGGTCTGTCCGTGAACTGACATGATTCAGGGGGCGGAGGGGACACCTCTCCGCCTCTTTTGTGTTTTAGAGAATAAAAAGAAGTAGAAGACTGGAGACTGGCATGAAAAGTTACGCATATCTTCTGCTGGCGGCGGCCCTCGGCTTTGCCGGCTGCTCAGAAGACCCGTCGAGCACGCGTCGTACGACGACGACGGACGATGACAAGGATGACGATACGGCGACCGAGGTCACCATTACCATCACGCCGGCGACGGCCGAACTGAACACGGGCGCAAGCCAGACGTTCTCGGCAACCGTCGAAGGAGCCACCGACAAGGGCGTGACCTGGTCGGTGAAGGAAACGGATGGCGGCACCGTTACTGCGGGCGGGACCTACACGGCGCCCGACGCTGCGGGCACGTTCCATGTGGTTGCGACCGCCAATGCCGATACCACCAAGACCGCGACGGCGACCGTGACCGTGCTTCCGCCCGAAGTGCCGGTCATCTCCGTCTCGGTGTCGCCCGATACGGCCTCGGTCGTGACCGGTGCGACCGTGAATTTCACGGCGACCGTCGCGAACGCCACGAACACGGCCGTCAGCTGGACGGTCGTCGAGTCGGGCGGCGGCAGCATCACGACGGGCGGTGCCTACACCGCGCCCGCCAACGGCGGCACGTTCCACGTGCGGGCCACGTCGCAGGAAGACAATACAAAAACGGCGACTGCAACCGTAACGGTGCGCCAAGTGACCGTTGCGATCGACCAGGCTTCTCCGGTCGTGGCTCCGAACCAGACGATTGTGCTGACCGCAACCGTCTCGGGTACGACGAACAGGTCGGTGAACTGGAGCGTCGTCGAAGCCGACGCCGGTTCCATCACGGCCGGCGGTGCCTACACGGCCCCGGCGACCTCGGGAACCTATACGGTGCGCGCCGTCAGCGTCGATGATCCGCGCCAGTCGGCCGAGGTCAGCGTGACCGTGCAGCCGTTGACCGTTCTGATCACCCCGAACAACCCGACGATCTACGTCCGGGAGAGCATTGTGCTGACGGCCAACGTGACGGGCAACCCGGTGACGGCGGTCACCTGGAGCGCCACCGGCGGCTCGATCACAGCCGACGGCGTATACACGGCACCGGCGACGGCTGGCACATATATCGTGACGGCGACGAGCCAGGCCGATCCGACACAGAGCGACACGGTGAACATCACCGTCGACCCGGCCGCGATTCAGGTGACCCCGGCCTTCCCCTCCATGACAACGCTCGATACGCTGCAGCTGTCGGCCGCCGTCTTCGGCCTGGCCGACACCTCGGTCACGTGGAGTGTCGTGGGCGCGCCCGATGCCGGCACCGTCAGCACGAGCGGCATGTACTACCCGCCAGTTACCCCGAGCACGCCGGGCGTTTATGAAGTGCAGGCGGTGGCGAACGGCGATGCGACTCTGGTCGGGACGTCGTTCATCACGGTGACATCAGCATCGGGAATCGTCGTTTCAGTCTCGCCGACTGAAGCCAGCGCCCTCTACGGCCAGACCGTCACCTTCACGGCGACCGTGACGGGCACGCTGACCACCACTGTCAACTGGACCGTGGTTGAAGCCGGCGGCGGTTCGATCAACGCATCGGGCGAGTACGTCGCGCCGGCACAGCCGGGTACCTACACGATCCGCGCCACGAGCACGGAGGACCCCTCGGCGACGGCCACGGCCACGGTGTACGTCTGCGGCAGCATCGACACGCTTGTGACTTACCTCGACGCGGCCACGGACGGAACGGTTGCGAGCGGCGATGACTGGACCCGTACCGTGACGCGCTTCCGCTACACGGCCGATCCGGTGACCACGCATTCGACGTACGCCGACCTCGAAGGGGATTACGCGACGATCTTCGGGATCGTTACCGTTCCCTTCCTCGAAACCCCGCTCGGCGCCGTGACCTCGGCCGTCGACTATGCCAACCGTGGCGCTGACGGCGTCTGGGGGACGGCGGACGACGTTGTTTCCGGATACCGCTCGGTTCAGTACGACGCCAATGGCAACCAGATCGGCTACAGCACGCACGCGACGTGGGGCGCCGACCAGGTCTGGGGAACGGATGATGACGACCTGAGCGCCATGATTCGTTTCGCCTTCGACGGCAACGGATACGTCGCCGAAGTCACAAGCTACAGCGGGGCCGGCATGGACCTGGACTGGTCGACCCTCTTCGACAACACCATCGGCGGTTACCTGACCATCACCCGCACGGGCGCCGACATAACGGGCATCGTCGTCAAGGACGGCGTGGGCACGACGCTCGAGACCTGGGGCTTCGTGTATGGCGGCGCCTATGACGTCGAAATCACCGTCGTCAACCCGGCCGGCAAGACGTCGGCCAAGTGGCAGTATACCAAGGACGGTCTGGATCGGAACGCGACCCGCATCTACCGCGCCTACCAGGTGCCCGGCGGTCCGAATCCGAGCACGGCGCGTCCGAAGGGGGATCGCCTGGTCGACTACACGTATGCCGGCGGGGTCTCGCTCCCGACGGGCGCGATTCTGCAGGGAGACGGCAACGTCGACGACGATATCCTTACGTCCGCCGATAACACGACGCCGTTCTATCTGACGACGCAGGATGCCTGCCCGCTGTAATCCTGCCTGAGAACCGAGAACACAAAGGGCCGGCTGCATTCATGCAGCCGGCCCTTTTCATTTCGCGGAAGCAAATCGCGCGCCCGCTACTCGTCGCTTCCGGTGAGATCCCGCCGCGCGCCGACGGTATGGTGAGCATCGGGATCGACGACGTCGAGTCGATAGACGCCTTCGGGGAACAAGGCCTGCAGGCGCTCGTACTCCGCGCGCTTCTCGGGATCGGGATACACCCAGTCGTGCAGGTAGACGACCTTGCGCACCTTGGCCTGCAGCAGCTCCTTGGTGCACCCGAAACACGGGCGCATCGTCGTGTACATCGTGCTCCCCTCGACGGCGATGCCGAAGCGGGCGGCCGAGAGCAGGGCATTCTGTTCTGCATGGACGCAGATGCAGAGATCGTAGCCGGTGCCTGAGGGATAACGGTCGCGGTTGGCGCAGCGGTGGCAGCCGCCTTCCGAACAGTTGGGCGTTCCTTCTGGGGTTCCGTTGTAGCCGGTCGAGACGATGCGCCGGTCCTTGACAATGACGGCGCCCACCCGGTTTCCCGTGCAGTCGGCGCGGCGCCGCACGGCCATGGCGATGCCCATGAAGTAGTCGTCGGGACCCGGCCGGTGCCACTGCGTGTCGTTCATGCGTTGTCTCTTGCTTGCGGGGGTCGGCCGTCCGACGTCCGGCAACCGCACGAGACAGCGTACCCGGTGGGCGCGGGTAGGAGCAAGGTGCGGTCAGCCGGGGGCGAGTACCCGGGCGACGGGAACCAGATCAGCCACGAGTTGCGCATAGGCCGCATGACGCGCCGCCTCGTCGGGGCTGCGCAACACCGACGAAGGGTGCATGGTGGCGAGCACGTGCGGGGCCAGCGGCGAGGCGACGAAGCGCCCGCGCTCGCGGCTCACGCGAAAGGCGGAACCGAGGAGGGCCTGCGCCGCCGTGGCCCCCAGGCAGACGAGCACTTCGGGCTTCACGAGCGCGAGCTCGGCATCGAGCCAGGGCCGGCACGCACGGATCTCCCGTGCGTTGGGCTTGCTGTGAATGCGCCGCTTGCCGCGCGGCGTCCACTTGAAGTGCTTCACGACATTGGTGACGTAGGCCTCTTCACGGCGGATGCCCGCTTCGCGGAGGGCCTTGTCGAGCAGCATGCCGGATGCGCCGACAAAAGGGTGCCCCACGCGGTCTTCGGCGTCACCCGGCTGCTCGCCGATGAGCATGAGACGCGCCTGCCGAGACCCTTCGCCGAAAACAGCCCGTGTCGCGTTGCGATACAGATCGCACGCGGTGCACCCGGCGGCCGCGCGCCGGAGGGCGGGCCACGTCGTGTGCAGGGGAAGAAACCGGGCCGCGGTGTCGTTCTCGGGTTGGGCCATACGGGTTCAGTCTGGTCATGAGAGCGTTGCGGGCAAGCGCCGGGGCCCGCCGGGCGACCGGCCGGCGCACGGGGCCGGACCGTCGCGGCGCACGCTCGCGTCGGGCAGACTCGTAGCTATGCGCACGGTTTACGTCGATACCTGGCAGGAGCTGCAGGAGGCGCTGTATGCGCAAGCGTACCGCGCCGACCTCGGGCGCTTCCGGTCTCCCTACGCCTTCAGGGGGCTGGCCGACGCCTCGTCGGCGCTCACCACCTCGCTCTGCCGTCTCGGCGGCGACTACCGGGGAATGGAGCGCCATCTCATCCGCAACTTCCGCAAGTACGCGCGGCGGGCCGGCGCCGAGCAGGATTCGGTCTGGTTCTGGCTGGCGCTCGGTCAGCATCACGGTCTGCCGACCCGGCTGCTCGATTGGACCTTCTCGCCGCAGGTAGCCCTGCATTTCGCCACCACGGGTCCGCGGGCCCAGGGGTGTGACGGCGCCGTCTGGTGTGTCGACTTCGCGCGCGTGCACGATACCCTGCCCGAACGGTTTCGCCGGGCGCTGGCCGACGAGGGGAGCCAGGTTTTCACGGTCGAAATGCTCGAGGCCGTCGTCCCTCGTCTGTCCTCGCTGGGGGAACTGAGTTCCGATCCCTACCTGCTCTTTCTCGAGCCTCCCTCCTGGGACGAACGCATCGTCAACCAGTTCGCCCTCAACTCCGTCGTCTCCGACCCGGCGCTGGCCGTCGATGCGTGGCTGGCCGACCGGCCTGACCTCTGGCGCAAGGTGGTCTTTCCGGCGGGACTCAAAGGGGAGATCCGCGACAAGCTCGACCAGGCCAATATTACCGAACGGGTCCTCTTTCCGGGGCTTGACGGCCTGAGCGCGTGGCTGAAACGACAATATGGAGCGCTTCGCTACACGGAGCCGCCAGGCGGGCGATCCGCTCGGTCATGACTGCAGACATATAGGGGGCGCTGTGTCACCGAACGGGACAAACCTGTCATTCTGCGCGCCGATTTTCCGGGTGTGGCACGGAGTTCGCTGTCAGTAGCGCCGTCCGTCATCGAGTTACCATTGCACTCATTGTATGAATCGAGAACAGGAAAGGGTCTGACCATGCGAGGATCACTTGTCGTAGCGGCGCGGGATTATGTAAGGAGAATGCACACGCCTGAAGCCTGGGGGCGTATTCTGGAGCGGGCCGGCATACCGCCGAGCCGCAACTTCATGCCCCTCGAAGACGTCGAAGACGCCGCCTACCTGGCGATCGTCGATGCGCTGGCCGCTGAATTGAAGATGCCGAAAAAGCAGGTCTGGGAAGCGCTGGCCGACTTCTGGATCAACGATCACACGAAACGTACCGTTCCGTTTCACTATCAGACGTCCGGCAACGCGCGCGAGTTTCTTCTGCGCATGGACCAGGTGCACGCGACGGTGAGCGGCGCGGCCCGCGGGCAGGTCAAGCCGCCGTCCTTCGAGTTTCACGAGGCCGGACCCGACGCGCTCGAGATCACGTACGTCTCCGAACGCGGTCTGCTCGATTATCTGCAGGCGCTCATCCGCGCCGTGGGCAAGTTTTATGGCCAGACGGTGCAGGTCAAGCTCGTCGGCGACAACCGCGTTCACGTCGCGTTTCCGAAGCAGTAGAAAACGGGTTTTCGAGCCCAAGTGCGAAGGGGGACTCTCGGGTCCCCCCTCTTTCGCTTCAGGCGCCGATGCCGACGGTGTCGGGAAAGCGCAGGCCGTTCATGCTGGCGTAGGTCTTGAGGCGCCCCTTCAGGTCGGCAACCGTACCCTTGGCGCGATCGAGCACCTCGGCGTCGAGCAGCAGAACGAGGCTGCCGTCGGCGGCCTCGGCCACCACGCTGGGATAGCGCTCGCGCACCACGTCGCGCAGCGCCGGCGTCACCTCGTCGCGGTGCACATAGTCGACCGGAACCCCGATCTCCTCCTTGCACTCCTTCCACTCGCGCTTCTCGCCGGCAAGGCCGTGCGTGATGGCGCACAGACTGCAGCCGTTGATCATCAGGAGCTTCTTGGCGCTGTCGACGAGCGCGTTCAGGCGCCCCGAGTCGGCGTTGTAGAGAAAGATGAGGCGGCGGATGTCGCGCGGAGTGGCGGTCGTGGCGGTCATGGTTCGCTCCGAGTGGGGGAAGATCACAGCATACCATCCGGGCTGGGGCGCGCGGTTTCCGGTGCGCCGATTTCGAGCCGCCGGCTTTCCGGGGCGCACGGGATGCACGGGCGTCTACGCGGTCATGCCCTCTGAAAACAGTCAGACTTGACTGTATCTCGATTCGGAGGTATGATTGGCCTGAACGAGACCGAACTCTGAACCGGAGCTGCCATACACATGCAGGCATCCACGCCCACGGCGGTGACCGGGCGCACGCAGGCTTCGCGCAGCGCGCACACGCGCGAACGGCTGCTCGACGCGACCATCGCCTGCCTCGTCGAGCTCGGCTACGCCCGCACGACGACGGTCGAGGTCATCGAGCGCACCGGGCTTTCGCGCGGCGCCATGCTTCACCACTTCCCCTCGCGCATGGACCTGCTCGTCGCCGCGGTCGAGCACCTGGCCGAACGCAGGATCGCCGAGTTCACGCAATCGGTGCATGCAACCCCCGACGGCCCCGATCGCATCGCCTCGGCGCTCGACCTGCTGTGGGACAACTTTTCGAGCGACTCGTCCTACGCCATGCTCGAGCTCACCGTCGCGGCCCGCACCGACGGCGAGCTGTACGGGCACCTCGCCCCCCTTGTACGGCGTTACGAACAGGTCGTGGCCGAGAAGGCGCGCGAGCTGTTCGGCGTCTATGCCCCTTCGGCCCGCCTGTTCGAAGCGGTTCGCAGCTTCATCTACCACGTCATGCACGGGCTTGCCGTCACTCAGATCCTGCGCGACGACGACGCCGAGGCCCGGCGCCTTCTGCGGCAGCTGAAAAAACAGGCCATCGCCGTCGTGAGCGCGACGCTTGCCCCCGACAGGAGAGGTAAATCATGACTGCCGGTTTTCCCCAGGAATCCACCCCGGTCCCGGGACGGGTCAGCAATCTCGAAAAAGCGCGCGCGCTTTACGGATCGCGGGCCGACTACTTCATCCGCTTTCTTAATCAGAGCGACCCGCTGGCCGATGCGGCGGTCGAGGCGCTGCACGGCCTGCCTTCGCGCGCCGACGCGCACCGTGTCATCGACGAGGCGCTCGAACGCGGGATCGATAGGGTTTCCGACGCGCCCCCGGCACTGCGCGCACTTTTCGCCCAGGTCGATCATGTGCCCGAATGGGTCGACTGGAAGCGGATGCGCCTCGGCGCGCGCACCTATCAGCGCACGGGCATCGCCGGATCCATCGTGCTGAGCGCCCTGTCGCTCATGAACGGCTATCACTCGGCCGCGGCCACCAAGCCGCTGCTGTTCACCGGCCGCCTCGACGCCATGGCGCGGCGCCGCCTCGCCGAAACGGGGGGGTTCATCGTCGACGCGACCCAGGTGAACGGCCTGCGCCGCTTCAATGCCGGCTTCAAGACCACCGTCAAGGTGCGCCTCGTGCATGCGACCGTGCGGCGTTTTCTGCTGCGCTCGCCCGAGTGGAAGACGGCCGAATGGGGGCTGCCCATCAACCAGGCCGACATGGCGGCCACGACCCTCTCTTTCTCGGTCGCCATGCTCTACGGCACGCGCGCCATGGGTTTTCGCTTCGCGCAGGAAGAGGCCGACGCGCTCATGCACCTGTGGAAGTACAACGGCTACCTGAGCGGCGTCGAGCCGGGGCTGCTCTTTGACTCCGAGACCGAAGCCATGAGCTGGGCCGAGCTGATCGATCTGCTTCAGCCCGGCCCCGACGAAGGCTCCATCGCTCTCGCGCAGGCGCTGCGCAACGTGAATTTCCAGCGTCCCGCCAACGCCATCGAGCGCATCGTCACCCCGTGGCTCGTTCGATATCACGACGGTCTTACCCGTTATACGGCCGGCGACGACGTGGCCGACGATCTCGGCATTCCGAACCGGATGTGGAAGTACGCCATTCCCCTCACGCGGGTCGCGCTCGGGCCGGTCGAAGGCCTGCGGGCCCGCATTCCGGGTCTGACCTATGCGACGGCGGTGCTGGGGAACTGGATGGTATCCACGGCGGTCAAGAAGGAGCTGCAGGGGCTCAAGCCCGACTTCCGCCCGCCCGCCGACGTGGGCGGGGCCCGCGCTCCGGCCCACTGAGCGCTCTGCAGACACGCGGCCGAGGGGCGAAACCGCTTTTGCGACGCGGCGCGAACCACTATAATGTTGGTTCCGGAGCGTCATGGAAATCCCCATTCTGGCCGATATTCTCCAGATCTTCGGCCTCTCGGTCGTCGTTCTCTTTCTCTGCACCCGCCTGCGCATCCCGACCATCGTCGGCTTTCTCGCGACCGGCGTGCTGCTCGGTCCGTACGGCCTGCGCCTCGTGCAGGAACTCGACGCAGTGCACGTCATGGCCGAAGTCGGCGTCGTGCTGCTGCTCTTCACGCTCGGCATCGAGTTCTCGCTCGAGCAGCTCAATCTCATCCGCCGGCGGGTGTTCGTGGGCGGTTCGCTGCAGCTGCTCTTTACCGTGCTCCTCGCCCTGGTCATCGCCTGGGCCGCGGGCCTGAGTTTTTCGCAGGGCATCTTCAGCGCGTTCCTGTTCACGCTGAGCTCGACGGCCATTGCGATCAAGATGCTGCAGATCCGGGGCGAGGTCGATTCGCCGCACGGGCGCACCTCGCTGGCCATCCTCATCTACCAGGATCTCGCCGTCGTGCCGATGATGCTGCTCATTCCGGTGCTGGCCGGGGCCGAGATGGGTGGCGGGTCGCTCTCAAAACTGGCCACGGGCGTGGGCATCCTGACAGCGACCATCGTTGCCGCGCGCTTCGGCGTCCCCCGCGTGCTCCATCTCATTGCCCGGACGCGCGACCGCGAGCTCTTTCTGCTCAGCGTCGTGTTCATCTGCCTGGCCGTCGCCTGGGCGTCGAGCGTGGCCGGTCTGTCGCTCGCGCTGGGGGCCTTTCTGGCGGGCATCATCATTTCGGAGTCGGAGTACAGCCACCAGGCGCTCGGCTATGTGCTGCCGTTCAAGGACATCTTTACGACCCTCTTCTTCATTTCCATCGGCATGCTCCTGGATGTGCGTACCGTTCTCGCCTTTCCCTGGACGGTTGCGGGGCTGACCGTCGGGGTGCTCGCGCTGAAGGCGAGCATCGGGGCGCTCGCGACGTATGCGCTGGGGTTTCCGCTGCGCACGATGGTGCTCGTCGGGCTGGGGTTGAGCCAGGTGGGCGAATTTTCCTTCATCCTCGCCGAAGTCGGGGTGGCCAACGGGCTCATGGACGAAGACTCCTTTCAGCTTTTTCTGGCCGTTTCCATTCTCACCATGGCCTTGACCCCCTTGATGTACCGCGCGGCGCCGGCCGTGCTCCGTGGCGCGCGGCGGCTGCCGCTTCCCGCCCGCCTCGTCGAGGGAAAAGGTGAGGAGGCCACCGGCAAGCATGAGCACGAGGGGCATCTCGTCATCATCGGCTATGGCGTGAACGGCCGGAACCTGGCCTGGGCGGCCCAGACCGGCTGCATCCCCTACGAGATCATCGAGATGAACCCCGACGTCGTGCAGGCCGAACGGCGCAAGGGAACGCCCATCTGGTACGGCGATGCCTCGCAGGAGGCCGTACTCGAGCACGTCGGCATCCGCAAGGCGCGCGTCGTCGTCGTTGCCGTATCCGATCCGGTGGCCACGCGGCGCATCGCGGCGACCGTGCGTCGACTGAATCCGCAGGCGTTTCTGCTCATCCGCACCCGTTACGTGCAGGAGTTGAAGCCCTTGTACGATGCGGGGGCCAGCGTCGTCGTGCCCGAAGAGTTCGAGACCTCGGTGCTCATCTTCAGCCGCGTACTGAACGTGTACGAGATTCCCGCGCCGATCATCGACACCTTCGTGCGCGAAGTGCGCGACAGCAACTACCGCATGTTCGTGCCCCCCGACGTTCGCGACCGCGACACCGATCGGGAGCCCTGACGCGCGGCGCACTGGGCGCGGCTCCGGTAGAATGTAGGCATGCAAGCCTCTCCCCCGTCCGTGCCCGCCTTCGAGGCCGTGCTCGCGGATCACGGATGCCCACCGCTGCGGCGCATTGCGCTCGAGACCGTTCAGATCAACGTCGGCAAGCGCTGCAATCAGGCCTGCCATCACTGCCACGTCGACGCCGGCCCGAAGCGCACCGAAGTCATGACGGCGGCGACGGTCGACCGCATCTTCGCGCTGATCGAGCGCACGCCCTCGGTGCGCACCGTCGACATCACGGGGGGCGCGCCCGAATTGAACCCCGAGTTTCGGCGGCTCGTCCGGGAGGCGCGGGGGCGCGGCCTGCACGTCATGGACCGCTGTAACCTGACGGTTCTCTTCGAGCCCGGCCAGGAGGATACGGCGCAGTTTCTCGCCGATCACGAGGTCGAGATCGTGGCGAGCCTCCCCTGCTACACGGCCGACAACGTCGACCGGCAGCGCGGCAAGGGGGTGTTCGACAGAAGCATGGAGGCCCTGCGCCTGTTGAATCGTTTCGGCTACGGGAACCCCGGTTCGGGCCTGCGACTCGACCTGGTCTACAACCCGGGCGGACCCGCGCTCCCCCCCGCGCAGGACTCGCTCGAAGCCCGTTACAAGGCCGAACTTGCCCAGCATTTCGGGATCGTCTTCGACCGGCTCTTTACGATCACGAACATGCCGATCAGCCGGTTTGCCCACGCGTTGGAGCGCGACGGCCGCTACGCCGAATACATGGCGCTGCTGGTCAACCACTTCAATCCGGCCACCGTCGCCGGCCTCATGTGCCGCGCGCTCGTGAGCGTCGGCTGGGACGGCCGCCTCTACGACTGCGACTTCAATCAGATGCTCGATCTTCCGGTTCCCCCTGCGGCAGCCGGCGCGAATCCGACCGTCTTCACGGTGGATTCCTTCGCCGACTGGACCAGCGTGCCGGTAGCCGTCGGGGCACACTGTTTCGGCTGCACCGCCGGGGCCGGCTCGAGCTGCGGAGGCGCGCTCGGCTGACCGCCCGGCCATCCGTTTCCGCATGCAGCCGTTCGATATCCTGCTCACCGTTTTCGCAAAGGCGCCGGTACCCGGACAGGTGAAGACCCGCCTGGCGGGGCTCGTCGGAGAAGAGGCCGCCGCTCACCTCGCGCACACGTTTCTCGTCGACACCTGGGCCAAGGTGCGCGGCCTTGAGGCGGTCTGGCCGATCCTCGCGACGACCGGGCCGCTCCCCCCGGTGCCGCCGTATGCCGGCGAAACCCCGTGGCTGCAGGGAGAAGGGGATCTGGGGGAACGCATGGAGCGCATGCTGCGCAAGGGTTTGCAGCTCGCCCCGGCCGCCGCCTGTCTCGGCGCCGATGTACCCGATCTGCCCCCCGGCGCGCTCGCCGCAGCGGTGGCCCTGCTGCGCGGCCATGATGCCGTGCTCTGCCCCGCAGAGGACGGCGGCTTCTACTTCATCGGTCTGCGGCGCTGCCCGCTCCGGCTGCTGCACGGGCTCCCCTGGAGCGCGGCCGACACCTTCGCGCGCACGCGGGCACGCCTTGTTTCCTGCGGACTCGACGTGGCCGTCGGGCCGCGCTGGGCCGACGTCGATCGCCCCGAGGACCTGCGAGCCCTGGCCGGCCGGCTGCAGGCTGACCCTGCGGCGGCCCCCGCGACCGCGGCCCTCCTGGCCGAACTCACCCTCGACTGATCTACCGGCCCCCATGTGGGGAACCGCTTCCGCAAGCGCAGCGGTTCCGTGGTATTCTGACGGGATACCCTGAGCAACGATTTTTCGTTCCTCGCTTTTCGCTCCAGACCGCGTGTCATGTGGATGCGTATTTCGCTACCGTGCCGCTTCTTCGTCACTCGTCACTCGTCACTCGTCACTCGTAAGTCGTAAGTCGAATGGATCGCGTTACCGCTGCGGAACTGCTGGATGCATGGTCGGCGCTCTCGGGCCCTGAGCGGGTCGAGGCGTTTCGCGCGCTGCCGGCCACCGAGGCCGACGATCTGCTGCAGACACTGTCGGCGCGCGACCAGGCAGAACTGTTCCGCGTCTTTCCCGAAGAGCTGCGGCGCCACTGGATTCGCCTGCTCCCCCCCGACGATCTGGCCGACCTGCTGCAGGAGATGGAACCCGACGAGCGTTCGCCGCTGCTCGCGGCCCTCGATACGAACACGCGCCATGAAGTGACCGCGCTGCTCTCGTACGCCGAGGATGAAGCCGGCGGGATCATGAATCCCCGCTTCATCATCCTGCGGCCCGAGATGAACGCCGACGAGGCCATCCGCTACGTCCGCATCCAGGCGCACGGGCAGGCTGAAACGATTTACTACCAGTACGTCATCGACGCACAGGGGCGACTGGTCGGCGTGGTTACCCTGCGTCAGCTCATGATGGCGCCGCGCAGCGAGCTCGTGGCCAACATCATGGAGCCCGAGGTCGTGAGTGTGCGCGAAGACGACGATCAGGAGCGCGTCAGCCGCATTTTCCGCGAATACGGGTTCATCGTCGTTCCGGTCGTCGACGATGCGGGGCGCATGGTCGGCGTCATCACCGTCGACGACATCGTCGACGTCGTGAACGAAGAAGCTACCGAAGACATCCACAAACTCGGCGGCACCGAGTCGCTCGAGGCGCCCTATCTCGAAACCTCGATTGCCGACATGGTGCGCAAGCGCGGCGGCTGGCTGGCGGCCCTGTTTTTCGGCGGGCTGCTCACGGCGACCGCCATGAGCTATTTCGCCGACGATATCGCGCGCGCCGTGGTGCTCGCCCTGTTTCTGCCGCTCATCATCAGCAGCGGGGGAAATTCGGGTTCGCAGGCGGCCACGCTGGTCGTGCGCGCCATGGCCCTCTCCGAAGTGCGCCTCAGCGACTGGTGGCGGGTGGTGCGACGGGAGTTCATCACCGGCGCCATCCTGGGCGGCATTCTCGCCGCGCTCGGCCTCCTGCGCGTCGTGCTCTGGGAGTGGCTCTTCGGCGAATACGGCCCGAACTACCTGGGGGTTGCCTTCACGGTCTCCCTGAGCATCCTCGGTATCGTGCTCTGGGGGACGTTCATCGGATCCACGCTCCCCTTCATGCTGCGCCGCGCCGGCTTCGACCCCGCCAGCAGCTCGGCGCCGCTGGTGACGACGATCATCGACGTCACCGGCATCATCCTCTACTTTACGGTCGCGGGGCTGGTGCTGACCGCCATCTTCGTATAGAATCGGCGAAGCGCCGGGCACACGTCAGCTCGCCCGGGCGTCTGCTACACTGTAGGCCCCCATGGACCTGCTGATCATCGAATCGCCGAACAAGATCAAGAAGCTCCGCCAGATTCTGGGCGACGGCTACCAGATCCAGTCGACCGTCGGCCACTTCCGCGATCTGCCCGCCCGCACGCTCGGCGTCGACACCCGTTCGTTCGAGGCCGCCTACGAGGTCGACGAGAAGAAGCGCGACATGGTCGAGTCGCTCCGGCGCGCGGCCGCCCGGGCCGAACGAATCATTCTGGCGACCGACCCCGATCGGGAGGGCGAAGCCATTGCCTGGCACGTGGCCCAGGTGCTCGATCTGACCGATCCGGTCCGCGCCGAATTCCACGAGATCACCAAGGGGGCCGTCACGAAGGCGCTCGCGAAGCCGCGCACCCTCGACGTCGCGCTCGTCGAGGCGCAGCAGGCGCGGCGTATTCTCGATCGCCTGGTCGGCTATACGCTTTCGCCCGAGCTCAAGCCGCTGGGCGACCGGCTCTCGGCGGGGCGCGTGCAGAGCTGCGTACTGCACCTGATCTGCAGCCGCGAACGCGAGCGCCTGGCCTTTCAGGATCGCCGCTACTGGACCGTGCGGGTCACCTATGCCAACGGTCTCGTGGCCGGCCTGGCCGACATCGACGACAACGGCAAGCTGCGGCTGACCCAGTTCGAGGCAGAGCCGAAAGACGTCGTCGCCGTGCTCGAGCGGGCCGAGCACCGCGTGCAGTCGGTCGACACGAGTCCGGTCGATCGCAAACCGAAGCCGCCGTTCGAGACCAGCTCACTGCTCAAGGCGGCGGGTACGCGCCTCGGGTGGAAGACGGATCTGACGAGCCGGGTGGCGCAGAAGCTGTTCGAGGGGGGCTTCATAACCTACATCCGCACCGATTCGGTCACGGTGGCCCCCGAGGCGCAGGAGGCGGCCCGGCGCATCCTCGAAAAACACTTTCCCGATGCGCTCCCCGAAAAGCCGCCGGTCTACCGGAACAAGGCCGACAGCCAGGAAGCGCACGAGTGTATCCGCCCGACCGAGCCCGAACGCGGGCGGATTCCCGACTTGACGAAAGAAGAGGCGGCCCTCTACGCCCTGATCTGGAAACGCTTCGTGGCCAGTCAGGCGCGGCCGGCGCGCTTCGACCGCACGACGGTCACCGTCGCCGCCGAGGACCTCACGTTGCGCGCGGTGGGCATGCGGCTCGTCGAACCGGGGTTTCTCGCCATCGGCGATGTCGCCGACGATGAGGAAGACGGCGACGAAGACGCCGTGCCGTCGCTCACGGCGGGCGATCGGCTCGACGTGAAGACGGTCGACAGCGAAACGAAGAAGACTTCGCCCCCGCCGCGCTACAAGGAGGCGACCCTCATCGAAACGATGAAGCGCCTCGGCATCGGTCGCCCTTCGACCTACAGCAGCACCCTCGACGTGCTGCGCAAGCGCGGCTACGTCGCGCAGGAAGAGAAGAAGAAGTCGCCTGCCCTTTATCCCACCGAACTCGGCCTGCAGGTCGATGCCTTTCTGGCCGGCGGCGTTCCCGACCTGCTCGAGCCCACGTACACGGCGGCCATGGAGGCTTCGCTGGACCGGATCGCAGAGCATAAACTGGAGCGCATCGCCTATCTGCGCGAGTGGTATGCCGATTTCACGGGCCAGCTCGCCGCGGCGCGCAAGCGGTGGGCCGAGTCGGCGCCCGCCGGCGAGATGCGCTGCCCCCGCTGCCACGCGCTCATGCGCCTGCGCGAGGGGAAATTCGGTTCCTTCTACGGCTGCACGCGATACCCCGAGTGCCGCGGCACGCGACCGGCGCCCGAGCCGGCAGCCGGAAACGAGGCCGATTTACCGAAGGAAACGGTCTCTTCGGGTGGAACCGGCGGCTGAACGCGAGTACGATGATCCCTTTCAAGGGAACGTCTCGCATGTCTTTCGAATTCTATAAGGTTCTTCACCTCGCCGGCGTCTTTCTCGTCCTGATGGGATTCGGCGCCCTGATCCTGAACGCCGTCGCCGGCGGAGGAAAACAGGCCCCCTGGCGCAAGGCTTCGATCATCAGCCACGGGGTCGGTCTTCTGCTGGCCTTGGTCGGCGGCTTCGGGCTGCTCGCGCGCATGGGCATCGTAAAGGAGTGGCCGGCGTGGGTGACCGTCAAGGTCGTGATCTGGGTGGCTCTGGGCGCCCTCGTCGCGGTCGTCGGCCGGATGCCCGGCGCCGCCCGCGCCATGTGGTTCGTGGTGCTCGCCTTGGCCATCGCGGCTGCCTGGCTCGGCGGCGTGAAGCCGTTCTGAGTTTTTCTGGTCCGCTTATTCGGGCCGCCACCGGCGCGAAGACTTTTTGGCGCCGTGCGTCTTTTTTTCGTTGACGCGGCGTTCTTTCGACGCCCGGGTCGGGCGGGTCGCCTTGCGCGGGCGGGGCGGCACCAGGGCCGCGCGCAGCAGCTCGCGCAAGCGCTCGACGGCCGCCTCGCGGTTGGCCAGCTGCGTGCGGGCCGTGGCCGCGACCAGGTGCAGGACGCCCTCGCCGTCGATTCGGTTGGCAAGGCGCCGGCAGAGCACCGCGCGCTGACGCTCGTCGAGCGAAGGCGAGCCCGCGATGTCGAAGCGCAGCTCCACGCGCGTGTTGACCTTGTTCACGTTCTGCCCGCCCGCGCCGCCCGCGCGGCTGAACGCGAAGCGCAGCTCGCGCAGGGGGATGGAGAGCGTTGCATTGATGTAAAGAAGGCTCTCGTCCATCGATTCAGTATAACGACGAAAGGAGACGACTGTCGAAATGCTGGCTGACTGGTTCGACAAGTATCCCCTCGCAGAATACGCGGCCTATCTCGGGGGGCTGGCCGCGGCCGCCCTCGTGACGCATCTCGTCGCGCGGTACCTTTCGCGTCACGTGCTCGGGCGCATCGCCCGGGAAACTCAGTTCCGGTGGGACGATTATCTGGAAAGCCACGGCGTTTTCCGGCGCATCGCCGATCTGGCGCCGGCGCTCGTCGTCTACTTCGGTGCCGCCGTCCTTCCGCTGCACGAGCGGATCGCACATGCGCTCAGCCGGCTGTCGGGGACCGCCGTCGTCATCCTGGTCGCCCTCGCGGTCAACGGATTGCTGAGCGCCTTGAACGTCTACTATGCGTCAAAACCGCAGAGCCGCGTGCGCCCCATCAAAGGCTACGTGCAGATCGCGCAGCTGCTGCTGTTCATCGTCGCCGCGATCGTGGCCGTGGCCACGCTGCTCGACAAGTCTCCGTGGTTCTTCCTGAGCGGCATCGGCGCCATGACCGCGGTGCTCATGCTCGTCTTCAAGGATACGCTGCTCAGCTTCGTCGCCAGCGTGCAGCTCGCGGGCAACGACATGCTGCGGGTCGACGACTGGATCGAGATGCCCGGCCAGAACGCCGACGGTGTCGTCATCGACATCGCGCTGCACAGCGTGAAGGTCGAAAACTGGGACAAGACCGTCACGACAATCCCCACCTACACGCTCATCAGCCAGGGCTTCAAGAACTGGCGTACCATGCCGCTGAGCGGCGGGCGGCGCATCAAACGGTCGATCTTCGTGGACGCCGGATCGGTCAGGCATCTCGAGGATGCCGAGATGGAACGTCTGCGCACCTTCGTGCTGCTCACCGATTACGTGGATGCCAAGCGCGAAGACCTGCGCCGGCACAACGCCCTTCACGCGCCCGAGCCGGGCATGATCGCCAACGCGCGCCGGCTGACGAACGTGGGCACCTTTCGCGTCTACGTCGAAAACTATCTCCGTCAACACCCGGGCATTCATACGGGCATGACGCTGATGTGCCGTCAGCTGCAGCCGACGCCGCAGGGGCTCCCGCTCGAGGTGTACTGCTTCGCGAACCGCACCGACTGGGTGGCCTATGAGGCCGTCCAGTCCGATATCTTCGACCACCTCTTCGCTATTGCGCCGGAATTCGGCCTGCGTGTCTACCAGCAGCCGTCGGGGGCCGACGTGGTTGAAGGTGCCCGCCGGCTGGCGGCCGGGTTCGAACGCGCATGACCCGCGGGCGCCGCAATGCCTGGGCGGCCCTGCTTCTGGTCACGGGCGCCCTCGGCGGCTGGGCAGGCGCGATCGTTGCTTCCTGGGTATACCGCCTGACGGCGGCGGGCAGCCCCGCCGGCGAATCGATCGTCTTCTGGATTGTCTTCTGCGGCGGCCTCTATAAGGGGATCGCCTCTGCGCTGCGTCTCGTGCGCCGCGGCGCCGCATCCTGACCGCCTCGCGCAGCCTGCTGTCAAGCCCTCGCAGGCCGCGTGTATTTTTCCCCTTCGTGAACGCTCGAACTCCCGACCGCCCACCCCTAGACTGAAAGGAGAGTGGGTTGTTCGCGTAACCGCGAAGGGGGGAATCGAAGATGCGCATGTGGATTGCGGCGCTGTTGCTGCTGCCGGTGCTGGCGGCCTGCGGAGACAAGAAGACGACGACGGGCACGGGTTCGGGCGACGGCCTGATGCCGCTGGCCAATACGGCGCCGACCGCGCCGCGGGTGCGCATCGAGCCGCGCATGGCCGTCAGCGACGGACCGATCTGGGTCGAGCTCGAACGGCCCGCCGAGGATCTCGACGGCGATACGCTGACGTATCGCTACCGCTGGTTCCGCGACGGCGAGCCGCAGGGATTTGCCGATGATGCCACCGCGATCGCCACGGACCGCACGGGATACGGCGACGTCTGGCGTGTCGAGGTTCATGCGTTCGACGGCACGGTAACGGGTCCGGCGGCTTCGGCCGAGCGCTGGCTGCAGCTGGCGGCGCGCACGATCTCGCTCGGGGAGAACCATGGGTGCCGGGTGCGCAGCGACGGCCGTCTGCTCTGCTGGGGGGCCAATGCGCAGGGGCAGCTCGGGCACGCCGGATCCGGTTCTGAGCCGGCGGCGATCGACGAAAGCGATGCCTGGGTCTCCGTCGGTGCGGGCGCGGCGCACACGTGCGCGGTCCGCGACGACGGGGCGCTGTACTGCTGGGGGGCAAACGGCCAGGACCAGTTGACCTCCGTGGCGGCGAACCCGCAACCTGTGCCGTTCGCCGTCGATGCGCCCGAAGGGGATGCGCCCGGGTGGCGCTTCGTCGTCGCCGGCCGCGATCACAGCTGCGGCATCAAGACCGACCGCACCCTGTGGTGCTGGGGCGACAACGTCTCGGGCCAGCTGGGCGAAAATCATGTCATCGAATCGCGCAAGCCCATTCGCGTCGGGATTGGTACCAACTGGATCGATCTGACGGCGGGGGATTTCCACACCTGCGGCATCCGCAGCGACAATTCGCTATGGTGCTGGGGTGACGACGCCGACGGGCAGATCGGCACTGCCGACGAGGATACGTCCTACCCCCGCCTCATCGGCGCCGACAAGCGCTGGATCTCTGTCGCGGCGGGTAAACGGCACACGTGCGCCACGACGGTGGGGGGCGAGCTGTGGTGCTGGGGGGCCAACGATGCGCGCCAGCTCGGCGTCGAGGGGACGCATACGGTTCCGGTACGTGTCGGTGCCGCGGTCGACTGGAGCCGGGTGAGCGCCGGCGGCGCGCACTCCTGCGGCCTCAAGTACAATCGTACGCTCTGGTGCTGGGGCAGTAACGGCGCGGGCCAGCTCGGTTCGGGCCTGCCGGGATCGGTCGCGGCCCCGGTGCAGGTCAGCGATCGGTACGACTGGTCGGCCGTACAGGCCGGGGGCGATCAGACCTGCGCCATGCGCCTGGGCGGCGAGCTCTGGTGTTGGGGACGAGGAGCATTTTAGGCTCTCTCCCGTAAGCAGACGGCCGGCCGCCCGGGCGGGTGCGGCCGGCCGTTATTTGTTCGGGGCGCGTTCTTCCGCGCCGGAATACTTCCCCCTGCTAGAGCCCGATGCGGTATTCCACGTAGGCGTTGCGGCCGGCGTACCAGATGCCCGAACCGTGATCCTTGTACTGGCGGTCGAACACGTTCTCGAGGCCGAGCAGCAGGCGGCCGTCCTCCCCGAAATCGATGCCGCCGCGCAGGTGCAGCACGGCATACCCCGGTGTTCCCCCCGGACCGATGCGGGGGTCGCTGATGTCGCCCGGTGCGAGCCGATCCTGCCGGTCGGCCCACTCCACCTCGGCGCCGGCGAAACTTTGCGTCGCCCACAACCAGCGGATTCCGCCCGCGCCGAGTTGCGGCGGGATGCGCCGCAGCGGCTCCGTCGGCGTCCACTCGCCGCCGACGTGCTCCAGCGTGTCTCCCTTCGTCCAGCTGTAGGTCGCGAACAGCTCCAGCGGATCGGGGTTCCACGTGAGCCCTCCCGCCACACCCCGGATGCGCGCGCGGCCGATGTTCCGGCGCTGGGCCACCGTGTCGAGCGTGCCGTCGCCGTCGATGTCGAGACGCACGTCTGCGCGATCGATCAGATCCCGGTAGCGGCTGTCGAAGTAGAATGCCTCGGCGCGCACGCCGGCGCGGCGCAGCCGCAGCCCCCCCTCCCAGTCGAGTGACTTCTCGGGACGCAGCTGCGGGTTCGGGATCTCGCGCGCGAAGTCGACCTTGCCGAAGAAGTCTTCCATGTTCGGCGCGCGGAACCCTTGGGCGACCTGGCCGGCGACGGCGAGGCCGGAGAGAAATTCCCAGACGGCGCCGGCGCTGCCGGTCCAGTCGTCGGCGTCGAGCGCGAGGGCGACCGGTCGTCCGCTGAGCGAAGAGGGGAGCGAACCGTCGGCGCGGAAACGCGAGTAGCGGCCGCCGGCGAGAAGGTGCAGCGAATCGAGGGGACGCCACGCATCCTGGAGATAGGCTCCCCACGATGTGTAGCGCGCATCGTCGGGAAAGGTGGGCCGCCGCGGCACCACGCCGGTGCCTGAACGCTCTTCGGCTTCACTCGCGATTCGATCGGCATACAGTTCGCCGCCGTAACCGAGGGTATTGCGCTCACCGAGGGTCCGCGTGAAGTGGACGAACGCGCCCGGCGTGCGCACCGCCGTGCGCTCACGGATCTCGGGAGCGGTCGGCGTGTCGCGGATGACCTCGCCCTCTTCGTGCAGCTGAAAATTGACGTTCAGGCGCACGGCGTCGAACAGAACGGCGCCGAGATCGCGCCCGTCGGCCTGGGCATAGGTCAACAGGCGCACCTGCGGCTCGTAGAAATAGGCCGTCTTGCCGCCGAGCAGCATCTCGTTGCTCTTGGGCACGTCGAACTGGCGCACATACTGGGCCGCGCCGGTAAGCGTGAACCGGGCAGACAGGCGGTGGCGCACCTTGGCGTCGGCCGCCAGCGCCTCGTAGGCCGTATGCGGCTGGACCCCGACGTCGCCCCCCGCGCGCAGGTTGCCGAAGCGATGCGCGCTGGCGCCGAGCAGCCACCCGGTTTCCTCTGCGGATCCCTGAAACTCGAAGCGGCCGCGCAGCGAAGCATCGGCCGTCTCGCCGCCGAGCGCGAAGCCTGCCCCGGCGCGTCCCGACGGCTCGTCAGTGAGGATGTTGACGACCCCGCCGAGGGCGTCGGATCCGTAGAGCACCGAGCCGGGACCCCCGACGATTTCGATGCGCCGGATCTGATACGGATCTACCGTGTTGAGGTACTGGTGGGGACCGTAGCGGTAGATGGAATTGTTCATGCGCACGCCGTCGACCAGCAAAAGTACCTGTTTGCCGGTGAGACCGTGCAGAAACGGAGAGCCGCCGCCGTGATTGCTCTTCTGGATGAGTACCCCCGGGGTCGTGCGCAGCAGATCGGGGGTCTGATCCATCGGCACCTGACCGAGA
This sequence comes from bacterium, assembly GCA_041690355.1. GTDB lineage: Bacteria > J088 > JAWLBW01 > JAWLBW01 > JAWLBW01 > JAWLHK01. Next base: position 174,394 of record JAWLHK010000001.1, on the reverse strand, counting down.
CGCGCCTCGATGACCGACGTCATGGGCGGCAGGGTAAATACGTCCTGTTCCAGCCGGGTGGCCGTCACCGTCAGCTCGAGGGCGCTTCCGGCAAGGGCGGCGGCGCTCATCGTGGTCGATCCGGGCCAGGCTGCATCGGCGCGGGACTCCGGCATCGCGGGCGTCGGCGAACTCACGGGCGTCGCCGCCGGCAGGGGGGCATCGGCAGGCATGCTTTGGGGTGCGGCGGCATCCGCAGGGGCCGTGGCATGGGTAATGGGAGCGGCATGCGTCTCTGCGGTGACGGGGGCGACGGCGGCGATCGCGGCCAGGATAATACTCAACGCCGGCATGGAACTCTCCTCGAACTGAAGCGGGGCAGGTGAAACGTAACGGGTGCGGGCACCGGGCATTGTACCCCTTGCCGCTTCGCCCTGCAGGCCCGAACGTTCCGCCGCGCCCGGGAATCGGGTACGATCCAGACATGGACAAGATTAAACTCTCGGATGAAGAGCTGCAGAAGAAACTGACGCCCGAACAGTTCGAAATCGTTCGCCACAAGGGAACCGAGCGCGCGTTCACGGGCAAGTACTATCATCTGCAGGATAGCGGCGTCTACCACTGCGTCGCCTGCGGCCTCGAGCTGTTCAGCTCCGACACGAAGTTCGAATCGGGGTCGGGCTGGCCGAGCTTCTTCGCGCCGCTGGCCGACGATCGCGTCGAGACCGAAGAGGATCGCGCCTATGGCATGGTGCGCACCGAGATTCACTGTGCACGCTGCGGAGCGCATCTCGGGCACGTGTTCCGCGACGGGCCCCGACCGACGGGCCTGCGCTATTGCGTGAATTCGCTCTCGCTCGATTTCGAGAAGAAGTAGCGTTTTCGGCGTGTGTCCCGCTGGGCGAAGCGCTAGAATAATCGCGACAACCCGCGTTCTGCGGGTCGCGCCGCGCGTGCAAAGACGCGAAGACGATTACTTCACCGATGCGAGGATGACCGCTTTATGGCCAAGCGAGCGAACGGAACTACCAAGATCGAAAAGCTGCGCACGTTTCTCAAGCGTCCGCCCAAGGGCTGGGAGTCGATGAGCCGCAAAGACAAAGTCGCCCAGGCGGCCAAGGCCTCGGGCATGACCCCCGGTTCGGTGGGCGTGGCGGCAAGCACGCAGCCCGATGTGCGCAGGGCCTTCGGTCTCCCCGAGGCGGCCCCGCGCGCGCGCGGCGGCCGTGCATCCGCCGGGCGCCGTGTGCGCAGCGGAATTCCCCGCCAGCCGGGCACGGTCATGGCCGCCAAGAATGCCATCGGCAGCCTCGGCCTCGAAGACCTGATCGAGGTCAGCCAGTTCCTGCGCCGCACGCTGGCCAAACGTGCCGAGGCGGCCAACCGCGAACTGAAGGCGTACCGCTGAGCCCGGCAGGATCCGTTCCGGCGGCGCCTCGGACCCCGCCGCGCGTGTCTACTTGCGCGGGAAACCGGAAGGCCGGCTACTGCGCGAACAGAAGCGGTGACAGCAGGACCGAGAGGTAGCTCATCCAGCCGGTATCGGTGACGCCGCGGCCGATGTCGACCGGCTTGGCGTAGTGGAGACGAAGCGCCACCGGACCGATGCCGAGGTTCGCGCCGACGACCCCCGCGGCGACCCGGGCATCGAGAACCCGCTCGATGGCGAAGGCAATGCCCCCCGCGTCGAAGCCGACCACCCCCTGCAGGAAGAGAAAGTCCCCCAGAACCGGCGAGAGGGGGAACTGTACTTCGGCCTGCGACAGCAGGTAGTGTTCGCCGTAGAGATCGTCGCTCGCCTCGGGGATCGCGCGCAGGTTGTAGGCCGCCGGGATGTAGTACTGCTCGCGGAAGACGCCCCCCAGGCTTGTGCCCCCGGCGACGCGCAGCGAGCCCACGAAACGTTCGTAGCCGTGAATGAACGGATAGTAGTACTGGATGTCGGTTTCGGCGCGCGAGAAGGGGCGCGGGCCGCCGAAGGTCAGCGTGCCGCTGCCGTTGACCACGAAGGAGAATCCGCGCACCGGCCCGAACAACGACATGCGCAGCGTGTCGAGGGCGTACTGCAGGCGCAGCTCGGTAGCGAAGACGCTGAGGCGCCGTGATTCGGCGAACTCGCTCCCGGGGTTGCTGAAGCGGTAGGCACGCAGCCGCTGCGGCGCCAGCGAAGCCGAGACGCGCGTATACGTGCCGAACGGATACTCGACGTCGAAGCTGGCCCCCGCCCGCTGGAGCAGAAACGTTTCGCCGCCGTTCTGGAAGCCGGGCTCGAGCTGCAGCCCATTGTAGAGATAGGCCGATCCCCCCTTGGCCAGACGCGAAGTACGATCCAGATAGAAGAGGCGGAACTCGCCGATGTCGAGCGCGCCGCTGTAGACGGCCGAGAGGCCGGCGATATGGTTCTTGAAGAGATCGGCGAAGACGAGATCGCCGTAGGCGAACGGCCCCCCCGCGGCGGCCGCCTGGGCGCCGATCAGGTCGTAGTTCGCCGGCCGGTACGGGTTGTAGTCGGGGGTGTCGCCGATCTCTTCCCGGGGAATTTCCCAGGCGACCAGCTCCGGTTCGCGGGCGAAGGGGACCGGCTCGGACACCGGTTCGCGGATGCGCACGACGCGCCGTTTGCCGTCGACGAGCGCGATGCCCAGGAGGTGTCCGTCGGCGTCGACGGCCGGGTTCCCGAGCGAGGTGGGCACCTCGGAGACGCGGGTCACGCGCCCGTCGTCGTACCGGTAGACCTGGCGAAAGCCGGTGGCGTCGGCCTGAAAGACGAAGCCGCGTTCGCCCCCCGGCGCCGCCCCGACGGCCTCGGCATTACCCGGAAAGTCGGTGAGGGGAATCTTGCGCCCCGCCTCGATGCGGACGATCTCGAAGCGGGCGTCGAGGGTTGCGTCGGTCGACACGAAAACGGTCCCGTCGGGATCGATGGTCAGGCCCGTCTCGGCGTAGAGGTCGTCGGTGATGCGCAGCAGACCCGGCTCTTCGGCGAGCGGATCGCGGAAGGCGAAGACATCGAGGCGCCCCGTGCGCCGGTCGAGCCCGATGAGGTAGACCGACCCGGTCTGCGGGTGAATCGCAGGGTAGCCGCCCTCGATGAGGTTCCCGTAATGATTCAGCCTGTGTTTTCGTTCTTTTCCGAGGCGGAACCGGACGTTGCCGCCGTCTTCTTCGCGCCGCCATGTGCGCACGAAGAGCACGTCGGTCGCTCCGTCGCGGCCGATGTAGGCGACGCGATCGCTGCCGATGGCCGTCACCCGCCGGTCGAACGGGTGCAGCGAGGTCAGGCCGATACGCCGGTCCGAGGTGACCTCGTGCTGAGAGTCGGGGTCGCGCAGATCCTTGAGGTAGAGGCGCGCCACCCCGGTGTCCATGTCGAGGGTCCGGTAGAAGAGGGTCGTTCCGTCGGGGCTCAGCGAGAAGGAATCGATTTCGCCGGCGCCGAGGTGGTCGACGATCTCGAGGGTCTCGAGCGCGTGGCGGGCGGCGCGGGCCGGCGCGACGAGGTTCTCGACCCAGGCGCGCCACTGCGTTTCGATCATGTCGGGGGTCCACCCCGTAACCCTGGCGATGAGTCCGGCAAAGTCGACGGCGGCTGACGAGGCCGAAAAGAAAGAGAATGAGGTGCACAGGCTCGGCGACTCCTGCAGCAGGCGCACGGCGGTGTCTTCGCCGAAGGTCTCGTTCAGAAACCGCACTTGCGCATGGCCGATGAGATAGACGCGCTCGAAGGTCATCGGCATCATGTCGAAGAAGGCCGGGATCTCTTCATCATCGTCATCCCCCCGGCGGATGGCCCGGTCGGCGAGAACGGCGTGCACGTCGGACGTCAGATGGCCGAGCGAGACGTGCTCGGCCAGACCCTCGATGAACCAGAGCGGCATGTACTGCAGTGGATTGCAGGGGGCGTCGGCGCTCACGGAGAGCACTTTCTGAATGGTGAACTGGTGGGCCAGCTCATGGCGCATGACGTGCCGGAACCGCCAGTGCTCGCCCCAGTAGGGGAGCGCCATGGTCAGATCCTGGGTGCTGGTCACGCCGAGGACACCCTCGGAGATGAAGAAGGCCTGTGTCGACTCGAACTCGAAGTGCGAATTATAGAGCAGAAAGGGGATGTCGACCTGCGGCACGTAGTCGAAGGTGCGCGCCAGATCGGTGTAGGCCGCGTCGATCATCGGTTTGGCCATGTTGGCCACGTTGCGCTCCGACTCGTAGAAATAGAGGCGCACCGGGGCCCCCCCGGCCACCGGTTGAAAATCGTGGTACTGCCAGTCGAAATCAAACCATCGCACCCGGTTCTTGCCTGCGATGGCGGGAAAGATCGTTTCGAGCCGGAGCTCCCGTTCCGCAGGGCCGGGACTTGCGGCGGCCGCCGGTCGGGGCAGCGCCAGAACCAGGCAGAGCAGCAGACCTGCGGGCAACGTGCGGCGCATGCGGAGCAGGTTAGCACCGCCCCGGCACCCCGACAAGGTGGGGCATGGGATTTTCGCCGCCCGGCTGGTACACTATGCGCTAGTTTCCCCTCTTTTCCGCAGAGAGATGACCATGAGTGATCATTCCGCTTCCGAGAACTTTTCGTCCGCGCACGAAACGCAGAGCTACAAGATTCTGGCCGGTCTCGGCGCCCTGCTTACCGTGGTTTTCGCGGCCATGGGCCTGCTCGAAGTGCCCAACCTGGTGACCCACTACCTCTGGTTCGCCTTCGCGCTGGCGTCCTTCGGGACGACCTTCGTCTTCTCCATCGCCGTGATGGAAAGCAAGTAAGGGTCGCCGCACGCCCACGAAAAAACCCGGACTCGTGTCCGGGTTTTTTTATGCCCTTCTGCGGCCTTCTCCTCAGGGAACCAGCCGCTGCAGGTACTGCTCGCCGGGGAGCGGCATGCGGATGGGGGCCACCCCGCTCAGCGGGGGGAGGGGCTCGTGCATGCGCCGCAGCCCGTTCAGGTAGGCCGAGCGGTAGAGCACGAAGCGGGGTACGGCAATGCGCCCCTGGCGCACCCCCAGGCTGAACGCCTCGAAGGCCCCCTCCATCAGCCGGTTCCACGGCAGTCCGTACTGTCTGCGGATGCGGGGCGGGAGCATGCCGGACGCCGAGAGGATGATCAGCGGCGCGGCCACTTTGTAATAGCCCGCATTCCAGATGATGTTGTCGGCGATGTCTTTGCCGGCGGGCGTGACCTCGAGGGTCTCTTCGATCTGGCGTTCGTACCAGATGCGGAAGGCGGCGTAATCGGCCGGGAAGGATTTCTTGGGAACGCCGAACAGGCGCCCGCAGATCGTGAGCTCGCGGTAAAGTCCTTCGCGTTCGTCTTGGGAAAGCGGGCGCACGAACCGTTCATGCCCGAGCATCGCCCCCTCGATGAGGGTGGCCTGGACCCAGAGCAGCAGATCGGCGCGGTTCGCGTGATAGCGGGAACCCTCTTCGAAGGCCTGCGTGGGAGTGGGGAGCGTCCCCTGGACCCGTTTGTGGATGTTGCGCGTCTGCAGGGCCGCTTCGAGGGCGGCGTCCAGGCTGCCGAAAACGATGCGATGCACGGCCGTGAAGGTACGCCGCAGTCGTCCGATCGGATCCGTGTCGTAGGCGCTGTGCTCGGCAACCCCCTGGGCCACATGGGGATGGGCGACCTGCATCAGGGCGGCGTAGGGGCCGGCGAGCTGGATCGTGTTTTCGCGGAGCAGCCGCCAGAGATAGGAGCCCGGACCGAAAAAACCGGCTTTCGGATCGCGCACTTCGCGCGCCAGCTCCTCCAGATCGGGAGGGAGCCTGTCAGGTAACGCCATGAAAACGCTCCGTGGGGGAATACCGTGGGTGTGCAATCCATGCTATCATATTTTACCTACCGATAGGTAGATGGTATCATGAAGGCGGTTGTCGAACGCTCGACGGAGCGAGGAGGCGCGCATGGATCTCGAACGCATGCTGGAAAAATGCCGGGCCGGTCAGTGGAAAATCGATCAGCTCGACTGGACGGTCAAGCCGCGGCAGATGAGCCGCGATGAAGAAACCACGATCGTGCAGTACTTTACCGATATGGCGGCCATCGAGCGGCTGGCGGGCGCCCTGTTCGCGGTGCAGCGCGATCTGGTCGAAGACCCGATTCTCAAGAAGATTTTCGCGACCTTCGTGGCCGATGAAGAACGCCACGCCCAGGTCGCCGAGCGGCTGGCCGATTTCTACAACGTCAGCAACTACCGCATCTACCGCACGAGCCCCGAGCTGGTGCGTTTTCGCCCGCATTTTCTGGATGCCATCCGCTACGTGTCGCCCGAGATTGCCAACGTCTACATCACGTCGGGCGAACTCATGCTCGACATTGCGCTGCTGCGGTCGCTCAATGACTATGTGAACGACGACATGTCGAACCAGGCCATGGATCTCATCAACCGCGACGAATCGCGGCACATCGCCATGGATTACTTCATGATGGAGTACTACGCCGATCTGGCTGAACAGGGCCGGCTGCCGAGCACGAAGAAGACCCGCGAAGAATGGGCCAAGGCCGCCTGGGCCTTCATGAACATGCTCTACTACGCGCGGCCCTTCATGATCGCCGTGTTCCTCAACCCGATGGACCTTCTCGACCCGCAGGGCAAGCGCATGACCGAGGCGTTCAAGCGCATGCAGATGCTGTCGGAGAAGCCCAAGTTGCTCAACCGCCCCTTCGCCCAGTTCCTCTACAAGCTGCGCCAGACCTACAATCATCCGCGCCTCGGCCCGCTCTTCGGCGAATTCATTTCGCGCGTCGCAGGGGCCCCCGGAAAATACATGGTCGACCTCTACGACGCCGAAGAAGCCAGGCGCGTCCGGGCGATGACCATGGAGCAGATGGCCGACGAGGCCGTTTCGGCCAAATACGTGAACTGACCGGCTCGCTTCTTCCTCCTTTTCCGCAGCGGCCGCAGGGTGACCCCCGTGCGGCCGCTTTCTTTCTGCCCGGGCGGCGAAAAAGACTTTGCGCTACCCTGTAGAATTCCATGCTCGAGCACCTGTTCAAACCCGAGATCGAAGAGCTGATTGAGCGCCGCGATTTCCGCGCCCTGAGCGGGCTGCTCGCCGAGTGGACCCCGCCGGAAATTGCCGCGCTCATCGCCGATCTTTCGCGCCAGGAAGACGTCATCGTCTTTCGCCTGCTCCCTCGCGGCCTGGCCGCCGACGCCTTCGAGTACATGCCCTTCGAGAAGCAGCAGGCGCTGGTCGAGGCGCTGGCGCAGGAGAAGGACTTTCTCGCCGGCGTGCTCAACGAACTGAGCCCCGACGACCGGACGGCCTTTCTCGAGGAGCTGCCCGGCGCCGTGGCGCAGCGGCTCATCGTGCTGCTCTCGCCCGAAGAGCGCAAGGTCACGCTCACGCTGCTCGGCTACCCCGAGGGGAGCATCGGGCGCCTCATGACCCCCGAATTCGTCTCGCTGCGCCCCGAGTGGAATGTGAGGGAAGCGCTCGAGCACATCCGCCGCCACGGCAAGGACAGCGAGACGCTCAACGTGGTCTACCTGATCGATCAGGGCGGCCGCCTCATCGACGATCTGCGCATCCGCGAACTGCTGCTGGCCAATCCCGAAACGAAGCTGGCCGATCTGATGGACGAGCGCTTCGTGTCACTGCGGGCCACCGAAGATCAGGAATCGGCCATTGAGGCCTTTCGCGCCTACGGGCGGGTAGCCCTGCCGGTGACCGATGCCGGCGGCGTGCTCGTGGGCATCGTGACCCATGACGACGTGCTCGACGTCGCCGAGCGCGAGGCCACCGAAGACATTCAGAAGCTCGGCGGCACCGAGGCGCTCGACGAGCCGTATCTGAACACCTCGTTCGGGGAACTGTTCGGCAAGCGCGCCCCCTGGCTCGTCGTCCTGTTCATCGGCGAGATGCTGACCGCAAGCGCCATGGCCTATTTCGAGGACCAGATAGCACGCGCCGTCATTCTCGCCCTGTTCGTGCCGCTCATCATCTCGAGCGGGGGCAACAGCGGCTCGCAGGCCGCCACGCTCGTCATTCGCGCGCTGGCCGTTGGCGAACTGCGCCTGCACGACTGGTGGCAGGTCATGCGCCGCGAGATCTTCTCGGGGCTGGCGCTGGGCTCGATGCTCGGCGTCATCGGGTTTCTGCGCGTCGCCGTCTGGGAGCAGGTCTTTCACGTTTACGGGGAACACTGGTATCTGGTGGCCCTCGTCGTCGGCATCTCACTGCTCGGCGTCGTGCTCTGGGGCACGCTGACGGGCTCGATGCTCCCTTTTCTCATGAAGCGGCTCGGGGCCGATCCGGCGACCTCGTCGACCCCGTTCGTGGCGACCCTGGTCGATGTCACCGGCGTCGTCATCTACTTCACGGTCGCCTCGGCCCTGCTGACCGGCACCCTCCTTTAATTTACAATTTACGAATGACGATTGACGATTTCTCGGGCGAGACTCTGCCCCGACCCGACGACTCATGCCTGACGTATGTCTGTATTGGACTGCCGGTATCTCAGTTTCCGGCAAATCGTCAATTGTAAATTGTCACTCGTCAATTCTCGGTCAGCGGGTGCGAAAGACGTAGTCCCAGAGGGGGGTGCTGACCCCGTAGCGGCTGTCGTCGTCGCGGTAGTGGTGCAGCATGTGGTTGCGCTTGAGGGCCAGAAAGAGCCGATTGCGCGCGCGCAAGTGGTGCACGGCGTAGTGCAGCATGTCGTAGGCGAGATAGCCGGTCACGATGCCGGCAAACATCGGAGCGGCGAAGCGCCCGGCGGCGGCCGCGAGCCCCGCGTGGACGACGAAGGCGAGCGGGATGCTCAGGCCCGGCGGCATGACGAGCCGCGTGCTGTCGTTCGGATACTCGTGATGCACGCCGTGCATGATGAAATGCAGCCGCCGCCCCCAGCGTGTGTCGGGGGCGAAGTGAAAGACGTGACGGTGCAGCGTGTACTCAAGCAGCGTCCACGCGAAGAGACCGCCGAGAAATCCGGCCAGCACCTCTCCGGCGTGCAGCCCGACGCTTGCGAAGGCCGTGTAGAGAAACCAGGCCACGACCGGGACGAAGAGGACCAGCGGCGTAATCGGGTGCACGTGCGAGAAAGCCTCGAGAAAGCGGCTCTCGAACATGCGCACCGATTCGTTACGGTTGGAAACGACGGTATCTTTCATGCTTCCCCTGATTCCCATTGTAGGGGGACGCGGAAGCATGTCTGCCACCGAGGGGGGCGCCGCAGAGCTTCCCCTTGACGCACGGGCGCGGCGGCGCCGGTAGTGGAAAAGAGTCGCTCAGCCTTTGAGGCGCGGAATCACGCGGAAGTGGCGCAGAAACTCGAGAGACCGGTCCTTCTGCTGGTAGCCGGGGCAGTCGCGGCACTTGCGCCGCCAGGCCGGATCGTCGGCGTGCACGAGCCAGCACACCGAATCGGTGTTTCTGACCGCGCACGGCTCACCGAGGACTGCGTGGCGGATGTCCTGAAAGGGTACGATGGCCAGCAGGTCGCCGAGCGAACTGGGGGTTCGGCCGGTGCGTTCGAAGTACGTGCGCAGGAGAAGAAGCCAGGCGATATCCTGCTGGGAGTAGAGGCGGTGTCCCGAGCTCTCCTTGTAGGGGAGCACGAGGCCGAGCGCTTCGTATTTGCGCAGCGTTGACGCCGAAAGGCCGCTCAGGGCGGCGACTTCCCGCATTCGCATCGTGGGCAGAACCCCGATTCCATCTGCGCTTCTGGATTGACGCATAGACGTATACGATCTCATGCATGAGGTAGAGAAAGGTAGAAAACTACCTGATTTCGTGTAGTTTTTCTATTCTTTGAATGGGAGACTTCTTGTGCCTTTCGCAAGATTCGAGCACGATGGCCCTTCTCATGCCCATGCAATACGTACTAGTGGTCGAAGACGATAGGTCAATCCGCGAGGCGCTGGTGGCCCTGCTCGGGGACGCGGGGTTCGTGGCGGTCGGCGTGTCGGACGGGGCCGAGGCGCTGATCGCCCTCGATCTCCCCCCTCTGCCGGGGTTGCTTCTCGCCGATCTCGACATGCCCGGCGTCGATGGCGAACAGCTGCTTCGGAAGATGCGCGCGCATCCGCGTTGGCGCGAGGTGCCTGTGATCATCTACTCTGCCCTGGCCGGCCGGGCGCGAGGCCTCGGGGTGCCGTTTCTGGAGAAGCCGGCGTCGGCGGGCGCCATTCTCGACCACGTGCGACGTCTGCTCGGTGAGAACGCCTGACAAGGGTTCTCTGACGCCGCTCCTCTTCCATAAACGGCGGTTCAGGTGCCGCGTTGGCCGCACACGCTTTCGACGACCCCCAGGAGTTCGTTGAGATCGACGGGCTTCTGCAGCCAGGCCACCGTTCCTTCCAAAACCTCGCGTTGGGAGGCCGCCGCAAAAACGACCACGGGGCTTTCGGGGGCGTAGTTGCCGGCAAGCTTGGCGCGCAGGAACTCGCGGCCGTTCATGACGGGCATGTCGAGGTCGAGAAAGATGGCGGCGGGCGTCAGCCGGTTCTCGATCAGAATCTGCAGCGCTTCGCGACCGTTCGCCGCCGAAACGGAAAAGTAGCCTTCGGCCTCGAGTATCATCTCGAAAGCCTGGCGGATGTCCCGGTCGTCATCGACGAGGAGAATGGGACGGCTGGCGCGACAGGTGGACGGCAAGGGTGTCTCCGGTCTTTCCGGTTTGGGTATATCTTACCACAAAACGGCGTTTGCCCCGCCCCTTTTTTTCGAACCTACTTCCCCGAAAACCGTGCCTCGCGCCGTTCGAGAAACGACTGGACTCCTTCCTGGGCGTCTGCGCTGTCGAGTATCGGCTGCAGTAGCGGCAGCAGCTGTGCGGCGGCCTGTGCTTCGCCGTCGACCATGGCCATGCGCGACGAGGCGAGCACGGCCCGTACGCCGAGCGGGGCCTGCCGGGCCACTGTTTCGGCCAGGGCGACGGCGCGCTCGAGCTGGGTGCCCGGTTCTGCCACTTCCTGCACGAGGTTCATGCGCAGCGCGTCCTGTGCCCCGAAGGTGTCGCCGGTGAGCAGGTAGCGCATGGCGTTGCTCCACCCGGCTTCCTGGGGAAAGCGCAGGGTCGCGCCGCCGACCGGATAGATTCCCCGCCGGACCTCGAGCATGGCAAACTGCGTATCGGCCGCCGCCACGCGGATGTCGGAGGCGAGCATGAGCTCGAGGCCGATGGTAAAGCAGTACCCCTGCACGGCGCAGACGAGCGGCTTGGTGCGGTGGCGGCCGCCGAGGTCGAGCGGATCGAGCCCCCCTTCGGGCCGGTTCCAGTCGCCCGTGCGGAACGAGGGGGAGACGGCGGCCAGATCGAGTCCTCCCGTGAAGTGGGCGCCGTGCGCGTGCAGGACGGCGCAACGCAGGCTGTCGTCTTCTTCGTAGCGCGTGTAGGCTTCGGAAAGGCCGTGCAGCATTTCGAGGTCGAAGGCATTGCGCTTCTCGGGCCGGTTGATGCCGATGAGCACGACGTGATCGCCGCGCTTCTCCCACGAGATCTTACTGGTCGTCATTGCTTATGCCTGCTGCAGGAGCTGGAAGCCGAAGACGGCCAGCGCGAGAAGCTGCACCACGTAAGCGGTGAAACGCAGATTGACGGCCATCGGCGTGCCCGAGCTGATGTGGATGACCGACTGCACGATTCGCGCGCCGAGAATGACGAGGGCGAGCGTCTCGGTGAGCGCCGAGTGCACGCCGGCAAGGTGAGCGATGATGAAGACCGAGGCGACGATGGGCAGGTTTTCGAGGCTGTTCAGGTGCGCCCGGTTGAGCCGCCAGTACAGGTCGCCGCCGTGCGGCACGCCTGCGGGAAATTCGTTGGCCTTCTTACGGCCGGTCAGGACATCGAGGGCGCGAAAGCCGCCGATGGCGGTCACGAGCAGGACGGGCCAGAAGGCGAAGCCGAGCAGGGCCCAGAGTTCGGTCGTCATGGCGGGAACACTCCGTTCGATAGGGTAACGCTGCAGTGCAGAACGAACATTCTACCAGCGGAGCGCACGGCTGCCACCCGGCTTCAGATCGGGCGGACAGGCTGTGCACCCGGGGGCGGGGGCGCCAGAATGAGAGCGATGGCCGCCTCGGAAATTCCCCAGGGATGGTCGCGCAACCCGGCGACCTGGTTGCAGCGCCTGCCCATCGTCGGCCTCGCCGTCCTGGGGTTCCTCATCGCCGGATACCTTGCGCTCTATCAGTGGCGCGTGTTCCCCACGGTGTGGGAACCGTTCTTCGGAGACGGGAGCCGCATCATTCTCAACTCATCCATCTCGCGCGTGCTCCCCATTCCCGACGCGGCCCTGGGGGCGCTCGGCTACCTGATCGACGCCGTGGCCGGTGTGATCGGGGGGCGCACCCGTTGGCGCACCATGCCGTGGATCGTCATCGTCTTCGGCCTCGCGGTCGGGCCGCTCGGGGCCGTGAGCATCGGCCTGGTCATCCTGCAGCCGGTTCTCTTCGACGCGTTCTGCACGCTTTGCCTGGTCACCGCCGCGATCTCGCTGGCCATGATCGGTCCGGCCATGGACGAGGTGTTGGCCGCATGCCAGTGGGTCGCGCGCGAGGTACGCGGCGGCCGTGGCTTCTGGGACGCGCTCTTCCGGGGGAGCCGTGACTGATCGACTCCCCCGTTTCGCCCAGGGCGTCAACGTCCTGCTCGGGCTTGCGCTCGTGGCCGCTCCGCACGGGTTCGGCTATGCGGAACTTCCGCTGGCCACGGCCGACCAGATTGCCGGGCCGCTGATCGTGAGCTTTGCCTTCATGTCGCTCTGGCGCGTGCTGCGGCCGGTGCGCCTGGTCTGCATTCCCCTGGCCATCGGGCTTCTGGGGGCGGCAGCCCTTTTCGGCGGACCGCAGGGGGTCGTCATCGGACACGTTCTCACGGCGCTCGCGATCACGCTCCTTGCGCTGCCGGGCGGCTACGATCCGGGCCGGTACGGCGGCGGCTGGAGCATCCTGTGGCGGGAGTGAAAAACGAGTTACGAGTTACGAGTGACGAGTTATGAGTCATGAGTTTCCAGAACTCAGAACTCAGAACTGAAAACTGGCAAACTCAGAGAAACCGGTCTGAACCCTTGGCCAGGTGCGCATCCGTCGCGTACTGATAGCGCGGGTCGAGCAGCTCGTTGATACGGTCCATCATCAGGTCCGTCAGCTTGCGGAAGGTTTGGTGATGCTTCTCGGCGCTCTGCGTGAACGGCACGAACGGCTCGTTGATGCGAAACGGTTTGAGGTCGCCCTCGACGGTCAGCGGCTTGCCGATGCGATAAATGATCGTTCCGCCCACGCTGAACGGTGAGCTGCCCGGATAGGCGTGGTCTGAGCCGTTGCAGCCGACCGGCACGACCGGGGCATTCGTGTCGAGCACGACCTGGGCCACGCCCGTGTGGCCGCGGGTCAGCGTGATGGACCGGGTTCCCTGGGGAAAAACGAGCAGGCTGAGCCCCTTCGCCAACCCCTCGCGCGTAATCTGCAGCACCCGCTGCATCATGGCCCGGAAGCGGTTTTCGAGATCGTCCGCATAATTGCCCGCCGGCCAGTCGCGGGCGAGAAACTCGCGGAGCCCTTCGCCCCCCTGCCGGGCCGCCTCATCGGCATCGATCTTTCCGTCGGTGTAGCTCTTGAGCGTCTCGTATTCCGTCTTCTCCGGATCGCGCTGCATGGCCAGCTGGAAGTCCTTGCTCAGGACATACCCCTTGGAGGGCAGCGGAATATTGTTCGCGGCGTCCATGAACCAGGCCATCATGGGGTTCTCGTAATACTTCCCCTTGACCCAGGCGGCCGTGAAGCCGAGCCCCTTGCGCCAGAGCATGTACTGGAACGGCCAGTAGTTGTAGCGATCGGTATGGTTCATGACGAAGATGCATCCGCCCGCGCGGGGGACGTTGTCTTCGCCTTCGAAGATGATGCTCGTCTTTCGCCCCGGCCAGTTGTAGTTCGGCAGGAGGCCGAACGTCGCAATCAGGCGCTGGAAGCGGGGCTTCGGCTTCAGGTGGATCTTGTTCAGCCGTTCGAGGTCGATCATGACTTCAGTCGTCGCGCCGGTAAGTGCCCTTGGAGTTGACGTACTTGCGGAACTGGGTCATCGCGTCGGGAATGTCCTGTTTGGCGAAGAAGTCCTGAATGAACTTGGGGACGGAGATTCCCGTGTCGACGCGCGTGCCGTATTCGCCGATGGTCGTGTTCTCATCGAGCTGGTAGAACTGCCAGAAGCCGATCTGGCCGGCGATGTCGTTGTCGTACTCCTTGTCGAGCTCCCACTCGATGCGCGCGATCTCGGGGTAGAACCAGTGGCGCACGCGGAAGTCGATTCTCTGCCACATCACCTTGAGCTGAAACTTGGTGAGCTCGCCGTTCTCGGGCCGTTCGACGGTCTTCGACTCCGTCAGGCGCGGGAGAAAAAGCACCTGCTTGCTCGGATCCGTCGTGAGCTCCCAGACCTTGTTCTTGGGGAGCGTGAAAATGGCGACCGCCTTGATGAGCCCGCCGTAGGAACCCTCGGTCTCGGCCTGTTCGCCGAGCAGGACCTGACCCTCTTTCTCGAGCTCCTTGCGCAATTCGGGGCTGAGGGTATCGAGGTAGAGCTGCCCCTCGGTTTTGCCATCCTTCGTCGCGGTCTCCGTCACCGGCGAGGCAAGCGAGGTCTGCGGCTGCGGGGCCGGGCGCGCGGCGGCGGCGGCGCTTGTGAGCAGGAGCACGGAAACAACGGCGGAGATCGGGGCGAAGCTGAGTTTGCGCATAAGGTCCCATTCTAGCCAGCGGCAGGAGCGGTGGCAAGCATGGCGCCGGCTGAGTACAGTGATGCAGGGAGGCGGCCGCACCGGCCTCCCGAGCGGAACCCCCGATATCGGAATCCATGCGCACTCCAGAATCCTCGAAAACCGACGCCACGCTCCATGAGCGCTGGTGGCGCCTTCTCGAACGGTTCGGCAAGGGATCGTTCGACCCGCGCGCGCTCGACAACTGGGACGCCGACTTCGTACGCCTGGCGCTGCCGGTCATCCGCACGATTCGCGACCGCTACTACCGCGGCACGGTCGACGGCCTCGAACGCCTGCCCGACGGGCCCTGCCTGCTCGTGGGGAACCATGGCGGGGGCCCGATGACCGTTCTCGCGGATAATCTCGTTCTGTTCGCTTCCTACTATGAGTGGAACCAGGTGCGCGCGCCGCTCTACGTCATGGCGCACCGGATCGCGTTCTTTCTCGGCCCCATCGGCCGCCTGATGGCGAAGTTCGGCGCCGTCGACGCCGACCGCGAAACGGCGCGGCGCATCCTGCGCGCGGGCCTGCCGTTCGTCGTCTATCCGGCCGGTGAAGAGGAGATGTCGAAGCGCTGGATCGACCGTAACCGCGTAGACTTTCTCGGCCACGCGGGCTTCGTCGACATGGCCCTCGAAACCGGCGCCCCCATCATTCCCATCGGTTCGGTGGGCGGGCATGAGACCGAGATCGTGCTGCGACCTGGAAAAGGGATCGCTGAAAAGCTTCGGCTGCGCAAATGGGTCGGCCTCAAGACCTTTCCGGTCGCGCTGACGCTGCCGTGGGGGCTGACCGTAGGCTACTGGCCGTACCTTCCGTATCCGGCTCGCATCCGTTTTCGCATCGGCAAGCCGATCCGGTTGCGCCCTTCGCAGCAGGTGCTCACCGATCCGGAGCGCCGCGAGAAGTACCGCCAGCGAGTGCGCGACCACGTGCAGAAAGAAGTGCAGCGGCTGGTCGACGAACTGCTGGCCGAGCGGTAGGCCTGATGCGGGTTCGGCTCAGCCCGGCTTCGTCTCCGATTCCTTGAGATGCCGGGCAGAGTGCGCAGATGATAAGCTGTCGGCATGCGCAAGTTCCTGACGGCCATGATTCTGCTCGCCCTGCTCGTCGTCGCCGGCGTGGCGGGTTGGCGGTGGGCGGCCGACGCCCCGCAACGCGCCGTGGCTTCGCTGATGGACCGCCTGCGCGCGCAGTACCGGGACGAGGTTTCTCTCTTTCTCGAGGTCAACGGCATCGCCCGCCGGGCCGAGCTCGTGCTCGCCCAGGTCGACATGACGGTGACCGGCGCCTACGCGAGCGAGAAGGAGTGGATGGGGATCGACCTCGGCGAGACCTCGCTGCAGTACACCGTGCCCGTGCGCTACCTGTACGGCGTTGACCTTTCGGCCGAGCATCCCATCGACTTCACGCTGCAGGTCGAGGCGGGCGTGCTCGAGGTCGCATTTCCTCCCTTGATGCTCGTGAGCGTCGAAGCCGATCTGGGCAAGCTGGTCAAGGAGGTCGAAGTCGGCTGGGCCCGCTCGGCGCGTCACTCCGGCCGGGATGTGGAGCGCCGGTTCCGCGAACGGGTCATGGACGACCTGCGGGCCAAGGGGCGCGGGGTGAGCAATCGCGTGCTGGGCGAGCGGGACGCCCGCGCCCAGCTCGAGACCCTCGTGCGCCGCTATCTCGAACAGGCGCACCCCGAGGCCTCGGCGGCCATCCGCGAGATCCGCATCCGCTTCGGCGGCAATCTGGTTCCCGCCGTGCGCTCCGGCGGCGGCTGATAGAACCGTTGATCTATGGCCGGATGATTTCCAGATCGGTCTTCGCGAAATCGTCCCCCTTGCAAAGGAGGGGCCGATCGGCGAACCGGGCCGTGGCGTAGGCGATGCAGTCGCCGAAGTTCAGCGCCGCCACATGCCGGCCTTTTCCGTAACGCCACCACGCCCGCATGGCTTCCTGACGGTGCGCCGGCGAAAAGGGGACTTCATCAACGCCGAAGTTCAGCAGGTAATGCTGGAGCGCGTGCTGCATGTTCCGCTGCTTACGGTGCGAAAGGACAATGCCGCATTCAAGCAACGTGCCGGTAGAGATGCTGAGAGATTCGGTTTGAGACAACCGTTCCAGAAACCACTCCGCTTCGGGCTCCTTTAGGAACACAGCGACGACCGCGGATGTGTCAATGATCATGCGCCGGAGGGTCCGAAACCCAGCACGTCGTCGTCGGAGGGCAGGTTTCCTACGTTCGGCAGTGACCAGACCTCTTCTTCAAGGAAGGCCCGCACCTCGTCCAAAGCTGCACGTCTGCTCCGTTGGGCCGCAAGGCGATCGCGTTTTTCGCGCAATGCGCCGAGTACCGCTGTCGTCTTCGATTCGCCCGTCATACGGGCCACCTCGTCAACCAGGGACTCGACTTCGCGGTTCTTGATGTTCAAAGCCATGCTTATATCATGGTGTAAATTTTTCTACCTGTCAACCATGGTGAGACTTGTCACCGATATCATGCTCAGGCCGTGGGGAAACAGACCCTGCGCCCGCACCCGCTGGGAAAGCCCTCCTTCCCCAGGGTTGTCCCCGTGGGGGCACATGCTGGCAACGCTTGCGGCCCGTCTGCTATCGTGCTCAGATGCGTTACGATACCGACGAGGCCATCCGCACCCCGCAGCGCGTCCCGTTCGAGTCCCTGCATCAGGAGCGCTTTCTGAAGGGACCCGAGATCTATCGCTTCGGCGACGAGTCGTACGAGCGCTGGTTCACGCAGGCGCTGGGGATGAGCCATTCCGCCTATTTCGAGCGGTATCACCTCGGCGCCGTCGTCACGTATCTGACCATCGAGGTCTTTCCGGTACGGTTCATGCCGCGCGACGCCGTGACGGTGGTCGCGGAGGGGATCCTTGGGCGGCATCCGCATCCCCGTGGAGAACCGCGGTACGGCGCCGTCGATCGCCTCTCGATCGAGAACGAAGCGGGAGAAACCGCGGCGCGCCTGGAGTCGAACTGGCTCTGGTTCAACATGGCGCCGGGAAAGAAGCCGGCGACCATCACGACGCCGCCCCCCGAAGCCGCGCCGGTCGATCGGGTGTTTCCGGCCATCCCCGCCGTTCCGGCCGGCGCCGGCGAGCGCATCAACGGCTTTCGCTGGGCGCCGCGCGAAACCGACCTGAACCAGCACGTCAACTCCATGGCCTGGGTGGCGCGCGCCGAGAACGCGCTCGCGGATGCCGGGGTGGTCTTCGGTCCGCTGGGGAAAATCGAAATCTGGTATCAGCGTCCCGGATTCCAGGGCGAGGCTATGGAGTCGTACGTGGATTCCCTCGACGGCGCGCACACGGTGCGCCTCGTGAAGCAGGATGGCGAAATTACCTGCGCGGTGGCGCGGTTCACGCCCCCCTCACATACGGAATGAAAAAAGGCCGCGTCTTTCGACGCGGCCCTTCGCATGTGAAATCGTGCCCGGCCTTACCGGTCCGCCTGGAATTCCGCCAGCAGAACGCCTGTGTCCTTCTGGACCGGCGCGAGGGACTGGAAGAACGCGTAGAGCGCCTTCAGGTCGGCGTCGCTCATGTGGCGGTATTCCACCCACGGCATGATGGCGCTCATGTCGCTCCCCTTCGAGGTCTTGCCCTCGCGGATCATCCGGATCCACTGCGCCTCGGTCACGTTGCCGATTCCGGTTTCCTTGTCGGGCGTGAGGTTCGCCGAGATCGAGGTCAGGCCGTGCTCGCTGATGATCACGCCGCCGGTGAACTCCTCGCCCTCGACGAACTGGCCGCGAACCATGGGCGAATGGCAGTCGACGCAGGACCCGATATGGGCGAGATAGCGTCCCTGCGAGACCGGGTCGGTCGCGGGCGCGGGCACGCTCGCTTCGAGCGGTTCGGGCATCGAGTTCAGAAACAGGCTGAGCGGGAAGTCCAGGTCGGCCTTGATCTTGGCCGGGCCCTGCTTCGGTTCCACCGTGCGCAGATAGGCGATGATCGCCAGCGCGTCTTCGTCCGACATCATGCGGTAATTCGTCCACGGCATCGGCGGCGCGATGGCCTCGCCGTCCTTGTTCACCCCTTCGCGCAGGGCGCGCAGGATTTCGCCGTCGGTCCACGCGGCCAGGCCTTCTTCGTGCTGGGTCAGGTTGCCCGCATGCACGACGCCGGGGAAGCCTTCGCCGTTCATCTGCATGGTTTCGGCTGACCAGACGGCGCCGCCCGCGAGTTCCTGACCGGCTTTCGCGGGACCGCCGGGAATCGAGAAGTCGCGCTCGCTGTGGCATCCCGCGCAGGCGGCCACGGCGTTGACGAGATAGCGGCCGCGCTCGATGGCTTCGGCCGTCTGCGGCGCCTTCACTTCAGGCGCGGCGCGCAGGCTGGGCGAGCAAGCGGAGAGAACGACGGTCAGCGCAAGGCCGACGCCGAAACGGGAGGAGGATCGCATAGGATTAGCTCAGCAGGGGTAGGGTGCGGCCTGGGAATTCAGGCGTCACGAATCGCCGCTTACTGTATCGCGGCGCTACAGGGCAGTCAAGCGCTCGGGTTCCCGGTGTGCTGCGCCGATTCGTGTCGCAGATCCTCCGGTGTTCCGTTCAGCCTCCGGACCGTTCCGTCGCCGAGGGGAACGAAGGGACCCGAGACGATGTCGCCCCGATCCCACGCGAGCAGCCGTTTCCTGTCTTCCCGGCTGAGATGGCGCGTGGGAATTTCGTACGTGTACCGCCGGCCGTCGGCGGCGCAACCGGCGGCGATCAGGCGCCCCTTCACTTCGG
Source organism: bacterium (assembly GCA_041690355.1). Classification (GTDB taxonomy): domain Bacteria; phylum J088; class JAWLBW01; order JAWLBW01; family JAWLBW01; genus JAWLHK01. The sequence continues at coordinate 154,977 of JAWLHK010000001.1, read as the reverse complement.
CGACGGGCGAGATGAGGCGGAAGCGGTCGGAATTTGCCTCCGCGGGTTCACCGGCGGGGACCTCTGCGGCGGCCGTGAGGGCGAGAAAGCTGTACTTCAGGGTCTGGATGGAGCGGGCCAGGTGGCGGTTCAGCAGCACGACGCTGCGCGGCGGATCCCAGCTGCGCACTTCATGACACCAGTGCTCACCCGAGGGGAGCAGCGGGCAGGACTCCCGGTGCAGGCAGGGGGCCACGATGCGCCAGTGGTTTTCCTGCGCGACCTGATCGCGAAGGCGCTCCAGGCGTTCGCTGGTCACTTTCAGCGCGGGCTCGACCAGCAGCAGCCATCCGCCCGGGCGCAGCCGCGAGCGGATCGCCGTAATCCACTGGTGGAATCCGCGATCCTGCTGATCTTCGAGGAAGGCTTCGCCCAGGGAGAAACTCGCGAGGATGAAATCGAAGCCTTCCGGCGGCCAGGCCGGCTCGGTGCGCATGTCTCCCACCGATGTGCGGAACGTTGCACGCGGCCACCGGTCTCGCAGCTCGCGCGTCAGGTCGGACAGAAGCGCCAGGCTGCCGCGCGACCGATCGACGGCTTGCGCTTCGATGGCCGCCTCGGGGAACGCGGCGGCAAGATAATCGACGGCGCCGAGCAGCGCGCCGCCGGTCCCCGCGCCAAGTTCCAGGCCGCGGATGGTTCCCCCCGCCGGTTGCCAACCGGTGCGGAAAAGGAGCTCCCGCAGCGGATACCGGATGCGCTGGAAGGTCTGCGGAAAGTAGAAGAGACCGTAGGCGAGCAGCATTCGCTCGTTCTCGCCGTAGCCGCCGAAGTCGGCCTTGCGATCCGTCGTGAAGAGGTCGCTCAGGCGGCCGGCATCCTTTTCGAGTCCGCGCAGCAGGGCGTCGTCTTCTGCGTAGCCCAGGGCCATGCGGGCGCGGTCGAGCCACCAGGCCTCCATGGATTCCGGATAGTCGCCGATGGGAGGGAGCACGGGTCAGATCAGCCCAAGGCGCTTCATGGCCGCGCTCTGCAGGATCCCTTCCGGATCGAGCCGATCCTTCAGAGCGCGGAAGCGTTCGAAACTTTCGGCGGAGAGGGACGCCTGAAAACTCTGCGCATCGAGCGTCGCGTCCTTGGCGAGATAGAAGCGCCCGCCCGCGGCCACGACGGCGCGGTTCAGGTCGGCGGCAAGCTGCCACAGCCGTTCCCGGTTGCGCCGCGTAACGCGGAAGTCGAGGGCGAAGGAGAATCCATCCACCGCATGCGACAGGAGGAACGGATCGGGGCGGTGCCGCTTGAGCACCCCCAGGTACGCCGGAAGTTTCCACCGCCGCGCAGTTTCGATCTGGTACGTGAAGACTTCGAGCGCCTTTTCCTTCGGGACGAAGCTCTGGTACTGGATCAGTCCGCCCGGCAGATAGGCGCGCTTCCAGTTGGGCACGTAGTCGAGCAGAAAGTGATATCCTGCGTGCGACTGACGATAGGGCTTCGTCTGGATCCGCCCGGCGACGTACTTCGCCCAGTTCACGAAGCGCATGCCGAGATCGTGCAGCCAGACCTTGAGCCCCATCCACAGCATGCTTTTCGGGAGGAAGCCGAGAAAGGTGTCGGGGAGGCTCTGGTGTTCGAGCCGCAGGGTCTGCGCCGGCACAGGGTCGTCACCTTCGTGCAGATAGTCGGCCTCGTGGATGATGCCGCGTCCGAGCGCTTCGCCTTTCGCGAAACAGTCGACCCAGCCGACGATGTAATCGGTCTCGGGGGCGCGGCGGGCCATGACGGTCATTATCTCGCGCAGCGACGCGCAGGAGATCGGGCGCACTTCCAGATCGCCCGAATAGACCTTCTTCAGCTGCAGCGTGATGTGCAGAAAGCACCCCAGCATGCCGAAGCCGCCGATGGCCGCGTGAAAGACGTCGGCGTTTTCGTCGCGGCTGCAGCGCAGAATGTCGCCGGCGGGCGTGAGCAGATCGAAGGCGAGAATGTGCTCGCCGATGGGGCCCATGCGGTAGTTGTTCTTGCCGTGGATGTTCGCGCCGGCCGCGCCGCCGAGCGTCGGGTGCATCGTTCCCGAAACCACCGGCGGCCACCAGCCGTCGCCGACCACATACTGCCAGAGATCGCCGAGGGTAAGGCCGGCTTCGGCCGTGACGATCCCCGTCTGCGGATCCCAGGCGAGAATGCGGCAGAAGCGCGTGAGGTCGAGCACGATGGCCTCGCCCTTCAGGGCCGCGTCGCCGTAGCTTCGCCCGCTCCCCCGGAGTACGACCGGCCTGCGGTGGTTCTGCGCGAGGCGGAACACCTCGCGGATGCCGTCGATTGTCGAGGGTCGGTACACGTAGCCCATGCTCTGCACGGCCATGCCCCAGCCGTCGATCGGCTCGAGGCGGTCGGTCGGGAGCAGCGGGGTCGCGACGATGGTTTTCTCCATGCCGATGCCCGCGTCCTCAGATTTTCATGTAGCGGAAGATGCGCGACGGAATGTTGCGGATCACCAGGGCCACGAGCGCCCAGCGCCCGGGGACGAAGGCGGCGAGACGCCCCTTCTCGGCCGCGCGCACGATGCGATCGGCGGCTTCGTCGGCCGAGATGAGCCAGAGCAGGCCGTCGAGGCCCGCCGTCATGCCGGTGTCGACGAAGCCGGGCTTGATGGTGACCACCTTGACGCCGAGTCGCGCCACACGGTTCCGCAGCCCCTCGACATAGGTATTCAGCGCGGCCTTGCTGGCACAGTAGGCCGGGTTCGCGCGGCGCCCGCGTTCACCGGCGATGCTCGAGACGGCCACCAGCGTGCCGCGGCCGGCCCGGCCGAACCGTTCGGCGGCGGGCCCCAGCCAGGCCATGGCGCCGACCGTGTTCACGAGCATCATCTCGCGCTCGCGGGCGACGTCGTAGTCGGTCTCTTCCATGCGCGGCATGACGCCGGCCGCGTAGAAGATCGCGTCGAGGCCGCCGAGATCGGCGGTGACCCGCTGAAAGAGAGCTGCGACGGACTCGGCGTCGTGCACGTCATGCGCGATGGGAAGGACGCGGTCTTCGCCGGTTTCGGCCCGGAGCTCGACCGCGAGGGTCTGCAGCAGGTCTCCGCGGCGGGCCACGGCGGCCACCCGGCATCCGCCGCGGGCCAGGCGCCGTACGAGCGCGGCGCCGATGCCCGAAGATGCGCCCACGACGATGGCCGTTTTCCACGCCACGGGCTTGGCGGCGGGCGGCACCTGGACTTGGGGAAGGGTTGAGACGGTCATGAATACCTGTTCGGGTCGGCGCCGACATTGAGCCTGCGTCTGCGCAAACAGACATTCTACCGGAAGCGTTGCGCCCGCGTCATGCGGCCGAGTGGAGCTCCTGCAGCGCCCGGGGCGGTTTGCCGCCGAGGCGCCGCGCAACGCGGCGGAAGGCGCGATCGGTCGCCCGGCAGGCGAGGGCGAGCACGCCGACCACCGAGTCGCCGACGAGAAGTGGGATGGCAATCAGTATGTGGGCGGCCGTCCCGGCCGGCGGCGGAACCGTGACGATGCGCCCCGAGCGCACGGCGGCGCCAAGCGGGCCCGTCGTGACGGGAAGTTCTGCAGCTGTGTCCGGGGCGGCCCCGCAGGCGGCTTCGAGCCGCAGCACGTTACGCTCGCTATCGAAGCGGAAAATGGCGCAGCTCTCGACGCCCAGCCGCTGCGAGAGGCCGGTCAGAAAGGATTCGAAAAGGGGGTGAATGTTTTTCATGCCCGCCCTGGGTTGCAAAATCGGTGCCAGAGCGCGCGCCCCGGAGAGACAAACGCAATTGTCGGGCGCGCCGTTGCAGCTTTCCGCAGTCCGCCCGAATTTGCGGCACCGGCTACCGTTGTTCTGCGGAGCGCCGGATCGAAGGGGCGCCGAAAGCCAGGGCGGCGAGCACACCCCCGAGTACGGCCGAGCCCCACCAATCGGCCATGGCGAGCGCGAGGGCTGCCGTGGCGAGCAGAATGCCCGCGAACGTTCCCGCGAAGGTGAAGACGCGCCGGGCGATATCCCACTCGTCGGGAAAAAGGATGTCGGTGTCGCGCATCCGCGGGTCGCCCTGCGTCCACGCGGCGTCGAACCACGCCCCCCAGCCGGCGAGGAGAAGCCAGATCGGCAGTGCTCCGCTCCCCGCGAACAGAAAGACGAAGGGAAAGAGAAAGGTGAGGGTCAGAAACAGCGGCGCCCAGATCCAGCGCTCGAGACCGAGCTGCGCGGCACGCCGCCGCCGGTTCTCGCCGGCTGAAAAGCGGTGTACGCGCCGTCCGAGCAGACGTTCGAGAATGTCGTCGCGCTCGTCGCGCGGACGCAGAACGAAACGAACGGAACCGCAGCGGATGCAGCGGGGGAGGCCGACGCCCCAGGCCATGGCCCAGCCGCTGCAGCGCCGGCAGGCCGTGTAGCCGTGGCCCAGCGAGCGGCCCGCGGATTCCATTCCCGTTTCGACGGCTTCGAGCCGGTCGACCAGCGACAGCTCCTGCAGCGGCGCCCAGTCTCCGGCAACGGGTTGAAAGAGGTCGGTCGTCGTAAGCCGGTCGGCCAGGCGATGGGCGGCGCGCCAGAGCAGGCGCCCCCGCGCGTCTTCGTAGCGCCGGCGCCGGATGAGGTCTTCGAGAGACGTCGTCGAACGGTCCCAGGAGAAGCGCCCCGAGCGACAAATCTGTGCGAACTCTTCGAGGCGTTCGCGTTTCTCCTGCAGTCGCTCTGCCGCATCCTCGGGCAGCGACAGTTCGGCATGGCGCCCGATGTAGTGGAAAAGGAGGTCGAACTGCTGAATGGTCTGGCGAATGTTGCCGCGCTCCTGCAGGCGGCTTGCAATCGTGTGCCAGATGGCATCGAGGTCTTCGGGGGTGAAGCGGCGGAGCGATCCGACGGCGGGGCCCTCGGCCTCGATGCCGCCCGCCTGGATGAAGAAGTTCTCGACCCAGCTCAGGGCTTCGCGTCCGATCTTCCGCTTCCGGCTTCGCGGCCGCCCGCGGAACATGCGCACTTCATCATAGGCGCGGCGGCGCTCGGGGACGCGCAGAACCTCGTAGGCTTCCTTGAGGGCGCGGAAGCGTTCTGCGGCGTCGGCTTCGCGCGAGTGATCGGGGTGCACGGTGAGCGCCAGGCGCCGGAAGGCGGCGCGGATCTCCTGGGGCGACGCCTCGGGGCGCACCTCGAGCAGGGCGTAATAATCCTGACTCTGCCGCTCCTTTCTGCGCTCGTCGGGCATCCCTACAGCATAACCCTGCGGGAATGGCAGATGGCAAATCGCTTCAGGAATGACAGATGGCAGCTCGCCGATGGCAGATACCTGTTTGACTTCGGGGCGCTCCCGTAGCACAATGGTCTGAACCAAGGTTCAATGTTTCCGATCCGGGACTGACAACTTGAAGACTGACGACTGAAGACTGCAATGGCCTACCGCGAAACCCCCCGCATCCTCGAGAAGAAAGAGCGCACCCGCGCCTTGATCCTCGACGCCGCCGCGCGCCTCGTCAAGGAAGAGACGCCGTTGTCGATGGATGCCGTGGCCGCGCGCGCGGGACTCGCCGTGGGCAGCCTGTATACCTACTTCCGCAACCGCGCCGATCTCGTGCTCGCCCTGTTTGAGGTCCGCGCGCAGATCGAACTCGACGCGCTGCAGGAGGCGCTCGAGAAACATGCGGATGCGGCCGAGGCCATCGCCGCCGCCATCCGCGTGGCGCTCCAGCGCGCCCGGCGGAATCCCGGCATGACGCTGTTCCTTCTGCTCGAGCGCATGGACCGCGACGAGCGCCTCGAGGCGGCCAAGCTGGCTTATCACCGGAAACACAGCGACAACCTGGCGGCCGCCATCCGCCGGGGCGAAGCGCAGGGCCTCTTTCCGCTCCAGAACGCCGAGGTGACCGCCGCCGCCGTTCTCGGCATGCTGATTGAAATCATGATCCGCGCCTTCGCCCGCCGCGGAGACGCTGTCGCCGAACTTCCTCCTTCCCGACTTGAAACCGAGACCATTCGCCGCGTGCTTGGCGCATGCGGCCATTCCATCCTGGCCACAAGGTGAACCCATGAGCGAATTCTTTCAGGACGCCCCCCGACTGGGGAACCAGTATGACGAAGACCGCGTGCTGCGGTCGTACCTGCTGCGCCGTTTCGGCAAGGAGAAGCTCGCCGCCATCGAACCCGGCCTGCGCCACCTCGGCGGGCGCGCCGTGACCGATATCCAGCAGATGGGTGACATCGCCGAGGCGAATCCGCCGAAGCACGTTCCCTACGATCCCTGGGGGCGGCGCATCGATCACATCGAGGTCTCCGACGCCTGGAAGCGGCTCGACGGCGTGGCCGCCGAGGAGGGTATCGTGGCGACGGGCTACGAGCGCAAGGAAGGGGACCTTTCGCGCGTTCACCAGTTCGCGCGGATCTATCTCTTCAATCCCCCTTCCGCCATCTACACCTGCCCGCTGGCCATGACCGACGGGGCCGCGCGCGCCATCGAGCTCTACGGCGACGAGGCCATGAAGCAGCGCGCCTACAAGAATCTCACTTCGCGCGACCCACAGGAATTCTGGACCAGCGGCCAGTGGATGACTGAACGCACGGGCGGCTCGGATGTCGGCGGCACGTCGACGATCGCGAAGAAGGACGGCGACGGTTACCGCCTGTACGGTACCAAATGGTTCACCTCGGCCACGACCTCGCAGATGGCCATGACGCTCGCGCGCATCGAAGGCGCGCCGGAGGGGAGCCGCGGGCTCAGCCTGTTCTATCTGGAGCTGCGCGACGAGCAGGGGCGCCTCGACAACATTACGGTGCACCGGCTCAAGGACAAGCTCGGCACCAAGGCGTTGCCGACGGCGGAGCTGACGCTGAACGGCACCCGCGCCGTGCTCGTCGGCGGCGAAGGGCACGGCGTGCGCAAGATCGCCTCGCTCTTCAACATCACCCGCATGTACAACGCCTGCTGCGCGGTCAGCTACATGCGCCGCGGCCTGGCCCTCGCCCGCGATTACGCCGGCCGGCGCGTGGCCTTCGGCAAGCGGCTCTCGGAGCAGCCCGCCCATGTGGCCACGCTCGCCGAGCTTCAGGTGGAATACGAAGCCGCCTTCCACCTCACGTTCCGCCTCATCGAGCTGCTCGGCAAGGACGAGATGGGGACGGCGACCGAAGACGAGTCGGCCATCCTGCGTCTGCTCACGCCGATCGCAAAGTTGTACACGGGGAAGCAGGCAAGCGCTTCGGCGAGCGAAGTACTCGAGTGCTTCGGCGGCGCCGGCTACGTGGAAGATACGGGGCTCCCGCGCCTGCTGCGTGACAGCCAGGTGCTCTCCATCTGGGAGGGGACGACCAACGTGCTCGCCCTCGATACCCTGCGGGCCATCGAGAAGGAGAACGCGTTCGGTCCCTTCGTGAAGGACATGCGCGAGCGGCTGCGGGCCATCTCGCATCCCGACCTGCGCGATTCCGCCGCGCGCGTTCTCGAAGCGGTCGACCGCATCGAAGCCTGGCTTCCGCAGGCGCTGGCGGGCGGTCTCGACTCCCTGCAGGCGGGGGCGCGCGCCTTCGCCTTCAGCCTCGCCCGGACCTACGCGGCGAGCCAGCTGCTGGATCATGCGGAATGGAGCCTGCGCGAAGAGCAGGACGGCCGCACGGCGGCGGTGGCGCGCCGCTGGTGCGCCCGCGACCTGGCGCCGCTCGTGACGGCCGATGACGGGCACCGCGCCGAAGACGCGGCGCTGGCGATGGATCGGGAGCTGAGCCGACGCTGAACGTACGCGCTGGAATCCCGGGTGGCCCGGCCGCGGCCGGGCCACCCGGGAACGTCCGCGCGAAGCCTTGGCGCTACGAGAGCGATGTGAGGACGGCGTCGATCTGATCGATGGCCTGCGTGAGCCCTTCCTGCATGCCCATCTTGATGTACTCGGCACGCACGGCGGCCGACTCGAACCGGACGTGGACGGTCAGCGTCGTCCGGCCGGCGCTCTCGGCGAACGTAACCGTCCAGAGCATCACTGACGAGCCGGGGTTTTCGAACGCGTCGGTCATGACAATGCGTTCGGGTTCGACAATCTCCCGGTACTCGCCGCCGAACGGGTGCAGGTCGCTTCCGTCCGGATTGCACATCATGAACCGGTAGCGTCCGCCGGGCCGGAAATTCATCTCCAGAACTTTGATGAAGTAGGGGAGCGGGCCGAACCAGCGCGCGATGTGTTCGGGTTTCGCCCACGTTTCGAAGACCAGCGCGCGCGGAGCGCTGAAGGTGCGGGTGACGATGAGTTCGCGGCCTTCGTCTGAATCCTGGGGTCCGGCGGGCGGGCGCATCTGCGCGAGGTAGCCATCCAGCCGCGCGAGGGTCTGGCGTCCCCCTTCGAGCGCGTTGTGATTCCGCACGACGTACTCGACGGCTTCTTCGGTGGGGAACAGCGAGCGCATGGTCACGCGGGTCGCGCCGTCGAGGTCTTCGAAGAGCACGGTAACCTTGAAGTGCTCTGTTTCACCGTCGCCGTGACGGTAGGCGAGGCGCTCCAACGGCACGACCTCGTCGTAATCGATGCGATTGGGATAATCCCGGCCCCAGCCGTGCATGATGAAACGCCACGTGCCTCCCGGTCGCACGTCCATTTCATGGTTCGTGGTCGAGAAGCCGTCAGGGCCCCACCAGCGCGCGACATGATCGGGCTCGGTCCACGCCCTCCAGACCAGGGCGCGGGGCGCATTGAAGACGCGCGATTGCAGGATTTCGCGTCCCCGTACGATGGTTTCGAAGTTCGGGTTTTCCACGGTTCTACTCCTTGTTCTGCAACTCGGTGAGGTATGCCTCGAGGCGGTCGAAGCTCTGTTCCCAGAACCGCCGGTACTGCTCAATCCAGTCGTTGGCTTCTTTGAGCGGCGCGGCCTCGAGCTTACAGGGGCGCCACTGCGCGTCGCGCCCCTGGTGTACCAGGCCGGCCCGGGCGAGCACCTTGAGGTGACGCGACACGGCCGGGAGGCTCATCGCGAACGGCTCGGCGAGCTCGGTCACCGAAGCCTCGCCTTGCGACAACCGCGCAAGGATGGCGCGTCGTGTCGGATCGGCCAGTGCCGAAAACGTCAGGCTCAATCGGTCCGGACCGTTATGGCTGTTCGTATTAAACATATTGGTTAAATAAAGAATACAGGCAACCGCACCGGGCGTCAAGCCGTCGTGTCGGGGTTCTTTTCGAACCGACGTCCGACGTCCGGTGCCCGACGACCCATGTTCCGACCCCCAAACCCTGCGGCACGGGGGCGGCCATGCTACCATGATCAACAGACTTGGCCGGGTGATCGCTGCCTTCCGTCAGGAGGGGAGAGGAAAGTCCGGACTCCGCAGGGCAGGGTGGTCGCTAACGCCGACCCGGGGTGACCCGAGGGAAAGTGCCACAGAGACGATACCGCCTTCGGCCGTTCGCGGCGGGAGGTAAGGGTGAAAAGAGTGAGGTAAGAGCTCACAATCCGCGTGGAGACACGTCGGAGCAGGTAAACCCCACCCGGAGCAAGACCAAATAGGGGAACGTTTGAGGCCGGCCCGGCCGAAGTTCCCGGGTAGGTTGCTGGAGCCGCCGAGCAATCGTCGGCCTAGAGGAATGATCATCGCCCCTCGCAAGGGGGGATACAGAATCCGGCTTACAGGCCGAGTCGAAACCCCGTCGATCCTAGGTTGGCGGGGTTTTTTTATGTGCACGAAGTGCACCCGGGAAAATTGACGATTGACGATTTACGATTGACGATTTACCGGCAAGGACGTGAGAACTCAGTTTCTGCCTGGGTCTGCGCTTGGCGCTCGGCGCTCAGCGCTTCTCCACGGCACTCACGCTCTTGTTTCACCGACGTCCGGCGTCTGACGTCCGACGTCCGACTGTTGCCCCGCCAGCATGCCGCAGCCTCCGCCGATGTCCTGCCCGCCGCTGTAGCGCCGCACGACCGGTTGCTTGAGGTGCTCGTTGAGGGCATCGCGGAAGCGGTTGAGTTCCGCTTCGTCGGGACGGCGGAATTCCCCGGTGGGATCGTTCACGTCGATGATGTCGAGAATGATCGGCAGGTCGCGCGTGAGTTCCGCCAGCCGGCGCGCGTCCTCTTCGCGGGTGTTCACGCCGGAAATCAGCGTCCAGGCAAATGTCACGCGCTTTCCGGTCACGGCATGGTACTCGCGGACGGCATCCAGCAGGTTCGCGGTGGAGTACTTGTTCTCGATGGGGAGCAGCGTTTTGCGCGTTTCCGGGTCGGCGCTCGTGAGCGAGACGACCAGCTTGTACGGCCGCTTCTCGCGCGTGAACCGGCGGATCATGGGGACGATGCCGACGGTGCTGATCGTGATCGCCTTGCCGTCGATGGCGAGCCCCGACGGTTCCGAGAGGATACGGGCCGCGCGCATGACGCGGTCGTAGTTGAGCATCGGTTCGCCCATGCCCATGAAGACGATGCCGCGCACGGGATGTTCCGAATCCGCCTGCACCTGGAGGACCTGATCGATGATCTCCCAGGTTGCCAGGTTCCGCTGAAATCCCAGCTTGCCCGTGGCGCAGAAGGCGCAGGCCATGGCGCAGCCGACCTGCGAGCTCACGCAGAGCACGTACTTCTGGTCCCCTTCCCGGTGCAGCAGCGGAATGCGCACCGTCTCGAACGGCTGCTCACCCTCGCCGCGAAAGAGGTACTTCGCGAACCCGTCGGTCGGCGAGACGACCTTGTCGATCAAGGTCAGGCGCGGCACGTCGGTCACCTCGCGCACCCGCTGCAGCAGCTTGGGCGACACCTCGGGGATGTCGAGGGGAATCTCGGCGTGCCCCTTGCGGCAGACGGCGGCCTGCAGGCGCCGGGCGATCTTCGCGTTCACGCCCAGCGGCGCGAGGGCGCTCTCGATCTCGTCGACGGTGGCGTTCTTGAAGCGGAGAAGGGGGGCGGCGGCGGTGCTCATGCGTGGATACAGGGTAGCAGGAAACGCGGGGGCGCGTTCCGCCGCATCCGAAGGTAGGTAGAGGATGTGTCGGGCTATTATGCGGAAAGCGCTCGCGCGAGGGCGGCCTGAACCGTGTGGGTCAGGGGCATATGCGGCTCGCGCCAGGCGTCCCGACCGCCGTGCCTGCGTAGTTGCTCGGCGACCCAGCCGAGATCGTCGGCGCCCACCTGGTAATCCGGAGCCGATGACCAGAAGCACCGGGCGTAGAACTCGCGGAATGCGCGACGTGCTTCGCGGATGCGAACCATGCGCTGGGCCTCTTCCGGCGAGAGTACGCGCCGACTGACGCGACCGCCGCGCGCTCCGATTTCGGCAAGGTATTTCCGGACGGATGGGTCCATATATCTATCATAAAAGGTATTTCCGGACGGATGGGTCCATATATCTATCATAAAAGGATTATGGTCCGCAGCCAGGCCCAGGATCGAACTGCCCAGCCCCTTGTAACATTGGATATCATGCGATATCCTGCGGGTATGCGAAAACAGAACCTGCTTCGCCTTACCCAGGAGGCGTCCGAGAGCATCGACGCGCTCGCCGAAGAACTCGGCTGGACGCGCAGCCGCGTCGTCGCGGAGGCCGTGGCGTTCTACGGTTCCGAACGCGCGGATCTCGAGATCGCCTTGAGCCGCCTTCGCGATCCGAACGCGGAGTGGGTGACCCACGAGCAAGTCAAACGTGAGCTCCTGGGCGATTAGCTGGGAGCGACGAGCCGTCAAGGAGCTCGAGGCGCTTGCTCCCGTCCATCGCCGGCGGGTGCTCGAGGCCGTCGAGAAGCTGGCGCTCGACCCATCCATCGGCGTGCAGCTGTCCGGAGAGTGGCAGGGGCTTCGACGATATCGAGTCGGGGCGTATCGCATCATCTACGCCGCTGATGAAGGGCAGTTGCTGATCCTCATCGTTCGGGTAGGGCATCGCCGCGAATCCTACCGATAAGCGGGCTGCTGGATGGCGAAAAACCCGCCCCGGAAAATCCGGAGCGGGTCTTTTCATGTGCGGAATCTGCCAGGCCGCTTACTGCACGGCCCCCTGGGCATCCAGATCGGCGACCATCTGTTCGCCGCTGAGCTGGCTGGCGTTCTTGCCCGAAGCCCAGCTGAGCAGGCCGGCATCGTCGTAGTGCTTCCGGATGCGCGGCGACAGCAGCCCGATGTACTTCAGGTTCGGCATGAGCCGGCTGAACATGGTCGCGCGGAAGTCGCGCAGGCCCGGGGCCGCCTCCATCTGCCGGTTCCACTCCTTACGCGTCATCGAGCCTTCCATCCACTCTTCGTAGACTTCGTGCGCCAGGAAGCGGTTGCGCATGAGCAGCGCGACCTCGAAGGCCCAGTCCTCACGCTCGGTGCGCTCCTTCTCGCTGATCTCCTTCGTGAAATGTTCGCGCAGGGCGAGCACGCCGTAGTGCACGTGGCGCGCTTCGTCCTGGATGACATACTTGAGCAGCTCCTTCAGCAGCGGCTCGCTCGTGTTCTTATAAAGCACGCCGAAGGCGCCGAGCGCGAGTCCCTCGATCATGATCTGCATGCCGAGGAACTTCATGTCCCAGCGTGAGTCGGTCATGAGCGCGTCGATGATCGTGAACAGATTGTCGTTGATCTGGTAGAGCTTGTTCAGCTTCGTGTCGATGTAGCGGTGGAACACTTCCACGTGGCGCCCCTCGTCCATGACCTGGGTCGCGCCGTAGAACTTGCCGTCCATCCACTGGACCGATTCGGTCACCTGGGCGGCCGCAAAGAGCGCTCCCTGTTCCCCATGCAGGAACTGGCTTAGCATCCACGCGGTCACGCTGTGCTTGAAGCGCAGCTTTTCCTTCGGCGTGAACTTGATGCCGTGGGCTTCCACGGAATCCAGCGGGAAAAAGCTGTCGGGAAGCAGCGGTACGTTCGGATCTTCCGGGTCCACATTGATCGACCAGTCGAGCGCCGTCTCTGCATTCCACTGGCCGAGTTTGGCGCGCTTGTAGAGGTCCTGCATCTCGGGGAAGTCGGCCTTGTACGTGAAGTCGAAGTACGCCTCGTGGCCGCTCTTCATCCTGACCGGCTCGCCCTGCTTACCGGCCTGCAGGATGAAGCCGCGCCCTGCAGACGGGAGCATGCTGGCGAGAACTTTCGGATTCTTGACTTCGCCGACGATGTTGACGGCCTCCATGACCGCTTCGATGCGGTTGCGGACGGGGGCGGGAATGCCGGTGAGAACGCGACTCGTATCCATTACTCTTCTCCTTGTCTTCCCGAGCGGAAGTTGGTCAGAAACTGGTGAACTTTTTTCGTGTGCAGAAGGCCGATGAGTTCGTTGATGCGGGGGAGGGCCCCCTCCATCATGCGCGCCGCCTCGTCGTCTTCGAGTTCGACGATGCGCGGCTGCAACAGTTTTACTTCCTGATCGAACAGGACGTCGACGACGTCGGCGAATACTTCGAGGTCGCGGGGGCTGAAGCCGCGCTCCGGCGTGAAGCCGAGCCTGCGCACGGCGTCCCAGGCGCGCAGGATGTCTGCGTCGAGATCGGAGACACGCCCCTGCTCGTCGACGGCGATCAGGCCGGCATCGGCCATTTCACGCACTTCCTCTGGCGAAGTATCCATGCGCAGATTCTGCAGGGGCACCGTCTCGCGTGCGGCCGCCGTCTCGCTAAGACGCGTCTGAATCGAGGCGATGATCCGCTGCTGCGCGGGGGTGAAATCGTATTCCCCCTCCTGCGTGAGCACGGCTTTGATGGCCTTGAGCGGCAGAAACTGCTTCTCCTGAAGGTCCTTGATCATCCGCAGGCGGTCGATGTGCTCTTCGCCGTACCAGGCCATGTTCTTCGAGGTCTTGCGCGCCTTGGGGAGAAGCCCCTCGCTGATGTAGTAGTGAATCGTCTCCTTGGTCAGCCCGGTCTTCGCGACCAGATCCTTGATCCGGTAGGGGAACGAGCGGCGCTCGGCGACGGCGGTACTCATTCTTCAATCTCCACGGGGCTGGTGGCGGCCGAGCAGCAGGCGAGGATGTACCCTTCGCGGCGCTCTTCGGGGGTCAGGCAGTTGGGCTCGTCCATGATGACCGTACCGGATACGAGCTTCACGCGGCACACCCCGCAGCCCCCCATCGTGCAGCTGTAGTCGAGGGGCACGGCGTTGTCGAGGCCGGTCTCGAGAATCGTGTCGCCCGGGTGTTGCGTCACCGTGCGCCCGCTCGACAGAAAGGTCACCGCCATGGGGGCCGTGGGGCGTTCTTCCTTGTGCGGCGTGACGAAGCGTTCGATGTGAATGTTGCGCTCGGCGACTCCGGCGGCGCGCAGGGCGGGGGTGATGCCGTCCATCATCGCCTGGGGTCCGCACAGGTAGTACGCCTTGTCCTTGCGGTCGGCGACGAGGTCGAGCACGGTCTGTCCGGTGACCATTCCGGCCGGGCCGGGCCACCCGTCGGGGGGCTCCTGCAGGACGTGCGTCAGCTTGAGGTTCGGGTACTGCGCCGCCAGTTCATCGAGGCGCTTGCGGAAAATGATGTCGGTCTCGCCGCGGTTGCCGTAGATCAACTCGATCTCGACTTCGGGTTCCGTGGCGAGCAGCGTCTCGGTCAGGCTGCGGATGGGGGTGATCCCCGATCCCCCCGCGACGAAGACCAAGCGGCGCTTTTCGCCCGGCCGTATCGGGATCGTGAAGTCGCCGCTCGGGCCGATGATGCGCAGCAGATCGCCCGCTTTTACATTCGTGTGGATGAAATTCGAGCCGACCCCGTCGGCGATACGCTTCACCGTGACCGAAGCACGCTTCGCATCACCGTGGGGAGAGGAGGAAAACGAATAAGCGCGACGGATCTCTTCGCCGTTGATCGTGAAAAGGAAGGTCAGAAACTGGCCGGCCTGGTAGCGGAACGGTTCGCCGCTGGGGAACTCGAGGACGATGGTCTTCGCGTCGGGCGTCTCGTCGATGACCTCGGCCACACGCACGTCGCGGATCTGCACGGGGGGCGCGCTGTTCTGGTAGCGGGACGATGCCGTGGGCGATGCGGTGTAGACCGGGCGGCGGGGCTGCCGGGGATTCAAGAGGCGGAAGAGAGTGCGAATCATGCGAATTGACGATCTACAATTTACGATTGACGATTTGCCGGCGAGTACGAATTCACGAAGGTGTTTGCTTCGTTAGTGCTTGGTGCTTGGCGCTTGGCGCTGGGGTACGCATACAGAGTGTATAGCATTACTACACACTTTACGCCTTTCCGGGTCCGTGTCAAGCGGGAATTCACAAGTGCCTGTTCTTCCGCAGGAATTAAGAATCAGGAATTTGGAATCAATCACGAATCAGGAATTAGGAATCGATCCCGCATGGGTCAACCGGGCACAATGTGAGGGAATGTTTTCGCTCTTGCGCCAGCCCCGCTACCTTGCGGGCACGCTCTTCGTTCTTGTCGCGGTCGCCGTCTGCGTGCGCCTTGGTTTCTGGCAGCTCTCGCGGCTCGAAGAAAAGCAGGCGTCCAATGTGCAGCGTGTCGCCATCCATGCGGCGCCGCCGGTCACGGTTCCGCCCGCGGACGAGAACGTCCGGCACGAGCAGCGGGCAACCGTGCGCGGAACGTTTACCGCCGGGTACGACTTCATCCTGCTGAACCGCAGTTATCGGGGAGATGGCGGGGTCGAAGTGGTCTCTCCGTTCCGCCTGGAATCGGGAGCGTGGCTGCTCGTGAACCGGGGATGGATTCCGCAGGCCTTCCGCGATGCTCCGCCGTCGCCGGTGACGCAGCCGGTGACCCTGCGCGGCTACCTGTACGTGTGGAACCACGAAGCCGAAGAGGCCAAGCCTGCTGCGCTGCAGCCGCGCCAGTGGATCTTTCTGGATGCGCCGCGCATGGCCGCGCAGCTCCGGCAGGAAGAGACCTTCCGCAACGCGGAATTTCTCCCGTACGGTTTCATGATGACCGCTCCGGTAACACAGGAGTGGCTCCCGCGCCCCCGAGGGTTCCCCGAACTGGATGAAGGGCCGCATGCGAGCTACGCGGCACAGTGGTTCTTCTTCGCCTTCGTCTTCCTGGCCGGGTGGAGCCTCATCCTCTTCCGCGCGAAGCGGAAATCCCCGGCGAATCAGGCGTAGAGTTTCCGATCGGGAAACGCGTCGGGATACTCGTTCAGCGCGTAGCGCTCTTCGAACGCCGAGCGGAAGAGCACGATGTCTTCGTCGAAGGCGTTCTTGAGGTGCTTGTTCTCGCGGCCGGCGATCTTCTCGAGCTTCTCTTCGGGCGCAACCACCCGGTGGGCTGCCACGTGCGGCAGCGGATCCAGGGCGACCTTCACCTTGTACTCGTGCTCGAAGCGGTTCTGCAGCACTTCGAACTGCAGCTGGCCGACGACGCCGACGTAGGCGACCGAGGTGAGACCGTGCGCGTCGCGGAAGATCTGGATGACCCCTTCGCGCCCGAGCTGCTCGATTCCCTCCACGAACGCCTTGCGCCGCGTCGGATCGGCCGGGCGCACCGTGGCGAAGAATTCCGGGGGGAAGCGGGGGAGTTCCGGCAGCACCGTATTGTCGACGGCCAGCGTATCGCCGACCTGGAGCACCCCCTTGTCGAGGATGCCGACGATGTCGCCCGGAAAGGCGGCCTCGAGGTGCTCGCGCGCCTGGCCGAGAAAGCCGAGCGGTTCGCGCAGGGGCATGCTCTTCTTGAGTCGCGGATGGTTCACCGTCGCGCCCACCTGGTAGCTGCCGCTCGAAATCCGCAGAAAAGCGACGCGGTCGCGGTGCTTGGGATCCATGTTCGACTGCACCTTGAAGACGAATCCCGAGAACGCGTGGTCGAGCGGAACTTTCTGGCCGTCGACCGTGGTCGCCTCGCGCGGCGGCGGGGCGGCCTCCTGAAAGGCGTCCCAGAAGACATCGAGGCCGAAGTTGCTGAGCGCGCTGCCGAAGTAGACCGGAGTCAGGCGTCCGCCGGCGATGGCGTCGGCGTCGTACTGCTGCCCGGCCGTATTCACGAGCTCTACCTCTTCGAGCAGCGTATCGTAGGCGTGATCACCGATGCGGCCGCGCAGGGCCGGGTCCTGCAGATCGTAGGTTTCGACGTCGGCTTCGCGCGTGCCGTGTGAGGTGTTGCGATAGACGCGCACCTTGCCGTCGCGGCGATCGTAGACCCCCTGAAACTCCTGGCCGCTGCCGATGGGCCAGGTGACCGGGTACGTCATGATCCCCAGCTCTTTCTCAATGTTATCGATGACCGAGAGTGGCTCGTTACCGGCCTGATCGAGCTTGTTGATGAAGGTGTAGACGGGCAGGCCGCGCTTCTGGCACGCGTCGAAGAGACGCCGGGTCTGGCGCTCGACGCCGCGCACGTGATTGATGATCATGATGACCGAGTCGACGGCCATGAGCGCGCGGTAGGTGTCTTCGGAGAAGTCTTTGTGGCCCGGCGTGTCGACCAGGTTGAAGACCAGGTCGCCGACGTCGAACTGCATGACCGACGAGCTGATCGAGATGCCGCGCTCGCGCTCCATGGCGCCGAAGTCTGACGTGACCGCCTTACCGCCCCGCTTGGACTTCACGGCGCCGGCCAGATGGATGGCGCTGCTGTAGAGCAGAATCTTCTCCGTCAGCGTCGTCTTGCCGGCGTCGGGATGCGAGATGATGGCGAACGTGCGCCGCCGTTTGGCTTCTTCGAGAATGGTCGTGGTCTTCATGCGGAAATCGCCGGCCCGAATCGGGGAATAAAAGGTTCAGCATAGCATGAAGCGGGCCGCGCGCGCAGGCCTTCGGGGCCCTCCAGCCCACCGGCCGCCGGATTGCAGAAGCCAGATTGCAGATGGCAAATCGAGCACAGGGGCAGAAAAACCACCGGCGTACCTGTTCCCGGTTCTGGGCGGGCATCGGCCATTGGTTATCGGGCATTGCGAAGGCTCAATGCACGCCTGCGCCCAGATGCCGGCGGAAGTGGCCGGCGGCGAGCGCGAGCGAATGCCGGTACTCCCCGGTCCACCACAGGTAAACGAATCCGTGGACCCCATGCGGATAGACGCGGACGCCCACGTCGGTCCCCAACTCCCGCAGCCGCCGGGCATAGCGCTGCGTCTCACCGAGCAGGGGATCGTAGGCTCCGCAGAGGAGAAGCGTCGGGGGAACTTTTCCGCGCTCGGCCCAGGTCACCGGTGAGAGTTCCTGCAGCGCGGCCGGGTCGGCGTGACGCTCGCCGAACACGGTGCGCATGATCCCCCGCACGAAAGGAAACCGCAGGCGTGCAAAGCGCTCGAAGTCATAGACGCCATAAAAGTGAACCGCGGCTTCGACGGGAACGCTTTCACAGGTCGTGCAGGCGCATTCGGGCTGCACGGCGGGAGCGTGGCGCGCGGCCGCGATGACGGCCGAAAGGTGCCCGCCGGCAGAGTCGCCCCAGACGCCGATGCGCCCCGGATCTCCGCCGTATTCCGCCGCGTGACGGTGAACCCACCGCAGCGCGCAGACGGCGTCCTGAACCCCGGCGGGAAACGGATGGTCGCGGGCAAGACGGTACGAGCAGTTGAAAACGACGAACCCCTGGCGCGCGAGGTAACGGGCCGCGCGGCGCAGATTTTCGCGCATGCCGTAGATCCAGGCCCCGCCGTGAAAGGCGACGAGCACGGGATGGGGGCCGGGAAACGGCGGCGCGTGCACGTCGAGCTGCACGCTCACGCCTTCATGATCGTGATAAGGGATGTCGTGGTAGAACAGGTCCGCGGCTGCGGGGTCAGAGGTGTCGCCGAGGTTGACGACGTGCGGGAGGAGGTCGTTGACGATGGCGCCGTAGAATCGGGAGCGAAGGCGGCCGAGGGCGGGACCGAGCGTCGCGCCGCCGTCTTCACTCCCCGCACCGGGCGGGGCCATGGGTACCCCCTCTTCCTTCATGATTCCCTGCTGAAATCGTCAATTGTCAATCGTCAATTCAGTGAACGCCGCCCCCCGTGCCGATGCGTCCCGGATCCAGGCCCATCTTTTCGATGACCTTGCGCCACATGTCCTTTCCGGCGGTACGAAAAAGGATGTCACGATCCAGCGGCGCGACCAACCATGCCCCCTCGCTCAGCTCCTGCTCCAGCTGGCCGGGACCCCACCCGGCGTAGCCGAGGCAGACCAGCATTTCTTCGCGGCTCTGTGCCAGCTCGCCGAGCACCTCCCACGTCGCGGTCAGCAGAATGCCGTCGGTGATCTCCAGGGAATCGGCAGAACGGATCCCCGGGCCGTGCAACACCCAGGCGCGCTCCTGATCGACGGGGCCGCCGATGTGAATGAAATCGTCGCGTGTGCAGGAGAGGTCGTTCTGCGCGCAGACGTCGGCCAGCTTGATGGGCGACATCCGGTTGACGACGAGGCCGAAGGCGCCTTCAGGGCTCGCCTCGACGAGCAGGGTGACGGTGTGGTCGAAATGCGGGTCTTTCAGCTGCGGAACCGCGATCAGAAATCCCGGCGCCAGCGAATCCTGTTCTTCCATATCCATTCGCGCCCATTGTTGCACAACCGCCGTCCACTCGTCACTGGCAAGCGTCAAACGTCAAGCGCCAAGCGCCAAGCGCAGAAAAAGGACAGTCAAACCTTGGGCCCTTGCTGGAAAATCGTCAATCGTCAATCGTAAATTGTAAATTCGGGGGTCAGCGAACCAGGCGCAATATCTCCAGCCGCTCCAGATCGTCGCGGCTCACGCCCACCCGCCGGTTCTCTTCGCGCAGGATGCGCACCTTGCCGGGCGCTCCCTTCATGCTCTGGAGGTAACGGCGCTGCGTCATGTGCACGTCGCCGGCCGCTTCGCCGCGCCGGCTTGAATAGTGGAGCGCGAGCCGCGCAGCATCGTCGAGCAGCGCCTCCCGCTCGTCGGCCGGGGAGTGGCGGACGACCACATGCGCGCCCGTCACGTCGCGCGCGTGCATCCAGACGTCGTCGGGGCGTGCCCAGCCGAACGTGATGCGATCATTTTCGGCCGCGCTGCGCCCCACCATCACCAGGCTCCCGCCCGCGAAGCGGTAGGCGTGCCCTTTGGGCAGGTTCGCGGGGAGCGGCATCGGTTCCGGCCGCTTCGCCGCATCGTCCTCCGGAGTTCCGCTCCGGGGGGCAGCATCGAGCGCATCGGTCTCGACCAGCCGCCGCCGCTCTGCAATGTGGCGGCGGGCCGAATCGGCCTTGCGGGCGCGCCGGTAGAACCAGTCGATCTGTTCGTTGCGCGTCAGTTCGGGAAGCACGGGAATCGAGACCGGGCGTCCGTCGTCGTCGGCCGTCTCGAGCGTGGTCTTGCCCTGCGGTTCGAGAGCGGGGCGCGCGGCCAGCAGATCGCCGTAGCGCCGCCACCGGTCGGGATCGCCTGCGCGCTCCCAGTCGGCCTGCAGGCGGGCGAGCAGCCGGTCGCGCTTGGCCTCACGTCGCGCGCGCTCGCGACGCCGCTCCTCGTCGCTGTCGGCCGCGCGGGCCTCGGCAAAGAGTTCCGCCAGATAATCGTGGAAGGATGCGCCGGTCCATTCCCGAACCCGCGCCTCGACGCGCTCGGCGTCTTCGCGCTGCGGCGGCGGGGCGGGTGCGATGTAGGGTCGACCCACGCCGACATTGCGATCGTCGCGGAACATTCGGGCCAGCAGTCTGCCGCCGGACTGGTCGAGGTCCTCGACGAGCAGCAGGTTGGGGGCGGCGGGGAGCAACTCGGCGACAAGCGTCATCCCGCGCCCCCCCTTCTCGAACTCCAGGTGGATGATGCGTTCGCGATCCGGTTGGCGAACTGCGCCCAGGCGCGCGCCCCCCAGGTGCTTGCGCAGGGCCATGGAGAAGGCCGGCGGCCGCGGCAGGGCAGGCGCCCGCCCGGCCACGAAGTGAAAGCGCGGGTTGCCCCGCTCCAGCGCGAAATGCAGGTGGCGTGTCGAGCCGGGCCGGCGCAAGGCCAGGGTCAGCGTTTCGGGAGCTCCCTGCTGGGCGCGCTGGACGACGGCCCCGAGCCACGGCTGCAGTTCGGCCACGAGCAGGGCGATTTCGGCGTGATTGAGCATGAGAAACCTCTCCAGTGTGCCATATCCGCCGCCGCGGGCATGACGCGCCGCGGCGTCGAACGCTTTGACAGCCCCCGTTCCCCATGGTAAAAAAACCGTGGAGTAAAGCGCTCTTATCTACGGTGCGCTCTCCCTTCGTATCGCCTATTCCCGAGGATCTGAATGAATCGGACATGGTTGCCCGCTGCAGGTGTGTTTGCTGCGCTCGTTGCGGCTGCGCCCGCGGCTGCCCAGGACGACGCCAACGCCTTCTCTGTCGACGGCTATTACCGGGCGCGCGGATTCTATCTGACCGAGCCCGATCTCAACGAGGCTTCCGGCAAGGGGGTCGAACGATATTTTCAGCACCGCCTGCGCCTGTGGCCGCACCTGTTCGTGAACGAGAAGCTCTCGTTTCACCTCATGGCCGACGCCATGGACGATCAGGTCTGGGGGGCGAATCCGGGCAACGTGCTCGCGCAGAGCACCGCCGACGAAACGGCCAATTTCATCGTGAAGCGCGCCTACGGCGAGGTGCTCACGCCGGTCGGTCTTTTCCGCGTCGGCCGGCAGGGCTCGCACTGGGGCAAGGGGCTGCTCTCGAACGACGGCGATGGGTTCCGCAACGAATTCGGCGACGCCCATTTCGGAGACACGTATGATCGCATCCTCTTCGCCACGAAGCCGCTCGGCAAGGACGGCCCGCTGACGACGGCGCTGCTCTACGACAAGATTGTCGAGACCGACCTCGACATCTTTCAATCGATCTCCGAACGCCAGATCGGCGATCCGCTCGTCCTGCAGAAGGGTGACGTCGACGAGTTCGGCCTCGTCGTCCACTACCAGAAGGAATCGCTGACGGCCGGCGTCTACGGCATTTACCGGACGCAGACGAAGACCGACACCACGGCTTGGATTCCTGACGTCTACCTCAAGTACGACAACGGCAGCTTTCATGCCGATCTCGAAGCGGTCGGCATCTTCGGCGAAAGCCGCGGCGTCACGGTCTTTCTCGCGCCGGGCGATGTCCTGGACGGCCGCCGCATCTCGCAGCTCACGCTCACGCAGCCGCGGGTCGACATCGGCATGCTCGGTGGCGCGACCGAGATCGGCTACCGCTTCGACCAGTGGGACGTGGCGGTCGAGGCCGGCTACGCCTCGGGCGACAAGGGGGGCACGGGCGCCTTTGACGACGGCGAGCTGAGCGCCTTCAGCTTCGATCCCGATTACAACGTGGGCCTGCTCATGTTCGAAGAGGGCTACCGCCTCTTCACCCTCAATTCGCTGCTGGCAGCGCGCGACACGTTCTTCAACCAGCCGGCCGCCGCCGGAGTCGATGCCACGCCGGCTTCCATCTGCGCGGTCAGCTGCGTCAACAACACCTTCTTCGCCACCCGCCAGGAAGCCATCGACGACTTCTTCAACACGACCGCGGCCGCCTTCGTGCCGACCAACGGTTCGGTGAAGAACGCGATCTACGCCTTCCCGAAGGTCCGCTTCCAGCCCTGGGAGACCACGAGCATGGTGCTCGGCTTTCTCTGGGCCAAAGCGAACGAGCCGGTGCCGACCCGCTTCACGCGCCCGGGCGCGGCCGACCCCGAAGAGTCGACCGACTACGGATTCGAAGTCGACTACGCGATCAATTACAACTACACCGAGAACCTGATGCTCGGTCTGCAGGCCGGCTGGTTCAGGCCCGGCGAGATCTTCAGGCAGCCCAACGGCGACTCGGCCCCCAACATGTTCGAAGTTCAGCCGCGCTTTACGGTTACGTTCTAAAAGGCCATGGGAGTATTTATGCAGAAGACGATTTTTGCGCTCGCCTCGTTTCTCCTGATCGGAACTCCGGCCCTGGCGCAGGAGGCCCCGGTCGAGGAGCAGACCGCTCCCGCCCCCGCAACGGAACCGGCGCCGCAGGCCGCGACCGAGCCGGCCCCCGCGCCGCAGGCCGAGGCCGCCGACGAGGCGCCCGAAACGCCGACCGGGATGGCCGCCGAAGCGACCGAGCCCGCCGACCGGTATGTCGTGACGCCCGAGCAGCTCGAAAGCGAGCGCCTCGACCTGCAGGCGCTGCTGCAGGACGAACGGCAGATGTTCGAGCTCGACGGGTATTACCGCGTTCGCGCGAACTACCTGAACGGCGTGGGCGTCTTCGTTCCCGAAACCGATGACATCAACCGTTTCTTCCGTCACCGTCTGCGTTTCGAGCCGCGCTTCAACCTGAACGACAAGGTTGTCTTCAAGGCCCAGGTCGACGCCCTGGACGACCAGGTCTGGGGTTCGAACCCGGGTAACGTGCTCGCGCAGTCGACGGCCGACGACACGTCAAACCTGATCGTGAAGCGTGCGTGGGCCGAGGTGACGCTCCCCTTCGGCCGCCTCGACGTGGGCCGCATGCCCTCGCACTGGGGCATGGGGCTGCTCTCGAACGACGGCAACGGATTCCGCAACATATTTGGTGACGCGCACAACGGCACCACGCTCGACCGCGTCCTCTTCGCGACGAAGCCGCTGGGCCCCGATTCGAACTGGATTCTCGCCCTCGTCTACGACAAGATTGTCGCCAACGAGCCGATCGTGGGTCAGACCCCGACCTCGACCATTCCCGGCCAGGGGGTCGGCGGCCTGCGCGGCGTCGATCCGGCCAACGCCGTGAGCGTCGATGAAGCCGTGGGCGTACTCGCCTTCAACACCGATCCCCTGAAACTCGGCGTCTACCAGCTCGTGCGCTGGGAAGGCGAGCAGGCGCCGGGCTCGGGCGGACGCGTCGACATCCAGGGCCGCCCCGTCGAGGTCGACACCCTCGTCTACGCCACCGACTTCCACTTCAAAATCGATCTCGGCCTGCTCTATGCCGAGACCGAGCAGCTGTGGCTCTACGGTCACACGAACGGCGTTCCCGTCCTGCGGCAGCGCGGCGCGCAGCTCGCCCCCGACTACCAGACGGCCGATCTGAGCGCCCGCGGCTATGCCGCCCGTGTCGGGCTGGCCATGGAGCCGTACGGGTTCGAGTTCGAGTGGGGCCGCGCGAGCGGCGACCGCAACCGCGTGGACGACGGAGAATTCACCTCGTTCTCGTTCAGCCCCGATTACAACGTCGGCCTGATCATGTTCGAATACGCGGCCGACAGCCTGTCGCGCCAGCTCACGGCCGGCACGCTCGATGGGCTCGAGCGGCTGCAGGATCAGGGGCTCGTCGCCGAAGAGACGGTCGCGCGCATGCGTGAAATCTCGGGCCTTGCGATCACGAACGGCTCGGTGTCGAACGCCTTTTACCTGAACCCCAAGCTGCAGTTCAAGTTCTTCGACAGCAAGCTGCAGACCACCCTGGCATATCTTTGGGCGAAGGCCGACCAGTCGCGCATCATCCGGCAGGGGGGCACCGAGACCCGTCTCGACGGCATGGGGCATGAAGTCGACCTCGACGTGCGCTACGAGTTCCGCAAGGACCTTCTGCTGGGCGTGCAGGGCGGCTGGTTCACCCCGGGCGAATATTTCGATCGGCAGGACATCATCTCGGGCGACCTCATCAGCCCCGAAGGCGACGCCTGGCTGGTCCAGGGCCGCTTCACGGTTCTGTTCTAAGCCGTCAGGATCATTTGAGAAAGGGCCTGCCGCATCGGCAGGCCCTTTCTTTTTGGGGGAACGCGGGAACTCTCAGAGGGTGCTCGGCGACCTATAGGTACCCGCGGTCTGCTTTCCCGGGGCCGATCCGATATAATGTTGGTCCCATGAGCGGGATGTCGTCCATCGCTTCCTTCGAAGGCGGCCTCGAGCAGTATCGCACCGAGCTGAGCGAGTCGGGCCGGGTCGTCTTGTTGTCGGCCGACGAGTCGGTCAGCGGCCGTCTGCAGGCTGCGCTCGAACGGCGAAACCTCTCGCTGTTTCCCTTCGTCAACACGCCCCTGTTCGAAGAATGGGCGAGTCTCGAGCGCGTCGCCGTGCTCATCGTCGACATTAATGTTCCCGGCGGCGGCCTGCCGTTTCTCGAGCGGCTGCGCAGGGAAGACCCGCTGGCCGAAATAATCGTCCTGGCCCTGAACCCCGACAGCCAGCTTGCCGTGCAGTGTCTCGAACTGGGGGCCCAGGATCTGATTCCCCTCCCGCTCGAACGCACCGATCTCGTGGTTTCACGCGTGGCGTCGGCCTTCGAGCGCTGGCGTCGGGGAGCCATCGATGAGTACGTCACCGGCCGGTTCCGCGATTTTGCGAAAGATCTCTTCCGCCCCAAGGAGGTGGAGCACCGCGGGGCGGTCGATCGTTTCTCCGACATGCTGCGTACCTACAAGGGATCTCTGAAAGAGCCGGCACAGGTGCTCTATCTGGTGTCGAACCCCTATACCGGAGAGCGTACCCGCGCCGTGCTCGAATCCGAGGGGTACCGCGTGACCATGGTGGCGGGCGTGAAAGAAGCCGTGGCGGCGGCCGAAAAGATGGAGCCTCGTCTGCTGCTCGCCGAGGCGCAGGTGGGTGACGGGACGGCTTTCGATGCCTATCGCGAGATTGCGCGCCTGCAGCCGGACATGGAATTTCTGGTCGTCAGCCCGGCCAATGCCGTCGACGTTGCGCTCATGGCCATGGAAAACGGGGCGCGCGACTGCATTCTCAAACCGCACGAGGGCATGGAGGCCATTCTGCAGAAGTCAGCGCGTGCCCTGCGGCTTCAGGCCCAGCACCTCAAGCACGCCCGCCTGGTCGACGAGCTTCGCCGCCTGTGCACCGAGCTCGTGCGCATCGATCAGGAATCGAAGAGCGTCATGATCAAGGTCGATCCGGGCCGTTCGCAGGCGACGCTCAACCGCATGATGGCCGAGCTGCACCGCGAAGAGCAGAAGCGGCTGCGCAAGAGCGCCTAGCGCGCAGAGCGCGCATTCCTGATTCCGGATTCTTGATTCCTGAGTAGCGCGGGCCTGTGCCCAAGGTCATTCCGCACCCGCATCCACGGCTCCCGGGCTTCTTCAGTCCTTCGTTGGTTCCTTTGATTAGGAATTAAGAATCAGGAATCAGGAATTGGTACCCCTCAGTTGGGCGCCCCCGGGGTCGCCCTGGCCTTGCGCCAGTCGCTCGCGCCGTCGGTGTCGGTGCCGTCGGGAATGCGCGCGACGCTCTCGTCGTCTGCGTTCGTCGAGCTCCCCTCGGGCGCGTCGGTTCCCAGTGTGACGCGGTCCCGCTCCCATCCCGCATCGTCGCGCAGGATGAAGGTCGTGCGGTCGCCGTTGTCGCCCACCGGGTTGCCGAGCACCAGATAGGCCCCGGGTTCGAAATGATCGACCGTCGAACTCTCGGGAACAAAGCGTTCCGTGACCGACGACCCCGCCCCGAACGCGTGCACGGCGTCGCTGCCGTCCAGCTGCTCGAGGGTCCAGCCGCGCAGATCCGCCGCGCGTGATGATCCGTTGTACAGCTCGATGAATTCATCGCTCGTCGTGATCGAACCGGTTCCCGGCTCGCCGTCAAAGGCGACGCCGTTTCCCCCGGCCGTATCGTTCCAGTCGGTGCGGGGGCTGGTGACCACTTCGTTGAGGACGACGTGCCCTTCGGCCGCCTGCGTGCGGAACCAGGTGAGCACCCCGGGTTCTGCTGCGAGGCCCCAGGCGTCGACGGCCTCGCGCACCTCGATTTCATAGGCGGTGTCGTAGCGCAGCGGTGTCGCCAGGGAGACCCGCAGCTGCGTCCGGTCGGCTTCCCACCGACCGGAGACGACGGCCTCCCCCGCGCCGTCGGACAGGCGGAGTACAGGGGCGGGGTCAAACCGCATGCGTTTGGAAAAGATGAGCAGCGGCTCGACGAGCGGCGAGATTCGGTCGGCGCCGGGCGCCGGGGTGACCTCGAGGACGCGCGGCCGAGCGCCCAGCGCGTCGGTTCCCGTCGTGAAGTGCAGCGCGAACGGCGTGCCTCCCCGGCTGTCGGCCGTGTTCTGGTCGCGCAGAGAGCGTCCCTGCGCGTCGAGCAGTTCCGAGCCGATGCGGATACGGATCCGTTCACGCGCGGGCCAGGCGGCATCGATGCGGATGGTGCGCGGCCCCTCGATGCCGACGCGGGCGGGAAAGTCGCTGCGGGTTCCGCGCACCGCTACCGCGCCGGTCACCGTCTCGGGCGCGAGATCGCTGCTGATGGTGATGCGCACCGGGTAATCCACGGGCACCCCCTGGCTGCCAACGAGCGGATCGGAGGTGACCACGGTGGGACCGAGATAGCGCAGGAGATCCGGCGCGAACACCGCCGGCTGGGGATCCGCGGCGCAGGCGGTCAGGAGCAGAGCGATCAGCCCGAACCGCTTCATGGCATCCTCCTGGCCGCCCCGCTGTCCGGCGCATCGGGCCGCACGGTGGCGAGCGCCGCGCTGAAGCGGCCGCCGGTGTAATAGTCGAGCGCCGCCGTGAGTTCGTCCAGTCGCACCGCCAGCAAAGCCCGTTCGTGGTCGTCGAGCGCGCGGGCAAGGTCCAGGCGCGTTCGCGCCCGGTCGTAGTAGATGCGCGTGACGTCCAGCGCCACCGACTCGCGGAAGCGATAGATGTCTTCGATCTCGTTGCTCACGTTCAGCTCCCGCGGGTTGAAGACGAGCTCCTCCAGATTCCACGTCAGCGCCAGTCCGTACCGGTAGCCGTCGCTCTCGGCCCGGCTGATGGAATTGAAGTCCGGGCCGATCAGGATGCGATCCTGCGTCGTGCTGATGCCGATCGTGTTGCCGAACGTTTCGGAGTAGCGGTCGTCGATGTCGCGGCTGACGGTGACCCCCACGCGCGGCGCGGCTGCCTGCCAGCGCACCCGCCGCCGCCAGGAGTCCACCGTGGTGCCCCCGACGGGGATGCGCGCGAGGGCCCACTGGCGCACGGCGCCGATGGGCGGATCTGCCGGAACGCCTTCGGCCGTGGATACCGTGGCGGCATCGGCGTCCCGTGGGACCCAGCGTGCGAGCCCCTGGTCGCCGAGGACCCACAGAGCGGTTCCCGAAGACGCCAGCGCCACGGGGCGCAGGGCACCCAGGCCGGCCCCGGACTCGCGCCAGCCGCCCGCAGCGTCTTCGCGCCAGACGGAGTCGGTTGTGGCCGCCCAGTAGCTGCCGTCGTGCACCGCCGCGTAGCGTAGTCCGGGCAGCCGGCCCCGCACGGCGCAGCGCTCCGCACAGCGCAGCACCTCGTCGTCGGCGGCGAGCACCAGCGCCCCGGCGTCGTCGACAGCGCCATGCAGGGGGCCCGCGCGCAGATCGAGGGGTGCTCGCAACCCGTCGGACGAGAAGCGGACAAAGCCGCGCGTGCTCTCCACGACCAGGGCTTCGCGGCTCGCCGCGGCGCCGCGCACGGGGGTTCGCCCTCCGGTTCCCCACGGGAAAATCCGGCCGGGCTCAATGCGGAAGAGTCCGTCGCTCGCCGCGCCAACCAGCCCCTCGGCGGTGGGAAACAGGGCGAGCCAGACGGCCGGATCGCTCGGCTTACGCACGTGCAGGCTGCGCCAGGTGAATCCGCGGTCGTCTGAGCGCCAGAGTTCGCGGCGGCTCGCGAGCCACCAGCCCTGTGCCGTGGCGACGAGGTCGACGAGGCCGTCTTCCTGCCCCCGCAGGGTGAAGGCGCGTCGCGCCTGATTCGTCCCCGGATCGTAGACGGTGACGTGCCGGGTTTGCAGCGCGAGAATGAGCGGACCGGCGAGCTCGAGCTTGCGCGCGGGCTCCGGCGCCAGCGTGATCGGCACCGGCCGCCAGTCGGCCCGCGCGGTGCCGGCGGCTGTAAGCAGGACGAGGAAAGCCAGGCGTGTGGAGAGCATGCTCCCCGAAATACAACGAATGCCCTGAAAAGGTCAACAAAAAAACAACAATCGCATTACTCTTTCTCGCTTGACAAGGGCTTGCCCACGGCGATATGATTCGCCTGCGCTCTCCTTCCCGGCGAGCGCACGGGCAGTTGCGCCCCCGGCACGAACGCGATGAACCCCGAGACCGACAAGATCCTGCAGGAGATCGCGCGCGCTTTCATGCGCTACGTCGATGAAGACCCGGCCACGCCGGCATCGCTGGTCGTTCACCTCGGCGACGTGCAGCTCGAACTGGTCTATCGCGCCGACACCCGCGGGCAGCGCTCGCCCGTCACCATCCACACCGTCAGCCGCACCGCGCGCGCGACGCCGCTCTGAGCGCAGTTCGCTCTCTCGCCGTGCGGTAAGGCGCCCGCACGCTTGATCCCCCCGGTTCCTTCCACTAAGATCTGATCCTAGACCCGTCAGCCTTTCCGGCGGTATTTTCGGCGGGCCCGGAGCCAGCATGCACTTTTTTCTGCGATTCGGACTTCTCGGTCTCCTGCTTCTGAGTGCCTGCGCCGAGAAGACCGACGCGCGCCGGGAAGAGGCCCGGCGCCTCGTGGCCGAAGGAAAGCACCGGCTCGAGCTAAGCCAGTTCCAGGCCGCCGGCGGATTTTTCCGCGACGCCCTTGCACAGGATCCCGACAATCGCGAAGCCCATTTCGGCTTCGGCCTCAGTGAGCTGCTGACCACCTACGAACAGGTCAGCGTCGTCGTGCGCGCCGCCGGCTTCGGCGATCTCGTTCCCAAGACGGCCGTGGGCGATCGGCCGGGCGACGGCGAGACCGACGAAGCCCGCGTCTACAATCAGATCATCCTCGACGTGCTTCTGCCGCTGCGCGACCAGCTGGCGACGGCCGCACAGTCGTTCGACAGCGCCCGTGCGGGAAATTTCGCGTTCGCGGTCACGACGGTTCCCGTCAAGTGGAGCGCCGACGAGATTCTCAATCTGGGCGGCACCTGGCGCCCCGCCGATGCGCAGTTTCTGTCTGCGCTCTGCCACGGCGGCGCCGGCCTGCTCGACCTCGTGTTCGCGCACGAGCTGACCATCGATCTCTTCGAGACGCTCGACTACTTCACGTCCTATACGGGCAGCTTTTCGAGCTTCACGATTTCAGGGCCGAAGCTGGCCAACGTGCTCGTCTACGTGCTCGAAGACAATCCGGAGTTTCTTGCGCTGCTCGCGCGCGACGCCGACGGCAACGGCACGATCGACGGCGACGAACTCCCCGCGCGCGCCCGCGAGCACCTGCGCGTGATGGCCGAGGCCCTTGCGACCCTGCGCGAGGCGGTCGAGGGCAATCCCGGCTGGCTGCAGTTCGAGGGAGGGAGCGGAACGACGATTGCCGTACTCACCGTCGACGCCCTGCGGGTCGGCACGACGGCATCGGGCGCGGCGAAATACGGGCCGCTCAGCCTGCCGGTTACCGAGGGCTTCGAGACGGGTTTTCTGACGCTGGCCGAGAACCTGGCCGCGGCCGTGCCCGGGGCCGCCCCCCGCGTGGAGTGGCACGCGCATCTGGTTCCGATTCTCGCTTCGGTGGCCGTATCGGCCGTCGGTATCGTGCGCCAGCTCGACCTGGATCTGAGCGAAGCGATCAAGTCGGCCCTCGGCCTGATCTCCTCGCCCGCCGCGGTCGAGGGGCTGGTCAGGGACTTCGTCCCCGACTGGTTTGCGCTGCATCCGGCGGCCTGGTTTACGCACCCCCGCGGCCTGCGCGACTTTCTCCCCTATTACCGTACAGACCTCGACGTGCGGCAGAACAGCTTTCTGCTCGAGTGGGAGTGCGCGGTGGGCGGGGCCGTGGGAAGCGTCGACGGATTTCCCCGTTACCAGGACGCGGGAGAATCGTCGCCCCAGCCGCACCTGACCTGCGGTGACCTGCCGATCGTCGACCAGGCCCATTTTCCCGCAGCTGCCACCGCCGAGGCCGCCCCGGCCTATGCGGCGCTCCAGGTCGACGCGATCGCGGCCGACGGCGTCGCGTCGGGTCTCCCCTACATTGCCTTTGCGGACCCGTCGTTCGGCGGCCTTCTCGAAGTGCGCGCCGATCTGCAGGTCCCGGCGGGCGAGAATCCGATCCCCGGGACCGCGCTGGTGTCTCCCGACCGCCGCGCCCTGAATGCGCTCATCGTGACCATCGTCGCTCAACTCCCGCTCTGAGGCTCCATGAAAAAGGCCGCGCTCATCATTCTTGCCGTTCTCGTTCTGCTCGCCGTTGTCGCCGGCGGATGGTATGTGGGCACCCGCAACGATCTGGTGCGTCTCGACGAAACGGTCGAGGGACAGTGGGGGCAGGTGCAGACCGTGTATCAACGCCGTCTGGATCTGATCCCCAATCTGGTCGAGACCGTGAAAGGGTACGCGGCGCACGAACGCGAAACGCTCGAAGCCGTGACGAACGCCCGCGCGAGCGCCTCGATGGTCGTGAATCTCCCCGCCGAGGCGCTTCAGGACCCCGAGGCGATGCGGCGCTTCGAGCAGAGCCAGCAGCAGCTCTCGGGCGCTCTGCAGCGGCTGCTCGCGCTTCGTGAAGCCTATCCCGATCTCAAGGCGAACGAGAACTTTCTCAACCTGCAGGCCCAGCTCGAGGGAACCGAAAACCGCATCGCCGTCGAACGGCGCCGCTATAACGAGACGGTGCAGGCCTACAACTCCCGCGTGCGTCAATTCCCGGCGAACCTGGTCGCGGCATCTGCGGGCTTCGACAAACGTCCGTATTTCCAGGCCCAACCCGGTGCCGAACAGGCCCCGCCGGTGCGATTCTGAGCTCCATGAAGCGCCTCTTCGCACGCTTTGCGTTCCTTCTGTTTCTCCTCCCGCCGGCCGGCACGCCGGCCTACGGGGCCGTGGAGGTGCCGCCGCGCACCGCCCAGTACGTCAACGACTACGCCCGCCTGCTGTCGAGCCGCGACCGCACGCGCCTCGAACGCAGCCTGGCGGAGTTCGACCGCGCCACGAGCAATCAGATTCTCGTCGTCATTCTCCCCTCGCTCGAGGGGGAACCGCCCGAAGAGGTGACCTTGCGCTTTGCCGAGCGCTGGAAGCCCGGACAGAAGGGGCGCGACAACGGCGTCATCGTCGGGATTTTTCCCCAGGACCGGCAGGCGCGCATCGAAGTCGGTTACGGTCTCGAAGGGGCGATCCCTGATGCGCTCGCGGCGACGATCATCCGCCAGCGCATGATCCCCTACTTCCGCGAAGGGCGCTGGACCGATGGAATCGCGGCCGGCATCGAGTCGCTCATGCGCGCTGCGCGGGGCGAGTACGATCAGTCGCTGCCGGCCTCGCGCCCGACCGTCCCGCTCTTCGGCCTGGGACTCTTTCTGCTCGCCATGTTCGTCGTCGCCCTCGTCGCCATCCTGCAGCGCATCCGCTACGGCGTGCAGGCGGTCTCGCACGGAGGCTGGCAGCGGTACGGCGGCCGGCATCACGGGTGGGGGGGCGGCTGGGGCGCCGGCGGCTTCGGCGGGCGGCGTGGCGGCGGCTTTGGCGGTTTTCGCGGCGGCGGCGGCGGGTTCGGCGGCGGCGGCGCATCGGGGTCGTGGTGATGAACAGACTGGAACGCGATGAAATCGTACGGGCCGTGCGCGCCGCCGAAGCGGGGAATACAGGGGAACTTCGCGTCGTACTCCCGCGCCGTTGCCATGTCGACGCGCTCGATGCGGCCCGCGAGGCATTCGCGGAACTGGGGATGGAGCGCACGCGCGGCCGCACGGGCGTGCTGATTCTCTTCTGCGAACGTGATCACAAGATGGCGATTCTCGGCGACGCGGGCATTCACGCCCATGTCGGCCAGGAATTCTGGGCGGCGGTCATCCGGCTCGCCCTCGGCCACGCGCATGAGGGCGAACCGTTACGCGCACTGCTGACCGCCATAGACGAAGTCGGCAAGGTGTTCCGCCGCTACCTGCCCGCGGAGCGCGGCGAAGGAAACGAGCTCCCCGACGAACCCCACACCGACTGAGTTGAGAGTCGAGAGTCGCCTGTCACCTGGAAGGCGGAAGTCGATGGTCCTCGATCGACTTCCTGACTCCTGACGCAAGGCACGTGACTCCTGACTCCTGGCTCATGAACCCTGGCTCCGGGTTTTCACCAGCAGCGTATCTCTCACCACCGAAAGCAGTGTTCCCACGAGCCCGAGCATGGCCATCCCCGCGCCGGGGAATCCGAGAAAGGCGTAGGCTTCTTTGGCCGCACCGGTTCCACCCAGTCCGGGGGCGGCGAATCCGGCCGTGAGCCAGTACACGGCGTAGAGCAGGGCGCCGGCGCCGAACGACACCGCGCTCAGTTTGACCACCAGCCCGATCCGGCAGAGCAGGAGCATGGCCAGGATCGAGCCCACGGCGGCCGCGCCGATGGCCCCGCCGTGCAGATGCGCGCGAAGAAGGTACTGAAAGGACTTGGCCACGACGGCGTCCTTTGCCTGCACGTCACCCCGGTAAACGGAGTCGAGCACGGCCGTGCCCGACTCCTGGAGGTGCTGCTTGACGAGCGCTTCGTTGGCGCCGAAGACGCCGCCGAGCGCGAAGCCGAAGAAGATGGCGAGCAGGGCCAGAAGTAGACCGGCGGCGACGGGTTTGGGAACGGCCAAGGGGGTTGTCATGCGGACTTCTCCTTTTCGAAGGTCCTGGGGGCGGTCGGGGGCTCTCTTTTCAAATTGTATCCGCGTGGGCAGGCCGTCGGTCCCGTTCGTCCTTCTTTTTCTCACGGGTAGCTGACTTCGCGGGGCCCCGATGCCGGAAGCGGAATGAAACCGCTTTCGCCGGGAATGTCGGGAAATCGCCGCGCCACCCAATCGGCCTTGGCCTGCTCGATGCGCTCGCGGGAGCTCGACACGAAGTTCCACTCGATGAACCGGGGGCCGTCGAGCGGAGCGCCCCCCAGCACCATGGCGTGCAGCGGGCCGTCTGCAGCCCGGATCTCCAGTGCGCCCCGTCCGAAGGCCAGCAGATTCCCCGCCGCGTAGCGGGCCGGGCTTCCGGTGACCGCGACGCTTCCCGCGAGGATGTAGATGGCCCGCTCCTCGACGCCGGCCGGGATCGGCAGCGTTCCCCCTGCGTCGAGGCGCACGTCGGCGTAGAGGGCCGGCGACAGGGTGCGGACGGGAGATAGGGTTCCCTCCCAATCGCCGAGAATGATGCGCAGTTCGCGGTCGTCGTCGTGCAACGTGGGGAGGGCCTCTGCGGCATGATGCGCGAACCACGGGTCGCCCGTCTCGTCGGCCCGGGGATCGGCAAGCCAGACCTGCACGCCGTCGAGCGCGTGCGCCTGCCCGCGCAGGGCGGGGGGCGTGCGCTCCGAGTGCACGATGCCGCGCCCGGCGTGCATCCAGTTGACGGCGCCGGGACGAATCGCCTGCACCGAGCCCAGGCTGTCGCGGTGCAGCAGCTCGCCGGCAAACAGATAGGTGAGGGTCGAGAGGCCGATGTGCGGATGCGGGAGGACGTCGACCGCCTCGTCCGGCGCCAGACGGTGCGGACCCATGCGGTCGAGAAACACGAAGGGTCCGACCGCTCGGCGCTTCGCAAAGGGGAGCACCCGCTGCACGGGAAAACCGCCGATGTCGCGGGCGCGGCCGGGAATGACGAGTTCGATGGCGGCGTGGGTCATGGTTGCCTCCGCAGGCTGCGTGTACCGTCCAGCATACTCCGTCACGGTACGGCCTTGCACGAGCGCGCGCGAGCGACACAACGATTCCGGGCCGCGCAGCGTCCGCTCGCCGCTGCCGCAGGGCGACACCGGGCCTAGAATGCTCGGGAGGAGACTCCCATGCGCACGCTGGCCTTCGCCGCATCCTGCCGCACCCGGTCGCTGAACCGGAGACTGATCCGCTGCGCCGCCGCCATGGCCGGTGAAGAAGGATTCGCCGTCGCCGTCGACGTCGCCGAGTTCGCCGACTTCGACATGCCGATTTACAACGGTGACCGCGAAGCCCGGGAGGGTATCCCTCCCGGTGCGTCGCGGCTTGTCGAAGAGGTGCGCCGATCCGATGCCCTGATCATCGCCGCGCCGGAATACAACTACTCGATCTCGGGGCCGCTCAAGAATGCCATCGACTGGGTTTCCCGCGCCCGCCCGATGCCCTGGCGCGGGAAGAGCGTCTACCTGATCGCGGCCTCTCCGTCGCCCATGGGGGGCATTCGCGGCCTCTGGCAGACCCGTATCCCGCTCGAGGCGTGCGGGGCCATGGTGTTTCCCGATATGTTCGCGCTGGCGCACGCAAACGAGGCCTTCGACGAGCCGGCCCGTCTCCGGGACGAGAAACTCGCCCTGCGGCTGCGCGTCGAGCTGGTGGGCTTTCTCAAGCTGGCCGAGGCGGTCATTCCCGTCGTCGGCGAGCGTGAGGTCTGCGAAGACGAACTGCGCGCCCGGCGTATCGCCGCCGCCCTCGAAGAGCAGTCGGAGATCCAGGGGCCGGCTTAGCAGGCCGCGAAGGATTCCCGCGCGGAATTTTCACACCCCGCGAAGGGACTCGAGACCGCTTCAGCGCCGGCGGCGGAGGCGCAGCGCGAGCAGACCGGCGAAGACCAGCGTCGCGAATGCGCCGTCGGCGACCGTGGGTCCCGTGCGGCTCATGCAGCCGCAGCCGCCCACATCGACTTCACTCACCGAAGAGACCGCAGGGTTCCCCGCCAGGTCTACCGAGCGCACCGTGACGGTCCAGGTGCCGGGCGCAACGTCGGAGAGGACGACGGCATGATTGGTGACGTGGCTGCGCACCGAGGCGCGCATCTCGTCGTCGCCGTTCCGGAGGAGGACGGTCGAGTCGGCGGGTTCGTTGGTCTTCCACCGCACGGTCACGCGGTCGTCGTCGACCGTGGCTGCCGCCGCGCTGATGCGGGGCGCGGCGGTGTCGCTTTCGGCGGCTTCGACGAAGGCGGGATCGGCGAAGATCGCGGCCGCATCGAGCAGCCCGTAGCCCCACTGGTTACTGGGGAGCGTTCCGGTAAAGTTGTTCACCCGCACGTTTCGCGTCAGGAGCCCGTCGCTGCCGACGAGGTCTTCGACCCGCAGCGTCGGGTTGCGCTGGAGCATGAGCGCCAGCACGCCCGAGACGTGGGGGGCCGCCATGCTCGTGCCGGGGAGCACCATGTACAGATCGGAGAGCAGAAACGCGCTCGGAACTGAGTTGTCGTTCGTACTGTGCGCGCTCGCGATCCACTCGCCCGGGGCGGTCAGATCCGGCTTCACGCGTCCGTCGGTAGTCGGCCCCCAGCTCGAGAAGTCGCTGAGCGTGCCGACGGGCGCGACGGGGATGCCCGATTCGGCGGGCTGGGTGCGGCCGCGGATGTCGGTCCACGTGTTTCGGCTGACCATCGAGCCGACCGCGATGATGCGTTCGCTCGTCGCCGGAATCGTGACCGTGTACTCGTTGTCGCCGCCGAGAAACGCATAGTCGCCGGCGCCCAGCCCGGGCCAGGCCGTGACGGGCAGCACGGCGGCAGGCTCGCGCAGGTAGGCCGAGAGATTCGACGGCCAGACGTCGATCCGGCCCGTTTCTCCGGCCAGGTTCTCCCAGTGGAGTGCCCAGTAGGTCGCGTCGAAATCCGTGATGCGCCCGTCGCGCGTGCCGCCGATGACGCAGGGGGCATCGCTGCAGGTGTCGATGGCCAGCAGGACTTCGCGCCGGGTGTTGGCCGGATCGACCGCGCTGACCATGTGCACATAGCCATACCGCACGCCGCCGCCGTCTTCGATCACCCAGGTGAGCAGGCCGCCGGTTTCATCGTTGGGGTCGGGTTCCGGCGGCAGGCGGAAGTCGAGCGCATTGTGGACGACAAAGCCCGTCGAATCGCGGCTCATGGCGGTCACGGCGATGCGGCGGTTCAGGCCGTCGCGCGCCCAGATGTCGAAGAGCATCGAAAAGTCAGACGCGTCGACCCCCTCGCCCGCGACGGCAATGGGCCCGTGAACGACGGCGCCCGAGCCGTCGAGGTCGACACCGCCGTGGCCGAAGACCGTGCCGAGCGACGAGGCTTCATTTCCGGCGGCGGCCACGATGAGGCGCCCCGGGGCGACCTTGGCGGCCAGCTCCTGTTCGATGAGCGAGGTGCCATCGTGCGCGCCGTCGGTGGTGCCCAGACTGAGATTGACGACGCAGGGCCGTTGCAGCTCTTCGCATTTGGCCATCACGTAGTCGACGCCGTCGAGAATGCGCCCTTCTTCGAATTGGGCGCGCACGATGATGAGGCTCGCGTCGGGGGCGATGCCGCGGTGCACATCGCTGTCGCCCGCGGCGATGCCGGCAACGTGCGTGCCGTGCCCCTGGGTCGGAATGTTGCCGATCGGCTCGCCGTCGTCTGTCGGGCAGGCGTCGGACTGGCCCGCGAGCTGGCGGTTGATCTGCTGCGCGGTGCACTCGGTACCGTACTCGAAGCCGGGCGGGCGCTGCGAGTTGTCGGTGAACTGGAAGGTCTGATCCCAGAGAAACAGGACCCGCGTGCTGCCGTCGGGATGGCGGAAGTCGGGATGGGCGATGTCGAGGCCGGTGTCGACGATGCCCACGATGGTCCCCTTGCCGGTATAGGGCCGCGGCAGGTTGATCCCTTCGTTGACGAGATCGGCCCCGATCAGTTTGCGTGAAATATCGAGCGACGGTCGCAGGCGCCGGCTCAGATGGAGCCCTCGGATGCGGGGCTCGAGCGTGAGGGCCTCGAGCTGCGAACGCGTCACCTCGGCGTGGACCGAAAAACGGTGGTAGCCGAGGACGCGCCCCCCCATGGCGGCCACCTTGCCGGCGACGACGATCGGATCTCCCTCGACGAGAACACGGTAGGCCGGTTCGGGAGAAAGGCCGCTCGCCTGCGCCACCCAGTCTCCGGGGGCCGCTGCAGGAGCGCGCCCGCCCGAGAGGGCCAGGCCGATGCCGGGGGCGCGAAAGGGGAGGGGCTCGCCGGCGGCGGCGGGCCCGGCGCTCACGAGGACGCAGAGAAGGGCAAGACAGGAATATCGCAGCATGCCTTCAGAATAGCATGCCGCTTTCTATTTTCCCTGAAACGCGGCGGCCCGTTTCTCGACGAAGGCCGACATCCCTTCCTTCTGGTCGGCGGTCGTGAAGCAGCGCGCGAACGCCTGCCGTTCGAGCTCGTTGCCGCGGGCGACGTCCATTTCGAGCCCCATGCGCAGGGCCTGCTTCGCGAGCCGCACGGCCACGGGGCCCTTGGCGGCGATCGTGCGGGCGATCTTCTCGGCTTCGTCGTTCAGGGCGTCGTTCGCGAACAGATGAACGGCCAATCCGACGCGCAGCGCCTCCTGGGCGTCGATGCGGCGACCCGAGTAGACCAGCTCGGCCGCGCGGTTCGCGCCGATCTTCCGCGCGAGCCGCTGGGTGCCCCCGAAACCGGGGATGACGCCGAGATCGACCTCGGGCTGGCCGAAGAGCGCCTTTTCGCCGGCGACCACGAAGTCGCAGGCCAGGGCCAGCTCGGTGCCGCCGCCGAGGGCGAACCCCTGTACGACCGCGATGATGGGAATGGGGAAGGCGGCGATGCGTTCGAAGACCCGGTGCCCGAGTTCGGCGAACGCCAGTGCACCGCGTTCGTCGAGCTCCTTCATTTCGACGATGTCGGCCCCCGCCACGAACGCCTTCGGGCCTGCGCCGGTCAGCAGCACGCAACCGATGTCGTCGCGGGCGGCGAGTTCGTCGAGTGCCTTCTCGAGGTCGAGCAACACCGAGCGGTTGAGCGCATTCAGGGCTTTTTCGCGCTGAATGACGATCCAGGCAATGGGCGCTTTGGTTTCGATACGAACGAATTCCATGAGTTCTCCTGCAGAGCGAAGCGTCCATGGTAGCAAACCGGACGCTTGAACACGAGTTTCGTCCCCCGCCTTCCGGTCGTCGCGCGGCCGTCGCCGGGGCCCGCGCATGCCGGGGCCGGGGCCGGCGTTTGCCGCCCCCCCTCCCGGCCCCCTATAATGTAGTGTTCCGGCCATGTCGCTTTCCAACCGAACCACGACGCCGCTGTTCGCATGGGCGCTGCTCGCCCTTGCGGTCGTCGGCGCCACGCACACCATCTTTCGCGACGGCGGTCTGCTGACGTGGCTCGAGCTGCGTCGCGACCTCACCCGGCTCGAAGAAGAAAACCGCGTCCTGCGGGAAGAGAACGAACGAATGCGCACCGAATCCCACCGCCTGACCCACGATCCGCGCCACCTCGAGCGGGTCGTGCGCGAAGACCTGGGCTATGTGCGGCCGGATGAAATCGTCTTTCGCTTCGATGCGCCCGCCACGACCCAGACCCCGCGGGTGAAACGGTGAGCCGCCAGCCGTTTCTGCGCCAGATGGTCATCGAGGGAATTTTCCCCCTCATTCTGCTCAGCGGCTCGCTCGCGTACGTGGCGCAGCTTTTTTCGAGCCAGCACCTGGGGATCGTGTGGAGCGCGGTCATCCTGCTGATTCTCTTTGCCGGCCTCGGTGTCAAGACGGCCCTCTTCGTCTCGGGGCGCGGGTCGCGCTTCAACGGCGTACTCATGGCCCTGCTGCTCGTGCTCGCGGTCAAGGCGCTGGCCCAGACCCTGAGCTGGGCCCTGTGCGACGCCGACGGTGTATGCGGCGCTTCGTTTCAGACGATCGAATACGTCGCCTTCGCCTTTCTGGCCATCTTTCATCCCCCCGCCTGGATGGGGGCGTTCGCCGTCTACGCCGGCCTGCTCGAACTGGGGCAGGCGGCCGGGCCGTCGGCGCTGCTCGCCGCCGCCGAGCCCGAGGTGGTGCGGGCGGCGCTCCCGGGAGTGGCGGCCCGCCTCGCCTTCGATCTGATCTTCGGCGTGGGCTTCGGATACTTCATCCGCTCCGAGCGCGAAAGCCGCGATTACGCCGTGCAGGAACTGCAGCGGCTCGAACGCGAGGCCCAGGGGTTTCGCCTGCAGAACTTCGTGGCCGAGCCCGAGAAGGGGCTCGAGGCCATGAGCCGCGCGGGGCGCGAGGAGGCCGAAAAGCGGGCCGTGCAGCGGCTGCGCCAGAAAGAGCAGGAGATCGCGCGGTTTCTCAAGCGCACCCTCAAGTGCTATACGGCCGCCATTTTCCGTTTCGATCCGACATCCAAAACGCTCGAGCTGCGGGCGTGGGCCAGCGACAGCCGCTTCATCAAGGCGTCGGCCTCCATCCGCCCCGGCGAAGGCGTGGTCGGCTGGATCTACCGGCAGCGTGATGCGCTCCCGCTGGGCGAGGCGTCGAAACCGCTCGCCGATCTTCCCTACTACGAGAGCGCAGACGAGAACGTCTATTCCTTTCTCGGCGTGCCGATCGTCGAGGGCGATCGCT
This sequence comes from bacterium, assembly GCA_041690355.1. Classification (GTDB taxonomy): domain Bacteria; phylum J088; class JAWLBW01; order JAWLBW01; family JAWLBW01; genus JAWLHK01. Next base: position 115,076 of record JAWLHK010000001.1, on the reverse strand, counting down.
GTCTGGGGGTCGTGCTCGTCGACAGCCGCGAGTTCGCCGCCTTCGGCGAAGAACACCGCAACGCGCTCGAGGTCGGCGCGCGCATGGTGCTCGATGCCGTGCAGAACGAAGAGCTGCGCAGCCGGCAGGAGACCGAGGCGCTGCAGCTGCAGGCCATGCTCGACCTGTCGCGCAAGGTCAGCGACGACCTGAACGTCGGCGAGATCTGCCGGCGCATCGTCGTCAGCGTCTTCTCGATCGTTCCCTACCGGGTGGCCGCCATCGCGCTCTGGGACGAGACCTCGGGCCAGTTCCGCATCGAGCACGGCGCGACGGCCGACGGGGCGCTGGCCAGCTCGCTCGCCGAGAGCGAACCGTGGCTCGGCAAGACGTTCGGGCGCGAAACGGAGTCGCTGGTCAGTCTGGCCATGCGGCAGGACGGGCCGTACGTCATCGGCAACTACCGCTCGCGCGATCGGTCGAAGCGCGTCCCGATTCTCGGGCCCGACATCAAGATCAGCGACGTCGACAGCCTGCTCGCCGTGCCGCTCGCCCACGGCGGCGTGCAGGTGGGGTGCCTGGTCATCGGCGCCGGCGGGGCCGACGTCTTCGAAGAGACCGAGCGTAAGCTCTTTCACATCCTGGGCAATCTCTGCGCGAGCTCGCTGCTGAATGCGAGCAAGCATCGCGAGGCGGCGACACGCGCGACGACCGACGCCCTGACCGGGCTGGCCAATCGCGTGAAGTATAAGGAGTACTTCGGCGAGCAGGTCGCCCTCGCCAAGCGTACGCGGCAGCCGCTGTCGCTGCTGCTCATGGACATCGATCACTTCAAGAAAATCAACGACACGTACGGGCATCCGGCGGGCGACGCGGTCCTGCGTCAGCTGGCCGACATTCTTCGCGAGCAGTCCCGCGAGACCGACCTCCCCTGTCGCTTCGGCGGCGAAGAATTTCTCATCGTGCTCCCGAATACGGCCCGCAGAGACGCCGTGCGCTCGGCCGAACGGGTGCGCAAGGCGGTGGAGAAGCACCTTTTCGAGCTTCCCGACGGCCGCACGATACGGGTCACGATCAGCATCGGGGCGGCGGCCTTTCCGGACGACGCCGCGAAAGAAGACGATCTGGCCGAGCTGGCCGACCAGGCGCTCTATGCGGCCAAGGCCGGCGGCCGTAACCGCGTGCAGCAGTTCTGCGATCTGCCGCGCAAGGGGAGCGCCACGACCTCGTGGACCGATCGGCAGGAGCGCCCGGCCGCGAAGACCGGGGGGGCCACGGCGAGCCGCACCGGCGTCGCCGTAAGCGATGCGGCCACCACCGAGGTCGACACCGGTGGGCCCGACGACAGGGGCCCCGAGGGCACCGACGGGGGACGCAAGGGTTCGGGGGGCAAGACGTGGCGTTTTGGCTGATTGCGGCCGTCTGGCTGGCGGCTGCCCCCGCGCAGGCGGAACCGATCAATGCCGTGCTCGCCGTGGTCGACGGCGCTCCGATCACGCGCTGGGATCTGGATACCGAAGCGCGGCTGCGGGCTCTTGAGCAGCGGGGCGTGATTCCCCTGGGGGCGCTCCCCCGTGAGGAACTGGGCGCCTCGCTCGATCAGCTCATCAATCAGCTGCTCGCCGTGCAGGCGGCCGAGCGGTTTCACGTCCCCTGGCCGTCCGAGAGCGCCGTCGCCTCTGAAATCGAACTGATGGAACGGGGCATGCCGCAGCCGGTGACCCAGCAGCTGGCGCGGGCAGAAATTCCCTTGCAGCGCCTGGTCGAGCGCCTGCGCATCAAGGGGCGCATCCGTGCGCTTATCGATCAGCGCCTGCGCAGCCTGGTGCAGATCAGCCCTGGCGACGTTCGTGCCTATCTGGCGGAATATCCGGCGGCAGACACGGGGGCGGCCGAAATGGTCGAAGAATACCTGGCGGCCATCGAACTGCAGAAGCGCTCCCGCGCTTTTTTCCTGGGCCTGCGCGAACGTGCCCGCGTCCACATTCTCGACCCCGCTTTCGCCGACGCCTGGCGAAACCGGGACGTGACGAGTAACGAGTGACGCGGTCAGTGCTGTCCAGAACAGGGAACGGGTGCCAGCTGGAATTGTGAGATTCCGCTGACTTCGTTCTCGCCATCCTCGCTTCGGTGAAGCAGGGCCGTGCCTGACTCTACGCGTCGGAGGTCTGCCCCAGCGCCCAGCGACCAGCGTCCAGTTACGAACGGCCAGCCGCCCTCACTCTGCGTCCCGCTTGCCGCGGTGCCGGCGGATCTCCCAGAGCACGAAGCTGGCGATCGCGACGACGGCGACGACAAGGATCACCTTCTCGATGCGGTCGAGCCAGTGCAGCGCCATCTCGATTTCGTCGCCGAAGTACCAGCCAAGCAGTACGAAAAACGGCACGCTCAGCAGCGCGGCCAGCCCGTCGAACAGGAGAAACTTGTAGTAGGGAACCTTGAGCGTGCCCGCGGCCCAGAAGGTCGCCGCGCGCAGGCCGACGATGAAGCGGGCGAAGAAAATCGTGAAGTCGCCGTACCTGTTGAAGTAGCGCCGCACCTTCTCGAGCCGCTCTTCGGGGAGAATCGGGCGCACGAACCGGTGCTGCAGGAGCGAAAGCCCCCAGCGCCGCCCGATGAGAAAGATGAACGTGTCGCCGAGCAGCACGGCGACCATGGCCACGCCGATGGCCAGATGCAGCCGCATGTTCCCCATGTGCGAAAGGAAACCGGAAAGCAGCAGGGGAATGTCTTCGGGAACGGGCAGGCCGAGCCCGCACAGGGTCAGAATGAGAAAGAGGGCGGCGTAGAGCGCAGCTTCAGTCTGACCGGCGAGGAATGCAAGAACTTCTTCCACGGATTCGGCACGATAAATGGTACAGTGAACAACCGGTCCGCGAACCGGCCCCCGCGGAAAAACCGGGGGCACTCCCGCCGGAAAACTCCGCGGGCTCGCCAGCCTCGAACGCGCCTCTGAAAGGGTGTCATAATATCATCTTTCCCCCAGCGCGCCCAACACGCGCTGCGGTTTTTCGAACCGGTGCCCATGCGCTCGACCACCGATTTTCTCGTGATTGGCGGCGGTATCGCCGGAATGACTTTCGCGCTGCGCGCCGCCGAGCACGGCCGTGTCGTCGTTCTGCTCAAGGGAGGACCCTTCGAGACGAACACCGCCTACGCCCAGGGGGGGATAGCCTCGGTCTTTCATGCCGAAGACTCTTTCGACGAACACGTGCGCGATACCGAGGCGGCCGGCGACGGGCTCTGCAACCCCGAAGTCGTGCGCATGGTCGTCGAGAACGGCCCCGAAAGTATCCGCACGCTGATGGATTTCGGCGTGAACTTCAGCCGCTGGGAGGGGGGCACGAACGACGAGTTCGACCTGGCGCGCGAAGGGGGGCACTCGAAGCGCCGCATCTTTCACGTCAACGACCTGACCGGCCACGAAATTCAGCGCGTGCTGTACGAGCGGGCCCAGGCGCACCCGAACATCGAGATCCGCCTGCACACGGCCGCGGTCGATCTCATCACGAGCTCGCGCTACTCGAACCGCTATATCAATCACTGCCTGGGCGCGTACGTGCTCGACACGGCCAGCGGCAAGGTCGAGACGGTGCTTTCCCGGATTGTTTTCCTCGCGACCGGCGGCGCGGGCAAGGTCTACCTCTATACGAGTAACCCCGACGGCGCATCGGGTGACGGCATCGCCATGGCCCACCGGGCGGGGGCGCGTATCGCGAACATGGAGTTCTTCCAGTTTCACCCGACCTGCCTCTTTCATCCCGCGGCGAAATCGTTTCTCGTTTCCGAGGCCGTTCGCGGCGAGGGGGGCGTGCTGCGCGACGCCCGGGGCGAGGCCTTCATGGAACGGTTTCATCCGCTGAAAGAGCTGGCGCCGCGCGACGTCGTGGCCCGGGCCATCGACTCGGTCATGAAGGCGAGCGGCGACGAATGCGTTTTCCTCGACATCACGCATCGCCCGGCCGATTTTCTGCGCCGCCGGTTTCCGCACATTTACGAGACCTGCCTGCGCTTCGGCATCGACATGACGCAGGAACCGATCCCCGTGGTTCCCGCCGCGCACTATCTCTGCGGGGGCGTGCTCGTCGACCTGCAGGGCGAGACCACGATCCGCAATCTCTTCGCCGGGGGCGAGGTCGCCTGCACGGGGCTTCACGGCGCGAACCGGCTGGCGAGCAATTCGCTGCTCGAGGGGATCGTGTACGGCGAACAGGCCGCCCGGGAAGCGTGCCGGCGGCTGCCCGACATCGATACGCCGACCTTCGCGGTGCCCGACTGGAACCCCGGAGCGGCCGTCGACTCGACCGAAGGGGTCGTGGTGGGGCAGTGCTGGGCCGAGATCCGGCAGTTCATGTGGAACTATGTGGGCATCGTGCGCACGAACCGGCGTCTGGCCCGCGCGCGGCGGCGTATCGAGGTGATTCAGGAAGAGATTCGCCAGTACTACTGGGAGGTGACCATCACCCCCGACCTGCTCGAGCTGCGCAACCTGGCCACCGTGGCCGAACTGATCATCCGCTCGGCGCAGGCCCGCAAGGAGAGCCGCGGCCTGCACTACAATCTGGACTTCCCCGAGAAGGACGATCGGCTGGTGCGCAACACGGTGCTGTGAGCGGCGGCTCCTCGATTGGCAATTTCCGATCAGTCGCGTCCAAAACGGGACAAAAGCGCTTTCTGGACAGCAGATTTCCAATTGACAAATTGACGATGAGGCGTAGACCGCGCTAGAGCGGGAAGTTCCTTGATCGAAAACCCAAGACCCGATATACTGATAGTTTTCCTGCCTGGTCCTTCCGGACCAAACGATTACACTGCGAAAGTGGCGGAACTGGCAGACGCGCTAGATTCAGGTTCTAGTGGCCGTAAGGTCGTGGGGGTTCGACTCCCCCCTTTCGCACCAATTTTCAAATTGAACATCTGCTTCAACCTGGTCACCTTCGGGGGAGGAGAAGCCTGTCCCGAGCCTGCGAGGGAACTCCCCCCTTTCGCACCAATTTTCAAATTGAACATCTGCTTCAACCTGGTCACCTTCCGGGGAGGAGAAGCCTGTCCCGAGCCTGCGAGGGAACTCCCCCCTTTCGCACCAATTTCTCGATAGGGACATCCACTCCGTCGGCGGTTACCGCTGGGCGAAGACACCCGTCCGCCCAGCCGAGCGGTGGCGTAAAGCGGAGCGAAGGCGTAAGACACCCCTCGCATCGAAATGGAAAAAAGCCCGCGGTCTGCACCGCGGGCTTTTTTATCTCTCGTCACCCTGCAGGGGAACGACCCGGCGCCCGCGCGTCCAGACGGCCGCAATCCGTTCGGTGTTCCGGATGTCGACCGTGGGATCCCCGTCGAGCAGCAGAAGATCGGCCCGCTTTCCCGGCGCGATAGTGCCGATGCGCCCCTCGAGACCGAGCAGCTTCGCAGGGTTCAGGGTCGCCGCCCGCAGCGCCGCCCCGGCGGGGATGCCCGCTGCGACCACCTCCTGCAGCTCCTGGTGCATGGCATCGCCGGGCGCCATGCCGAGGTTCGGCGAATCGGTTGCCGCGATGACGGTGACCCCTGCCTGATAGAGCGCCGCGAGGTTGGCGACCTGATACCGCTTGTCCGAGGCGATGAAGTCGAGCCAGGGGGCGAAAGACTCCGGGGGCGCCCAGTCTGCCGGCCGGGGCGCTTCGAGCACCTTCGTGACCTCGGGGTCGAACACCCGCTTTGCCTGCGGGCGCAGAGGGAACCCGGCGGGAGAGGTCGCCAGCGCCACCGTGTTCACCCAGATGCGCTGGGTCGACATGACGGCCAGCCCGCGGCGGCGCAGCTCGGCGATGTCGCCGGCGGTGAGCCGGTCGTCGTACGGTGTGTGGGCGAGCACGTCGACGCCGGCCCGGGCCGCCCGCAGGGCGTCCTGCGGTGAGCCCACGTGCGCGAAGACCTTGCGCCCCCGGGCGTGCGCGTGCGCGACGGCGCCGGCGATGAGCGCATCGGAGAGCACCGGCGCATCGAAGGGGATGTCGTCGATGATGAGCTTCATGAAGTCGGCCCCCGCCGCATCGAAGCGTTCCAGCAGGTCCGGCAGATCGTCGAGGTCTTCGGCGACATAGGCCACGCGGCTTTCGAGCAGCGATAAGAGGAAACGCGGCACCTGCAGCCCGGCCATGGGAAACGGGTGGCCATCGGGGGCGGTGAAGACCAGACCGGCCGAATAGATGTCGGGTCCGTCGAGGCGCCCTTCACGCACCCCCGCGCGCAGCCCTTCCGTGACATCCGCGAAGCCGCCCGGTTCGAAGACGGTGGTCACGCCGGCGAGGAGCATGGCGTCCATGTTGCGCTGCGGATTCGCCTGCCGCATCAGCCACGGCGGCGCGCCCGCGATGCCGAGATGCACGTGGGCATCCACGAGGCCGGGGAGCAGCGTCTTTCCCCGTCCGTTGACGATGACGGCATCCGATGCGGGGGCGGGCAGGGCGGCGGCAGTGGCCGGCCCGGCCCAGGCAATGATATCGCCTTGTACGACCACGGTCTGCCCGGTGACCGTGCTGGCCGTCCCGGGCTCGAACACCGCGACGTTCTCGAGGCGAAGCTCGGGCGCCGCGGGTTCCAGCGCGATGAGCCGCGGCAGGTCGGGCGTGAGGTTGCACGCGGCTACGCCCAGAAGGAGGGCCAGCGAAGCCAGGGGGCGGGAGGATGACATGAAGACTCCGGAGGGAATTGACAATTGACGATTTACGATTGACGATTGCGACGGATTCCGCAAGTCACGCGCGGACGACCGACTGACGACTGACTGAACCCCGCCCCGCAATACCCGCCCTCACGCTGCGCCGTTCGACCGACATGGATTCTCAGGCCGGGCCGTCCGGGCGCCGGTGCGCGAACCGGCCGGATCCCCGCTTCGCAGAATGCGACAGCGATGTAATTTTCAAACCTTGTTTGCATTTGTGACGCAGCGCGTGAATTTTGACGCGCTTTCCGGGCGGGTCGACGAATCCGTAAGTTGATGAAAATACAGTGGAAAATATGGCGATATGCTTCGGTCAATCGGCGCTTGTTTTTGTTCTTGACAGGGGGTTGACCATCGACTATAGTTTCACACCGTGGCTCAATTTGCGCCATCTCTACGACTGCACTTTGGTCGGTTCGCCTGCCCGGCAGGCGGCCGGTTGTAGGAAGAAGTGCTGGCGCCAGAGCTAATTCGGTTTCTCCTTGAACACCCCTTAGGGAGGGAACATGTCCATTCGTAACGCAAAATTTCTGCTCCTCGGAGCCGTCGCGGCTGTAACGCTGGCGCCGGCCTTCGCGGGCGCAGACAACCCGATCACGCGACCGGGTTGGGGGCTCCCCATGGCGGGCGGTCCCGGCAACCTCGGCGGCGTTAGCTGCGACCCCGCCGACAACCCCACCAACGGCGCGAACCTGCCTTTCGGTTCGTGCTTCAACCAGAACACCTTGGTTGTGCGCCTCACCGGTGACATCAGCGGTGCGCACCCCGCCGGCTCCATCATGGAGTTCGCCGAGCAGGTCGTCAGCGACAAGCTGCTGCAGGCACAGGATTCGGGCGGCGTTCCCAGCCAGCTGTTCGTCAACTTTCTCGACCTGACCCTGAAGCGCTTCCTGGACTCGACCGACAGCACCGCGCCGTCGACGAGCGCCCTGATGCCGCAGGGTACGATCGACTACGATCCGAACACCTTCCTCTACGCGCCGGTGACCAACGCCGTCGGTCCGTGGGGCGACGGTGGCTACGATCCGCTGAACCTGGGACTGGGCTGTCTGGCCATCCCGCTCGTCGGCGACGTCTGCCTCAACGGCTATCTGTACGACGTCAACAACGAAGCCGGCCAGAAGTTCTTCTCGTACTATGTCGGCGGCGCCGGCGACCCGCTGAACCCCTCGTTCACGATTCGCCCGCAGGCCAACTTCGACGTCGAATCGGGCTGGATGAACGGCAACGTCTGCGATGACACCGATCCGAACTCGCCCTGCGGCGCCGAGGGCAACCTCGACCCGACCTACCGCGATGACGACGACGGTCTGCAGGTGGGCATCATCCTCAACAACGTGATCGTCGACCTGCTCTTTGAGCCCCCGGCTCACTGGTCGCTGACCGACATCGCCAACAGTGCGACGGATTACGATCCGGCCGACGACCTGAGCGCCTATCTCAAGGCCTACGGTCAGGCCGAGCTGGGCCAGGTCAAGCTGACCCTGAACATCCGCGTGGCGGCCGACTACAACAACACGGTGCAGCCGCACACGATCGCCGTGGGCTTCGAACTGCAGAACATCGAGTTCCTCACCGACTTCCAGTTCATCTTCCAGAAGGGCCCGTACTGCAACAACAACCTGGGCACCACCGAAACCAACTTCGGTGACGTGGGCCTGTCCAACGCCGCGGTCCGCCCGTTCTCGAACGGCTCCTACGGCGCCGCGGGCACGCCGCTGTACGGCACCTACGTGTCGGACGTCGCCGCGGGCAACGTGCTGCTCCAGTACTACTCGCAGACGGCGGCCACCTACCCGACCGTTGCGTCGAATCCGAACGGTGGTTCGGGTGTCGGCCGCGACCGCATCGGCGTCGGCGCCGCTCCCTACGAGTTCGACATCGCCAACGGCCGTTATTCGGACAACCCGAACAACTGCCGCCGCCCGGCCGACGCCTGCTCGTCTGCCTCGGGCAACGTGCAGAACGGCGGTCCGGAGTACACGACCGTCAGCGCGAACTGCCAGTACACCTTTGCGCTGCCCGGTTACACCGGCGGTAACATCTCGGACAACAGCGACGACGCCACCTACAAGATTTCGGAACAGATCACCTCGATCATTCCGTACATCCAGGGTGAACTTCGCGTTGTGGCCGAAGATACGTTCAAGAACCGCGAACGCGGTAACCCGGGCTACTACCTCGGGCCCACGTCACTGGCCAATCTCGGCGAAATGCTCTCCGAGCCGCTGATGGACGACTGGCCGCTGCGCCCGGGCACCGACTACGTGTTCATCGACGCGCTGCTCGCTTCGGACGTCGACAACGACGGCACGAACGAGTTCTGGGCCGACCAGTGGGGCGTCATGCTGCCGTTCAACTTCGCGCTGGGCGTCAGTTTCAACGCGGTTCCGGCAATCACGGCCTCGACCAGCCAGCGTCTTGACCACCTGGCCGGCCCCGATGGCGGCAGCTGCGTTCAGAAGCTGTCGGGCATCACGGGCTACGTCGACGGTATCGAAGAGTTCGCGGCCAACACCGCGGGCAATGACGTCAGCGACGATCCGTTCCTCACCGAAACGGTCGACCTGAAGACCCTGCGCTCGGTTCCGGCCGGCGTCGACAGCGACGCGCTGCTCGGTCTGCTGGCGGGCTACAAGTTCCCGGACGTCGTGACGTTCGGCAACGCGGCCCCCGGCACGTTCAACCCGGGTGGCAACCGCGCATACGGCGTGGGGCTCGCCATCCACCAGAACGTGCTCAGTGCAGCCCTCTATGACGCCGTCATCAAGGGTCTGCTCTGCGTGGAGTATGACGCCACCAGCATCTCGGCTCCGATTACCGACATCGCGCTCGGCTCGACGCTCGAGGGTCTGCTGAACACCGACACCTTCTCCATGATCTTCCCGGCTCTCTCGCAGAACTTCCCGAGCCGGCCGATGCGTATGAAGGTGATTCCGCTCGTCAATCGCTACACACACGGCGCTGCCGGTACGCTGCCCCCGGGCTTCGCGGCCTTCGAAGTCACGGACGTGGTCAACAACAAAGACCACCTCCAGAAGGACGCGCACGCTCCGTACGTGATCATGGGCGGTCCGGAGATCAACCTGCCGATGTCCGGTCAGGTGCTCTGGCCCGACCTGTCGATCGTGATCCCGAACCTGCTGGTTGAGTTCTACGTCTATGGCGAAGACAACCTCTGGTACCGGGCCTTCGCGCTCGACCTGGGCGTGGCCATCGGCCTGAACATCGACGTCTACGACACGCCGTCGACCCTGCTCAACCTGGGTCAGCCGGTGACCGGTCAGACGTACTTCCCCATCGGCTGCGTGCCCCCGCCGTTTGTCACGGATCCGAACGATCCGCGCTTCTGCGACGGTGGTCAGGCCTGGACGAAGAAGGTGCTCCGCCTGGCCGGTCTGGCCCAGCCGGAGATCAACGCCATCATCGAGTACAGCGAGCTGAGCTACCAGACGACGACGCCGGAAGGCACCAACGTCGGTAACGCCTTCACGGACTACAACGTCCTCAAGGGCGCCATCAGCAACCTGCTCGGCCTGGTGCTGTCGATCGACATCTCGGGCGCTGCCGAAATCGGCTTCGACCCGGGCGCCTTCCTCAACCTGCCGCTGGTGCTCGATGTCCCGTACATCGGACCCAGCTTCGTGGACGAGGGCGGCGTGAACATCACCGACCGCGAGTACAACCCGGATACGTCGCTGCAGACCGGTAACGGCTTCGGCGACTACCTGGTGGCGGGCATCGGTCTGGACCTTTCGGCCCTGACCTCGGCCTACCTCATCAAGCAGATCGACTATCTGCTCGATGGTACCGACTCGACCGTTCCGTTCGACCTGCAGGAACTCAACGGCATTGGCCTGGCTCCGGGCGCTGTCCCGGCCTCGTCCAAGCCGATCCCGCAGGCCGTCGTCGACGGTCCGGTGAAGGTCAGCGCTCAGGAAACGATCTTCCGTTTCTCGGGTTACGACGCGCTTGACGGCCAGAACGTCAAGTTCAGCTGGCGTGTCGACAACGGCGTCTGGACGCCGTTCAACCAGGCTACGGAAGCCCGCATCCAGGGTCTGCTCGAAGGCAAGCACACCTTCGAAGTCAAGGCGCTGAACAGCAGCAACGTCGTGCAGGACGCTCCCGCCCGTTACACCTTCGTGGTCGACTCGGTCGCCCCGCGGGTCCGGGTCGTGGGTGACCGTACGGTCGGCGGCCGCGCCACGTTCTTCGTCGAAGCTGAGGATTTCCTCACGCCGAGCGAAGATCTGCGCGTGGCCTACCGTCTGAACGACGGCCGCTGGAGCAACTTCGGGTACAACTCGAAGATCAGCCTGTCGAGCCTGCGTTCGGGTCGCCACACGCTGCGCGTGAAGGTGGCCGACAACGCCGGCAACATCGCTGAGTCGTCGTTCAACTTCGAGTCGACCGACGGCGGCTTCGGCTGCTCGACGACGGCCGGCGCCGGCAACCTTGCCGACGTCCTGCTGCTGCTGGCGATCCCCGCGATCGTCCTGCTGCGCCGTCGCTTCGCGTAAAGCAACATCCCCGGGACGGAGCTCCGGCTCCGTCCCGGTTCTTTTCAAGACAGGCCGCCCGGCCTTTCTCGAAAAGAACCGGACCCGGTGTTCAACTCAACGTCCCTGCAACCGCTCTGCTGCTTGCACCCCGTCTGAACGGGAAGGTACATTGATACGGCCCAGAAGGCCGACGCCGAGTCCGCAACCCAGGCACTCATGATGAAGGTTCTTTCGCCGCGCTCGACACTCCTGCTCGTGCTTCTCTCTGCCGGCCTGCTCACCGCATGCGGGCGGACCGTGCCGACCGAGGAGCGCGGGGGCATTCGCGCCAGCACCATCTGGGTCGACCGCGCGCCCGACGGCGACGTGGGCCAGTACAACTCGCTGGCCGCCGACAGCCAGGGCGTTCCGCACATCAGCTATTACGACTACACGGCCGGCGACCTCAAGTATGCCCGGCTGAACGATCGGGGCGAGTGGGACGTCGAAGTCGTCGACGAAGCCGGTGACGTCGGCCAGTTCACCTCCATCGCCATCGACTCGCAGGACCGCCCCCACATCGCCTACTGGGACGTCACGAACGACCAGCTGAAGTATGCCTGGTTCGACGGCATCGAGTGGCGGATCTCCATCATTTTCCCGAACCACGGCGGCATCTTCGCCTCGCTGGCCCTGGATGCGAACGACGTCGCGCACATTTCGTTCATCCGTCGCGGTACGGCCGACCTGCACTACCTGCGCTGGGAGGTGCTGCGCGACGGCGCCCAGCCCGGTTCCATCGTGCTCGACACGGGAACGGCCACCGGGCCTTCGGGCATCGGCGGCAACATCCACGGCGGCACCTCGATCAAGATCCTGCCCGACTCGCAGCAGCCGATCATCGCCTACTACCAGGCCTCGTTCGGCTCGCTCATCGTGCTGGCGCATATGCCCGGCGATCCCAACTCGATCACCGGCCGCTATCCCGACGGATGGCGCCCATTCGTGGTCGACGGCGGAACCTATATCGGCGAGGGGCTCAACGACGTCGGCGAGCACGTCTCGCTCTTCGTCAACGCCGAGCGCGACTGGCACGTCTCTTATTACGACAAGACGTTCGAGGATCTCAAGTACGCGCGTTGGGACGACGTCAACTCGCGCTGGCTGACCGAATCGGTCGACACCGAGGGGCTCGTCGGTGAATCCACGAGCGTGGCGGTCATCTGCCAGACGCGCCCCGATACCCAGGGCCAGGACTGCCGCCCTTACATCTCTTACTTCGACTCCACCTACAACGACCTCAAGGTGGCCACCCGGCGCGAGGGGAGCAGTTGGATGACGTTCCGGGCCGATCTTTCGGGCATGACCGGCACGCACACCAGCATCGCGCAGGTGAGCCGCGGCCGGGTCGGCATCGCGTACCGTGATTTCACGTACTCGGGCCTGAAGTTCCTCATCTTCAAGCCTTTCTGAGGCTTTCTCCGCAAACATTGCGGTCTGCTGACAAGAAAGTCACCCCTTTGCCGCAAGGAGGAGAGAATGCGCTTCACTCTCCCGGGGGCTTCAGGGGCGGCGCTCCGGTACGTTTTTTGCTAAACTTTTCGCAGGCAGCGGCCAGGGCAGCAAGATGCAGGAGGCGCACATGAAAACGTATCGCAGAGCAGGCGGGGCAGCGCGCGGAGCACTTCGGGCCGGCGCATTTCTCCTCTTTCTCGGCACGGCGGCGTGCAGCGGGTGCGGTGACGCGCGCGTTACCGACACGACGAGCGACACGTGCGAGCTCGATCCGAGCGCGCCGGGCTGCGCCGCCGCCTGCCCTAACACCCCCGAAATCGTCCGCGTGACCTTCGAGCCCAAACAGGGATACGCACCCTTCGAAGTGACCTTCGACGTCACCGCCGAGGACTTCGACACCAAGACGTGCGGCGAGAAGCTTACCTATCACTGGGATTTTGACGGCGACGGGGTCGAGGAGACGCCGACCAACACCGGGGTGCAGGTCAAATACCTGTACGAGCTTCCGGGAACCTATCGGGCCAAGCTGTGGGCCACCGATTCGGCCGGCAACAAGTCGACGGTGGTCGAAAAATACATCCAGGTATTCCAGAACCGTCCGCCGGTCATCATCTCCATCAATTACGTACCGCCGTCCAAGCCCCAGGGCTATGTCGGTACCAAGAACTCGCCACAGGTCACCATTTCTGCGGACGACCCCGACTCCGAAGACGGTATCGTCGAGTATTCCATCGATTGGGGTGACGGCTCGCCTGTTGTCGTGGAGCCTGCCAGCGCGGTTTTCACGCATACAGGAGGATATACGGCGCCCGGCAAGTACACGATTTCGGCCACCGTCAAGGACAAGAACGGCGCCGTCGGCACGAAGACGACGGTTTTCGAGGTGCTCATCCGAACGGCGGCCTCACAGTATTTCGTCACCGACGCGTTCAGCGCCGACATCGTTTTCGACGACAACCAGGGGGCGCGGTACTGGGACGCCGATGCCGGCGAATTCTTCGAATATGCCTACGTGGCCGACGGTCCGGTAGCGCTCAAGACGTTCAAGTATTACGCAAGCAACTTTGAAGCCGGCGCGTTGACCCGGCCGAAACTGGTGGGTACGGTGAATCCGCTGGCCGGCACCGGGTTTTACGCCTACGATGCCACGAGGTATGCGGAGTGGATCGCTGTCGCCGGACCCCAGGGGCTGCTCGTGTTCAATGCGAACACCAATCCGGGCCTCGCCTGCGATCCCGGCGAAACCGCGGGCTGCTATCCCGGGAAGCCTGAGAAGCCGGTTCCGGTCTGCAAGCCTGGCACCGGCGAGCCGGTGCTCACTTGGACGACGGCGAACGTCATCGGCACTGCCTTCGTCCGCCCCACCGGCTCGAATCAGGTCTGGCTGGCGTATGCGACCGGCACGGCCACGGTGCCCAGCCATGTCGGCTTTTATCGCATCGACCAGGCGTTGAGTCCGACTGCGTTCACCGAAGCCGCGTCGAGGTGCTGGCGAAACACGGCTCTAAGCGTAGACTATCCGCATTTCAAGTATGCCGAGACCGGCCTCACCCTGAACCAGGGCAGATTTACCGATAACCACCTCTACGTTTCGGTGCAGAATCAGGGGGCCAAGATCTACGACATCCGCGGTTTCCTTGCCTGCAACGGCAGCCCGATAGACTGCATGAAGGAAACGGCCAACCTGGGCCTGCCCGCTTCGGGGGGAAATTTCGCCTACGCCGCGGCCGAGCCGATAACGGGCGCGGTGATCTTCAAGCCCCCCTTCTACTGGGACGCCGGTACGTACCCGCAGGCGGCCAGCCAGCCTAACATCGTCGACCGCAAGGGGGCGACCATCAATCCGCCGACCGCGGCGACCCCCGGATCCGACGCTTGTACCGAGTGGCGAACGGTGAGCGCCGTGTCGGGCAATACCCTGACGACCAACGGCGCGATTCTGCGGGGCAACCGGGTTGCATTCAAGTTTTCCGACGGCATGGTCGTCAAGAACGGCGCCACCGGGTTTCTCGTCACCGGGAACACCTCGACCTCGATTACGCTCGAGGCGCTCCCACCCAGGCCGGAAGCCGACTTCGTGGGCGCCAAGGTCTTTCCGGTCCCCGACTATTACGGCTTTCTTCCCGGCTATCCTGGGAAGACGACCGAAGGGGTGACTCTGCACGGCGACACGGCCGACATCGCGTGGAACAGCACCTGCTCGAGTTACGTGCACGTCTACGGGCCGATGCCGGGTCCGGTGACCGCGGCGTTGACGACCGCGCCGATGGCCTATGTCGTTCTGGAAACGTTCCCGGTTACTCTTCGCGCCATCGACGTCGAGAATCCGGGCGCACCGATCAAATTCGGCGCCACCAGCGCCAGCGGAGCGCTGCATGCCAGCCAGAGCAAGCTGTTTCGCTGGGGGAACACCGAGACGCACCCCATCTCGGTCTATCAGACGGCCCATCCGTGGCACTTCGATCACTACGTGCGCATGAACGCCCAGACCATCGGTGGCACCGGCGGCGTCGGATTTCTCACTCGCTCGCTGCAGCGCAAGACGACCCCCGAACGACCCGACGGCATCTGGCTCGCCATGGCGCAGGCTCACGGCCTACGCGGTTTCGACGTTGCCTCGCAGCTCTATTCCTGGAACGACACGTCGCGCAATCTCACTGCGACCTGCGCGACCGGCCTCAAGTGCGTTGCTCCTGCCTTGACGCTCGAGCACGGGGGACTGGCCCGCGACATCCGGCTGGTCGGGCAGACCCATGCCGTCATCGCGCAGCGCAACGGCGGGGTGGCCGTCTACGACATCGCCAGCATGCGCAGCGGGGGCGCCGCCGAGCTTGTCGCGCACGTCCCCACGAACGGCGATCCGCGCCGCGCCCGCTTCGTGCGCGACACCAACGGCGACCCTGAGTACCTCTACGTCGCCGACACCTCTCATTTCTACCGGATCCCCTTTACGGATCCGGCGGCTCCCGACGTGGCCAATGCAGAGTGGTGGGGCAGCAGCGGCCAGGCCAACTACGACTGCGCGGCCGTCGCTGGCAACTACGTATTCGCCTGCTGGGCCGACAAGTATCTGCGCTACGGCACGGGCACGCCGACACCCTCGCAGCTGGACTCAACCGACAACCGGCTCGTTTTCTACAAATCCAAGAGCGACACGGTCTGCGATCCCGACCTGTCAGCCCCCTTCAGCGCGTTTTCCTACTCGGATGTCTTTATCGACACGCTCGCCGGTCGCACCTTTCTGTTCGGGCCCCCGAATCATGTCCGTGAATTGTTCCCCAACGGCGAACCTCAGCAGGGGTGCTATTACGCAAGCTCAGGTGCCTCGAAGACGAACGTCAATCTGGGCGTGAACTCCGGTTCCGGCGATCCCATGACCTATCAGCGCCGTTCGGCATCCTGGAAACGAGCATACTCCGGAAACGCGAGCAGCGGGTATACGTATATTTTCGACATTGCCGCCATGGAAAGCGACATGCTGCAGGGAAATGCCCTGCGCACGCCAACCAAGCTCGGCCAGATTGACGTAAAAGACAACGTCACAAAGCTCCCCGCGGGGATACGCTCCCTGGTCGCACTCGGCGATTACCTCTTCGTCGCCGCCGGTTCAGCCGGTCTGTATGTCTATGACGTGAGCGATCCGGCGGTGCCCGAGATGATCGCGACCACCAAGGTAAAGGGTACGTCGACGTATTCCACGAACGCCGTGCAGATGAACGTCATCGCGTATCCGCTCGGGGGTGGGCTGTGGGAGTACATGGCCCTGGTATCCGACGACGCGGCAATCGGCGGCGGGCTCGTGCGCGCCGTCTACTTTCCCGGGCTCAAGGCGCCGTAAGGGCGCCGTTTCGCCTTCCTGCTCCCCATGCTGCTCGGCGCCGGCGTAGACATCATCCGCATTTCCCGCATCCGCGCGACGATCGACCGCTTCGGCGACCGGTTTCTGGAGCGGGTCTTCACCGAGGGCGAGCGGGCCTACTGCGCGCGCAAACGCGACGCGGCTCAGTCGCTGGCCGTGCGCTTCGCCGCCAAAGAGGCGGTCTTCAAGGCGCTCGGTGGCACCCGCCGTCCGGCCTGGCGGGAGATTGAAATCCGCAACGCGCCGGGGGGACGGCCCGAGCTGCTCCTTCACGGCCATATGGCGGCGCTGCACCCCGACGTGCGCGCGGCGGTCGCACTTTCGCATGATGGGGACGTCGCGGTGGCCTATGTAGTGGCCGAACGGGAAACCGGCCGGGATTCTTCGGCGCCGCGTCCCTCTCGGAGCAACCGATGAAGCTGGCGTTGCGCGAAGAGATCCGCGCGCTGGAGCAGGAGTACATCGAGCAGATCGGGTTCCCCTCGATCGCGCTGATGGAGACCGCCGGGCGGCTCGCGGCCGATCACATTCTCGCCGCGTGGCGCCCCGCTTCGGGGCTCGTGCGCGTTGCCTGCGGGCGTGGCAACAACGGCGGCGACGGGTTCGTCATCGCCCGCATCCTGCGCGAAGCCGGGCTCGACGTGCGCGTGCAGCTCGTGGGCCTGCGGGGGGAACTGCGCGGCGACGCGGCCCTCCACGCCGGCGTCTTTTTCGCACTCGGCGGCACGGTCGCCGAAGTTCCTGATGGAAACATCGGCGCGCCCCGGCCCGGCGAACTCCAGGTCGATGCCCTGCTCGGCACCGGCCTCGACCGCGACGTCAGTGGCGCCTACGGGGCGGCGGTCGACGCCCTGAACCGGTCCCGGGATGCCGGGTGCCGCATCTATGCCGTCGACATCCCGAGCGGCCTCGACGCGAACACCGGGCGTCCCCTGGGCGAGGCGGTGCGCGCCGACGCAACCGGCACCTTCGGGCTCGGCAAGCCGGGGCTCTACGTCACCCCCGGTTCCGCCTATTCCGGTGACGTCCGGGTTTTCGACATCGGACTCCCCCGCGCGCTCGTCGACCGCCACGCCGTCACGGCCGCCCGGCTCGCGCCCGGCGAACCGATCCTTCGCGTTCCGCGACGACCGGCCGACAGCCATAAAGGGACGTTCGGCCACGTGCTCGTCTTCGCGGGGGGGCCGGGCAAGGACGGCGCCGCCGATCTGGTCTGCCGCGGCGCCCTGCGCGCGGGCGCGGGGCTCGTCACCCTGAGCGGCCCCGGCGGTGTGCGCGCCGCCTGGCCCGAGGTCATGCACGAACCGGTCGCGGCCTGGTCGGCCGCGGCGTGGAATCCGGCGCTGCTCGAGCGCAAGACCGCCCTGGTCTTCGGGCCCGGCGTCGGCGCGGGCCCCGAGGCGGCCGGCTTTCTCGAGGCGGTGGTCGCCAGCTCGCTCCCGCTCGTGCTCGACGCCGACGGACTGAACCTCGTGGCGCGCGAACCCGACCTGCTGCACCCGCGCCCGGCTCCCACGGTTCTGACGCCGCACCCGGCCGAGGCGGGTCGTCTGCTGCACATCGACACCCAGGGGGTCCAGGCCGACCGCCCCGCCGCCGCGCGCGCGCTGGCCGAGAAATTCCGCGCGGTCGTCGTGCTCAAGGGTGCGGGTTCGATCATCGCCTGTCCCGACGGCCGCTACTGGATCAATGCTTCGGGCGCGCCGTCGCTCGCCGCGGGGGGCATGGGCGACGTGCTCGCCGGCATCCTGGGTGCGCTGCTCGGCGCCGGCATGCGCGCCGAGCAGGCGGCGTGCGTCGGGGTCTACGCGCATGGCCTGGCGGGCGAACGCGCGGGCCTGCCGGTCGGCGGTCTGCGCGCCTCCGAGGTCGCCGACGTCCTGCCCGCTGTTCTCGCCGGACTCGCCGCCGATCCGTGATCCGCACGAACCTCCACGGAATGAGCGCTGCGGCAATCGACGTTCGCGTATACTGAAAAGGGTGAGCCGCGACTTTCACATCGACACCCCCGAGGCCCTCGTCGAGGCCGGGCGCCGGCTGGGCGCGCTGCTTCAGCCTGGCGACGCCGTCGCGCTCGAAGGGCCCCTCGGCGCCGGCAAGACCACGCTCATTCAGGGCATCGCCGCCGGACTCGACGTCACCGACGACGTCAACAGCCCGACCTTCGCCCTGATGAACGTCTACGCCGGGCGCACGCCCGTCTACCACCTCGACGTCTACCGGCTGTCCGATCCGAAACGGCTCGATCTGCTCGGCTATGACCCCGAGGTCGCCGAACAGGCGGTTTCGCTGGTCGAATGGGCCGACAAGTGGTGGCCCTTCTGGAGCGACGACGTCCTGCGCGTCCGCCTCGAACCGGCGGCGGCGCCCCGGCCGGGGCGGCGGCTGACGGCCGAGGCGCTTGGCCCGAATTCCGCGGAACGATTGGCCGCGTGGTCCGAGATCCTCTACAATAGATAGTTTTCATCCGGATTCCGGAACCTGTTGCGGCCTTGCGCGCGCCCCGGCGGATGAACGAGTCGTCTCCGTAACCGATTGCATTGATTCTATGTCCAAGCCACTGGTCGTCCAGAAATATGGCGGCACCTCGATGGGGTCCGTCGAACGCATTCAGCACGTTGCCCGCCGCGTGAAGCAGACCGCCGACGCCGGTAACCGCGTCGTGGTGGTCGTGTCGGCCATGAGCGGCGAAACCGATCGTCTGCTCGGCCTTTGCCAGGCGATCTCATCCAACAGCCACCCGCGCGAAGCCGATCAGGTCGTGGCCACGGGCGAACAGGTCTCCATCGGCCTGCTCGCCATGGCGCTGCGCGATCTCGGCCAGAACGCCGTGAGCCTGCTCGGCTCGCAGGTCGCCATCCGCACCGACCGGGCGCACACGAAGGCCCGCATCCAGGCCATCGAAGGCGACCGCATCTTCCGCGAACTCGACGCGGGGCGGGTCGTCGTCGTCGCCGGATTCCAGGGGATTGATGACGACGGCAACGTGACGACGCTCGGCCGGGGCGGCAGCGATACGACGGGCGTGGCCCTGGCGGCCGCCCTGAAGGCCGATGTCTGCGAGATTTACACGGACGTGACCGGCGTGTTCACGACGGATCCGAACATGGTGCCCAAGGCCCGCAAGCTCGCCCGCGTGAGCTACGAAGAGATGCTCGAGATGGCCAGCCTGGGCGCCAAGGTGCTCGCGCTGCGCAGCGTCGAGTTCGGGGCCAAGTACAGCGTGAAGATCCACGTGCGCTCCACGTTCAGCGAAGAAGAAGGCACCGTGGTGTGCCAAGAGGATGAAGAGATGGAAAACGTCGTCGTCAGCGGAATCACCTACAACAAGAACGAGAGCAAGATCGCCGTGCGCGGCGTGCCCGATCAGCCCGGCGTGGCCGCGCGCCTGCTGTCGCCGCTGGCCGAAGCGAACATCGTCGTCGACATGATCGTCCAGAACCTGAGCGCCCAGGGGCACACCGACTTCACCTTCACGGTGCCGAAGTCCGACACGAATGCGGCCCTCGAGATCGTCGAGCGCCTCGCGAAGGAACTGGGCGCCACGGGCGTAGAGTGCGACCGCGGCATCGCCAAGGTCAGCATCGTGGGCGTCGGCATGCGCAGCCATGCGGGCGTCGCCTCGAAGATGTTTCAGACGCTGGCCGCCGAGAACATCAACATCCAGATGATTTCGACCAGCGAGATCAAGGTCTCGGTGGTCATCGACGAGAAGTATGTGGAACTGGCGGTGCGCGTGCTGCACTCCGCCTTCGGGCTCGACGCGCCCGACGCCTGAGGCGCGCGTCTTCGGGAGAGAAAGTGAATTCAGTGGTCCGCTTATACGACACGACCCTGCGCGACGGCGCCCAGAGCGAAGACGTTTCCTTCTCGCTCGAGGACAAGATTCGCATTGCGCGCGTGCTCGATGAGCTGGGGATCCACTACATCGAAGGGGGCTACCCCGGTTCCAATCCGCGCGACGCCGGCTTCTTCGACGCCTTCCGCAAGGATCCGCTCAAGCGTGCGCGCCTGACCGCCTTCGGCATGACCCGCCGCGCGGGCATCGCCGCCGACAAGGACGAGAATCTGCGCGCGCTTCTCTCGGCCTCGACGCCGGTCATCACCGTCGTCGGCAAGAGCTGGGACTTTCACGTCACAGAAGCGCTGCGCATCAGCCTCGACGAGAACATCGATCTGATCGGCAGCAGCATCCGCTATCTGGCCGAGCGGGTCGACGAGGTCGTCTACGATGCCGAGCACTACTTCGACGCGTGGAAGCGTAATCCCGAGTACACTGCTCGCACGCTGCGCGCTGCCGTCGACGGGGGCGCGAAGGTGCTTGCGCTCTGCGACACCAACGGCGGCACGATGCCCTGGGAGATCGCCGAGGGGGTCGCCGAAGTCGTCAAAGCCTTCCCCGGCGTCGAGGTCGGCATCCACTGTCACAACGACGCCGAGCTCGCCGTCGCCAACAGCCTGGCCGCCGTGCGCGCCGGCGCCGTGCACGTGCAGGGGACCATCAACGGCATCGGCGAGCGCTGCGGCAATGCGAACCTGGTCTCCATCGCGGCCGACCTGGCGCTCAAGATGGAACAGCCGGTGCTTACGGCCGACGAGATGCGCAAGCTGACCTCGGTCTCGAAGCTCGTCTACGAACTGGCCAACCTGCAGCCGAGCAAGCGCCAGCCCTACGTGGGCCAGAGCGCGTTCGCGCACAAGGGCGGCATGCATGTCAGCGCCGTGCAGCGCGCGACCTTCACCTACGAACACGTCGCGCCCGAAGTCGTCGGTAACCAGCGCCGCGTGCTGGTCAGCGATCTGGCGGGCCGCTCCAACGTCCTCTTCAAGGCGAAGGAGTTCGGGCTCGAGCTCGAAGCCGGCAGTCCGCAGGCGGCGGCCATCCTCGACCGCGTCAAGGACCTTGAATCGCAGGGCTATCAATATGAAGGGGCCGACGGCAGCTTCGAACTCCTCATGAAGCGCGCGCTTGGCCAGCACAAGACGTTCTTCAAGCTCATCGGCTTTCGCGTCATCGACGAGAAGCGCGCCGGCGATCAGGCCCCCATCAGCGAGGCAAGCGTGCAGATCGAAGTCGACGGCCAGGTCGCCCACACGGTAGCCCTCGGCGACGGTCCGGTGAACGCGCTCGACACGGCGCTGCGCAAGGCCCTGCTTCGCTTCTATCCGGAACTGGCCGGCGTCGAGCTGCTCGACTACAAGGTGCGCGTCGTCAACTCGGGCAAGGGCACCGACGCCAAGGTGCGCGTGCTCGTCGAGAGCGGCGACGGCGAAGACAAGTGGGGCACGGTCGGCGTCAGCGAGAACATCATTGAGGCTTCCTGGCAGGCCCTGGTCGATTCCATCGATTACCGGCTCTACAAGAGCGAGCGGCGGGGTGAACGCTAAGCGCCTGTGGTTACCCCTGGCGTTGACCGCGGCCATCCCCGCCTGGCACTTCTTTTCCGCAACGCCGCCCGAAGGCGGCCCGCTCGACCCTGACACCGCTGTCATGGTCGGGCAGATTCCCCCTGAAAATCCCTCTCCGGCCCCTTCGCCGGATCACGCGCCTGACGCAATGCGTCTGCAGGTCCGAGCCGCTTCTCCTGCGGCTGCCAAGGGGGAAACCGGGCCCACGGCCTCCCTGCGCCCTTCGCTGAACGCGGCGGGCCCCGAACAGATTGCTCAGGTGCGTGGATTCGGCACGAAGCTTGCTGGTAAAGTGATTGATGCGCGGCCGCCCGGTGGGTTCACCGGCTGGCACGAGGTCGACGCCGTTCCGGGTATCGGTGCGGCACGGCTTCAAGCGCTGCAGGATCACTTTTCGCTTCCGTAGGCCACCATGCGTGCCGGTTTCCGGGTCCTTTTTGCCATCCTGGCGGTTCTCTTTGCGCCCGGCGTGGGCGCCGCGGCGGATTCGTCCGCCGACGTTCACCGCGACGTCACGCTGCATGGGCGGCCGCATACGGATTACTTCGGCCCCCCGCTGCGCCACTGGGATCCCCTGCACCCGATGGTCGTGCTCGGCCCCGAGCGCGAATGGGGCGCGCCGTGGAAGATGCTGGTTCTCTTCGTCGAGTTCCCCGACAAGCCTGCCCTCGGCGAGGTCGCATATTTCGAAGATATGTTCTTCGGCCGGCACGAGGGGGCGCACGAGGGGCGTCCCTATCCGAACGAAACGATGGCCGATCTCTACGCGCGGGCGAGCGGCGAGCGCCTGACCTTCGGCGACGTCACGTCGGTGGGCTGGCTCACGGCGCCGCAACCCTACACGTACTATACGTCGTACCATCCGACGAATCCGCAGGGCGGATGCTGGGGGTTGGGCGATCCGGCCAATCCCGGTTTCGTTACCGGCGCCTGGGAGCTCGTGCGCTTCGCGCTCGAAGAGGCGGTGGCCGGCGGCGTCGATCTGGATGACTTCGATAACGACGGCGACGGGCAGCCCGAAGGGATTCTGCTCGTGCACGCCGGACCGGGGGCCGAACAGAGCGACGACGACGGCCTCTGCAATCCATCGGCGAAAGACTGGGGCGATCTCTGGTCGCATCAGCACGCGAATCTTTTCGACGGACGCGGCGTGCGCTACGTCGTCGGGCCCGAGCGCTCGACCCGCAGCGCGAGCGGGCTTTCGGCCATCGGCGTGTGGGCGCACGAGTTCGGACACATTCTGGGGCTTCCCGATCTCTACGCGAAGCGGGGCCAGGGCTACGGCGTCGGGTGCTGGGATCTGATGGGCTACGGCATCACGAGCTGCGATCCCCTGTTCGCGGGAGAAGATCCCGGCGAAGACCCCGGCGAGCTGGCCGCCTGGACGCGCCAGGAGCTCGCCTGGTCGTTTCCGAAGCCGGTGACCGCGAACGTCTGCAACCGTAAGGTCGATCCGGCGCAGCTCGGGGGCGACACCTTCCGCGTGACGCCGAATCCGGCAGAGCCGCGCGATTACTTTCTCGTGGAGTACAGGGCGCGGGTCGGCATGGACAAGGAGCTTCCCGGAGACCGGGTCTGCGTCTGGCATGTCGACGAGAACAAACTCGGCGGCGTGCTTCCCAACCGCTTCGCCTGCATGCCGCGCGAAGAGCAGAGCGCGGGGGCCTGCGCCGCCGATCACTACGCCGTCTCGGTCGTGCAGCCCGATGGGGAATATTCCCTCGAAAACGGGTCGTATATCCTGGGTCCCGGCGACTGTCTCGCGGCGAACGAAGAGCTGTCGAGCGAAGACAATTGGGATCTGTGGCCCTGGAGCGGAAAAATTGGAAACCACTGGCGCGTGCGGGTCGACAGCACGGGCCCCCAGGCGCGGCTTTCGATCATCGTCGACGCCGACGCCGAGACTCCGGAGCCCATCTTCGCGACCGACCCGGCGAAGGTCGCCGCGGCGGTGCGCGGCCGGGTGTGGAAGTATCAGCCGAAGCTGCAGGCCGAAGCCGGCATGCCGCACTGGGTGCTCACGAAGGGTCCCGAGGGCATGGAGATCGACGCCGAGAGCGGATTGATTGCATGGCGGGTACCGGTCGAGTACGCGAATGACGAAGTCTTCGTCGGCCTGCAGGTGCAGAACTGCGGCGGCATCGCCGACCAGTTCTTCACGCTGGCCATCGTGGAACCCGGGGCGGAACCGGGTTGCGGCTGCGCAACACAGTCCGGCGGTCCCCGGGGTGACCTGGTCTTCGGTCTGGCGCTCATGGCGATCTGGGCCCTCCGCCGGCGTGCCGTGAATTGACAATTTTAGATTGACGATTTGCGGACGCACACCGTTCGTCCCGAGCTGACGGTGCGCGCAGAGCGGAGCACGACAGCGAAGGAGCGCAGGGTATCCACGCGCCTGTCTCGCCGTCGCAGTCTGCGCTGCATCCTGCCGTCGGCTCGACACGAACGGGTTTCGGGTCCGGCACACCAGGGTTCCGCCCACTCACCGCCGAAAATGTCGATTGTCAATCGTAAATCGTAAATGGTATAGTGAGTGGGTTTGGAGGAACTATGGCCACTTTGGACCTCGACATCCTGCAGGGCAGCCTGGAGCATCTGGTCGGCGACGACGCGCAGATCGCCGGCGCCGCCATCGTCAGCCCCGACGGGCTGATTCTGGTTTCGACCTTCGCCGACAAGGATTTCAACGACCAGCTGGGCGCCATGGTTTCTGAAATGCTGAACCCCGGCATGATGGCCGTGCGCGAGCTCGATTGCGGCGAACACTTTCTCAGCATGGTGCTCGGCACGACCGGCGGCTTGATCGTGCGCGGCATTGACGGCGAGATGGTGCTGGCGCTCCAGATTACGCGCGGCGCCAACGTCGGCAAGGTCGTGACGGCCGCCAACCGCACCGTCGCCCGCATTCAGGCCCTCTGATCCTTCTCTCGGCACCCGCTGCCGTATTCCACCCCCTTTTCAAGCGCGCCCGTAGCTCAGCTGGATAGAGCGTCGGTCTCCGAAGCCGAAGGTCACAGGTTCGACTCCTGTCGGGCGCACCAATTTCGCACAGCCTCCGCCGTCACGGCATTTCCCGTCGGTCCGGGCGTCTCCGGGCGCCGAATGGACTGGCCCGCCCCACACGATCCGTCGCCGGGTCGGCTCATTGCCTTGCACTCTCAGCCGTTGCGCCCGACGCTGGTGCCAGAGAGGTGACGCATGATTCACGTCGAGATAGATCGGACGATCGAACGCGAACCGTGAATTCTCTCCAGCGATCCCTGGAGGCGTGACGGTTCCCTTACGGACCCCCGGCCGGCGGCGATCGGGATGGGAATGAGTTCCCGGGGTCGCCGCGATAACATCCTGTGAATCCGGCGCTTTTGTTTTTCAGCGCCCGGCGCGGTAGAATTGGCGACTGGCAGAAGATTCCCGGGGTTGCCATGGATCCGTTCCCGCCCGTCCTCATCGTCGTCCGCCGCTTTGGAACCGCAGTCGAGCCGACGGCGGATCGGCTGCGCGCGCTGGGTTTCCCGACCGAGGTCTGGGTCGGCGCGCTTCAGGACCTCGCCCGCGGTGACATCGCTCCGGCCGTGCTGCTCGTGGAATGGGCGCCCGATGTGGAGCGGGATCTCCCGCGCGACCGGCTCCCCGGACCGGTGCTTGCCGTTTCATTGACGGAACCGCGCGACGACGCCGACCCGTCTCTGCCGCTCCCGCGCCTGCAGGACGAGGCGCTGACCCGGGCGATTCGGGCTGCCTGGGCCGGACGAACCCGCGCACCGTTCGGGGAACCCGGGCCGACCCGCCCCAGCGTCGACTACCAGACCTGGATGGACGTCGCCTCGGATGCCGTCTTCATCGCCGACAGCAAGGGGCGGTATGTCGCGGTGAATGACCGCGCGACGGAACTCGTCGGCTACACGCGCGAAGAACTGCTCGATCGCACGATGTTCGACCTCATGGATCCGGCAGACATCGAAGCGCGTCCCATCGATTTCTCGCTGCTCGAAGGCGGTCGCACCGTGGTCGTCGAGCGCAGCCTGTTGCGCAAGGACGGCACGCCGGTCTGGGTCGAGCTCTCGGCCCGCATCATGCCCGACGGCAATCTGCAGGGTATTGCCCGCGACATCACCAGCCGCCGGGCGACAGAGGCGGCCCTGCGCGATTCCGAAGCGCGCTACCGGCAGATCTTTCAGCACAACCGCGCCGTCAAACTGATCATCGACCCCGCGAGCGGCGCCATCATCGACGCGAATGAAGCCGCGTGCCTCTTCTATGGTTATTCCCGCGACGAGCTGCTGAAAAAGCGGATCACCGACATCAACACCCTGACCGCCGCCGAGGTGCAGGCCGAGATGGACGCCGCGCGGAACATGCAGCGTCTTTACTTCAACTTCCGCCACAGACTCGCCTCCGGAGAGGTGCGTGAGGTCGAGGTATACTCGGGGCCCGTCACGATCGACGGGCGCACCTTGCTGCACTCCATCGTGCACGACGTGACCGACCGCCATCTGGCCGAAGAGCGCCTGCGGCAGAGCGAACGGCGTTTTCGCTCGCTGATTGAGAACGCGGCCGACATCATCACGATACTCGACGGCGCGGGCACGATCCTGTACGAGAGCCCTGCCGTCCGGCGCATCCGCGGCTACCGGCCCGAAGAACTCATCGGACTCCCGCTGTTCGATTTTTTCCACCCCGACGACGTGCACGCCCTGTCGGAGGCCTTCGGCGAACTCCTGCGCCGGCCGGGGGCCGAGATGACCCGTCAGTACCGGCTGCGTCATCGCGACGGCCGGTGGGTTTGCGTCGAAGCGTCGGCGCGTAACCTGCTGGCCGACCCCGCCATCGGGGGCATCGTGCTCAATACCCGCGACATCACCGAGCGTAAGCAGGCCGAAGAGGCCCTTCGCGAGCGCAATGCCGAACTCGAGCAGCTCAACCGCTACATGGTCGACCGGGAGCTGCGCATGATTGAGCTCAAGCACGAGCTGCGGCGGTTGCGCAAATCAGAGGGAGAGCCCGACCCCGCATAGTACAATGGGCTTACCATGCTGCCCATCCGGGATCGGGTTCCTTCGCGCACATTCCCCTTCGTCATGCTCGCCATCATCGGCGCGAACCTCGTCGCGTGGGGGATCGAGCTCGCGCTGCCCGCGGCGGAGCTGGAGCGGTTCGTGCGCGTGTTCGGCCTCGTTCCCGCCCGCTACACCGACGGGATCGCCTGGCAGCTCCAGACCGGGCTCCCGCCGGGCGACTGGGTTCCTTTCGTCACGAGCATGTTTCTGCACGGCGGGTGGGGGCACATCATTCTGAACATGTGGGTCCTCTGGATCTTCGGCGACAATGTCGAAGACGCCATGGGGCACGTCCGTTTTCTCCTGTTCTATCTCCTGACGGGAATCGCCTCGGCCGCCGTTCATCTGGCCATGTTTCCCGACTCGACGATTCCGATCGTCGGCGCGTCGGGGGCCATCGCGGGGGTCATGGGGGCGTATCTTTTCCTCTACCCGCGCGCCCGGGTGCTCACCGTCATCCCGATCTTTTTCTGGCCGTTCTTCGTCGAGGTTCCCGCCGTCATCTTTCTCTTGCTCTGGTTCGTGGGGCAGGCCCTGAGCGGCACCCTGCAGAAGCTGGGCCCCGGCGAGGCGGCCGGCATCGCCTTCTGGGCGCACGTGGGCGGGTTCGTCGCGGGCGCCGTTCTGCACCCGTTGTTCGTCCGCCGCTCATTTCGCCGGTCGATCGGAAAGTAGCCGCCCTGTCATGAAGGGCATGCCGCGGCCGTGGGATAATGGCGGCATGCAGGAATATGCAAGAGCATGGGACGACCTGCGCGGAGGCCTGCTCGCCTTCGTACGCAACCGGGTCGAGCGGCCGAGCGACGCCGACGACATCGTGCAGGAAGTCTTTCTGCGCGTGCACGAAAAAGCCGGTCAGCTTCGCGACGCCGAAAAGCTGCAGGCGTGGATCTACCGCATCGCGCGCAACGCGGTCATCGATTATTACCGGAGCCGCGGCAGCGCCCGCGCCGAGGTGGCGTCGGGCGACCTCGAAGAGGCCGAGTCCCGGGAGGCGGATCAGGAAGAACTCGCCGATCAGAACATCAATGCCTGCGTCCGGGGGCTTCTGGGCGCGCTTCCGCCCATGTACCGCGATCCGCTGCTGATGGCCGACGTCGAAGGGCTGTCGCAGAAGGACATTGCCGAACGGCTCGGCGTCTCGCTGTCCGGGGCCAAGTCCCGCGTGCAGCGGGGGCGAGAAAAACTGCGCGAAGTCGTCGAAAAGTGCTGCCATCTGGAGTTCGACCAGTACGGTAACGCGGTCGCCCAGGAGTGCCGCAACCCCGAATGCGGCTGCTGCGCGGCCCCCTGAGGCCCGCTGCGTCCCGCTTACAGGGTGAAACGGGCAGGGGAGAGAAAACTTTCCTGCGTCTTTTTTCTTCGTGCACCGTCTGAACGGGTAGAACGATCCCGTTTTGATACCATACGAAGAAGAAAGGCATTACCGTGGAAACCAAAGATCCTGTATGCGGCATGACCGTCGATCCCGCGACGGCAAAAGGCGGCTCCTTCGAGCACGCCGGTGAAACGTGGCACTTCTGCAGCCCGAAGTGCCGCGAAAAGTTCGCGGCCGACCCTGAATCGTACCTCAAGACGGCCGTCGATCCGGTCTGTCACATGAAGGTGAATCCCCGGAACCCCAAGGGGGGATCTTTCGAGTACGCGGGCGAAACCTACCACTTCTGCAATCCGAAGTGCCGGGATAAGTTTTCCGCCGACCCCGAATCGTACCTGAAGACGGCCGTCGACCCGGTCTGCCACATGAAGGTGAATCCGCGGAACCCGAAAGGGGGTTCGTTCGAACACGCGGGTGAGACCTATTTCTTCTGCAATGCGAAGTGCCGCGAGAAGTTCGCCGCCAGTACCGAAGCGTATCTCGCCGGCGCCCATACGCACGTGCATGCGGCCCAGGCCGCATCGACGGCCCCGGCAGGGCCCGCCGTGGCCGTCGAGGGGGCCTCGGCGTGGGTCTGCCCGATGTGCCCCGAGGTGCGCGAAACGAAGCCGGTACCGTGCCCGACCTGCGGCATGGGGCTCGAGCCGGAGAGCCCGCCCCTCACCCTCACGCGCACCGAGTGGACCTGCCCGATGCACCCCGAGATCGTACGCAGCGAGCCCGGTGAATGCCCGATCTGCGGCATGGCGCTCGAACCGCGCACGATCACCGTCGAGGAGCCGGAGAATCCGGAACTGGTCGACATGCGGCGGCGCTTCTTCGTGAGCCTCCTGTTCACGATTCCCCTCGCCGTCTTCGCCATGGCCGACATGCTTCCCGGGCGCCCGCTCAGCGGATCGCTGTCGATGCGCGACGCCCAGTGGCTGCAGCTGCTGCTCGCGACCCCCGTCGTGCTCTGGGGGGGCAAGCCGTTCTTCGAGCGCGGCTGGCGCTCGATCGTGAACCGCAGCCTGAACATGTTCACGCTCATCGCCATCGGCACCGGCGCCGCCTTCGCCTACAGCGTCGTCGCCACGGTGGCGCCGGGTATTTTTCCCCCTGCATTCCGCGACGCGCACGGGATGGTACACGTGTACTTCGAGGCGGCCGGCATCATCGTCGCCCTCGTGCTCATGGGGCAGGTGCTCGAGCTGCGCGCGCGCAGCCAGACGAGCGGGGCCATTCGCGCGCTGCTCGGGATGGCGCCGAAAACCGCCCGCCGGATCGCCGACGACGGCGCCGAGAGCGACGTTCCCCTGGATACCGTGCAGGTGGGCGACCGCCTGCGCGTGCGGCCGGGTGAAAAGGTTCCGGTCGACGGCATCGTGCTCGAGGGGCGCAGCGCCGTCGACGAAAGCATGGTGACCGGCGAGTCGATTCCGGTGGAAAAAGACGCGGGAAGCCGCGTCACGGGGGCCACGCTGAACGGCACCGGATCGCTGGTCATGCGGGCCGAGCGGGTCGGCGCCGACACCATGCTGGCGCGCATCGTGAAGATGGTCAGCGAAGCGCAGCGCAGCCGGGCGCCCATTCAGCGCCTGGCCGATAAGGTATCGGCGATCTTCGTGCCCGCCGTAATCGGGATCTCGGCCATTTCCTTCGTCATCTGGGCCCTGGTGGGCCCCGAACCGGCCCTCGCCTACGCGCTCGTGAACGCGGTGGCGGTGCTCATCATCGCCTGCCCCTGTGCGCTGGGACTCGCCACGCCGATGTCGATCATGGTCGGCGTCGGGCGGGGGGCCGGCGCCGGGGTACTCATCCGGAATGCCGAGGCGCTCGAGGTGCTCGAATCGGTCGACACCCTCGTGCTCGACAAGACCGGCACGCTGACCGAGGGCCGCCCCACGTTGACCGAGGTCCGTCCGCTGGGGGACGTTACGCAAGACGACCTGCTGCGCCTTGCCGCGGCGGTGGAGAAGGGGAGCGAGCATCCGCTTGCGGCGGCCATCGTCGCGGGCGCGGCAGTACGCGGCCTCACGGTGCCGTCCGTTGCGGACTTCTCTTCGGTGACCGGCCAGGGGGTCGTCGGCCGCGTCGAGGGGCGCGAGATTGCCTTCGGCAATCGCGCCCTCATGGATGCGCGCGGCATCGACGTGGCCACCGCTGTGGGCCCGATCGAGGCCATGCGGAGCGAGGGCGAAACCGTCATGTTTCTCGCCGTCGACGGCGTCCTGGCCGGATTGGTCGGCGTGGCCGACCCCGTCAAGGCGACGACTCCCGAGGCGCTCGAGGCACTGCGCCGCGAGGGGATGCGTATCGTGATGCTCACCGGCGACAGTCGGACGACGGCGCAGGCGGTGGCCCGGAAGCTCGGTATCGACGAGGTCGAAGCCGAGGTGCTCCCCGAGCAGAAGAGCGAAGTGGTGGCGCGGCTGAAGGCCGAGGGCCGCCGCGTGGCCATGGCCGGCGACGGCATCAACGACGCCCCCGCGCTGGCCCTGGCCGACATCGGCATCGCCATGGGCACGGGCACCGACGTGGCCATGGAGAGCGCCGGGGTCACGCTCGTGCGCGGCGACCTGCGCGGCATCGTGCGGGCGCGGCGGCTCAGCCGGGCGACGATGCGCAACATCCGTCAAAACCTGTTCTTCGCCTTCATCTACAACTCGCTCGGGGTGCCGGTCGCCGCGGGGATTCTCTATCCCTTCTTCGGGCTGCTGCTGAGCCCGATCATTGCGGCGGCGGCGATGAGTTTCAGTTCCGTCTCGGTCATCGGCAACGCGCTGCGCCTGCGCACGGCCAGACTGTAACGAGTGCGAGTGACGAGTTCGGCATCGACAACTTATGCTTGACGATTGCCGACCGCGGCTGCTCTCAATTGGCCACCGACCATTGGTCATTGGCCTTTCGCGAAGCGCCGCGCCTCAGGAGCGCTCGGGGATCTTGGGGAGGCGGGGGTCCCCCTCGGTCAGGGCGCCGAGCACGATGCGCAAGGCGATGCGAACGCCGCGCTGCACGTGCTTTTCCGTCAGGCGGGGAGATTCCTGCAGGAGAAAGTGGCCCACGTTTTCGATGGCCGTCAGCAGCGTGACGATGAAAATGGGGTCATAGCGTTTGCCGCGGAAGGCGTACAGCCCTTCGTCGACATAGTTGACGAGAATCTTGTGCGTCGTCTCGCGCCGCGGGGCAAGCTGCGAGTCGGGGCGGGCCGATTCCTGGAGCAGTACCGCGGCGAGGGGCCCGGTTGTCGCCAGCCAGCGCAGGTAGGCCTCGACGCCGTTCTTGAGCCGCTCGGGATGGGAGCCCGCCGTCTCCATGGCCGAGCTGACCATCTGCAGCAGCGACAGGCTCGCCATCTCATCCAACGCGTCGAAGACGTGTTCCTTGCTGTCGAAGAAGCGGTAGAACGTCGGCCGCGAAACCTCCGATGCGGCGAGGATGTCCTCGACGCGCGTGCCCGCGTAGCCGAGCCGGCCGAACGTCTCCGAGGCCGCGCGCAGAATCTGCATGCGCGTGCGCGCGGTGCGTTGGGGCTGTGTGCGCCCGGATGCGGGGGGCTCGGCGCGTCGGCGGGTTTTGGTGGTCATACGCGAATATTCTACCACCTGACCGCGCGAGGGGAAAAACAGGGCAGGAAGCGTAACATGCGTGTTTTACAAGGGAATTCGCCCGGTCTGCGCAAGCCAGGATCGCGTTCGCTCCATCCCCTCGTCGAGGGATACGGCAGGGCGATAGCCGAGCAGGCGGATCGCCTCAATGCCGTACTGCGCGCGCCGCAGCATGTAGCGGACCGCTTCGCGGTTGACCTCGAGTTCGATCCCCAGAGGCCCTGCGAGGCGATCGAGCACGCCCCCGAGCGTGAGTGCCGCGCCGGCCGGTACTTCGGGCAGGTAGCGGATGCCGAGCCAGCGCTGATACCGCCCGAAGAATTCCCGCACCGTCGTGCGCCGATCATCGGTGATGGCGAAGGGGCGTCCGCTGGCGCGCCGCGAGAGGATCAGGGCGATGCCGTCGAGCAGATTGTCGACGTAGACGTGGTTGAAGACCGAACGGCGGCTGTCGACGTAAACCCAGCGCCGGCGGCGCATCATGTCGACAGGACGCACCGTCCACGGGATGGAGCCGGGGCCGTATACGTCGCCGGGGCGCACGATGTAGACGTCAAATTCCCCCGGCCGGTGCGCTGCCAGGACGGCCGCTTCGGACTCGATTTTGGTGGTGCAGTACGGATTGCCGCAGCCGTCGAGGGGGCCCGCCTCGGCCACCCCTTCGGGAAAGTCGAAGCCGTAAACCATGACCGAAGAGAAGTGCACGAATTCGCGCGCGCCGGCCTCGCGGGCGCACCGGGCCACGGTGGCCGCGCCCGTCACGTTCACGCGGCGGAAGACGTCCCAGTCCCCC
The DNA here is from genome assembly GCA_041690355.1 of bacterium. GTDB lineage: Bacteria > J088 > JAWLBW01 > JAWLBW01 > JAWLBW01 > JAWLHK01. The sequence goes on along the minus strand of JAWLHK010000001.1, from coordinate 82,312 downwards.
GCCTCCTTGACGATGGCGGCCGTGTGGTAGATGCGATCGAGACCGCGGCAGAACCGCTCGACGGCAGAAACGTCGGTGACGTCGCCGGTATGGTACTCGCCCCCCAGGCCGCGGAAGTGACCGGCGCCGGCAGCGGTGAGATCGAGGCCAACCACCGTGTGGCCTTCGGCGGCCAGCCGGGTGGCCAGCGCCGCGCCGATGAATCCTGCCGCGCCGGTGATGCCGATCTTCATGCCTGCTGCCCCCCGATACGGCCGGTCACGGGCAGCAACCTCAGCGCAGGAGCTCGCGGCCGATGACGAGGCGCTGAATCTGGTTGGTGCCCTCGACGATCTGCATGACCTTGGCTTCGCGCATGAGCCGTTCCACCGGATACTCCTTCATGTATCCGTTGCCCCCGAGAATCTGCACCGCATCGGTCGTCACCGACATGGCGGCATCCGTCGCCGTCAGCTTGGCCACGGCGGCCGCCAGCGTGAGGTTGCCCCCCTGATCCTTGATGCGCGCCGCGTCGCGGGTGGCGGCCCGGGCGGTGGCGATGCGCGCCGCCATGTCGGCGAACATCCACTGCAGGCCCTGGAAGTTGGCGATGGGCTGGTCAAACTGCTCCCGCTCGCCCGCATAGCGCAGGGCGTGATCGAGGGCGCAGCGGGAGAGGCCGATGCCGCTGGCGGCGATGGTGATGCGCCCGGAGTCCAGGGCCGTCATGGCCACCTTGAAGCCGATCCCCTCGTCGCCCAGCCGGTTGGCGGCCGGGACGCGCACGTTGTCGAGAAAGACCTCGACGGTACGCGAGCTGTCCCAGCCCATCTTCTCCTCGGGCTTGCCGAAGGAGAGCCCGGGGGTACCCTTCTCAACGAGAAAGGCCGAGATGCCGCGGCTTTTCTCGGTCCCGGTGCGGGCCATGACGACGTAGATGTCGGCTTCGCCGCCGTTGGTGATGAAGCGCTTCGTGCCGTTCAGCACGTAGTCGTCTCCGTCGCGAACGGCCGTCGTCTTGAGGGCGGCGGCGTCGCTGCCGCTGCCCGGTTCGCTCAGGCAGAAGGCGCCCAGCGTCTCGCCGGCGGCGAGATTGCGCAGGTAGCGCTCGCGCTGTTCATCGTTGCCGAAGCGCGTAAGAATGACCTGGGGCAGGCCGGTGACGGCGACCGTCACGGCGAGCGCGCTCGACGCGTAGGCGATCTCTTCGATGACGAGGCTGTATTCGAGATACCCCAGTCCGGCGCCCCCCCATTCAGCGGGGGTGGGCACGCCGAGCAGCCCCAGGTCGGCCAGGCCGCGCAGTGCCTCGCGGGGGAAGTGCTTGTCGTGCTCCCAACGGTGGATATGCGGCGCGACTTCGCGTTCGGCGAACTTGCGCACGAGGTCGCGCAGGCTGCGCTGGTCGTCGGTCAGAAGGCTGTCGTAGCTGTCGAGCGGATGCTGGGCCATGGCGCGCTCAGCCCTGCAGCAGCTGGCGGGCGATGATGACGATCTGCACCTCGTCGGTGCCGGCGCCGATCTGCATGAGCTTGGCGTCGCGCGCGTAACGCTCGACTTCGTACTCCTTCATGTAGCCGTAGCCGCCGTGAATCTGCACGGCGTCCATGCAGATGCGCGTGGCCGTGCGGGCGGCGAACAGTTTCGCCGTCGACGCCTCCATGGTCGCGCGCTGGCCGCGGTCGAGCTTGAAGGCCGCGTTGTAGGTCATCAGGCGCATGGCCTCGAGGTCGGTCTGCGCTTCGGCGAGGAACTTCTGAATGAGCTGGAAGTTCGCGATCGGCTGGTCGAACTGCTTGCGCTCCTGCGCGTAGCGCAGGCTCTTCTCGAGGGCGGCGCGGGCCAGGCCGATCGGAATGCCGTTCAGGGTCACGCGCTCGACGTCGAGGTGGCTCATCATGGCGCGCGCCCCCTCATTCTCGTTCCCCATCAGGTTCTCGACGGGCACGCTGACGTCTTCGAAGACGACCTCGCAGGTGGCGCTGGAGCGCATGCCCATTTTTTCGAGTTTGCGGGCCACCGAGAATCCGGCGTAGTCGCGCTCGACGATGAACTGCGAGACCCCCTTCTTTCCGGCGGCCGGGTTGGTCTTCGCGTAGACGACGAGCACGGCGGCGTCGGTGGCATTCGTGATGAACATCTTCGAGCCGTTGATCACGTACTTGTCGCCCTGCTTCACGGCCGTCGTGCGCATGCCAGTGGAGTCGGAGCCGCTGCCGGGTTCGGTAATGCAGATGGCGCCCATCTGCTCGCCGCTGCACAGCGCCGGCAGGTACTTCTTGCGCTGCGCCTCGCTGGCGTTCAGGTACAGGTTGTTGGTGCAGAGCAGGGCATGCGCGCCGTAGGAGAGCGCGACGCCGGCGTCGACCCGGGCCAGCTCTTCGCACACGATGGTGGCGCTCACGTAGTCGGCGCCGGCGCCGCCGTATTCCTGGGGAACCGTAATTCCCATGACGCCGAGCTGCCCGAGTTTGCGGAAGATGTCGACGGGAAAGATCTCCTTGTCGTCCCACTCGCGGGCGTGCGGCGCGATCTCTTTCTGGGCGAAATCGGCGATCATCTCACGCAGCGCATGGTGTTCGCTCGTGAACGGCAGAATGCTGTCGGCTTGGGCGGTCAGCATGGGAGAACTCCTTCGTCGGAAAAACGGGGAAAAGGAAAATCGTAACATATGCCCTCTGCGGCCTCAATCGCAACTTCCTGCGGGCCCGCATGGCGAGCGGCTCCGGGCCGGGCTCTGCGGCCGGAGGGGGCCCTTGGTCGTGGCAGGGGAGCGCCGCTGGTAGAATTCGAGCGATCCTTTGCGGCATCCGGAATCCCGGCGGGAGTCCCGCTGCCGCCAGACTTGGCCAGACTTCAGGGAAACTGCGCTGCATGCCGGACGACCGCGAACGCATCCTCAATCGCCTTCAGGCCACCCTGCGCCACGAAGTGCTCGCCGCTACCTGCTACGAGCTGCACGCCGTCCGCGCGCGGAATCTGCAGCGCAACGACATTTCCGCTCGCCTCGCCGCGGTCGCCGAAACCCATCGGCACCACATCGCCGACCTCGAACAGCGTATTCAGGAACTCGGGGGAACCCCGGCCCAGACCCAGGCGCCCGCCTCGCTGCTCGAGAACACCTGCGGCCCCATGAACGGCCTGCTGCACGCCCTCGAGCATGACCTGCGGGCCGAAGATACCGAAATCGAGGAATACGAGCAGTTATCGCGCCAGGCCGACGGCGAGACGGCCGAGCTGTGCGAAGCGCACATCAAGGACGACAGGGACCACCTGGCCTGGCTGCGCGAGCAGGTCGTGCGCGAGCGCAACCTCGACGACATCGAATAAAGTGAAGAGTTACGAGTGACGAGTGAGGAATGAAGCGCCAAGCGCCGAGCGCCGAGCGCCGAGCGCCAAGCATCAGGCAAGGACTGTTCGATTGTGCCTGAATGCCGTCGGCGCGCGCCTGTTCCGCTCAGAGTCAAAATGGATACTTGGGAGTGCCCCCTTCGGGGGAACGCTTCCGGCAACTGGATGCGAGAAGGAGGGGGCCTTCAACGCGCTAGCGCGTCTTTCTGATCTCGGCCGTCAGTACCTTGTCGACGTGCGTGAAGGAGACCAGCTCGTGGCGGGTTCCCTTGAGCCAGGCGTGCAGGTCGGGCTTGAAGCCGGGGTCGGTGGCCAGGACGCGGATGACGTCGCCGATTTCGACCTGCTTGATGCGGGCCGCCAGGCGCATGATGGGTACCGGGCAGAAGGTGTTGCGGGCGTCGATTTCGAGGACGTCGGCCATGGCGGTCTTCCGGGGGGCGGGCGTTACGCGGAAAAACAAAAACCCCATCCGAAGATGGGGTTTGAGAAATCGATGCGAACGGGGTCTCAGACCACCGAAACGCGCTTGCGGGGCTTGCCGCTCGTGTTCGTGAAGCTCTCGAACTGAACCACGCCTTCGATCGTCGCGAAGATGGTGTGGTCCTTGCCGATGCCCACGCCCTTGCCGGGGTGGAAGCGGGTGCCGCGCTGGCGGACGATGATGTTGCCCGGGATCGCCTTCTGGCCGCCGAAAACCTTGATGCCGAGTCGCTGGCTGTGCGAATCGCGGCCGTTTCGGGTGCTGCCCTGCCCTTTTTTATGTGCCATGATGCAACCTCAAACCTTGCTCAAACCGTGATCGAAGCGATCTTCACGCGCGTGAAGTCCTGGCGATGACCCTGCTTGCGCTTCGAGTCCTTGCGCTTGCGCTTCTTGAAAACGAGAATTTTCTTGTCCTTGCCGTGGCCGAGGACTTCGGCGGTCACCTTCGCGCCAGCCACTTCGGGCTTGCCCACGGCGACCTTGCCGTCCTGATTGACCAGCAGCACCTTGCCCAGATCGATGGTCGCGCCGGCTTCAGCGCCGTCCCGGTAATCGATCTTGACCACTTCACCCTCAGCGACGACGACCTGCCGGCCACCGGTGTTCACAACCGCGTAAGACATACTTACCCTTATGGATCAGAAATGAATCTATTATCTTACGCGGGAACCGGCTCGGCTGTCAAGGGAAAGAGTCGCCGGTCTACCATGACCAGTCTTCAGTCGTCAGTCATCAGTCGTCAGTCCACCCCAGTTTCCCCGTCCGAGGAAACCACCGGTGTCACTCCCAGATTCCCGCCTCCCGGGCGCTCCGGATGAACAGGTTAGAGGGATAGTAATCGACGATCCGGTCGCGGGTGGCCACGGCCACGATGTGGCGCCGGTAGCGGCTGAAGGGGGGCACTGCCGTGACCAGGTTCCCCACTGTGTAGCCGAGAAACTTCCTGAAATCCTGCTCGGGCAGAAAGGGGCGCCAGTTGAAGGTGCGCACGGCCACGTCGGCATACCCGATGCCCCGCAGCAAGTCCTCGAGTTCCCAGGCAAGAAACTCGCGGTTGTGTCGGTCGCCGAAGGTGGTCTCGGGATAGGGCCAGTAGATGGGACGCAGGGCGAGAAACTTCAGCAGCCGGATATAGTGATTCGCGTTATCGGTCGTGAGCAGCAGCTTGCCGCCCGGGCGCAGTACGCGGGCGATCTCCTGGAGCATGTGGACCGGATTGCGGATCAGGTGCTCGATGACTTCGAGCCCCAGCACCAGGTCCATGCTTGCGTCGTCGAAAGGGAGCCGGTCGCGCTCGAGGTTCACGTCGCGCGCCCGCCGCACGGTGCATTCCGTCCCGCGTTCGGACAGCATGATTTCGGAATCGACCACGGGGCGCGTTTCGCGATCCAGGTAATAGCCGCCGTCGGCGCTGTGGTAGCGCACGTTTCGGTCGAGCAGTATTCGCGTGAGCTCGGGCGCCGGCGCCAGGTCGAGCACGTCGATCGTGCGCTCGGGGGCCAGCAGGGCGTCGATGCGGCGCAGGGTCAGCAGATAGCGGTGGGAGTTGAAGAGCAGGTACGCCGTCTGCTCGCGGCTCGCCCCGTCGCCGGCCATGGTGAGCAGCCGGCGGCGGAACGCGCGCACCTGGCTGAAGCCGAAGGTGCTGCGCAGGTCGCTCCAGGTCGTGCGCGCTATCGCCGCATTCGTCCCCGGATCTGCCATCTGCAATCTGCCATCTGCCATTGGAAGGGATTCAGCCGACCTTCCAGACAGTGCCGCCCGGCTTGTCTTCGAGCTCGATGCCCATCCCCTTGAGCTGTTCGCGGATTTCATCCCCGCGCGCGAAATTCTTCGCCTTGCGCGCTTCGGTGCGCTCGTCGACCAGCTTCTGAATCCCGGCCGCATCGAGCTCCGCGCGCGCCAGCCGCTTCGCCTGCAGGTCCGACAGATACTCGGCCGCATCGGCCTGGAACAGCCCGAGCACCTCGCCGGCCCGCTTCAGGCGGCGCCGGGCCTCCTGCACGATGCCGGGGAGAAACGGATCCTGGGGATTCGGCTTGTAGCCGGCGCGCGGAACCACGATCTTGTTCAGCTCGCGTACGAGGTCGTAGACGTGGCCGATGGCCTGGGCCGTGTTGAAATCGTCATCCATGGCGGCTTCGAACTTCGTCGTGAAGTCGTCGACCGCGTACCAGAACTCCTTGGCCTCGGGGGTGATGTCCTTGAGGTTGAGCTCCGGCGCGTCGGGCGCGTACCGGTCGGCCTCCTGCAGGGCCGTGTAGTACCGCTCGAGCTGGCGCTCGGCGTCATCCATGTTCTTGAGCGTGAAGTCGATGGGCGTGCGGTAATGGGCGGCGAGCAGAAACAGGCGCACCGTTTCGCGGTGAAAGCGCTCGAGAACTTCGCGAATCGTCATCGTGTTGCCGAGGCTCTTGCTCATCTTCTCGGCGTTGATGTTCACGAAGCCGTTGTGCAGCCAGTAGCGCGCGAACGTCTGGTGCGTGGCCGCCTCGCTCTGGGCAATCTCGTTTTCGTGGTGCGGAAAGGTGAGATCGCGTCCGCCCCCGTGGATGTCGAAGGTTTCGCCGAGGTACTTCATGCTCATGGCCGAACACTCGATGTGCCAGCCGGGGCGCCCGTCGCCCCAGGGAGACGGCCAGAAGGGCTCGCCCGGTTTCGCCTTCTTCCACAGGGCGAAGTCGAGCGGGTCGCGTTTCTTCAGATCGACGTCGACGCGGGCGCCGGCGATCATCGACTCCTTGTCGCGGTTGCTGAGCTTGCCGTAGTCCGCGAACGAAGAGACGCTGAAGTAGACGTCACCCTCGACTTCGTAGCCGACCCCTTCCTGAATCAGACGCTCGATGAGCGCGATGATCTCGCCCATGTGGGTCGTGACCTTGGGCTTGACGTCGGGGTCGGCGTTCCCCAGGCCGACCATGTCGTTCTCGAATTCCGCAATGTAGCGTTCGGCCAGGGCGTGCGGGTCTTCACCCCGTTCGTTGGCGCGGGCGATGATCTTGTCGTCGACGTCGGTGTAATTGCGCACATAGCGCACGGCAAACTGGCGGTAGCGCAGGTAGCGGGCGACGACGTCGAAGACCACGGCGGCGCGGGCGTGGCCCAGGTGGGCGCTGTCGTAGACGGTGGGTCCGCAGACGTACATGCCGACCTCGCCCGCGTTGAGGGGCTGAAAGTCGACCTTGTTGCCTTCGAGCGTATTGTAGACTTTGATGCTCATCATTCTCCGGCGAAGGCGATCGCCATCCTAAAGGAGCCAGTGTAGCCCACCGCAAGGCGGGGTCACAAGCAGAGTCAGGGGTGATTCTCTCCGGGCGGCTCCGAGGCCTTCTCCGGCTCGTTCGGCCCGGATGCGGAGCGCTCTCCCGCCTGCGCGAGCTCCGGCTCCATGACCTCGAAAGGGAGCAGGGTTTCGAACAGGGTGCGCCGCGGATATTGCAGGCCCAGGTACATGAGCGACAAGGCGAAGAGGAACCACGCATAGGTGCGCGGACCACCCGCGAGCAGGATGGCCGCCCCGAGCAGCGCCTGCGCGGCGGCGAGCAGCCAGACCAGGCCGAGAAACCGGTAGGCCTGCGTGACCGTGCGCGCGACCATGGCGGGCGTCGGCGCCCCCTGTTTGACCCGCAGCGGACGCAGCCAGGTCTGGCGCAGGACCGCGATGACGAAGATCACGACGATGACTCCGAGCAGCACCGGCGTTCCCTCGCGGGCCCCGCGCAGCGCCTCGAGCGACGACAGCGAGGCATAGAAGACCTCGCCCACGAGGATGGAGAGGGGGAGCACGGCGGCGATCTTCTTCCAGCGCCCTGCAGCGCGGTTGCGGCGCGACTCGTCGAACACTCAGACTCCCAGGGCGGCGTCGAGGCGGCGCACGACCTCGTCGCGCCCGAGCATGGGGCCGACGACACGGATGTCGGGACCGTGCGGGCTGCCGATCATGGCGGCGCGCAGCGGCATGAACAGCTTGCGCCCCTTGGCGCCGGTGGCTTCCTGCACGCGGGGAAGGATTTCGTCGATGATTTCGGTCGTGAGCGGAAGCTTTGCGCCGTCAAGCCCGGCCAGTTCGTCGCGGAAGGCGCGCATGACCTGCTGCGAAGCCTCTTCGGCGAACAGCTTCTGCGCCTCTTCGCCCGCTTCGAAAGCGGCAATCATGCCGACGCGCGGCGCGAAATCGGTCAGCACCTCGACGTTGTCGCGGAAAAGCCAGAGCACGTCCTTGAGCCACTCCTCGCCGCGCTCGGCGACGATGTTCCCGGCGTCGGGCAAGTAGGGGCGGGCGGCGGCGAAGAGCTGGTCGCGGTCCAGATCGCGGATGTAGAGGCCGTTCATCCAGCGCAGCTTCTTGAAGTCGAAGATGGCCGCCGACTTCGTCAGGCGTTCGAGCGAGAATTCGCGCAGGATCTCTTCGCGCGGCATCTTCTCGCGCTCGTCTCCCGGATTCCACCCGAGCAGCGACATGTAATTGAACAGGGCTTCGGGCAGGTAGCCTTCGTCCTTGAACTGGCGCACGCTTACCGTGCCGTGGCGCTTGGAGAGCTTGGCGCGGTCGGGGCCGAGGATCATGGCCATGTGGCCGAACTGCGGCGGCTCGTACCCCAGGGCGCGGTAGATGAGAATCTGCTTGGCCGTGTTCGTCAGGTGGTCTTCGCCGCGCAGCACGTGGGTGATCTTCATGGTGACGTCGTCGATGACGACCGCGAAGTTGTACATGACGCCTCCGTCGCTGCGGAAGAGGACGAAGTCGCCGCCGAGCGTGTGGCTGCCGAAGACGACCTCGCCGCGGATCAGGTCGTTGACGAGGATGTCTTCGGGTTCGATGCGCAGGCGCACCACCGAGCTCAGCCCCTGCTTCTCGCGATCGGCCCGTTCCTCGGGCGACAGATTGCGGCAGGTGCCGGGATAGGACGGCGGCTCCTTGCGCTGGCGCTGGGCTTCCTTGACCGCCTCGAGCTCTTCCTTCGTGCAGTAGCAGCGGTAGGCCTTGCCCTCGTTCAGGAGCTGGCTGCAGTGATCCTCGTAGATCGACGTCCGTTCGCTCTGGCGGTACGGGCCGTGGGCGCCCGGTTTGTCGGGACCCTCGTTCCAGTCGAGTCCCAGCCACGCGATGTCTTCCATGATGGAGATCTCGCTCTCCTTGGTGGAACGTTCGCGGTCGGTGTCTTCGATGCGGAACACGAATTCGCCGCCATGGTGGCGCACGAAGAGCCAGTTGAACAGGGCGGTGCGGGCGTTGCCGATGTGCAGCATGCCCGTGGGTGACGGTGCGAAACGGACGCGGATGGTCATGGGTGGAATCCTGTCAGAGTCATTGCCCCGGACCCTGTCGGGAGCCGGGCGAAGTACGGGGGCCGCCGGTATCGTCCTTGCGGGTGCGCCAGCTCTTGCGATCGGCGCCCACGTCGAACCGGGCGAGAATGTCGTCGGCGCCGTGAATCTGGCGCTTCAACCATTGTAAACGGAGAGCCTCGCGTTCTGCCGGGGTCAGATCGCCTTCGCGGCCCGTGGCTTCTTCCCAGCGCGAACGGGCGGTGTAGAGCGTGACGGCCGCAGCGACCGAGACGTTGAAGCTTTCGGTGAAGCCGGCCATGGGGATGCCGTAGGTACCGTCGGCCAGCTCCCGGGCCACCGTCGAGGGACCCGCGTGTTCGGCTCCCATCCAGAAGGCGCGGCGGCGCAGCGGATCGAGCCGTTCCACCCGCGGCGTGCCGGGGCGCTGATCGGCCACGAGCACCTCGAACCCCTGTTCGTGCAAAAGGCGGATGGCCGTTTCGGGGTCGCGGTGCCGGTGAATCGTCAACCACTTTTCGCAGCCGCGGGTCACGCCGCTCGAGAACTTGAAGCCGTGCTTCGTTTCCACCACGTGCACATCCTGGATGCCGAGCCCTTCGCACGTGCGCAGGACGGCCGAGATGTTGTGCGGATCGTAGAGATTCTCGAGCACGACCGTGACGGTGCGCACCCGGCCGTCGAGCACGTGGTCCATGCGCGCGCGCCGGGCGTCGGTGAGAAATTGCGCCAGCTTGTCGGAGTCCCTGTCCTGCGGATCCGCTTCGCTCATTCGTAGACCGGCTGCAGATCGAAGCGGTGTGCGCTCTCGAGGAAGCGCACCGTGCCGCTCTTGGAGCGCATGGCCAGCGAGTGGCTGCGCGCGCCGCCGCTCTCGAAGCGCACGCCGCGCAGGAGCTGGCCGTCGGTAATTCCGGTTGCGGCGAACATGACCTGCCCCCTGGCAAGCTCGTCGCGCTGCCAGATCTTGTGCATGTCTTCGAACCCCGCCTCGCGCAGGGTGGCTTCGTCGTCGCGGCCGGCGACCACGAAGCGCGCCTGGAAGTCGCCGCGCATGCACTTGAGGCCTACGGCGGCGAGAATTCCCTCGGCGGCGCCGCCGATGCCGAGCAGCATGTCGACGCCCGTATGGTCGAAGGCGGTGGCCACGGCACCCGAGACGTCGCCGTCGCCGATGAGCTGGACCCGCGCGCCGACCTTGCGTACGGCGTCGATGTAGCGTTCGTTGCGCGGGCGGTCAAGAATGACGACCGTCAGATCTTCCACATAGCGCGCCTTGGCCTCGGCCAGGCGGCGCAGGTTCTCTTCGACCGTAGCGTCGAGATGCACGACCCCGGCCGCGTCGGGCCCCACGGCGATCTTTTCCATGTAGGCCTTGGGCACGGCAAGCAGCCCGCCTTTTTCGGCGATGGCGACGACCGAGATGGCGTTGGGGCCGCCGGTGGCGCAGGGCGTGGTGCCTTCGAGCGGCTTGATGGCGATGTCGGCCGCTCCCGGCGCATCGGCGTTGCCCAGCCGCGCGCCGGTGACGAGGGGACTCGCGCTGCCCGGTTCTTCGCCGATGACGACGCGTCCGTCGATGGACAGGCCGTTCAGCGACCGCTCCATGCCGCGCAGGGCGGCCAGGTGGGCGTTCTCTTCGTCGCCGCGCCCGACGAGCCGGGCCGCGTGCAGGGCGGCGGCTTCGGTGATGCGGACGGCTTCGATGCTCAGGTTGCGATCCATGCTTGCCTCATGCGGTCATGCGGTCGTCTGGCTGCCGGCGGCCCGATCGAGGAACGCGCGGACTTTCTCGTCGAACCGGCGGATGCGTCCTTCGGCGTCGATGAGCGTGTGGTCGGTCTCTCCCTCGGCGAGCAGCACGTCGTCGGCGCGGCGGAACAGGCGGTACCCGAAGCCGAAGGACGCGCGGCGCACGTTGCGCAGCACCGTTTCGAGCCGCAGCAGGTCGTACACCTTCGCCGGCCGCCGGTAGCGGCAGCGCGACTCGGTCACCGGAAAGAAATACGGTTCGCCCCCTTCGATGGCCCGGATGAGCTCTTCGCCATAGGTGCGGACATAGCCCGTGCGCCCGGCTTCAAAGAACCGGTAGTAGCTGCCGTAGTATACGATGCCCATGGCGTCGGTGTCGGCGTAGAGCGCCTCGAGCGACGTCGTGTGTATCTGGAAGCTCACCGCGCCATCCGGGGAAAAAACCTCAGTATATCAGAGGAAGGGCCGATTGCAGAATCATGGACCCGGCGGTGCGCTGACGCGGACCGGCCCTGTCGGCTGGCCGGGAAGCGAGACCCAGGCAAAGTCGACCCCTTCGGGCAACTCGGGCGCCATGGCCGCAAGGGCTGCCCACAGGCGCGGCACGTCTTCGGGACGCAGCGCGTAGAAGGAAACCGTATCGCTGCTCGCCGCCACATTGCGCTTGAGCCGCCAGCGCGCCACCTCGATCCAGCCGGGAGGAATGAGGCCTTCAAACCATGCGGGGTAGAGAATGGCGATTTCGGCGTCGCGGGTAATCCGTTCGACGGCCGGCAGGTCGAACTTTCCCGCCCGCTTGAGCTCCATGATCTCCCGGTGGGCGAGCCCCCACAGATCGATCAGCCGGATATCCGTGTAGTAGGTAATGGCGCCGATGTCGTTGGCGGCGACGCGGGCATCGGGATAGAAGTTCTGGAGAAACCGGGCGATCTGCAGGTGCTGGTCGTAGACGTTCCGGCTGGCAGAAGGCGTGCCTTGGCTCACGTTCCAGGCCCGCGGCCCGAACGACGAGAGAAAGATCATCACCAAGGCTGCGACGCCAGCACGCTGCGCCATCCCCAGCGGCGTTTTCTGGCTGCGCCTTCGCTCGTAGAGGGCCAGACCGAGGCCCGTCAGCGCCAGGGCGACCAGGTACACCTCGTACCGGTAAAGGCGGCCGTTCATGGATGCGAGTTGCAGATGGAGCGCCGAGCCCGTCAGAAAGAGCGCGAGGATGATTTCCGAGGTCGAGAGCGGACCGGAGGTGCGCCGACGCGTCATCAGTACGAAAGCGGCGGCGAGAAGCAGCAGATCGATGTGCGCCCCCCGTATGGCCACGAGTGCCCGAAGGCCCAACGCGTTCAACAGGCTCCAGGCCGAGTCGAAAGCCGGCACGTTTCCCTTGAGAACGAGGGTCGTGGGGAGAAAGGACCACCCCAGGGTGAGGCTCACGGCGCCGTAGACCGCCAGTGGAAGGATGGGATGCCCGCAATTCCGAGAACGAGGGCGTCGGCCAGGCGGCGGCGCACCAGAAACAGCAGAATCAGAGGTGCGAGCAGAAATAGCCCTTCGTACCGCGAAAGTGTCGTGAGAGCGGCAGCAGCGGCGAGAGCCCCCCGGCTGGGGCGTTTCGCTCCGCCAGGTAGAACAACGGCAATGAGCAGGAGCCCCGTGAAGATCTGAAAGGTGTGTTCCATCCCAAGCAGGGCGATTGGCGCCAGGGGTGTGGCGAGCACCAGCACGCTGAGGAGCAGGAATCGGAAAACCGCCCCTGCTTCCATGCGACGGCCAATGAGGTCGGCGATTACAATCACGCCGAGCGCAAAGAATGCGTTCAGGATAAGCGGAGCGGTCTCACCAACGCCGCCGACGGCGTAGGCGAACGCAAGCAGCAGCGGCCATCCAATCGAGGAGACGGCCGAAGTGAACGATTCGGCAGTTACGCCCCAGACTCCGTTCTCTACGAAGTTCCGCGCGACGGCCATGTGGATGTAGGCGTCGTCGATGGTGAAGACGAGGCGCCCGCCCGTTTCCCGGAGGCTCGCCGCAACCAGCCAGGCCAGGTGTGCGGTGTAAAGGGCAAAGGCCGCAAGCAAGGGAGCAAAGCGCAAAAAAAGGGGAGGCATGGAAACGATGCGTCGAATGGGGAAACCTGCATCATATCGGCTGCTTCGCGGGCATGCAAAACGGTAGCGGACTGGCCGTCCGTTGGTGGCCGCGTCTCCCTGCCGGTAGAATAACTCCTGAACCCTTGCCCGCCCGCGTGATGCATTTTACTCGTTCGAACTCGCCCGCTTGGCTTTCCGGCCCCTACCTGTCGGGAACGCAGAGCCGGATCTTCATCCTGATCATTCTCGTCCTGTTCGGTCTTCAAATAAAGGCGACGCTGGCGGGGCCGTTCGACGTCGACGAATTCGGGGTGCTTCATCTCGGGCGCACCGTCTGCGAACATGGGCTGACCTCGATTCATCCCTACAAGATGCTGACGGGCGGACTGGCTTGCGTGGCGCGCGCCCTCGGCGGCGATGACCCGCTGGGGATCCTGGGGGCCGGCCGCCTGCTCGCCCTCGGATATCAGCTGGTGTTTCTTGCCGGCATCGGCCTGCTCGCCGGGCGCGCGTTCGGCGCCCGCGTCGGCCTGCTGGCGCTTCTGCTTACGCTGACCCAGTTCCATTTCATTGACCAGGGCTATCGTTTCCGCACCGAGACGCTGAACACGGGGCTCTTCACGCTGGCCTATGGCCTGCTGCTCAGCCGGCGTCCGGCCGAGGAGCTGGTGGCGGGACTCCTCATGGCGGCCGCGGTGCTCGTGCATGACAAGTCGGTCTACCTGCTCCCCGCCAGCCTGTTCTTCATACGTCTGCATCCGGCGTCGTTGGCGAGGGCCTACGGCGTGTTCGGGCTCGCGATCGGCGCGGTATATGCGGATCAGTTCCTGCGCTTCGAGCGGACGGCTGTGCAGGCGCTGGCGGCCCGTACGGCGGGCGAGACCGATAAGCTCCCTTTCGCATCCTTCTACGTGCAGGCCGTCGCCCGCAACTGGGTGCTGCTCGCCTTGGCGGGGTTCGGCCTGTGGCGGCTCACCGTGCGCCAGGCCAGCCTGCGCTGGCTGCCGGCCGTGGCGGGCGCCGTCGCGTTTCTTGCCGTCCATCCGGCGCCGTTTCCGTTCTTCTTTCTGATGGCCGTGCCGTTCTTCGTGGTCCCGGCGGCCTGGGGCGCGGCCGAGCTTCTCGACGGCGCCCGCAACGGAGGCGTCGGTGCCGCGGCCACGGCGCTCCTTCTGACCGTGCTCGTGACGCCGGCGGTGGCGCGCAATCAGGCGAACCTCGCGGTGGGCAACGAATTCCAGCTCGCCGTCGTCCGCCGGGCCGAGCAGTTCCTCGCCGGAGGCGTCCCGGGGTACTTCGACGGGGTCGGCATGGTTCCCTCGCGGCTGCAGTCGCGCCCTCTCTGGCTCGATCACAACACGAGCGCCGGCTTCACGCTCGCCGACGTGCAGCCGTTTATCGACGACCTGCGCGAACGGAGAACCGGACTCATCATCCACACGTCGTTCCTGCGCGGCATCCCCGAACCGTTCCCCGCGTGGCTGCGCGCCAACTACGTCCAGGACTGGGGACCCGTCTGGGTGAGCGGAAGAACGTTCGCGCCCTCGGCCGGAGCGGCCTGGGACTTCACGCTCGACTACCCGGGATACTACGAAATCGTCGGGGTCGAGCAGGCCCGGGTCGACGGCGTACCGGTGACGGGCTGCTGCGTGCGGCTCGCCGCCGGCCCGCACCGTATCGAGGCGGCCGCTGCCGCCCCCTTCAGCATCCGCCTGCGTCCGAAGGGGTGGCAGCGGGAGCGGGGGAACTGGGCGCCAATGGACGAAGATCGGCCGCCGTTCATTGATTCCTGGAGCCTGCAGTGGGACGGGCGCTCCATGGCCTGGTTCCGCTGAAGGCCCCGCGCTTTTCTTCTCTGCCCGCGCGGGGTAGTCTGTTGAAACGGCCCTGCCCAGGTGCCAGCTCCGTACTTCGTTTCCGATGCCACGATGAACCGCCCGATTTTTCTCATGGCCGCCCAGCCCACGTTCGGCGGCGGTGAAAAGCACGTCGCCGACCTCGGGGTCCGGCTTGCCGCTCGCGGGTGGTCGCCGGAACTGATTTCGGCGGGAGAAGGGGAACTCGAGAGCTTCTTTCGCGCCCGCAGCATTCCCGTGCACCGCATCGACCGTCCACGGTCTCCGCAGGCCTTTCCCCGTGCGCTGCTGACGCTGATCCGGCTGTGCCGCGCGCGTCGTCCCGCCGTCCTGCATGGTCACAGCGAATATCCCAACCTCATGGTACGGCTGGCTGCTCCTGTCGTTCGAACGCCGGTCGTCCTGACGTGGAACGGGCTGCACTTCATGAACGCCGGCGGCGCGCTTCGCCGTGGTCTCTACCGGTTTTCCGAAAGCCGGCTCGCCGCTCTGGCCGACCGGCACATCGTCGTGAGCCGCGACGATCGCGATGCGCTCGCGCAGTCCGGCCTCGTCGATCCCGAGCGGATACGCCTCATCCCCAACGGCGTGGAATTCGCCGCGAGTTGTCCCTCGACGGCGCCGTCGCAGCGCCTGATCACCGTCGCCCGCTTTCACCCGCAGAAGGATTACCGCACGCTGCTTGTCGCGCTTCGGACGCTCCGCGAACAGGGGCACGACGTGACCCTCGATGCCTATGGCTTCGGTCCGCAGGAGCGCGAGATCCGGGGGTGGATCGAGGAGTTCCGTCTGGGTGAGTCCGTTCGTCTGCTCCAGGCGGATCATGCCGAACTGCTGGCGAGTTATGGAACCTATGGCCTCTTCGTGCTGTCGACCCGCTGGGAGGGGCTCCCGTACTCCGTTCTCGAGGCGGTTGCCACCGGTCTCCCCGTGGTCGCGACGCGTACCGGGGGCGTCGACGAACTGGTGATCCCGGGAGAAACCGGGGAACTCGTCGCGCCCGAGGATCCGGGGGAACTCGCGCGGATGCTCGAACGGGTCCTCACAGACCGGCAGCGTTATGTGGACGGCCTTGTGCGACGGTACGGAGAGTTCGCGGATGCCTATTCGCTGGAATCGATGGTGACCCGGGTCGAAGACGTCTACCGCGAAGTCATGGCCGAATCCGCATGAGCACGCCTCTCGTCAGCATCGTGACCACTGTCTACGATCGCACGGCCTTTCTCGCCCAGGCCGTCGATTCGGTGCGCCGTCAGTCGGTGTCCGATTGGGAGCACATCATCGTCGAGGATGCCGGCCCGGTGGATGCGCGCAGGGTGCTCGGCGGCGCTTCCGATCCACGCATCCGCTTTCTGCGTGCCGAGCGCAACCTCGGCGTTTCGGGCGCGCGCAATCTCGGCATCGGGGCGGCGGCCGGGCAGTATGTGGCCTTTCTCGACGACGACGACCTTCTGGAGAGCGAGGCGCTGGCGCTGCGTCTCGAAGCTATTCGGAAGCGGAATGTTCGGCTTCTGTTCACACAGTGGCGCACGCTTGGCGGCGGCGGCGAGCGCCTGCATGGCCCCGGCCGCGACTTTCCGTTGCGCGACCTGCTCTTCGTCAATCCGTTTTCGCCGGGCGCCGTCCTGATCGAACGGTCTTTTCTGGGCGCGGATCCGTTTCCCGTCGAGCTGCGCGCGAACGAAGACTGGGCCCTCTGGATCCGCTTCGCGGCCGAGTACGGCGCGCTCCCCGTGCTGCCGGTACCCACCTCGCGCCTCCGGGCGCACGAATTCGGCCGGCTGACCGACGATCGCAACGAGATGGCCCGATGGCGGCTCGCGATGTACGACTGGGTGCTCGCGCGCTACGGCGATCGGTTCGCGGCGTCAGACCGGCAGACCGTCGCGTTCAGCCGCATGGCGGCGCTGGCGCGCACGGGCGATCTGGGGGCTGCCTGGCAGGCGGCCGGCGAGATGTTCGCCCTCGGCCCGGCGTCGGCCCCCGCGTTGTTCGGGCGCAAGCTGCTGCATACCGTGCGCTCGCGGATCTTCCCCACCTGAGGTTCCAGCGGAAGTCCGGCTACGGGCCGCCGCGAAGTCTCAGAGCGGGCTTCCGACGTCGAGTCCGAGGCGGCGCAGGCCGAGCTTGGCGCGGCGTCGCGTCTGCAGGTAGATCCGGTTGGCCTGCGCGCGCCAGGCGGGGAGGGCGCCGCTGCGGATCTGGGCCGCCGCCATGTCGTGCAGCATGCGCTCGAAGTTGCGCGTGCTGACGCCGCCGTACTGCATGTTCACGGCCACGAGCGGTACGTAGGCCGTGCGCAGACGCGGTCCGCTGCGCAGGAGAAATTCGTAGTCGCTCGCAATCCGCAGGGTCTCGTCGAAGGGGCCCAGTTCCTCCCAGAGCCCCCGGCGATGGAGGGCCCCCGGGTGCGCGATGTTCATGCGGTAGCGGAAGCGCTCCCAGGCCCACGCGTCGCCAAACTCCTGGGAGATCCCGCCGTGGATGAGCCGGGCCCGCGCCGAGACGAGGTCGAGGGGTCCGGACGCGCCCTCGATGGTCGCGGCCAGCCCGGCCAGAGACTCGGACGCGGCATACCAATCGTCGGCGCCGAGAAAGGCGACCCAGTCTCCGCGCGCGTGGCGCAGCCCCTTGTTCCACGCATTCCCGATTCCCGTATCTGGTTCGGAACACCAGAATGCGAGTTCCGTCGCGCGCCGTTCGAGAATCGCTTTCGTGCCGTCGGTCGAGGCGCCGTCGATCACGACGGTTTCCCGGCGCGGCCAGGTCTGGGCCGCGATGCTGTCGAGGCACCGATCCAGGGTGTCGGCGGCGTTGCGCACGGCGATGAGGATCGTGATGTTCGGCTGCGGAGTGGTCATTCAGCGATTGCAGCGGGCTTCACGCCGTGCGCCAGGCGAAGAGGTTGAGCTGAAGATCGAATCCGTTGACCACGTGTACTTCCGCGAACGGCCGCGGGCTGATGAGTACGGGCTGCACGTGGTAGCGCATGCCGGCAGAGCCGAAGATGGCGAGGATGCGGTCGAGGCGCTGTGGTTCGCCGGGTTGGGAGTGGTACTCCACGAACAGCCTCTGCACGGCCCCGAGCCGGCCGGCGATGCTCTCGAGGATCTCGCCTTCGGCCCCTTCCACGTCGATCTTGAGCAGGTCGATCCGTTCGGCATCCAGCCACCGATCGAGTGTGACGGCCGGAACCGTGAGGGTCGCTTCGGGACCCGCGGAGAGCCGTCCGCCGTCGGCCCCTTCGGCGTAGAATGGAAGTTCACCGGCCTCGCGCCAGACGGCGGCCTGCTGGAGCTCGACGCGATCAGGCCCGAACTCCGCCACGTTCCGCTCGAGACAGGCGAACAGAGCCGGATCCGGTTCGAAAGCAACGACGCGGGCCGAGGGATACCGGCCGAGAAAGAATCGCGTGCTCAGACCGATGTTCGCGCCCACGTCGAGAATGAGGTCCGGCGCGGGAGGCTCGGTGAATTCGTAGCAGCGGCCGACGAAAATCTCTTCCCAGGCCGAAAGGAGCGAGGCGGCATCCGTGAAGTGGAGCGGGGCGCCGTCGACTCGTATCGTCCCCGGCTGGTACCGGGAACGCCCCCGCAGGGAAGCCTCGATCCTGGCCAGCGTCCGTTCCTCGTCGTTCCCCGTCCGCAGGCGCAGAGTCCGGTAGGTGCGGCGCAGGCTCTCGAGCACGTTTTCTGCTGCCGGCATGGTCAGCGCGCTCCTTTCGCGTCGAGGCCGGTGCGCACGGCGACCAGGTTCTGGTAAGCGAAGATTTCGTGGAGGCGGGGCGCGTAAGCCCCCAGCGGCGCCAGTCCGTGCGGAAGCATGCGGTACAGATCGTAGCCGGGCAGCGCGGCCGCGATGTCGGCGAGAAAGATCCGGTTCAGCGCATTGATTTCGGTGAACTCGAGCTGCACGCGGTCGATCGCCCCGGCGCGCAGCAGCCGTTCTGCGCCGCGCAGGACGGCGAGCTCGTTCCCCTCCGTATCGATCTTCAGCAGGTCGATGCGGCCAATGCCTTGCTCGCGGCAGTAATCGTCGAGGCGCAGGGTCGTCACCGAGTGAGGCACCGTAGCGGCGCCGCGCAGCGAGGCGATGGCCCCGCGATGCAGCGAGGCATGCGAGCTTCCCTCGCGGCCGGCATAGTCGAAGAGCTGCGCCGTGCCGTTCACGTCGCTGCAGGCGGCGTGCACCGCGGTGAACCCGAAGCGGCGCGCGGCGATCTCGAGTTTCGGAAAGGACTCCGGATGCGGTTCGAAGGCCACGACGTGGGCTTGCGGGGCCAGGCCCAGGACCGTTTCGGCATAGCCGCCGCGGTGCGCGCCGACATCGAGCACCAGCGGCCGCTCGAGCCCGCCGAGCAGGCTCTGCAGAAAGCTGAACTCTCCGGTGGCGCGCATGTTCCGGTAATTCAGCACGCCCACGCCGCGCAAAGCGACGTCGAGCAGAAACACGTGGGCGCGGTAGAGGGCCGGCCACCCGAGCAGTCGCCCATAGGTGTCGAGAAACCGATCGCGCAGGCTCATGAAAGCCTCCCGGCCAGGCGCGCCCCGAGCGAATGCCGCAGGGTCGGGGCCAGCAGAAAGAACGTGCGCGACTTCACGCGGAACATCGGGCGCGTCGCGGGTACGAACGCATCGAACAGCCAGGCCGCGAGCACCTGGGCCGCCAGCGAGGCCCAGGCCGCGCCGATTCCGCCGAAGCGGGGAATGAGCAGAATGTTGAGCGCGACGTTCAAAAGGGCTCCGAGCAGGGTGCGCGAAAACACATGCCGGTTGAGATTCTCGAGAACCATCCAGCGGCCGCTGGCGGCGCCCAGCGCCGCGAACACGGGACTCCAGGCCAGCACGGCGAGCATCGGGCCCGCCGCGGCATATTGCGATCCGAAGACGATGCCGATGATCGTATCCGCCAGAAGCGTCGTCGGCAATGCGACGCAGGCGGAGAGAACGAACAGTACGTCGAGCTGCTTCTGCATGGCCTCGAGTCGTTGCGCCCCGGTCTGCAGCCGGGCCAGGGCGGGGAACAGGGCGACCGGGATGACGACCCACAGTGCCTGCCAGGGTTCAGCCAGGCGCAGCGCGGTGGTATAGACGCCGACGGCTTCGGGGCCGAGCATCCAGCCGAGCATGATCTGATCGGTCTTCAGATAGACGAAGACCGCGACGCCCGATAGGAGAATAGGCCAGCTCTGGGCGAGCAGCCGCCGGGCAATGACGAAATCGAGACGGGGAGACCAGCGGACGTCCGGAATTTGGCGCATCGCGAAGACGATCAGGACGGCGGCGGTCAGCGTTTCGGCGACATAGGCCGAGGCAAAGCCCATGACCGATGCGCCGCCGAGGATCAGCCCGATGCGAAGCAGCGCGGCTGCGACGGCGCCCCCGGTGCGGCCGAGGGTCACAGCGCCGAACTTCCCTCGCGCCTGGAGCAGCCATTCGCCGCCGGCCGAGGCCTGAATCGGAATGGCAAGCGCCATCACGGAGGCCATGGCGGGGGCGCCGGGGATGCCGGCCGCGAACGCAAGTGCGATGGGAAGGCCGTAGAGCAGGGCTGCCGCCAGCAGGCGCAGGGCGATGGCGGTCCGGAGAATCGCGGATTGCTCGTGCGGCTCGTGGGTGACGAGATCGCGAACGACGATCGACTCGAGCCCGAGCGGTGCCATGCCGATCGCGATGGAGGTCACCGACCCGGCAAAGCTGAGCAGCCCGTAGTCGTGCGGTCCCAGATGGCGCGCGATCCAGATGCCGAGGGTGAGTCCGAGCGCCATGCGGACGATCTGATCGACGAGCAGCCAGGTGGGGCCCGAGATGCGCCGGCTCGCGGCCGCTTCCCGCGCACCCGGAGCGATGGGCGCCGCGCTCATTCCGCCCCGCTCCGGAGCCGCGCGGCGAGCCGGCGCGCCTTGCGCAGGATGCGCTCGGGCAACGCGGGGGGGATGCTGCGGAAGTGCTCGCGCTCACTCCAGTCGTCGGCCTGTGCATCCCGAATCACAAAGGGCGGATGGCGCAGGGGAAAGGAGAGGGCGCCCGATTCCGGCGTTTCCTCGCTCCCCCGCGTGTGGGTCGCCTCGTCGCCGAAGCCGATGTTCTTGACCAGGTTTACGGCGGGGAGCGTCGTGAGCCCCCCTTGAAGCCAGCAGGCGAGCGTCCACCGGTACGCCCAGGAGTCGATTTCACCGGCGGCCGTGCGGTCGAAGATGTTCGCCCAGTAGCGCACGGCGGCGGCATTGCCGAGAATGTCCTGCAGCCAGCCCTGATCGCGCACCGCGGGCCAGGCGGCCATGGCGTGGTCGTAGTGCGACCAGGCGCGCCGCCACGTCGCCCACCCCCAGCAGTGCGGATAGCGGGAGAAGTAGTAGCTCGCCTCGGTGCGCGGCGCGCGGCGCTGGAAGTTGTTCCCCGAGATCGCCATAATGCGCTCGTCGTCGGCATAGCGTTCGAGCAGCTCGGCGCAGTAGCGGAAGAAGCTCGGATCGGGGACGCAGTCATCTTCGAGAATGATGGCCCGGTCGGTCTGCGAAAAGAGCCAGTCGAGCCCCGAGGAGACGCGCGTCGCGCAACCCAGGTTTTCGGAAGCCAGGTTCGACCGGATCACGCAGGGCCAGTCGACGGCGCGTAGGGCCTCGCGCGCTTCGGCGACCCGACCCTCGGCGCCGGGCCGGGGGCCGTCGCCGATAAGGAAGAGCGTCGGGGGGGCCACGACGCGCAGGGCCTCGATGACCCGCGCGGTGTGGCGGGGCCGGTTGTAGATCAGGAGCGCGACCGCAGGGATGGCGGGAGCGCGCCCGGTCGTGCCGGCGCTGGTCGGCTCTTGCAGCATGACACCACAGTATACCTGCCGTATGTCGGCGATGGTAAGTGCGCCGGGACGCCGGTACAATGGGCCCGTGCGCCCCCTCACGCCGCAAGGAACGCAAGAAGAGGAGGCGCCGGGAGAGAAGAGTCAGCCGGCCATGGGAACCCAAGGAAGACATGTACATCACGGGCTGCGCGTGCTGCATCTGATCGAGAGCGATCTCGGCGGCGGCGCCATGATCGCGGTCGATCGGCTGCACCGGGGGCTGCTGCACGCGGGGGTCGATTCGCAGTGGCTCGTGATGCGCGCGCAGACCGGCGATCCGAGTGTGCACGCGGCCGGCAGCGGGCGGCTCGATCGGCGTATGCTCCTTCGCAAGAAGCTCGAGCGCGCGCCCCTGCGCCTGTATCCCCGCCGGCCGTTCCCTTTCTCGCTGGCCATGCTGCCCGATGGAATCGCGAAGCGGGTCGAAGCGCTGGCGCCGACCCATGTCCATCTGCACTGGGTGAACGATGGATTCGTGCGCATTGAGACCCTGGCCAAGATCCGGCGCCCCATCGTGTGGACGCTGCATGACATGTGGCCGTTCACCGGCGGCTGCCATTACGCCGGCGCATGCCGCCGGTTCGAGCAGGCGTGCGGCGCCTGTCCACAGCTCGGTTCGAAAGGGGAACGCGATCTGACGCGATGGGTCTTCCGGCGCAAGCAACGAGAGTGGCGCGATACCGCTATGCGGCTGGTTGCCCCCAGCGCCTGGCTCGCCGGTGAGGCGAGGCGCAGCGCGCTGTTCCGCGAGGCCGCCGTGGGCACGATACCCAACGGCATCGAACTGGACGAGTGGCGCCCCGGCGGCGACCAGCTGGAAGCGCGCATGCGCCTGGCCCTTCCCCCGAAGGGGCCCATCGTGCTGCTCGGCGCCAACGGTCTGACGCAGGATCCGCGCAAGGGGGCCCGGGAAGGGTTCGCGGCGCTGGCCCGGCTCGCGCAGGACGGCATCGCCGTGGCCATCTTCGGCGACCGACCGGACGATCTGATTCCCCCTCTGCCGTTCCCCGTGTTTCGCCTCGGCCACCTGGATCCCGCGGGGTTGCGCACTGCTTTTGCGGCGGCCGACGTCTTTCTGGCCCCTTCGCGCGAAGACAATCTGCCGAACACTGTGCTTGAGGCCATGGCCTGCGGCAGAGCGACAGCGGCGTTCCACATCGGCGGCCTGCCCGATCTGGTGGAGAGCGGCGTGAGCGGCCATCTCGCCGAGCCGTACGACCTCGACGCCCTGGCCGAAAGCTTGCGGCTCTGCGTGCAGAACGCCGTGGAGTGGGGGAAGAACGCGCGCAGACGCTGCGAGCATGAATTCGGGATCGAGGCCGTCGTCGATCGGTATGTCGAGGTCTACCTGGGCGGCAACGTCGTTCCCACTTGAGTCGGTCCGGGTGAACCGGGCCGCGCGAGGGGCACGTCAGCCCGCGTTTTCGTGCCAGAAACCCCGGAAGACCGTCAGCAGCACGATCTTCAGGTCGAGCCACAGCGACCAGTTGCGCAGGTAGTCGAGATCGAATTCGATCCGCTTCTCGAGCGACGTGTCGCCGCGCCAACCGTTCACCTGCGCCCACCCCGTGATTCCGGCCTTGACGCGATGGCGCACGTTGTAGAGCCGGATCTCGTGCTTGAACTGTTCGATGAAGTACGGACGCTCGGGGCGGGGACCCACGACCGACATGTCGCCGCGCAGGACGTTGAGGAACTGGGGGAGCTCGTCGAGCGACGTGTGGCGCAGCAGCGCGCCGAAGGGGGTCGCGCGCGCCGCCCCCTTCCGGTTCCAGACCGGCCCCGTCGTCTGTTCCGCATCCACCGGCATGGTGCGGAACTTCAGCATGGCGAACCGCTCGCCATCCAGGCCCACGCGCTCCTGCCGGTAGAAGACGGGGCCGGGTGACGACAGCTTCACGCCGACGGCCAGCAGCAGCAGCAGCGGCGACAGCAGCAGCAGAACGAACAGGCTGAAGACGACATCGAACGCCCGCTTGACGATGGCGCCCGCGCCGAAGATGGGGGAGTCGATGAGCGTATAGACCGGAATGCCCGCCAGGGACTCGGCGCGTGCGTGCAACAGCGGACCGAAGACCTTCGGATCGGGAGCGACGGTGACCGGAATACCTTCGGTATTGGCTGTTTCAATTACGGAGGCAAAGCCGGGATCGGTCGGCGCGAGCACGAGAAAGATCTGATCGATGTCCTGGTCGCGGAGCATGCTGGCCAGATCCGCGGCACCGTCCGTGCGAGGCCCTGTCCCCGCGGCAACCGTGAGGGGTGCGGGGGAGCCGAGGATACCGGCAACGTGCAGGCCGAGCCACGCCTGCTGCCGCAGCCGTTCGGCCAGATCCCGAGCCTGGGCGCCGTCGCCGACGATGAGGCAGTGGCGCAGGTTGTATCCGCGCGTCCGCAGCATGCGCAGCGCCGTGCGCACGCCGATGCGCGTCGCCAGAACGCCGGTAAGGAACACGGCGAGAAAGACGAGCAGGAACAGACGCGAGAGCAGCAGCTCGTGGTAGGCGTAGGACAGCCCGCCGAGGACGAGCCCCGCCAGCGCGAAAGCCTTGCCCAGGACGATGGTTTCGTCGACCATGCCGCGCGTGCGCCATGGGGAATAGAGGCCGAAGCGGCGGAAGATCAGGTGGAAGGTCAGCGCCACCATCGGCGCGGCCAGGCGGTAGAAACTGTGCGGCGGGATGCCTTCGCTCACGGCAAAGGCGCCCGAGTAGAAGCGCAGCCAGTACGTCCCTTCCCAGACACCGGCCGCGAGCACGGCTTCCCATGCCATGAGGCCGAGCCGCAATGTTTCGCCGTGCCGCTTTAGCATGTCAGCGCACCTTCTCCCAGGTCGCACGGCGGCTGTCGCGCAGCCAGAAGAACAGGCCGAGCGCCTGTCCGAGATTGATGAGGAGGAAGTAGCCCGGCAGGCCGAAGGTCTTCAGCCGCGCGCTCCAGCGCGAAAGGAGAAGCCCGGCGGCAGCCGAGGCAAGGGAAACCGCGGTGACGAAAGCGCCCGCGGGCCACGGAAGCATCGTAAACAGCGCGACCGCAATGACGGCGAGCGGGACGAAGCCGAACCAGCGCAGCACCTTGTGGCTCCAGAGCGCGAGGCTGATCCCGCTGCCGGGGAGCAGCAGGCGCGGACGCAGAAGAAGCACATTGAGCGCGCCGGCGAGGATGCGCCCCTTGCGCCGCAGTTCACGTCCGAGATCGGTATCGCTCGGTTCCCAGGCCACGGCCTCGGGAACGAACACGCAGCGCTTACCGGAGGCGATGACGCCCAGCGAGATCAGAAAGTCGTCCATGACGAGCCGCTCGGTCGCCAGATCGGGAAAAGCGGAACGGCGCACTGCGTAGAGCGCGCCGTCGGCCCCGGGGCAGGACCCCACGGCGGATTCCCACGCCTTGAGCCGGTTTTCCAGCGTCCAGTAGGCGCGCTCGCCTTCGCGCGTATCCTCGTTCCCGCCGGAAACCCGCTTGGCGCCGGCCGCGCAGCCGACAGACGGATCCGCAAGAGGCGCCACGATGCGCTCGAGCGCCCCAGCGCCGAAAGCCGTGTTCGCATCCGTGAAGACGAGCACCTCGCCGCGGGCCTCGCTGACCAGCTTGCGCAGCGTCGGATACTTGCCCGAGCGCGGCCAGTCGAAGACGCGGATGGAGATCCCCTCGGGCGCGGGCATGGCGGCGGCGCGGGCGGCCGTTGCGTCGCTCGAACCGTCAGAACCGACCAGAACTTCGAGCGGGAAGGGGGCCGCGTTCCCAACGATGTTCCGCAGACGTGCTTCGATGTTCTCCGCCTCGTTGTAGGCGGCAACGAGGACGGATACGGAAGCCGGGCGCCAGCCGGAATCGGAGGCGATCCGCCGCGGCCCGAGGCGGGCCCGCACGGCGCACAGCAGCGGATAGAGCAGGTAGGCCCAGGCGAGCAGACCGATCGAGATCCAGAACGCAACGGCCATCGGGGGCCCTCAGGAAGTAGGCTTGTCGGTGCCGAACACGAGATGCCTGGCGAGCGACAGACCGCCTTTGGCCAGCCGTTTGATCTCCTGCGGGTCGCGGATCGCCTGGACGGCCTTCGACGTGATGTACGAGGGACGCACGTAGAACTCGCGGCGCGCCCGGTCGCAGAATTCCACCAGCTCGCGCGCGGATAGATCCGGCCGGTTGACCACGGAATTGTGGAGCCCTTCGGGCGTCACCCAGTCTGCATAGTTGTGCGAGACGAGAAAATCGTTTTCGCGGGCCCAGTTGTAGGCTTCGGTGCCCGGGTAGACCATGAGCGGAAAAAACTGCGCCGTGTCGGGATTGAGCTCCTTGGCGAACGCCAGCGTCTGCTCGAGGGTTTCTTTGGTGTCGCCCTTGTTGCCGACCATGAAGCAGCCGTGAATCATGATGCCCGCCTTTTTGGCGTCCTTGAAGAACTGGCGCACCTTGTCGACTTTCAGCAGCTTCTTCATGTCGTCGAGCACGGCCTGGTTGCCGCTCTCGATACCGACGCAGAAGAGGCGCGCGCCCGATTTCTTGAGCCACTGCATCGTCTCCAGATCCACGTCGGCGCGCGAATTGGCCGTCCACTGCACCTTGAGGCCGCGGTTGATGATCTCCTGGGCGAACGCCACGGCGCGCTTCTTGTCGACCGTGAGCGTATCGTCTTCGAACATGAACTCCTTAAGGCCGGGAAAGTTGTTCACGCACCATTCCATCTCGTCGACCACGTTCTTCACGCTGCGCTGGCGCAGCTTGTAGCCGCCGAAGGTCTGCGGATAGACGCAGAAGGTGCAGTGGAACGGACATCCGCGCTGGGTCACGAGCGTGACGATGGGATGCCGGCTGTGGGAGTAGAAATAGTCGCGGTAGTCGAGAAACTCCTTGTAGGCCTTCGAAACGAAGGGGATGTCGTCGAGCTCGGTCGCGGGAACGCGGGCGGGGTTCTCGACGAGCGAACCGTCTTCGGCGCGCCAGGTGATTCCGGTCACCGTGCCGAGTCCGGCACGGCCTTTGGCCTGCAGCACCGCCGCCAGATCCACGACCGTCTCTTCATATTCCCGGCGCGCGACAGCGTCGACCCCGGGCGCGTCGGAAAGCGTCTCCTTGTGCAGGGCGCTCACGTGCGGCCCCACGAGCATGGTGAAGGCGCCGGTCGCCTCGCGCAGGCGGGTGGCGACCTCGATGTCATTGGCGATGCTGGCCGTGGCCGTGTCGACGACGAGGATGTCGGGTCTGAAATCCGTCACCCGCTTTTCAGCTTCGGCATAGGACAGGCGCTTGGCCGGCGCGTCGAGCAGGCACACGTCATGCCCCTTTTCCTGGGCCACGACGGTGCCGTAGGCGAGCCACATCGGATAGTACAGCGTGCCGCTCTTGGTGATGGCGGGTGAGCGCTGCTCGCGCGAAAACTTGCCGTGCTCGGGCTTGAACGGCGGATTCAGAAAGAAGATACGCATGCGCCTACACTATACCAAAAACGCCTGCCGCGTGAGCGGGCCTCCCCTTCGCTGCGCGGCGGGGGCGTTTCAGGCCGGCGCCGGGGCGACGTCGGGCGGCGACGCCGGATCGGCGGTCACCACGCGATCTCTGCGCGGCAGTTCGACGACGAAGCAGGTCGGCTCGCCGCCTGCGAGCGAAAGCGCGCCGTGCAGGGTCTGCACGATCTGGTGCGAGATGGCGAGGCCGAGCCCCGTCCCTTCGCCGTCCGGCTTGGTGGAATAGAAGGGTTCGAAGATGCGCGTGCGGTCTTCGGGCGGGATGCCCGGGCCGTCATTTGCGACGAGGATCCGGATCCGCTCGTCGTCGGCCTCGACCTCCAGGCGGATTTCGCCCTGGCCCTGCATCGCGTCAGCGGCGTTGATGCAGAGATTGACGAGCACCTGCTCAACGGCGCCGTTACCGCTCGGGATCTGCCAGGCCGGATCCATCGGGGCCAGCGAGAAACGCACGTGGCTGAAGCGCGGCAGCCCCCGCATCCGTTCGGCGACGCCTTCGACCAGCTCGGCGACGGTGCTGACCTCTTCGGAACGATCGCCGCGCGGGGCGAAACTGAGCAGGTTGCGGATGATGCCGTCGATGCGCTCGGCTTCGGCCAGGCAGCGCCGGCGGATCTCTTCGTGGTCGGCGTCTTCACCCTTCAGGAGCCGGAGATACCCGAGCACGGCGCTGAGCGGATTGCCGATCTCGTGGGCCAGATTGGCCGACAGCCGGCCAAGCGAGGCCACCTTTTCGGTGACGACGAGCTGATTCTGCGCGTCTTCGAGCCGGTGGTAGGCGGTGACCGCCGTCTCCCATGCCTCGATGTTGCGCCTCTCGAGGCTGCGCAGGCGCTCCATGAGCTCATTGAAGGAGGCCGTGAGCTGACCGATCTCGTCACCGGCCGACGGCGGGAGGGGTTTGAACTGGCTCGCCGAGTGAACCGCCGTCATTGCGCCCCCCAGCGTATCGATGCGCCGGATGACGAGGCGCGTGACCCAGAAGAAGACGGCGCCCAGCAGCACGGCGGTGTTGAGAAAGACGTAGAAAGCCATGACCCGGGCGCTGTTGTGCAGAACGCTCGCTTCGCGCTGCATCCCGACGGCGAGGCGCCACGGGCGTCCATCCTGCGTGCCCGCCAGCTGCAGCTCGACCGGCGCGGGGCCGAACCAGCGCGGCGCTTCGACGAGAGCGCGATCTTCTACGTCTCCCACTTTCCACGCGTGCGCCGGAGTACCGGCCGGACCCCAGGCAAGACGGCCCGGACGATTCAGGCCCAGGCTCGGATAATCGGGGCGGGGTTCGGCTGCGAAGACGGCCGCGAGCCGCACCCGCACTTCGCTTTCGAGCTGGTGCGTCAACATGGCCTTCTCGGTATTGAGAAAAACGAGAAATAGAAAGCCGTTGAAGAGCAGGCTCAGCAGGCCGAACGTCAGAAATAGACGCAGCCGGAGTCCCGTAAACCATCGCGTGCGCAAACGCATGCTGAGACGATACCTGTTCGAATCTGCCGGACGCAAGGCGGCCGCCGCCCGCCGTCGAATTCAAGTCCAATGTTCGGTTTCGAAGCTATCACTTCTGAATTCTTCGGTTTTGTCCATTTCCGAGGTTTGACATTCCTCGGGCGCTTGCTCTATGATATGTTGGCTTCTTAGCTAGAGACCTACCCAGGGGATAACTCTATGCCGATGTTCGAGTGGAAAGGCGTAAACCGCAGCGGGCAGGCTGCCTCCGGCGTCATCGAGGCGCCGAATCAGGCGACCGCCGAGCAGATGCTGCGCGCCAAGCAGATTACCGCCTCTGCCATCAAGGCCAAGAAAGAAAAGAGCAAAGGCAGCAAGGGGGTTCCCCTCAAGGAGCTCGTGGTCTTCACGCGTCAGTTCGTGACGATGATCGACGCCGGTCTCCCCATCGTGCAGTGTCTCGAGATTCTGGGCGCCCAGCAGCCGAACCCGACCTTCAAGGCCGCCATCCTGGATATCAAAGGCTCGGTCGAAACCGGCGCCACGTTCGCCGACTCGCTGCGGCGCCACCCGAAGATTTTCGACAACCTCTACTGCAACCTGGTGCAGGCCGGTGAAGTCGGCGGTCTTCTCGATAACGTGCTCAGCCGACTGGCCGTCTACCTGGAAAAAGCCGACAAGCTGCGCCGTGAAGTGAAGGGGGCGCTGACCTATCCGGTCATCACCCTCGTCGTCGCCATCGGCGCCATCTCCATTCTCTTGCTCTTCGTCATCCCGACCTTCGAGAAGATGTTCGCCGACTTCGGCCGCGAACTGCCGGCGCCGACCCAGTTCGTCATCGATATCTCGAAGTGGCTGCAGGCGAACATTCTCTACATGATCGGCACCATCGCCGCCGTCGTCGTCCTGCTCAAGCAGGCCCTGAAGAACAAGGAGTTCCACTTCCGGTGGGACCAGATGATGCTGAAGGTGCCGCTCTTCGGCGACCTCATCAAGAAGAGCGCCGTGGCCCGCTTTACGCAGACGATGGGTACGCTGCTCGGCGCCGGCGTGCCGATCATGGACGCCCTCGACATCGTCGCCTCGGTGGCCGGCAACATGGTCATCGAGAGGGAGCTCCTGACGGTCAAGACCGCCATCGGCGAGGGTAAGCCGATGACCGAGCCGCTCAAGGCGAGCGTCGTGTTTCCCTCGATGGTCGTGCAGATGATCGAGGTCGGCGAACAGACCGGCGCCATGGACTCGATGCTCAACAAGATTGCCGCGTTTTACGAAGAAGAAGTCGAAGCGGCCGTGGCGGCCATCACCTCGGCCATCGAGCCGGCCATGATGGTGTTCATGGGCGGCATCGTCGGCGGCCTGCTCATCGCCATGTACATGCCGATCTTCTCGCTGGCCGGCTGAGTGACGAAAATTGTCAGCCAGCGGGGCGCCATGCGCGATATTTGTCACCTTTCACGATCGAAAGCGTAGTGAAACCAGCCACTTCTCTTTGGCATCAGTTTTGCTTGAAGAGAGGTCGGAAACTAACCCCTGACTCTTCCAGAGGAGAGCGAATTTTATGAACCTGCTCAAGAAAAAAGAGGGCTTTACCCTCATCGAGCTGATGATCGTCGTCGTGATCATCGGCATCCTGGCGGCCATCGCCATTCCCCAGTTCCTGCGCTACCAGCTGAAGTCGAAGACTTCGGAAGCCCCGCGCAACCTGGGCGCCATCCGCACCAACGAAGAAGCCTTCTCGGCCAAGTACGGCGCGTTCGCCCAGGCAGCTGCCCGTCCGGGCGCCGCCGCCAACGCCAAGAAGCAGAGCTGGGGCGTTGACTCGACCAGCGGTTTCGACACCCTCGGCTTCGCGCCGTCGGGCACCGTGTACTACGTCTACGGCGTGGGCACGGCCGTCCCCACGACCGTCCAGCTGGCCTGGACGACGAACACCACGTTCGACGCCACGGGTGAACCGCAGGACACGCAGACCCTCGGCGGCGGCATCTTCATCGCCGGCCAGGGCGACGTCGACGGCGACGGCACCTTCGGCACGTTCTACCAGACGAACACCGACACCAAGATCGTCGGCGTTCCGCCGGTTGCCGGCGAAACGATCTTCTAAGATCTGTTCAGCCTGACGGGGGGCCGGTCTATCCGGCCCCCCTCTTTTCAGGAACGAGGGAGGCGCGCATGGATGCAAGAAAGATTTACCGCCGGCAGGGGGGGTTCACGCTCATCGAGCTTATGATCGTGGTCGTGATCATCGGGATTCTGGCTGCCATCGCCATCCCCCAGTTCCTCCGCTATCAGCTCAAATCCAAGACTTCGGAAGCCCCCCGGAACCTGGGCGCCATCCGCATCGCCGAAGAGGCTTTCGCCGCCAAGTACGGCGTCTTCGTCGGCAGTTCGGCCGTACCGACCGGCACCCCCGGCCCGAAGCGCAAGAGCTGGGACGCGACGTCGACCCACGGCTTCACCTTTCTGGGCTTTTCTCCTTCGGGCACCGTTTATTACCAGTACGCCATCGGTTCTGCGGCGCTGACCACCAACGGCGCGTCGGCCTACAACGCCGATACGACGATCGACGCTTCGGGCGAGGCGCAGGGCGGGCTGGCGGCGACTTCGGGAATCGACATTACGATTGCCGCGACCGGCGATCTGGACGGCAACACCCTGTTCGGATCCTTCTACCTGAACGACGATAACAGCGAAATCCGGGGCGTACCGCCCACTTCTGGCGAAACCATTTTTTAGCAGGTAAAATGCTGAAGTCCTTGGTATTTCAGCTGACTCGCCATTAATGCTCGCCCAGTTATCCTCCGTCTCCAAAATTTATCGGACTGGCATCGGACGCACCCATACGGCCGTCAATGCCGTTTCCTTCGGTATCCCCGAGGGGGCCCTGCTGGGGCTCGTCGGGCCCAACGGTTCGGGCAAAAGCACCTCCATCAAGATGCTGCTCGGCCTGATTGCGCCGACGGCGGGCACCCTTTCGATCTTCGGTCAGGCGCCCGGTTCGCCGGCCGTGTTCCGCCGCATCGGCTATGTGGCGGAAAACGTTGCTTTTTCAGATTCCCTCAAGCCGCGCGAAATTCTCGACTACCACGCCCGGGCCCAGGGGCTCCCGCGCGCCCGCCGCCGGCAGCGTATCGACGCGCTTCTCGAAGAGGTGGGGCTTGCGGCGCACACCCGCAAGACGGTGCGCCAGTTCTCCAAAGGGATGGTGCAGCGCCTGGCGCTGGCCGCGGCGCTCGTGCACGATCCACAGCTGCTCATTCTGGACGAGCCGATGTCGGGTCTCGATCCGATCGGCCGCCGGTTCGTCATCGATCTGCTTGCGCGCGAACACGCCGCCGGCAAGACCATCTGCTTTTCGTCGCATCTGCTGCACGACATCGATGAGCTCTGCGATCGGCTCGTCATCATCAACCGTGGGAACCTGGTCTATGAGGGCGAGAAATCGGCGTTCGGCGGTCTGAATAAGGACTACCGGCTCGTGTTCTCGCGCGCGGGTGCGCTTCCCGACTGGATTGCCGGCGCGAAGCAGCTCGGCCCCGACACCTGGGTGCAGACGGGCGCTCCCGATACGCTGCTCCCGCTGCTCGACCGGCTGCGCAGCGAGGGATTCGCCATCCTCGAGTACGCCCCCGGAAGCATTTCGCTCGAGTCCTCTTTCTTTCAAGCCATCGAGGCCTGATGTTTCCGCTGGCATGGTATACCTTTCGCGAAAGCCTGCGCGACCGCATCTACCTCGGTTTTCTCGTCGCCATGAGCCTGCTGACCGCCATTTTCGTGGTGGCCGGCTCGACCCCGTGGGGGCTCGAGAATTACGTCGTCGAACGGCTCGGCTGGATGTCGGTCGACATCCTGCTCTGCGTACAGACGGCCATTTACGCGGTCAACAACGTCTACCGGGAACGGGAGCGGCGGATTCTCTACAACCACCTCACGCTCCCCATCGGTCGCGTCGGGTACCTGTCGGGCAAGGCGCTGGGGCTGCTCGCGACCATCGTCGTGCTCGCCGGTATCGGGGCCTTCATCATTCTGCTCGGCGACCGCCTGCTCACGCACCTTTACGCCTGGCGCTGGCAGGTGCTCTGGCTGGTGCCGACCGTTCTGCTCAAGAACCTCATTCTCCTCGGCTTTGCCTTCCTGTTCGCCCAGCTCGCCTCGAATGCGCTGACGACTTCGCTCTTCACGCTCGGGCTCTACCTCGTCGGCAACGGTGCCGAAGAGATCCTCCTGCTCGCTGACTCGGCAGGGGGCTCGCTGGGCAGCGTCGTGCAGTTTGTCTACTACCTGATTCCCAACCTGAAGCTGGTGGACTTTCAGCACGCGCTCTATGCCGATACGCTCGGAATTGCGGAATTCGGAACCGCGCTCGTCTATGCCGCCAGCTATGCGGCTCTTTCCTTCGCCCTCGCATGCGTGCTCTTCCGTCGCAAAGACCTCTAGTCGCCGGGCTTTTGCTCGTCGTCATGGCCTGCGCCATGAGCCTCATCGCGTGGAGCGAGCCGGCGCTGCGCGCGCGAAACATCGAAAAACTGCAGGGGTCGCCGCCGCCCCCCATTCTCGAGTACGTCACCTTCGGGCACAAGCGCGGGATCAGCGCGGCGCTCTGGCTGCAGCTGCTGACCTGGTACGGCGGAAAAATCATGACCCAGGAGACCAAGGGGCAGCTTGTGGGTTCGGCCGACATCCTGTACCTGCAGCGCCAGGCCCGCATGATCATCCGCATGGACCCCGACTTCTCCGATCCGTATTCGTTCGCCGCGCTCGTGCTCATCTGGTATGCCGGCGCGCCGCATGCCGCGCTCCCGTTTCTCGAAGCGGCGATGGTGCAGTTTCCCGAGGTCTGGGAATATCCGTTTTACTACGGTTTCATTCACTACCGCTTTCTGGAAGACCCCAGGGTGGCCGCGCAGTTCTTTCTGCGCGCGGGCCGGCTGCCTCGCGCGCCGGCCTTCGTTCCGCTCCTGGGAGCCAAGCTGCTGCGCCAGGAAGACAGCACGGCCGACGCGCTCGAGACGCTGCGCGAACTGCTCGCCTTGCAGCTGCCCGATAAGGTGCGCCAAGAGGTGGAGAAAGAGATTGTGACGCTCGAGGCGATTCAGGCGGTCGAAAGGGTCGCGGCGCTGTATGCGGAACGTTTTGGGAAGCGTCCCGGCGAGATGGACGACCTCGTACGCGCCGGCTTTTTCTCGGCCGTTCCCGTCGACCCGTCGGGAAATCCGCTGGTCATCGAGGCCGACGGCCGCGTAACCGTAGCCGGGAGAGTCAAGCATTGACCGCCGCATCCGCAGCCGGAACCCGGCGCCGGTGGTATCCCTGGATCCTGGCGCTGCTCGTTCTCGTCATCCACTTTCAGCGCCTCGGCCTCGATTACTTCTGGGACGACACGGAAATCATCGTCCGTAACCCGGTCGTCCAGGCGTCGCCGCTCGGCACGTGGCTCTCGCCCATGGAGCCGCTGCGCGGGCCCGACGCCACGAACTACTACCGCCCGCTCCCCTTCTTTCTCCTCTCGCTGGCAGGGCACCTCGGCGGGTTCGAGCCGCCGACCGCGCTGAACGTGCTTCACCTCGGAGTGACGTTCCTGCTCGTACTGGCCCTTTTTGGATTGGCGCGCAAGCTGGTTTCCGCCGAAGCGGCGCTGGCCGCCACGGCGCTCTTCATCGTTTTCCCGACGAACCTCGAGGCGCTCGCGTGGCTGTCGGGACTTCCCGATACGCTGGCGGTTCTCTTCTTCGTGCTCTTCGCCGGCCGGCTGCTGACCGAGGTGGAGCGGCCGTCGCCGACGGCACTCACCTTGCTGATCCTGCTTGGCGGCCTGGTGAGCAAAGAGGGCTCGGTCGCCATGCTCCCCTTCGCGCTGCTCTGGGATTTTCCCCGGCTGCGGCGGGAAGGGGCCGCGCGCCTGTTCCGCTTCCACCTGCCGATGTGGCTGGTGGTCTGGGGCTTCTACCTCGTGCGCCGGCTCATCGTCTCCTACGAGCCGCCCGTCTTCTTCGACCCGCTTCTCATCGTGCGGACCTTCGGGGCCTACGTCTTCAAGCTGGTGAAGCCCTGGCCGTTCGCCATGGTGATCGGCGACCGGTTCAGCATCTGGGACTTCAATGCGGTGGCGGGCGTCATTCTGCTCGCCGTCATGCTGGCCGCCGCGCTCTTCGCGCGGGATCGGGTCGTGCGTTTCGCCTGCGTGCTCTTCCTGGCCGGCTTCTTCCCCTACGCGAACCTCTGGCGGCCGCCGGGGGAGTTCTATCTGATTGCCGAGCGGTACATGCTCGTGCACGTGGTGGCCGCAGCCCTGCTGCTCGTGCATGCCGCGTCGCGCCTGCCGCGGCCGCTGCCGCTGCTGGCGGCGGGCGTCCTCGTGGCGGGATACGGTGCGGTCACCATCTCGCAGTACGAGGTGTGGAAGGATGAGGCGAAGCAGTGGCACGCGATCATCGACGTCTCGCCGCTCAAGATCGGGCCGTATTACCGGATGGCGCGCGTCCACTTCAACGCCGGCGATCTCGAAGCGGCCGAATCCTATGCCGAAAAGGCCGTCGAGACGATGCGCGTCCTCAAGGAAGAGCACAACGTGATCATGCACGGCGCCGTAAACGAGAACGCCTACAAGGTCGCGGGGGCCGTCGCCTATGCCCTTGGTAAATACGATCGCGCCCTCGACTACTCCCGGCTTGCTTATCAGGCGTCCAAGGACAGGGAGTTCATCATTCACGGCGTGCGCATCCACGACCGGATGGGGAACTTTGACGAGGCACTCGCGTCGGCCGTTCGCGCGAATGAGGCCTTTCCCGACGACGTCTCTCTGGCGACGCTGGCGATCGAGCACGCGGTGCTCGGTGGCCGGCCCGAACTTGCCTGGCAGGTGGTCAACCGGAGCTCCTACCGCTACATTCCCCTCGTCAGGAGCCTGCAGGCGCAGTACGAGGAGGCCGCCACCGCCCCGGCGGTCGAGCGCGGGATCTGGATGTATGCCCGTTTCCACATGGTGACCCTGCCGATGCGCGAGTTCGCGTCGGCTGTCACGGCCATGACCGCCACCGAGGCCTCGCGCGTGGGCGAGATCGCTTACCGCGAAAAGCGGTGGCCCGAGAGCACGCGCTATTTCGAGCTCGCTTGGGAACGTTCGGGCGACCTCCAGTGGCGCGTATGGCAGGGGTTCGCCCTGCACCGGAGCGGCCGCACAGCCGACGCCTGCAAGCTGTGGCGCGAGGCGCGCCTCGGGGCCGCCGGCGAAATTGCCGTGAGTCTGGACGAAATTCTCGAGGACTGTGGAGGCTGACGTGCGCATCCTGCTGATTCTCGAAGCCGTCGCGGCGCTGGCCCTCATCCTCCTCTTTCCCCCGGATGCCGACACGCTCCGCCACGCCGTTTCGCACGGGTTCAAGGGGGCCGTTTTCCTCTTGCCGGCCCTGGCGCTGGCCTGGCGGCTGGGGGGTAAGGAGGAAAGGTGGAACGCGCTGTTCACGCTGCGTTCCTGGGGCCGCCTGGCGCTCACCGTGGCGGCCGTCCTGCTGACCCGCGCGGCGCTGACCGGCGTGGGTGTGCATGCATCGCCCGGCCTGGTGGCGCTCCCCGCCGACCCCCTGCCGGGGATGCCCTGGTCGGCCGCGCTCGGAATACTTTCCGAGGGCGTGACGGAATTCGTCCACGGCGTCAGCGCGATTTTCGGCTGGCTCTCGGCCGGGCTCCTGCTCGTGCTCTGGGCGCGTGAACCCGAAGCGGGTTTTCTCGAAACGCTGGCCCTGCTGGGCGGGGTCTGCCTCTCGATCGCGGGCCTGGGGCTCTTCGCCGCCGTCGCCCCGCCATACCAGAGCGATCCGGGCTTTGCCGCCGCGCTGCAGATTCTCGACCTGCCCGCGGGCCAGGCGATGGCGGCCATCCCGGGCCGGCTGCCGGCGTCGGCGGCGTATCCGTTGTGGAGCTTTCCGGCCTGGCAGATCCCGGTGGCCCTGCTCCTCGCCTGGCGGCTGGGGAACCTGGGAGGAGGGGCTTGGCGCCTGGCCGGCTGGGCCGGCGCCTTCTACGCGGTTCTGCTCGCCCTGAGCGGTCGCCTGCTCGGCTGGTACACGCTTCTGGATGCCCTCTTCGGGGTGGCGCTGCTGCTTGCCTGGGGAGCCGCGTTCCGTCTTGTCCGCCCGCGGTTGCGCCCCCATGCCGCCCCCTCCCAGACGCCCGCCCCCCTCTGAGCGACCGCTGGCACGCCCTTTGCTCTACCTGAGAGCAAATGCTCGACAAAGACTCCATATTGAATCCCCCAAGGCAGGCTGCGATGCAAGAGATGCAGACCCGCGACACTCAGTGCGCAAAAGATGCAGGGTTTACCCTGGTGGAAATCGTCGTCGTCATCGTCATTGCGGGCATCCTCGTGGCGGTCGGCGTCTCGTCCTTCACGAGTCTCGTGCGCAAATCGTCCTACGACGACCTGTACAACCAGACGCTGGCCTCCTTCAACAAATGCCGGGGCTCGGCCATCGTGTCCCCCTATCCGACCACGCAGCCGACGGCCATCGCCCTGTTTCCCAACGGCGTGTCCTGCTTCGTGTGGAACGATCTGAACAACGACCGCTCCTTCGTCTTCACGGCTTCAGAAGATGCCGACAGCGACGGCGAGCCCGACGCGGGCGAAGGGGAAGTGCGCGAAGTGCTGTTCACCATCCGCTACGACCCGAAGGAGACGATCAACGGAACGGGGAGCCTCATGCAGATCGACCTCGCCGGCTCGACCCTGCCGACGGGCAATTTCTTCATCATCCCCTCGGCCGGTTTCTTTCAGACCGGGCGGCGTACCCTGCAGGTCGCTACCGTCAAAGTCAACGGTCCCTGGCCGGCGCCGCAACGCTTCACGCTGTACCCCAGCGGGCAGATCGAGTAGGAGATTCAGCCGTGCGCAACGAATCCGGATTCACACTCATCGAAATCATGATCGCACTGGTTATCCTCATGATCGGCCTGACGGGCGTGCTCGGCATGTCGACCATGGCCATCAAGGCCGCCGCCGATAACGACAAGTGGACGACCGCGCGCATCGTCGCCGAATCGACCGCCGAGCAGTTCACGGCCATGCCGCTCGACGCCCTGCAGTCGTACATCACGGCCAACGGGGCCAGCGGTACCGAAACCGTGCGCGTCAACAACTGGGACTATCAGGCGCACTACTGGCTCGAGCGCACCGGTTCGCTGAGCACCCCCGTCAGGGTGCGCGTGCGCGTCAACTACTCGACCGAGGCCTACGCCGCGCCCGTGTCCATCGTAACCATGCGCAGCTTCTACATGTGAGGACGATGTGACCCCCTTTCAACCACTTCGCAGAACCGCCGGCTTCACGCTCGTCGAGCTCCTCATCGGCATGGTCATCCTCTCGGTCGTCATCTCGGGGGTCATCGGCCTGTTCCGCACCCAGCTGGCGGCTTCGGTGAGCAACGACGCCGAAACCGCCCTGCAGGCGAACGTCCAGGCGGCCATGAACATCATGCAGCGCGACATCATCATGGCCGGCTTCGGCAAGATGTCGAACAACCCCATCGTTCACGCCGACGCCGCGACGGCAACCGCATCGGATTCTCTGACGATCACCTCTGCGGCCGCCGGCGGCAACTTCATTCACAGCTTCGTCGCCATGGTCGCGCCAATCTACTCGGGTAACGAGGTTCAGGTGCGCTGCTGGGGGCCCGAGGGGCGTGGCGGCAAGCCCGACCCGCTGCGCGACGTCGCCTACGACGCGAACCGCCCTCTGCGCATCTTCTTCGTCAGCCCCATGACCGGAGAGCCGCTGAACGTCGGCGGAACCACGTTCAACGTCACAGGGAACGGCGGGACGCTGAACGGAACGCTCTGCGAAGACGGCCCCGACCTCGATCTGGACGGCAACCCGGATCCGATTCTCGTCGCCCAGGTGTCGCCGTCGGTCAATTCGCTCCCGCGCGGCACGATCGTCTACGGCGCCCGCGTGACCGACCCCGTTTCCTACACCGTATCCGGGGGGACGCTCTTCATGTCGGGCGTGCCGCTGCTGCGCGGGGTCGAAGACATGCAGTTCGAATTCCAGCTCACGAACAAGACCTCGTATGTTTCGCGCACCGAAAGCGACCTTTCGACGCTCACGGCCAACGAATACATCAGTCAGGTGAACATCGGGCTCGTCGTGCGGGCGCTGCGTACGAACACGACCGGCGGTCTTGACCCGCGTACCGAAATCACCACGTTCGGCCACACAATCCCGCTCTCAACGGCCCAGCGCGAGTTTCCGCGTAAACAATATTTCTTCAGCGTCCGCCCGAGGAACTATGCCTTCTAATCGCACTTGCGCGCCCGGCGTCGGCGACGACCGCGGCTTTGCGCTCATGATTACCATGGTCCTGCTCGTCGTCATGACGATCATCGGTCTCGGCATGTACAAGCTCGTACAGAGCACAATCGGCGTAAGCGCGGGCTACCAGCGCAAGGCCGTCACGCGCGCGGTCGCCGCCGCTCACGGCGCCCTGGCGATGGAAACGATCGCCGGGTCGGTCACGGCCGGCACGCTCGTGCAGACGCCGGGCCTGACCGTCGTCGACAGCAACGTGCTCAACGAAATCCTCGGGTTCAACAGCCCCGACTACAGCGATTCGCCCGACCCGAGCTCGCCGAACTTCGCCCCCGACTTCCAGCTGACCCTGGGCAAGGTGACCGCCTACGGCGACGTCGACTTCATGCAGGCGATTCCGCTCACGGGCGGTTCCATCGAGTTTGCCAGCGCCTACGACGGCGTCGGTCAGGGGCAGACGCTCGGGTCTTCATACCTGATCGAACAGGGCGTAACCATCATTGCCGTCGACCCGACCGGCGCCCGCACCGAAGTGCGGTTCGTGGCGGATAACTGAGAGAGGCCGATATGAAAACAACGCGTACCCAACTCGCTCAGACGCTCCGGTGGCTCGGGATCGCAGTGCTTGCGCTGCTGCCGGTGCTCATGCAGAGCAATCAGGCCAGCAGCGGCCCCGGACTCGATTCGGCCGTAGAAGACGCGCGAAACGCTGACATGTGCTCGGCCCTGCCGCCATTCCTCAATGTTTCGATCACCGAGAAGCCGAACATCATGATCATGTACGACAACGCGTCGTCCATGTCGCTGGCGGCCTACACGCGCCCCTACGATCCGCGCAAGGAATATTACGGCCTCTTCGACAACCGGGCCTGCTACAAGGGAACCAGTTTCGGCTTCGACAAGAACCCGATTTTCGGCCTGGAGTCGACGACTGTCGGCGGGGTCTGGGAAGTGAACCCCGCCTGGGAGACGAACGCCAACCGCGAGTCCAACGCCAAGGGCCCCGACGGCTCCCGGGGAACGCTCGACGATCACAACTGCGACGCCGGCAGCTATGCCGACAGCAGTTATCCGTTCAGCGGCAACTTCCTCAACTGGGCCACGATGCGCCGCATCGATCTGCTGCGCAAGGCGTTCACCGGCGGGCTCAGCAATAACAGCGGTACCCAGCAGGCGCAGTACCTGGCGGGTGAGGGCACGCAGACCGGCGGCGCCGACAAGTTCGCCCCCTGCTTCTCGAAGAGCTACAGCGGCAACGGCGTTTCGCCCTACGGCCTGAACCAGCTCAAGGTGGTCGACGGTACGGTAACCTGGGGGGCGCAGTGCGGTATCGCCGAAGAAACGATTCTTGCCTCGACCCTGCGCGTTCCCGTCGACTACGACGGCGTGAAGGGTGAGTACGCCTTTTCCCCGAAAGACCGGGTTGTGCCGGCCTCGCCGACCATGCCCCCCACGCTCGAGGAGGCGCTGGCGGCGTGGAAGGCGGGAGAGAGAAACCGGAACGCGCGGCTCGCACAGCAGCCGGCGCCGGTCTTCGTTCCGCCGCTTCAGAACCGCACCGAGCGCCGCCTGCCCCTTTCTGGGTCTGCGCAAGTGGCATCCTTGTTCGACGTCATGAGCGATGCCGGATTCGGGCTTCTTTCGGCGCCTCCCAGGGCCGACTTCGTCGTCACCCTCTCTGCCCTTACGGCCACCAGCGGGTACGAGGGAGACAGCCTCGGGTTCACGGTCGAAATCAAGAATATCGGCACCGACACAGGGACCGCGTTGGTCTCCTTCTATTTAGAACGGGATGGCACCCGCTACCTGGCAGGGGTCTGCTCGGCCGGCAGCATGGCGGCGGGGACGGTCGTCGCCGGCACGTGCTTCCTCACGGTGCCGACCGTAGGCGATCTGGATGAGGATTATCTCGTCGTCGCGGTCATGGACGCCGCCGGTTCGGTGGCCGAGCTCGATGAGACCAACAACGAAAGTTACTACGGAGGCACCTACAGGGCCATCGCTCCCTCGGGCCCGGACTTCGTGATCCTCGGCGCGACCCCCGACCTGCACGTCGGCCGGGTGGGCATGCCCGTCACCGTCGTGTTCCAGGTCAGGAACCAGGGCGACCTGGCCGGGCTGGCCACGACGATCACGCTAACCTTCGGTACGGTCGACGCGGCGGCGTCCTGCGCCGTGCCCGCGCTTGCCGCCGGCGCCTCGGCCGAGGTGACCTGTTCCTTCGCCGTGCCGACATTGACCACCGGAGCCAGCTATGCGCTCCGGGCGACCATCGACCCGACCGATGCCCAGGTCGAGCGCAAGGAGTCGAACAACGAGTATCCGGCGGGAGATTTCTGGGTCTACGACAACGCAACAACGGGGTCAAAGAAGTCGCTTGACTTGCAGGCGGTCGCCGTAGTCATCGACGACGGTAGTCTGAGCGGCGTTCCCGGCGGCACTGAACTCGTCGAAATCACGATCGCCAATGTCGGCTCCCTGACCGTCGCCGCCGGGGCCGACCTGCTGCTCGTGCTCTCGAGCGACAACACGTTTACGACGGGCGACCTGAACGTGGCCAGCTGCTCGGCTCTGCCCGAATTCAAGCCGTATCCGGATGCGAGCTGGAAGCAGACGGTCACCTGCACGGCCACGTTCCCGAACGATGCCGACCTGCCCCTGAAGTATCCTTCGGGCAGCTATCTGGCGGCCATCGTGAATCCGTCGCGCAGCCCGACAGAGTCGCCGGATTACGCTTCCAACGCCATCGGTACGCGGTATTTCATCGAATACTCCGATCCCGACCTGGTCATCAGCAACCTGGTGGCCAGCCCTTCGACCGGCCTCAGCCCCGGCGACACGATTACGGTGACCGTCGACGTCACGAATCAGGGCGCCGAGGTCAAGTTTGCCGATATCGAAATCATCGGTTCCGGCAACGCCGTCCGCGGTGACTTCGACGACGTGACGCTGGTTGTCGGACCGGCCGAGTGCAACGGCGATGCCCACACGCTTACCCCCGGCCAGACCGTGACCCTGAACTGCTCGATTACCGTACCGCTTTCGGCACTTACGGGCACGTACTACCTCTTCGCGCGCGTCGACCCCTCGGCGACGGCTTCGCCGGCAGAATCCGATACCTCGAACAACATCCGCTCGATCGTAGTCGGTGTGGGGGCCGTCGGCATTCTGCCCGACCTCGTGATCACGAACGTCGGCATCCCGAGCAAGGTCTCACCTGGGGGCGTGCTCGAGGTGAGCTATCGCATCGAGAACATCGGATTCTCGACGACCGCAACCTACCCGACGGTACGCCTGCGCATGGAGGCCGACAGCGGACTGTGGGTCGAGACGTTCTGCACGACGAACGTCCTCGTTGCCCCCGGAGTGCCGGTCGATGCGACCTGCTCGGTCAGCGTTCCCGGCGAGACCGGTTCGCCGGCCGTGACGAACCTCGTATCTTATGCCGTCGGCCTCCAGGCCGATCCGGGCGCGGTCATTCTGGAAGGGGACGAGACCAACAACGTTTCGACCGGCAGCGTCACGGTCGAGCGCCTGACGGCATGCACGTCGGGTTGCGATTATGTCCTGAAGGTCGACTACGACAACCTGGGACGCACCGGCATCCTCTGGAGTTTCCGCAAGAAGGCGCTCGGCACGCTCGCGCCGGCCAACCTGGGTATCGCGACGATCAACGACTGGAGTGAGGACACGGGGCTCGCCACGACAGACAAGTGGCAGATCACGATGCCGGGTAAGTTCTTCGGCATCGAAGAAAATCAGCAGAACTCGAACAACCTCATTCCGCACCTCGAAGCGGCCGGGCCCAAGTACAGCGGCAAACTCGCGCGCACGCTCTTGAACGTCATGAAGTACTATGCTCGGGAGCCGAATTTCGTGGCGGGTAAAGACCCCATGAAATACGATCCGGTGAAAAACACAGAGTACGGCGACCATAAATGCCGCAACAATTATGTGCTCATGATTTCCGACGGGTATTCGTTTGATGACAACGACGCCTTGCCGCCCCATGTCGGCAGCGTCTCGGATCTCAAGGATTACGCTTCAGACGCGACCGACGTCTCGGCACGCTTCCACGGTGACACGCCGATTACGATGGACGACGGTACGACTTACGACATGTCGGTACCCTGGCCGTCTGCCACGGGTCTGATTACGATCCCTGACGGCTCGTATCACGTAGATAACGTTGCGCGCTGGGGCCACGACGTGGATCTGCGTTCTGACCTCAGTGGTAATCAGACCGTCGGCACCGTCGT
Organism: bacterium; assembly: GCA_041690355.1. Lineage (GTDB taxonomy): Bacteria > J088 > JAWLBW01 > JAWLBW01 > JAWLBW01 > JAWLHK01. Next base: position 39,199 of record JAWLHK010000001.1, on the reverse strand, counting down.
GGTGCACACCTTTGCCTTCGAAGACGTCAAGGTCGCGCAGTCCGAGCGGGCCACCCAGCTGATGCGCCTGACGGCGATCCAGGGCGGTTATATCGAGCGCGATTCGGTGGACGGGCCCAGCCGGCAGGACGAGTGGGATCTCGATCGCAACGGCCTGCCCGACAACTACTTCGCCGCCCGTGAAGGAGACGACATCGGTGAGATCATTCTCAACGCCCTGAACAGCATCCTGCTGAAGACTGCATCGGGTACGTCGGTGTCGGTTATCGCGTCGACGGCCCGTGGCGAAGGGGCCATCTACCAGTCGTACTTCCGCCCGACGACGGCCGAAGCGGGCACCGAAATCACCTGGCTCGGATATCTGCAGGCGCTGTGGGTCGACCGCTTCAACAACCTGCGCGAAGACACCGACGGCGACGGCGCCCTGTCGATGGCCGACGACATGATCATCTCCTACGAGTTCGACCAATCCACACTGGAAACGATTGCGAAACTCTACAATGATGACGACGCCGACGGGGTCGCCGACAACGAAGACCCTACCAATCCCGGCATGCCCGATCCGGATAACCCCGACGTCGGTCCGATCCCGCTCACGAAGCTCAAGCCGATCTTCGAGTCGGGGCTCGAGCTGTTTCACACCGCCCAGGAGGATCGCAACATCTTCACCTGGCCGCACTGGGCCACCGATGCGGCGCCGAGCGCTTCGTATCCGGTCATGGACGTGACCGGCGATGCATCGTCGACGAACATTGAGATCCTGAGTAAGCATATGTGGCCGGGTGGAAACGACTATTACGGCAGCGTCACCATGACCAGCTATCTGGTGCAGTGGCTGCGCGGCGAACACATCCCCTGGACTACCTTCCGTAACCGTCGCATCACCATCGATGGGACCCAGAGTACGTGGAAGCTGGGCGACATTGTCTATTCGACGCCGACCATCGTCGGGCCGCCCGAAGAGCGGTACGATCTCATCTACGCCGACCGGAGCTACGGAGAGTATTTCACCCACAATAACGTGCGCAACCGGCGCCGCCTGGTGCTCATCGGCTCGAACGGCGGCATGCTGCACGCGTTCAACGGCGGTGTATTCCGCACGGGGGATAACCCCGCGACGGCGAAGGAAGAGCAGGCCTGGTATGACAAGCAGGGGCTCGAGCTGGGACAGGAGGTCTGGGCCTACGTTCCCGGTTCGCTGCTCCCCCAGCTTCGCATACTGGCAGACGCAGGCTACGATACCACCTGCCACATCTACTATGTCGACCTGAAGCCGAAGGTCACCGATGTACGGATCTTCTTCGACGAAGCGGGCGATCCTATCGACGACGGCTATCACATTGAAGGATGGGGCACGATCATGATCGGCGGCATGCGCCTCGGCTGCGGCGACATTCAGTATGCCTCGTACTTCATCATCGACATCACGAACCCCGACTCGCCGACACTTCTCGCAGAGCTTGCCCAGAAGACAGCTGTCAATGACTCCAGCAGGTCGCTCGATGCCGACGGACTGGTCAAGGATCTGTCGGGTCTGAACTTTACGTACTTCTATCCGGTGGTCATGCGGGTACCCGATCCGTCGGCGAACCGGTTTGATCCCACGGCAAAGTGGTACCTTGTCGTCGGCTCGGGACCCGACGAGATCGCATTCAACAACAGTAACAGCAAGGCGGGAAATACTGCCCTCTACGTCTTCGACCTGAACAAGATTGCCCTTGCGCCTGCCGGCAGTGTTACGCCGGGCGGAAAATATAAGGCCTTGGAAGATTTCTCCTATGCGGTGAACAAGTTCGATAATGGTACTTTCATCGCGAATTCCAGCGCCGGGGTCGGAGGTGTCGTCGTCTCGGGTGGCCTCACCGCCGACCTAAGCGGAAACTACTCAGTCGACACCGTGTATGTCGTTGCCCAATACGACGACCGCGCGGCATCTACCGACAATGCCCGCTGGGGGAGCGAAATCTGGCGCCTGGTGCCGAAAAATCCCGACGGGACGACCATATACTGGGACAACCCGAAGAACTGGACGCTCACGAAGGTCTTTGCGACACGCGATCCGGCGAACCCGGCAGCCGGCAGTCATTACCAGCCCATTCAGGGGGCGCCCGGCATCACTCGCGACCAGAAGAACAACATCTGGCTCTACATGGGTACCGGACGATTCGTCTATCGCAATGCTACGCATACTGCGATGGACGACCTGAGCTACGGTCTTTACCAGGGGGTCGACTCGCACTATCAGCAGAGTCTGTATGGGGTCATCGATCCCTGCTGGAATGACACGAATGAAGTGGGATGCCCGACGACCACGAGCCCATACCGGCGTTCGAGCCTTGTCAATGTCACCGGGTTGATTACTCGTCTGATTGGAGACACCGGCTATGTCGAAGATTCAACCGGCACAGTGAATACCACCGGCAGGGTCATGGCCATGACAGTCTGCGGCAGCCCGACATGCACGATTCCCGAGGTGCGCAACTACGTGGGCGATACGGCTGCCGGCCGGCATGGCTGGGTCCGTGACCTTCAGGACTACGACGATTCGGGGGCCCTGGGTGCGGTTTGGTGGGAAGTCTCATTCAACAAGCCGGCCGTCGCGGGCGGGATCGTGCTCTTTACGACTTATCTGCCCGGCTACGACAACACGAGCGAAGCTTGCGCCTTGGGCGGTCAGAGCTTCCTGTACGCCTTAGACTATATGTCGGGGGTGGCTCCGTCGGCCGACGTGTTCGGAACCTCTGAGACCTCACTCATCAACGAGGCAGCCTATCGTACGGCTGGTGACGCCGCGCCGCCGTCGCCGCCCGCCATCTATAACAAGGTGGTGTTCGTGCAGTCGGCCACGGCGCGCCCGATCGCCGTCGAGACGAATGCGCAGTTCAAGCTGTTCCCGCACATCCGGAGCTGGGAAGAGCAGTAACGCGCGGAATTGCAGAGGATAAACAAAGGGCGCGATCCGCGAGGGTCGCGCCCTTCTGCTTTCGTGGTGCAGTTCCATCCGAAACACGAGACAGCGTTATCCCGCTCGCCCTGAGGAGCCGGCCGATTCACCGTGGCCCGAATGAAGGACCTGGGCTCGTGACGGAATCCTGGTCGGCGTCTCGAAGGGCCGGCAGACCGTGGCCCCGCGCTTGAGAACTTGAGCGCCCCGGGTGCTGGCGTCCACAGACAATTGCTGATTGAACGGCTGGCATTTCGACCCGGCTCGGGGCGAGCGGTGTACGCCACGAAGCTGGCAGGTAACGTCGCGGAACTTCGTGGAGCGCGGGCCGCGCCTACTTCAGCCCGTACTTGTCGAGCTTGTAGCGGAACGAGCGGAAACTCATGCCCAGCAGCTCGGCGGCCTTGGTCTTGGAGCCGCCGCTGAGCTCGAGGGCGCGTGCCAGGTAGTCCCGTTCGAGCCCTTCGATCAGGTGTTCCAGATTCACGCCGCCGCCATCGAGGGCCGGCAGGGCGCCCGTGGGGGCCGGCCGGTCCAGCACGTTGGGGGGCAGGCTTTCGACATCGATCGGCCCGTTCGAGGTGAGCGCGACAGCACGCTCGACGATGTTCTCGAGCTCGCGCACGTTGCCCGGATACGCGTAGGCCTCGAGGTGCTCGGCGCAGGCCTCGGTGAACCCCTCGTCGGCGCGGCCCATCTCGCGGCAGTGCTTGCGAAGAAAGTGGTGGGCAAGGACGAGGATATCGGCCCGCCGCTCCCGCAGCGGCGGAATGTGTACGTGAAGCACGTTCAGGCGGAAGTAGAGATCCTCGCGGAACCGTCCTTCGCGAACCTCTTCGGCCAGATCACGGTTCGTGGCGGCCACGATGCGCACGTCGACGGCGATGTCCTGCGTTCCCCCCACGCGGCGCACGGTGCGCTCCTGGAGCACGCGCAGGAGCTTGACCTGCAGGGGCTGCGGCACTTCGCCGAGTTCGTCGAGAAACAGCGTGCCGCGGTCGGCGGCCTCGAAGAGGCCGGCCCGATCCGCGGTCGCGCCCGTGAACGCCCCCTTGCGGTAGCCGAAGAGCTCGCTCTCGATCAGGTTTTCGGGCAGCGCGCCGCAGTTGACGGCGACGAAGGGTCCGCCGCGGCGCCCGCTGTGCTGATGGAGCGCCCGGGCGACAATCTCCTTGCCCGTGCCGCTCTCGCCGGTAACGAGCACGTTGGCGCGGGCATCCTTGATCCGATCCACCAGATCGAAGATCTTGCGCATCGATTCGCTCTTACCCACGACCTCACCGTAGGCTTCGCGCGCGCCAAGCCGCTCGCGGAGCGTGGCGTTCTCTTCGCGCAGGAACCGCTTCTCCAGCGCCTTGTCGACGAGGGCGCGGAATTCTTCGACGTTGAACGGCTTCGTGATGTAGTCGTAGGCCCCGAGCTTCATGGCTTCGACGGCGTTCTCGGCCGTTGCATAGGCGGTGATCATGATCACCTCGCAGCTCGGGTCCTTTTCCTTCGCGCGTCGCAGCACGTCGAGTCCCGAGCGATCGCGGATGCGCAGGTCGGTGATCACGAGTTCATAGGCCTGTTCGTCGATCAGACGCAGCGCCTCGTCCATCTCGGTCACCCCCTGCGCCGTATGGCCGGCCTTCTTCAGCAGAATCAGAAGAAAGTCGACCATGCTGCGTTCGTCGTCGATGATCAGAATCCGGCTCATACCGAAACACCGTCCAGCGGAAAAGTAAGCTTCATGACCGTCTGTCCGGGCACGCTGCGCACCGTCACCGATCCCCTGTGCTGCTCCATGACGCGGTAGACGATGGCGAGACCGAGGCCCACCCCTTCGGGCCGGGTGGTATAGAACGGTTCGAACAGCCGGTGCATGGCTTCGGGGCTGAACCCCGCGCCGTTGTCTTCGATCTCGAGGGCGATCTCCGCATCCGTTTTCCACCCGCGCAGCGTGAGGCGCGTGGCGCCGGCCTGCAGGGCATTGGTCACCAGATTGAGAAAAACCTGCCGCAGCGTGTGCGCGTCGGCACGCAGCTTCAGGTCGGCGGCGACCTCGCCGGCATAGCTGAAGTCATCCGGCATGAGCGGAGAAACCCTTACCGACTCCACCACGCCGGCAAACAGGTCGCCGGGAGACAGCAGGCTTGGTTCGCGCCGCGAGGGGCGCGCGTAGGTCAGGAAATCGTCGACCAGGTGATTGAGCCCGTCGATCTCGCGCAGGGCGATGGCGAGCAGCTCGCGTTCGTCGTCGCCCATCTGGGCGACCTGCTGGCGCAGCAGCTGCAGGCAGCCCGATATGGAGCCGAGCGGGTTCCGCAGTTCATGCGCCAGCCCGGCCGCCATTTCGCCGACCGCCGCGAGGCGCGCCTGGCGCAGCACGACCCCCTCGAGCTCCTTCATGCGGGTCAGGTCCTGAAAGATGACCACGAGGCCGTCGCGGCGCGCGTCGAGGCGGATCCCCGAGACCGAGTAGCCGAGCGATCGGGGCTTGCCGTCAGGGTGGCGGTAGTCGATCTCGGCCCGTTCGTCGACCCCCGAGGGGTGCAGCACAAGCCCCGGAATCAGCTGCCGGAGATCGAAGCCCCAGAGTTTCGCGCCCGAGAGCCCCAGAATGCGCTCGGCCTGCCGGTTGAACAACAGGATGCGCCCGAGGTTGTCGACGGTGATGAGGCCGCTCGGCACGTTCTCGATGATCCGCTCCTGCAGGCCGCGCAGAATGGAGATGTCGACATCGCGCCGGTCGATCTCTTCTCCGGCAAGGCGCACGCGCTCTGACAGGTAGCTGCTCAGAATCCCCACCAGGTAGTAGGCGGAGATGTTGTAGAAGGCCGTGGCCAGCAGATCAGAGCTGTTGGCGCGGTGGGGTTGCATCAGAAAGTCACTGGGCAGCTTGCCCCACCATTCGAGGAGGAATACCGAACCCAGCCCGATCATCGACAGGGCCGAGGTCAGGACCGCCATGCGCCGGATGCCGAGGATGGCGGCGCCGACGATGATGAGCAGATAGAGAAAGAGAAAGGGGCTCGCGCTGCCGCCGGTGACGAGCGAGAGCCACGTCACGACGATCAGGTCGAAACCGGTCAGAACGTAATGAAAGACGAGCGGCGCCCAGCCGCGCCGCCGGGCGCTCAACCAGGCGAGCGCCAATGACGAGAAGTAGGTCGCGCCGGCATAGACGTAGATCGGCGTCGCCCTGAACGTGAGCAGCTTTTCGGTGCCGGTCCACTCGAACGTGAGAGCGGTCAGCAGAAAAAGCGTGGCCACCAGGGTTCGGGCGAAGAGAACCCACCGGACGGCAGAGCTGTCGAGGTAGCGGGTCTTGCCCTGAAACGGATGCAAGCCGGCCCCGTTGCCGCTCAGGCGCCCGTCGGACGCGCCCGACGGCCCTCAGGTCCGCCTGTACCGCCGTGCTGCGCGAGCATCTGACGCAGTTCTTCGGGGTCGGGGCTCTTGAGCATGGCCGCTTCGAGCGTGATCAGGCGCTTGAGGAAAAGGTTCATGAGGCTCTGGTTCATGGTCTGCATGCCGAACTTGGCCTGGCCGACCTGCATGGAAGAGTAGATCTGGTGAATCTTGTCTTCGCGAATCAGGTTGCGGATGGCCGAGTTGGGGACGAGCACTTCGAGGGCGCAGCAGCGCCCCGAGCCCGAGGCCTTGGGAAGCAGCGTCTGGGACACGATACCTTCGAGCGTGAAGCTGAGCTGTGCGCGGATCTGGGGCTGCTGGTAGCTCGGAAACACGTCGACGATACGGTTGATGGTCTGCACGGCGCCGTTCGTGTGCAGCGTGGCAAACACGAGGTGACCGGTTTCGGCGATGGTCAGCGCCGCCTCGATGGTTTCGTGGTCGCGCAATTCGCCGAGCAGCACGACGTCGGGGTCCTGACGCAGAATCGATTTGAGCGCCCGTTTGAAGCTGTTCGAGTCGGCGCCGATTTCACGCTGGTTGACGACGCAGTTCTTGTGCGGGTGCAGGAATTCGATCGGGTCTTCGAGCGTGATGATGTGCTCATGCCGGTCGATGTTGATCTTGTCGATGATTGCGGCCAGGGTCGTCGACTTGCCCGAGCCCGTCGGTCCGGTCACGAGCACGATGCCGCGGGGGCGTTTCGACATCTCTTCGATGACCGGCGGCAGACCGAGCTGCTGAAAGCTCAGGATCTCGAAGGGAATCTTACGGAAGACGCCGGCGACGGCGCCGCGCTGCATGAAGATGTTGCCGCGGAAACGGCTGAGCGACTTCACGCCGAACGAGAAGTCGAGCTCGTTCTCTTCTTCGAACTTGTGCTTCTGGGCGTCGGTGAGCACCGAGTAGCAGAGCTGCTTGGTCTCGATCGGGCCCATGGGCGGCATGTTGAGCGGCACCATATGGCCGTCGATGCGAATCTGGGCGGGGCTGCCGGTGGTGATATGAAGGTCGCTGGCGCCCTTCTCGATCATCGTTTTCAACAGCTGGTGCAGGCTGGCCATGAAGTCCTCGTGGGTCGAAACTCAGCAGTGCGGTCTGATATCAGCGGGAATCGGGAACCGAGCAGCGCACGACTTCGGCGATGGTCGTGACGCCGTCGCGCAGCTTCTGCAGCGCCGACCTGCGCAGGGTCATCATCCCGAGACGCATGGCTTCGCGCTTGATTTCCAGCGTGCTCGCGCCGTTCAGAATCATTTCCTTGATCTCGTCTTTGAGCACGAGCACTTCATACAGGGCGATACGGCCCTTGTACCCCGTGTTGTTGCAGGTCGGGCAGCCTTTGCCCTTATAGAGCGTGTACTGGGGGATCTCTGCCGGATCGACTTCGATGTCGGTCAGCGCCGATTCGGGCACCTGAATCGGCTCCTTGCAGTCGCCGCAGACGCGCCGGGCGAGTCGCTGGGCCAGGATGCAGTTGACGGCGCTGGCGACCAGGAACGGTTCGATACCCATGTTGAGCAGACGGTTGATGGTGCCGGGCGCGTCGTTCGTATGCAGCGTCGAAAGCACCATGTGGCCGGTGAGCGCCGCCTTGATGGCGATTTCGGCCGTTTCGAAGTCGCGAATCTCACCGACCATGATGACGTCCGGATCCTGACGCAGAAACGAACGCAGCGCGGCGGCGAAGGTGAGCCCGATGTCTTCGCGCACGAGCACCTGGTTGATACCCTGCAGGTTGAATTCCACCGGGTCTTCGGCAGTCGACAGGTTCGTGCCCACGTCGTTCAACGCCGCGAGCGCCGAGTACAGGGTGGTCGTTTTACCGGAACCCGTGGGCCCCGTCACGAGCACCATGCCGTACGGCTTGTTGATGCTGTCCTGAAAGTCAACGAGCTGCTTTTCTGCGAAGCCGAGCTTCGTCATGTCGAGCTGCAGGTTGCTCTTGTCGAGCAGTCGCAGAACCGTCTTTTCGCCGAAGAGGGTGGGCAGCACCGAAACGCGGTAGTCCATTTCGCGACCGCGGCCCATCTTGATCTTGATACGGCCGTCCTGCGGCAGGCGCCGCTCGGCGATGTCGAGGCCGGCCAGAATCTTGATACGCGAGCTGATCGCGTTCTGCAGCTTCTTGGGCGGCTTCATGACTTCGTACAGCTCGCCGTCGATGCGGAAGCGGACGCGGAAGCTCTTTTCGTAGGGCTCGATGTGAATGTCCGACGCCTTCTTCTTGGCGGCGTCGGTAAGCAGATGGTTGACGAGCTTGATGACCGGCGCGTCTTCGGTCTGCCGGGCCAGCTCGTTCAGATTGATGTCGTCGTCTTCTTCGACGGTTTCGACGTCTTCGTCGAAGCCTTCGAGAATGTCGTCGATGTTCGACTCGGCTTCGGCGGCCATCGCCTCGTCTTCGGCGGCTTTGGCGACGGCGCCGTAGTGCTGTTCGATGGCCTTGGCGATGGAGTCTTCGCTGGCGACGACGGTTTCGACGTTGTAACCGGTCAGGAACTTGATGTCGTCGATGGCGAAGATGTTCGACGGGTCGCACATGGCGACGATCAGCGTCGAGCCGGCACGGTTGATCGGCAGCACCTGATGCTTGTCGGCGACATCCTTGGGGATGAGCTTGATGACCTCGGGGTCGACTTCGAAGTCACCGAGGTTGACGGCGGGAACCCCGTACTGCCGGGAGAGGAACTGGGTCAGATCGTCGTCGGCGATGTAGCCCATCCGGGTGAGGTGCGTGCCCAGGCGGCCGCCGGCCCGTTTCTGCTCTTCCATGGCCTTACGCAGCTGGTCGTGCGTGATCATGTTTTCACGCACCAGCAGTTCACCCAATCGCAGCGCCATCTTTTACCTCTGAAGTCCGAAAGAAAAATCTGAGTCGTCGCCGGCGCCTAAGCGCCTGAAAACCGTTCGGTTTTTAAGGCGAGTATACATATTATTTTCCCCCCTGCCGATTGTCAAGCTGCCGGCAGGCCTGCACAGGGTGCCCGGGAAGGGTGCTCAGGGGGTGAGCTGCTGCCGCAGGGCGCTCTCCATGAGGCCCGGCTCCGGATCGACGCCGTGCCAGAAGGCAAACGCGAGCTCTCCCTGAGCGGCGAGCATGCCGAGACCGTCCTGGGTGGGGAGTCCGGCCGCCCGGGCGCGATGCAGAAGGTCGGTTTCGAGGGGGGCGTAGACGAGGTCGATGACCGCCGGACGGTTCGGGAGGCGGGCGAAATCCAGCGGGATCGTTCCCAGGCCGCGCATGCCGGCGCTCGAACCGTTCACGACGACGTCGGCGGCGCTGGCGGCGGCCGTCAGCTCCTCCGGGGTCCACCCGAGCGCATCGGTGCCCAGGGCCTCGGCGAGAGCGCGGGCCTTCTCGACCGTACGGTTCGCGATGGAGACCCGGGCGCCATGGGCGCTCAGCGCGGCGGCGACCCCGCGCGAGGCTCCGCCGGCCCCGAGCAGAAGCACCCGCTTGCCCGCGAGGCGACCCGTCAGCCGTTCTGCCGCGCGCAGAAAGCCGAGGCCGTCGGTGTTGTGCCCGACGATGCGCCCGTTGCGGAAGGCGAGGGTGTTGGCGGCACCGGCCCGCGCGGCTTCGTCGGTCAGCTCGTCGGCCAGGGCGGCGGCCGCTTCCTTATGCGGAACGGTGACGTTGACGCCGATCGCCCCGAGCGCGGCCAGTCCGCGCACGGCCCGTTCCAGTTCCGCCGGCGCGACGTCGAACGCCAGGTAGACCGCGTCGATACCCCCCCGCCGGAGGGCCGCGTTCTGCATGATGGGGCTCAGGCTGTGCCCCGCCGGGTGGCCGAGCAGGCCGGTGAGGCGCGTGCGGGCGCTAAGATCGGCGTTCAAGGGGTGTTCGCTCCTGCCTGAAGATCGCGCGCACCTGCTCGACGTCGAGCCGCATCTGCTCGACCAGCGCATCGACGTTCTCGAACTTGCGCTCTTCGCGCAGGCGGCGGGTGAAGTGCAGCCGAAGATGCCGGCCATAGAGGTCGCCGTCGAAATCGAGCAGGTAGACCTCGACGCTCAACGGGTTCGTGCCGAACGTCGGGTTATGGCCGATATTGGCGGCACCGTACTTGAAGGTCGACTCGGCGGCGCCCGGTTCGACCTCGACCCAGGTGGCGTAGATGCCCGTGGGGGGCACGATTTCGTTCTCGAGCGCCAGGTTCGCCGTCGGGAAACCCAGGTCGCGGCCGCGGCTGTGCCCTCGGACGACGGTGCCGTCGAGAAAGTACTCGCGGCCGAGCAGGAGCTTGACCTCTTCGATATCCCCTTCCTGAATCGTCTTGCGGATGAGCGAGCTGCTGACGACCTGCCCGCCGATCTGCGTCACCCCTTCGCGGTCGACCCTGAAGCCGAGTCGCTTGCCGGCTTCGGTCAGCAGGTCGTAGTGGCCGAGCCCGCCGCGGCCGAAGCGAAAGTCGTAGCCGACCACCAGCTCGACGAGCCCCGTGCCGCGATAGAGCACCTGATCGATGAAGGCGTCGGCTTCGAGCGCGGCGAAGTCCCGGTCGAACGGGATGATGACGAGCACGTCGAGGCCGAGGGCCTCCATGAGCTCGTTGCGCTGGGCTTCGGTCGTGATCCGCGGCGGGGCGCCGTGGCCGATGACCGCCTTGGGGTGGGGCGAGAAGGTGATCGCCACCGACGTTCCCCCGATCTCGCGCGCACGGCGGATGACCTTGCCGAGCAGGGCCTTGTGCCCCTGGTGCACACCGTCGAAATTGCCGATGGTGACGACGGGGCGGAGACCGGCGATGAGTTCGGGCTGGGGGAGACCCTGGATGATGCGCACGGGCAGGCTCACTTCACGCGTACAGGCCTACAAGGTAACTGCACGGCGGGCCGCCCCGCAAGGCGTATCCGCGCGGGACGTGGATTTGCGGCCCCCGCCTCCGCTATCATGAACGGTCATGCCCGTGATTCTGGCGCGATATATCCGCCGGGAGATGGCCGGCTCCTTTCTCCTGTCGCTCAGCGTGTTTCTGTTCGCCCTGTTTGCGAACCGGATGCTGCAGCTGCTCGAGCTCGTCTTCGCCAAGGGGGCGACGCTCAAGTACGCCGCAGGCCTGCTGCTGACGATGCTGCCGGCCTTTCTCGTCTACGCCATGCCGATGAGCTTCATCCTGGCCCTGCTGCTGGCGTACGGGCGCATGAGCGCAGACAGCGAAATCGTGGCCCTGCGCGCGAGCGGCGTCGGGCTCTGGGCCATCACGCGCCCCGCCTTCGAGCTGGCCGTGGTCATTGCCGCCGTCAGCATGCTGCTCGCGACCTGGGCGGTGCCCTGGGGCCGGCATGAGTTCAGCCTCGAACTCTATAAGCTCGCGAGCAACCAGGTGAACGTGGGGCTGCGCGAGGCGGTCTTCAATCCGCTCGGCAAGGGTCTGGTGCTCTACGCCGACCGCGTCGAGAAGGGCGAGCTCAGCGGCGTCATGCTGAGCGACGCGCGCAAGGAGAAGGAGACCTACCAGATCTTCGCCCACCGCGGCCGGCTGCACGCCGACGAGGGGTCGCCGATTCTCGACCTCGATCTCTACGACGGCCGCATCCTCGGCAGCTCGCCGACTACCGACACCGTGCGCGCCGTCGATTTCGAGCGCGTGCGGCTGCATATCGATCTGCGGGAAGGGATCCGCGCGCGCAATTACTACGTGGTCAACGAGATGACCCCCGCGCAGCTGCGCGAGGAGCTGCAGCGGCGCCGCGAGCAGAAAAAACCGCTGACGCCGGTGCTCATGGAGATGCACAAGCGTTTCACGCTGCCGATCGGCGTGCTCATCTTCCCCTTTCTCGGCATCCCCCTCGCGATGACCAACCGGCGATCGGGCCGCACCCAGGGCTTTCTGACCGCGCTCATCGTCATCGCCGGGTACTACATGCTCTTCACGGCCGGCCAGAACGCGGCCAAGCGCGAGCAGGTTCCCGTCGAACTCGGCCTCTGGGGGGCGAACTTCCTGCTGGCGTCGGTCGCGGCCTGGTTCTATGCGCGCACCGCCAGGGATCGTACGCTGTTTCCGTGGAGACGGACGTGACGGTCCTCTTCCGCTACCTGCTGCGGCAGTATCTTCAAGTTTTCGGGCTCGCGCTCGGGGCCTTCGTCGTGCTCTTCCAGGTCTTCGACTTCGTCGAGCGCTTCGACTTCTATTTCAAGGAGAATCCGGCGACGGGTGACGTGCTCGAGCTGATCGCCCTCAAGACGCTGCCGGCGCTCGCCCTGATGATCCCGGTCGCCACCCTGCTGGCGTCGGTCATCAGCCTGGCCGTCTTGAACCGCAACAACGAGATCGTCGCCATGCGTTCGCTGGGGGTCGGTTTCCGCCGGCTGGGCACGCCGCTGCTCGCGTGCGGGTTGGCCGCCAGCCTGGCCGTCGTCGCGCTGAACGAGTGGGTGCTCCCGGGCGTGAACGAGCGCATTCATTATCTGGAAGCGGTGCGCATCGGCAAGGTCGAGAAGCTGACGTTCTTCAAGAAAGACCAGGTCTGGTTCAAGGATGACCGCCGGGTCTATCACGTCGACCTCTTTCTGCCCACCGAGGGGGTCATGCGCGGCGTAACCCTCTACGAGCTGGATGAGAAGGGGCGCCCCATCCGGCGCATCTCGGCGGCCGAGGGGCGTCTCGACGAATCGGGGCAGTGGAAGTTCACGGGCACGTTCACGGCCGACCTCGACGACGATCCCGGCCTCTCGGCCGAACCGGTCGAGGTGCCGTTCGGCTACGGGGCCGAAAGTCTGGCCGTTCTCGAGAAGCGCCCCGACGAGATGAACTTCGCCGAGCTGCGCCTCTTCGTCGAAAAGATCCGCCACGAGCGGCTGCGCACCCACGCCTATGAGACCGAGATGCACGGCCGGCTTGCCTTCGCCCTCGTCTGTCTCATGCTGTCGGTGGTGGGGCTGCCGTTCTCCTACCGCCCGGCGCGCAAGGGGGGGGCTACGCTCGCCCTGGCCGCCGCCATCGGACTCGGGTTCTCGTACTGGTTTCTCTTCTCCTTCGCGCTCAAGCTGGGCAAGGGGGGCAGTTATCCGCCGCTGCTGGCCGCCTGGAGCCCGAACGTGCTGTTTACGGGAGCCCTGATTTTCTTTTACCGGAGGATGCGGTAGAATATCGCCTTACCCGTCTGCGGTGAGTCTGCGATGAGTTCCAAGAGCCTCTGGCACAACATTTTCCGGCAACGCGAAGAAGACGGCGATGTCACGCGTATCCTCGCCCGCGTGCCGATTTTTCAGGGACTCAAGCGCTCGGAACTCGCTTTCGTGCGCAACCTCATTCACCTGCGCAAGTATCAGCCCGGAGAAGTCATTTTCATGGAAGGGCAGCCCGGTACCGGGATGTACCTCATCCTCTCGGGCGAGGCGCGCATCACGCTCAATTACCAGAGCGAGAACCCGATCGACCTGGCCACGCTGAAAGAAGGCGACTTCTTCGGTGAGATCTCGCTGCTCGACGAGAGCCCCCGCAGCGCCACGGCCGTCGCCGTCGGGCCCACCGAACTGGCCGGCTTTTTCCGCTCGGACCTCATGGACCTCGTGGAGAAGAGCCCGGGACTCGGCGTGAAGGTCGTCCTCGCGCTGGCCGAAGTGCTCGGCGAGCGTCTGCGCGCGACGAACAAGGAGCTGCGCGGCCTGCGCGAGAAGCTGCTGCAGACCGACACCCGCCCGGGCGTCGTGCAGCAGGTCGAGAAGGTCATCAAATAGTATGAGCGCGGCGACTCCGGCGAACAGCGGCAGCGTCTGGATTCTCTGGCTCAAGATCTTCGGCCTGCTCGGGCTGGTCATCGCCGGCTTCGGCATGCTGGCCTCGGTCACGGTCCTCTTCATTCCGTTTCTCTGCGCCGTCATCCTGAACGTGCTGCTCGCCCCCCTGGTGGCGAAGCTCGAGCGGCGCGGGATGCCCCACGGACGCGCCGTCTCCATCGTCTTTCTGAGCCTGCTGGCGGTTCTTATCTTCGTCGGCTCGCTGCTTCCCGGCTACGTACAGTCCGAGGCCGCGGTGCTGCGCGCCAAGTGGCCGCAGGCCAAGGCGAACATCGACAAACTGCTGGTTTCGGCAGAAGAAGCCGTCAACGGCATGCTCCCCGACGACAAGCAGTTCGCCATCGTCGAGCGCGTGCCCCACGAAGTCGACAAGATCAGCTCGAGCGTCATCGCCGAACTCCCCGGCTTTCTGAGCGAAGGGGTCGTGGTGCTCGCGCTCATCTTCGTGTTCTCGTTCTTCCTTCTGCGCGACGGGCGATCGCTCAAGCGCCAGATCGTCGCAGCGGTGCCCAACCGCTACTTCGAGATGACGCTGAACATCATTCACAAGGTGAACCTGCAGGTCAGCAACTACCTGCGCGGGCTCATCATCGAGGCGCTCGTCGACGCCACCATCGCCACCCTGTTCTGCCTGACCTTTTCAATCCCGAACGCCCTGGTCATCGGGCTGGTGGTCGGCTTGACGACGCCGATTCCGGTGGCCGGTCTCGTGGTGTCGGCGGTCGTCTGCCCGCTCGTCGCCATTTTCAGCGGCGGGGGCGATCCCCTGACGCTGACCCTGCTGGTCTGGGCCGCCATCGGCGTCGCCCACCTGGTCGACAACATCATCGTCGCGCCGCTCATCATGGGCCACAGCGTGCACATGCACCCGGTTCTGATCATCGGCAGCATCATTCTCGGCGGCAAGCTCTTCGGCGTCTTTGGCATTCTGCTCGCCGTGCCGACCGTGAGCGTGCTCATGGTGGTCATTCAGGAAGGCTACCAGGGAATCAAGTCCAACGAGCATTATCTGCGCGCCAGCCAGTAGGCGCATGCTGTTCGCGGGTTCGCATGCCCGCCCCCGACGCTCCATCGTCCCGCTGCGCTCCGTCAGAATGAAGTGAATTTCTGACAAGGGAGCATCATGCAGGAAGAACTCCGAACCCCCGCAGAGCTCGCGGTGCGCGGCACGGCCGGCGCCGTCCTGATCGGCCTCGGGCTGCGCAAGCCGTCGCTGGTCGGCGCAGGGCTGGCCTTCGCGGGCGCTGGCCTGCTCGTCGAGTCGGTGCACCGCTACCGCGTCGAGCACAAGCCGCTCGACGTGCGGGCCGAGGCCGAGCCGCGGCATCGCGCCTGGCTGCACCTGAACCGCTCGGTGATCGTGCGGCGTCCGGTCGTGCAGGTCTACCGCTACTGGCGCGACCTCGAGAACCTGCCGCACTTCATGCACTATCTGAAGTCGGTCACCGTTACGGGCACCAACCGCTCGCACTGGGTCGCGCGCGCGCCGGCCGGCCTGTCGATCGAGTGGGAGGCCGAGATCACGCAGGAGCGGGCCAACGAGCTGCTTGCCTGGCATTCGCTCCCCGGCGCCGACATTCCCAACCAGGGGACGGTGCGCTTCGAGCCCGTGCAGGGGGGAACACGCGTCTCGCTCAGTTTCCGCTACAGCCCGCCGGCGGGCCGCGTGGGCATGCTCGTCGCGCGCATCATCGGCAAAGACGCCGTGCAGTACATCGAAGAAGATCTGATTCGCTTCAAGCGCATGCTCGAAAGCGATCTGGTCGAAGCGGGTGCCGAGCGCAGGAGCGCCGGCGCACTCGCCGAGCAGCCGACTGGCCCGGTGCTGCACAGCGAACCCGGAATCGGCGAGACCGGTCCGGTGCGCGCCGAAGGCGAAGAGCCCGACTGGGTCGACGAGGCGTCGGACGAATCCTTTCCGGCTTCGGACCCGCCGGGCTGGACGGGCGGCAGCACGTGACTGGGGCTGGCGGCAGTCTTCAGTCGCCAGTCGCCGGTCAGTCTTGTTCAAAATAGAATTGTCGAGTGACCGTTCGCCCTTGAGAAGCCGGGCATTGGACAGACAAAGTCCGATTCAGCGGCCTCCTCTTACGAGGACACACACCGGCGTCTCGAAGGGCCAGCGCCGCATGAACATCACGTTCGCGAACTTGAACCCGCTGTCAGGTTGAAACCGCGCGCAGACATTCTAGCCCCTCGACCCTTCGACAGGCTTTCAGGGCAGTCGCCGGCAGCACGGCGCTGGTCTAGCCGCCGGGCCATTGCCGCGGTTCTTCGCGCACGATGAGCCGCGCGCCGCGGTGAAAGGTGAACCAGGACCACGCCCACTGTGTCAGTACGAGCATGCGGTTCTGGAAGTCGATCAGGTAGACGATGTGAACGACAATCCAGATGAGCCAGGCGAAGAAGCCGCCGAAGCTCATCCGGCCGAAGTCGGCGATGGCGAACGAACGTCCGACGGTGGCCAGGTTGCCCTTGTCGCGGTAGCGGAACGGGGGGAACCCGCCGTGCCCCTCGACCCGCGCACGGATCCGATCGGCCACGTAGCGCCCCTGTTGCATGGCGACCGGGGCCACCCCCGGCAGCGGCTTGCCGTCCGGATCGGGAACGAAAGCGGTGTCGCCGAGCACGAAGATCTCCGGGTGACCGGGCACGCTCAGATCGGGGCCGACCTTGACCCGCTGGATGCGATCGGTTTCGGCCCCGAGCCACTCGCCCGGCTCGGTTCCGAGCACGCCGGCGGCCCAGATGACATTCGGCGAATCGATGCGATCGCCCGAAATGACGACGCCGTACTCATCGACCGCCTGCACCATGGCGTTCGTGCGCACCTCGACCCCCAGGCGCACCAGCTTCTCGAGGGCGCGCTGCGCGAGATGCTCGGGAAAGGCGTTGAGGATGCGCGGGACCGCTTCGACGAGCAGGATGCGCGTGTGCTGCGGATCGATGTAGCGGAAGTCGGAAGCAAGCGCCCGGTGGGCGAGTTCGGCGATGGCGCCGGCCATCTCGACCCCCGTGGGGCCGCCGCCCACGACGACGAAGGTGAGCAGCGCCCGGCGCTTCGCCTCGTCGGATTCCATTTCGGCCTGCTCGAAGGCCACAAGAATATTGCGCCGGATGTGCGTGGCGTCGGTCACGGTCTTCAGCGAGGGAGCGAAGCGAGCCCACTCTTCGTGACCGAAGTAGTTATAGACCGACCCGGTCGCGAGCACCAGGTAATCGTACGAGATGGTCTTTCCGTCGGCGAGACGCACCGACCGCCCTTCTTTGTCGACGCCGACGACCTCGCCCATCAGCACCTCGGTATTCTGCTGTTTGCGCACGACCGAGCGAATCGGGTGCGCGATCTCGGCGGGCGAGAGTCCCGCGGTGGCCACCTGGTAGAGCAGGGGCTGGAAGAGGTGGTAGTTGTTCCGATCGATGAGCGTGACGCGTACCGGCGCCTTGCCGAGCCGGCGGGCCGCATTGAGACCGGCGAACCCGCCGCCGATGATGACGACGTGCGGGCGCTTCGGGTCCTGAACGGGGGAGGTATCCATCGTTCCATTCTAGCGCAGCGGGTCACCCGGGTCGCATCCGCGTCCGGTTTTTCGTTGCCCGTTTGTGGGTTTCTTCGGCTGGCAGCAGAAAGCCCTTGCTTCACTCGTCACTCGTCACGCGGGCAAAGCGCTGAGCGCCGAGCACTGAGCGCCAACGAATCAAATGCCTTCTGCACCAGGTACGTTCCGGAAAACCGTCAATCGTAAATCGTCAATTCCCCAAGCGCTCGCCCTCGCACGTTCATGGGGCCGGGGGCAAGCTGAACGACGGTGGCGGCCTGCGGATCCGATGCCGCGTTCGGCCCGGGCGCGCCGGGAAAGGATGCCACGATGGCGACTGGAAGCCTGTATGATCGCGACGCGCTGGAGCGCATGACCTCGGGGTTCAGGGTGGCCGTGCTCGTGACCCTCACGCGCGACGGCATGCTGCGCAGCCGGCCCATGCTTCCGCCCGAGATCGAGTCGGACGGCTCGCTCGTCTTCGTGACCCGCCGCGACGATCCGAAGGTCGAAGACATCGGCACGACGGGCTCGGTGAACGTGAGCTGGGTCGACCAGCACACCGACGACTATGTCTCGGTCAGCGGCCGGGCCGAGTGCGTCGAGAATCCGATGCGCATCGCCAGCCTGTGGACCCCTGAACTGCAACGGTGGTTCCCCCGCGGGCCGTCGGATGAGCGCCTGACTCTGCTGCGCGTCGAGGTCGACCGCATCGAGATGTGGGACGACGCCTCGGGCCGCATGGTCGTGATGGGCCACGACGGCGTCGCCGCCGACCTCGACAGCGAAGAACATGAACGCCGGCTGTACGAGTCCCGGGCGAGGCACCAGCACGTCGATCCGTCGGAGTACCATCTCGGAGCGGTAGACGAGCCCCCCGATTGAGCGCTCGGCCACGTCAGCGAGCCCCCCATGCCAGACCGCCTGCAGGAATATCGCGCCAAGCGGGATTTTTCTCACACCCCCGAGCCGGGGCCCGCGCGGGTGCGCGCCGAGACCGGGGGAAACCGCTTCGTGATTCAGGAACATCATGCGCGGCGCCTGCACTACGATCTGCGCATCGAGCACGAGGGCGTGCTGCTCTCCTTTGCGATTCCGAAGGGCATTCCCCCCGCTCCCAAACAGAACCATCTCGCCGTGCACACCGAAGATCACCCGCTCGGCTATCTGGATTTCGAGGGGGAGATTCCCGCGGGCAGCTACGGGGCCGGCCAGATGAACATCTGGGATCGCGGAACATTCGACCTGCATAAATTCACGCCGTCGAAGATCGTGCTCACCCTGCACGGCCGCAAGGTCGAGGGGACATGGGCGCTCTTTCAGACCGACGGCAAGAACTGGATGATCCACCGCATGGAGAAGCGGCCGGAACTCCCGACGGAGATGCCCACGGCGGTGGAACCGATGAAGGCCCGTCGCGATGCCCTGCCGCGGAACGATGAGGCGTGGGGCTACGAAATCAAATGGGACGGCGTGCGCGCCATCGTCTACGTGCTCGGGGAGAACGTGGTCGTGCAGAGCCGCAATCTGCGCGACATCACGGCCCAGTACCCCGAACTGCGCGAACTCGGAGACGCGCTCGGGGAGCGGGCCACGGTCATCGACGGCGAAATCGTGGCCCTCGACGAACAGGGGCTCCCCAGCTTTCAGCGGCTGCAGGGGCGCATGAACCTTGCTTCGCCCCGCGATGTCGCAGCCCGGGCGCGCGAGATCCCGGTCACGTTCATGGCTTTCGATCTGCTTTATCTGGATGGGCGCAACGTCATGTCGCTCCCCTATCGGGAACGGCGGCGCATGCTCGAAGACCTGGAGCTCAAGGGCGAGCATGTGCAGACCCCCGCCTTTCACGCGGGCGAGGGGGCTGAGTTTCTCCAGGCGGCCGCGACCCGCGGACTCGAGGGGATCATGGCCAAGCGGCTCGATTCCGCCTATGAGCCCGGTCGGCGCAGCGGTGCGTGGATCAAGCTCAAGAACGTGCGTGGCCAGGAGGTCGTCATCGGCGGGTGGCTGCCGGGCGAGGGGCGCCGCGGCGGGACCATCGGCGCGCTGCTCGTGGGCTACTACGAAGACGGCGCCTTCCGTTATGCGGGGAATGTAGGAACCGGCTTCACCGATGCGGAACTGGATCGCCTGCAGCGCCTCCTGGATCCGCTGCGTACGGAAGCGAGCCCGTTCGCCGAGGGGAACGTGGATCGGCGTGCCGTCTATGTGCATCCGGCGCTCGTGGCCGAAGTGGAATTCACGGAGTGGACGCAGGCGGGGATCCTGCGCCACCCCTCGTACAAAGGGTTGCGCGACGACCGGGATCCCCGCGAGGTCGTGCGCGAACCCGAAGTCGAAAGAGGTGTGTGATGCCGAGAAGCATGTGGACCGGATCGGTCAGCTTCGGACTCGTGAACATCCCCGTGCGGCTCTTCAACGCCGTGTCGCCGAAGGATGTCCATTTCCATCTTCTTCACGATCAGGACGGCGTGCGCATCCGCCAGAAGCGCGTCTGTCCGGCCGATGGCGAAGAGGTCTCGAGCGAGCACCTCGTGAAGGGGTACGAGATCCGCAAGAACACGTACGTCATGGTCAAGCCCGAAGAGCTGCAGGCGCTCAACCCGAAGGCGACGCACACGATCGACATTCTCGACTTCGTGCCGCTCGCCGAGATCGACCCGCTCTACTTCGAACACCCGTACTATCTTGCGCCCGACCGCGGCGCGACGAAGGCCTATGCGCTGCTGCTGCGCGCCATGCAGGAGAGCGAGCGGGTCGCCATCGCGCGCGTCGTCCTGCGCACCAAGCAGTACACGGTGGCGCTGCGGCCGGTGGGGCGGGCCCTCACGATGTCGACCCTGTTCTATCAGGACGAAATCGTGCAGCAGGAATCGCTCGACAACCTGCCGGGCGAAGAGATGGATCTGCAGGAGCGCGAGCTGGCCATGGCGCGCCAGCTCATCGACACGTTGAGCACCGGATTCGTCCCCGAAAAATACCACGACGAGTACCGCGAGCAGGTGCTGGCGCTCATCGAGCAGAAAGCCGAAGGGCAGGAGATCGTGGCCCAGCCGGTGCAGCCCGAGCAGCCGAAGGTCATCGACCTCATGGCGGCGCTGGAAGCGAGCCTGGCGGCGGCGAAGAAGAAGCCGCTCCCGCGCGAGGAAGCGCCGGAAACGCATGAAGAAGAGCGGCCGAAGCGGCGGAAGCGCGCTTGATGTGCACCCACGGTCCCCTCGCGGAGGGGGGGAGTGGGGGAGCGGGAGAGTGGGGGACGAAGCAAGGGCGAAGTGCCAGGCGCATCACCCGATCCATTTTCCCGTTCGGCGACGGTCTTGGTCAGCGGGCGAGCATGCGGGCCATGAGTTCGGCACGGCTGTGGATGTTCAGCGAACGGTAGATGAGTTCCGTGTACTTGTGTACGGTGCGGGGGCTGAGTCCGAGAAGGGCTGCGATCTGCTTCTCGGATTTCCCGGTGAGTAATTCCTGAAACACGGAATGAAGAAAGTCGGGCAGCGTGTCCGGCGTATCCCGCACCGCAACCTGGGATTCCCGGCGATCAAACGCGAGCTCTGCCAGCGCGAGCCCCTTCAGAATGGGATCGAGAGACCGGGCCTGATCTTCGTGGAAGGCACGCCCCATCCCGGTTCGGTACATGAAAATCAGTGCAACGACTTTTTTCCCGACCGTGAGCGGGCACCCCATGATGCTCTTGATGCCGGCGGGCCGGATGACTTCGCTGTACAGAGCCTTCTTGCGCCGTTCGGACGCCGAGTAGAGTTCAGTGTCGATGACGGCCTTCTCGCCCTTGGTGAGCTCGCACCAGGCCGTGACCTCGGGACGGTACCGAGCGGCGCCGTGTACGTAGCCGTCGGTAAACCCGGAGTCGGCGTCGAGATAGTATGCGCGGGAACCGGCCCAGCTGCTTCCCGGGCGATACAAGGCGCCGTCGCAGCCGACGAGGGAACGTAATCCGCCGAGCAGATTTCGATGATATTCATCCGGGCTTGCCGAATCCTCGAGACTTCCGTGGACCATCTTCAGCAGCCGGGCTCTCCGTAACTCGACGCTCATCGGGAACTATTCTACCAAACCGCCAAACCAGCCCAAACAAAAAAGGGCGCACCCCCGGAGGGGTGCGCCCAGGTCGGCTGAGGGAGTCGCCGATTACGCTTGCTGCCGCCGGGCCCGAAGCCAGAGGAGCGCCAGCAGTACGACCAGCGGCCAGGCCCCCTGCGCGCCGGGGCTGCTGGCGCAGCCGCCTTCGTCTCCTGCCGGAGCCGGCGTCGTGACGGGCGCTTCATTGCAGACCGCCGCGGATTCGCCGACTTCGCCATCCTGCAGGACACCGTCGCCTGCCGTCGAGCCGTTGCGGCCGTCGTCGACGCCGGCCTCGAGCAGCGTTCCCCCGTGGGGGCAGGCTTCGTCACCGGCTTCGATCGCGGTCTCGCGCGTCAGGACGACGGGCGCATCCTTGCAGACGACCGTCGACTGGGCGATCTCACCGTCCTGCAACTCTCCATCCCCTTCGACCGAGCCGTTGCGGCCGTCGTCGACGCCCACTTCAATCAGCGTGCCGCCGTGCGGACAGGCCTCGTCACCCGCTTCGAGCACGGTTTCGACTTTCAGGACCGCATCCGGCTCGCCTTCTTCGGGACAGAGGGCTTCGGTCGTATCGACCTCGCCGTCCTGGAGGATGCCGTCAAACTCGATGCCCGTGGGCAGGCCGTCGTCGTGTCCCGATTCGACCAGGGCGCCGCCGACCGGGCAGGTCGAGCTGATACCGAGGAACGACGTGCGGAACACAATCGGTGCCGGGGTGAGCGTGAGGGTCGCCATCGCCGAGCTGCCGGCATGGACGCCGTAGGCATTTTCGAACGTCGCCTCGATCGTGTATTCACCGGCCGTCGTTGCGGGGAGCGCATAGAAAGCGAAGGCTCGCCCCGCGTACGTCGGCGCCGAGACGGGGGCGCCGATGACGTTGCCGGCCGGGTCCTTGACCTGGAATGTTACGTAGCCCGTCACCGCCGCCGGCATCACCGACGCGGAGAACAGGATCGTCTGCTCGGTCTGACGCGCCGTGGCGGCCTCGGCGTCGACGTCCGTCGCGGTCATGGGGCAGGCGCTGCTGCCGGCTTCGTACATACCCGTCGAGGTCTCGAGCCCCGAACCGCTGCCGGCACGAGTCGACCCATAGCCGCCGGCGACCACGCCGCCCGCGAACGTGACGCCTCTCAGGATGCACACGGTGCCGGTGACGGCATCGCCTCGCGAGAAGATCGCGCTGCCCATGCCGGCGCCGCCACCGCCTCCGCCTGCATTGTTGTGATTAGTGCCGCCGTTGCCGCCGCGGGCCTCATTGTCGATGAAGTCGACATCCAGGAGGCCGAGCGCCCCTTCGACGTAGATCGCACCCCCGAACCCGGCTCCACCACCGCCGCCGCCGTACCCGTTCCCGACGCCGCCGCCACCCGCGCCGCCGCCCGTGCCCGGCGTTCCCCCGGCGCCCGACGATTGACCGCCGCCGCCGCCCGCGCCGAAGCCGCCGGTCCCGCCGCTGGAGAGGCCGCCAAAGGATGCGCCTGCGCCGCCGCCGCCGTACGAACCGTCTCCCCGCGTACCGGCGTAGCCGGCCCCGTTTCCGCCGACGCCACCGCCACCGCCACCGGCACCCTCATAGGCATTGCCGCCATTGCCGCCGACGGCCTTGTTGTTCGCCAGGGTGACGTCTTTCAGGACGACGGTCGCATTTTCGCCGATCCGGACTGCGCCGCCTTCGCCGTTGAACGCGCCGCCGGTGGGCCCACTGGCATCGGCCCCCTTCGACAGGCCGTGCTCGAGAGTGAGTTCGCGGATTTCAATGCTGCCCGCCGTCGCGTTGAAGATGCGGATCAGGTCGTTGCCCGAGACGGAGGTGAGGGCCTTGCCGCGGCCGGCCAGCGTGAGGTCCTTATCCAGAACGATCTCGCCTTTGGCGCTATCGAGAATGATGGTCCCCGAGACGTCGACGGCGATTGTGTCGCCTGCCGTCGCCGTGGCGATGGCGTCACGCAGCGTGCACGTCGCCGTGCAGTCGCCGGCGCCGTCGTCGGTCAAGGTGTTCACGGTAATCGTCGCCGCCTGGGCGCTGCCCGCGATGGCGAGCCCGAGCGACGACAACAGGATGCCTGTTCGAATGGATTTCATGGAGTTCCTCCTCAAAAGAAGGAATCGTAGCAGTTGCTCGGGGGCCTCCGTCATAGCTGAATGGCTAGTTGACGTGGGCTCACGTCCCGCTCGCGGAGGGGGGGAGTGGGGGAGCGGGAGAGTGGGGGACGAAACAAGGGCCGTTTTTTGGGTCCCCCTTCGGGGGACGACAGGGGGGCCCTCAGATCTCGATCCCCCGCTCGGCGGGAGCGGCCGGGCCCTTGCGCAGGGGGACGCTCTCGAACTCGAAGGGGAACTGGACGACCACGCGTCCCTTGCGCGGCCGGAAGCGGACCCGCTGCAGCAAATCCGCCAGGCAGTCGGGGGTCGGCGTGGTATCGAGCCCTTCGGCCTGCAGCTCCACGTGCGACGTGCGGCCGTCGGGCTCGATGGCGAACGTGGCCGTCACGCGTCCCGAGGCACGGGGATCCTGCTGAAGGGCGCGCGCATAGCAGGCCTTGACGGGATTCCCCTGCAGGCGCAGCATCTGCTTGATCTCGGCGGCCTTGCGCGCGGGCCCGAAGACGCGGATGTCCTCGGAAGAGACCTTGACGATCGCGCGGCGCTGCCCCAGGTCGGGCACGGGCTTCTCCACGGCGGCCGTGACCGCATCGGGGGCCGAGCCAGGGGACGAAGCGGGGGACGAAGCGGAAAGCAGGGCGGCCAACGCGAGGGCGATCATGACGAGGCGCGCTCCTGCAGCGCATCGAGGGCCGCTCCCCAGCGCTTCTTTTCGGCCGCGGCCGCGCGCGGACCCGCAATCTTGGTGACCTGCACGGTGACCTGGGTTTTCGCCGCCCCCTTCTTCCCCTTGTCGGTGAAGCGGACTTCGACGGCGCGCCCCTCCTCCACGGTTCCGCGCAGAACCTTGGGCTCGACGGCGGCGCGCACCTCGAGCGGAATTTCGCCGAGCCACGCCTTGCGGCTGCGGGCGTTGTCCCAGAACGCAAATGCGTCTTCGGGCGAAACGTTCAGGGTGCGGCTGACGCCGATCTGGTAACCCGCCGTCGTCTCGTGTTTCTTGCGCAGGCCGCGCGACTGTTCGTAGGCGACGGTGATCATCTGCTGCCACCAGGATGTGGCCCCGTGCTGCGCGACCACGGCGACGATCCCCTTGTGGTCCATGCCCGCGCAGCCCGCGTCGTCGAGCAATGCGAACCATTCGGCCCAGCTCCGGCCGGTCTTGCCGCGCACGGCCACATCGGTCACGCCGCCGGCCTTTTCGATTCCCCGCGCCATGGGTGCCTCCGAAGCAACAGTATAGCGCGAACGGCGCGGCCGATCAGCAAGCGGTGCGCTACTTTATCCGATGTCGATCCAGGTGGATTTCGCCCGGGCGCACAGCTCGCCGTTCGCGCGGAAGACGGCGGTGCCCACGACCCGCTTGCGCCCTTCGTGGCTGAGGGACCAGCCGACGACAATCAGCGGCTCGCCGACCTTCACGTCCTGGAGGACTTCCGCGTGCATGCGGCCGAGCAGGGCGGGGACCAGGTCGACCCCGGTCATGGCCGCGAAGTATCCCGGGCAATCCAGGGCCGCCCAGAGGAACTCGGGGCGCACGCTTCCACGCTCGTCGCCGAGGCTCGCATCGGGCACCCACGGGGCGGCGACCGTGTGCGGACCCGCGTCGCCGGCGAAGATCCGCAGGCCGTCGCCGGGGGCGCGATCGGGTCCGCAGACGAAGCAGCGGGGGAACAGGTGGAGTTCGAAGCCGCGATAGTGTGTGCCCGCGGCGGCCGCTTGGTCTGCCGTCGGCGGGGGCGGAACTTCCAGATCGAGCGGCGCCGCGCGCCCCTCGCCGATCAGGGTGTCGCCGTCGAGCAGGCGGGCCTCCGTTTCGGAGGACTCCAGCGTGAGCGGCCTATCGAGCGGCGGCGGCTTGCGCAGGGTGACCTCGGCGGGCCCGGCGATGCGGGTGCCGATGATGCCGGCCGAGTAGCCGCCGTTTCCGCTCTCGGGGGGTCCGCAGAAGCGTTTCTGGATGGTAATGCTGGTTTCCAAGGCGAGCAGGGGGAATCGGGGTTCGGGCTCCGTTTTCAGTTTCCGTTTTCCGTTTTCAGTGTCGAGGTTCCGTACCGTGCTGTCCAGTTTTTCTGGGTGCCCCCAAATCGTCAATCGTCAATCGTAAATTGTAAATCCCCTCCGAATCCTGTTTTAATACACTCTCACATCCCTAACCCCTCACGCACCACCCGCATGCTTGCATCCCTGGCGCTCGCCGCCGCGCTTCTTGTTTCCGCCGATGGTTCGCAACAGCGCCTGCAGCCCGGTCCCCTGCTGAACGAACAGGGGCTGCCCGTCACCTACGGGTGGAGCCCGCAGGAGAACGTGCGCTTCAACGCCGTGCCCGCCCTCGATCCCCAGCGGCTGCGCCAGTGGGACTTCTTCACGGTCGCCAACGAGCGCTACGTCGCCAACTTCACGCTGGCCGACATCGGCTTCGCCCGCTTCTGCTCGGTCGACCTCATCGACTTCAGCACGGGCGAGGCGTGGACCGGCTTCACCTTTCCGCTCACGAAGGATGACTGGCTGCAGCTGTCCGAGGACACGCACACGCGCACCGAGTGCGCCATGCAGGGGGATCGCATCGTCTACGAGCGCACGCCCGACCGGCGGATCCTCGACGTGCGCATCCGCGGCCTCATCTCCGCCGACGTGAGCGGAACGATAGTGCTCCATCAGCCGCCCGAACACGAATATCTGAGCTTCGCCATGCCGTTCGACGAAGATCCCGCCGGGTTCTTCTACGAGAACAAGATTCCCGTGCTGCCGGCCGAGGGCGCGCTCGAGATCGACGGCCGCACCTATGCGTTCTCGGTCACCGACAGCTTCGCCGTCATGGACTGGGGGCGCGGCATCTGGCCGGCGGAACTGACGTGGCACTGGGGGGCCGCCGCGGGGCGCATCGACGGCGTCGCGGCCGGCTTCAATCTTGGCTACGGCTTCGGCAACACGACGGCGGCGACCGAGAACGTCTTTGTCTATGACGGCCGCGCCCACAAGCTCGGCATCGTCGACTGGCACTTCGATCGGACGGACTGGATGAAGCCGTGGCGCTTCACGAGCCCCGACGGCCGTTTCGAATTGGATTTCGTGCCGGTCTATCCGCAGACGCTCGGCGTGAACGTTCTCGTGAAGTCTGCGCACCTCGACAAGGTCTACGGCCACTTCTCGGGCAACGTCACGCTCGACGACGGGCGCGTCGTGAAGATTGATCGCATGTTTGGGTTCGCGGAGGAAATGTCCATCCGCTGGTGACCCTGCCTTCGGCGATGACCAATGATCAATGGTCAATGGTCAACCAGGCAAGGGCGACGAGAAAAAAATCATGATTCGTAAAGTCCCTGTTCTGCTTCTGATCGCATGCGCGCTTACCGCGTGCATTCATATGGCGGCCGAGGTCGCCACGAACCCCTTCCGCCGGTCGGAGGAACGCACGCCGGAGGTCCGGACGCCGACCATCGCGGAACAGAATGCCGCCTGGTGCGCCGCGAACGATTGTTCGGGCGAGCCGCTGCGCCCCGTGAACGTGCTCATGGACACCCACGCGCACCTGAGCATGGGGCCGGGCATGGGGCGCTTCTTCAAGGGGAAGCCATGGGACCTCGAGCACGAACCGCGCTGGAGCGACCGCTTCTCCGAGAAGATGGGCGTCGAGGCGATGCGGAAGAGCGGGTACGGACTCGTCG
Source organism: bacterium (assembly GCA_041690355.1). GTDB lineage: Bacteria > J088 > JAWLBW01 > JAWLBW01 > JAWLBW01 > JAWLHK01. The sequence continues at coordinate 11,716 of JAWLHK010000001.1, read as the reverse complement.
TCGTCAGCCTCTACACGAACGTCTTCGCCATCTGGCCGGGAGATGCCTACGAGGCCATCGACGAAGAGATCCGCCAGACGCACGAGCTGGTGCGTCGCTATCCCGACATGTTCACGATCGCCACGACGGCCGAGCAGGCGCGCCGCGCGATCGCCGCCGGCAAGATGGCGCTTGTACTGCACCTCGAAGGGGCCGAGTGGGTCATGCGCAGCGAGCAGGACATCGCGTATCTCTACCGCGCGGGGGTGCGCGCCACGAATCCGGTGCACCTGTACGACTCGTGGATCGGCGCGGCCGACCTGCAGGCGGGCAACCGCTTCTTTCTGAATCCGCCCGGCTTCGGCAATTCCTACCGCGTGAACGGACGCCGCGAGAACCGTAAGGGGCTCACGCCCACCGGCAAGGAGTTCATGCGGACGCTGAAAGACTACGGCATCCTGATCGACATCTCGCACCTCTCGCGCCAGTCGCTGCGCGATCTGCACGCCATGCCCGAGCTCGAGGGACTTCCATTCTTCAACAGCCACATGCCCGACCTCGACACGACGACCTACTCCGAGCGCGGGGTGGATGACGAGGCGTTCGGCATCTTGCGGTCGCGCAAGGGGCTGCTCGGTCTGGTGCCCACGGCCCATTCTCCCGAGCGGATGGATCGCTTCCCCGGCCTCTGCCCGGGCACCGTCGAGACCTATGCTGCGATTTATGCGGAAGCGGTGCAGCGGGCGGGCGACATGCCGATCGCGATGGCCTCGGACTTCAATGGCGGCATCGGCCACCTGAAGCCGACCCACGGCCCCGAAGGATGTCATGCGGAAACGGAGGGGACGACGGCCTTCGAAAAGAACGGCATGGCGGATGCGAGCTCTCTGCCGGCCACGATAGAATGGATGCGGAGCCGCGGCGTGAACGTGCAGCCGTTGTATGACAGCGCCGAGCGGTATCTGCAGATGTGGGAGCGGGTCGAAGCGGCGAAGCGGCTCTGATCGGACGTCGGACGTCGGACGTCAGACGTCGGTGAGACAAGGGCCTCGCACATCTGTGCTTCGAGTTCTTGCCGGCTCAGGAATCAAGAATCAGGAATCAGGAATCGCCCTCTCGCATGTCTGAAAAGCCCCCGGTCACGAAGGTGGAGTTGGTGGAGGATCGCACCGCGCGGTCGACGCTCCAGGACGGGTATCTGCGGCTGCACCGGTGGACGGTGCGGAACCAGTATGCCGACGGCTCGACCTCGCGCGAATACTCGTGCGACGTGGTCGACCGGGCGGGGCTCGACGCCGTGGCCGTGGCTATCTACTGCATCGAGGCCGAGACGCGCACGGTCAAGGTGCTGCTGCGCGAGACGCTGCGGCCGGGGATTCTCTTGCGGTCGAAGCGCGAGCTTCCGCTCCCCGAGGTGCGCGACGTGCCGACCGTGTGGGAGATCGTCGCCGGCGTGATTGAGCCGGGCGAACGCGGCCAGGCGGCCATCAACCGCCGCGCGGCGGCCGAAGTTCGCGAAGAAGCGGGCTTCGACGTCTACGGCCCGGCCATCATCGATCTCGGCGCGGGCATTCTCCCTTCGCCCGGTCCCATGCCCGAGAAGATCTATCTCAAGGCGATTGAGGTGGATCCGGCGGAGCAGCGCCTCGCGCAGGGGGATGGTTCTCCGATGGAAGAAGGGGCGCGCACGAAGTGGGTCGAGCTCGCCGCCGCCATCCAGATGTGCGTGAACGGCGAGATCGAAGACGCGAAGACCGAGATCGCCCTGCGCCGCCTCGCCCAGCGCATGGGCTTTCTACCCGACGTGGGCATCTGGACCGACCAGATCGGCCGGGCGACGTAGGGCACCTCACCCCCGGCGGCGCGGGAGGCGCCGGCGCCCCCTCTCCTTGCCAAGGAGAGGGGGAAGATTCGCCTGCGTAAACGCCGATCCCGGAGGGATCGCATCCCTTAGCTCGTACGCGGAAACTCCGAATCCGATCCCGGAGGGATCGCATCGCCTGCCGGCCACCAGGTAACTTCCGATTCCGTTCCTGATCCCTCAATACGGCAACGGTTCATAGGCGGTATCCGGGAGGGAGACCGGCTGCGTGCAACTGTACTGATAGGTGGTGAGCGAACCGATCGAATCGTCATCGGTCCCCGGAACGCCGTCCTGTCCCATGCCTTTAAAGATCGTCTCCCGGTAGAGCCTTCCGGCGGAGTCATACTCGAGGTGGCGGGAACTGAAGGCGCTTCCGTACGTCAATGTTTCGCGGCGAAGCCTGCCGTCCGGCGTTCTCTCGAAGACGTAGAGCGGTCCAAGATCATCGTCTTCTGTGAACCACTCCCCGTCGTCGCCGGGCGAGAAGTGAACGCGACTGGAAGCAAGACCATTCGCATCGTAGGCGTGCCGTGTGTACTGGGACGGCTCAGCCCCCGGGTGTGGAATCACGCTTGTGTACAGCAGCTTGCTATCGTCCCGGACAAACTCCTGAATGGTCTCCGGTTGATCGTCAAGCGTAAACCACTGCCCGTCTGCGCCGGGAGAGGTAATTGAGCGGCGGCTGCTGAGAAGACCGTCTTCGTATCCGAACTGAACGATGCTGTTTAGAAACGACGGCTCCGCTCGTACGCTTTGGCCCGGCTGGCCTTTGAATACCATCGCGCGACGAACCAGTCCGTTCGCATCAATGTCCCAGCGGCCAACGACGTCGACCAGGTCATCGGCGGTCCCCAGGATGTTATCTGCGCCACGGTCGGCGACCCCGGCGAACTGCTCCAGGAGTCCTGTCGCAGGGTGCGTGGTCAGGAGGGAATATCGAACGATATCATCGGGCGTGTTCCAGGCCCTGTCTTTTCCGGCATCCGTGTGAATGGTCGATGCGATGGGATAGCCGTTCACGAAAAAGACCACCGACTTCACGAAGAAGTCATCGCCTCGGGTGAGCCATTGCCCATCGCCTCCAGGCCCGTCTGCGACATCAATCTGAACTGTACACGTGAGGGGGGATGCCGATGCTCGGGGCGAATCCGCTTCCGGGGGCGGCGCGTTTCCGGCGCAGCCTGCAATCATACCCAGGCAGAGGATTGTACGGCGCAGGCTCGGCATCGGGAGACCTCAATAAGGAGAGAGAGCCAAATCGGAGGATGCCTGATTTATACCCCAGCAAAGCAGTGGTCGCAAGGTTTGCGTCGGGGAAAAGAGGCCGGCAGTCAGCCATCATCGTACGAACGGCAAGGGGATCCGCTTTGCGCGCAGTGGGCGCCCATCCGATGAGGCTGCAGACTGGCTGAATGTGGGAGGGGTTCCCTTAGTACCAGCAATACACCAGGTGGTGATGAAAGCGCAGGCACGGTTTGCTGGCGTTCTGATGCCAACTCTGCGATAACAATCGAGAGGCCGAGGCCCCGCGGGAATGCTTTCGCGATGAATCTTAATGACCACGTTATTCGACGACGATGACCGGCCGCGGACGCGGTCCGATGCTGCACTCAGACAGTTGGTACTGGCGCAGCTCCTGTTGCGGCCCCCGTTGCTGGGGCTGCTGATGATGGCCATCGCCTGGAAAGAGCCGTCGGATCTCGTGCTCCTGCTGGGTCGAATCTCGGCGGGGATACTGCTTTCGTCCCTGGCGGTCACCGACGTTCTGATGATTCGCGTTTCGGCCGCGCAGGGGCAGCCTTTTACGTTGGGACAAAAGCTTCGCATGGCGGCGAGCCTCCTGTTGTCCGGCGCCATCCTCTTCTGGGCACTTTTCGTGCGGTAGCGTAGTTGTTTACCAGAACCGATCCACGCAGTGGTCTCCGGCGATACGATTGCAGGGGATTTTGTCGCGCCGCAGTCGGTGTGGGGTGACTGCAACGAGTGGTCGTTTGAGGCTGCGGTAACCGATGACAACATGTTCGGCACGTTCGAGTTCGCGAGCGATCCGGCGGTCTGTAATATAGGCGCCCAGGTTACCCTCAGCGTCATCGATGCGTCTTTCTGGCTTCGGAGAGTGAAGCCCTGAGGCCAAGCCGCCGCGCTTGCCGCTCGTCATATCTTTGGGATATCGTATTGTCACCTGTCCGCTCCTCTCGGGGGGGCCTGCAGAAGGCCCCCGAGTGGGGCCCCGCAGGGAAGCACACGTGGAGATTGCCGTGTTGCGAAGTCTGATAGCCCTGTTCGCCCCCGTTCTCTCGCTGCTCCTCGCGGCCTGCGGCGACAACCCTGACGTCGTCACCCCCTTCAAAGAGGGCGCCTGGGTTTTTCAGATCGAGAGCGATAAAGAAGAGGAGAGGGTCTGCGAGCTGTATCTCTCGAAGGAAGAGGGGACGGTTAAGATCAAGGGCAGCATCATTGACTGCTATATTTTGCCCGACCGGCCGCTTCAGGGGCTCGCCGCCACGAACTACGTGTTCAGTCTCAGTATCATCAAAGACACAAGCACATCCCATGGTTTTTACGGAACCTATAGCCCTGATGGAAGAACCGTGACAGGTACATACAAGCGAAAACAGGACGCCGGCGGCCTGCGATGGACCGACCGCGAAATTCCGTTTACCGGTTCGGTGCGCGACTGAGTCCGCCCTTCTTGCCCTGAAACATATCTTTGGGATATCGTATTGTTACCTGTCCGCTCCCCTCGGGGAGCCCTGGGGAAGGCGCCCGAGTGGGGCCCCGCAGGGAAGCACACGTGGAGATTGCCGTGTTGCGAAGTCTGATAGCCCTGTTCGCCCCCGTTCTCTCGCTGCTCCTTGCGGCCTGCGGCGACAACCCTGACGTCGTCACCCCCTTCAAAGAGGGCGCCTGGGTTCTTGAGATCGAGAGCGATAAAGAAGAGGAGAGGGACTGCGAGCTGTATATCTCGAAGGAAGAAGGGACAGTCGATCTCAGTGCCAGCGTCATTGACTGTTTTATTCTTCCTGAGCTGCCACTTCAAGGGCTCGCCGCCACGAATCATGTGTTTCTCCTAAGCATGAGAGACACAGTCACAGGCACGTCGTTTGCTTTTTCTGGAACCTACACCGCCGATGGAAGAACCGTGACGGGTACATACACGAGAACCAAGGACGCGGGCGGCCTGAGATGGACCGACCGCGAAATTCCGTTCACCGGTTCGGTGCGCGACTGAGGGCCGCCGTCACGGCCCACGTCCGCGCGGCGCCAGGAGGCTCGATGCGAAAACTGCTGACGATTCTGGCCCTGCTGCTCGCCGGCGCGTGCAGCGACGAAGAGGCGCCCCGGGCGACCCGCGAGGGGCCCGACGAAGCGGCGCTTCAGATCACCGTCTACCCCCGGGCCGCCACGGTGGCCCCGAACGAAGTCGTCCAGTTCCGGGTCACCGGCGTCCCGCTGCCCGAAGAGGTCCAGTGGGGGGTGCGGGAAACCGGCGGCGGCACCATCTCGGCCGGCGGACGCTATGCGGCCCCCGCCAGCGCGGGGGTCTTCACGGTCACCGCCCGCTACGCCGAGGCCGAGACGACGGCGACGGTCGACGTCGTGCTTCCCGAAGAAGAAGCGGTCGACCCAGCCGTGCGCATCGAGCCCGGGTTCGCGGTCGTCATCGCGGGGGCCCAGCAGACGTTCGCGCTCGAAACCGCGTTGACCCTCACGGCGACCCAGTGGCGCGTCCGCGAAGGGGCCGCGGGGGGCACGGTGTCCGGCGGCGTCTACACGGCCCCCTCGGCGCCGGGCGTCTACCACATCGACGTCGAGGCGAACGACGGGGCGGTCACCGCGTCGGCCACAGTGGTCGTGCGCGAAAATCCGGCCTGTGTGAAGACGGCTTGCCCGGCCGGCACGGTGGCGTCGACCGCCGGGTGCGATTCGGCTGCCGCCCAGACATTCCCCGTCGCGCTGCGCATCTACGATGCTTATGACACCGGTACGTATCTCTCGAACGCGTTGGTACACGTCGTCGAGGAGGGGGGCGATCAGACCGGCGTGTGCGCGGTGACCGATGGTAACGGCAACGTCAGCATCGAGGCGCCGTCGAACATGGCTTTCGGCATCAAGGTCTCGCGGTCAGACCTCCCCGACAACTACCGGTTCTACGCCGCGCGCTCGAGCATGCTCAACGGCATCCTCTACGTCGTCACGCAGACGGTCGTCGACGAGTACACGGGTTTTGCCGGCGTCACGCGCGTGCCGGAGCACGGGATTCTGATCGGCACCCTGTACAAGTCCGACGGCTTCATCGTCGACTATGGGGACCCGATGACGGTGACGACGCTGCCGGTCGCGGGGGATATCGTCTATAGCGATCTGTGGGGGCGGCCCGATCCCGACGCCTCCGGCGTGGACCGGAGTGAGGGGCGTTTCTACGGCTACAACGTGCCCGCCGGCGCCCGCACCCTTCGCTTCTTCGTCGGCGGCGTGGAGAAGACTCTCGCGAGCCCCGGCTTCCGGATGGTTCCTGCGAGCGTGACGTGGGAGGGCTTCACGTGCAGCGATTGCCTCTAAGGTGACGGCCCCATCCGTTCGTCTCGAGCGGACGGGCGCAGGCAGCGCCGGAGCCGACCGCGAGAGGCGCGACACTTCGAACCGTTCGTCTCGAGCGGACGGGCGCAGGCAGCGCCGAAGCCGACCGCGAGAGGCCGCCGTGAGCGACGCCTACCTCCATTCGCCAGGCGGGGGGAAATTTTGGTAATTCTTGACCGGAGGGATCGGCGAAACTTGCCGGCATGAGACCATGAGACGACTACTCTTCCTTCTGATCGCTGGTTTTTCCGGATGTTCGCCCGTCGAGCCCAAGACATGGGATGCGCGCCCAGGCGGTGCGGAGTTGATCGCCATCTACGATCTTGACCCGAGCCCCATCACTGAGCCGACCGCACGCGATTGGTGGCCCGACCGAGTGGAACTCTACACATTCCACTATGGATATCCGCACACGAGTACTGCCGTGTTGGCGGCCGTGCCGAAATTCTGCCGTTCGGGCCACGACGCCCCCTTCACTGAACGTGCGAACCGGGTCAGGGTGTATTTTCCGGAAGGGGGGGACGTCAGCATTCTGCTTCCCCAGGGCTATTACCGCGTGCGCAACACGCTTGATATCGAGCTTGGGTACACCTTGCCCGATACTTCTGAAACGTTCTTCGTTGACACGGTCGGCCGGCTTATGCTTGTCGAACCCGTGTATCAGGCGCGCTGTCCCGACGACCTGAATCTGACGGCCTTTACCCACGACGAGTTCGAAGTGCGCAGTGACGGTATCTTCGACCACAAGACGGAAATTCTCTGGAGTCTCGATGCGCCGCGGGTCTCGAGCCGCTTGGATCTGGAGAACGCCTGCACTGCTCCGTGGTCGCTGGCTTCGATCGAAGAGGTGCTGACGCTCTACGACTTGAATCGCTCTTTTTACTCGGACCGTGGGTATCTCAGCGCGATCCATGTCGCCATCGACCACGACGCCGAGCTCGTTTTGACGAGCGCCTACGAAGAAAGAGAACCGCCCGGCGTCTGTCCCGATTGTACGCAACCCCGGCCCAGGGAAACCTATCGGCAGGTGCTCGATCCCATGAAGGCACTCGTGCTCGAGCTGAACGAGGCTGATGCATCCACGTGGGACTACTCGATCGTTCTGTGCAGACAGCTCGGCGCCGATCCCGAGCCCGATGATCGGGCCCCGGTGGATGGAAGCGGTCGTTGACGTCGCTGTAAGAACAGTGCGGCCCTGAACGGAAGCCATTCGCAGAGCGCTGGGGACGCCGATGGATACCATGAATATGGTATTTCACAAGGCAGGCATTCCTGTTACGCTGCCAGCGGATAGTTGCGACCCTTTCTGAACGGCCTCTCGTGTGCAGGCCTGAAACAATGCCGGTAAGGGGAACCCATGTTGATGAAATCAGGACTCATGAAAACCGCCCCTGTGTTGTTCGCGCTTCTTCTGGCGCCGGCCTGTGGTGTGCCGTCCGAGCCCGCGACCTACACGGTTTCGTGTACTGAGGTAACGTGCGATTCCCCGACTGAAGAAACTGTTTCCGACAGTTCGTTGTCGCAGTCCCAGATGTGCCGCTGGGATTGTGCTGACTACAAGGAGCAGTCTGGGGTCTCGGTGACGTTGCGATTTCAGCGATTGAAAAAAGAAGGGGAATGTTTCGTTTTGTCCGACGAGGAAGTGACGGAAGGGAAATGCGATTCCCCTTATCACGGGTTTTGAGCATTCACGGCGGATACGTCTTCGGCGCGGAACACAGGGAGTGAGTACCCGCCGCCTCCCTCCACATGAACGATGACGAGAGGCTTCGTGCGGCAGACGCCCGAAGGACGACTCGCGCGCGCCGTGCCGGCGCTTCCGAGCCCTGGAAAACCCATCGCGACCCGGGTATCCCGGGACTTCCGTCCCGGGCTAACGAGGAGCATCCCTCCGGGATGCGGGGGCCGCGAGAAGTGACCCTCGGGAGGAGCAGCCCTCCGGGATGCGAGGTCCGTGAGGCCCCATGAGCGCCTAGGAGCTTCGTCCCTCCTGTACTTCCTCTTCGGGTCCCCCCTCGGGGGACGACAGGGGGGCCGACTGGCGGCGGGGCGCCATGCGGCGCAGGCGGGGGACTTGTTCACGCGTGCGTCGATGCTGAACTGCGGCTCTTTCACGTCGCAGCTTCGATGCGCTGCAGGAGAACACTTACCAGATGGGCGTGCAGTACAGCCGATCGGATGTATCGACGACACAGGCTGGCACGCCTCCCACCCAGTATTTCTCGAGCTGCCGCACGCGATGGTCTCCGGCGAAGTCGAGCGGATAGGGTTCTTCCTTGTCTGCGCAGATGGCACGGTGCGTTGTCGTAACGCCACAGTAGCCGAGAAAGCTGACGGTCAGTTGCGCCCAGGCGTGCGTCTCGTCTTCCGGTACGAGCTGGGAACCGCCCACGCGCCAGAGGGCGCCGGATTCATCAATCGCACGGAAGAAAAGCAACTCCGGAAACACCTCTTTCCAGCGGACGTGTGCCGGACCAAGAAGGGAAGGGATTGCTATCCCATCGCCCCAGCAGTAGAGGGCGCCTTGCGTATCGAGAGCGCACATCGGTCCGTCAGAAAAGGTCCGCAGGACTCCGCGGTTCCCGCGCACGAGGGCAAATGTGGCGCTGCTGTCGACGAGGCGCGGGGTGTACGTAGCTACATCGGCGTCGGCGTGCCCCATTTCGAGTTCGGCGTTGGCTCCCCAGCAATAGAGCGCCCCGGACTTGCGCACGGCGCAGGAGGCATAATCGCCGACCGCAACGCTGAGCCAGTCGTCCCACGCCCCCACCTGCCGGGGAACGAGGGAACTCTCCGGATGCCCTGTGGCCCCGGTGTCGCTGCTCCCCCAGCACCAGAGAGTGCCGTCGGTGCGAACCCCGCAGGCATGGCGGTCACCGACCGAAACCTCTAACCAAGGCAACCCTTCAAGGCGCGTCGGCACGAACGATACCGGGCCGGTGTTGGAGAATTCAATGGGGCCGGACTGTCGGATCAGGTGGAGATTTCCGTCGGCATCCAGCGCGAATCCAAGCAGAAGCAGCCATGAGTAGCAATCTTTGGTGCGAGGACAGACAGGGTCGACCATCCAGCCGGCGAAGGACTTCCATTGGCCCGGAACCTCGCAGTAGGGCGTTATGGAGAGGCTACGGTCAAGGTTCACACTGGGTGCGGAAAGCGTGATGTCGACGGGACATCCCCGCACCCGAGCCCGAATCTCCCGATCGGACCACTTCAGTATTTCTGCATCGGACCGGGATGAAGGCCCGTGCAGAATCTTGACGGCAGCATCCGAGGGTTTTGTCCCAAACCCCTTTCCCTCGATCGTCAGCGTATCGCCCGGGAGCACGTGACTCGGGGCGACTGACTTGACGACCGGTTGCTCCGTCGGGGAATGCTCAGGGTTCCAGTAGCCACAGGCCGAGGCGGCTGCAAGGCAGAAGAACGCGAGTGTGCCTGGTTTCATGGGTCGGTACTCGCCCTCGGGTTGCTGAAGACCTCCAGATCCCAGGCCAGCGCCGGATTCACGATGAAGATGTCCGGGGCGCTGGCGTTGGTCCTTCCGTACAGGACGCTGATCTCGGGGCGGAATCGGCCGAACCGATAGCCGAGTGTCGCGCCTCGCAGGTATGCATCTGCGGATGTAAAAATCATGCGAGGGGCTAGATACAGATCGTGATATCCGAATAAGAGAGAGGGCTGGACGCCAGCCCCTAAGGATGCGAACACGGCCACATCCGCGCTGGCCACAAAGGGTCCGGCGACAATGAGCTCGTGTTTGATGTCGATAGCGCCTCCAAGCCCGTATCGACCGCCGTAGGCGCGGATGCCGACGTCAACGTGATCGATGTTCCCATAACGCCACATCCCGGAGACATCGGCAATGGTGTTTTCCAGCAGCCCGGATGTACCCGCGGGGTATCGAGTCGTCGCCAATGCCATACCGACCGTGAGGCTATGCTCTCCCACCGGAGTGGCTTCCGGCGTCAGGTAGCTTCCCGTCGAAAAGCAAGCCGCGGTCAGGCACGTGGCCAAGGCCATGCTCACTTTGCGCAGGCTCGTCAAGACGGACCCGTCTGTAGATTGTCTGCCTGGAGAAGAACGCATGGCGAGATACCAGCAGTCCGGGCGCACTATTGCACAGCTGCACTATACCGAAGGGCGTTCCGGCGAGCAAGGCGCCGAAGGGTAAAAACACGTGTTCGGCGGAACGCCGTCGTTTCTCCTCGGGCCTCCTATCTCGGTTTCCAGGTTCGCTTTGGCGGAACTTCAGCGGGGGACGACAGAGGGGCGTTCAAGCCGAGATATGGTTTCTGTGTCGTTGTGGGAGGACGCCCGAAGGACGACTCGCGCGCGCCGTTCCGGCGCTTCCGAGCCCAGGGAAACCCCATCGCAACGGTTATCCCGGGACTTCCGTCCCGGGCTAACGAGGAGCATCCCTCCGGGATGCGAGGTGCGCGAGGGCAAGTGAGCGTCTCGGATACCCGTCCCTCCTGTACGTTCTCTTCGGGTCCCCCCTTCGGGGGACGACAGGGGGGCCTTCACGGGGCAGGCATTCAGCGGCGCACCCGGGGCGGAACGCGACGGGGGGCCGAACTCCGTATCTCGACGCGCACCTTCGCCCCCGCTTTGGCGAGCATGGTCACGAGGGTATCGATGCTGAATCGATCAATCTTTCCGCGAACGAGGTCGCTGATGCGGGGTTGGGTCACGCCGAACAACCGGGCGGCGGACGTCTGCGTGAGTCCTCGCGATTCGATGAGACGCGTGAGCGCGATCATCAGGTCGGCGCGAATCCGGAGGTGTTCGGCCTCCTCAGGCGGGAAGCCAAGGTCCGCGAAAACGTTTCCTGTCGATCGGCTTGCCATGGGCTACTCCTCTGCTCTCCTCTCTTTCACCAGTATATAGAAATTTATATGGAATGGCGGCTGGAGGACGGTGACGTGGCAGCCGGTGGCCCACGTTTCCGGCAGGGCGCCCGAAGGTTGACTCGCGCGCGCCGTTCCGGCGCTTCCGAGCCTTGGGCAAACGATTCGCGTCCCGGTTATCCCGGGACTTCGTCCCGGGCTAACGAGGAGCATCCCTCCGGGATGCGAGGTGCGCGAGAGGTGGCACGCGGGAGGAGCCTTTTTCCGGGATGCGAGGTCCCCGAGAGGTTGCGCGCGGGAAGAGCCTTTTCCGGGATGCGAGGGCCGCGAGGGGTGACACTCGGGAGGAGCATCCCTCCGGGATGCGAGCTCCGCGAGGCCGCGTGGGACCCATGACAGTCCAGGTGTTGCCCAAAGCCGCCGGAGACCCGCTCTGCCCCCCTCT